>NZ_JAERJP010000009.1 GCF_018257575.1 Tatumella sp. JGM91 | reverse complement strand
ATCTGACGGATTTTCATCAGTGCGGCCATACGTGCGGCATTACGCGCATATTCGACAAACATCAGGAAAGTTGCAGTGTACGGCAGGAACCCCCCGTGCAGTGCCAGGCCATTGGCGATAGCCGTCATACCGAATTCACGGACACCGTAATGGATGTAGTTACCGGCCGCATCTTCGTTGATCGGTGTTGAGCCGGACCACATGGTCAGGTTACTTGGTGCCAGGTCAGCTGAACCGCCCAGGTATTCCGGCAGCAACTTACCAAAGGTTTCGATAGCATTCTGCGACGCTTTACGGCTGGCAATATTCGCCGGGTTAGCCTGCAGCTGTTCGATATACTTCTGTGATTCTGCCTGCCAGTTTTCCGGCAGCTGTTCTGAGGTACGGCGGATAAACTCTTTCGCCAGCTCAGGGAATGCCTGACGGTAGGCGGCAAATTTGCTGTCCCAGTCCTGTTCTTTTTTCTGACCGGCGGCTTTGGCATCCCAGGCGGCATAGATATCGGCCGGGATTTCGAACGGCGGGTAGTTCCAGCCCAGCTGTTTGCGGGTCAGCGCGATCTCTTCATCACCCAGCGGTGCACCGTGAGCATCATGAGAACCGGCTTTATTCGGCGAACCGAAACCAATCACGGTTTTACACATCAGCAGCGACGGTTTATCCGTGACGCGACGGGCTTCTTCGATAGCCTGGCGTACCGCTTCGCTGTCGTGACCGTCGATGCCGCGGATCACATGCCAGCCATAGGCCTCAAAGCGCATGCCGGTATCATCCGTAAACCAGCCATCGATGTCGCCGTCAATCGAGATGCCGTTGTCATCATAAAACGCCACCAGTTTGCCGAGTTTCAGGGTACCGGCCAGCGAACAGACTTCGTGAGAAATCCCTTCCATCATACAACCGTCACCCATAAAGACGTAGGTGTGGTGGTCAACAATCTCGTGACCCGGACGGTTAAACTGGGCCGCCAGAGTGCGTTCAGCAATCGCAAAACCGACCGCGTTGGCAATGCCCTGGCCGAGCGGACCGGTGGTGGTTTCCACGCCCGGGGTATAGCCGTATTCCGGGTGGCCCGGGGTACGGGAGTGCAGCTGACGGAAGTTTTCCAGTTCGGTGATCGGCAGGTCATAACCCGTGAGGTGCAGCAGGCTGTAAATCAGCATTGAGCCATGGCCGTTAGACAGCACAAAGCGGTCACGGTCAGCCCATGACGGGTTCTGCGGGTTATGGTTCAGGAAATCACGCCACAATACTTCGGCGATATCAGCCATGCCCATCGGGGCACCCGGGTGACCGGATTTGGCTTTTTGCACAGCGTCCATACTGAGGGCACGGATCGCATTCGCGAGTTCTTTATGTGAGGGCATATATTAACTCCGGATCGGCAAGTAACCTTCCCCTGGATAATATTATCTATTTCATTGAAATTTAACAATTATCGGGCAAGGCAGAAAAACGTTAGTCCTTCAATGTACATGAAAAACAGGGCAAAAGTATATGCCACGGGATGCGAATTGTGCGACAGGCGTAAGACTGGCGGCATATCCACTGCCGGTGCCTGAGTTTTCAGTACCGGTATTCTCTGCCGCTATCCGCTGCCCGCGGGTATGTCTGCGTATCATCCCTGTGACGCTGAATACCTCCCGCCACCGGCAGTGATACGGCAGACAAAAAAAACCGGCCTCTTTACAGAAAACCGGTTTTTTAGCCGACAATAATTAACGTTTAAAAAGACTGTCGACCAGTGAGCCCAGATCCAGCTGGCTATTGCTGCCAGTAGCTTCAGGGTGCACTTCACCCTGCGGAGAGATCTGATCAATCAGGTGAGGTAACAGTTCCGACAAAGTCCCTGACGCACCACTGATATCTGTCCCCAGCTTATCAGCCAGTGACTGCAGGTCCTGACTACTGAAAGCCGACTGAATGTCACCACTGGTGAGCTGCTGGTTTGAACCTTTACTCAGCCAGGAGGCGAGAATTTCTCCCAGACCGCCCTGCTGAAATTTACTGATCAGTACTTCAACACCGCCCTGTTCCTGAACCCAGTTCCAGACTGCCTGCAACTGAGACAAATTATTTTGCTGCCCGCCGGTCAGTGAGCCGACCAGCTCATCCAGTAATCCCATGCTATTCTCCCCCGTTTTTCTGTAGCCGGTAAGTTAACGCTGTTATACAGACGAATACAAGACATCAGGCTTTGCTGGCAGCCTGAACATGTAACATATCCAGTGCCAGGGTTGCCGCTGCCAGAGAGGTGATATCCGCATGATCATAACCCGGCGCGACTTCCACCAGATCCATACCGACGATGTTCAGCCCTTGCAGAGCACGTACCAGTTTACCGGCTTTGTCGGAGGTCAGGCCGCCGGTGACCGGGGTGCCTGTGCCCGGGGCATGTGCCGGGTCAAGACAGTCGATATCAAAGGTCAGATAAACCGGCAGGTCACCGACCGTTTTTTTAATTTCGGCCACAATCGCATCGACCGGCTGGTCATTGACCCGCGCCGCATCCAGCACATTAAAGCCCAGCTGTTTGTCATACTCGGTACGGATACCGATCTGAACCGAGTGTTGCGGATCGATCAGCCCTTCATTTGGCGCATGCCAGAACATGGTGCCATGGTCAAAGGTCGGCCCGTTGGAGTAAGTATCCGTATGCGCATCAAAGTGCACCAGTGCCATTTTACCGAAGTGTTTAGCGTGGGCGCGTAACAGGGGCAGTGAAATATAGTGGTCACCGCCAAAAGTCAGCATACGCTTGCCGCTGGCCAGCAGTTTTTCCGCATGAGCCTGCAGTTTACTGGACATATCCTGAGAGTCACCGAATGCATACACCAGGTCACCACAATCAATGACATTCAGGCGCTGACGTAAATCGAAATCCCATGGCCAGCGACAGCCTTCCCATGCGAGGTTAGTCGATATCTGCCGGATTGCCCCCGGGCCTAAACGGCTGCCGGGACGGCCAGAGGTGGCCGCATCAAAAGGTACACCGGTGATCACCCAGTCAGCATCACTGTTATACGGCTGGAAGTTAAGCGGAAACCGCATAAAACCAAAGGCATTAGACACCAGCGAGTTGTCATATTCATTACCCAGGGTGTGGTACATATCTCTTCCTCTATATTCCCGTTTACCGGTTCAGGCAGCAGAAATTCTGTTACCCGGCTTGATGATGGCGAAAAAAAACCCTTGTGTGTCGTTAAACCCGACGCACAAGGGGGATAACAGATTATGGTACCCCGCTGCAGCAACTGCAAACATTATTGGTGCGCATTATGCTTTGTCGCGGCAGCCGGCGGTTATCACTCATCTTCCAGATAGGTATAACCGTATAAACCACTTTCAAATTCAGACAGGAACTGATCCCGCAGTTGTTCCTCAATCACGCTGGCACTGACCTGTTTATGGAATAATTCAAGCAGTTCGCGCGGATCAAGCTGCACATATTCCAGCATGTCGGCCACCGTGTCGCCCTCATCCGACAGTTCCACATCCACCGAACCATCATCATAGGCATACACATTTACCGCTTCTGTATCACCAAACAGATTATGCATATTGCCCAGAATTTCCTGGTATGCACCGACCATAAAGAAGCCCAGCATCGGCGGATTTTCCACATCGTATTCCGGCATCGGCATTGTGGTGGCAATCCCATCACCGTCCACATAGTGGTCAATCGTACCGTCAGAGTCACAGGTAATATCCAGCAGCACAGCACGACGCTCCGGCGATTTATTCAGCCCTTCCAGAGGCAATACCGGGAATAACTGGTCGATCCCCCAGGCATCCGGCATGGACTGGAACAGTGAGAAGTTGACATAGATTTTATCCGCCATCCGCTCCTGCAGTTCGTCAATAATCGGCCGGTGCGCGCGGTTACTCGGGTCAAGGTGCTGACGGGTATAATGACAGATGCTGAGATACAGCTGTTCCGCCCAGGCACGCTGCGTCAGATCATAGGTGCCCGCAGAATACCCCGTATGGATATCCGACAGATCCATCTGGCTGTCATGCAGCCATTCACGCAGCGAACGACGGACATCCGGCTCATGCATTTCCTGCCAGGTGTCCCAGAGACTGAGAATCGGCCGTGGTGCATCTTCTGCCGGTGCCTGCGGGGTGGTGAATTCGTTACGCTCTACCCCGATAATATTCGATACCAGCACCGTGTGGTGCGCCGTGACCGCCCGTCCGGATTCGGTGATCACCGTCGGATGTTCCAGACCGTGTTCGTCACAGGCCCCGCCAATCGCCCAGATAACATTATTGGCGTACTCATTCAGGCCATAGTTTACCGAGCAGTCAGACTGGGAGCGGGTACCTTCATAGTCAACACCCAGACCGCCGCCGACATCAAAGCATTTGATATTGACACCTAGTTTTGCCAGCTCTACATAAAAACGTGCTGACTCGCGCACTCCGGTAGAAATATCACGGATGTTCGCCATCTGTGAACCGAGGTGGAAATGCAGCAACTGCAGACTGTCCAGACGGCCGGTATTACGCATGATCTCAACCAGTTGCAGTACCTGGGTGGCTGACAGACCAAATTTCGATTTTTCCCCCCCGCTTGACTGCCACTTACCTGAGCCCTGAGAAGCAAGCCGCGCGCGGATACCGAGCCGCGGGGTGACGTTCAGACGTTCGGCTTCTTCCAGCACCAGCCGTACCTCGGTCATTTTCTCGATCACCAGGTAGACTTTATGTCCCAGCTTTTCGCCAATCAGCGCCAGACGAATGTACTCACGGTCTTTATAGCCGTTACAGACAATAACCGAGCGAGTTTGTCCGGCATGGGCCAGTACTGCCATCAGTTCAGCTTTTGAACCTGCTTCCAGTCCCAGCGGTTCGCCGGAGTTAATCAGTGATTCAATGACGCGTTTATGCTGGTTAACCTTGATCGGATAAACCAGGAAGTAATCTCCGCGATAGCCAAAAGACTCACGCGCCCGTTTAAACGCGGCGTTGATGGAACGCAGACGGTGCTGCAGGATTTGCGGAAAGCAAAACAGTGCCGGCAGGCGCTGTCCCTGAGCTTCGCGCTCTTTTACCAGTTTTGCCAGGTCAACCCGGACGTCTGGTTTATCCGGATCGGGGCAGACACTGATATGACCCAGTTCATTGACGTCATAATAGTTGTTCCCCCACCAGGCGATGTTATAGGTTTTCAACATCCGGCTGGCTTGCTGGTCATTGATTGCCACTTCCTGCATAGAACGCAGAACCCCATGTTCGCCTGCTGACGAACCCGTAATAGTCTTCATGTCGTCAGACATCGCGAACCTCTATCGTAGATTGAAATGTGAAACAGCTGTTTTCTCTCATGGAGAAATTTCTCCTGACCGAAAGCCTGCTTCATTCACCAGGTATAGCATAGTACACCGGTAACCGGGGCAGCTTCAGGGTAAAACCGGGGACGGAACAGTCTGAGGGTACAACCCGCAGCTGGTACGGCGAAGTCATACCGGACCGGTAGCCGATAATTTAACCCGCACAGGTGTCGGAAAAATTACCGCAGCCGGGGTAACGTCGTCGGGGAAAAGTTTGCAGGACAGCATATAAGGAGACAACAGGAATCACAGAGAGGCAGCCGGGTGCATCGCCACAGGGCAAAGAACCCCCGGAAAATAAGCAAGCCTGGTTCATCAGTTTCATCACCTCCGCTTATGCCACCGGCATACGGAAAACGTTCAGAGAATGGAAATCAGACCGCCATGGCCTGACCTCAGGACCACGCATCTGCTGCGCGCCCCGCAACCTGCTGTCCTGTATGGCAGCAGCGGCTGTTTATAACGCCCATTGCCTGAAAAAGCAAAGAATTACTGGCTGAAACCAGTACAGTGTTCCACTAATTTACATTTAGCAATCCCTTAATCATAAAAAAGGCTGGAATTCAGGCCGGTGACTGCCCTAAAATGGACGTCCGGATGGTTGTCCATCTAAATGATTAATAACCAGGCAGTGTCTTTCCAGTCTGTGCCGTAAAGCACACCTTGTACCGCTCACGGCGTTGTCTGAAGAAGCGAAAGTGAGCATGACTGATGTTCGCCAGGCCGATTGAATTGAAACCAGAGAGTAAGGTAAGGAACAAATGGCTAAACACCTATTTACATCTGAGTCCGTATCAGAAGGGCATCCCGATAAAATTGCTGATCAGATCTCTGATGCAGTCCTGGACGCCATCCTCGAACAGGATCCGAAAGCACGCGTCGCCTGTGAAACCTACGTAAAAACCGGCATGGTTCTGGTTGGCGGTGAAGTCACCACCAGCGCATGGGTAGACATTGAAGACATTACCCGTCAGACCGTACGTGATATCGGCTATATCCACTCCGATATGGGCTTCGACGCGAATTCCTGCGCAGTACTCAGCGCTATCGGTAAACAATCGCCGGATATTAATCAGGGTGTGGACCGTAAAGATCCTCTGGAGCAGGGTGCCGGAGATCAGGGACTGATGTTTGGTTATGCAACCAACGAAACCGATGTTCTGATGCCAGCCCCGGTGACTTATGCACACCGTCTGGTACAGCGTCAGGCTGAAGTCCGTAAAGACGGCTCTCTGCCATGGTTGCGCCCTGATGCAAAAAGCCAGGTCACCTTCCAGTATGACGACGGTAAAATCGTCGGTATCGATGCTGTGGTGCTGTCAACTCAGCATGCGGAAGAGATTGGCCAGAAAGAACTGCAGGAAGCGGTGATGGAAACGATCATCAAACCTGTACTGCCGGAAGAATGGCTGAACAGTTCGACCAAATACTTTATTAACCCGACCGGCCGTTTTGTAATCGGCGGACCAATGGGCGACTGTGGCTTAACCGGCCGTAAAATTATCGTCGATACCTACGGCGGTATGGCTCGTCACGGTGGCGGTGCATTCTCTGGTAAAGACCCGTCAAAAGTTGACCGTTCTGCAGCCTACGCTGCGCGCTATGTCGCGAAAAATATCGTTGCGGCTGGCCTGGCGGATCGCTGTGAAATCCAGGTGTCTTATGCCATCGGTGTGGCTGAACCAACATCAATCATGGTCGAAACCTTTGGTACCGGAAAAGTACCAACCGAAACTCTGACCCTGCTGGTACGTGAGTTCTTCGACCTGCGTCCATATGGTCTGATTCAGATGCTGGACCTGTTACACCCAATCTACCGTGAAACTGCTGCCTATGGTCACTTTGGCCGTGAGCACTTCCCGTGGGAAAAAACCGACAAAGCTGCCGCCTTACGCGACGCTGCCGGTCTGTAATACTCTTTTCAGGGCAGAGTCTTCTGCCCTGTTTTCCTCTGCCCCCGTTGCCTTTCGTAAAATGATACCCTTGCCGGTTGCTGATCTTTTATCCATGCATTTTCTTAATAAAATTTCACAAAAAATGTGAACCAGAACCTGTGGTAACGATTACATAGCAATGAGTAAAGAATTCTCAGACTTTTCAGGGTATAACAAATCAATTCAATCGTTAAAAATGGGTTGCTTTGCGCTATCAATGCGGAGCTATAATCTTTATTCTGACTGTCAGGAAAATATTCTTTCCTGTCAGGCCCTGAAACGATAATTCTCGAATTAAATATCTCTTTCAGGGGGTTATCATATGTAACCGATTACATCATTGTGATCTGGCTCACTGATAATTCCGAAGGAATTTCTTAACATTACAACAAGAATGATAGTTAACAGCGGAGGCTAAAATGCCTGGCAACACTCACAAAAGCAGAACCTCAAACAAAATGATGACGTTGTTTGTCTGCTTTCTTGCTGCACTTGCGGGTTTACTGTTTGGTCTGGATATCGGTGTGATTGCCGGGGCCCTGCCTTTCATCGCAAAAGATTTTAATGTGACTGCCCACCAGCAGGAATGGATTGTCAGTTCAATGATGTTTGGTGCCGCTATCGGTGCCATTGGCAGCGGCTGGATGTCGTCTCAGCTGGGCCGGAAAAAAAGCCTGATGGCGGGTGCCATTTTGTTTGTTGCCGGTTCACTCTGTTCAGCGCTGGCAACTGATCCGGAAGTCCTTATCGCGGCCAGGGTATTACTGGGTCTGGCGGTGGGTATTGCATCTTATACCGCCCCGCTGTATCTGTCCGAAATTGCCCCGGAAAAAATCCGTGGCAGTATGATTTCTCTGTACCAGCTGATGATCACCATCGGTATTGTCGGGGCTTATCTGTCGGATACGGCTTTCAGCTACAGCGGCTCATGGCGCTGGATGCTCGGCGTTATCACTATCCCTGCACTGCTGTTACTGGTGGGCGTTTTCTTCCTGCCAAACAGCCCGCGCTGGCTGGCGGCGAAAGGTAATTTTAAAGATGCACAGCGGGTGCTTGATCGTCTGCGTGATACCAGCGAGCAGGCGAAACGCGAACTGGACGAAATTCGTGAAAGCCTGAAAGTTAAACAGACCGGCTGGGCACTCTTCACCTCTAACCCCAACTTCCGCCGTGCGGTTTACCTGGGTGTTCTGTTGCAGGTTATGCAGCAGTTTACCGGGATGAACGTGATTATGTATTACGCGCCGAAGATTTTTGAAATTGCCGGCTTTACTAATACCAGTCAGCAAATGTGGGGGACTGTTATTGTCGGTGGTATTAACGTGCTGGCAACCTTTATCGCTATCGGTCTGGTTGACCGCTGGGGACGTAAACCCACGCTGATCCTTGGCTTTATTGTTATGGCCGTCGGTATGGGGACTCTCGGCGCAATGCTGCATGCCGGAATACACACAGAGGGTGCGCAGTACTTTGCTATTGCGATGCTGTTAATGTTTATTATCGGTTTTGCAATGAGTGCCGGTCCGCTGATTTGGGTATTGTGTTCGGAAATTCAGCCGCTGAAAGGCCGCGATTTCGGGATCACCGTCTCGACTGCCACTAACTGGATTGCC
Source organism: Tatumella sp. JGM91 (assembly GCF_018257575.1). Taxonomy (GTDB): domain Bacteria; phylum Pseudomonadota; class Gammaproteobacteria; order Enterobacterales; family Enterobacteriaceae; genus Tatumella; species Tatumella punctata. The sequence goes on along the minus strand of NZ_JAERJP010000009.1, from coordinate 119,568 downwards.
AATATGATTGTCGGTGCTACCTTCCTGACACTGCTTGGTACCCTGGGGAACGCGGCTACCTTCGGACTCTATGCTGCGCTGAATGTGTTGTTTATTATCCTGACGCTGGTGCTGATTCCGGAAACCAAAAACGTGTCTCTGGAACATATTGAACGTAACCTGATGCAGGGTAAAAAATTACGTAATATTGGTGAGAGAAACTGATTTTTCGATCAGTTATGGCAGGCGACGGTAACGTCGCCTGTTTTTTTATCCGTCCGCGGAATAATTGTAATCTTCTGTCGCGGCCTTTATGCTGCACCTATGAAAACACCCCGCCTCCCTATTGCCCTGCAGCAGGCCGTTATGCATTCGCTGCGACTGCATTTACAGCGTGCCGGCAGCCACCTGAAACAGACTTTTGCCGAACCGACAATTCTCTACCAGCAACGGGGAACTACCGCCGGCAGCGCCTGGTTACAGCAGTGGGAAATACGCCTTAACCCGGTATTGCTGCTGGAAAATAAACAACCGTTTATTGATGAAGTGGTACCCCATGAGCTGGCTCATCTGCTGGTCTGGAAACAGTTCGGAAAAGTAGCGCCTCACGGTAAAGAATGGAAATGGATGATGGAAACCGTGCTGGGGGTCAGTGCCCGCCGGACGCACCGTTTCAGTACCGACTCGCTGCAAAAGACCTTTGCTTACCACTGCCAGTGCCGTCAGCATCTGCTGACAGTCCGCCGGCATAACCGTGTGCTGCGCGGTGAAACCCGTTATCGCTGTACCGGGTGTGGCGGTGAACTGCTCAGGGGCGAATATCCGCAGTAAGCCTGCGGTTTCACGTTCCGTGCTACAGATATGGCATAATAGCGGTCTGCGCTGCGGTAAAAAAGTCTATCCGGCAGTTGACGTTATCATCACAGCCAGAGACACTGATTATTCATTTATTTTTAATGGCTGACGGCGAGACGTCAGCCCATAACTGGCAGATTTTTCATGCGCGTACCCCGCATTTATCACCCTGAAACCGTAGCAAATAATAGTGAATTTCGCTTAAGCGAAGAGGCGGCCAATCATGTGGGTCGTGTGCTGAGAATGACCAGCGGCCAGGCCCTGGAGATCTTTGATGGCAGTAATCAGGTTTTCAGTGCCACGATTGTCCATGCTGACAAAAAGAGTGTCACGGTACAGGTGACCGAAGGTGTCACAGATGACCGTGAATCGCCGCTGTTTTTACACCTCGGACAGGTGATGTCACGCGGAGAAAAAATGGAGTTTACTATCCAGAAATCTATCGAACTGGGTGTGAACCTGATTACCCCGCTGCTTTCTGAACGCTGTGGCGTCAAACTGGACACTGAGCGTCTGGAAAAAAAACGTCTGCAATGGCAAAAAATCGCCATTGCTGCCTGTGAGCAATCGGGCAGAAATATCGTACCGGAAATACGTCCGGTGATGTCCCTGCATGACTGGTGTACAGAGCCGGAACCGGGGCTGAAACTTAATCTGCATCCGCGGGCCAGCCAGAGCATAAATACACTGCCGCTGCCTGTCAGCCGTATCCGGATGCTGATAGGCCCGGAAGGCGGACTGACCGCAGAAGAAATTGCCATGGGTTCAGAACAGGGCTTTACTGATATTCTGCTCGGTCCGCGGGTACTGCGTACCGAAACTGCAGCACTGACTGTGCTTACCGCCTTACAGGTCAGATTTGGCGATTTAGGCTAAACAGCCCGGCACCTGCGGTAAAGCCCCTGATATCCTGAACCGGTAAAATCCGTTAATGATAAGGTAGTCATTACTGCCTTCCGAGGAGAGACGAATGATTAAGCTTGGCATAGTGATGGACCCGATTGCGGACATCAATATTAAGAAAGACACCAGTTTTGCAATGCTGCTGGAAGCACAGCGCCGGGGTTATGAAATCCATTATATGGAGATGAATGATCTGCACTTACGGGGCGGCGTTGCCAGCGCACGCAGCCGTGTATTAAGCGTTGAGCAGAATGCTCAGGACTGGTACCGGTTTGACAGTGAGCAGGAAATACCGCTGGCCGATCTGGATGTGATCCTGATGCGTAAAGATCCGCCTTTCGATACAGAATTTATCTATGCCACCTATATTCTGGAACGTGCAGAAGAGCAAGGTACGCTGGTGGTTAATAAACCGCAAAGCCTGCGTGACTGTAATGAAAAACTGTTTACCGCCTGGTTTGCCGGACTGACCCCCGACACACTCGTCACCCGCAGCCAGCAAAAATTGCAGGAGTTCTGGAAAGAACACGGCGATATTATTATGAAACCCCTGGACGGTATGGGTGGCACCTCTATTTTCCGGGTGAAACAGGATGACCCTAACTTTTCGGTGATCTGTGAATCCCTGACACACAACAGCACCACATACTGTATGGCCCAGAACTACCTGCCGGCAATTAAAGAAGGTGATAAGCGTGTTCTGGTGGTGGACGGCGAGCCGGTACCCTACTGCCTGGCGCGGATCCCTAAATCAGGAGAAACCCGCGGTAATCTGGCCGCCGGTGGCCGTGGTGAAGCCCGGCCGTTAAGTGAAAGCGACTGGGAAATAGCCCGCAAAGTTGCACCGGTACTGAAACAAAAAGGATTAATTTTTGTCGGACTGGACATTATCGGCGACCGGCTGACAGAAATTAATGTGACCAGCCCGACCTGTGTCCGTGAAATAGAAGCAGCTTTCCCGATTTCTGTGACCGGGATGCTGATGGATGCTATCGAAAAGCGTCTTGACCGCTAAACTGCGGAGATCCCTTTGACCGGCAGCCTGCGGCTGCCGGATAGACCTTAAAAATAAACCGACAGAGTGAGTATGAATTTACAGCACCATTTTCTGATCGCCATGCCTTCATTACAGGACCCGGTATTTAAACGTTCTGTCATCTATATTTGCGAACATAATGATGAAGGTGCCATGGGATTAATCGTCAATAAGCCGATGGAAAACCTTACCATTGAGGGCGTTCTGGAAAAATTAGATATTACTCCCGAACACCCCGCTGCTGCCGGTACTCTGGAGCACCCGGTGTATAACGGCGGACCGGTGGCCGATGATCGTGGTTTTATTCTGCACTCACCACAGCACAGTTTTGCCTCCAGTATTACTATTTCCGAAGATACGGTGCTGACAACCTCAAAAGACGTACTTGAGTCTTTGGGCAGTGATCAGCAACCCGAAAATATTATAGTGGCACTCGGCTATTGCAGCTGGGAAAAGCAACAGCTGGAAGATGAAATTCTGGAAAATGCCTGGCTGACCGTGCCTGCCAGTGAACAGTTACTGTTCCGGACACCGGTGGCCGATCGCTGGCGTAATGCAGCCAGACCTATCGGGGTGGATATTGTTCAGATGACCAGTGATGCGGGGCATGCCTGATGTCAGGTAAAACCTTACTCGGATTTGACTTCGGTACCAAAAGTATCGGGGTGGCCGTTGGCCAGCAACTTACCGGTACCGCCAGGCCTCTGGCGGCCATAAAAGCCCGCGACGGTGTGCCTGACTGGAACCTGCTGGAAAAACTGCTGAAAGAGTGGCAGCCAGACCTGGTCGTGGTCGGACTGCCCCTGAATATGGACGGCACCGAACAACCACTGACCGCCCGGGCCCGTAAGTTTGCCAACCGTATCCATGGCCGTTTCGGCGTTGCCGTCGAATTACAGGACGAAAGATTAAGTACCGTGGAAGCCCGTGCCGGATTGTTTGAAGCAGGAGGCTACCGCGCACTGACGAAAGGTAACGTCGATTCCGGCTCTGCAGTGATTATTGTTGAAAGCTGGCTGGATAATCATTAAAGACCTGTCACCGATCGCGGCTGTCCTTATGGGTTTATTTTATATTCAGAAAAACATTCAGTATTTAGTGCTACAATATTGTTTTTGTGCAGCATAAAAATGGAGTTTTACCCATGAAAAACCTGTTTAACTGTCTGATCGGTGGCACATTAAGCTGTATTGCCGCTTCAGCCGGAGCCGCCGGGATTCCGGCACAGCTGGATGGCGTTGCCGGAAAAGAGATCACCTTATCGCTGGATGCTAATCCGACTACCGGTTACCAGTGGATGGTCAGCCAGCTTCCTGCCGGGTTGCTGCTGATCCCCGGTGATTATCAGCAGTCAGCAGAATGCAAGCCCGGTATGACCGGCTGCTCCGGTCAGCAGACATTTTATCTGATTGGCCGCAAAGCCGGCACTTCAACACTGAAGATGATCTATGGCAGAACTTTTGATAAATCCGGCTGGCAGGAAAAAAGTATCCGGGTGGTGATTAAACCTTCCCATAACGGATAAGCCGGTGACCGGCGATAGCTAATCAATCCCCTGTTATCGCCTGTCTGTCCCCGCTGAGTAGTCCACCGGTATCAGAGAAGCCCCTGCCCTGCGGTGGCGGAAAACTCTGCATACCGGCTTCCGCACCGGTCTGTATGATCCCCGGCAACTGATGCATTCGCCCTTCACGGATAACACTGGCCACCGCCGGTGTGTTGATTAAAACTTCGAAAACTGCCCGTAACTGTCCGGGCCGGGTGTCGCTTTCTGTCAGCCGCTGGGCAATCACCGCAGATAAACACCCGGCAAGTTGCGCCCTGACCTGGTTCTTTTCAGCCGCCGGAAAGCTGTCTGTCAGGCGTTCTGGTGCCTGCGCTGCTGTCACGGTATGTAAGGTGGACAACACCAGATGGCCGGTTTCTGCCGCCATCAGAGCATGGCGGATGGTCTGGTGGTCGCGTAATTCACCGATCATAATAATATCCGGATCCTGCCTTAAGGCGGCGATTAACCCCTGATGAAATGATGAGAAATCAGCGCCGGCTTGCCGCTGCTGGATCAGGCATCCGGTGCTGTGATGCAGATACTCAACCGGATCTTCGAGGGTAATGATATGCAGCCCGCGGCGGCGGTTAATTTCTGCAATCATTGCCGCCATGGAGGTCGATTTCCCGCAACCGGTCGCCCCGCACACTAAAATCAGTCCGGCCTGTTTTTCGATAAGCCGGTAACTGACTGGCGGTAATCCGAGGCTTTCCATTGACGGGATTTGCGGTCGTAACAGACGTAATGCCAGAGACAGTCCGCTCTGCTGGCGAAAAACACAGACACGCAGCCGCAGGCCACTGGCTAACGTCAGCCCGGCATCACAGTGCCCTTCTCTGTGCAGCAGTTGCTGCTGACTACTGTTCAGCCAGCGCTGACAAAATATTGCGAGTTGTTTTTCACTGATTACCGGCAGGTCCGGAGGCGATACCAGACGCCCCTGACAACGCCACCAGGGTAAATGTCCACAGCAGAGGTGCAGATCAGAGGCATTATGTTTTACACTACGCTCAATAATTTCATCTAACTCCATAAAATAGTCCGGTTATGACTTCCATTCAGCATAATTTACAGCAAGTCCGTGAGCGTATTACCGCGGCTGCCGAAGGTTGCGGCAGAGATCCACAGCAGATCACTCTGCTGGCAGTCAGTAAAACCAAACCTGTGAGCGCTATCCGTGAGGCCTGGCTGGCGGGGCAGCGTTGCTTTGGTGAAAACTATGTACAGGAGGGGGTCGATAAAATTGCCCTGACAACAGATTTAGACGGTCTGGAATGGCACTTTATCGGGCCGCTGCAATCTAATAAAAGCCGTCTGGTTGCCGGACATTTTGACTGGTGCCATACCCTGGATCGTCAGAAACTGGCACAGCGACTGAATGATCAGCGTCCGCCACAGTCTGACCCGCTGAATGTTCTTATCCAGGTGAATATCAGTGACGAAGCGAGCAAATCGGGGATCAGCGTTGCCGAAATTCCTCAGCTTGCCCGCCAGATTGTGGCATTACCCCGTCTGAAATTACGCGGTCTGATGGCCATCCCTGCGCCTTCGGACGATTATCAGTCCCGGCTGGCAGTTTGCCTGCGTATGGCCGAAGCCTTCGCTGTCTTACAGAGCGAACACGCGGGTATTGATACACTATCGCTGGGTATGAGCGATGATATGGATGCTGCCATTGAAGCCGGCAGTACGATGGTACGTATCGGCTCCGCCATTTTTGGTGCCCGCCAGTACCCGCCATCTTCACCCCAATAACTGAGGACACTCATGTACACTCTGACTTTTCTGGTCAAAACGGTTATCGATCTTTACGTCATGGTACTGCTGCTGCGCATCTGGATGCAGTGGGCACGCTGTGATTTTTATAATCCGCTGGCACAGTTTATCGTTAAACTGACTCAGCCAGTGATCCGCCCTCTGCGCCGGGTGATCCCCGCTATCGGCCCTGTCGATACCGCCTCCTTATTACTGGCTCTGGTACTGACTATTATTAAATTCCCGCTGCTGATGCTGGTTCAGTCAGGCAGCTTCGCTATCGGGCTGGATAATGTACTGATTGGCGTGCTATCTCTGCTGAAAGCTGCCGGTAACCTGATTTTCTGGGTGATCCTGATCCGTTCTCTGATGAGCTGGGTCAGCCAGGGCCGCAGCCCGATTGATTATGTACTGGTGCAGCTGACGGAACCTCTGATGTCCCCTGTGCGCCGTATTCTGCCGGCGATGGGCGGGATCGATTTTTCCGCTATGGTCGTGGTGTTGATCCTCTACGGACTGAATTTTCTCGGAATGGATCTGTTTCCGGGACTCTGGTATCTGCTGTAATTCTGAGGATTGAATTGATTATGCAAAAAGTTGTACTGGCGACCGGTAACCCCGGAAAAGTGCGTGAACTGGCCGCCCCGCTGGCAGAGTTCGGGATGGAGATCGTCGCCCAGACCGACCTCGGCGTGGAGTCTGCAGAAGAGACCGGCCTGACCTTTATCGAAAATGCTCTGTTAAAAGCCCGCCACGCTTCGCGGCTCACCGGGCTGCCGGCAATTGCTGATGACTCCGGGCTGGCGACCGATGCGCTGGGCGGCGCACCGGGTATCTGGTCTGCCCGCTATGCCGGCAGCGATGCCAGTGATCAGCAGAACCTGGAAAAACTGCTTGATGCGATGCAGGATGTCCCGGACGATAAACGCCAGGCCGCATTTCATTGTGTACTGGTCTATCTGCGTCACTGGGATGACCCGACCCCGCTGGTATTCCATGGCTGCTGGCCGGGAATGATCGCCCGTGAAAGTCATGGTGAAGGCGGATTTGGTTATGACCCGGTGTTTTATCTGCCGGCGCTCCGGAAAACTGCGGCAGAGATGACCAAAGCAGAAAAGCTGGCGATCTCTCACCGCGGACAGGCCCTTAAAATGTTACTGGATGCACTGGGTAATGGGTAATCTGCCGCCACTGAGTCTGTATATTCATATTCCCTGGTGTGTACAGAAATGTCCCTACTGTGATTTTAATTCACATGCCCTGAAAGGCGATGTCCCGCATATGGAATATGTGGATCATCTGCTGGCCGATCTGGATACGGATATTGCGCTGACGTCCGGCAGGGAAGTCTCCACGATCTTTATCGGCGGCGGGACCCCGAGCCTGTTAAGCAGTGAAGCGATGCAGGCATTACTCGACGGAGTTCGCCAGCGTTTGCCGGTGTCTGCCACTGCAGAAATTACCATGGAAGCTAACCCGGGCACGGTGGAAGCGGATCGTTTCAGTGGTTATCAGCAGGCCGGTGTTAACCGTATTTCTATCGGGGTTCAGAGTTTCAGCAGCAGTAAACTGCAGCGCCTGGGACGGATTCACGGTCCGGACGAAGCCCGACGTGCGGCAAAGCTGGCTGCCGGTCTGGGGCTGCGCAGTTTTAATCTCGACCTGATGCATGGCTTACCTGACCAGTCCCTGGAAGAAGCGCTGGATGACCTGCGTCAGGCAATTGAGCTCTCGCCGCCCCATTTGTCCTGGTATCAGCTGACAATTGAACCGAACACACTGTTTGCCTCCCGGCCTCCGGTTTTGCCGGATGATGATGATCTGTGGGATATTTTCGAGCAGGGACATCAGTTACTGACAGCCGCCGGGTACCAGCAATATGAAACGTCTGCCTATGCACGCCCCGGTATGCAATGTCAGCACAATCTGAACTACTGGCGGTTTGGTGATTATCTGGGCATTGGCTGTGGTGCTCACGGAAAACTGACTCAGCCGGATGGTCAGATTATCCGTACAGTTAAAACCCGTCATCCCCGTGGTTTTATGCGCGGAGAGTATCTGGATAAACGCTATACGGTCGCAGACCAGGAAAAACCGTTCGAATACTTTATGAACCGTTTCCGGTTAGCTGAACCCTGCCCGCAGGAGGAATTTAGTCGTTTTACAGGACTGCCCGTGCAGCAGATTCGTCCGGCACTGGATAAAGCGATTGCCGCCGGATATTTGCAGGAGTCCGCCGGACACTGGCAGGTGACAGAGAAAGGCCGGCTGTTTCTTAACAGCCTGCTGGAGTTATTTCTCGGCCCGGAATAGTAATAAACAGCAGTATCAGGCGAACCTGATACTGCTTACAGACCGCGGGATATCAGTGGCTGACTTGCTGCCAGAGGGATGTGCGTTGTTTTTCCAGCGCCACCACTTTGCCACACACCTGTTTACCGAAGGCCTGGAAATCTTTTTCCTGCTTATCGGCTTCACTGCGGATCGACTGCTGAAGCCCGCCGAGGTTACCCATCAGCGCCTGCAGCGGGTTATCTCCGGACGTTTTAGCGCTCCCCAGTTCATTCAGGCTGTCCTGCAGAATTCCGCCCAGCGCACTCTGTACCAGCTTCTGGCCTTCTGACCTCACCTGGTCGATGGCCTGATGGTGGAACATTACCCCGTCGCTGCGCTGTTCAATAATACGATTCATCTGCTCTTTCAGCTGAGTATCCAGCGTCGCCAGCCGCGTACGCACATGGCTGTCAGCCCCCAGTTTTTCGACGATCACTTTATCCAGCGCAGCTCTGCTGTTTTCCAGCCGCTGACGGGCACCCGAGTCAATCCACGGCAGGTCATTACGCAATGCGTTCTGATAAGAGATCGCCTGCTGACGCAGTGCGTTATCAGTCCGGACCGGCTGACCGTTAAAAGTGATCTCTCCGCGCGGGGTAATTATCATCTGTCCATTGCTGCCGGTGATTTCGACCTGTTGCCCGGTGATGGCAATATCATCCTGCGGTGTAACCGGACATTGATAATCTGCCCTGGCCTGGGCTGCGGCCAGTAACAGCCCGACAGCGATCGCTTTACGTAACATGTATACTCCTTTCTGTCCCGGCAAAGCATCGTTTGCTGTCGGGCGCTATTGACTGACTGATGACTGACTGATTAAAGACGGTCGGTTAACCGCTACAACTTAGTCCCACCAGACGTCAAACAGTTCCGTCACTTTTACATCAGACAAGCCACGCGCTTCCAGCCACTGACGCACGGTTTCGCGGTGCTGTTCGGTACATTTACCGGTTTCCTGCAGACAAACCAGCCCTTCCCACTGCAGATAACCGCTACCGTCATAGGCCAGACCGTTTGGTTCGATCACTTCATTAACGAAAGCATCAAGCGTGGAATCCAGTTCCTGCTCTGAAGTTCCTGCAGCAAAGGTCCAGCTGACAGAAAAACCCAGTTCCTGGAATTCCGCCAGATGCATTTTTTTGCGTAAACGACGACTACGTTGTACTGCCATTATTTAATCCTCTCAAACATCAAATCCCAAACTCCGTGACCAAGACGCTGGCCGCGTTGTTCAAACTTAGTTAACGGACGGCTTTCCGGGCGTGGCACATAATTGCCTGCCGCTGACTGGTTACGATAGCCGGGAATGTTCTGCATCACTTCCAGCATATGCTCTGCATAGTTCTCCCAGTCTGTCGCCATATGGAATACACCGCCCAGTTTCAGCTTGCGTAATACCAGCTCAGCAAAGGGTACCTGAACAATACGACGTTTATTATGACGGGCTTTATGCCACGGGTCCGGGAAAAACAGTTGCACCATCCGCAGTGAATTATCCGGAATCATGGTTTCCAGAACTTCCATCGCATCGTGGCACATTACGCGCAGGTTACTGATGCCGGCCTCATGGGCCGATGCCAGGCAGGCACCGACGCCGGGTGCATGAACCTCAATACCGAAAAAGTTCTGATGAGGGTTTTGCTGCGCCATACTGACCAGCGATGCCCCCATCCCAAAACCGATTTCTAAAACCACCGGGGCTTCACGGCCAAACAGTTCGGAAAAACTGACCGGTTGTGGTGTAAACTCAACCCCCATCTCCGGCCAGTAGTGGTCCAGCGCATGCTGCTGGCCGTTGGTCAGTCGCCCCTGGCGACGGACAAAGCTGCGAATCCGACGTAACGGGCGACCGTTCTCATCAAATTCCGGCGTGATGACATCATTGATCATAGTAATGCCTGTAGGTTGATATTTTAACAAAGACGGGAATTATGCAAACTTCGCTGCCGGAAGCAAGCCTTTGCAATGTTCATGTTTACAGTGTGGCAGGTCTGTGCTGGAATTCCTGCCCTTTGTTAGCTTTTGGTGGAAATTAATCGCGATCATGATGCAATCATCGCAATTTGCGCAATATACACTCGACTGGTACCAGAAATTCGGCCGCAAGACCCTGCCCTGGCAACAGCAAAAAACGCCTTATAACGTCTGGTTATCCGAGGTCATGTTACAACAGACCCAGGTTGCCACGGTGATCCCTTATTTTGAGCGTTTTATGGCCCGTTTCCCGACGGTCAGCGATCTGGCGGCGGCCCCGCTGGATGAAGTCCTGCATCTGTGGACAGGGCTGGGATACTATGCGCGCGCCCGAAACTTACATAAAGCGGCCTGTCAGGTGGTCGATAAACACCACGGAATTTTCCCACACAACTTCGACGATGTCGCAGACTTACCTGGCGTTGGCCGCTCAACAGCCGGGGCGATCCTGTCCTTGTCGCTGGGCCAGCATTATCCCATTCTTGATGGCAATGTAAAACGGGTACTGGCGCGCTGTTATGCCGTAGACGGCTGGCCCGGTAAAAGTGAGGTGGAGAAACGTCTGTGGCAGCTAAGTGAACAGGTGACTCCGGCCTGCGGGGTAAGCCAGTTTAATCAGGCAATGATGGATCTCGGTGCCATGGTATGTACCCGTTCACGGCCTAAGTGTGAGCTGTGTCCGTTACAGTCCGGTTGTATCGCCCATGCCCATCATTCGTGGGAAAAATATCCCGGGAAAAAACCGAAAAAGACACTGCCGGTAAAAACAGCCTGGTTTTTATTGCTGCAAAAGGGTGAAAATGTGCTGTTACAGCAACGGCCTCCGGTGGGGATCTGGGGCGGATTGTACTGTTTCCCGCAGTTTGATAATGAAGAAGGGTTACAGCACTGGCTTGCTGAACAGCGGATTTCAGGCACCGTACAGCAGATGACCGCATTTCGTCATACCTTCAGCCACTTTCATCTGGATATTGTGCCCTGCTATCTTAACCAGCCCCGCTTCGGCTCTCTGATGGATGAAAGCAACAGTCTCTGGTATAACTTAACCCGTGCTCCCGAGGTCGGACTGGCCGCCCCGGTTGAGCGTCTGCTAAACGAACTGAAACACCCGCAACAACTGGTTTTACACTCGCGTAAGCCAAACGAGGAAGAATAATGAGCCGCACAATTTTTTGTACTTATCTGCAACGCGAAGCTGAAGGGCAGGATTTTCAGTTATATCCCGGCGAGCTGGGCAAACGTATTTTCCAGCAAATCTCCAAACCCGCCTGGCAGGAGTGGATGACCAAACAGACGATGCTGATTAATGAGAAAAAACTCAGCATGATGAATCCGGAAGATCGTAAAGTGCTGGAACAGGAAATGGTCAGCTTCCTGTTCGAAGGCAAAGATGTACATATTGAAGGCTATACGCCTCCGGCCCCCTGACAGCGGTTTCCGGCGAAACCTCCCCGACCCACAATCAGCTAAACAGAAAAAATGAAAAAACTGTACCCGCTACTGTTGATTGCTCCGTTACTGGTGTCCTGCTCCGGCCATAAGCCTCCGGCTTTTAATGAGGACTGGGTCAAAGACACCAATGGTTTTGACATTCTGATGGGGCAGTTTGCCCACAATATTGAGAATATCTGGGGGATCAATGAGGTACTGATTGCCGGGCCCAAGGACTATGTAAAATATAGCGATAATTACTATACCCGCAGTCATATCAACTTTGAAAGCGGTAACATTACTATCGAGACCATTGCCGGTACCGATCCGATGGCCAGCCTGCGGCAGGCAATTATCACCACGTTACTGGTGGGCGAGAATCCGGGAAATGTCGATCTTTACTCGGACGCCAACGATATTAAGCTCAGCCAGCAACCTCTGTTATATGGCGAAGTGCTGGATAACACCGGTCGCTCTATCCGCTGGGAAGGCAGGGCCGCCAGTTTTGCTGACTATTTGCTGAAGAATAAACTACAGCGCCGGATGTCCGGACTGCATGTTATCTGGTCTGTCACCATCCCGATGGTGCCTAACCACCTGAACAAGCGGGCGCATAAATATCTGCCGCTGGTGCGTAAGGCTTCTGAACAATACGGTGTCGATTCATCACTGATTCTGGCGATTATGCAGATCGAGTCCAGTTTTAACCCTTATGCCGTCAGTAACTCTGATGCCCTGGGGCTGATGCAGGTAGTGCAGCATACCGCCGGGGTCGATGTGTTCCGTATGAAAGGTAAATGGGGCAAGCCGAGCCGGGGGTATCTGCTGGACCCGGCAAATAATATTGATGCCGGGACTGCCTATTTATCGTTACTGCAAAATACTTATCTGTCAGGGATTAATAACCCGGTATCACGGCGTTACGCCGTAATCACCGCTTATAATGGCGGTGCAGGCAGTGTGTTACGGATCTTTTCGGCCAGTAAAGATCGTGCTTTCACGATTATCAATGGAATGTCGCCGGATCAGGTTTACCAGACTCTGGTCACTAATCACCCGGCGATGGAGTCACGCCGCTATCTGTATAAAGTGAATAACGCCCAGCGCGGTTACTACCGTTATTAAGCGGGTTGCCGGTGGCAGATTCGCCGCCACCGGCAGTCTCAGGCTGTTTTCAGCTATTTTCAGCCAACAGCACCCAGCCATACAGACGCTGAATATTGTCTGCATCCTCACGCATATATACCCCCTGTAATTCAGGTGAGAATCCCGGTAACAGGTTTATCCCGGCCTCCAGTGCCAGGAAATAGCGTTGCACCGCCCCGCCCCACTGCTCTCCGGGGACAACACAGAGTACCCCTGGCGGGTAAGGTAATGCCCCTTCTGCGGCAATCCTGCCTTCAGCGTCGGCCAGTGCGACCAGTTCCGCTTCACCACGCAAATACCGATGATGGGCATGCTGTGCATTCATTCTGACAACCGGCAGGCTTTGCTGACGGAACATCGCTTTCTGTAAATCTTTAACCTGCCAGCTGACACAGAGATCATGCATTTCCTGGCATAATTGCCGCAGAGTATATCCCTGATAACGCTGCTGATATTTACGATAAACCGTCGGCAGGACATCTTCCAGTAAGGCATCCTGCTGAACATGTTGCTCAAACTGCACCAGCATCTCTGTCAGGTGAGCCATTTTCCCGGCACTTTCTGCCGGAGTCAGCAGAAACAGTATCGAGTTCAGGTCACATTTTTCCGGCACAATGCCGTTTTCCCGCAGATAATGGGCCAGGATAGTGGCCGGAATACCGAAATCACTGTATTCCCCGCTGGCAGCATTAATGCCCGGTGTCGTCAGCAGCAATTTACAAGGATCGACCAGATACTGCCCTTCAGCATAACCGGCAAAACCATGCCAGCTGGCCTCAGGTTCAAAACTGAAATAGCGACGATCAGCAGCCAGTGTTTCAGTGGCAATCGTTTCCCAGCGCTGGCCGTCGACCTTTTCCGGCAGAAAAGGTTTGATCATCCGGCAGCGTGACAGGATCTCTTTACGTGCCTCAATCCCCAGCCTGACACATTCCTGCCATAGCCGGCGCCCGGCCTGACCCTGATGCATTCTGGCGTTGACATCCAGTGCCGCGAACAGCGGATAAAACGGGCTGGTCGACGCATGCAGCATAAACGCATTATTTAACCGCTTATGAGGACAGAAGCGTCGCTGACCACGGATATGGTTATCCTTTTTATGGATCTGTGATGTCTGTGAAAACCCTGCCAGCTGTTTATGTACCGACTGGGTGACAAAGATCCCCGGATCATTTTCATTCAGTTCCAGCAGTAAAGGCGAAACGTCGGCCATCATCGGAATAAACTGTTCATAGCCCAGCCAGGCAGAATCAAACAGGATGTAATCACATAAATGACCAATTTTATCCACCACCTGACGGGCGTTATAGACAGTACCGTCATAGGTGCCCAGCTGAATAATCGCCAGCCGGAAAGGTCTCTCCGCCTGCGCCCGCTGTGGTGCCACCTGCTGCAATTGCTTACGCAGGTAATCTTCATCGAAACAGCGGGCATCAATTCCGCCAATAAAACCAAACGGGTTGCGCGCCGCTTCCAGATAGACGGGAGTTGCTCCGGCCTGAATCAGTGCCCCGTGATGGTTGGATTTATGGTTATTACGATCGAATAACACTAAATCACCGGGCGTCAGTAACGCATTAGTGACCACTTTATTGGCGCTGGAAGTACCGTTCAGTACAAAGTAGGTTTTATCTGCATTAAACACCCTGGCGGCAAACTTCTGGGCATCTTTGGCCGACCCTTCATGGATTAACAGATCCCCCAGCCGGACATCCGCATTACACATATCTGAGCGGAAAATATTTTCTCCGAAAAAATCATAAAACTGCCGCCCGGCAGGGTGCTTACGGAAAAATTCACCGCCCTGATGGCCGGGACAGGCAAAAGTACTGTTCTTCATCTCAACATAACGGGTCAGGGTATCGAAGAAAGGCGGCAGTAAAGTCTGCTGGTATTCGCTGGCAGCCTGCTCCAGGGCCATATGCCCTTCTTCATCGGGCTGATATTCCCTGTATTCTGTCCGGTCGCTGATCTGCGGCGCTAATTCACCACCGACAAATACCGGTAAGTTAAACCCGCTGCGTTCCAGCAACGAAAGCAGTGCCTTACTGGCATCCGTGCTGCTCAGCACTACCGCAGCAACATCAGTAAAGTCAGTATCTTCCAGTGCCACCAGCGGACGAGCGGAAACAATTACCGGAATCAGCGCGGCACTGGCCGCAATTTTCATAGGAGTCATAACACAAATCCCCAAAGGTCAAGGATGAGTGGGTGCACAAAGGCACAGCATGGGGACATATCCCCGGCGAATAATGTCAGATATCGGGCTGAGAACAGGGTTCAGTTCAGGGTGATAGACATCAGTAAAATCAGAACCGTTTCTGTTTTTACTCATATCCAGCAGGCAGCCACTGGCAGGCGTCACCGAATGGTAAAGAACAGAGGTTTCCGGCAGGCACCCTTTATCCCGGCAACACAGTGTGTGCGGGTGATAAGATTACGAGCAGAACAGGCAGTAATGTTCACCGTAATATCCTCACGGGGCAGTCGATGGTGGCATAAAATAAACGGCGATTATCATGTCACCTTTCCCCGGCCCAGGCAAGCAACAATATTCAACATCACCAGACAATAAAAACACAAAATATTGATAATAAAGAAGTAAAATAAACAACAGGAAATAAAAAGACATATTTTTTGACTTTATATTCACTGACAGCTGATTTCCTCAGTACCGGCTAAAAAGCCTGATGATACCTCTGGTAGCAGGTATCCGTATCCTGAACCTTGTGCCTGTAAACCATATATTGCGGTAAAAATGGGCTATACCGTCCGGTAAGGACGTTGTTTTGATACGGGGAGATATCTGAAGGTCTGCTCCTCACTCTTCGCAGACTCAGACCCGTACAATCGTCCTGCACAGTGAGTCACTGCTATAAAACTGAGACCGATAATCACACCATTCCTGATCGTATAGTCGATAGCAATAGTGATCACACCGAATAGAATCAGCAACCTGTTTGCCAGGGTAACAGTATCTCCTCAATGGCATCCGCTCCCGGCACTGAACAGATATTCATAAAAGGATTTCGTTTTCCTGTAAATGGCCTGATTTCTATCGATCAGCGGGACTGATATGCTGCATTATGTATTTCACAGCTTATCCGCCAGGCTTTCTTTGCCAGGGCGTATACCGTTATCCGGGGGAAATATGTTTCAGGCAATAGTGATCGATAAGGATGAGCAAGGGTATCGGACGACCCTGAGTCAGTTACAGGAAGCACAATTACCACCGGAGACGGTGTTGCTGAAGGTTTTATTTTCCGGCCTTAATTACAAAGATGCTCTGGCGATAGTTAACCGGGCACCGATTGTCCGTCAGTTTCCGATGGTCCCGGGTATCGATTTTACCGGTGAAGTCATCTCCAGCCAGCATCCCCGCTGGCAACCCGGCGATGTAGCGATACTGACAGGCTGGGGAGCGGGTGAACATCACTGGGGCGGTCTGGCAGAAAAGGCCGCCGTCAATGGTGACTGGCTGGTGCCGCTACCCGCTCCTCTGGATCCTGTCAGTGCTATGGCGATCGGTACTGCGGGGCTGACGGCTATGCTGTGTGTGATGGCACTGGAAAAGCACGGCATCACCCCGCAACAGGGAGAGGTACTGGTCACCGGTGCCTGCGGTGGCGTCGGCAGTATTGCCGTCTGGCTGCTGTCGCGGGCCGGTTACCGGGTTATTGCCAGCAGCGGCCGGGCGGAAGAAAGCGACTATCTGATCAATACACTCGGTGCCGGGCGGATTATTATGCGGGATACTCTGAATACACAGGGTAAACCTCTGGCAAAAGAGCAATGGGTTGCAGCGATCGATACGGTTGGCAGCTATACGTTAAGTAATGTTCTGGCCGCCACCGCCAGAAACGGTGTAGTCGCGGCCTGTGGCATGGCCCAGGGCCTTGACCTTCCTGCCAGTGTTGCCCCCTTTATTTTGCGGGGGATAACTCTGACGGGTGTCGACAGTGTTATGTGCCCGCTGGCGGTACGGCAACAAGCATGGCAACGGCTGGCGGCCGTCTATGACCATAACAGTTTCGAGAAAATGACCCGAATCATCCCGCTGGCGGCCGCTATCGGCGGGGCCGATGACCTACTTTATGGCCGGGTCCGTGGCCGGCTGGTCGTCGACTGCCGGCCGGAAACGCGGCAGTCAGGTTCAGAATAAATGAATAACTGGCCGCAAAAGGCGGGATAATCAGTGTCCGCACTGACAGCCGGTGAATATCACGTTGTTTAACTGCGCTCTATTCGTCTGGCAGCATCATCCAGAGCATCGATTATTGCATACAGCGTTTCCGTGGATAAAGACGGTTCCGCAAGCCGTGTGTGCAGAGCCATTTTCAGGTTATGGACTGCCCGCTCGATTTGCGGAATGTTGCGGTTCCTGCCGACAATTGCCAGCATTTTCAGACGGGCCGAGATTTCTTCTAATTGTGCTGCACCATCGGTCAGTAACTGCTGCCCGTAACCTGTCAGCTGGTAACTTTTACGCCCCGCGCCGGGATGTTGCGGGACGATGGCATCCATTTCTTCCAGCAACATCAGTGCCGGATAAATAATCCCCGGGCTGGGGGTATATTCTCCGCGGGCCAGATTTTCGACGGCTTTAATCAGTTCATATCCATGGGCCGGTTGCTGCTGTAAAAAACTGAGTATCAGTAACCGGATATCTGCAGCATCCAGAATTTTTTCACGCCGGCGACGCTGGAGTAAACCGGATTTAGCAATATTCATGGTAACGGTATCCTTTTCCCCTGCCGGCTGTCAGCAGAGGCTATTATCAGCTTTTGCGGTGCCAGTAAGCCACAGCCCGTACCAGGCCAGGATGGCACTGGCGTTGTTCAGTCAGATAGTCACTGAGTTGTTTTACCGACTCACCTTCACCGGTCAGCCAGATAAAATAATCATCTTCCGGCAGCGGCAATGACCCCAGTTTCTGCCGGCAAAGTTCAAGAGTCCGGGGGCTGATCGCCGGACCGCCAAAACAGGTCAGTTCACTACTGGCTGGTAGTTCCGGCAGATAACTGTTTACCAGCTGCTGATCGGCAAAGGCCAGCAGAAAGAGTTGTTCAGCCGTGGTTTCGGCTAAGCGCCGCTGCACTGCCGGCATTCCGGTTTCATCAAATACCAGTACCTGTACCCGGTAATCCACGGGAATAATCATCGACCCGCGAGGTCCGCCGATTGCCAGCTGGTCACCTGCGGTTGCCTGCTCAGCCCACTGGCTGGCGACACCGCTTTCGTGACGATAAAAATCGAGGGTCAGGCTGGATTTCCCGTCGAAATACAGCGGGGTATAGTCACGGGAGACCGGACGTTCTCCGTCTGGCCAGACTATCCCTTCATCACTGACCTCCGGTAATAACAGCGCTCCGGTTTGCGGGTCGGGGAAGAAAATTTTGCTATGGTCATCAAAGCCTGGCGAATGATAACCGGCCAGTTGCTGGCCGCAAAATGTAATACGCCAGAACTTTCCGGCAATCAGTTGTTTACTCTGTACGGTTATCTGACGAAAACGCAGTTCATTTCTGACCCGTTTTGGCAGAGCGCGCCCTGAAGATAATAATGCAGACATAAAAGATCCCCGCGTAGCTATTTTCCGTTGGTGCCTTTCCGGCAACGGCATGGTTAATGATTCTCATTTGAGATTATATAATCTATCTATGATATATCTTAAGCGCAAGGAAAATACCCTTCAGTCAGGAAAGCCACGGCCCTTCGGGGGATAAATAAATTAAATATTCTTTTAAAATTAATGCGTAATAAACAAACACCCCGGCAACAGATCGCATTTTATGTCTTTTTTCCCGCAGGCCGTTGATCAGGGCGTATCATCCGGCGTCTGGCGTTCAAAATTGTCGCGGTTTTGCTGTATTCGCTGAACATTGTCTTCCAGCCAGTCAGCAAGACCAACCACCTTCTGTTCCGCTTCATGTCCGAGCGGCGTCAGCCAGTACTCAACATGCGGGGGGACCACATCATAAGCTTTACGGGTAATAAAACCATCCTGCTCCATATTACGTAAAGTCTGCGCCAGCATACGTTCACTGACCCCGCCAATTTTTCTGCGCAATTCACTAAAACGTAATACATCCTGTTTAAGTGCCAGCAATACCAGCACACTCCAGCGGCTGGTTATCCTTTTCAGCATATCCCGGGAAGGGCAATTCGAATTCAGTAATTCACCACGCATATATTTCTGATGCAGGTTGTTTGACATTTTCCAGACTAACCTTTTTGTAAGTACTTACTAAAAGTAAGCTTAGCTTTTATAGTACCCATATGTCGCCGTATTTATTAAAAAGAGAGGCTATTATGATCGCTATTACCGGAGCTACCGGCCAGCTGGGCCGGAAAATTATCCACCAGCTACTGAAAACACTGCCTGCCAGTGAACTGATTGCCCTGGTACGGGGTCCTGCGGCCGCTGCGCCACAGTTACCGGCCGGTATCACCCTGCGTGAAGCAGATTACAACCGCGCGGAAACTCTGGCACCGGCATTAAAAGGCGCGGAAAAACTGCTGTTTATCTCTTCCAGCGAAATAGGTCAGCGTGAAGTTCAGCACGGAGCGGTGATTGATGCAGCAAAACAGGCCGGAGTAAAATTTATCGCCTATACCAGCCTGCTGCATGCCGATAGTTCTCCTCTGGGGCTGGCGGCAGAGCACCGGGCGACAGAAGCGCTTCTCGCCCGCTCGGGGATCGATTACGCCCTGCTACGCAACGGCTGGTATAGCGAGAACTATGCAGCCAGTATTGCCCCCGCCCTCAGCCATCACGCCTTTATTGGTGCTGCCGGTGAAGGAAAAATATCTTCAGCTTCACGCCAGGATTATGCCGAGGCTGCCGCGAAGGTTATTACTGACGATAATCAGGCAGGAAAAGTCTATGAGCTGGCCGGTGATGAGAGCTGGACGCTGCAACAGTTCAGTGCAGAAATTGCCCGTCAGAGTGGTGTGGCCGTAGAGTATGTGAACCTGACGGCGGATGCGTTTGCGGCGGCACTGAAACAAGCCGGCCTGCCGGATGCACTGGCTGATCTGCTGGCTGATTCTGATGCCGGGGCCGCGCAGGGTGGTCTGTTTGATGACAGTCATACACTGAGCACGCTGATTGGCCGTCCTGCCACGCCTTTCCGGCAGACCATTAGCGACACCCTGAAATAACCACCACCCTCAAAAAAAACCGCCCTGTATCAGCAGGGCGGGGTTTCATCGCAATATTCAGTCTCTGTCTCTGACAGGCGAATTAATTGCCGGTTTTCTCTGCGATTGATTTTTTGGCATCTGCCGCAGCATCTTTGGTTTTATTCCATGCTTTGGTTGCGCCTTCTTCGGTACTATTGACGGCTTTATGAGTCGTCTCTTTGGTTTTATTCCAGCCTTTCTCAGTACCTTCTTTAGTGTGATTCCAGGCCTTTTGAGATTTTTCTTTCAGGGCATCGCTTTTGCTGTTGCCGCCATTTTTCAGTTTATTAACCGTCTGCTGGTTTTTTTCCTGCAGGCGGTGTTCTGCTTTGTGGGCAGCTTCAGTGGTACGGTTGGTTGCCTGCTCTGCCGTCTCAGACGTTTTGTTCTTCAGTTGCTGCGTCTGCTCCTGCAGTTGCTGGCTGGTTGTTTCTGCAAATACATGCGCTGTGAAGAAAGTCATAGAAATTGCTACAGCA
Source organism: Tatumella sp. JGM91 (assembly GCF_018257575.1). Taxonomy (GTDB): domain Bacteria; phylum Pseudomonadota; class Gammaproteobacteria; order Enterobacterales; family Enterobacteriaceae; genus Tatumella; species Tatumella punctata. The sequence goes on along the minus strand of NZ_JAERJP010000009.1, from coordinate 98,942 downwards.
GTTAATGTCTTTTTCATCATGGTTTTCCTTGTTTTTGCTTGTGAATTAAACCTAGCAGCCAATAATCTCTCTGGCAAGGCATCCACTTACAATACGGAATTCTCTTACACATTAAGCCGATAAATAGCTATTAATCTGGCTTTTTATCAATTTTTGTCAAAAACAGTCAATTGTTCTCCACAGATACCGACAGGCACTGACGGATAAACTGGCGACCCGCGATGCCGCGAATCCCCGATAACTAATAACATCAACTTATCTTTATCCGTCCTGAGGAGAATTTTTGCCGTACCAACAAAAGATGCATTTGATTTGCATCAATGTGCTGTTTGCGGTGCCGTCGTAGAGTCAGCGTTCAATAATTGCGGTGAGGCCATAATGAGTAATATCAGACTCTGTGTGATTGGTAACGGGATGGTGGGCCATCGGTTTATTGAAGAGTTAATCGACAAAAATCCCGCCGGTAATTTTGAGATAACGGTTTTCTGTGAAGAACCCCGCGTAGCTTATGACCGTGTTCACCTCTCCTCTTATTTCTCACACCACACAGCAGAAGATTTATCACTGGTTCGTGAAGGCTTTTATCAGAAATACCAGATCAGAGTACTGATCGGAGAGAGGGCCTTAACTGTCGACCGGCAGCGCAGAGAAGTCAGTTCCGGTCAGGGGCGTATTGTCGGTTATGACAAACTGATTATCGCCACCGGCTCACGACCATGGATCCCGCCGATTAAAGGCAGTGATACCCCTGATTGTTTTGTTTACCGGACCATAGAAGATCTTAACGCCATCGAAGCCTGTGCATTACGCAGCAAGCGTGGTGCCGTTATCGGTGGCGGGCTGCTTGGCCTTGAGGCCGCCGGGGCCTTAAAAAACCTCGGGACCGAAACACATGTTATAGAATTCGCGCCAGTACTGATGGCGGAACAGATTGATCCTATGGGCGGCGAGCTGTTACGTAAAAAGATAGAACGGCTCGGCGTGACAGTGCATACGGGTAAAAATACCCGACAGATTGTCCAGCAGGGAGAGCAGGCACGAAAAACCCTGTTGTTTGCTGATGACACTCAGCTGGAAGTCGATTTTATTGTATTTTCTACCGGCATCCGTCCTCAGGACAGTCTTGCCAGACAATGCGGGCTGGCTGTCGCCGAAAAAGGCGGTATCCTGATTAATGACCACTGCCAGACCAGTGATCCTGATATTTATGCCATCGGCGAATGTGCCTGCTGGAATACACATGTCTACGGGCTGGTAGCCCCCGGTTATAAAATGGCACGGGTGGCTGCTGAGCATTTAACCGGTCATCCGGCGGTCTTCAGTGGTGCGGATATGAGTGCCAAACTGAAATTACTCGGCGTGGATGTTGGCGGGATCGGCGATGCGCACGGCAGAACAGTGGGCAGCCAGAGTTTTGTCTATCTTGATGAGATAAAAGAAGTCTATAAACGGCTGATTGTCAGCGAAGACTGCCGCCATTTACTGGGTGCTGTGCTGGTCGGAGATACCTCCGACTACAGTAATTTGTTACAACTGATGCTGAATGATATCGAACTGCCGGAGAACCCCGGTCAGTTGATCCTTCCGCCGGCCACTGGCGGAGATACTCCGGCGATGGGCGTTGATAAATTGCCCGACAGCGCACAAATCTGCTCCTGTTTCGATGTTACCAAAGGTGCCCTGATTAAAGCCATTGAACAGGGTTGCCATACGGTCGCGGCGCTGAAAGCCGCCACCAAAGCAGGTACCGGCTGCGGAGGCTGTGTCCCGCTGCTAACCCGGGTATTGAATAGCGAACTGTCACGCCAGGGTATTGAAATTAATAATCACCTGTGCGAACACTTCCCCTACTCCCGCCAGGAGTTATTTCATTTGATTCGGGTCGGTCAGATAACCACTTTTGACGGCTTGCTGAGCAAGTATGGTCGCGGTTACGGCTGTGAGGTATGTAAACCCGTGATTGCCAGCCTGCTGGCTTCCGCCTGGAATGACTATATTCTGCAACCAGAGTTAGTTCCGTTACAGGACTCCAACGATAATTTCCTCGCAAATATACAGAAAGATGGCACTTATTCGGTTATCCCGCGGACTGCAGGCGGAGAAATCACACCACGGCAATTACAGGTTCTGGGCGATATTGCCAGTGAGTTCAGGTTATATACCAAAATTACCGGTTCACAGCGTATCGCCCTGTTCGGGGTGCAGCAAGACGATTTGCCGGCGATCTGGACACAGCTGATCGCCGCAGGCTTCGAAAGTGGCCATGCTTATGCCAAAGCGCTGCGTATGGCGAAAACCTGTGTCGGTAGCCGCTGGTGCCGTTTCGGTGTCGGTGACAGTACCTCGCTCGGTGTGATGCTGGAGAACCGTTATAAAGGCATCCGTACCCCGCATAAAATGAAATTCGGGGTATCTGGCTGTACCCGTGAATGTGCAGAGGCCCAGAGTAAAGATGTCGGCGTTATTGCCACCGAAAAAGGATGGAACCTGTATGTGTGCGGTAATGGCGGGATGAAACCACGCCATGCCGATTTACTGGCCGCCGACCTGGATCAACAGACACTGGTCCGCTATATCGACCGGTTTATGATGTTCTATCTGCGTACTGCCGATAAATTGCAACGTACCTCGGTCTGGCTGGAAAACCTGCAGGGCGGGATCGGCTATCTGAAAAAAGTAATTATTAATGATGAACTGAATATTGCTGAGCAGTCTGAGGCGGATCTGCAGTTACTGAGAGACCGTTTCAACTGTGAATGGAAAGAAACACTGCGCCGGCCAGAGGCACAGCTACGTTTCCATCACTTCGTCAACAGTGCCCGGCGGGACATGCTGGTACAAATGGTGCCGGAGGGACAACAGCATCGGCCAGCGACCGTCAGTGAACGTATTCCCGTTGTTATTCAGGAGGAACAGCCATGAGTTGCTGGACTAACATATGTCAGCTGGATGATATCCTGCCGGCGACCGGAGTCTGTGCACTGTTAAATGACCAGCAAATTGCCCTGTTCCGTCCCTCAGCAGACCCGCAGGTCTTTGCTATCAGTAATATCGACCCTTTTTTCGGGGCCAGTGTACTGAGCAGAGGGATTATCGCAGAGCATGAAAGGGAGTTATGGGTCGCCAGTCCGCTGAAAAAACAGCATTTTCGTCTGCGGGATGGCTGGTGTCTGGAAGATGAAAATTACTCAGTGGCAGCCTACCCTGTCAGAGTTGAACAGGGGGTCGTCCAGTTACAGCCTTGTGGCACCGTGGCAGCCGGCCACGGAGTACTGGCCGGGTAACGGGCGATGCACCTTTCCCTGGTATGCCATCTCCGCCAGCGTCTCTGCCTGGTCGCCGGAGGAAATCACCTCGCAGAAACCAGAGTGCATCAGTTACTGCAGGCCGGTGCGGATATTTTAGTCTGTGCCTCTGAGCTTACTCCCGGGCTGTCGGCTCTGGCAGAGCAACAGCAGATCCGCTGGAATCAGGGCCGTTATCACTCCGGTCTGCTTAAGGGCTGCTGGCTGGTGGTCGCGACCACCAGCGATCAAACACTGAATAACCAAATCAGCCGCGAAACCAATAGCGCGCAGATATTCTGCGAAATCAGCCAGCAACAGGGATCATCCGCCGTCCTGCAGACAACGGCAACGGTACTTCCGCCGGAAATGAATATACCGTCACCGGGGGCCGGAGAAGTTGCCCTGGTCGGTGCCGGCCCCGGAGATGCCGGATTACTGACACTTAAAGCCCTGTCCTGTCTGCAACAGGCTGATGTGGTACTGGCTGACCGCCTGGTTTCTGACGATATCCGGGCATTAATCTGCCCGGCGACAGAATATATCAGTGTCGGAAAACAGTGTGGCCGGCATTCCACTACCCAGCAACAGATCAATCAGTTACTGATCTCGCAGGCGCAGTCAGGAAAGCGCGTCGTGCGGTTAAAAGGCGGTGACCCGCTGATTTTTGGCCGTGGCGGAGAAGAACTCGAGGCTCTGGCTGCTGCGGGGATCCGTTTTTCGGTAGTCCCCGGCATCACCGCAGCCAGCGGATGCGCCGCATATGCCGGGATTCCCCTAACCCATCGTGATTATGCTGACAGCCTCCGCCTGATTACCGGCCATACAAAACATGCCGCCAGTCCGCCGTTCCTGTCGGGTATTTCGCCGTCGCAGACCACTGTTTTTTATATGGGATTACAACAGGCCGGTGATATTTATCAGCAACTGACCGCAGCCGGAGTCAGTGATCAGACGCCGGTTGCCGTCATCGGGAAGGGCACCCGCAGAGAGCAAAAGGTCAGTGTCGGGATCCTCCATGAGTTACAACAATTATGTAAAGATGCAGCCAGCCCGGCACTTATTATTGTCGGCGAGGTTGTCCGTTTACAGCATTCACTTAACTGGTTTTCTGCCGGGCAGAATTTAATTTAAATTAACAAACAAAATAACATATTAATTTAATTAAACATTTACTCTTTAAATTTATTTCCTGCCAATACGTTACTCAATAGTGAACAGTAAATAGTGAATAGTGAATAAAGTCGTAAAAAAATATATTTATTCACTGATGGTTCCTGAACAAAACCTGTCCGGGATCAATCAGTACCTGCTGAAAGTCAGGATAAAATCCGTCATGTAATAAAAGCGATAACAAAATATATCCTCAGATAACAATGATAATTATTAACTACTTATATTTAAACCATTAATTAACTCGGTCATTACCTGAAACCGGTAATTTCATCCACCTTCAACACTGGACCTGGCTATGTCGTTAACCAACCAACGTTCCGGGCTTTTACAGCAATGGGAACCTGAAAACCCTCAGTTCTGGGAGCAGTACGGAAAGAAAATAGCGCAACGTAACCTGTGGATTTCGGTCTTTGCCTTATTACTTTCTTTCTGTGTCTGGATGTTATTCAGTGCGGTATCCATTAATCTGAATAAAGCCGGTTTTAATTTTACTACTGACCAGCTTTTCATGTTAACAGCACTGCCTGCATTATCCGGGGCCATTCTGCGGGTACCCTACTCTTTTATGGTGCCATTAATCGGTGGACGTAAATGGACCGCAATTTCCACCATCATCCTGGTGATCCCCTGCATCTGGTTAGGATTGGCTGTGCAGGATACGACCACCGGTTATTCAACCTTTATTGTTATCTCTCTGCTGTGCGGCTTTGCCGGGGCTAACTTTGCGTCGAGCATGGGCAACATCAGTTTTTTCTTCCCGAAAACCCGTCAGGGCAGCGCGCTGGGGATTAATGGCGGGCTTGGTAACCTGGGTGTCAGTGTTATGCAGCTGGTCGCGCCGCTGGTTCTGGTTGTACCGTTATTCAGCCTGCTCGGTACCCACGGAGTACAGCAGACTGACGGTAGTGTCCTTTTTCTGGCGAATGCGGCCCTGTTCTGGGTCCCGCTGTTGATCCTCGCAACCCTCGCCGCATGGTTCGGGATGAATGATGTTCCGGGTACTCAGATGTCGGTACGGCAGCAATTACCGGTACTGAAACGCGGTCATATGTGGTTGCTCAGCCTGTTATATCTGACCACCTTTGGTTCTTTTATTGGCTTCTCTGCGGGGTTTGCCATGCTGGCAAAAACCCAGTTCCCGGGGATTGATATCCTGAAACTGGCATTTTTTGGCCCCTTTATCGGTGCCCTGGCCCGTTCCTTCGGCGGGATGATTTCCGATAAGTTTGGTGGTGTACGGGTAACACTGATCAATTATGTTTTTATGGTTATATTCTGCGGCTTACTGTTCCTTACCCTGCCAGACACTACCCCGGGCTCAGGCAATTTCACGGCTTTCTACGCTGTATTTATGGGGTTGTTCCTGACCGCCGGACTAGGCAGTGGTTCCACTTTCCAGATGATTGCGGTGATCTTCCGTCAGCTGACTATCAGCAAATCGCTCAAAGAAGGTGCCAGTCAGCCAGAAGCACAACAGATGGCCGTGACTGAAACTGCCTCCGCGCTGGGCTTTATCTCTGCGATTGGTGCCTTTGGCGGGTTCTTTATTCCCAAGGCGTTCGGCACCTCCCTGGACCTGACTGGCTCTCCGGTAGGGGCAATGAAAATCTTTCTGGTCTTTTACATTATCTGTCTGCTGGTTACCGGACTGGTATACGGCCGTAAAAAACCGGCGAAAGGATAATTGCGGAGCTCCGGCCTGCCGCCAGATCAACCACCGAATACCTGACAGAGTGATGGCAGAAATACGGTTTCTGCACGGAGAAAAAAATGAGTAAATTACTGGATAAACTCCGCTATTTTAAGCAAAAGGGCAGCACCTTTTCCGACGGCCACGGACAGGAAATGGACAGCAACCGTGACTGGGAAGACGGCTATCGCCAGCGCTGGCAGCATGACAAAATTGTCCGTTCCACCCACGGCGTAAACTGTACCGGTTCCTGTAGCTGGAAAATTTATGTCAAAAACGGGCTGGTCACCTGGGAAACCCAGCAAACAGACTATCCGCGGACACGCCCTGATTTACCTAACCATGAACCCCGCGGATGTCCGCGGGGTGCCAGTTACTCATGGTATATCTACAGCGCCAACCGGCTAAAATACCCGCTGGTGCGTAAACAGCTTATCCGGTTATGGCGGGAAGCACTGCAGCAATTCAGTGACCCGGTAGAAGCCTGGGACAGTATTGTCCGTGATGAGAAGAAAGCAACCAGCTATAAACAAGCCCGCGGTAAAGGCGGCTTTGTCCGTTCTGACTGGAACGAACTGAACCAGTTGATTGCCGCCGCGAATATCTGGACAGTAAAAAACTATGGCCCTGACCGGGTTGCCGGATTTTCGCCTATTCCGGCCATGTCGATGGTCTCCTATGCGGCGGGTACCCGTTATCTGTCACTGATGGGCGGAACCTGCCTGAGTTTTTATGACTGGTATTGTGATCTGCCTCCGGCATCCCCGATGACCTGGGGAGAGCAGACAGATGTTCCGGAATCTGCTGACTGGTACAACTCGGCGTATATTATCGCCTGGGGGTCCAACGTGCCTCAGACCAGAACCCCGGACGCACACTTTTTTACCGAGGTCCGGTATAAAGGCACTAAAACTGTTGCTATAACCCCTGATTATGCAGAAGTGGCTAAACTCAGTGACCACTGGCTGGCACCTAAGCAGGGTACTGATGCCGCACTGGCAATGGCTATGGGCCATGTGATCCTTAAAGAATTCCACCTCGATAACCCCAGCGATTACTTTATTAATTACTGCCGCCGTTATACAGATATGCCGATGCTGGTGATGCTGGAAGAGACCGATAAAGGTTATTACAGCGCCGGACGCCTGCTGCGTGCAGCCGATCTGGTGGATAATCTCGGCGAAAGTAATAATCCGGACTGGAAAACCGTGGCTTTTGACAGCGATGGTCAGCTGGTGGTGCCGAACGGCTCTGCCGGTTTCCGCTGGGGGCAAAAGGGGAAATGGAACCTGGAAGCCCGCGCGGCAGGCCAGCAAACAGAATTACGTCTCAGCCTGGCCGAGGGTTACGATCAACTGGCAGAGGTGGCCTTCCCCTATTTTGGCGGTCAGCCATCCCCTTATTTCCGCCATGTCGAACAGTCACCGGTACTGGTGCATAAACTGCCGGTCAGAGAGATTAGTCTGGCGGACGGCCGCCGTGCCAAAGTGGTCAGTGTTTATGACCTGACGCTGGCCAATTACGGTGTCGGCCGGGGGTTCGACGATAGTAATACCGCGGGCAGTTATGATGAAGTAAAAGCCTACTCACCGGCCTGGGCAGAGCAAATTTGCGGGGTGCCCCGTCAGCAGATTATTCGTATTGCCCGCGAGTTTGCCGATACTGCTCACAAAACCCATGGGCGTTCGATGATTATCGTCGGCGCAGGAATGAACCACTGGTATCACATGGATATGAATTACCGTGGTTTAATCAATATGCTGATTTTCTGCGGCTGTGTCGGACAAACCGGTGGCGGCTGGGCCCATTATGTCGGTCAGGAAAAACTGCGGCCGCAAACCGGCTGGCAGCCGCTGGCATTCGCCCTGGACTGGGCTCGTCCGCCACGCCATATGAACAGTACTTCATTTTTCTATAATCACTCTTCTCAGTGGCGTTACGAAAAATTATCGGTCAAAGAGTTGCTGTCTCCGCTGGCAAACCCTCAGGATTTCGCTGGTCAGCTGATCGATTTCAACGTCCGTGCCGAACGTATGGGCTGGCTGCCTTCTTCGCCACAACTTAATACTAACCCGCTGACGATTGCCGCTAAGGCAAAAGAGTCCGGACTTTCCCCGGCGGATTACACGGCCAAAGCGTTACAGCAAGGGGAATTACGCTTTGCCAGCGAACAACCGGATAACGGTAACAACCACCCGCGCAACCTGTTTGTCTGGCGCTCAAATCTGCTGGGTTCTTCGGCGAAAGGCCATGAATATATGCTGCGCTATCTGCTGGGGATCGAGAGCGGTATTCAGGGAAGTGAAACCGTTGCAGATCCGGAGATGTCCCCGCAAGAAGTCGACTGGCAGACACCGGCACGGGAAGGGAAACTGGACCTGCTGGTCACTCTCGATTTCAGAATGTCCAGCACCTGTCTGTTCTCAGATATCGTATTACCTACCGCGACCTGGTATGAAAAAGACGATATGAATACCTCGGATATGCATCCGTTTATTCATCCGTTATCTGCTGCCATTGACCCCGTCTGGGAGTCACGCAGTGACTGGGAAATTTATAAAGATATCGCCAAAACCTTTTCAGCCCTTTGTCCGGGTCACCTCGGCGTGGAAAATGATGTGGTGCTATTGCCTGTTCAGCATGACTCTCCGGCAGAAATTGCTCAGCCTTATGACGTGAAACAATGGCATAAAGGGGAATGTGAACTGCAACCGGGCAAAACAGCCCCGCATATCATGCTGGTTGAACGTGATTACCCTGCCCTCAGCGAACGTTTTATGTCAATCGGGCCGTTGATGGAAAAACTGGGCAACGGAGGCAAAGGCATCAGCTGGAACACCGATAAAGAGATCCATCTGCTGCGTCAGCTTAACCATACTCATACCCGCGGAGCAGGCAAAGGTCAGCCACAGCTGAATTCGGCGATTGATGCTGCCGAAATGATCCTGACTCTGGCCCCGGAAACCAATGGGCAGGTGGCAGTAAAAGCATGGCAGGCCCTCGGTGAAATTACCGGCCGGGACCATACCCACCTTGCCCTGCCAAAACAGGAAGAAAAAATCCGCTTCCGCGACATTCAGGCACAGCCCCGTAAAATTATTTCCAGCCCGACATGGTCAGGACTGGAAGATGAACATGTTTCCTACAACGCCTGTTATACCAATGTTCATGAGTTAATTCCGTGGCGGACGCTGACCGGACGTCAGCAGCTTTACCAGGACCATCCGTGGATGCGGGGCTTCGGTGAAAGCCTGGTCAGTTACCGGCCACCGGTCAATACCCGCAGCGTCGAGCAAATGAGTCATATTCCGTCCAATGGTTACCCGGAGAAAATACTCAATTTCCTGACGCCACACCAGAAATGGGGCATTCACTCAACTTATAGTGAAAACCTGCTGATGCTGACACTGTCGCGTGGCGGGCCAATTGTCTGGATGAGTGAAGATGATGCCAGAGAAATGGGTATCGCTGATAACGACTGGATTGAGGCGTTTAACAGCAACGGTGCACTGACTGCAAGGGCGGTCGTCAGTCAGCGGGTACCTGCGGGTATGACCATGATGTATCACGCCCAGGAACGTATCACCAATATTCCCGGCTCTGAAGTCACCGGTATGCGTGGCGGGATCCATAACTCAGTGACCCGTATCAGTCCCAAACCCACCCATATGATTGGTGGCTATGTGCATCAAAGCTACGGATTCAATTATTACGGTACCGTCGGTTCTAACCGTGATGAATTTATCATTGTCCGCAAAATGAAAAATATTCTCTGGCTGGATGACGAAGGCCGGGATCAGGTCCAGGAGGCTCAAAAATGAAAATACGTTCCCAGGTAGGCATGGTGCTTAACCTCGATAAATGTATTGGCTGTCATACCTGTTCTGTGACCTGTAAAAATGTCTGGACCAGCCGTGAAGGCATGGAATATGCCTGGTTTAATAATGTCGAAAGTAAACCGGGGATCGGTTACCCCGCGGCCTGGGAAGACCAGGAAAAGTGGCAGGGCGGCTGGATACGTAAAATCAGCGGACGACTGGTGCCGCGGCTGGGTAATAAAGCCGGGGTACTGAGCAAGATTTTTGCTAACCCGGTGGTGCCGGGTATTGATGATTACTACGAACCTTTTACCTTTGATTATCAGCACCTGCACAACGCGCCTTCCGGCAAACATCAGCCGACCGCCCGTCCCCGCTCGCTGATCAGCGGAGAGCGTATGGATAAGATCACTTCCGGGCCTAACTGGGAAGAGATCCTTGGCGGGGAATTTGAAAAACGTTCAGCGGATCAGAACTTCGCGCGGATGGAAAAACAGATTTACGGCCAGTTTGAACATACCTTTATGATGTATATGCCCCGGCTGTGCGAGCACTGTCTGAACCCTGCCTGTGTGGCGACCTGTCCGAGCGGTGCAATTTATAAACGTGAAGAAGACGGCATTGTTCTTATCGATCAGGACCGCTGTCGTGGCTGGCGTTTATGTATCAGTGGCTGCCCGTATAAAAAAATCTACTTTAACTGGAAAAGTGGCAAGTCTGAAAAATGTATTTTCTGCTATCCGCGTATCGAAGCCGGTATGCCAACCGTATGCTCGGAAACCTGTGTCGGACGGATCCGTTATCTGGGTGTATTACTCTATGATGCCGACAAGATCCTCGACGCCGCCAGCACAGAGAGCGATCAGGATCTTTATCAGCGACAAACAGAGGTTTTCCTCGACCCCAATGATCCACAGGTGATCCGCGAAGCCCTGCAACAGGGGATCCCGCAGAATGTACTGGATGCTGCCCGCCACTCACCGGTCTGGAAACTGGCAATGGACTGGAAGCTGGCGTTACCTCTGCATCCTGAATATCGCACCCTGCCAATGGTCTGGTATGTGCCGCCATTATCCCCGATTCAGTCCGCTGTCGAGGCCGGTGCTCTCAGTTCAGAAGCAGTCTTACCTGCTGTTGAAGAGCTGCGTATCCCGCTGCAGTATCTCGCTAATATGCTGACCGCAGGCGATACCGGGCCGGTACTGTCGGCACTGAAACGGATGATGGCAATGCGTCATTTCAAACGCGCACAAACCGTAGAAGGTAAAACAGATACCAGCGCACTGGATGCCGTGGGGCTGACCGCTGAACAGGCCGAAGATATGTACCGTTATCTGGCAATTGCCAACTACGAAGACCGGTTTGTGGTGCCTTCCGGACACCGTGAGCTGGCCGGTGATGCTTTCCCTGAACGTAACGGCTGTGGTTTCAGCTTTGGTGATGGCTGTCATGGCAGCGACAGCCGTTTTAATTTGTTTAATAGCCGCCGGATTGATGCCATCAATGTGTCGGGTAAAACAGGAGATCAGTAATGTCACCTCTGAAACTGATCGCAGTCATGCTCGAGTATCCTTCTCAGGAATTATGGGATGCTGCAGACGAAATTTTGCCGCTGATCGAAGCTGAATGTCCGCAGTTACTGGCCTTCGCCGCTTGTTACCTGCAGGCCCCCCTGTTGGACCGGCAGCAGGAATGGTGCGAAACCTTTGATCGCGGTCGTGCCACCTCAATGCTGATGTTTGAACATGTGCATGCCGAATCCCGCGATCGTGGCCAGGCAATGGTCGATTTGCTGGCACAGTATCAGGCAGCCGGGCTGGAAGCCGGTTGCCGTGAGCTGCCCGACTATCTGCCGGTGTATCTGGAATATCTGTCACTCTGTTCCGCAGAAGACAGCCGTCAGGGATTACTGGATGTCGCCGAAATTCTGGCATTACTCGGCGGCCGTCTGGCACAACGTGGCAGTGACTACCGGTTGTTGTTTGACCAGCTGTTAATGCTGGCAGACAGCCCGTTACGCAGCCACAGCGTGCTGGACAAAATCGCCGGAGAGTCACGCGATGATACGCCACAGGCAATGGATGCAATCTGGGAGGAAGAACAGGTGAAATTTATAGCAGATCCGGCATGTAAAAATGCAGCGGAACAACAATACCGGCAACGCTTTCGCCAGCAGGTCACACCACAATATCTGGATCTCTCTGCAGGAGGTGGCAAATGATCAGCTGGCTGAATACTTTTTTATTTGATCTCTATCCGTACCTGTGTGGTGCCGTTTTCTTAGCCGGTAGTTGGTTACGCTACGACTACGGCCAATATAGCTGGCGGGCGTCTTCCAGCCAGATGCTGGATAAAAAAGGCATGACGCTGGCATCAAACTTGTTTCATATCGGCATTCTCGGCATTTTCTTCGGTCACCTGTTTGGTTTACTGACCCCGCACTGGGTATATGAACCATTTTTATCCATTGCCGCTAAACAAAAAATAGCCATGATGGCCGGGGGCATTTTCGGTATTATGACCGTTGCCGGGGGGGCATTACTGCTGAAACGACGGTTGTATAATCCGCGGATCCGCGCCACTTCTACACGGGCCGATATTCTGATCCTCAGTTTACTGCTGATTCAGGCCTGCCTCGGTCTGATTACCATCCTGTTTTCTGCCCGTCACCCCGATGGTTCAGAGATGATGAAACTGGTTGGCTGGGCCCAGTCTGTTTTGACTTTCAGGGGCAATTCAGCCGCCTTACTGGAAGGTGTGGATATGATTTACCGGGTACACCTGGTACTGGGGATGACACTGTTTTTACTGTTCCCCTTTACCCGGTTGGTACATATCTGGAGTGCGCCGGTCGAATATATTACCCGCCGCTATCAGCTGGTTCGTTCACGCCGCTGAAAATGATGGCAGCGGCATCTTCTGCCGCTGCCCTTGCAGATAATTTATACTGTATCACCAAAAAATAACTGGTATCCCAGGTCAATGCCGCTTGTCTGTTCCGCTAAACGGCCCTGCTTACCCGCCAGTCTGTCCATCAGTAATTCCGTCGCCAGCTGGCCCATCCGGAAACGTGGTGTAATAACACTGGCCAGTTTTTGCTGGTTAGCCTGTCCGATATCCAGCCCGTGAAACCCGGCCACCGCCATCTGTCGGGGAACCGCTATCTGACGGGCCTGACATTCCAGTAATACCCCCATAGCCAGATCATCATTGGTACAGAAAATGGTGTCTGTCTGCGGATACTGCTGCATAATTTTGCGGAACATTCGCTGGCCGAGAGCCATCGACGATATTTCTTTCGGCACAATATGCCTGCCGGTCAGCCCGGCCCCCGTTAACTCCATCTCTACTCCCCGGTAGCGGCAAATATCGCGGGGATCATCCATCGCGCCGAGAAAAACAATCTGTCGCCGGCCTCGGGCAATCAGGTGACGGGTCATTTCTCTGGCAGCCTGAAGGTTATCAAACCCCACCTGTATATCCAGAGCGTCATGACTGATTTCCATTAACTCAGCCACAGGGACTCCCGATGTCCTGATACTGTTTATCGCCGACTGAGTATGCTGCCTGCCGGTCAGGATGAGGGCATCAATATGGTATGACAGCAGTGTAATGATTTTTTGCTGGCCGATCAGCGGATCATAGTTATCACTGGCAATGATGGTCTGATAGTTATACTGCGTGGCAACCTGCTGAATACCATCCAGCACATCGGAAAAGAGTTGATTACGGAATGAGGGAATAATAACCCCGAGTGTCCGGCTGCGGGCCCCGGATAAAATATCAGGTAAGCGGTTAGGGATATAGTCATGCCGGCGCATCACAGCATCAATGGCCTGCCTGCTGCGTTCTGAGACCATTTCCGGGTCACGCATATAACGACTGACAGTCATTTTCGTCAGCCCTGCAAGGCTGGCGATATCCTGTAACGACATCCTGCTTTTCTTCATTCCTGTTCCTGTTTAGTCCGAATTATCAGCCAGTATCAGTGTGCCTGATGGTATCCGCAGTAAAAAAACCAGTCCGACGGCCACCAGCAAAGTGATTGCCATAAAAGTATATGATGCTCCCGGCCCGCCGCTGATACCGTTCAGATATCCCACCAGCCATGCGCCAAGAAAAGCCCCTGCCGCCCCGCAGCCGTTGATCAGACCGATGGATATTCCGGCAACATTTTTCGGCAATAACTCGGGGATCAAGGCAAAAAAGGGACCGTAAGGGGCATACATGCAGGCCGCTGCCAGCACCAGCAGACTATAAGATAGCCGGAAAGAATAACTGCCCAGCCACCAGGAACCAAAAAACGTTACAGAGGCAATCAGTAATAATGGCCAGATAAATCGCCGGCGTAATCCTGACTTATCCGATAACCAGGAAACCACCAGCATAGTAATAATCGCCGCCAGATAAGGGGCTGCTGACAGCCAGCCGGTCTGTACAATATCAATAACCGCGACCATCCGCAGAATGGAAGGCATCCACATCATAAAACCATAGACACCGATACTCCAGAAAGCATGCAACAGACAAAGTATCACTACATTACGCGATCTCAGTGCCCGCGAGAGATTGCGCATCGGCTGGATCTGTTGCTGCTCTTCGGCCAGTGCCCGGTTCAATGCCTGTTTTTCATCGTCATTCAGCCAGCAGACCTGTTCAGGTTTGTCGCGAACTATCTGCCACCAGACGACGGCCCAGACCAGTGCCGGAACTCCCTCCAGAATAAACATCTGTCGCCAGCCAAAAGCATTGATCAGATATCCGGAAACTATCGACATCCATAACACCGTCACCGGGTTACCCAGTACCAGCAGCGTATTCGCCCGTGAACGCTCTCTGCGGGTAAACCAGTTGCTGATATAAATCAGCATTGCAGGCATAACTGCTGCCTCTGCCCCTCCCAGAATAAACCGGATAATCATCAGCGCCGGTATATCACTCACCAGCCCGGAGGCTGTCGCACACAGCCCCCACAGCAACAGACTGGCAAATACCAGTTTTCGGGCACTGCGCCTGACAGCGTAAATCGTCCCCGGCACCTGAAAAAAAAGATACCCGAGGAAAAACAATGCGCCAATCAGAGAAGATGTACCGGGGCTGATACCTAAGTCCCTTTCGATCCCGGAGGCTGCCGCGAATCCGTAATTTGCCCGATCAAGACAGGCCAGACTGTAGGTTATAAAAATAACCGGCATTAAATACCACCACCGTTTTACCGGCAATTGGCGGGGTGTATTCATCGGAGAGGATCCTGTGTACTGGCGGGGGCAGGGCAAATAACATGCCGGGCAAGCCAAATAATTATCTGCCCGGTCAGTACGCTATACGGAAGCGAGCATTCCGCCATCCACAAATAAAATATGACCGTTAACAAAATCAGAAGCAGGTGCTGACAGGAATACCACCGCCCCTTTCAGCTCTTCCGGTTTACCCCAGCGCGCTGCGGGTGTACGGTGACACAACCAGTCAGAGAACTGCTTATCATTGACCAGCGCTGCCGTCATCTCCGAATCAAAATAGCCGGGGGCAATCCCATTGACCTGAATATTATGCCGGGCGAGTTCAACACACATTCCTTTAGTCAGCATTTTCACCGCCCCTTTAGAGGCCGCATAAGGCGTAATATTATCACGGCCTAATTCACTCTGCATCGAACAGATATTAATAATTTTACCGCGTTTCCGTTCGATCATTTTCCTTGCAACTTGCTGAGAAACAATGAAAACAGACTTCTGATTAACTTCAATAATCCGATTCCATTCTTCAACCGGAAATTCAGTAAAAGGTGCCCGATGCTGGATTCCGGCATTATTTACCAGGATATCCAGCGGCCCGGTTTCTGTTTCAATAGTGGCAATAGCTTGCGCCACAGCAGCAGGATCAGTCACATCAAAAGCACAGGCACTGGCCCGGATCCCGTCAGCCCGTAAATCTGCTACCGCCTTTTCACAGCGCTGCGGGTCGCGGCCGTTAATAATAACCGAGGCACCGTGTTCACCCAGTCCGCGGGCCATCAGCAGCCCCAGCCCCTGAGTTGAGCCGGTGATCAGAGCACGCTTACCGGTTAAATCGAATAAATTATTCATCAGATGACCTCATTTTATGAACTGTTACGCGTAACTTTACCTTCGACCTTTGTCAGGGTAAAAGAGTCTGCCAGACCTTTATCGGGCTTTATTTGTAATCTGTGATCTTTGTCGGATTTATTCGCGGCTCCGGTTTACGGCCTTCTCTGCCACTAAACATTTAACCGTCAGCCTTTTTATCCGGCAGAGAGATCCGGCCGGAATCCGTTGGAGCCTGAACCTATGCACCTGTGCCCTCTGGCCAGAGAATGACAAAGATGAATCTGTAAAATGACAAATATTCCCGGGGAAACTACTGTTTATTTGTCCCCCCTTCTATTTAAAAAACCGGAAAGTTTATTTTCATAACTGCTCACTAAAACTGTAATATTCTTATTTTTTGATAATTGACAATAGCTCTATGGAACAGAGCATAAATAACTGACATAATCTGTCGATATTATTCTCAACCGAAGAGTTAATATCAATTAACACAACATACAGTGAGTCTCACTGGCATAATAATGCCCTTTCCCTGCTGCCCTGCCAGGTGACCTTCACCATGGAAAGTAAAATATAAAACTCACTTAAAATCAACCTGACAAATTAAATGTGGTGCTATATGAATAACAAGGAAGTCATTCGTTCCATTGCAATTATAGATACCTGTAATTATACCTGCATTGCGATTAAATCCATATGCCGTTACATTTCAGATAATATATCTATTCATAAATTTTCATCCGTTGAAGAACTGCTTAATCACCCTTCAGCCAACAGCTTTGATTTCATATTTTATGATACCCTGACGACACGTTCGATTGTCATCGATCCGGAAAACGATATTATTCGGATGAAAAAAATGAATCCGGAATGTAAAGTTTGCCTGCTCTCGGTTTTGCATCAGTTTATGAGTATAAAAAATGCAGATTTTGAACTGGATAAACGTCTGTCCCTCGACGATTTTAGCTTTTTCATTCGTATCCTTTGCCGGGAAACGAACGAAAAATGTAAAAGAAATTATAGTGTTATCCTGAAAAATCGCCTGAATCTGAACAAAGAGCAAGTCTCCTTATTACGCGCCTATCTCTATAACCTGAATACCAAAAACATCGCAGAATTACTGAACTGTAACCTGCGAAAAGTCTATTTCTATCGTGAAGGCGCAATCAAAAAAGGAAGCGGGCAGCGTAATTTCTTCCGTTCTATCGGCCGCCTGATTAATCCATAATGCGCTGTCCCTGCCTGACGCAGGCATAATCTCTTTGCAAATACCGGCTGCTGCCAGCCGGTTTGTTCCGGCTTCAGAACAACAATCAGTGACATCTGCGCGGTTTTTACAGTAGTCTGTTCCATTATTACCTGTACCGGTAACTCCGGACCGGTCATTTCCTTTGAGGATATTTTGGATATCAGGCATGAAAAACCAGCGTATCACGTTGCATGATATAGCCTCTCTGGCCGGGGTTACTCCGATGACTGTCAGCCGTTACCTGCGAACACCGGAAAAAGTCACCCCGCAGACATCACAGCGAATCGCTGCCGTTATTAACGAAATCGGCTATCAGCCCGATACAGATAATCCGCAAATATCCGGCCAGGCAACTGCGCGTATCGGGGTGCTGATCCCTTCCTTTCACAACCAGATTTTTCCCAGCCTGCTGGCGGGAATTGAGGCAGCGATCAGCAATACGGGGTATAAAACGGTTGTCGTCAGTTACGACTATGATCCGTTACGCGAAGAAGAACAGATAGCGGCTCTGCTGGCAATGCAGATTAAAGGCATTATTCTGACCGAGTCGGTGCATACACTACGTGCCGAAAAATATCTTAAAGCTTCGGGGATCCCGGTCGCAGAAGTGATGGGTAATCAATGTCAGCCAGGCAGGATCTGTGTCGGGTTTGATAATCAACAGGCCGGATTTGATATGACCCGGCTGTTACTGGCGCGGGGTAAAAAACAGATTATCTATTTCGGGGCGATGTCTGATCACAGAGACAGATTGCGCTATTCCGGCTATTGCGAAGCCATGCAGCAAGCCGGACTCCGGCCGGGTCAGATCACCCCGAATAAAATATCATCGGTTTCGGTCGGTAACGGTATGATGGGGGTTGCCAGACAGAAATACCCGCAGGTCGATGGCATACTCTGTACTAACGATGATTTGGCCGTCGGCGTTTTACAGGAATGTTTGCAGGCTGGTATTCAGGTCCCCGCGCAGCTGAGTATTGCCGGTTTTCACGGACTGGAGATAGGTCAGGTTACTCCGTTAAAACTGGCCAGCGTTATTACCCCGCGTTTTGCCATCGGTAAAACTGTGACCGAAATTATGCTCAGAAGCATTGCCGGACAGGAAACACCTGCCCATGTTGACCTCCATTACCAGCTCTCTTGCGGGGAAACGCTTTGATCCTTTCCCGGTTTCACTCCGCTTATCCCGCCGTCTGGCTCACGAACCTTGTAACAGGGTTTTCTAACATGATTATACGTGACCGGGATCCCATAACATCCTTCTGAAATCGCGTTTTATACCCCCTGATAAGCGTTGCAGACAGTCACAGAGCACTGACTTTGCTGACCCTGTTTTCATCGTCCTGAAGAATGATAAAGGGGTTTTATTATGCAGAACACTATCCCCGGCACCCGCTGGTTTCGCGTTATTGTGCCGATCCTGATTACCTGCATTATGTCGTTTATGGATCGGGTCAATATCAGTTTCGCTCTGCCTGGCGGTATGGAAACTGACCTGGCCATGTCCAGCCAGATGGCCGGCGTTGTCAGTGGCATCTTCTTTATCGGATATCTTTTTTTACAGGTCCCCGGAGGACACATTGCTGTACGTGGCAGCGGAAAACGCTTTATTGCTTATTCGCTGATTGCGTGGGCTGTGGTGTCCGTCGCCACCGGGTTTGTGACTAACCATTATCAGCTGCTGATTTTGCGTTTTATTCTTGGTATTTCCGAAGGCGGAATGCTGCCGGTGGTGCTGACCATGGTCAGTAACTGGTTTCCGGAAAAAGAACTGGGCCGGGCTAATGCATTTGTGATGATGTTTGCCCCGCTGGGCGGTATGGTCACCGCGCCCGTTTCCGGGGCTATTATTGCGATACTGGACTGGCGCTGGTTATTTATTATCGAGGGATTACTGTCTGTCGTGGTTCTGGTCTTCTGGTGGTTTATGATAAGCGACAGGCCCGGGGAAGCCCGCTGGTTACCTGCGGCTGAACGAGAATATCTGTTACGCGAGCTCGCCAGGGAACAGGCCGAGCGTCGGAAACTGAATCCGGTCAGCAATGCGCCGCTGAAAGAGGTATTCCGTAATAAAGGTCTGATGAAACTGGTAGTACTGAACTTTTTCTATCAGACCGGGGACTATGGTTATACCCTGTGGTTGCCAACCATTATTAAGAATCTTACCGGGGCCAGTATCGGTAATGTCGGCATGCTGACCGTATTACCTTTTATTGCTACCCTGCTGGGGATCTACAGTATTTCATACCTCAGCGATAAAACCGGAAAACGCCGCCAATGGGTAATGATATCTCTGTTTTGTTTTGCTGCATCACTGCTGGCGTCGGTAATATTGCGCCAGAACATTATCGCGGCTTATATTGCATTGATCTGTTGCGGATTTTTTCTTAAAGCAGCCACCAGCCCGTTCTGGAGTATTCCGGGGCGTATTGCTTCCGCCGAAGCGGCAGGCAGCGCACGGGGCGTCATTAACGGATTAGGTAACCTCGGCGGGTTCTGCGGGCCTTATCTGGTAGGATTGATGATGTATCTTTACGGGCAGAATACGGCCGTCGTGGTGCTGGCAGCCTCACTGGTGCTCGCAGGCATTATTGCAGCATTACTCCCGGCACAATGTGATCTCCGGCCGGCACCTGCCGCAGACAGTGACCCTTTGCCTCCGCCACTGGCGAATAACAAATAATCCGGTAGTTTCCCCGGCCTGCCATCAGGCCGGGGAAACGGGTCACTGGCTTGTCTTTTTAATGTACCAGCGTAACGAGTTAAAATATAATTGCGGAGACTTAATCACTTTTCCTTCGTCAGCCAGCTGTAATAATACCGCCCTGGTAACATAAATACTGGCATCACAACGGTCAGCTACCTGACGGGTTTTCGGCCAGTATTGTAATTCAGGTAACATCCCCCCCTGCAATGGTTCAGGACAGACATCCAGGCATAATTCGTTTAATGCATGAAGGATTTCCCGTTTTTTATTCTTTCGTAACTTTCTTTCACTGTACATAATTATTCCATTCCATTAGTTTCTGGTTACAAAGGGAGACGTTTTAGTAATTTGTCTCTTAAAAAAACCGAAAGCTTTATCTCAACAAATAAATAAAACACCCATGAACATATGTAGGTCAGCACCAGGCTTACCCATAACAGATTAAACCGGTTTGAAAATGAATCGAAATAGTCCTCACCCAGATATCTCTGCGCGGCAGAAATCACCGTAAAGATAACGGCCATATGTAACAAATAAAGTGAGTAAGATATTTTCCCGGTAAACATCAGCAAGCCGGGAACCCGCCGGGATGTTATCTTGCTTAATTTAAGTCCGGACAGGAAAAGAATAAAGCAAGGCAGCGTCATAACATTGGTATGTAAATTCCAGCGTTCACCAAACGGGGCATATAATCCGCCGACGGCAAATAAAAAGAAAACCACAGATCCTGCCATCAGCAGCCAGCAGCCGATGCCTGCAGAAGATGACATCCTGCTGTAAAGCATCGCTGCCAGCAATCCGGCCAGAAAATCAATATTAATTGAATCACTGATCATAAGGATATATTGCTGATAGAAATGCGGATCACTGGCCTGACGCTGTAACAGAGCATCACGGGGCACCAGTAACATTAATGATAAAAAAAGTATGACCAGAAAAAGGTAACGAGAACGGCCACATAACAGCATAACTGCAACCATCAGGTAAAAAAAAACTCATAATTCAGCGTCCAGCCATTTTCCAGCAACGGAAAGCCGTAAGCAGGTGACTCTCCGCCATTCAGCGGAATAAAGAATAATGATTTTATCGTCTGGTTAAATAATCCGCTCGCCGGGCGGGTGAACCAGTAATAAATGGCATACCCTGACGTCAGGATTGCATAGGCAGGAAATATTCTAAAACTGCGCCGGATAATATATTTCAAGCTGTTTTTCCATCCGGACTGCAACTGTCTGGTGGTTATCCATACCAGAAAACCGCTGACCATAAAGAAAATATCTACCCCCAGATATCCGCGGCGTAACAGGGTTTGTTCCAAAGGTGAAACAAACCAGCTGTAGTGATAGAAAATAACCGCTAATGCAGCAATAGCCCGATAAACCTGAATAATATCGATATGTTGACGTTCACTGGTCATAGAGATGTCTCTTTATCTGATACTAATGGTGCTGGTGAATAAACAGATGCCTGCGGGCTGACCGCAAGCCATCTGTCTTTATTTACATATCCCAAAGCATGTCGGCTGCCGGTCAGAATGAATAGTTCAGACCGGTGGCATAATTAACCACAGTATTACTGTCGTTGCTGTTACTTAACTGAACTGCTGCGTAGGTACTCAGATTTTTACTTAGAGAAGAGTACATCCCCAGTTTCACTTCCCGCCATTGCCGTGATTTCCCGCCCTCTGTCAGCCGGTAAAATTCCGTTCCGGTACTTTTTAACGAGGCGGTTATTTTACCCGGCGCAGTCACAGATTCATTACGATAGCTGAGGTGAAGATAGGGGTTTACCGGCAGGTTGCGGGTATCTATCCGCCAGCCTGCTGTAATATTGCGGCGATTCAGTCGCTGATCACCAAACTTCATTGAGGTACTGCTATTGCCTTTTTCGGCATACCCATTGAGCAGCGAACGATCGTAGCTAAAACCCAGCAGAGGGCCAGTGGTAACATTACGATGTAATGCCATATCAAATCCGAGATTAACACTTAACCCGCTGAAGCGGGCGCGGGTTGCAGCCTGTTCTGTTCTGACCGCTTTCCCCAGCGAAACACTGCGTCTGATTTTATTAAAATCAGCACTGCCGCTGCTGAGTTCCAGGTTACCCCATACACCGTTTTCCATCACCAGCTGACTAAACAGGCTCATAGTGGTGCTGTTGTACTGGTACTTGAAGAGATCTGAAGATTTAAAATGTGTATTTCCGGCACTGACCATACCACCGAGGCTGAACCCTTTCACTGGTTGCAGGGAAAAACCGATATGGCCGTTACTGGCAAGCCCGTGTCCGCCAGTCAATAGCGTATTTTCTTTAGCCCTTGCGTATTTACCGCTGTATCCTCCGAAAATACTGACTTTGTCATCGGAGGACATCATCCGTTGTTTTTGTAATTGCGAATCAAGGTATAAACGCCTGTCAGACTGAATATTATTGATCCCCTGATTCAGCCCGGCCACCTGAAACGGCGCATCAATAATCGACATCATATATTCAGCAATCACCCCATGGGCGACCGGGCTGGGGTGAAACCAGTCTGAAAATAAATATACCTGATCATTATAAAATCCCGGGGTATCTTCTTTACAGAAAGGAGCTCCGATACCAATCTGGCACATCGGGACTAAAATATTATCGAAACCATAGGCGGCAGGAGAATCAATGATTTCGGCGAAAAGCCGGTTAACATCAGCAAGAACAATATTTCCCTGCAACCCGCTCAGTCCCTTTTCCACATCATTATTGAACTGCTCAGTCAGTTTATTTTCCATGCTAAGGAATGTACGAAAAATGGCAGAGGTGATCTCAATCGGCACATTCAGCCCATAACTTTCCAGTACCCGTTCAACAGAAGCGGTAACCGCCGCCTGGCGTGCTTCTTCGCCATTAACACTGCCCAGTGAGCGTAGATAGGCGTCCTGTAATGCATACAGACGCGGGAGATCCAGCAGATTTCCGCCAAGGAAAGCCTGAGCAAAACCAAATAACGCGGTCCCCGTCCATGGGCTCATTCCGGCATCAGGAAGGTTAGGTACTACCACCATCCCTGCCCCCGAATCCAGCAGCCGTCGGGCCTGGCTGACGACATCCTGCGGGGCACTGGATAGCAGGTAGTTCTCCCCCTGATTGAATATTTTACTGAAATTAAAGCTCAGTAAGCTGGTTTCCACATCAACTGACAGGTCATTAGCTCCGACCCAGAGAATATATAAGCCATCAGGATTTCCCTGCTGATTATTGTCTTGCAGATACATATCAATTTGCTGACTGGTTTTATAAATCAGAAACGGTGTCTGGCTGGCTGTGGCTCCTGACTGTGCATAATTGGTTCCGCCCTGGGTATAAGGTGGTGAAGTTTCACCTGTGTAAGCCTCTGAGATCAGCTCGTTATACAGTTTACTGTCATATCCCGACAGAAAACGGGTAATAGGCCCGGCAAAACCACCATCACTGATACTGTCCCCGAAGGTATATACTTTATCAAAAGCAACTACCGGAGCAGAAATGGCAAGTGTCGCCGAGATAACACCGGCATGGAGTACACTTTTCATTAAATATCCTTATTTAAATTGAAAGTTTTTGCTTCATTAAAGAATGAAACTGTTAAGTCACTTCAGACTGGCTGATATAAATTATTTTTCCTTTCTCGCTGACAGTAATCGTATCCAGTAACCGCCGGACATTCCCCTGGCAATACAGAGTATAAAGAATAATGACCTGATGACTTTCTCTGCCGCTCAGTTGACCTTCTGCCCGGAACTGTTCAGCAGAGCACAATAAACGGGTCAGATATTCGGTTACCGCTGTAATTCCGGATAACTGCCGGTCTTTTTTTTGCAGAATTACCCGCGAATCAAATACCATTTCAGGATCGATAATCTCTTTTACTGTAAAAATATCGGAATAACAGAAACCGGCAGGCAGCCGTGCTTTCCCGGGTTTACGGAAAGACGAAAACTCTTTAATAGCATGATAATCATAGAAATTATGGTAACTTCCCTCCTGTAATGACCAGCCAGTAATTTTCATATTCTGCAAAATCATTTCGTTCAGGCATCCGGAAAGATAATACTGCCCGTTGACCATTGCGCCTTTAATAATACTGCGCCTGGCCGCGTTGATAAAAAACTCACCTTTTCTGAAGTAATAAAAACCTGCGATGGCTTCGCGACTGATGGCTCTTTTTTCCGCAACCTCAATAATTCTTCCGTCAGCCTGCTTTCTGATAAATGCCCATTTAGGATGTAATGAAGTAAAGGTCAGCACACCGGCATCGGCCTGTTTCTGGCGAAAATAATCCAGGATGTTATGAATATCACCACTGATATATTGATCGCCGGAAATAATAATCACCTCATCATCAGGATCGATATCATCAACAGCCAGTAAACAGCTGCAAACCGCACCTCCCGTATCACCCTGTAAATGAATTACTTTTCCCTGACCATTACTGACAATAGCGATCATTGAAGATAACTGCAGTGCTTTATCTTTTTGTCCCGGGATAAGGAAGATACGCCGGGTATCTGTCGGTAACCCCGCAACAATCTCCTGCGAATATTCGAACAACGTTTTCTTATCAATTTCGTTAAGGATTTTCGGATAAGAGAATTCAGCGCTCATTTCATATAATGCGCTGCCTCCCAGTGGCGTGATTATTGTCATCATCAGGATTTACCCTCAATTATGTTGATAAAGTTTCTGATATTGCAGTAATTGACATCACTGACTGTATCCACTTTCAGCACATGGGCACCACTCTCTGTGGCGGCACGAACCCCGTTGTCGTTATCTTCCACCACCATACATTGCTCCGGTAGCAGTCCCAGTCTGGCGATAGCTTTCTGATAAATTTCCGGAGAAGGTTTTCCGTAAGTCACATCCTGGTTAGAAAGAAAAAACTCAAAATTAGCCAGCAGATTCGCCCGGGTCAGCATAACTTCGATACTGTCGCGTATGGAGTTTGATGCGACAGCCAGACGATAGCCTTCATGCCGCAACCTGGCTAAAGCAAATTCATGATGAAACACGGGACGGCAATATTGATATACCATTTCCATCGTGTATTGCTGCTTCAGCTGATTGATAAAGCCGTGCAGTGACGGCGGTAATCCTTTCTCTGTACTCAGAATAGACAGCTTATCGCGGGTAGGAAGACCGTCAAATTTAGACAGATGTTCATGACGGGCAATCACCATTCCGAACAGTGCCAGCGCTTTGTTCAGAGCATCATAATGCCAGTCTCTGGCATCAATCAGGACACCATCCATATCAAAAATGATCGCCTGAATCTTATTATTCATCCCACACCTCCCTGGCATTTTCAGGTCTATCGGTACATAACATCAGTTGATCAGTCAGCTCTGATCCGGCCGTAAAATGGCTTAGCTGCTGCCAGTAGTCGCGGTGATCCCGCTGATGTAATTCCGGAGAAACACAGCAGACCTCTGCACCCCGGCGAAGAAAATATTCTATTTGTCGGACATCACATTCACCGGACAAAAAACTATCCAGCCACAAGCCCTGTAATTCCCGGAACAGCAGATTTTCGGTTTCAAATTCACTGATCCGCCCATAGGTCTTCACCCCTGCTGCGATATAGCTGTGCATATCAGGAACTGACATATCAAAACAGAAATAATTTTCTATTTTAAAAAATTGCAGATGCTGCCGGATTTCCATCGCCAGCCCGTCAGACTTAATATTCAGCGCCAGCGGCAGGCGATAGTCATAGCTGGCATGTAATTGTAAAAAATCACAAAACAGCAGGCACCCCTGCTGCGCCATATCATGAGAGATCACCAGCTGACCATTAAAATCACGAATATCGGTCTCACAACCAAACCCCTGGCTGAAAGCACGTCTGAATGCCGTAACCGTATTTTTTTCAGCCACCGTTTTCCATAACCCCCGGTGTGATAAAATCTGCATTTCCCCTCCGGTATAACTTTCCCTGTGGTACTGTCCCGGGTCTAGCAACGACGCCCAAAAACTCTGATAGCAACCCCGCGGACAAACGTGATGTGTAACGGCAGAAACTTAATCCATAACATCAGCCGTAATATAAAAATATGCAGCCTTTTTACTTTATGACGTAACTGCTGCACTGTTCCCTGAGAAGGGTTTTCCCCTGGCTGTAATTTTTTCCAGTCATCAAAGCAATACACACTGGAAAGTCCTTTACTTTTATATACCTGATGATGTTTACCCCAGTAAAAATTAAGCATTTCGCTGGAGTAAGGGATAAAGTTATTAATATAATAATTCTCTGATCTTTCCCGCAGCGTTTCAGAGGCGAAACGATTTCCGGGGAACTCCATATTCCCGCTGACCTTTTCAATATACTTAACCCATATGTATTGCTCAGGCACATAACGCATAAGGGTAAATATTGAAAAGCAAAAGCAAACTTCAAACACTGAACTGTCTGCCAGCGGAATGTCAAACAGGTCATATAAGTCCTGCTGATTCCCCGCCAGAAAAATATCACCGGGATGAAACAGATATGGCATATATCCTCTGGCATTGCGGGCAAATACATTACCGTTTATTACCCGATGACGAAATAATGCATAGCCAGGATCTCGTGGGAAGCGGCAGGCGTACTCCTGTCGGTGTTGTAAAATATGCCTGATTTCCGGGCCATTAAGCCGTGAATCAGTGCGTAACTTAACCACCAGTTCATGGCTTGCGCGGCGAATACCTTCCCGCGAAGAAACTATCAGCCGGTTTATATTCGTTACCCAGCGGGCTGTTTTTTGCTGGTATATCAATGGACCGGGATCCTGACTCTCCAGAAGAATAATGTCATAAGGATTTATCTTTTGTTTTAACTCCCTCCGTAAATCACGCCTGATATTCCATGTGGATAAGATAATTTCATCTTGTGGGAAATTCTTCCGGGTAATGGCTATATTCTCGATAATATCATCACATATCTTATTATTTTCTATAACCCGACCCTGAAAAATTATACTTACTCTCTCCATGATCATCCCCTGATCGAACTGATTTTCTTTTTTACCAATTTAATAAGTTTTTTAAATTTTTCAGTAATAGTCACCCCGAGAAAAATCATTGATACATTATTCAGCAACGCCCTGTATTCGCCAAAGTGCCGGACTCGAAGGTATCTGGTGCTCATATTAAAAAAAGACCAGAGTTCATTCTTATAGTCTTCATGCTTTGCGGAAACAATAAATACCGTCACACTCCGGTCCGGTCGGGAGTCATCCATCAGCAGAATTTTTATCAGAGTAATCAGATGCTCACGGTAGGTATCATATTCTTTATCATTACTTACCTTAACAAAGATCGCATAGATTTTTGTTTCCAGATCGACAGAGAAATTCTTAACTTTTTCCATATCAAAACCCAGTAACAATACCTGTGATATTTCTCTGTTAAGTTCGGGAATTCTGGTTTGATCATTACCATTTAACCATAGCCCGTATTCTTCTTCGCTGACGCCCTCTACCTGCAGTTCCATCTGTTCTCCGGTCACTTTTTATAGGGTGTACTGTCATTTAATAATCGGGCTACTTCTTTCACAGACATCGGGAAGTAAGCACCTTTATACAGGTACTTCAGGTAGCAGGCCGAAATCCAGGTGCTTATTTTTATTAATGGTGTTTTTTTAATAAACCAGTCATCATTATTTCTGTAAAACGGTGAGTAAAACCATGAATGTGACAACTGGTTATTAAGAATAAAGCTTCCCACCAGTGTGCTTTTCTTAGTTGCAGGACTGGCTGAGGAATTCATTACCCGTAAAATCTGAATCAGTTCATTAGGTGCTATCTCTTCACACAGAATAAGACGACTAAAATCATTGATAAACTCACTGGTCCGGGACAATTTTACTGTAATTTCTTTAATCACATTCTTTATCAGTAAGAACCGGGCAAGTCCGCTCATTCCTGATGAAGATATGGTCTGTAAGACCTGGCGGGTGGCCCCGTACTTACAGGCAAACTGATAAATACGCCCGCGGGCCTGCTCATCTGACAGGCGGAATAACGGTTTTTTTCGCACAAACGGCAGTATTTCCATAATACTGCGACTCATACGGTTTCTTCCCCGGTAATCTTTTACGGCTACACAACCGTAGTAATGAATCACCGAGCGGGCGTTCATACTCTGGGTCACCGTCAGCGGATTAATGATAGAAGGTATACCATCATCGCTGCAACGTATCCCCTGTTCTATATCTTCATAATCATTCCAGTACAGTTGTTCATTCTGTGGGGAGTGTAGCCAGACTGATTTTTTACACAAATACAGGCTGCCGGTCAGATAATCATGGCCGAACTGGCTTCTGGCCGGATGCTGGTAGCAGTAAAAAAGTTTACTGATCAGTGCGGTATCTTTTTTCGTTACTGTCCGGATATTCAGCTCCCGGGTCAGGTCCTGCTCTATCGTATTGAAATCTGAATATTTTCTTGGAATGAGATTATACTGATCGGCAAAATAGAATGACTGAAAGCCGGTCATCGGATAAAAGTCACCAAAACGCAACACTGCTTCAGAAAAGTTCAGTGGCAGCATCACCCGGTCATGGATAATACACAGATTAGGGAAGCGGGCGGCCTGTGCCAGTGCATTTTTCTTACGGGTAATATGTACCGGCGGAGCAGTAATTTCCTGGCCGATAATCCGGACCTGATCATAAAAAAGAAAATCGGCATGGGGCGTTCCGCACAGGATAATCTCGAATTCCGGCAAATTAAGCTGCAGAATACGTTCCACACAGGCATTAAGAAATGTCGGATCTTCAGGTCCTGTCGGAATACAAAAACTCCACTGTTCCAGCCCCCTGTCCTGCTCTGCCGTCAGCGGGTGCTGCTTGAGATATACCCTGAATCCATCACGGGCTTCAACTTCAGTAAAAGCCCGCTGGTAATAACGACGCTCCAGCAGACTGTCACAAGGGATCTGTTCTTTAATATAAAGACGGGCCCCGACTGGCATCTGATGAGTGATATCCCACAACAGATGGGCATACAGTGAAGAATCGTTCTGCACGTTAATCAGTGCAACATGGTGAATATCTTTTAACAGAAAACGTGAACAGCCATTTACCACGTATTCTTTATCTGCTTTTTTACCTTCAAAGGCAGAAAAACTAATCACCGTCATACGGGTACCCTCTTCGGCTTGCGGAAGATGGCCGCTGTAACAACGATTCAGGACCGGGACCCTGAGTTTTCTGTCATGTCTGTAACGAATAATTCTCATATTTGTTTCCAGCCTGCCCGGTTATCAGAACGATACAGACTGGCGGAAAACCGGCAGGCTGCAGAATTTTTGCAAGTCCTCAGGTGTCCCCAGACCATACATGCCGTCCATTTCGCTGCCAATATTAAGGATCCCAAGCCGGGAGTTGCCCTCAGCCAGCATATAGTTATAAACGGGAGCGACATAGAACTCCCCTGCGCTGCGATCATTCTGACGGATCATCTGTCCGGCAAAATGGCAGAAATCTCTGCCTCTGCGGTAGTTATAGATACCGACTGTCGCCTGATCCGACACAACCTGTTTTTCTACCACCGAAATAACCTGGCCAGAATGATTGCAACATGCATAGGACCACTTAGGATCACTGGCAGTCATCGTCATAATTAATCCATCCAGCTGTTGATCATCCAGCTGCTGTAAATAGTGGTTAATATCGATATCTACCCACTGATCAGAATTGGCAATCATTAACTGGTCATCGTTATTAATAAATTCTTTCGCGGCTAATACTGTACAGGCAGCACCTTCAGTTATCCCTTCTAATGGAATAATCACTGCCCCCGGAGCAGCTGAACTCAGGATTTCGTCTGCAGCATAGTCGGAAATATGTGATTTCTGACAAATAAAAATAAACCGGTGTTCTGCTGCAGGTCGGAGATTATTGATGACGACTTCTATCATCCGTTTATTATTAAGCATGATTAATGGTTTGGGATCCTTATAACCGGCAGAAGAAAAACGACTTCCACGTCCGGCCATGGGTATAACGATATTAATCATACAATCACCTCAGCGCTGTATTTATCATTTTTCACCGCAGGAAGTTTCACCACCAGAGTCGTGGTATTCTCTAACACATTAAAATCTGTTATCTCTTCAGGTAAAATAGTCACAATATCGCCGGAACGGTAATTATTCCCGTTCATCATGACATTCCCTGTGATTATCATCGTTATTTCGGTGGAAATTTTATGATAATGCGCGGGCTCATAATCCCCGGTAACATAGTGTTTCACCGCAACTTCGACATGTTCAGAATAAAACACTGAAGGTTGAAAAGGCCCGACCAGCCAGCCTCTTACCATCTGATCTATATGTTCTTTTTTCATCATTTTACCGGTATCAAAAAGTCCTTGTTATTGTTCCCGGAATACGGCCGGATATCCATAACCTCTTATTTAACTGCCAGGAAAATTGTGCATTAAAATAAGATTTTTTCAGCCCCATTGCTTATACAAGCAGATAATATTTCCTTTTTAATGCTATGTAAACCATCTGTTTTGGGTAAAAAAACCATACTACAACCATGAAGCAGAATAAAAAACTAAAAACATAAACACAAAAAGATTTAGGCGTTGCTATTTTATTTAACTTAAGATAAAAGATCGTTTATTTTAAGTATTTACGTTTTAACAATTGAGATTATTTTTATCATATCCACTATTAAAAACAGTGCTCTGCCGGCAGGATTTATTTACAAGTAAGTCAGAAGAAGTATTTCAGGCTGTGATTATAACTGTAATTATCCTAAGAACAATCAGCAGGATGACTTCAGTATTATCCAGAGGTAAATGGGAGAGTAACGTGCTTTGAAAGGAAAAAACCATCGCCACGTAAACAATATTAAAAATAAACATCACCGGCCATATATATATGGCCGGTGATGTTCACTGATCAAAAGCTGTAGGTTATACCAAGATTATAACGCCTGCCGTCAAGTACCGTATCATACACCGAATAATCAATTTTCTTATCGAAGATATTATATACTCCGGCAACTACTGAAAGTTCTTTACTTACATTATACCGGGTGCCTATATCAACAAAACTATAGGAAGGGACGCCCTGTGCCATAGAGGTACGACTGAGATATTCCGAACTTTTACCACGGAAGTTTATCCGGCTCCAGAAAGATAAATCTTCACGGGCCTGCCAGTTCAGCACAGCATTGAACATATGTTCAGGCATTTTGTTTAAGGGTTTACCAGAAAATTGTCCGCTTTTCTGTTCTGAGCGGGTATAAGTATAATTTGCTGTCAGTTGCCAGCCGGTTGCCGGTTGCCAGCCAAATGTCGATTCCACTCCACGCATTGTTGCTTTATCTACATTGACCCTGTCGCTGACAAAATCATAAGAGGTATTACCGATAGTACAGGAGGGTTCGGCACTGCTGTTACAACGGCGAACTTCGGTTATTTTGTCTTTAAAATCCGTATTAAACAAGGTAATACCGGCATTCAGAGTATCACCATTATCCCAGAGTAAGGCGATCTCTTCACTGAGGCTTTTTTCCGGTTTCAGGTCCGGATTACCGACAATAATACCGTTAAGCCGCCCGCCGCCAGTCGTCTGTCCCCAGTTGGCCGAAGACTGACGTAAATCAGGAGAGCGGTAACCGGCAGAAATTCCCCCTTTCAGGATCCACTGGTCACTCAGATGCCAGACACCATACCCCCTCGGAGTCCAGTGTGTTCCGTAATTTTCGTCCTGGTCCATACGCAACCCGCCAGTCAGGCTTAGCCCGCCGGTAATTGCCCATTCATCTTCCGCAAAAATAGCATAGCTCCAGCGAGTCAGCTTATTCAGTCCCTGTGCAGACTGAAGCTGATTACCATTATCCCGTAATTTTTCGTAGCGATACTGTCCCCCCAGCGTAAGAGTATGCTTATCCAGTAATAGCTGGTTCTGGGTATTAAAGGTTGTGTTATAAGATTTCATTTCCCGTACAGGGTTATTCGTTTCTTCCTGTTGCAGGTAGCTGGTCGTATTTAGCGAGTCATAGTAACCATTGTGGGTCAGGGCATAACTGGTATGTTCATAACGATTTTCACTGCGGCTGTTGGGGGTACATCGGGTACCACGACAGGTTTCTATGGCCTTCGATTTCCCCGGGGTGCTGTTCCGGTCCTGTAATTCCCTCGCCATATCAACTGCGAAGCTGTTTCTGTCGTCCGGTGTCAGGGTAAAGGTGGCAGCCCCGTTACGCATCCGCTGCTCATTATAACCATTAAGAATTTTATCTTCCTGCCGCCGGGAGAGTAAACCACTCAGCTTAAGTCCCAGCAGCCCATCAATCAGCGGACCTGAAACATACGCATCGGTCTGGAAAAGATCCCCGGAACGGCTGTTTTCCTGCAATGTGGTATCTGCATGCAGAGATCCACGCCATTTACCGTTGTTATGCGTTTTTTTGGTGATCACATTGATCACCCCCCCCATTGCATCAGAACCATACAGTGATGACATCGGGCCACGGATCACTTCAATTCGTTCGATAGATTCCAGCGGTGGCAGCCAGCCCTGTTCGATACCTGCATTATCACTGTTTGGCCGGGTTCCGCGGGTACTGACCCGTCGCCCGTCTACCAGAAATAAAGTGTATTGGGAAGACATACCACGAATACTGATATCACTGCTGCTGCCTCCCCCGGTAACAACGACTCCGGGCACATCTTTCAGGGCATCGGTAATATCCCGGTATGCCTTATCTTCAATTTGTTGCTTACTGATTACCGAGATGGATGCCGGTGCATCTTGTATTTTCTGTTCGAAACCTGTCGCAGTAACCACCAGCGTTTCTTTATCTGCGGCATCAGCGACAGGGCATACTGCCGTAACCATCACCATAACCAGAGGTCTGACACGAAATGTTGTCATTATCATCAATCCATTTGTTGAATAACATGAGTCATGTTTCACCGGCACCGCAGGAACAAAAATGTAACAATAAATTGCTGCACCGAAGAGCATTTATTGTACGACCATATATATAAATGTAAACATCAATGATAATAACTATCATTTATATTATTTTATTTTAAAATAAATCCTTATTTATCATGTTTATGGGTTTGGTGAGGTATTTTCCTTCTATTGGCTAACTGTTAATTTTCTATTAAAAACAACCTTAGCTGCTCTCCGGAAGTTACATAAGAAAATATTTTTTATTATTAAATGTGATAAAGGTCGCAAAAAAAATTACTGCCGACAGAATATCCACCATCATGGTGTTAATGGTTCGACGCCATGTAAAATACGCAGTACCGTTATCTGCTGTTGCCAGATTCACCGTCCACTCAGGAAAATAATGGGAAATATTCAGCGTCCGAACCCTCATATTCAGCAAATCGCACTATTTGCATTAATGTTTTTACCCGGCCTTAGCTGGTCGAGCTGGGTCAGCAGAACCCCTGCAATGCGGGATCTGTTACAGGCGCCGGTTGAGTCAATGGGATTAATGCTATTCGGCTTTTCCTGCGGCTCTATGGCAGGAATTTTACTGGCAGGTAAACTGATTAACAGTTTCGGTATCCGCAGGATCATGCTATGGGGATACCTTTTGCTGTCTGCCGGTCTGCTAATACTGGCATTCAGTATGGCTATACCGGATATTGTGCTGGCATTTTTTGCACTGGCTGTTTTTGGTTTCGGTGCCGGACTGTCTGATATCACCATCAATATTGAAGCTTCAGCCTTCGAGAGACAGCAGAATAAACCCGTCATGACGATACTTCATGGTTTTTTCAGCGGCGGTACTCTGGCGGGAGCTGTTACCGGAATGCTGATGGCTGCCTTAAACCTGCCACCTCAGTGGCATTTTACGTTAATCGCCGGTCTGCTGTTGGTCTGTATTTTTCCGCTAATCAATCGCCTTGACTGGCAGAGTGAAAAAGAGGCTGCGGAACAACCTCAGTCAGGAAGCTATCAGTCCCAGGTGTTCAACGAACTACGTGATAAGCGATTACTGCTGCTGGGCGTCGTTATTCTGGCGATGGCACTGGCTGAGGGTTCTGCTAATGACTGGGTTCCTTTATTGATGACCGACGGTTATCACTTCAGCCATACTACCGGTACCCTGGTATACGTTGGTTTTACGGCCGGAATGACACTGGGCCGCTTTATCGGTGGCAGCTTTGTACGCCGCTTCGGGCGCGTCCGTATGCTGAGATTCAGTGCTTTATCTGCTGTCAGCGGCTTATTACTGGTGATTTTTTCTTCCGTCCAATGGCTGGCAGCTGTTGCAGTGATATTGTGGGGGATTGGCGCTTCTCTGGGCTTCCCCCTGACGATCTCTGCTGCCGGGGAAGGGAAAAACAGTAACCTGCGGGTCACTATTGCTGCCACACTGGGTTATATTGCTTTTCTGGTCGGCCCGCCCTGCCTCGGGTTTCTCGGCCAGTATGCCGGATTAAGGATGGCAATGCTGCCGGTACTGCTCATGGTTATAATCGCGTTTTTCTGTACTTCGTCGGCAGCATCCCCCCGCCAGGACTGAGCGTTTCCTCTGATAACCGGGACCGGAGAGACTCCCCCGGAACAGAAGTGACTCTGTTCCGGTAAACGCTTTTATTTCAGCGCTTTTGCTGCAGTAATAAGACCATCCAGCCACTCCTGATGACCATTGATCATCGGATTAGGAGTGGTCTTTGCCAGTTCAACAGCCGGCTGCCCGTTCTGAGTTTCCTGGGTAAGAATACGGACACGGTTGCCAGGAAGATCCTCCACCAGCCACGCATGCAGTACATCCAGACGTTCATCACTGCCCGTCTCACCTGACCAGCCATGCCAGGAAACACGAGCAACATCTCCGCTATCTGGTGCACAATATTCCGTGACCTGCGCTTCGACATGGAAGCCAAACGTCTCGAAACTGAAGCGCATATCTGCCGCCAATTGCGGACCTTTATTGTCATAATACCGTGCGTTGGCGGAATTTTTATAGTAATCCGGCCATCGTGCCGGAGTAGTAAGCAATGGCCAGATATCCCGGGTCGTCAGACCGGATACAATGACTTCATTTGAGCAGTAATTGTCAGTAAAGCCAGGAACAAAACCTTCCGGCCAGTTAATCCCATTCATTTTCATACAATTTTCTCTATATAAGGATGCTACACGTTCCGGTAGCAGACAAATAAAGTATCCTGTCAATGCAGAAATAAGACCAATCACCATTTTTTATTTCTATTATTCTCTGTGGTGATATCTTAATCACAGAATACAAACGGAAGCATTATGCTGTCCGTGAACCGGTCACTTGTTCAGCCCGGCACTGTAGAACAGTATATGACCCGTCACATACAATGTTAAACATAAACCGGGCTTACATGACGAAGAAGCCAATGCACAACGATATCCGTACTGTCGATCTTAATTTACTCAAAACACTTGATGCCCTGTTGGACGAACGCAGCGTAACCCGCGCAGCAGCACGGTTATCACTGACACAACCCGCCGTCAGTGGCATGCTGAACCGCCTGCGGGAATATTTTAATGATCCGCTTTTTACCCGTACACAGCGGGGGATTATCCCGACATTACGGGCACTGGAATTGCAGCAACCAGTGAAAGATATACTCACAGAAATCAGTGGATTACTGCAGCCAAAGACCTTTGACCCGCTAACCGCAGAAATAACCATTAAAATTGCAGCCACTGATTATGCTCTGCGGGCTGTGGTCGTTCCTTTTATAGAAGCGCTGAAGTTACAGGCACCGCATATTCGCGTAGCGGTTCTGCCCGTGAATAATGAGCAACTGGCAGCACAGTTTGAACGCGGGGATATCGATATTGCCCTGGTGACTCCGGAAACTGCGCTGCCCGATTTACATGCCAGACAGCTGTATGAAGAATACTATGTGTGTTTATTACGGAAAGAACACCCGCTGGCACAGCCCGGAGCACTGACTCTTGATAGTTTCTGTGCCATGGATCATGCACTGTTCTCCTACACCGGTGACAGTTTTCACGGAGTCACCGATGATGCGCTGGCTGCGATTGGCCGTTCCAGGCATATAGCACTTTCCGTGTACAGTTTTCTGGTATTGCCCGAAATACTGCGAGTCAGTGAGCTGATCAGTGTGGTACCGCAAAGACTGGCACGTAATCTGCCGGGCTTAACAGTCATGCCGCCGCCACTGGCAATTAAAGGCTTTAGTAAAACTGCAATCTGGCATGAACGAACACACCGTGATCCCGGCTATCGCTGGCTGCGTGAACTGTTGTTCACTATCACCCACTGAGCTGATACATGCCTACAGGGGCAGGGTAAATTATCTGTCTGCTCAATACCTTTAATGACATGTTTAACCACACCGAAGCTCTCAAACGGGTCAGCATCCGTCACAGAGACCAGCGGGGATTCATTCTTCTGAGATGTAAAGAAGGCCGTAAACTTGCCCCGCCAATGAGGCCACCACAATATCACCCGCTCCGGCGGTCAGTGAGCTATCGACAATCAGCATATCACCGTCAGCGATACCTTCTTCTGTCATCGAATCACTACTGCCCCGGATAAAACAGGTTGTTACCGGATACGCAATCAATAACTAATTAAGATCAATTCTTTGTGCAATATAGTCCCCGGCAGGTGACGGGAAGCCACAGGTAACACGACTGATAAAAAATGGCAGGTCCAGTAATAGTGGTTTATCTGCCGCCCGGTAAAGTATCACAACCCCGTTTATTACTGTTGCTATGTGCTGTGTTATGGCCGGGTCATCCTGATCACCTTTTAGTGTGCAATTTTTTAAAACCTCTGATTCAAAAGGATTTACTTATATTGATCGGATCCATTTGCTCTGATCTTCCTGCATAAAATAAAGGGATCAGCAATCACCGATCCATGCCAGCCGCAAAGGATCCCTCTCTGCAATAACCTTACCCTGCCTTTATCCCCGGAGCCTGGCGGAAAAAAGCAGAGTATCAAAACTGACTCCTTCGCCAGTTTTGATAAAAAACACAGGGGCATTGATGGCATTTTACAGACAGTTTATTTCAGGTGCCGTATGAAGGAATAAATAACCACAGATATCAGATTATCTCCATTAATTACCCAGCATTCAGTAAATACCCTGAGTAGCACTTATAAATATGATTAATCTGTTTATCCGGGCATTCCATCATCATAGTGCATATATTAATTTATTATGACAGGAATATAATTATGCAGCCCGCATCACGCCCGGCTTTTTATCGTCGTTTACTGATAAAAACGGGGAAAAAATTCTTACGCTGGAATAACTATTTCCAGACAAAACATTCACTTATTGCAACTACTCCAAAAATTGACAACTCCGCTTTCGACTGGGTTTATTTACTGGAAAATAACTGGCGGGAAATCCGCGGAGAATTAGATATATTACTGAAAAAACCACAGAATATTCCTTCCTTCCATGAAATATCTCCTGACCAGCAACGGATTTCCAAAGGTGACAACTGGAAAACTTTCGGGTTATATATATACGGTAACCGGATTGAAGCAAACTGTGCCCTCTGTCCGAAAACAGCAGCACTGATCAGTGCAATCCCCCATATGCGTACTGCCATGTTTTCTATACTACAGCCCCGCTATCATATCGTTCCTCACAAAGGCCCGACCCGAGCCATGGTGCGTGTGCATCTGGGGCTTATCGTGCCAGAAGAACGGGATAAAGTATGGATCAGGGTGGCTGACCAGAAAATGCACTGGGAGGAAGGTAAAGTCATCCTGTTTGATGACTCTCTGGAACATGAAGTACGTAATGATAGCGATGAATGGCGTGCCGTCCTGTTTCTGGATGTCGACCGGCCCATGGACAAAACCGGAACTCTGGTCAATAAGCTTCTCTTTTCCCTGATTAAAGCCAGCCCTTATATCAAACAGCCATTGAAAAATATTTCTGCATGGAACCGGAAGTACTGAGCGGGAGTAGATTAAGCCTGCTCATATAAGTACCCGTAATCTGCTATCAGGCATTCCCTGGTTCAGGAAAGGCTATACTCTTATCGACTCCTCCATGAGGTAAACGCCACACTGTTTTATAACAGGAGATTACTATGCAACAGGATCCACAGGTCATCCGGCAGTCCATTGAGCAGGCCCTGCAAGAGTCACTCTCCCTGCAAGGAGGGAAAAATGCAGACTATATCCCCTTTCTGGCACAAGTCCCTTCACACCTCAGCGCCGTGGCGGTCGTCACTGCAGAAGGGGCTGTTTATCAGGCCGGTGATAGCAGTTATCCCTTTGCCATAGAGTCTATATCGAAAGTCAGTACCCTGGCGCTGGCCCTCGAAGAAGCCGGTCCTGCCGCGATTAAAGAAAAAATAGGTGCCGACCCGACCGGACTCCCTTTTAATTCAGTTATTGCCTTAGAACTGCACAGCGGGAAACCTTTATCACCCTTAGTCAATGCCGGGGCAATGTCTGCGGTCAGTCTGCTGAAAGCAAACGATGCTGAACAGCGCTGGCAACGTATTTTACATCTGCAACAACAAATGGCCGGTTCAGCACTCGCCCTCTCAGAAGAAGTTAATCAGTCGGAGCAAAGTACCAACTTTCATAACCGGGGTATTGCCTGGCTGCTGTATTCTGCCGGCTATATGTATTGTGACCCTATGGAAGCCTGCGAGGTTTATACCCGTCAGTGTTCAGTACTGATTAACACGACACAACTGGCGACTTTCGCCGCCACCCTTGCAGCCAGAGGGATGAACCCACTCACCCGCCAGCAGGTACTCAGGAAAGATAACGTTCCCTGTATCCTCGCAGAAATGACAATGGAAGGTATGTACGGTGCCTCGGGCGACTGGGCATACAGTGTCGGACTGCCGGCAAAAAGCGGTGTCGGCGGGGGTGTTATTGCCGTCGTCCCCGGAGTGATGGGAATTGCGGCTTTTTCACCGCCACTGGATAACGAAGGCAACAGTGTACGTGCTCAGGCAATGGTCGCTTCGGTGGCCAGTCAGCTGGGCTATTCGCTGTATCGCTGAACATGCCTGCGGCAAAATATCTGTTCACTATTCTGGATATTTCCTATTGTCAGACTACTATTATGAGTAAGGCTATCCTTTTAACTCACAGGTATAAAAGAGAAGACTCATGAAAATCAAAGCGATGATACTTGCTGTTGCCGGATTATCTTTTTTTTCTGCAACCGCCGTTCAGGCTGCAGATACTAATACCGAACATATGACCTGCCAGGAATTTATAAATCTGAATCCCAAAGCAATGCTGCCCGTTGCATTCTGGATGCTGAATGATAAAACAACCTATAAGGGCGGAGATACTGTTGATTTACAGGAAACTAATAATATCGCCATCCCGCAGGTTATCGATTTATGTAAAAAGCATCCGCAAAATAAACTGTATGACTTTAAAAATGAAATTCATGACCTGCTGAAAAAATAATACACCATCATATTACATGGAAATATAGCTATTTAATAAAATATAGCTTTATTTCCTATGGTTATATTCACCGATGTATCTTTTAACAATACAGAAAGAGAGGTTAGTAAGATGAATAAGTTCTCCGGAGCCATTGTTGCCGCTTTACTCGTATTGCCTGCAGCCAGTTTTGCGGCTGATCATACCGCACATCAGACCAGGCCTATTACTAAATGGACCTGTAATGATTTTCTGAATCTGGATATGTCTTTCCAGCCAACTGCCGTCGGATTCGCTGAGGCACTGAACCAGAAACAAAAACCTGAAGACGCAGTACTGGATGTCAGCGGCATTGAGAGCGTTACCCCGGTGATCGTACAGTTGTGTGAACAAAACAAATCTGCCAACTTCAAAGCGACTACCGATAAGGCCTTCGAACAGGCGCCAAAAAAATAACATCTCGGTGCTGTTATTGTATGGCGGTGACCCTCTGGTTATCGCCATTATATTGTTATTAACAGATAACCTGTTTACCGACATCTGAAACAGTTGCGAAAGATAGTCACCGGCAAGACAATATTAATAAAAACGTCATCCTCCTGAGTATTTGAAAACATAAAAACCATACTATTTTAATATGCTATTTAATAACTCTGATATAAATAAATAACCATTAAAATATTAATATATATTTGTATTGAAAAAATTTTTATAACTTTTCCGGTTAGTGGTTCTGAGATTTTGCTTTGTCACGTGAATGCCTGATCTGATCCTTCAACTCAGCACAAATGCGATTTATTCAACACCGCTGTGTGTAGTTATCATCTCCTGACGTATCCGAATCTATTAAGTCACTACAGGTCATTCTTGCCGGATATTTAGACCAGCCCCCCGAAGTACGCTATACATCCAGCAGCAGCGCAGTAACCACTATTTCAGCTGACGTGATAAGTAAACCAGTGAAATGAAGAAGCAGACCGAATGGCTCCGGGTCGTACTGTTTGGCAAACTGGCGGAAGTGGCCGGTGAATTTTTGCGTAAAGGCTCACAGATATACATTGAAGGCCAGTTAGTTACCGGTAAATGGCAGGATAAGCATAGTCAGGAGCGTTATTCTACAGAAGTGATGGTCAACGTGAACAGTAGCATGCAGATACCGGGAAGTCGTCAGCAATCGGGTAGCTCCTCTTCTCACTCCCGGGATTCTTAACAACAAGGATGGGGACAGCCTCAGCAGCCCGTATCAGGGGGTCAGCCACCTCAGGTGGGGCGTTGTCTTCAGGAAGTCCGGCTGCGGGGATGCCGATGGATTTTGACGACCACATCCCTTTTATCGGATCTGGTTATGGTATTAATCGGGCAGCCATACACGTAATCTGACAGGGAGAGTATTATGCCAACAGTATTAAGGATCGGCGCCTATCGGTTTTACTTTTACAGTCATGAACCGAATGAACCGGCGCATGTCCATATTGATAAAGGTAATGCAACCGCTAAAATATGGTTACATGATATCAGCGTCGCGCGTAGTGTGGCTTTGCTTCGCACCAACTTCGTGAACTACAACGTCTGGTTAAAGAACATCAGATAACACTCCGGGAGGCCTGGGATGCTTACTTTGCAAAGTGAGAACGATATTCGCGTAATGAATATCTGCATTGATGATGATCGGCTGACGGTTGACCTCATGGACGGGCGCAGTATCTCTGTTCCCGTTGCCTGGTTCCCTCGTCTTGCTGCGGGTACTGCTGAGCAGCGACAAAACTGGGAGCTTTGTGGTGCCGGTTATGGTATCCACTGGCCTAAACTGGATGAAGACCTGAGTACCGAAGGACTACTTCGTGGTGCTAAAGGTGTGACTCCACGCCATTGACCGGTGTCATTTAACAAAACGGAAACGCTGACTTTGCGGTCGGCGTTTTTTTATCTGCGGAAAATCAGTTATTAATTGAATCAATACGGGGCACGGTTCAGGAACCGGAGTACCCGCTTCCGCCAGCTTAAGAATGGCGATGATCTGGCTGTCAGTAAAACGTGATCATTGAGATCCGCTACCCTTCCGGTCATAGAAATCCCCCCTGAATTCAGGTGAGTAGAAAATGCTGCTTATAAAAATACCGGTTTTTCGGGCGGATTACCATGTACCGGAACTGTCAGGAAAAGACCGGAGGCGCTTCAGACAGGAAGCCTGGGAAATCAGTAACCAGCCAGAAAGAGGCGACAAACGAGGTAAAACACATCAGAGAGCAGGGCTAAGGGTAACACCTGAAGTACCCCGGGGAAGGACCATAAACAGACCATACTGCAGAAACGACAAAGCCCCGCATTTCTGCGAGGCTTTTGAAATAGTGGTGCCCGAACTCGGAATCGAACCAAGGACACGGGGATTTTCAATCCCCTGCTCTACCGACTGAGCTATTCGGGCAACGAGGCGCATTAAACCCTAATCCCTGTTCTGCGTCAATCAGTTTTCATGAAAATCACGCTGACTGATTGTTTTTACGGCAAAATTTCGTCATTCGATTTATTACTGAACAATCTGACTGATATAGCAGCCGCCCCTTCCTGAGCGTACTGCTCTGCCCTGTTATTGATCGGTGGTCACTGCTCCCGCTGCAACGCCGCCGTTATCCGGGATATCCTGAGGTATCGTTCCTTTATCTCCGCCCGGTATCAGCGACGCGGTCTGAGGCAACAGAATATGATCAAGAATCTGACGCATCAGCGGCGCGGCTGTTACTCCGTTAACCCCGCCGTTTTCCAGAATCAGTGCTACCGCTACCTTAGGATCTTTAAAAGGAGCAAAGGCAGTATAGAAGATATGGTCACGCAAACGTACCGGAATCATTTTGGCGTTGTACACCTGGTTTTGTTTCAGGCTGAAGACCTGAGAGGTTCCGCTTTTCGCCGCAATACCGTAAGGCGCAGTATGGAAATAACGATACCCGGTACCATTCGGGGCATTCGCCATCCCGAACATCGCATGGCGCACCAGCGACCAGTAAGGGGAATCCGGGCTGCCGATCTGAGGAGACTGTGCCGGTGGCTGGTACAGTTGCTCACTGTTCCCTTGCTGTTCTTTAAGTAACAAATGCGGAGTAAGTACCTTACCGTTATTAAGCAGTGCCACCAGCGCTTTTACCATCTGTATTGGCGTCGCAATCCAGTAGCCCTGACCGATACCGACAGAGATTGTATCGCCCTGATACCAGGCTTTTTTATGCACCTGTTGCTTCCATTCGCGGCTGGGCAGCAGACCTTTATATTCTTCATGTAAATCAATACCCGTCAGCTTGCCATAGCCAAACTGGCTAAGCATATGATGGATTCTGTCGATACCCATCATATAAGCGACCTGGTAAAAGAAGGTATCCGCTGACTCTTCAATAGCTTTGGTCACATTCAGCATACCGTGGCCGGTTTTTTTCCAGTCACGATAGCGACGATCAGTGCCCGGCAACGTCCAGGTCGGAGCGCCGAAGAAGGTGGTCTGTGGCGTAATGACTCCGTTAAGCAGCGCTGACATCGCCATATAAGGTTTCACTGTCGACGCCGGCGGGTAAAGCCCCTGGGTAACACGGTTAATCAGGGGTAAATCTTTGTTCTGCAGTAATGTCTCATACGCTTTATAACTGATCCCTTTAACAAACGGGTTAGGGTCATAGCTGGGGGCTGAAACCATTGCCAGTACGGCTCCGTCATGGGGGTCTTCAACCAGCACCGCCGCACGCTGTCCCACCAGCAGGCTTTCAATATATTGTTGTAATGGCAGATCCAGCGTCAGCCAGACATTTTTACCCGCCACTGGCGGTTGCTCACTTAATACTCGTACAATACGGCCGTGATTATCGACTTCTACTTCCTGATAACCCGTTTGTCCGTGTAAAACAGACTCATAATAACTTTCAATCCCCTGCTTACCGATATTGTGGTCGGCCGCATAGTTCTCAGAAATACCTTCAGCATTCAGCCGCTTAAAATCACTGTCGTTAATCTTAGACACATAACCGACCACATGGGCCAGAGCGGCTCCGTAGGGATATTGGCGGTCCTGATAGGAGTCAATACTGACTCCCGGAAAACGATACTCATCCACAGAGAAACGGGCGATCTGTTCTTCCGTCAGTTCATCTTTAACAATGATAGGCTTATAACGGCTGGTGAGTTTCAGACGATGCCAGAAATCCGTTTGCTCATCCTGCGTCAGACCGATCAATGGCGTCAGGGCGGCGATTGTCGCTTTCAGATTAGTGATTTTATAAGGGATGATCGTCAGGTCATACTGGGTAATATTTTTCACCAGTGGCGTGCCGTTACGATCATAGATAATCCCGCGGGTGGGCGCGATGGGGATCATTTTAATGTCATTATCATTGGACCGGGTCTGATAATAACCGTGTTCTTTGATCTGCAAACGATAAAGGTTATACGTCAGAATGCCAAAGCACACTGCCACCAAACCAAAAGCCGTTATTGCGCGACGTATAAACAGTTTTTCTTCAATTTCGAAATTACGCAGATTCATTACATAACATAGTTTGCAGAGAGGAGGATCGTTAACTGACGCCTATCATAGAGAGATAGACAGACAGTGCCAGTACCAAGTTGATCCGGAAGAGACTAAAGTGTGTCATTTGTTGAAAA
Source organism: Tatumella sp. JGM91 (assembly GCF_018257575.1). GTDB lineage: Bacteria > Pseudomonadota > Gammaproteobacteria > Enterobacterales > Enterobacteriaceae > Tatumella > Tatumella punctata. Next base: position 54,928 of record NZ_JAERJP010000009.1, on the reverse strand, counting down.
GTGTAACAGAAGATAAGCAACGCGAAAAAACAGCCGTGACTTTTCCGCGTTATCAGGGGCAGCTATTATGCCCGATCACCGGCCAGAACAGATTCCAGTGCAATATTGATCATATCATTAAACGTAGTCTGACGTTCTTCGGCAGTGGTTTGTTCACCGGAGCGGATATGGTCAGACACAGTGCAGATAGCCAGTGCTTTCACGCCGAACTCTGCCGCAACACCATAAATACCGGCAGCTTCCATTTCTACACCGAGGATGCCATATTTTTCCATAACATCAAACATCTGCGGGTCCGGGCTGTAGAACAGGTCGGCGGAGAAAATATTACCGACGCGGGCATCAATCCCCAGATTTTTAGCCGCATCAACCGCATTACGTACCAGCTCAAAGTCTGCAATTGCTGCGAAATCGTGATCTTTAAAACGCATACGGTTTACTTTTGAATCGGTACAGGCACCCATCCCGATAACCACATCACGCAATTTGACATCAGAGCGCACCGCCCCACATGACCCGACACGAATAATGGTTTTTACACCAAAATCGGTGATCAGTTCTTTCGCGTAAATGGAGCAGGAAGGGATCCCCATACCGTGACCCATGACCGAAATTTTACGGCCCTTATAGGTACCGGTATAACCGAGCATACCGCGCACATTGTTCACTTCACGGGCATCCTGCAAAAAGTTTTCCGCGATATATTTAGCACGTAACGGGTCACCGGGCATTAAAACGACATCTGCGAAATCACCGGGTTCAGCATTAATATGAGGTGTTGCCATGTTATTTTTCCTCTCAAACATGTCATTGTCTGCCGCAGTGGCAGACAGTGAAAAATCAGGCATGCTTTTTACAGCATGTTACGCCCGTAATCCATAGCAGAAAGCCCGAAATATGATGCAATGGTCTGGCCAATATCAGCAAAGGTATCACGCTGACCCAGCGGACCAGGGGTTACCTGCGGACCATAAATCAGGACAGGAATATGTTCGCGGGTATGATCGGTACCATGCCAGGTCGGATCACAGCCGTGATCGGCGGTCAGAATCAGCATATCGCCCTGTTTTACCTGTGCCATCAGTTCCGGTAAACGACGGTCAAATAATTCCAGACCGGCGGCATATCCTGCCACATCACGGCGATGACCCCAGCTGGAATCAAAATCCACAAAGTTAGTAAAGACGATCGCATTATCCGGGGCCTGCTGCATTTCGATCAGCGTGGCGTCAAACAGTGCATCCAGCCCGGTTGCTTTCACTTTTTTGGTGATCCCCTGCTGGGCATAAATATCCGCAATTTTACCGACCGAAATCACCTGACCATTCTTTTCTTCTACCAGCTTCTGCAGGATGGTGGCTGAAGGGGGTTCAACCGCCAGATCGTGCCGGTTACCGGTACGGACAAATTCGCCGGCTTTCTGCCCGGTGAACGGACGGGCAATCACTCGACCAATGTTATACCCCCCTTCGGTAAGCTCTTTACGTGCGATTTCACAGAGCTCGTATAAACGTTCAAGGCCAAAGGTTTCTTCATGGCAGGCAATCTGGAAAACCGAATCAGCAGAGGTATAAAAGATAGGTTTACCGCTGCGCATATGCTCTTCGCCCAGCTGGTCGAGGATCACTGTACCTGAAGAATGACAGTTGCCGAGGTATCCGGGCAGTCCGGCTTTTTCTACCAGCGTATCCAGCAGCGATTGCGGGAAACTGTTTTTTTCATCAGAAAAATAGCCCCAGTCAAATAACACCGGGACTCCGGCAATTTCCCAGTGCCCTGAGGGGGTATCTTTACCGGAAGAGAGTTCACTGGCGCAACCATAAGCACCAATAATATGCGCACTGGCATCCATTCCGGCAGGGATTTTACCGGTGGATAATTCCGCCGCTTTTGCCAGCCCCAGCGCAGTCAGGTTAGGCAAATGTAAAGGCCCTTGCCGTCCTTGGTTCGCCCGCCCTTCACTGCAGGCCTGTGCAATATGACCCAGCGTATCTGAGCCCGTATCACCAAATTTATTCGCATCAGCGCTGGCGCCGATCCCGAAGGAGTCCAGAACCATAATAAATACACGTTTCATGCTCGCCTCCTGTAGATTCTATTGAGTGAAAAACACTGATCAGATCAGTATGCGACTAATTAACCGATTCTGCGATAGATTAACGGTATTTCTTTCGGTGGCTGCTCTGTCACAGTAATCGCAGCCTCCAGGTCAATCGCAGCCTGTTGCCAGCTGTTTTCGTCAGCAGCATGTATTATCGCCAGCGGGGTGTGAGTATCCGTCTGCTGGCCCAGCACACTTATCCCGGTAAAACCGACCCCGTAATCAATGCTGTCGCTGCTGCGCTGCCGCCCTCCGCCCATCCTGACAATTGCCATCCCTGCCGCACGCGTGTCCATCGCGCCGATATAGCCAGTACGCCGGGAGTAAAGAGGACGCACCACCGGCGCAGCCGGCAGATAACGATCATAGTGTTCGACAAAATCAGTCGGTCCAGATTGTTGAGCCACCATCTGGCCGAAAACTTCTGCCGCACGGCCATTATCCAGTACCTGCATTAAACGCTGTTTTGCCTGAGATTCATCGGCAGATAAACCGCTGCTGACCAGCATTTCACTGCACAATGCCAGAGTCACTTCCAGCAGACGCGGATGGCGGTAATCCCCGCGCAGGAAACGTACTGCTTCACGAACTTCGGTAGCATTACCCGCCGAAGATGCCAGTACCTGACTCATATCGGTCAGTAGCGCCGTGGTTTTGCATCCGGCACCATTAGCCACCCCTACAATGGCACTGGCCAGCAGTGCTGACTGAGCATAGTCCGGCATAAACGCACCACTGCCCACTTTCACATCCATGACCAGCGCATCCAGCCCTTCTGCCAGCTTTTTCGCCAGAACAGAAGCCGTGATCAGCGGTATTGAATCCACGGTGGCCGTAATATCCCGGGTCGCATAAAAACGCTGATCCGCCGGGGCCAGTGAACGGGTCTGCCCGATGATGGCAACACCGGTTTCACGGATGATCTGCCGGAAGCGCTGATCATCCGGAAAAATATCAATACCGGGAATGGCCTCCAGTTTATCCAGGGTACCGCCGGTATGCCCGAGCCCTCTTCCGGAAATCATAGGAACGTAACCACCACAGGCAGCAACCATCGGCCCGAGCATCAGTGATGTCACATCACCGACGCCCCCGGTGGAGTGCTTATCAACCACCGGTCCGTTTAACTGTAAATCCTGCCAGTCGAGTACCGTCCCGGAATCACGCATTGCCATCGTCAGAGCCACCCGCTCCCCTAAACTCATATCACGGAACCAGACGGCCATCGCCAACGCAGCTATCTGTCCCTCAGTGACTGACTGGTCGGTAACCCCGCGGATAAAGCAGGTAATTTCCTCATCAGTCAGGCAATGACCATCACGTTTCTTACGGATAATTTCCTGTGGCAGTAACATAATTGTCTCCCGGCAATATTCGGCCTGTCGCTGGCAGTCAGTACCCTGATACTGCGTCCGTAACATCAGCACCGCAGGTCTTCAGCAGGCTGTTCAGTAATCCCGATGCACCAAAACGGAAATGTCGTGAATCGGCCCAGTTATCACCGAGAATATCTGCTGCCAGCGCCAGATAAGCTGCCGCATCTTCGGTGGTACGTACTCCGCCCGCCGGTTTAAAACCGACACTGGCAGCAACGCCTTTATCACGGATCACTTCCAGCATAATGGCTGCACTTTCCAGAGTCGCGTTAACGGCTACTTTACCGGTCGAGGTTTTAATAAAATCGGCACCGGCATCAATCGCAATCTCTGAAGCCTGACGTATCAACGCCGGTTGCTGTAACTCACCACTCTCGATAATGACTTTCAGCAGTACACTGGCTTCTGTACACAGCTGTTTGCAGGCGCTGACTAGCTCAAATCCGCATTGGGTGTCTCCGGCTTTCAGTGTCCGCCATGGAAACACCACATCCACTTCATCGGCCCCGTACGCAATCGCCGCGCGGGTTTCTGCTACCGCAATAGCGATATCATCGTTGCCATGAGGAAAATTGGTCACAGTCGCGATACGCACCAGAGGCGTCCCCTGTTCACGTAAGACTTTGCGGGCCAGGGGGATAAAACGCGGGTAGATACACACGGCGGCGGTCTGCCCTGCCGGTGAATTAGCCTGCCGGCACAGGGCCGTGACTTTTTCATCCGTATCATCATCATTCAGGGTGGTGAGATCCATCAGCCCTATCGCCTTACGTGCGATGCTGGTCATATCAGTCATGGAGAATTCCTCTGGAAGTTACCGGTAATTGGTAATATTTTCACAATTACTCGCTGCTTAATGTTCATATTCTAACAAAGCGTATCAGCAATAATTGCGGTGCGGATCAAGAAATCACTGCCTCTGCGGTTAACATGCGACGATAACGCACAATATGCAGTGAGTACCGGGGGACTGAAGCACAATGGGCAGAGATTTATTGTTAAAGTAATAACATAAAGTATAGCGGGTATCTTTCGCCGCTGTCAGGATGCCGCCAGCCGCGGAAACAAACGCAGGCTGTTATTCCACAGCGTTTGCGCAATCTGTTCAGCAGGTTCAGAACGCAGCTCAGTCAGAACCCGCCAGACGGCAGCGATCTGTTCCGGCCGGTTAGGTTGCCCCTGAAATCCGTGTAATGGCATATCCGGTGCATCGGTTTCCAGCACCAGAGCGTGCAGGGGTAAAGCGGCAATAGTGTTGCGTGTCTTCGCCGCCCGCGGATAAGTAATAGTCCCGCCAACACCAATCCGGTAACCGAGTTTAACAAAAGCCATCGCCTGAGACAGGCTGCCGGAGAACCCGTGGATTACGCCGCTCGCCGGCAGCTTTGCCTGCCTGAGTAACCCCGCCAGCAGATCATGTGTCCGCCGTGAATGGAGGATCACCGGCAGATCATAGCGTTTTGCCAGACTCAGTTGTGCTTTCAGACGCGAGATTTGTTGTCCGCTGTATGCCGCCAGCTGCGGGGTAAAGTAATCCAGTCCGGTTTCACCGAGTGCGACCAGTTTCGCCGGCTGTTGTTGCAGCCACTGCTGTAACTGGTCAATATCATCATCACAATGTTGCTCCGTCCACACAGGATGCAGTCCCAGAGCGGCGTACAGCGGCTGATAACGACCGGCAAGCGCCATCACAGCAGAAAAACGTGCACTGCTGACGGCCGGGACAATAATTTTTTCGACTCCGGCCTGGCTGGCACGCTTCAGTTCTGCCGCTTCATGGTGCTCAAAAGGCGGAAAATCATAATGACAATGGGTGTCGATAAACTTCAACGACGTCTCCTCAGGGCACAATAATAACAATGGCAGGTGATTTACAGCTGGCAGGATAACCGTACTGCCGGCATCCTTGCCGGCTGCTATCATCGGTTGATGACAACAGATGCAACGCTGACTCAGAGTTTCTTACGCCCAGTGAACAGACTGATAAGAAACAGGATAATACCGACGATAAATACCACTTTTGCGGCCCATGCTGCGGTTCCGGCCAGTCCGCCAAAACCCAGTGCTGCAGCGATCAATGCGATAACCAGAAAGATAATTCCCCAACGAAACATAGTCATCTCCTTACTGTCATTAATAGATTCATCTTATAAATCGTTCTGAAGCGTGTTCAGAACCGGTCCTGCGGTGAAAATATTGTTGTTAATATCGCGGTTTCTCTGCAGCCATCACAGAATCAGTGGCTGACAGACAATTCGTTTTTTACTGCACTGACACCGGAAACCTTACGGGCTATCTCCGCCGCCAGCATTTTTTGCTGCCGGTCACTGACATTCCCCGTCAGCAATACTGCTCCGTGGGTTGTTGTCACGGAAATATGGCGCGCAGACACTCGCTTATCAGCCAGCAACCGGGCAACAATTTCACTGGTGGTCGCGGTATCACTGGCATAACTCTTCAGGTCAGTCTGCTGGTTCGGCTTAAGATGCAGATTAAGCTCTGTCTTCCGGACCCCTTTAACCGATTCTGCCAGCTGTTTTACCCGCGCCATTTGCCGGTGTGAAGCGACAAAACCATCGATGGATACCACACCCCGGTTAGTTGAAACCGACAGATTGGTACTGTTAATCTGCTTGTCATCCACCAGCGCCGTTTTGACTTTCGCGGTGATGGTGCTGTCATCCATAAACTTGTCTACGCGGTTAATCGCTCCCCCCTGCTGTTGTTCCGTCGGCGTCCGGGAATGTCCGGGGGAGTCTGCCGCATAAACACCGGGACTGCATAGCAGTGAAATCAATAACAGCCGGTAAATATAACTGTTGTTTTTCATATATTTTTCCTGAGTGGTCGCTGCATCCGGTACGCCCGATGACCTGTCCATGACAGGCTGTGACGGACCCCCTTTGGCGCCGCAACCACATAATATTAATAGTAGCTGAGTTTTACGGGTGTACTGATTTTTAGGATTTGACTTAAGTGACATCCGGCCTTTACAGCTTCGGTAATATCAGTACAGATCCATCACCAGACCAGGACAGAATAAACACTTTTAGTGGTCAGGCAGAAGCAGCACAATCCGGGAATAGTTTTCCGGTCTGGCAACGCAGAAAGAGAATACAGACAATGCACGCATCCGCAGAGATAACATCAGCGGTGATAAATACCGCCTCCCGGCAGAGATATCAGCTGACCGTCAGCTGACAGACAATTGTATAATACCGCCGGGCCCCGGCTAACGGGGCTCCGGCAGAGATTCCCGGTTAATGTTCGCGGGTTTTGCGGAAAGTGACTTCAGGATAACGTTCACTGGTGATATTCAGGTTAACCATGGTCGGGGCGATATAGGTAAGGTTGTCGCCGCCATCCAGCGCAAGGTTAATCTCGTTTTTGCGCTGAAACTCATCGAATTTTTTCACATCACTGCATTCCACCCAGCGGGCAGTAGAAACGTTAACCGATTCATAAATCGCTTCAACGTTATATTCACTTTTCAGGCGCGCCACTACCACATCAAACTGCAGTACACCGACTGCGCCGACGATCAGATCATTGTTCGCTATCGGACGGAAGACCTGTACAGCACCTTCTTCAGATAACTGAACCAGCCCTTTCAGTAACTGTTTTTGTTTTAACGGATCACGCAGACGAATACGACGGAACAGCTCCGGCGCAAAGTTAGGGATACCGGTAAACTTCATTTTCTCACCCTGAGTAAATGAGTCGCCGATCTGAATCGTGCCGTGATTGTGCAAACCGATAATATCGCCGGGCCAGGCTTCTTCAACGTGAGCACGGTCACCTGCCATAAAGGTCAGAGCATCAGAGATCACCACATCTTTCCCGGTACGCACCTGATACATCTTCATGCCTTTCTCATATCTGCCTGATACTACACGCAGGAAGGCCACCCGGTCGCGGTGTTTGGGATCCATATTGGCCTGAATTTTAAATACAAAGCCACTGAACTTCTGATCACTCGCCGCTACTTCGCGGGTATCCGTTTGACGGGGCATTGGCTGCGGTGCCCAGCTGACCAGACCATCCAGCATATGATTAACACCAAAGTTGCCCAGTGCCGTGCCGAAAAATACCGGGGTCAGCTGTCCGTCGAGAAAAGCCTGTTCTTCAAATTCGTGGGAGGCCCCTTTCACCAGCTCCAGCTCTTCACGTAGCTGGGCAGCCAGCTCGTCACCGATCGCTTCATCCAGCAACGGGTTATCCAGCCCTTTGATAATACGTTCCTGCTGGATGGTATGACCCTGGCCACTCTGATAAAGGTAAGTTTCATCTTTGTACAGATGATAAACCCCTTTGAATAGCTTACCGCAGCCGATAGGCCAGGTCACCGGCGCACAGGCAATCTTCAGCTCATTCTCAACTTCATCCATCACCTCCATAGGGTCACGAATATCACGGTCGAGTTTATTCATGAACGTCAGAATCGGCGTATCACGCAGCCGTGTGACTTCCATCAGCTTACGGGTACGATCTTCGACCCCTTTGGCCGCATCAATCACCATCAGACAGCAGTCGACAGCCGTCAGGGTACGATAAGTATCTTCAGAGAAGTCCTCATGTCCCGGGGTATCAAGCAGATTAACCAGTTTATCGCGGTAAGGGAATTGCATCACTGACGTGGTGATCGAGATCCCACGCTGTTTTTCCATTTCCATCCAGTCTGATTTTGCATGCTGACTGGAGCCGCGGCCTTTTACCGTCCCGGCGGTCTGGATCGCCTGTCCGAACAATAAAACTTTTTCTGTAATTGTGGTTTTACCCGCATCCGGATGCGAAATAATCGCAAATGTGCGGCGACGAGCCACTTCGTCTAAAAAGGGTGCTGTAGCCATGAACAGGTTCTTCACTGTTGGCGGAAAGGCATCGCAGTACTGCATTTCCGGAAAAATCACGCTGACCGGGAAGAGTTTCACCGGCTTTTCTTACGAAGATAACTGACCGGCAAGCGACTGCATCCGTCAATAATCCCGTACTCGCTGCAAAGAGGCTGCAATAAACATTTCTGCTAACCGCAAGACTCTGCCAGCACATGTTACATGAAACCGGACGTTTACGGTATGTCGGCCCGCAGAGTTTCCTGGCCGAAAGTGGCTGAATGATCCCCCGTCATCATCGGGTACAGTGATTTGTTACCCTGTCCGGGGAAAAAAGACCCACCCGGGACATTCTTCCGCTGAAAACAGATAGCAATGAGAAACAGTAGCATTACAGATACTAAATAATTCACATTATTAACTTAATGATTAATAAGGAAAAAACAACAGACCACAGCTTCACAAAACCCAAAAAGTGATGCATAATTGTTCACTATAATCTTACAAATCTTACTCTCTGTTTAAAAGGTCTCTGCTATGTTAACGCCTGATATGATTGCCCGCCTGAACGACCAACTGAATCTTGAGTTCTACTCAGCAAACTTATACCTGCAAATGAGCGCATGGTGTGCAGACAAAGGATTTGAGGGTGCTGCCTCATTCCTCAAAACTCATTCCCGTGAAGAAATGGATCATATGCAGCGTCTGTTCGACTACCTGAGCGATACCGGCGCATTGCCGGTTCTGGGTAATATTGAAGCACCGCCGGTCACTTTTGAATCACTGGCCGATGTTTTTTCACAGACTTACCAGCATGAACAATTAATTACCAGTAAAATTAATGAGCTGGCCCATGCCGCTATGACCACTCATGACTACTCTACTTTCCATTTCCTGCAATGGTATGTTGCCGAGCAGCATGAAGAAGAAAAAATCTTCAAAACGGTACTGGATAAACTGGGCATGCTGGAAAACAGCTCTAACGGCGCCTTCCTGCTGGATAAAGACTTAGGTCATATGAACAACGAAATCCATAATAAAAACGCCTGATTATCCATAAGGCAGAGGCTGTTCCTCTGCCTTTCTGTTCCGCTTCACAGCGCGAATAATCACCGGAAGCTGTGTGCTGATCTCCGGCCTTTACTGCATGATAATTTATTCTCCTTTGTGTCAGCCCCGCTACGTCTCACCTCGTTATTGGTTAACTAACATCAGCTAATGTTAACTGTTATAGTTTACCCCGGGGCATCTGTTTCTTTCTGACTGGTCAGTTATGTGATTAAGTGACAGCAAACTCGCGGAGGGCGTATGGACAAGATTAAACAGATACTGCAGCAGGAAATCGACCGTCTTAACCGGACCGAACAACGGGACAACCGGCCACGTTTCAGCTTTACTTTTTTGCGTAAACATCCGTGGCTGTGGTTAGTGATGTACCTCTGTTATGCCTTGTGCACTGCGCTGATCTTTTCGACAGAGATGCTGGGCTGGCCGGCGTTCTGGTTTGCTACCGCATTCGTACTGGGTATGAGCCTGCTGATGCTGATGGACATTAATCCGAAATACCGGTTTGAAGATATTGATACCCTTGACCTGCGAGTGTGCTATAACGGCGAATGGTACTATGTCCGCGCTGTTTCCGAACAATGTCTCAGGGCAATCAGCAACGATCCGGATATTCCTCAGCGGATAAAACAAGGCATTGCCCGGTTACAGGAGAAAAAAGGCGAAGTCGATTTTTACGATATTTATCATCTGACCTGGGGTCAGCGCCGTGCGGCAACGATCTGAAACACTCACTGACATAGCCGCGCAATCAAACGCCCCAGCACCTCCACTGCCAGTTCAGCCCGGTTATCCCAGGGCCAGGCTGCATTAAAGCGAAAGCAATGACGATATTGCTGTGTGGCGGAAAACAGTTCCCCCGGCGCAATACTGATATGTTCAGCCATCGCCTGGTGATACAGCAGAGTACAGTCGGTTGCCGGCGGTAATTCTACCCATAAAAAATAACCGCCATTATCAGCATATATCTTCGCCTGTGCCGGTAAAGCCCGTTTCAAAGCCTCAACGGCCAGCTTTTTACGCTGAGCAAGCTGCCGGCGTAAGCGTTTGAGGTGAAGATCATAATGCTGGCTTTGCAGAAAATCGGCTAATGCCAGCTGTATCGGTGTACTGACAGATAAAGTGCTCATCAGCTGTAACTGCTGAATGCGGATCCCATGACCACGACTGACTACCCAGCCGATACGGAATCCGGCGGCCAGATCTTTGGAAAAAGATCCACAATGCAGTACCGTCCCCTGCCGATCCCACGCCAGTGCCGGCAGAGGAGCCTGCTCTCCCTGCCATAAATTGGTGTACACATCATCTTCAATCAGGGCTACCTGGTTTTGTTCCAGTAACCTGACCAGTTGCTGTTTGCGCTCTGCAGTCAGAGTGTACCCCAGCGGATTCTGACAGTTTGTCATCAGCCAGCAGGCTTTTATCGGCCAGCGTTTTAATGCCTGCTGAAGTTTTTGTAAATCAATACCTTCACCGGGCAGCGCCGGAATTGCCAGCGCCTTTAGTCTGAGTCTCTCTATTGCCTGTAATGCACCATAAAAAGCCGGGCTTTCAATAATCACCCAGTCACCGGGTTCGGTCACCGCCTGCAGGCTGAGATTCAGCGCATCCATCGCGCCATTAGTGATCACAATATCATCAGGGGAGACAATAATGCCCTGGCGGGTATAACGTCTCGCCAGTACTTTCCGCAAATCGACATTACCCGGAGGCAGATTATCGACGGCATCCCCTGCCGATAAACGCCGGGAGACACTGGTCAGTGAACGCATCAGTTGCTGTAAGGGGAACAGGTCAGGGTCAGGAAAAGCGGAACCAAAAGGAACGACCTGCGGATCCCTGCTGGCCTGTAATACATCAAACACAAAACGGTTTGTCTCAGTCTGTTCACTCTGGACCACCGCCGCTGCCCCGTCAGACACCTGCGGAGCCACATAGTAACCGGACTGCGGACGGGAGATAATCCAGCCCTGACTTTCCAGCAACGCATAAGCATTCATCACTGTCATCAGGCTGACTTGTTGCTGTTCCGCCTGATGCCTTAATGACGGCAGTTTATCACCCGACTGCCAGATCCCTGCATTAATTTGCTGCTGTAATTGCTGTGCAATTTGCTGAAATTTACTCACATTACCCCGGGGATAATCGGTCTGACGTGTACCTGTATAACAGGTCTGCCGCCAGAGAAAACAGGTCAGGCACTGACTTTTTGTGAACCCGTTTCCGGGCAGGCTGGCGACATCGCTGATGCATTACAATGCAGCGGAATATCAGCGAATGTCAGCTGTTCAGGTGGAACAGGACGACTGAAATAGAACCCCTGCAGAGTATCACATCCCAGCCGGGTTAACTGCTGCTGCTGCTGTTCGGTCTCCACACCTTCTGCCACAATATTCAGGTTCATACTTTTGGCTAATTCAATCATCATCGCCAGTAACCGGGTATCAGCCGCAGGCTTATTCATTTCCCGGACAAAAGTGCGGTCAATTTTAAGTTCACTGGCCGGCATACTTTGCAGGTATAACAGACTTGAGTAGCCGCTACCAAAGTCATCAATCGACACCTTAATCCCGTGCTCTTTCAGTGCTGCCAGGATACGAATAGTTTCTGCGGGCGAGCGCATCGCTGTGGTCTCACTAATTTCCAGGAGCAGTTTATCCGCAGGAATATTATTGACTGCCAGCGCATTCAGCACCACCGACAGCAGCGTTTGCTGTTCAAATTGTAAAGCTGAGAGATTCACCGACACAGAGAGTGCCGTTTTCCCCTGAGCATGCCAGCACCCGAGCTGGCGACAGGCTTCATTGATCACCCACTCTCCCAGCGGGATAATCAGCCCGCTGGTTTCGGCGACCGGCAGAAATTTCTCCGGAGGAAGTAACCCGCGGGCCGGATGCTGCCAGCGTATCAGCGCTTCATAACCGACAGTATGACCATGACGGGCATCGTTTTTTGGCTGGTAGAACAGGCGCAGCTCATTATGATGCAGCGCCCGCCATAGCTCGTTTTTCAGTTCCAGACGGGTTTTGCCGGGCGGCGTCATATTTGCCCGGTAGATACTGTAGCCATTACGGCCATTATTTTTGGTATGGTACATCGCAACATCTGCGTTAAAGATTATCTCCCGGCCTTGTGTTCCATGTTGCGGATACCGGGCAATACCAATACTGAGAGAAACCATCAGTTCATATTCACATATCAGAAACGGCTGGCCGATTGCCCTGACCATCAGGGCAGCAATATTCCCGTCATCACGGGTCGTCGTTGCCGGGGCCAGTAAAATAAACTCATCTCCCCCCACCCGCGCCAGTACATGCTCTGGCCCGATAATATTTTTCAGGCGTCCGGCGACCGCCTTTAACAAGCGGTCCCCCGTATGATGCCCGTAAGCATCATTCACCATTTTAAAACCATCCAGATCAAGGAACATCAGTGAAAATTCCGCCCCTCCGGCAGAGGTTTTCGCAATACACAGCTCCAGTTGCTCTTCAAGAAAAGCCCGGTTAGGTAATAAGGTCAGGGGATCATGCATCGCCAGTTTCTGCAACTCCTGGTTAGCAACACACAGTTTTCTCGCCAGCCGGGTAGTTTTGATTTGCGAGTCAACCATGCAGAGCAACAAACTGCTTCCCGGCACAATGAGTGCAGACAGGAATACCCACACGGCCAGAGCGGTCTGCTTAATCCCCCCGCCAGTAACGTAGCTTCCCTGCGGGAAACTGGCCGCCTGCATGCCAATACAGTGCACCACGGTAATTGCCGTACCCATGACCAGTGCAGCCTGCAACCGGCGGATCAACAGGCCATTTTCGATATTTTGCAGGCGAAATGCCAGCCACAGTGCCACACCAGACGCAATATAGGCCACCAGTACCGATACCATGACCAGCCCGTAATGCCATTCAATTCCCGGTTGTACCAGCAGGCTATACATGCCGATATAATGCATTCCCGCGATACCGCTTCCCAGCCAGACAGCCCCGCGGATGATATCCAGCCATCCCGGCTGACGGCGACCAATAACCCGGGATAGTCCGGCAATAGAAGCGGCAATCACAATAAAGAGTGACACCACGATGTAGCCGGGTCTGTAGTGCATAGACATGGGAAAAATCATCGCCAGCACCCCGGTAAAGTGCATTGACCAGACACCAACCCCCATCGCAATACCGGCTACCGCCAGCCATAATTTAGGTTTCCATCCGCGGGAACTGGTCACTCGCCCCGCCGCATCCAGGGCAGTAAACGAAGAGATCAGGGCAATAATCAGAGAAGTTAACAGCAGCCATTTATTCCAGGATACATCCAGCATAGTGACTCCCGTTGCCTTGGATGAATAAGTGAAGGTGAAAATAACAGGGACAAAAAGATGCTGTCATTTTCATTTACGGCATACCGGCCATCACGCGGATATAAGTAGCGTAATTTATTGATTAACCTGCTCAGGCACTGTCAGGTAATATTGTGATGGTGGAAATACACTTATGGCGTGCGATAACGAATGTTGCACATTGAAAACTGCCAGATAAATTTCTGTCGGCACATATATTACGACAGATAATCCTGCCCTAACAAACTTTAATCAATCTTATATGATAAATATCCATCAGGATAAGAACAGGCAGCTGACCGGCCGCCGTAACGCCTGCAACCCTGTATCAGTGAGAAATAGCCACTCATCCATGAATGGCCCGGCTCTACAGATGGCGCAGTACTCCGGTATTTTTTTTCTGCTGATAACGACGGAGCAGATAACCAATACATAAGGTGCCGGCTAATCCGCAACACCCGGCAAACGTCAGCCAGGCACCCGGCATCGATTTATCCCCGCTGATATGAATAAGATAACTGGAGACCGCCGGGGTAAAGCCACCGAATAACGCCGTTGCCAGGCTGTATGCCAGAGAAAAACCGGCGGCACGGACCTCTGCAGGCATAACCTCAGCCAGGTACACCACCATCGACCCGTTATAGCTGGCATATAAAAATGACAGCCACAGCTCAGCTGTCAGTAAATGGCTGAATGAAGGGGCTGCAACCATCCATTTCAGTACCGGCCAGGCAGTTAGCATCGTCAGTAGTGTAAAGATAATCAGTAACGGACGACGTCCGACACGATCCGATACCGTTCCCATGACCGGTAACCAGAACAGATTAGAAATACCGATCAGCAAGGTAACCACAAAACTCTGAGGGTCCGTCATCATCAAGGCGGTTTTACCAAAGGTCGGGGTAAATGCGGTGATCATATAAAACATCACGGTAGTGGTGACAACCATCAGCATACCCGCCACAACCAGGGCCCAGTTACTGGCCACCGAACGCATAATATCGATCATCCCCGGACGATGTTTACGCTGTTTAAAACTCTCCGTTTCTTCAAGCATACGGCGAATATAAAAAAGGAAGGGCACAATCAGGCATCCGACCACAAACGGTATACGCCACCCCCAGTCCGTCACTTGTCCCTTATCCAGCCATTGATTGAGCATCAGTCCCAGTAATGCTGCAAAAATCACTGATAACTGCTGACTCGCCGATTGCCAGCTGACATAAAATCCCTTACGGCCTGGCGGTGCAATTTCTGATAAATAGACCGAAACACCGCCCAGTTCCACCCCGGCGGAAAAGCCCTGCAATAAACGCCCGGCCAGAATAATCAGGGGAGCCGCGGCCCCCAGGGTCTGGTATCCGGGCGTCAGAGCGATAGTCAGTGTGCCCATAGCCATCAATATCAGCGTCAGTAACAGCCCTTTACGACGCCCGTGATGATCAATGTAAGCCCCGAGAATAATCGCGCCCAGCGGGCGCATTAAGAAACCGGCGCCGAAGGTCATCAGTGTCAGCATCAGCGAAGAATAAGGGTCAGAACCGGGGAAAAAGGTTTTGGCGATAGCCGTCGCGTAATAGCCAAATACCATAAAGTCATACATTTCCAGGAAGTTACCGCTGGTTACCCGGAAAATAGTTTTAGCCGCGTGTTTTTTTACTGCCGGAGAAGGGGTTACAGATAGATTCATTGCTGTTGCCTGCCTTTATTATTTTAATCGGTCACACCGGTTTACCCCGAATATCAGAGGAAAGATGTGATAGCAGTCATCTTTATACTTTACATAAGAATACAAATAAGTAACAAAATAAAAACAAAAAGTGTACTACGGCAGTAAAGTCTTCTGCTGAAAGTGCAAAAAAAAGGGCATATCCTGATGGATACACCCTTATGTGCGCTGAATATATCAGTGATCAGTGTGTGGTACTCTCCAGCCCCATCAGGCCGATTTTCAGGTACCCGGCAGCGCGCAGTTCATCCATGACACTCATCAGAGTGGCATAATCCACATCTTTATCGGCCTGGAAAAAGATAGTGGTTTCTTTATTACTGCCTGTCAGTCCGTCAATAGCCGAAATCAGTTGCTCTTTAGTCACCTCATCATTACCAACGTATAACTGTTTGTCAGCTTTAATGCTCAGGTAAACCGGTTTATCGGGACGAGGCTGCGGTGCACTGGTTGATGCCGGCAGGTTCACTTTTACATCGACGGTCGCCAAAGGCGCGGCCACCATAAAAATGATCAGCAGTACTAACATAACGTCAATAAATGGCGTCACGTTAATTTCACTCATTTCACCATCGCTTTCTAAATCATCGTTCAGACGCATAGCCATAACAATTAACTCACCCGCAGTTTATGGGCAGATGTGTGCGGCAGATCCTGTGAACCATTTTGCCTGGCCAGATCCAGATCACGGCTTTGCAGCAGCAGTACCTGAGCAGCTGTATCACCTAATGATGCTTTATAGCCGGCAATCATCCGTGCGAATACGTTATAAATCACAACCGCAGGGATCGCAGCAACCAGCCCGATGGCTGTTGCCAGCAGGGCTTCAGCAATCCCCGGTGCAACCACCGCCAGGTTAGTCGTTTGTGTTTTCGCAATACCGATAAAACTGTTCATAATGCCCCAGACGGTACCGAACAGACCGATAAACGGGGCGACAGAACCAATCGTTGCCAGAAAACCGTTACCCCGTGAGGCATAACGTCCGATGGCTGCAACTTTTCGTTCCAGACGAAAACCGGTCCGATCTTTAATGCCGTCTCTGTCTTCTGCACCCGCCGAGAGTTGGCGTTCATCCAGCGCTTCGGCAATCAGGTGGCGACAATGGCTGCTGGCAGTAAATTTTTCAGATACAGTTACTGCCTGCTGTAAGGTGCTGACGTCTTTCAGGGCTTTTTGCTCTGCTTTAAGCCGGCGTCTTGCTGAGCTGAGTTCAGTAAACTTGCCGAAAAAAATGGCCCAGGTAACCACGGAAGCCAGCAATAAGCCAATCATGACAATTTTTACTACGATATCAGCATGCTGGTACATGCCTAAAACGGACAGATCCGTTTGCATAAAATCATTAGTTACCACGTACGCCACCCCATCTTAACGAGTAATATCTTGCAATCCCGCGATGATACCAAACCACAGCTTTATTGATAGTAGTTATCATTAGTATTTACAAAATATTCCATTGACAGCAGAGAGATACTGCCCGTCTGAGGGAAGATCATCCCGCCAGAGTACTGTCATTTATTATGAGTCAATTTGTCATTCTGTGAAGGGTTTTTCAGTTCATACTCTGGCCTGAATGATATTTCATGTTAACTTGTCATGCAGGACTCTTTTGGCAGAGCAGGAACCAATGACAGATAAAAAAACAGATAAAAAACTGGAAACCAGTCTGATCAGTGCTGGCAGAAAAAAACGTTATACGGCGGGCGCAGTAAATAGTGTCATTCAGCGTGCTTCTTCACTGGTCTTTGATACGGTTGCCGAAAAAAAACGGGCGACCGCAGGACGCACCCGCGGAGAGCTGTTTTATGGACGGCGTGGTACCCTGACCCACTTTTCGTTACAGGATGCTATGACCGAACTGGAAAATGGTGCCGGTTGTGCGTTATACCCTTGCGGGGCCGCGGCGGTAACCAATGCCATTCTGGCGTTTGTCGAAAGCGGTGATCACGTGCTGATGAGCGGTTCAGTTTATGAACCTACCCGCGATTTTTGCAATGTCATACTGCGCAAGCTCAATGTATCAACAACTTTTTTCCCCCACACTTGTGGCAGTGAAATAACCCAATGGGTCCGTCCGGATACCCGTATCGTATTTCTGGAATCCCCGGCGTCGATCACCATGGAAGTTCAGGATATCCCGGCAATAGTCGCCGCTATCCGGCAGCAGGCGCCCGATGCCATTATTATGATGGATAATACCTGGGCTGCCGGAGTGCTTTTCAATGCGCTCGATTTCGGTATTGATATTTCTATTCAGGCGGGCACGAAATACCTGATAGGCCACTCAGATGCGATGGTGGGGACCGCGGTCGCTAATGCCCGTTGCTGGGATACTCTGCGGGAAAACTCATATCTGATGGGGCAAATGGTGGATGCCGATACTGCCTATATGACATCGCGCGGCTTACGGACTCTGGCAGTGAGGCTCCGCCAGCATGAAGAAAGCAGTATTAAAGTTGCCGAATGGCTGGCAGGACGCGAAGAGGTCTGGCGGGTTAATCATCCGGCATTGCCCCAGTCACCGGGCCACCATTTCTGGAAACGTGATTTTTCCGGCAGCAGCGGCCTGTTTTCATTTATTTTGCGTCGCCAGCTGTCGCGTGAAGCTCTGGCTGATTTCCTGGATAACTTCCGGCATTTCAGTATGGCGTACTCCTGGGGCGGTTATGAATCGCTGATTCTGGCGAATCAGCCACAGGAAATTGCCGCAATCCGTCCGCAGGGAGAACCCCTGTTACCCGGTACGCTGGTACGTCTGCATATAGGTCTGGAAAATGTGGATGATTTAATCGGTGATTTAACTGATGGCTTTGACCGGCTGGCACGCCATCCGGAATAATACTGATAGGGTTATGCTGTCTTCCGGGACTGTATTGCATTACGGCCTGACCACAGTCAGGTAACAGGATAATAAATGAGTGTTCTACATGAGATAATCCGGGCGTTATGGCACCAGGATTTCGCTGTACTGGCGGATCCACAGGTGATCTGGGTTGTCTACGCGGTTATGTTCTGCATGCTATTTCTGGAAAATGGGTTATTACCGGCGGCATTTTTACCCGGCGACAGCCTGCTACTGCTGGCCGGGGCAATGATTGCCAAAGGCGTTATGAGTTTTATCCCTGCCCTGCTGATACTGACCTGTGCCGCCAGCCTCGGATTCTGGGCTGGCTATTTACAAGGGCGCTGGCTGGGGAACACCCGGCTGGTTCAGGGGTGGCTGAAACACCTTCCGGAAAAATACCATCAGCGGGCCTGGCAGATGTTTAACCGTCATGGGCTGGTCGCTCTGCTGGCCGGCAGGTTTCTGGCATTTATACGCACTATTCTGCCAACGATGGCCGGGATTTCCGGATTAGGCCACCTCCGCTTTCAGTTGTTTAACTGGTTAAGTGGCCTGCTGTGGGTTTTGTTGCTGGTCGCGCTGGGATATGGCATCAGCCATGTTCCTTTTATTAAACAGCATGAAGATCAGATGATGGCAGTATTAATGCTGCTGCCATTGCTGCTGCTGGCCGGTGGTTTATGCGGCAGCCTGATTTTCCTGTGGAAAAAAAAGCGCCACACCTCAGCCTGACCCCTGCACATCAGGCCGTTTTCGGCCTGATGTGCCCTCCCTCACTCCGGCCAGACGGCGGCTATCCTTTCCCGGTGCCCGCCACCAAGATCAGTACTACACTTACCCTTATTTAGCATAACCTGACGAATTTTTTGCTACGGAGGAAACTAATATGTCCGGACAACCTTTCATCAAATTACACGATGGCCGGCTGATGCCACAACTGGGACTGGGTGTATGGCAGGCAACGGTCGATCAAACCCGCCAGGCCGTGAGCTATGCACTGAAAACCGGCTATCGCTCTATTGATACTGCCGCTATTTATCAAAATGAAGCAGGGGTCGGCCAGGCCATTCAGGACTCTGATATTCCCCGTGAAGAACTGTTTATTACCACCAAACTCTGGAATACAGACCAACTCCATGCCGCGGAAGCCCTGCAAACCAGCCTGCAAAAACTACAGCTTGATTATATTGACCTGTATCTTCTTCACTGGCCCTGCCCGCAAAATAATCACTATATTGCCGCCTGGCAGCAGCTAATTGAATTACAGCAGCAGGGACTGATCAAAAGTATCGGGGTATGTAATTTTCAGCAGCAACATCTGCAGGCCATTATCCGTGAGACAGGCGTAACCCCTGTTATTAACCAGATTGAACTGCATCCGCTGTTTCAGCAACGCCCGCTGCATGCCTGGAACGGGTTGCACCATATTCAGACTGAGTCCTGGAGCCCGCTGGCACAAGGCGGAAAAGGGGTTTTCGACCAGCCGCAGATCCGCGCGCTGGCAGAAAAATATGCAAAGACTCCCGCACAAATCGTTATCCGCTGGCATATTGATAACGGCCTGGTAGTGATACCAAAATCTGTCACTGATACACGTATCGCAGAAAACTTTGCGGTATTTGATTTCAGACTGGAAAAAGAAGAGTTAACGGCTCTGGCAGCGCTTGATGCCGGCCAGCGTCTCGGCCCGGATCCGGATAATTTTAATAAAGTCTGATAAACGCAGGCCAGGGAACGGCCTGCCGTGTCCACTACCGTCCCTGCGCCAGTACAGACAAATCATCACCAAAGAGACGATGATAATTCATCCCTTCGATGACCTGCCCGCCAGCAGCCTGATAAAAAGCCTGCACTTTTTTATCCGTTGCCGAAGATAACCAGTCCAGTCGGTAGCACTCTTGCTCGCAGGCTTGCCGGGCAATAAACTGCATCAGCAGTTTGCCGATCCCCTGCCGCCGGTATGCCGCCGAAACAAATAATTCCTTAATAAACATTTGTCCGCTAAAACGCGGGGCCGGATACATGACAGAGACACAGGCAAAAGCAACAACGTTCCTCTGTAACGTCACTTTATATACTGCGGTGCCGGAGCGAGGAGCCAACACCCGGTGTTGCAAATAACCTGTCATTTCTTCTTTATTTATCACAACACCCGGGTAATGCCAGCAATTCATTTCAATAAAAATATCGGCCAGTTCCTGATATTCATCCGCCTGGCATACGGTGACCTGCGGTCGCGCTTCCGGTTGTGAAGGGGCTAACTGAACAGTTGTCATCGCTACTCCATCCGTTAATCAGGGCTATGTCCTTCCATAGGCGGTGTATCAGCATATTACTTTTTTCAGGGCTGATCATTTTCTCTGTCCCCCCGCTCACTGAGCCCGAATGTTTATACAGTGCGGACAGCGACTGACTATCTGTAAAAACGCCCGTCGATGCCCCCGGAGGTACAGCATTATCCCTGAGACAATTTCATCTTCCCGATAAACAGAGGCAAAGTACCGCTAATTTATCGCCTGCTGTACCATCAGCTGACCTGCGCAACCACCATCCGCCAGCTCAAGATTCTGGCTGTAGTAAACAAACGGAAAATGTTCCGACGAGCTGCAGGGGAACGTCACCAGTAACTCGACGCTGCCATCCACCCAGACGGTATCCTTCCAGCCCCGATCTTCGGCCATTGGCAGTGCACCATTCACACTGCGTATCAGAAACATGGCCCCCTGAATATGAAATGCCTGTGGCTTGTCGGCCTGTACCGTCCAGCGTTCAGTACTGCCCTGGCGCACCACCGTATCAATTCGCAGGGTATCCCGGGCGACGCCATTGATCCCCGCCGGAGAGTTTTCTAAGGTTATCTGACGGCTGGCAGTCACATTACCTGCTTGTGACATCGCTGCCAGAACGGTCGGCAAACCATCGGTGACCAGCGGTAATAAGCCGGTAGGACGCAGGGTCAGCACCAGAGTCGAGGTGAGTACGGAGGATGGCTGGAAAATACCCTTAATACGTTCCATAAAGGTCGCAGGGGTACCGGCGGTGATAGAAACATCATTTCCCTGGGATAAGTCGACCAGTACTTCACGGCGCTCGCCGGGGGCCAGAGACAACTGGCGGACGGTCACAGGCGCGGGTAAAAAACCCTGATCACCGGCAATCACGGTGAATGGACGATCATCGCTGAGTTGTAGCTGGTAACGACGGGCATTGGAAGCGTTTAGCAACCGTAACCGCACCCAGCCACGGGACACATTCACGTACGGACTGCGGATACCGTTGGTCAGCAGAATATCGCCGTAAAATCCCTGCTCAGCCCCGCTGTCATACACCGGGGAGCCGAAGTTATCCAGTCGCTTATCCTGAATAATCAGCGGAAAGTCATCAACACCATAGTGCTTAGGCAGTGCCAGTGACTTGCTGTTATCGTCTTCAATCAGCCACATTCCGGCCAGACCGTTATAGACATGAGGTGCCATATGGCGGGGGGTATCTGCATGATACCAGCAGGTCGCAGCGGGCTGACGCACCGGCAGGACAGGCGCCCAGTCAACATTCGGTGAAATCTGCCGCGGTGCGCCACCATTTAATGCACCCTGTACCTGCAAGCCACTGACGGTCATTGATACCGGTTCCGGCAGACGGTTACTGTAAATCAGCTTAACATCATCACCGTTATGTACCCGCACGGTAGGGCCCAGGTAAATACCATTAAACCCCCATACGGGGGCTTTGGTTGTTCCGTTAAACGCCCAGTGACTGGCTTGCATAGTCAGAAACAGTGGCTGGCCACGACGTGACTCCAGCAGCGGTGGTACCGGCAGTGCATTTTCACCGGCATCAGCCGCCAGAGCTGCACGTGGCAGTACCGTGCTGCCGAGCGCTGCACCGGCAGATAACTGAAGAAACTGACGTCTGTTAAAAGACATATACTCCTGACCTTATACTGATAACACCACCGGTGTTAGTTCACGACAAACCATCAACGTTATCCGCCAGACCATACCGACTGCGGCGATACTGTTATTTTTCCTGCGTGCGGCGGGCCACTTCTTTATTCAGTTCATCAAGGCGCGCAGACATCAGTTCACGGCAGTGGGTCGCCAGCTTACGAGCCGACTGACCTTCAAACTGTTTGATATCTACCGGAGGTAACATTTCAACAATCACCAGCCCGTTGCGCCAGCGATTGAGTTTTATCTTATTATGGGTATCAGAGATCACAATTGGGATCACCGGAACACCGGCCGCCAGCGCAGCATGAAATGCACCGGTTTTAAACGGAAGCAGCCCGCGTCCGCGGCTGCGGGTACCTTCAGGAAACATCCAGAACGAGATCCGTTTCTTTTTAAACTGAGACACCACATCGTTGATCGTATCATGGGCCTTGGTCCGGTTATCGCGGTCGATCAGCAAATTCCCGGTCAGCCAGTATAACTGTCCGAAGAACGGGACCCAGGCCAGGCTTTTTTTCCCTACAGTGACCGTCGGTGGCTGCACCATATTTGCTGCCGTTACCATATCGTAATTGTTCTGATGGTTTGCGATATAAATGGCATTACCGAAGTTTTCCGCACCTTCGGGTTTACGCAGCTCAACACGGATACCAAATACTTTATTCAGGCGGCCAAAGGCATGCGCGAAAGTCGCGACATGGCGCGGGTTCCTTGGTGAGAAACAACACCATAAACAGCCAAACACACAGACAATAACCGAATAGATAATAACGATAAGAGCGCGCAAAATTAACAGCATAACAACCTCTTAATAGCAGCCTGCTTTACTTCTTTCGCTAAAAAGCAGACAGAACATTCACTGCCGGTGCTATCACACCGCAGTGATCATCAGAACAACAATAAACAGCCAGCAAGTATAACGGTTTTTTTAGCCGCCGCGTTACCTGCCGGCAGCGTTCTCAGTCCGTCGCTGCTGCGGTATTGTTATCCGCAGCAGGTGTTTCAATATCAACACGATCAATGCGCTGCAACCCGCGTGGTAACAAAGTACCGCGCCGTCCGCGCTCGGTTCTGAATTTTTGTAAATCATCTTCACGCAGTGTGAGTTTTCGCTTACCGACATGTAATGTCACCACACTCAGTGGCGGCAGTAATAACAGCCAGACGACTTTATCGGTGCCGGCAGCGGCTTCAGCGGCCGGAATGGAGATAATCTTGTTACCCTTACCTTTCGATAACTGAGGCAGGTCTTTCACCGGGAACATAAGCATTCGTCCGGCAGCCGTAATCACCATCAACCGATCTTCATCGTTATTAACCGCCAGTGGCGTCATGACTCTGGCATTTTTCGGTAACGAAAGCATAGCCTTACCGGCACGATTACGCGACTGTAAATCGTTAAAGGTACAGATAAAACCGTATCCGGCGTCAGAGGCCATCAGTAACCGTTGATCGTCCGCTTCCATCAGTACATGTTCGACGACTGCTCCCGGCGGCGGGGTCAGTTTCCCGGTCAGGGGTTCCCCCTGGCCACGGGCCGAAGGCAGACTGTTCGGATCTAAGGTATAACTGCGGCCGGCGGAGTCCAGAAACGACACCGGCAGATTGCTTTTGCCTTTGGCGGATGCAAGGTAGCTGTCACCGGCCTTATAACTGAGTCCGGCAGGATCAATATCATGCCCTTTGGCACTGCGTACCCAACCCATTTGTGATAACACCACGGTCACAGGTTCAGAAGGTACCAAATCTGTTTCGCTGATCGCTTTTGCTTCGCTACGTTCACGTAACGGTGAACGGCGATCATCACCATAGGTTTTACTGTCCGCCTGCAATTCTTTCTTCAGCAGAGTATCCATTTTCCGTCCGGAAGCCAGTAATGCCTGTAGCTCATCACGTTCTTTGGCCAGCGCATCCTGCTCGGTGCGGATTTTCATATCTTCCAGTCTGGCAAGATGACGCAATTTCAGTTCAAGGATCGCTTCAGCCTGAGTATCGCTGATAGAAAAACGTGACATCAGCAATGCTTTTGGCTGGTCTTCGCTGCGAATAATTTCAATCACTTCATCTATATTCAGGAAAGCAGTCAGCAGCCCTTCAAGAATATGCAGACGGTTCAGCACCTTATCCAGCCGGAAGTTTAAACGTTTACGTACCGTATCACGACGATAGACCAGCCATTCACTGAGGATTTCCAGCAAATTTTTTACCGCAGGACGGTTATCCAGGCCGATCATATTCAGGTTAATACGATAACTTTTTTCCAGATCCGTGGTGGCAAACAGGTGATTCATCAGCGGTTCAGCGTCAACCCGGTTGGAACGCGGCACAATCACTAGCCGGGTCGGATTTTCGTGATCAGACTCATCACGCAGATCCTCTACCATAGGCAGTTTTTTATTACGCATCTGGGCGGCGATCTGTTCCATCACCCGCGCACCGGATACCTGATGAGGCAGCGCAGTGATAATCAGTTCACCGTCTTCTTTTTTCCATACGGCACGCTGCCGCACACTGCCACGCCCGCTGGCATAGATTTTTCGGATCTCACTGCGCGGGGTAATAATTTCCGCGTCTGTCGGGAAATCCGGGCCCTGAACAATATCCAGCAATTGATCCAGGGTGGTTGCTGGCTTATCAATCAGTGTTATGGCAGCATCGGCAACTTCACGTAAATTGTGTGGCGGAATATCCGTTGCCATCCCGACGGCAATTCCGGTCGTACCGTTTAACAGAATATTCGGTAAGCGGGCAGGCAGCATTTTCGGCTCCTGCAGCGTCCCGTCAAAGTTAGCGACATAATCGACAGTGCCCTGTCCCAGCTCACCAAGTAACAGCTCGGCATATTTTGATAAGCGGGATTCCGTATAACGCATGGCAGCAAAGGATTTCGGATCATCCGGCGCACCCCAGTTTCCCTGGCCATCCACCAGCGGATAACGGTAAGAGAAAGGCTGCGCCATTAATACCATCGCTTCATAGCAGGCACTGTCACCGTGCGGATGATATTTACCCAGAACATCACCGACCGTACGGGCCGATTTCTTAAATTTTGCGCTGGCATTTAATCCCAGCTCAGACATTGCATAAATAATACGCCGCTGAACCGGTTTTAAGCCGTCCCCGATATAGGGTAATGCCCTGTCCATGATCACGTACATGGAGTAGTTCAGATAGGCATTTTCGGTAAATTTGTGCAATGCAAGACGTTCTGCACCGTCCCGGGTCATGTCACTCATTGTTAATCAATCCTCACTTCGCGGCCAGCCAGACACTCGTCGGTGGCGGTTATCTGGCGGGGATAGTACCTTATTCGCCGTAGTTAGTCACAGGGGCGTTACGCGGCTACCAAGCCTTGTGCCGCGAATGAGGGTTAAAACATCAGTCGTACTCATCTCTGAATACCGGCCACAGGATCAGGCATTACTTTTTGTATTTTTTCCCGGCAGATCTTCAGGGGGTTACTGACCTGCGGATCTGTGACGGCATCCACCGATTATTGCAGTCTCTGCAAAAGTATTATGCTCAGCCAACCATTTTTTTTTATCTGCCGGCAGTTAACAATATACAGAGACCAGTTAAGAGGAAAAAACGATGAGTAACATCCTGATTATTGACGGAGGCACCACATTTGGTCATTCCGCCGGACGCCTGAACCACACGCTCAGTGAGCAGGGCGCCGCGGAACTACGTCGTCTGGGCCACGAGGTATCGGTTACCCGTGTCGATCAGCCGTACTATATTGAGGCCGAGATCGAGAAATTTGTCCGCAATGATGTGGTGATCCTGCAAATGCCCGGCTGGTGGATGGGAGAGCCCTGGACCGTGAAAAAATATATCGATGAAGTGTTCACCTATGGTCATGGCCGCTTATATGCCAGTGACGGCCGTACCCGTGCAGACAGTGAAAAGAAATATGGTTCCGGCGGATTACTGCAGGGGAAAAAATATATGCTGTCACTGACCTGGAATGCGCCGTTACAGGCCTTTACCGATCCACAGCAGTTCTTTGAGGGCAGTGGCGTGGACGGTGTCTATCTTCATACCCATAAAGCATTCCAGTTTCTGGGGATGAGTGGCCTGCCAACCTTTATCTGTAATGATGTAATTAAAGATCCTCAGGTGCCGCTGTATATTGAAAATTACCAACAGCACCTGCAGCAAATATTCGGTTAATGCTTACCGGGATATCCCGGTGCCAGTAACAGGCCGTGTTCTGTCACGGCCTGTTGCAGATAATCGAGGAAACAGCGAATACGAACCGCCAGTGCCGTGTTGCGGTAATACACCGCATGTACCGGCAATAACATACTCTGAATTTCCTGCCCGAGAATCGGTACCAGTTTGCCTTCGTTCACCGCTGCTGCCGATGCAAAGTCAGATAACCGGGCAATCCCCTGGCCGGCTATCGCCAGTTGTAAGATTGTCTCACCACTCGATGCCCGCAGCGTCGGGGTTATCTGCATAAATTCCTGGCGGGCATTAAACAGCGGCCAGTGGTTATGTACCAGAGGCTGAGTGAAACCCAGCGTACGATGGACGGAAAGCTGCTCACTGTGTTCAGGCGTTCCGTAACGCTGCAGATAGCCGGGGCTGGCAAACAAACGTAACGGACTGTAGCCCAGAATCCGGGCATGGATCCCGGAGTCGGGCAGGGTTCCCATGCGGATCGCAATATCTGTCTGTTGTTCCAGCAGATCAATCGGCAAATCATCGGTCGTCAGTTCCGGCTCAATCTGCGGATAGCGCCCGAGGAATTCTCCGAGTAAGGGGACGATAATATGCTGCATAAACGAAGGTGCCGTATTGATACGCAGCCGGCCTGAGGGCGTTTCCCGGCGTACAGCCAGCTCCTCTTCTGCTGAGGCCATTGCGGCCAGGATTTTCCTGGCTCGTTGTAAAAACAGGCTGCCCTCCGGGGTCAGGGCCATCCGCCGCGTGGTGCGCTGCATCAGTGTGGTATCCAGCTTATTTTCCAGCCGGCTGAGTGAACGACTGACCGAAGATACGGTCATCGTCAGTTGATCTGCCGCCGCGGTAATCGACCCGCTATCCACTACCGCTATCCAGATGCGCATATCTTCAAGTGTGACTTTCATTATTCTTTTCCGGCAACGCCTGAGCGTATCAGGTAATCACCGCCAGTGTGCCACCTGCCAGCAGCCTGATACCAGCAAGGCCGCACAAAATACCTGTTTATCATGGTCACTATAATAATTTGTAAAAAAACAGCGACAAAAAAGAAGCAAATTTTATTCTATCTTCTATACACTTCTGCTTTTCACTGAGTCTTATGCATCAGAATCCGCCGTTCCATTCTTAACACTCTTTAGGGGACTAATGAATACATCTCGTCAGGGAATTTATCTGGTATTACTCGCGGCAACCCTCTGGGGAAGCTCAGGTGTTGCTGCCCAATACTTATTCGAAAATTATCTGTTCAGTGCCGGTGGCATAACCATGATCCGCCTGATTGCCGCAGGGTTATTGCTCAGTATACTGGGTGTTCTGCAAGGGAATCACCCTTTAGCAATGTTCCGGCAACGCCAGGCCCTGTTGAAACTTATTATTTTCAGCCTGTTCGGAACCCTGATGGTACAGCTGTCTTTTCTGATGACTATCGAGAAAACTAACGCCGCAACTGCGACAGTTTTGCAATAATTTCTGGCACCGGTTGTGCTGGTGCTATACAACATGATAGCCAGAAAACGTTTACCCGGAGCCGTTATTTGTCTCGCAGTACTGACATCACTGGCCGGCACTCTGCTGATGGCAACCCACGGGCACCTGACGTCATTGCAACTTTCGGTCACAGGGCTGGTATGGGGGCTGATTTCTGCCTGTGCCGCGGCTTTTAACTCCTCCTACTCCTCGGGACTGATCCGCCAGTTTGGTACCCTGCCGGTGGTCGGGATAAGTATGTTAATTGCCGGATGTTCGTTAATGCCCTTTTATCTGCCGGGTCTGAATTTACACCAGCTGGATACTGCCGGCTGGTCGGCAATGGGTTTCCTGGTACTGATCGGCACCGCATTAACTTTTAGTTTATTTCTTAAAGGTGCCTTTCTGACCGGTAGCCAGAACGCCAGCGTACTGAGTTGCGCGGAACCTCTCAGCAGTGCCTTGCTGTCGGTATTACTGTTAGGAGTCTCTTTCGGGATAGCTGAATGGACAGGGTCGTTACTGATCATGCTGTCGGTGGTATTTATTACCCTGGCACCCGATCCTGAACGTTCCAAAAGGAAGTTAACTTCTTTGTAACTGTTATCACCGGCCAGTCGGTGCCGCTGAGCCGGCTGACCGGGTGCAACAAATATCCGGCAGGCTGTCTGCCGGAAAATAATCAGACCTCGATATCCACTTTATCGCCGCGTTCCTGCAGCCAGTTACGACGATCTTCAGCGCGTTTTTTTGCCAGCAGCATATCCATCACTTTCAGGGTGTCGTCAACATCGTCGTCATCGACTGTCAGTTGTACCAGACGGCGGGTATTGGGATCGAGAGTGGTTTCCCTTAACTGCATCGGGTTCATCTCACCCAGCCCTTTAAAGCGCTGCACATTAACTTTGCCGCGTTTACGTTTCAGTTGTTCTAAAACTCCGGCTTTTTCATCTTCATCCAGAGCGTAATAGACTTCTTTTCCGAGATCGATACGGTAAAGAGGCGGCATCGCGACATACACATGTCCCCCTTTCACCAGTGCACGGAAATGGCGGACAAACAGTGCACATAGCAGGGTCGCGATATGCAGTCCGTCGGAGTCTGCATCGGCCAGGATACAGATTTTACCGTAGCGCAACAGGCTAAGATCTTCACTGTCCGGATCGATACCAATAGCAACCGAAATATCATGTACTTCCTGAGAGGCAAGCACTTCATCAGAAGAGACTTCCCAGGTATTCAGTATCTTCCCTTTCAGCGGCATAATTGCCTGATACTCACGGTCACGGGCCTGTTTAGCCGAGCCACCCGCAGAGTCACCTTCCACCAGGAATAATTCGGTCCGGTTCAGATCCTGAGCGGTACAATCGGCCAGTTTTCCTGGCAGTGCCGGACCACTGGTAATTTTTTTACGTACTACTTTTTTTGCGGCTCGCATGCGCCGCTGAGCACTGGCGATGGCCATTTCAGCCAGCTGTTCAGCCAGCTGAACATTCTGGTTCAGCCACAGACTAAAAGCATCTTTTACCACGGCCGAGACAAAAGCCGCTGTCTGTCGCGAGGAGAGACGTTCTTTGGTCTGTCCGGCAAACTGAGGATCCTGCATTTTTACCGATAATACATAGGCACAACGATCCCAGATATCTTCTGCAGACAATTTGACGCCGCGGGGCAGAATATTGCGGTATTCACAGAAGGTGCGCATCGCATCCAGCAGGCCCTGACGCAGACCATTAACATGAGTCCCGCCCTGCATGGTCGGGATCAGGTTGACATAACTTTCAGTCAGTAACTCTCCCCCTTCCGGCAGCCACAACAGTGCCCAGTCTGCCGCTTCGGTCTCTCCGGAGAAGCTGCCGACGAATGGCTGTTCCGGTAAAGTTACCAGTCCGTCGACCGCTTCTTTCAGATAGTCGGTCAGTCCGTCCTGGTAGCACCAGCGCTGTTCAGTGTTGTTACTTTTATCACGGAAAATAATTTCCACGCCGGGACAGAGGACAGCTTTTGCTTTCAGCAGATGTGCCAGACGTGATACAGAAAAGCGCGGGCTGTCGAAAAATGAGGCATCGGGCCAGAAACGCACCCGGGTACCACTATTACGCCGGCCCACGGTACCGGTAACCCGTAAATCTTCTACTTTTTCACCGTTCTCAAAAGCCATTTCATAGACTTCACCACCACGGCGAACGGCAACATCCACCCGCGTTGACAGGGCGTTCACTACCGAAATCCCCACCCCGTGCAATCCGCCGGAGAACTGGTAGTTTTTGTTGGAAAACTTTCCTCCCGCATGCAGACGACAGAAAATCAGTTCGATAGCCGGAACCCCTTCTTCAGGGTGAATATCGACCGGCATTCCCCGTCCATCATCAATCACTTCCAGTGACTGATCGGCATGCAAAATTACTTCAACACGTTTGGCATGTCCGGCCAGTGCTTCATCGATACTGTTATCGATTACTTCCTGCCCAAGATGGTTAGGACGCGTGGTATCCGTATACATGCCGGGCCGCCGACGGACAGGCTCAAGCCCGGTCAGTACCTCAATAGCATCCGCGTTATAACTTGATTGAGTCATCGTTCTCTTTTCGTTTGTTCTTGAATTTGCTCAGACAGCAGTGAGACTAGTCGCCGGCGATAGCCAGGAAATCAATCAGCTGTTGAAAGTATCGGTTAAATCCGGTGAAGGCATGATCCCCGCCCGCTTCGACGGTTTGCCGGCAGGCGGCGTAGTATTGCAGGGCCTGACGATAGTCAAGAACCTCATCTCCGGTCTGTAATAACAACCAGATCAGGTCCGGTGATATCAGGGAATCAATATACATAGCCTTCAGATCATAGATATGGCGAGACTCTAACACATAATGCTGACCGGTGTACGGGTTCCGGTTTTCACCCAGAAAGTCTTCCAGTAGTTCAAAAGGCCGGGTCGCAGGATTTATCACAACGGCCGGCAGCGTAAAGCGTTGTGACAGCCAGGTGGCGTAATAGCCCCCGAGTGAAGAACCAACAATTCCCAACGGCTGGCCGGCATAATCTGTCACCAGCGTTTCCAGCATTGCTGCGGCCTGGTCCGGACAGTCAGGTAACTGCGGGATAATCATCGTTATATGTGGGTAATGCCGCTGCATCCACTGTAGCAACTGCGTGGCTTTTGCCGAGTGCGGAGAACTGTTAAAACCGTGCAAATAGAGCAGAGTGGACATTAATTAATACCCTTCAGATTCCAGATCAGGAAGAAACTCCGTGGTATCCAGCCGGCACACCGCTGTCTCAAGAGTGCCGTCCGGCATTAACGTCAGCCAGCGCCAGCCGGGCGCGAGTGCATCAATCGTAAACCCTGAGCAGTGCGGTTTAAACTGAACACAGGTGGAAGGCGTCGCCAGTACTCTGCGCCCCTGCCATAATTCATCCATTTCCTGATGAATATGACCACACAGCAAGGTCGCTGCCCGCGGGTACTTTTGCAGAATACTGTCCAGCTGATGAGAATTACGTAAGTTGTGTTGGTCGAGCCAGGCACAGCCAGAAGGCACAGGATGATGATGTAACAAGATAACCGTATCCCGTTCAGCAGCGGTTGCCAGCGCATTTTCCAGCCACTCCAGCTGAAACTCACTGAGCATACCGTGGGGGACACCATAAACCTGGCTGTCGAGTAACAATATCTGCCAGCGTTCCCCAAGCAGTACCCGTTTGGACTGACTGATACCGGCCTTTGCCAGAGTCTCATACATTGCCGGCTGGAAATCATGGTTCCCCGGCAGCCAGACACAGGGGGCCGGTAGACGCAGAATACCTTCGGCAAAGTGCTGATAGGCTTCTGCGGAGTGATCCTGCGACAAATCGCCGGTAGCAATAATCAGATCATATTGCTCCTGTCCTGCAATCACCGCATCCAGTACTGCCTGATAACCCGACCAGGTGTTCACACCAAGCAGTGATTCATCTTTTCCCTTAAACAAATGCGTATCGGTTATTTGCAGTACTTTAATCCGCGCGGTATCGGCAATCCCGGGTATTAACACACTATCCAAGGCAAATCCTTAGTGAGCACACCATTATTCTTTAATATACGGCTTCGGCCATTGCGCCATAAATAAGGCAATAACGCAGCCATTCGGCAAGAAACTGGTTTATCTGATGCTTTTCGTCACGCTGATGTAATTTTTTATTCGGATAATCATAGCGTGCTTTAAAACGATAGATCTGTTGCGTCGAACACACTTCCGCAACCATCGCATCATGATAAAGTCTGACAGACATCGCAGGCAGACTCCAGTAACTTACTGCAGGTGCTATCTGACTGATATTAACGACAGTGGTATAACGTGTTGATTCTTCTATTGTCAGACGATATCTGGCCCCCTTAATCTGGTAGGTGATAGTCTCGCCCTGTCGATCATTGCGGGGTAACAGACGCCGCAACTGAGCATAGTTAGTCTCATTAAGACGCATCATTTGCGGAAAATCGGGGGTATAACGTTGTTTCATGTGGTTTTCCATTGGTCTTTAAGTCGTTTGTGGTGCAGTTCAAGCCATTGCACAGCAATCACTGAAGCTGCATTATCAATAATCCCCTCTTCAACCCAGCGGTAAGCCTGCTCCCGGCTGACCACCCGGACAAGAATATCCTCATTCTCTTCCTCCAGCCCGTGACATCCTTTTGCCTGGCTGGCATCCACTTCCCCGACCATCACCGCAATACGTTCGCTGGTTCCCCCGGGACTCGACAGATAATTTAACACAGGTTCGATCCGGCCTACGGCTAATCCTGTTTCTTCCCGGGCTTCGCGCCGTGCAACCTCTTCATCTGACTCTCCCGGCTTGATCATACCCGCCACCATTTCCAGCAGCCATGGCGTTGCAGAGTTCTCATAGGCAGGGATACGTATCTGCTCGATCATAACCAGCTGGTCACGTGAAACATCATAGAGCATTAATACTACCGCATTGCCGCGTTCCAGCACTTCCCGTTCTACCACGCGGCTCATTTCACCGCTGAACAAACGATGGCGAAACCGGTACTTAATTAATGAAAAAAAACCTTTATAGACACTTTCCCTTGTAATAATTTCTACATCGCTGCGCCCGAAAATAACAGGTGATGATTTTTGACCCGGCATCGCTTCACTCCTGACAAGGTATAATGACAAGCTGACGTAAAGTTATATACTGCAATTGTGACATCAGATGGTGGAGAATTTCGGCTATTATTTCGCGTGTTCTGACGCAGATGGCACGTTCAGCCAACTTAACATGCCATCGTACTCTGATAGAATCGCTGATTATTTTTTGGCTCCCGACAGCACCATTTATGCAATTTCGCTGCAATACAAGGAATGCAAATGAAAAAATTGCTCCCAGTTATCATTAGCCTGAGTTTTGCCGGCTTTTCACAACTTAGCCAGGCCGAAGATTTGCTCCAGGTGTATCAACAGGCCCGTACTTCGAATCCGGACCTGCGCAGTGCTGCCGCCGATCGTGATGCCGCGTTTGAAAAAATCAATGAATCACGCAGCCCGCTGTTACCTCAGTTAGGTCTGGGCGGAGATTACGCTTTCAATAGCGGTTACCGGGATAACAGCGGTATTCATTCAAATACCACCAGCGCATCGTTACAGCTTACCCAGACAATCTTTGATATGTCTAAATGGCGCGCCCTGACATTACAGGAAAAAACAGCAGGTATTCAGGATGTTACCTATCAGGTAGCGCAACAGGAACTGATTCTGAATACTGCAACTGCCTATTTTAATGTACTGAATGCGATTGATACCCTGTCTTATACTGAAGCACAGAAACAGTCTATCTATCGTGAATTAGATCAGACCACCCAGCGTTTTAATGTCGGTCTGGTAGCGATTACTGACGTACAAAACGCCCGGGCGCAATACGATACGGTGCTGGCAAGTGAAGTCACAGCTCGTAATAATCTTGATAATATGGTCGAGAAATTACGTCAGGTGACAGGTAATGATTACAATGCACTGGCTTCCGTCAATACGGAACGCTTCAGAACCGAAAAACCGGAAAACGTTAATTCACTGCTGAAACAAGCCGACAATCATAACCTGTCATTGTTGTCTGCCCGTCTGTCGCAGGATTTAGCTCGCGAACAAATTAAATATGCTGAAACCGGACATATGCCAACCCTTGGTCTGACGGCATCGACCGGCTTATCCAACAGCAAATATGGCGGCAGCCGTGCTCATACTACCAGTTCTAACCAGGATTCCATTTCCGGGTCTAACCAGATTGGTCTGAGCTTGTCTATTCCGTTATATAGCGGTGGCTCTGTGACCTCTCAGGTCAAACAAGCGGAATTCAGCTTTGTCAGCGCCAGCGAGAAACTGGAAAGCGCACACCGTTCTGCGGTTCAGACTGTCCGGTCATCGTTTAACAACGTGAATGCATCAATCAGCAGCATCAATGCTTATAAACAGGCAGTGGTTTCGGCGAAAAGTTCCCTCGATGCCATGGAAGCCGGCTACCAGGTCGGCACCAGGACTATCGTTGATGTACTGGATGCAACCACCACCCTGTACAATGCACGCCAGCAATTGGCAGATGCACGTTATAGCTACCTGATTAATCAGCTGAATATTAAATATGCATTAGGTACCCTGAATGAGCAGGATCTCGGCGCCTTAAACGCTCAGCTCGGCCCGGAAGTACCAACCTCTCCGGATATTGTTGCTCCGGAAAATCCGCAGCAGGTTGCGGAAGCCGATGGCAATAACGCTCCGGTAACAGCAACACCGGCAGCAGAAAGGAAACCAGCCACCCCGCGTCACAGTGGTAACCCTTTCCGTCAGTAGTCTGTATTTGCCGGGGATCCTCGCCCCGGCAAACGTATAACAACGTAAAGATCCCCTCAGCATCAGCCTCCCAGCTTCATTTTTAACCGCCCTTCCCCTATCCTTAGGCCTGACCTTTGGGCTATGGAAAAATAAAATGAAACGGACAAAAAATATCCGCCATGCAGCATTCCGTAAAAGCTGGCAGGCGCGTCATCTGACGCCGGTCGCAGTCGCTATTTCGGCAGTTTTTATGCTTAGCGGCTGCGAACAAAAAGATGAAAATGTCTCTATGTATATGAATGCCGATCAATGCAGTAAAGCAAACCCCGGCCAGCAGGCACAGTGTGATTCGGCTTATAATAATGCGGTGAAAGAAGCAGCCCGCACAGCACCAAAGTATGCCAGCCGTGAAGACTGCGTGGCGGAGTTCGGCGAAAATCAGTGCCAGAAGGCACCGGCACAGGCATCAACCGCAGCAGAGCCTCAGCAAAGTGGCAGTTTCTGGATGCCACTGATGGCAGGTTATATGATGGGACGGATGATGGGCGGCGGTATGTCTCAGCCACTGTTTACACCGCGTAATGCCGCCAGCCCAGCCAACGGCCAATTTGTTGATGCCTCAGGAAAATCTTATGGGCCTGCCACCGGCGGCCGTACCGCGACAGTGCCAAAAAGTGCGATGGCCCCCAAACCGGCCACCACATCGACCATTACCCGTGGTGGTTTTGGTGAGTCGGTTGCCCGCCAGAATACAATGCAGCGTAATGCTGCCAGCCCGGCCAGCCGCAGCCCTGCCACAACGCGCAGTACCCGTTCTTTCGGAGGATAAACTGTATTATGCAACGCCTGCCCATAACTGAACGTCCGGACTGGCGCAGTAAAGCCGAAGAGTATGGTTTTAATTTTCACACCCTGTACGGAGAACCTTACTGGAGTGAAGATGCCTATTACCGCTTTACCCTGCCACAGGTCGAATATCTGGAAGACGTCACCGCTGAATTGCACCAGATGTGCTTACAGGCCGCAGAGCGCGTCATCGCCAGTGAACAGTTACTGGATAAGTTCCGGATCCCGAAACATGTCCGTGATTTTGTCCGCGAGTCCTGGCACAACCGGCAACCGTCACTTTACTCACGACTGGATCTCGCCTGGGGCGGCAGCGGTGATGCTAAGTTACTGGAAAATAACGCAGACACTCCCACTTCCTTATATGAAGCGGCTTTTTTTCAGTGGATCTGGCTGGAGGATCAAATGGCTGCCGGGCAGCTACCGGCAGGCAGTGATCAGTTTAACAGTCTTCAGGAAAAACTGATCGACCGATTCCGTCAGCTACAGCAACATTCTGGCTTCAATAGCCTGCATCTGAGTTGCTGCCAGCACAGCAGCGAAGATCGGGCCACAGTTCAGTATTTACAGGACTGTGCCAGTGAGGCCGGGCTGCCAAACGAATTTCTGTATATTGATGATATCGGCCTCGGTGAAAAAGGGCAGTTTACTGATCTTCAGGATCAGGTGATCAGTAATCTGTTCAAACTCTACCCCTGGGAATTTATGTTCAGGGAATCTTTCTCAATGAAACTGGCCGATGCCGGGGTTCGCTGGCTGGAACCGGCATGGAAAAGCATTATCTCAAATAAAGCCATCCTGCCATTACTCTGGGAAATGTTTCCCGGCCACCCTAATCTGTTGCCGGCATGGTTTTCCGAAGATAACCCGCCGTTGCCGGAGAAATATGTTATTAAACCGCTATTTTCCCGCGAAGGCTCGAATATCCGGATTATCGATCAGGGCCGTGAGATAGCCAGTGCCGACGGGCCTTACGGTGAAGAAGGCACCATTATCCAGCAATATCATCCGTTACCCGAGTTTGACGGTAATCATACGGTGATTGGCAGCTGGCTAATCGATGACCAGCCTGCCGGTATAGGACTGCGTGAAGATAAGCAACTGATTACCCAGGACCTGTCACGCTTCTATCCGCACTGTTTTACCGGCTGAAACAGCTATCAGGGGCGCGTTTGCTGCCCCTGGTTTTATCATTCATGAGTCAGCCAGCACCGACAACATACTCAGTGACCCCATTTCAATACCATCGACCGGTATTGAAATTTTATCGCCCGGTAATACCGCCCCCAGCACATACAACAAGGGCAGATAGTGTTCAGGGGAAGGATTAGACAACACCGCGCCCTCATGTTGCATAAAGTTAACTAACGGATGCTGTGCCCTGTCGCCCTGCCAGTGCAGATTTTCCCGCACAAAATTATTAAATGATTCAGCCCAGGGATAAGCCCCGGATCCGCCTTCCCAGCGTACTTTACGCAGGTTATGCACCACATTACCGCTGGCCACAATCATGACGCCCTGTTCACGCAGGGCGGCCAGTTTCTGACCGAGAGCAAAGTGATATTCGGCTGGCTGAGTCCCGTCAATACTGAGCTGCACAACCGGAATGGATGCGTCCGGATACATTTTTATCAGTACTCCCCATGACCCGTGGTCCAGTCCCCATTCCTGATCCAGCGTTACCGGCACCGGCGCTAATAATTCGGCAACCTGTGCCGCAAGGGCCGGTGAACCCGGCGCCGGGTAACGGGTATCAAATAATGCCTGAGGGAATCCACCGAAGTCATGGATCGTCCGTGGCTCCGCCATTGCAGTTACCGCCGTTCCACGGGTATACCAGTGAGCAGAAATGGCAACAATGGCGGTCGGTCGTGGTAATGCTTCCCCCAGCGCCTGCCAGCATTGAGTATAACGATTATCTTCCAGCACATTCATCGGGCTGCCATGGCCGAGGAATACAGCCGGCATACGTGAACCTGTCATAAATAAACTCCGCAAATCAGCTTTCTAATGCATACCAACATACGCTTTTTTATCAGGAACACACGCGGGGGATAATGATGATCATATTCAGAGAATTTGAATGAAATAATACGAAGAACAATCAATTGGTTATAATAAAAAAGCTGACACTCCGGTCAGCTTTTTTGATGGTATGCTACTGCAGTACAGGGTCTCAGACTGCCTGACGATTATCGTGTTGCTGCCGCCATGCAATCAGATCTTCGATAGTCACTACCGGCATATCATGCTGTTTCGCAAAAGCGATCGCTTCCGGTGCCCGCGCCATCGTACCGTCATCATTGGTCAGTTCACAAAGTACACCCATCGGTTTAAAACCGGCCAGACGCACCAGATCAATAGTTGCTTCTGTGTGTCCGCCACGGGTCAGTACACCGCCTTCACGGGCACGCAACGGGAAGACATGGCCGGGACGATTCAAATCGGAAGGCTGTGCATCGTCCGCAATGGCAGCACCTATAGTTGTGATACGATCCCTGGCCGATACACCGGTCGTTACGCCCTGAACCGCTTCAATGGTTACTGTAAAGCCGGTACCATAAGCACTGGTATTGTTTTCTACCATCATCGGCAGATCAAGCTGACGACGACGCTGTTCGGTCATGCACAGACATACAATGCCACTGCCATGACGGATGGTCAGCGCCATCTGCTCCACGGTCATGGTTTCGGCTGCGAAGATCATATCTGCTTCGTTTTCACGATCTTCATCGTCCAGCACCATCACCCCGCGTCGTTCACGCAGTGCGGAAAATGCACGTTCCACACGCTGTTCAGGCGTGCCAAATTCAGAAAGAAGTGTCTGATTCATGGTAAAAACCCTTTAGTTATAAATGTTACCAGAACCAGGGCAGCTTAGGAGGAATGTCAGCAAGACAAAAAATAACGGTAAGAACCGGTCAGGTCCGTCAGATATCGTTACCCTCTCCCATCCGGACTATAACCGTCGGCCCCGGAATTACACCGGATCTGCTGACCTTCAGCCACAGGCTGAAGCGCTCGCGGGCTTTCAGTGAAAACTGATTTACCGCCGGTGGGGAGTTTCGCCCCGCCCTGAGAATAAGCAAATTCACTATATCCCCTATTGTAAAAAACGGCAATCACCGGACGGCTAAAAGTTATTAACCATTACTGCGGTTTAATTTATAGGTTTCCCGTTGACGGCTGAGGGATTACACTTGTCTTATTCAGGAGGCGGCCAGCGGCGGCGCCTCATTCGCTTCAGGGCGACCACCACAGGAATCTGTCATGATTGATGCTAAGAAAATTGAACAACTCGCCCGCCAGGTACAGGATGCGATGCCACAAGGGATCCGCAATTTAGGCGGTGACGTCGAGAAGAAAATCCGTCAGGTACTACAGGCCCAGCTTGGCCGTATGGATTTGGTTAACCGCGAAGAGTTTGATGTGCAGACTCAGGTATTGCTGCGCACCCGTGAAAAACTGGCAGCGCTGGAGCTCCGGCTGAATGCCCTGGAAGCAGCAGCTTCGGTACCGGCCACAGAACAAAAACCGTCAGAGACTGACGCCTAGTACAGAGATACGGGGACCTGTGGTCCCCGTATCTTGTTGCTGAACGATCAGGACTGACGGCTGGTAATGGTCCTGATGATATTGGTTGTCGAGATACCGTCTTCAAAATTAAGAATACGCACCTCTCCGCCGTTCGCCACAACCTCTTTTCCCCCGGCAACATCTTCCGGCTTATAGTCACCGCCTTTGACCAGCAAATCCGGTAAAATTTCGCCGATCAGACGCTGCGGAGTATCTTCTTCAAAGGAAACCACCCAGTCTACAGCTTCCAGTGCCCCCAGAACCGTCATGCGGTTAATCAGCGGATTCACCGGACGACTGCTTCCTTTCAGACGGCGGGTCGAAGCATCACTGTTCACCGCAACAATCAGCCGGTCGCCGAGGTTACGGGCATTTGCCAGATAAGAAACATGACCGGCATGCAGAATGTCGAATACGCCGTTCGTCATGACGACTTTTTCACCACGGGCACGGGCCTGTTCGACCACAGACTTCAGTTGCTGCTCATTCATCACACCAAAGCCGCTGTCCGGACGGGCATGAATTGCATTTTCCAGCTCAACAGGACTGACTGTCGAAGTACCCAGTTTTCCGACGACCACGCCGGCACCGGCATTCGCCAGGAAACAGGCATCTTCCAGAGAGCAACCGGCTGCCAGCGATGCTGCCAGCACCCCTATCACCGTATCTCCGGCTCCGGTAACATCATAAACTTCCTGTGCCAGGGTCGGTAAATGCACAGGATCTTTCCCTGGTTGTAATAAGGTCATACCATGTTCTGAACGGGTGACCAGTAAAGCGGATAATTCATAATCCGCCACCAGCGCCATCCCCCGCTCAATGATATCATCGACATTACGGCATTTACCGGCCACAGCTTCGAATTCGGACAGATTAGGTGTCAGCAGTGTGGCGCCGCGATAGCGCTCAAAATCAGTGCCTTTCGGGTCAATCAATACAGGAACCCCGGCATCGCGGGCAAGACGGATCAGCGTCTGTACATCAGATAAGGCACCTTTGGCATAATCGGAAAGCACCACTGCTCCGACTTTACCGACGGTTTCCCGCATCCGCTGATTAATCGGCTCAGGGTCAATATTTTCAAACCCTTCTTCAAAATCGAGACGAATTAACTGCTGATTACGCGACAGAATACGTAATTTAGTGATCGTCGGATGCGTGCTTACCGGGACAAAATTACACCCGACATGCACTTTTTCCAGGGTGCGGGACAGGGTGGCTGCAGCGTCATCGGCACCGGTTAACCCGATAATTTGTGAAGCCGTTCCGAGCGCGGCAATGTTCATTGCGACGTTGGCCGCACCGCCAGGCCGCTCTTCTATCGTTTCTACTTTAACCACAGGTACCGGGGCTTCAGGAGATATTCGTTGTGTCGGTCCATACCAGTAACGATCTAACATAACGTCACCAATCACCAATACACCCGCACGGCCAAAATCAGGCAGCGTTACTTTCATTCCAGAGACTCCAGAGCGTGTAAACCAGACTAAAAAATTTTGCCGATAATAACATAAACACCCGCAGGTAGCTGTTATCTGCAAACCAAATCGGCGGGCCGGGTTACCTGCCCTGAAAATAAATCTTAACTATGGCAACAGACAGACGGAAAAGTTGCGCTGCTTTATACGGGTGACTGTGCCAGCCAGTGATGCCAGCTCTGGCTGACTGTCTGCCGTTGTACTGAGTATAAATCCGCAGCAACCGCAGCAGGCAGAGATTGCAATGCCAGCTGGTGCAAGGCATCCCGTAAAGTGACATAGGTGGCCGTCAATTGTGCCGCTTCTTCTTCCTGCATAATACCGGCAGCGGCCATCGCCTCAAAGATCCGCACATTATCCGGCCAGCGGGCCAGTTCAGGCTGACGGGATGCATGACTGAGCACCAGATACTGGGCGATAAATTCAATATCAGTGATACCGCCACTGTCAGCCTTAATGTCCCAGCGCCCCTTATGTTTATTCCCCAGATGCTGACGCATTTTTTCGCGCATTTCCCGGACTTCTTTTTGCAGTGTTTGTGCCTGTCTTGGCAGACAGAGAATATCACGACGGATAGCGTTAAAACGCTCCGCCAGGGCCGGTTCACCAAAGACAATCCGTGCCCGCACCAGGGCCTGATGTTCCCAGGTCCAGGCCTCTTCACGCTGATACTGGTGGAATGCACTGAAAGTACTGACCAGCATCCCAGCCGCACCTGACGGACGAAGTCTGGCATCCACTTCATATAAAATACCGGAGGCAGTACGGGTGCTGAACAGATGCATAATGCGCTGTGTCAGACGCAGATAAAACTGGCGACTGTCGATGCTACGTGGCCCGTCAGTCGAAGAATCTTCGGGGCAATCATGCAAAAAAACCAGGTCAAGATCTGAGCTGTACCCCAGTTCCAGCCCACCCAGTTTGCCATACCCCACGACTGCAAAACCGTACTGCTGCGGATCACTCAGATGGCAGGGCCGCCCGTAACGGGCAACCATCATATTCCATGCCTGGCGGACCACCATTTCCAGAATAGCTTCCGCCAGCCAGGTCAGATGATCACTGACTTTCATCACCGGCAGCGTTCTGGCTATATCAGCTGCAGCAATATGTAACTGCTGAGTTTGCTTAAACTGACGTAATGCTTCCAGTTGTTGTTCTTCATCATCTGCCGGAATACGCATCAGGTACTGGCGTAACTCATCACGGTAAGCATCGATAGCCGGCGGATGATACAGGGTGGCAGGATCCAGCAACTCATCCAGCAACAACGGGTAACGAGCCAGCTGATCCGCGACCATTGGTGAAGCAGCACACAGCCGGATCAGATGCGACAATGCACCGGGATACTCTGTCAGCAGTTCCAGATAAGTGCTGCGGGTAAGCACGCCGCTCAGTAGCGGAATCAAACGGTGCAGCGTTTCATCGGCCTGCGGGCCGCCACAGAGCTCAGCCAGCAAACGGGGCATCAGCTGATCGAGAGCCTGCCGGCCACGCGGCCCGATAGTCCGGCGCGCGACGTCCTGCCGGAAATCATGCAACTGTTTCAGCAGCCGCTGCCGCTGTTGATCATCAAGTCCGGGTGTCAGGGGCTGTAATTCCCCGGCATGATAATCCCCGAGCCACAATTCACTGTAATCACTCAGTTCACTCTGTTCTGCGGCCCCCGGGACATCCTCCCCGATTAATTCATCGAAAATAGTACGCACATTTTCCATATGCTGAGCCAGGGTAGTACACAGGCCAGACCAGTCCTGTTCACCCATCGCCCATGACAGCCGTTGCCGGTACAGAGTATCGGAAGGCAGGGTCTGGGTTTGCTGATCATTAATACTTTGCAACAGGTTTTCCAGCCGCCGCAGCCAGAGATAGGCATCGCTTAACCGGGTCACTTGCTGGCCGGGCAGCAAGCCCAGACTGGCGACAGAATCAAGCGCTGCCAGCCAGGAACGTTGCTGAAGTGAACGCTCACGTCCGCCACGGATTAGCTGAAATACCTGAACGATAAATTCACATTCGCGGATCCCTCCGGCACCGAGTTTAATATTATCGGTCAGGCCACGACGACGTACTTCGCGGGCAATCATCCCTTTCATGGTACGTAATGACTGGATCACACTAAAATCAATATAACGCCGGTAGACAAAAGGCCGCAGCATCTGCTGCAGTTCCTGATATCCCTCATTATCCGACTGTCCCAGGATACGAGCCTTTACCATGGCGTAACGTTCCCAGTCACGCCCCTGCTCCTGGTAATAATCCTCCAGTGCAGCAAAACTCATCACCAGCGGCCCGCTGTCGCCAAAAGGCCGAAGGCGCATATCCACCCGATAGACAAAACCTTCCGGCGTTTGCTGATCCAGCAGTTTAATCAGCCGCTGTCCCATACGGGTAAAAAACAGGGTGTTATCCAGTTGCCGCCTTCCGCCGCGGGTGGTTCCCGCGGCAGGCCAGGCGAAGATTAAATCAATATCCGAAGAGAAGTTCAGTTCACGGCCACCCAGCTTCCCCATACCCAGAATATATAATGGCTGTTCGACACCTTCATGGCTGCAGGGGGTTCCCCATTCGAGACAGCATTGCCGGTAAACCCAGTCACGTGCGGCAATAATTAATACTTCCGCCAGTTCGCTCAGCTGTAACAGGCTTTGCCGGGTCGTCGCCACCGACAGCGATTGCATCCAGGCGATTCTGACCATCATATAACGTCGGAAATGACGTAAGGCCTGCATAACTGCAGCCTCACTGTCGGCACCTTCCAGCCACTCAGCCAGCCATAACCGATACTGTTGCCATTCATCAGGTGCGGGCGGATATTGTTGCAGTCGCCGCCACCAGTCCGGATGCTGCAGCAGGCTTTCTGCTACAAAATCACTGAATGCCAGAACGGCGCACGCATCTTCGCCCGGAGGCAACAATGGAAAACCGGGCATTTCTGCCACTTTCCTGTATTGCTCCTGCATCAGTAAAGGTAACGGCAACATACTATATTCCCTGTGATATCTGATGAAATGGTCTGATGTTATTCGCTGACTTTGCCCGGTTCATTACCGTTAAGCCAGAACGCTGCCTGGCGATGCAATGAACGCAGCGTCCACGGCAGGTCATGATAACGTTCCTGATGAATTTGCTGTAATACCTGCCACCATGGCGCCAGCCACTCATCGACGGCTGTCAGCGGATAGGCTCCGCATAACAGGCAAACCGCCAGTATCTGCCGGTGAATACGCTGAGCTTTATCCTGATACCCTGCAGGCTGACTAACTTCAGCCGTGGTGCCTTTTAGTTCCGCCACCACCCGGCCCAGCATCACGTCACAAAAACGTTTAAAAGAGCCCTGCAGTTTTTTACGGTGTTTCTCTTCCAGTACGGCTTTCCACGGTTGCTCGGTCAGCCAGTGAGTCAGTGCTAACTGGGTTTCTGCCGAGGCAGCAGAGAAACAGAGCTCCTCAGCAGGGCTGTCAACCGCTGACTGCGCCAGGGTCAGCAATAATTCACGTAACCGGCCAGTGGCTTTACGGGGGATCATGCTGCCAAACAGGGTAAACACTTCCCGGATACCTAACAGTATCTCCCGCACCCGCACGCCGGCCTCTTTGTTACCTTCCAGCCATAACTCTTCATGGTATTGCCATTCATTCAGCAATACAGACAACATCGTTTGCAGGCCCTGTTCACAGGTCAGTTTTTT
This sequence comes from Tatumella sp. JGM91, assembly GCF_018257575.1. GTDB lineage: Bacteria > Pseudomonadota > Gammaproteobacteria > Enterobacterales > Enterobacteriaceae > Tatumella > Tatumella punctata. The sequence continues at coordinate 10,642 of NZ_JAERJP010000009.1, read as the reverse complement.
CTCTGCCTGCACCCGCGGGAACGGACGGACATTTTTCGGCAGATTTCCCTGAGCCAGATGATAGCCCCTGGCCGCTTTACTCAGACTGCCGGGCCGCAGTCCGCCGCCGGCAATTAACTCAAAGGCAAATGCCATCAGTGCCTGACGTGTACCTTTTTTCAGCTCCAGCTCCACTTCAAACAGCGGAGTCTGCAACTCTCCGGCAATGACAGCGCCCTGGTCAAAAGCCACTTCAATTTCACTGTCACCACAACTCACCAGCCATTTCTCACGGACAAAATCCGTACGGAACAAGGGCTGCAGTCGCTGTTGGAGTTCCGTAACATCAATACCTTCCGGCCAGACACTTTCCGGCAATAAGCGAATATCCAGAGTGTCGTCAGCTAAGCTGACATTAAATTCCGGACGCTGATGTAATCCGCCAATCGTCTGGCCGCTGGTTTTCAGCGTCATTTCATAGTGCTGATTGATACCGCGGATCCGTAACCCCATATCCCAGCGGCGTAACTGATTATCAGGCGTTTCAAAATAGATATTTGCCAAAGCCTGAGGCGCAGAGTGCTGGTGAGGCCAGCCATTAAGACGGTCTGCCAGTTGTGAGGCAGCCAGCGGACTGGCAATGAACTTTAGTTCTGTTTCGATGGTCATAGAATCTCTGAATGTCACAATTACTATCAATAAACCGTTAAATTACTCCGCTTCCAGAGTAATCCAGTAAAGACGCACTGTCTTTGATTTGTTAGGCTTTAGCATCGCCGAGAACAGGAAAGTTCTCATTTATCTCTATACAGCCCCTCTCCAGACTGTGGCATTAAATTTACCCATATACTATGCAAAAACGACGTCTAATGAATAAACTTACACGCACTGGCCTTTTTTTCCTGGCTTTCAGTAGTATAGCCCCTGCGGTTCATGCTGATACTACCCGTTACATTTCCGATGAACTGTCAACCTGGGTACGCAGTGGTCCCGGTGACCAGTATCGCCTGGTCGGTAAACTGAATGCCGGTGAACAAGTAACACTGCTGCAGTCCAGCCCGGACACTAAGTATGCTGAAATCCGCGACTCCCAGGGCCGTACTAACTGGATCCCCCTGTCTCAGCTGAGTGAAACCCCCAGTCTGCGTACTCAGGTACCGCAGTTGCAACAACAGGTAAAAGATCTCACTGATAAGCTGGCGAATATTGATACCAGCTGGAATCAGCGTACTGCCGATATGCAGAAAAAGGTAGCGGGCAGTGACGGAGCAATTAACACACTGAAACAGGAAAATCAGAACCTGAAGAATGCACTGATTGTGGCACAGAAAAAAGTCGATGCCGCTAATGTTCAGTTGGATGACAAGCAACGTGCGATTATCATGCAATGGTTTATGTATGGCGGTGGTGTAATGGGACTGGGGCTATTAATCGGTCTGTTACTGCCACGTATGATGCCACGCCGTAAAAGTAACGATCGCTGGATGCGCTGACTGCTGGCCGGGACGTCCCGGAATTTACTGTTCTGTACAGCCGCTTCCGCCAGCTAATCTCAGCCGTATGCGGGAACGACGGAGAAACACAGGAGTGATACAGTGAAAACATATCTGGTCGGTGGTGCCGTCCGCGATGCCATGCTTAATCTGCCGGTCAAAGATCGGGACTGGGTGGTGGTCGGTGCCACGCCGCAGGCGCTGCTGTCTGAAGGCTATCAGCAGGCTGGCCGGGATTTCCCGGTTTTTTTACATCCCGACAGTCATGAAGAGTATGCCCTTGCCCGCACCGAGAAAAAAGCCGGCCACGGCTATACGGGATTTACGACCTGTTTCTCCCCGGATGTCACCCTGAAAGAAGATTTGCAGCGGCGCGACCTGACGATTAACGCCATGGCTCAGGACAACCACGGGGAAATCATTGACCCCTGGCACGGCCAGCGGGATCTGCAGCAGCGTCTGTTGCGCCATGTTTCTCCGGCCTTTGTTGATGACCCGCTGCGGGTATTGCGGGTCGCCCGATTCGCCGCCCGTTTTGCCGACCTGGGATTTACGATTGCAGAAGAGACCATGGCGCTGATGACACAACTCTCCGGCAGCGGAGAATTGCAACATCTGACCGCCGAACGGGTCTGGAAAGAAACAGAAAAAGCCCTGACTGTCCGGCAACCGGAAGTGTATTTCCGGGTGTTACGCCAGTGCGGTGCTCTGAAAATATTATTTCCGGAGCTGGATAATCTGTTCGGGGTCCCTGCGCCGGTCAAATGGCATCCGGAAATCGATACCGGTATCCATAGTCTGATGACACTGGCTATGGCTGCCAGACTGACAGAAGACCCGGCCATCCGTTTTTCTGCCCTGTTTCATGATGCCGGTAAAGCACTGACGCCGGAAGCACTGCTGCCGTCTCATCCCGGCCACGGCATTGCCGGTTTACCGCTAGTAACCGCCCTGTGCCTGCGTCTGAAAGTGCCTAATCACTTCCGCGATCTGGCATTAGTCATCACCGAGTTTCATGATGTGATTCATACCGTCCAGCGTCAGCCGGCAGAGAACATTATCCGTCTGTTTGACCGGATTGATGTATGGCGGAAACCGGAGCGGCTTGAACAACTGACGATTGCCAGCGAAGCAGATGCCCGCGGACGTAAAGGGCTGACGGAGCAGCAATATCCACAGGCGATGTTTATCAGAGAGTTATATAATCTGGCTGCCGCAGTTCCCGTCACCGACATCGTCAGAGCGGGTTTTAAAGGCCCCGATATTCGTCATGAGCTGACCCGGCGACGTATTCAGGCCATTCGCCCTTCCTGTCCATAAATATCAGCTCAGTGGTGCAACGCAGCCATACACGCCGTACAGGGACGGTAATCGGTCCCCGTACGGCTGCGCTGTCAGGTAAAAATAAAATAGACTACTGCTGCAAGAATAAAGCGATAGATAGCAAACGGCACAAACGAAATGCGTTTTATCAGTTCAAGGAAAACTTTAATTGCCACCAATGCCACCAGAAAAGCGACGATAAACCCGGTAGCAAACATAGGTATATCACTCAGGGTCAGGAAACCCAGGCTCTTGTAGAGATCCAGCGCTGTTGCTCCCATCATCATCGGCACCGCCAGCAGAAACGAAAATTCGGACGCCGCAAAGCGGCTGATCCCCATCAGCATCCCTCCGGAAATGGTCGCTCCTGAGCGTGAAAAACCCGGCCATAAGGCCAGACACTGGAAACAGCCAATCATAAACGCCTGCCGGTAAGTGATATCATCCAGGCCAACGGACTTCGGTTGTTTTGGTTTAAAGTACTCGGCCAGTAACAGCAGAATGCCACCGGCGATTAAGGCATACATCACATTCAGCGGTGTAAACAGGGACTTTATCCGGTCATGTAATATCAATCCCAGCACTACCGCGGGGATCATCCCCAGCAGAATATGGATCAGTGTCAGGTGTCCGTTTCCCCTGCCCTGGTGGGGGACTTTACCGAAATGAATCCCTACCAGGCCAAATAACCGGCGCCAGAACATAACCACCACCGCCAGAATAGACCCCAACTGAATAACCACTTCAAAAGTATCCGCAGTTTTACCCTCGAATCCCAGTAAGTAGCCGACAATAATCATATGACCGGTCGAAGAAACTGGTAAAAACTCAGTCAGCCCCTCAACCATCCCCAGAATAGCCGCGATCAACAGGTGATGCATATCCGCCATCAAAATACCCTCTCCAAATCCACCCGATAAAAACACCACAATTGCTCATCCGGACACGGACGACATCCGTCAGTCGTTATATCGTCTGCGGGGCTGTGGCCGGTCTGTTGCGTACAACAGATAATCCCGGTCAGCAAGCACCCGGACGTAAAGACAATTAATACTCTGGTCGGGTTTCATTTTGATGGCAATTATTTAATACCAGTTACTGGTTATTTAGGAATAACGCCACGTTCGATACGTACACCGACCTGACTCGCCTGAGCCACTGCCCCCGGCTTACTCACCTTTATTCTGACGCCTTCCAGAGCAAAACGACGGATCAGTAACTCAGCAACTTCTTCTGCCACCCGTTCTACCAGCGCAAAACGCTGTCCCTGTAAGTGCTGTAATACCGCATCAGAGACATCTGCATAACTCAGACAATCTGCCACATCGTCACTCTTTGCCGCCTGCCGGTTATCCCAGGCCATCTCAATATCCAGTAACAATTTCTGCCGGATTGTCTGTTCCCAGTCATAGGCGCCGATGGTGGTAAATACTGTCAGTTGTTCAATAAAGACTATATCCATGATGCTACTCTCTGTGTTTTTACGGTTATCAGATACCACTTCCGCTGCTTTATGCGTATTATCCAGTCAGCAACCCAAACAACGGACAGGTATGGACGGTATTATGACAGTAATCGCGGCGGGTATGATCCTTTTTGCGTATCTTTGCGGCTCCGTTTCCGGCGCAATATTGCTGTGCAAAATCTGCGGTTATCCGGATCCACGTACCCGGGGTTCCGGTAATCCGGGGGCGACCAATATTTTGCGCGTCGGCGGAAAACTGGCAGCCGTTGCTGTATTACTGTTTGATGTATTTAAAGGGATGTTACCGGTGTGGCTGGCGTACACACTGCATGTTTCGCCCTTTTATCTCGGCCTGACGGCGATCGCTGCCTGCCTCGGTCATATTTATCCGTTGTTTTTCAATTTTCAGGGCGGGAAAGGCGTGGCAACCGCTCTCGGCGCCATAGCACCGATCGGCTGGGACTTGACAGGACTGATGATGGGGACATGGATATTGACGGTATTACTCAGTGGTTATTCATCGCTGGGGGCAATTATCAGTGCCCTGATAGCCCCGTTTTATGTGTGGTGGTTCAAGCCGCAATTCACGTTTCCGGTCTCAATGCTTTCCTGTCTGATCCTGCTGCGACATCATGACAATATCCAGCGGTTATGGCGCGGACGGGAGCATCGCTTGTGGAAACGTCGCTCCCGGCATCGCTCCTCAGACCAGCAGTAAACCAGCCATTATCTGCGGCTGGTCTGACACTGTCACTGAGCCAGCGGAGGTAATTCCGATAACGGCCAGCGCGGACGTACAGTAATCCCTAAATCGCTGTCAAAGCCGCCTTTAAAACGCACCATACCTGCATAGGCAATCATTGCCCCGTTGTCCGTACAAAATGCCGGGCGCGCATAGAACACTTCGCCTCCCCGCTGCTGCATCATCTCTGCCATCCGCGCACGTAACGTCTTATTGGCGCTGACGCCGCCGGCAATCACCAGTTTGCTGAATCCGGTCTGCTGCAACGCGCGTTTACATTTGATCATTAACGTATCCACTACCGCATCTTCAAAAGCCCGCGCGATATCTGCTCTGGTCTGTGCATCGTCATCATGTTTACGGATAGTATTAGCCGCAAAGGTTTTCAGGCCGGAAAAACTGAAATCCAGCCCCGGACGATCGGTCATCGGTCGAGGGAAAGTAAAACGCCCGGCTTCGCCTTCAGCTGCCATTCGGGATAATAAAGGACCGCCCGGGTAATCCAGCCCCAGTAATTTTGCAGTCTTATCAAATGCCTCACCGGCCGCGTCATCAATTGACTCCCCCAGCAGCTGGTACTCTCCGATACCAGTGACACTGATTAACTGGGTATGTCCCCCGGAAACCAGCAATGCCACAAACGGAAATTCCGGTGGGTTATCTTCCAGCATCGGTGCCAGTAAGTGCCCTTCCATATGGTGGACAGGAATTGCCGGCACCTGCCATGCAAGTGCCAGGGAACGCCCGATGGTTGCTCCGACCATCAAAGCACCGACCAGTCCCGGGCCAGCGGTATAGGCGACAGCATCAATATCTTTACCGCTTAATCCGGCCTCAGCCAGTGCTGCACGGATTAAAGGCACCGTTTTACGGACATGATCGCGCGATGCCAGCTCCGGCACAACACCACCGTAATCGGCATGTAAGCTGACCTGGCTATACAACTGGTTAGCCAGCAGACCGGATTCATCGTCATAAATTGCAATTCCGGTTTCATCGCAAGACGTTTCAATACCCAAAACTCGCATCACACTCACCTCTGATTTCGCCGCGGGAGTGTACCACAGCTAATAATTCTGGCCTACGCCGCAGGATTTCATTAAAAAGATTTTTTACCGGCCAAAGAATAGGCTATACTCCGCGGTCTGAAAAAAACCGGCAACCACAGCGCCGTTAAGCGCTTTGTTGGTTTGAAATTGTTCATGGTGCTTTACAAGCCAGCTACCGCTGGAGTAAAATACTGCACCATTTTGAAATAAGCTGGCGCTGCAGCCAGCTGCACAAATCGAATTTATCGAGGTGAGAGTTACATGCCGGTAATTAAAGTACGTGAAAACGAGCCTTTCGACGTAGCACTGCGTCGCTTCAAGCGTTCCTGTGAAAAAGCAGGCGTTCTGGCTGAAGTTCGTCGTCGTGAGTTTTATGAAAAACCAACGACCGAACGTAAGCGCGCTAAAGCGTCTGCTGTTAAGCGTCACGCCAAGAAACTGGCTCGCGAAAACGCACGCCGCACTCGTCTGTACTAATTTGTCCGGGAGCCCGCTCCCCCGCGTGTTAAACGCAGACTGAGTAAAGTGAAAGGCCGTGCTTTCCGAAAGGAAGCGCGGCTTGTTGTCGTTTATAAGCTAAAGATCCGGAGTCTATGGCTGGGAAAATACCGCGTATATTTATCAATGACTTGCTTGCACGCACGGACATCGTGGACCTTATTGATGCCCGCGTTAAGCTGAAAAAGCAAGGCAAGAATTATCACGCCTGTTGCCCTTTCCATAACGAAAAAACGCCGTCTTTTACTGTGAACGGTGACAAACAGTTTTACCACTGCTTCGGCTGTGGTGCCCATGGTAACGCTATCGATTTTCTGATGAACTTTGACCGTCTGGAGTTTGTCGAAACTATCGAAGAGCTGGCAACCATGAACGGGCTGGAAGTTCCCTACGAAAGCGGTAGCGGCGACACCCCGATGGAACGACATCAGCGCCAGAGCCTGTATCAGCTGATGGACGGACTGAACCAGTTTTATCAGACATCGTTAACACAACCACAGGCTGAACCGGCCCGGCAATATATTCACAGCCGCGGACTGAGTCAGCAGGTGACAGAAAACTTTGCCATTGGTTATGCCCCTCCCGGCTGGGACAACGTCCTCAAACGTTTTGGCAAAAATCAGGATGACAAACAGTCCCTGATTGATGCCGGTATGCTGGTAACCAATGACAACGGCCGGAGTTACGACCGTTTTCGCGACCGGGTCATGTTTCCTATCCGCGATAAACGCGGCAGAGTGATCGGGTTTGGTGGCCGGGTATTGGGTAACGATACCCCAAAATACCTGAACTCTCCTGAAACATCGATTTTTCATAAAGGACGTCAGTTATACGGACTTTATGAGGTGACCAGGGCCCACAACCAGCCAGCGAAACTGTTGGTGGTTGAAGGTTATATGGACGTTGTGGCACTGGCACAGTTTGGTATCGATTATGCGGTTGCCTCACTAGGCACCTCAACAACCAGTGAACATATCCAGCTGCTGTTCAGAAACACCGACACGGTTATTTGTTGTTATGACGGTGACAGAGCAGGACGCGATGCGGCATGGCGGGCACTGGAAACGGCCCTGCCCTATATTACCGATGGCCGTCAGTTACGTTTTATGTTCCTGCCGGACGGTGAAGACCCGGACACGCTGGTACGCAAAGAGGGCAAGCAAGCCTTTGAACAGCGGATGGAACAGGCCGTTCCCCTGTCAGACTTTATGTTTGATAACCTGCTGCCGCAGGTCGACCTGAGTACCCGTGACGGGAAAGCCCGTCTGAGTACTCTGGCACTGCCACTGATTAGCCAGATCCCGGGCGAAACACTGCGTATTTATTTACGCCAGGCTCTGGGCAACAAACTGGGGATCCTTGATGACCGCCAGCTGGAAAAATTACTGCCGGCGCGGGCTGACACCAGACCGGCTGTCGCATCACCGGTCATGAAAAAAACCACCATGCGTATTCTGGTGGCGTTATTACTGCAAAATCCGGCCCTGGCAGAAAAAGTGCCTTCTCTTGAAGGATTACAGGAAACAGGGATCGCCGGACTGCCGTTGTTTGCTGAGCTGGTACAGTACTGTAAAGCGCACCCTGGTCTGACCACTGCCCAGTTACTGGAAAACTATCGCGATACAAAAATGGCTCAGTCCCTTGAAAGTCTGGCGATCTGGAACCACATGATAGTTGATGACGAAGCTGACGCGGTGTTCAGTGATTCGTTAGCCAGTATTTACGATTCTGCCCTGGAACAACGGCTTGAACAGCTGATTGCCAGGGATCGAACTCAGGGATTGAACAGTGAACAGCGGCGTGAGTTACAGTCACTACTGACCGCGCTGGCGAAAAAATAAGATTAAGGTGACCGGCGGCAGTACGGCCCGGTGACCCCAGGTTACAAATGTAAATCCTGACGAAAAATGCGCCAGTTTCTACAGAGAGTGCCGGGTTCCGGTATAATGAAACCCGAATGATGACAAAAAGATTACCCGCGGCTTAATTGCCGATTACTGAGGGCAGATGCCCATTGCTGCGATGAAGGCCGCAGCCACTGAAACGCCTTTACTGTTATTTGCCGGCTACCCCCGGCAAACACCAATCTCATTAACAGAAGTGTGGATACCGTCTTATGGAGCAAAACCCGCAGTCACAGCTGAAGCTACTTGTCACCCGTGGTAAGGAGCAAGGCTATCTGACCTATGCTGAGGTCAATGACCATCTGCCGGAAGATATTGTCGACTCCGATCAGATTGAAGACATCATTCAGATGATCAACGACATGGGTATTCAGGTCGTTGAAGAAGCGCCTGATGCCGATGATCTGATGCTGAATGAAAACAGTTCCGATACTGATGAAGATGCAGCAGAAGCCGCCGCGCAGGTGCTGTCCAGCGTGGAATCTGAAATTGGCCGGACCACTGATCCTGTCCGCATGTATATGCGTGAAATGGGGACGGTAGAACTGCTGACCCGTGAAGGCGAAATTGATATTGCCAAGCGCATTGAAGATGGTATCAACCAGGTTCAGTGCTCGGTCGCAGAATACCCGGAAGCCATCACTTATCTGCTGGAACAGTACGACAGAGTCGAAGCCGGAGAAGCACGTCTCTCCGATATCATTACCGGTTTTGTCGATCCGAATGCCGAAGAAGATATGGCACCGACAGCAACCCACGTCGGGTCTGAATTGTCTGAAGAAGATCGTGATGATGACGACGAAGATGACGACGAAGATGACGACAGTTCAGATGACGATAACTCTATCGATCCTGAACTGGCCCGTGAAAAATTTGCTGAATTACGCACCCAGTACGAAATCACCCGTACGGTGATTAAAAGTAAAAGTCGCAGTCATGCTGATGCGATTGCAGAAATCCAGAATCTTTCTGAAGTGTTTAAGCAATTCCGCTTAGTACCGAAACAGTTTGATTATCTGGTTAACAACATGCGCCAGATGATGGATCGTGTCCGTGGTCAGGAACGTGCCATTATGAGGCTGTGTGTTGAAATCTGCAAAATGCCGAAGAAAAACTTCATCACCCTGTTCACCGGCAACGAAACGAATAACAGCTGGTTTAAAGCAGCCCTGGCACTGAAAAAACCATGGTCTGAAAAACTGCAGGACGTCGAAGAAGATGTCGAACGCGGTCTGCATAAGCTGTCCATGGTGGAAGAAGAAACCGGACTGACCATCGAGCAGGTTAAAGATATCAACCGCCGTATGTCTATCGGTGAAGCAAAAGCCCGCCGTGCGAAGAAAGAGATGGTGGAAGCTAACCTTCGTCTGGTTATTTCGATTGCGAAAAAATACACCAACCGTGGTCTGCAGTTCCTGGATCTGATTCAGGAAGGTAACATCGGTCTGATGAAAGCCGTTGATAAGTTTGAATATCGTCGCGGTTACAAGTTCTCGACCTATGCAACCTGGTGGATCCGTCAGGCAATCACCCGTTCAATTGCAGACCAGGCCAGAACTATCCGTATTCCGGTGCATATGATCGAAACCATCAACAAACTGAACCGTATTTCGCGTCAGATGTTGCAGGAAATGGGGCGTGAGCCGTCACCGGAAGAACTGGCAGAGCGGATGCTGATGCCGGAAGATAAAATCCGTAAGGTGCTGAAAATCGCTAAAGAGCCGATCTCGATGGAAACACCGATCGGTGATGATGAAGATTCACATCTCGGCGACTTTATCGAAGATACCACTCTGGAACTGCCGCTGGATTCTGCGACTTCAGAAAGCCTGCGCTCAGCGACCCACGATGTCCTGGCCGGACTGACTGCCCGTGAAGCGAAAGTACTGCGGATGCGTTTTGGTATCGATATGAATACCGACCATACACTGGAAGAAGTCGGTAAACAGTTTGACGTGACCCGTGAACGTATCCGTCAGATTGAAGCCAAAGCCCTGCGTAAATTACGTCATCCGAGCCGCTCAGAAGTACTGCGCAGCTTCCTGGATGACTGACAAACGTCTGCGGTACGCTAAATAACAGAAGCCTCATCTTACGGATGAGGCTTTTTTTTGGTTCATCGCGTTTTACCGGGGAACGCTGCTTTTATCTTCAGGAAGAAGTAGTCATTATCCCGGTATCCATATGCC
>NZ_JAERJP010000008.1 GCF_018257575.1 Tatumella sp. JGM91 | reverse complement strand
GAAAGATTTTTCCTTCAGACAAGGCGGCAAGCAAGTGATGAGAAGGAGCATACATTGGTATGTGACTGAACAGCGCGAGTGAAGCCAACACAGTATGAAGGTAAAAGATTCGTTTCCGCACAAAGAATTTGCCTGGCGGCTAGAGCGCGGTGGTCCCACCTGACCCCATGCCGAACTCAGAAGTGAAACGCCGTAGCGCCGATGGTAGTGTGGGGTCTCCCCATGCGAGAGTAGGGAACTGCCAGGCATCCAATAAGACAAAAAGGCCATCCTGACGGATGGCCTTTTTGCACTGGTTTTTTAAAATCCTTCTGTACAGAATAACGGCATCTCTGTTGTTTATGTCCGCATTATGGCTTCTTTATGAGCACACCGGTGACTGAAAAGGCTGCCGGCGCGGCTGTATCCGGAAGTTTTGATATTTTTTCGTCTGCTGCCGGGGCAATAGCACAGCACCGATGGCAGTGCGGGGTCTCCCCGTGCGGGAGAAGGACAGAAGCCTGCTTCTGAACGTTGCCTCCGGCAACGGCCAGGCATCCAATAAGACAAAAAGGCCATCCTGACGGATGGCCTTACTTCGATGACTCAGTGCATATTACTCGCCGGGACATCTGTCCATTGGCAGTTAATGGTTTTTTTTCCGGCACTGCAATCCCCGTTATGGATCACAACGGTTTCCTGCGGAGGTTCTTTTTTCGCTGCACAGGCTGACAGCAATAAAGTGACTAATACCAGGCTAAAGATACGCATGCCAGCTTCTCCTAAACTTACTTTCGCTCATAATAAACGACCTGAGTAAGATTGTCCTGTCTTGCCGTCAGTTATCCCTTTCTGCCATAAACACAGTTGCCGGAAGGCCGGTCAGACTGGCATAGTGAGAACTTATTATCGGCCTATTCATTCATCCGGGTAATTCAATTAACTATGACACAGAACGCTGACCTGATACTGACATTAAATGAGCATCACCGTTATCCTTCGACGGATAAAAATAGCGCTTCATTCAGCTGGCCCGGAGGTCATGGCCTGGCGATCTATGTAGCGATGAATCTGGAGCATTTTTCATTTGGCTGTTCAGAAGGCGCTAAAATATCGCAGGTGGCTAACTCTCTCGATATCCTGAATTATAGCTGGCGTGACTATGGAAATCGGGTCGGCGGCTGGCATCTGGCCGGGTTATTTGAAAAACTATCGATCCCTCCTGCTGTTATCGCGAATAGCTCAATACTGGAACATTATCCTGAATTACTGCAACGCTGGACTGATTTACCCGGCAGTGAACTGATAGGCCACGGGTATACGAATTCTCAGCGACAAGGGGATTTGGATGAAGAAGAGGAGTCTTATCTGATCAGCTATTGTCAGCAGCAACTGACTCAATATCAGAATCAGAAAGTCTCTGGCTGGTTATCTCCATGGATCTCAGAAAGTCATAATACCCCTGACCTGCTGAAACAGCACGGTTTTGACTACAGCCTTAACTGGGCACATGATGACAGACCGGTACCGATCAACACCCGGCACGGTGAGTTGCTGTCGATACCGTACCCTCAGGAAATTAATGATATACCAACAATTATTCCGAATGGCACATCTATAGATATTTTCTGCCAGATGATTAAAGATCAATTTGCAGAACTTCTGGAACGCAGTAAGTTTTCTCCGCAGGTGATGGGGATTGCGTTGCACCCATATATTGTCGGGCAACCGTTCCGTTTTTATCAGTTAAAGAAAACCCTTGCTGAACTTATATTACAGCAGAATGAATTCTGGCTAACTACTCCCGGAGAAATTGCCCGTTATTACAGATCTTCATTTCCTGAATAAACAATAGAACTTACATCATTATTAGCCGGAAATAAAATACCTCTTCCGGCTATAAAGCAGAGAAACAGGGGCCTGTCATCAGACTATAGAATTTTCTCCGGAGAGTAATTCTGTATCGGATAGTTAATAACATACTGAAAGTTATTGGTTTATTATATTCACTGTAAATATGTTTTTCTGAAGGTTTAATTATGACAGCTGTTATAAATACCGATATATAACCGTAAATCTGATTGATATTAAGTAATACATTAAATAGTTATCCGGGTAATAATAAAATCCCGGGAATCATAACGAAAGAAATATAATCCCTGTTGTCTGTTATAGCCATTTCAGACCAGACAGTCTCCGGCGACATTAAACAGACCCGCTTTGAGATCGATCCGGGATTCGCAGCCTGTAAATCCCGGTACCTCTCTTCAGGGATAAGTATGCTGTCCTTATGATATTTTGTCATAGAACAGTAGATGAATATTTATCAAAAAACGGCGATGATAGCTATTCACGTATGCTGTGTATCACCGTGTTTTACCAATGGCTAGTCTAACAGAGAGGTTAATATGTCAGATATTTATGTGATTTATTTTTCCGGGTACGGACACACTAAACGCGTTGCCGAAAGTGTTGCTGAAGGTGCCGGAGCAGAACTTATTGCAATAGATAATCAGGGTGAAATTACCGAACAGGACTGGGAAAAACTGAATGCCGCCGACGGTATTATTTTTGGTGCACCGACTTATATGGGGAGTGCGCCATGGCAGTTTAAAAAATTTGCGGATGCCAGTTCTAAAGCCTGGTTTACTCGTCAATGGCAGGATAAGGTTTTTGGCGGATTTACCAACAGTGCCAGTCTGAATGGTGATAAGCAGAATACCCTGATTTTCTTCCAGACTCTGGCAGCACAACATGGCGGGATCTGGGTCAGCCTGGGGATACTACCGGCCAACACCACGACCGCAACCCGTGAAGATATTAATAACCTCGGAGGATCCGCAGGGCCGCTTATTCAGTCACCTTCCGATGCCGGGGCTGAACTCATCCCTGCCGGTGATATTGAAACAGCACGTCAGTACGGCGCACGGGTTGCTTCAATTACCGCACGTTTAAAATAGTTCCGCCATTGTTCGCAGGGGGCTTTTCTGCCCCCTGTATCAGCCATTCCGATGCCGGATCAGCTCAGGTGTAATCTGAGTAATCTTCCGACGTTTTCACAGGTTCGCTGGATATTAACCGTACCGCTGCGCAGCAGGTTGTCGATACTGTCAGCCTGAGGGATGATCCCAAAAATAGCATCAATACCCTGCCGGTAGAGAGGCTCAGTACCTGAACCCATACTGCCGGCAATCGCGATCACAGGGACCCCGGCAGCTTTTGCCAGCCGTGCAACACCCAGCGGAGTTTTACCAAACATGGTCTGTGCATCCATCCGTCCTTCACCTGTGAAACAATAATCTGCACCGGTCAGGTGCTGCTTCAGCCGGGTATACGACAGTATAATTTCAACACCGTTTTTTAATTCGCAGTCGGTAAATGCCAGCAATCCAGCACCGAGTCCTCCCGCGGCACCTGCTCCGGGCTGATCAGCCACATTTTTGCCAAGTTGCTGACAGATAATCTGTGCATAATGGGCCAGATTGTCGTCGAGCTGGCGGACCATGGGTGGCGTAGCCCCTTTCTGCGGACCAAATACGACCGAGGCTCCCTGGTCACCACACAGAGGGCTTGTTACATCGCAGGCGACAAGAAACTTTACACCGTTCAGGCGTGGATCGAGGCCGGATATATCAATTCGTTGCAGGTCTCCCAGCGCACCTCCGCCACGGCTCAGCTGCCGGTGATGCGGACCATAAAAACGTACACCTAAAGCTTCGGCCATACCTGCTCCGCCATCATTGGTGGCACTGCCGCCGAGGCCTAAAATTATCTGTCTGACACCTTTATTCAGACAGGCTGTGACCAGCTGACCGGTGCCATAGCTGGTCGCCAGTAAGGGATTACGATTATCAGGAGCGGTATGCTGGATACCGCTTGCAGAAGACATTTCAATAATACCCACAGTACCATCGCCACTGATCCCAAAAATAGCTTCTGCAGGAGAACCCGAAGGGCCGGTTACTGTTACAGAGTGTAAGGCTCCGCAGGTCGCATCAACCAGTGACCGGGTGGTCCCTTCACCACCGTCAGCCATCGGCACATGGATATAGCGGGCCTCAGGAAATACCCTCCGTAAACCGCGCTCCATGGCAATACAGACTTCCTTCGCGGTCATACTTTCTTTGAATGAGTCCGGGGCTAAAACAAACGTCATGGGTTTCATTTTTTCACCTTTTTATGCCTCCGGGCGGCTCTGCAATTCTATGGCTGACAGCAGCACCCGTGGAATAATAGTCAGAGAGCCGTGGGGGTATTTATACTTTTTAGCGGGGCGGGAGGGCTTCTGCAATTGTATTTATTGAAATGTTTAACAACAGCTATCCGGCCACGGATTATAACCTTACCCGGCGATGGCGGGGATACAGACTGCCAGTATGGTTACAGGTGAGGATGCTTACACAGTCGTCTGTTTCAGCCAGCGGTCTCTGAGCTGTTCATCAGACATATCAATAAACGTACTTATTAATCAGTAGAAATTATATTTAATTTTCTGTTGTCTTCGCCTTATCAGTTCCACCACAAATCCCACAGAATAATTTTATCACATTGATTTAAAATGGATATTTTTTAGTTATAACAGCCATTCTGTAATATCAGGACATGAACATCCTTAAATAAACTTATTTTTCTCAGGTATTTGTTAAAACAAATTTCAGTTTGAGTCAGTCTATAGCAAAGTGTTATGCTCACCGGCTGATTATATTGATTAACATTTTTTACTATTACTGTCTGGAATGACGGTTTCTGCGTGTCTGCGGACAGTAAAATATCAATACAGACAGAATACTCTGCTGCGGGTATTCAGAGGCCCCCCTGAATGAAAATTACGGAAATAACAGTTGTTGTTTTATCGGCCAGTCTGCTCAGCAGCTGTGCAAATACACAAGACCAGCTCAATGAAACCGGTGCTCATTATGGAACAGAGATCCTCTGCGGCGTCGGTGCTATCGGGGGTGCTATCGTCGGTAACCTGGTGGGAAGAAAACTGGGTAATGCAGCTGCCGGTACCGCGATTGGTGCGGCATTAGGTACCGGAGGAGGCTGCTATGCGGGAAACATCTGGCAGACCCGTTCGAAAGCTCTGCTGGAAGCAGCCAGAAAAGCCAATATCCGGATGACGACCGAATCTGCGTTAACCCGTCCCTCTGCCACAGATAAACAGGCGGGCGGCATCGTGGCCCAGGTCAGTGACCAGGGGATGTTTGATACCGGCTCAGCACAATTAACTACCACAGGTCACCGGCAGATAGAGAGCCTGGCCAGGGTGTATGCAGAGGCTCAGAGTACTCCCCGTTACTATCTGGTAGTCGGACATACGGACTCCACGGGTAATCCGGAAGTGAATAAGCAGCTTTCTGAGCAACGGGCAAAATCAGTCGGTAGCCTGTTACGCGGTGCCGGGATACCTGCCAGCCATATTTACTATCAGGGGGCAGGAGCTTCGCGTCCGATTGGCAGTAACCAGACCCCTGAGGGACGGGCTAAAAATCGCCGGGTAGAAATAAGTGAATTAAGTGATGAAAAAGCACTGGCGATGCGGGTAGAGCAGGAGCAGGGTAACAGCCGCTATCTGGACTATAGCAGTACTGTATCGGTTGTCAGGGCATCGTCCGCCGGTGATGAGAAAAAAAACCTATCCCGGGCAACGACCCTGGTGCCATCCGCTGCGGATAAAGCAGTTCCGGAACGTCATTCTCAGATCACGGAGAATAAAAAACAAACCCGCACGGGTAACAAAAACAAGACGTCTGTCGCCACCACTACGGCAGAGACGACCCGGCACATTCCTGCATCAGAACAGATTGATTTTAATGGGCAGCCGGCGGCTTCTGTGACCAGTGTGGTTACCGAAGTGGATGCCAGTGAGTCTTCTTCCTGGTTTCCGACGGCCCGTGCCGCAGATACTGCCATTATGAGTTGTGCAACTGATAGTCTCAGGATCAGTGGTCAGGTGAAGAGCCTGGCAACCGGCAAAGACTTCACTACCCATCATAGCTATGACTATTTACCTGGTTACGGTGGCTTGTCCTGGGCGAATGTAGTGAATAACAATCTGGTGGTTATTTCCCCGGTCGCTATTTTGCGTGATGGTGCCCAGCCCGGTCAGAATCCGACCATATCGATAGTGACGCATTTTACCGGAACCCGGAAAGAACCGTCGGCGGTTATTCCTGCCATTGCGCAGACCTATCAGGGGAAAGACGACATTATTTATCGTGTTTACCCGCGCCAGACCGGCAGTGCCGTAACTTGTATGGATATTGTTTTTAGTACCCGTGGCGCGAAAGCGACAAAAGGGCAGCTCTTCTATCCGAAAGCGACCACGACCTATGTGGCCGATTATATCCCGACGCATTAATTATGATGAGACTCAATAACTATGAATGACTTTTCACTTGGCGGGCTTGGTGCTCAGATTATTGAGCACCGCCTGCTCACTCTCTGCATTATTCTTCTGCTACTGGCGGCAGGAATTGCGTATAAAAAATGGGATGATGTCCGTTATTTTTGTATGAGGGTCTGGCATGTCATGCCGCTGGTGGGAACGGTAGCTAAAGCCTCTCGCCAGTATTCCAGCCGTTCATCGCTGGTACATCAGTCAAAATGGCTGGATGCTGAAATGAATATTGCTGATCTCTACTACAATGAGTATGTGGCTGCGGATCAGGACATTACCTATTACAATCAGTGCAAAGACTATCTGGCTAAAGTACTGGAATCTGGTCGTAAAAAAGCACCGGTATGGGTAACCCCCCTGATAGTCGTGCTGCTGGTGATGGAAGCTATCGGGTTCGCCTATGTTCTTGGTCCTTTTATGGCGCCACGGATTTCAGCGAATAATCTGCAGATTGTTGTCTGGTCACTGGCGTTGATCCTGTCGCTGATTTCCGGCTTTATTGCCCACCACGCCGGTGCCGCCCAGCATTATAACTCTTTGTTAAGAAAGGCAAATCGCTGGTTCAGTCAGAGTGATTCAAAAAAGAATCTGAATGAAGTCAGTGAAATTCAGATTGTCCATACTTACCGTGATAATGATGAACCACGCTATAACCAAATCGCAGCAAGGATCTCTATCGATCATGACTGTGCAGAACACCGCCGTCCCGTCTGGGGATTTTATGCCTGGATTCTGATTATTGCGATCGCGGCTTTCGGGGTGCGTTATTACACCTTGCAGATGGTGGAATCAAAACAATCAGTCACCAGCATGCAGAGCAGCAATGATGTCAGCAGCCCATGGGGTAGTGTACTTCCTGCCCAGGCGGCACAGAATGATCAGCAGGCCAGACTGCAGGCCGAAAACGACATGCAGCAGTCAAAGCATGATGCCTCGCTGGTGACGTTTATTATCCTTTCTGTCATTTATATCGGTGTGCAGTTTTTTGCTTTCTTCCTCGGACGCAATTATGGTTTCGCCGGCGTACATTCTTCAGAGGCCTGGCACAGCACTCATCGTTTTCCAAATGCACAGGCAATGCGCTCCTGGATGGAGCGACGGAAACGGGCAATCAGTATGCATGCCGATCATAAACTGAGTATGCTGCGGCGCAAACTGATGCACAAAACGACCACCAGTGCCGAAGAACGTGAATTACTGAAGCAATCCCTGAACCGTGATTTTGAAAGCTATGTCCGGCAAAAACAGGCGGGGCTGGAGCAGGAACGTGAAAACAGTCGTCGCAAAGAGCTGGAAGACTATAAGCGCAACCAGAAGCTGGATAGCGATATTACCCGTCATAATAGCGCCGGGGCTGGTCACACAATACAGCCAGCCGCCACGGTAATTCGTGATATACCGGCTGAAGATACACAGAGTCAGGCTGCTGCCCCGGTCTCTGATGCGGACATTAAACCACTGGAATATCCGGATATCACTGAAGTCGAAGCAGGTGAATTGATTTTCCTGGCAAATATTTATCCGTCGTTCTCAGGACTGACAGAACAACAGATCACTTTTATCTGGAAAGCGCAATGCTTTGCGAAAAAGCGTGGCTTGTTTGCTGTGGCATAAAACACGGGAGAATAATAATGAAAAAAAGATTTCTCGGGTTACTGCTGGCTGGCTGGTTAGGCAGCCCGCTGATCGCCAATGCGGAAGCTGGCGGGATGGCGGATAGCTGTTATGCCCGTACTCATACCCAGCAATGGCAGGCCCCGGCCAGCGGACGCCAGCTGACGGTTGTTATTGATCAGACGGTAGTTTTGCCGGATGTATTACAGCATTCCGTATGGGATAAAGTCGCAGCATTTGTTAAACCCGGCGATGAGGTAAAGTTGTATACCTTCTCGGCGGTGGTGCCCGGGCAATATATGCAATTAGTGGCCGACAGTACGCTTGATACGCCACCTTCCTCCTCTGCCCGTGGCGATATCCCGATGGATGACCTGGACGATCTGGACATTTGTCTCAGCCAGCAGAAATCTCAGTTTACGCAGAACTGGGGACGGGCGCTGGTGAAGGCAATGCAGGAATCGAGGGCAGATATCCCGAAAAGTGAGATTATGCACTCGCTGAAAAATATTGGTGAGGATCTTAAAACATCGCCAGCCCGTCAGCGGGTTATCTTACTGGTCAGCGATATGCTGGAAAACAGTGATTCTGCGTCCTTCTATCAGCATAACCAGATCCGTCAGCTGAATGTACCAAAAGTACTGGCCAGCGTGCGTCAGCAGAATTTAGTGGCAGATATGGATGGTGCAGAAATTTATGTATTGGGGGCCGGGCTGTTAAGTGCCAAAGACAGCCATTACATTGGCGGTAAGACGCTGGATAGCCTGCAAAATTTCTGGCAGCAATGGTTTGCGTTATCTGATGCCCGGCTGGTGGCTTTTGGTACACCGGCACTGAATCAGCCACTGCAGTAAGTCTGGTAAGTCTGATGAAAAAGCGCTTTCCTGCCGGAAGCGCTTTTTTTATCCTCGCCGAAGACGGGCTTTGCCCCTTTCTCCGGCGACAGGATAATCGCTGACATTATATTACCACCGGTGCTGCAGACCATCAGGCGCGGCAGTGCTATTCATCTCCTCGATAATCCCCGACAGACGCTGGATCATATATTGCGCAGCCCGTGACAGTTGTCTCGAAGGAGCAGTACAGAGCCCGAGAGTGACCGGCCGTAGTGGATTATGCTTTATCGGGATAAAACACAGCCGGTTAAGACGGAGGTCTTCCATGACATCCAGCCGGCTGAGCACCGAAATTCCGGTTCCGTTAGCCACCAGGCTGCGGATCAGCCGAATATCATTACAGGAAATCACCGATGCCGGTGGCTGACCTGCACGCTGATACAGGGACTGTACACGATCGTGTACTACCAGTCCCTTACCGGGGATAATATGCCGCTGATCATGCAATTCAGACAGAGATACAGATGGCAGGTCACTGAGCCTGTGCCGCGGGGGAACAACGATCCCCATCGCGAGTTCGGCAAACGCGATCACCTCGATCCCGCTGACGGTGCCGGGATCGAGAATTAGTCCGAAATCGACGACGGCATCCCGCACCATTCTGCTGACGACCTGGCTGCTTTCAACAGCCAGTTCGATATCAAGCCATTGCTGCCCGTGGGCGATGCTGCCAATTTCTCCGCATAATGGACCTTCTGTCAGAGCCTGTACCAGACCAATGGCGACCTTACCGCGTTTCAGCCCCTGAATATCAGCGAAACGTTGCTGTGTCAGGCTGAAATCCCGCTGCCAGTTCAGCAGATCACTATAGAGTAACTCTCCGGCAGTGGTCATACGCATTCCCCCCGGCAACCGTTCAAATAAGGCGATACCAAAACTTTCTTCTGCCTGAAGGATCTGGCGATTGATGGCTGAAGCTGAGACATGCAATTTTTCTGCTGCTTTGCGCAGGCTCCCGCAGCGGGCGACTTCAGCAAAATAAGCAGCAAAACGTGAGAACGGGGTCATTGGTCACCTGTACAGTTTTTTGCAACATAGATCTGAATTAATGCTGATGGACGGATACACCTTAGTGCAGACAGAATGTCCTGACAATCACTATGCTTTTTCCTGAGCTGAGCGGATAACGTTATGAACAGAATATCACCTCCTGCCCATTGTACTTTCGACCCTGATGACTGGGTGCGTCTTGCCAGATACTGGCACCCGGTGGCCCGTTCTGTTGATGTCAGCACTTCGCCGTATAAAACCGTACTCCTTGATGAACCGCTGGTGGTGTACCGGATTGGTGAAGAGGTGGTTGCGGCGAAAGATCTTTGTCCTCATCGCGGTGTACCCCTGACCCTTGGTTTTGCCGATGACGGCGGGATTGTCTGCCCTTATCACGGGCTGCGTTTCGGTAGCGGGGGGAAATGTAACCGTATCCCCTCAAGTCCGGAGCAGGCGATTCCGGCAAAGCTTAATTTAACGGCCTTTGACGTGGAGGAACGTTACGGTCTGGTCTGGGTCTGTATGTTACCTGATGCAGAAAACCCCGTTGCTCTGCCGGTGATGCCTTTATGGGATAGCTCCGGATTCCAGCAGATAAATTGCCCCGGGTTTGATGTGAATGGTTTTGCCGGACGGCAGGTCGAAGGCTTTCTCGACGTGGCTCATTTTGCGTGGGTCCATACCGAAACGTTCGCCGATCCGGAAAACCAGAGTGTGCCAGCCTATCATCCGGTGGAGACCGAATCCGGGTTTAGTGTCGATTACCGAAGCAGTGTCAGCAACTATGCGGCTGATTCTGAAGAGCAGGCGCCTGAGGGGTTTGTCTGGCTGCGGCATTTTGAAATGCATCTGCCTTTTACGGCCACACTGACGATCCATTTTCCGGGAGAGTCACGGCTGGTGATTATGAATGCTGCCTCGCCGGTATCGGCCAGGAAAACACGGATGTTCGCGCCGATTGCCAGAAACTTTGATCTGCATATTCCGGTGCAGGATATCTGTGATTTTAACCGGCGGGTCTTCGAAGAAGACCGGCTGATGGTGGAAACGCAGCGACCCGAAAATCTGCCATCGGATATGACTCTGGAAACTCATATTCCTGCTGACAGAAGCTCAATTGCCTACCGCCGCAGCCTGAAGAAAATGGGTTTTGGTGAGTTTTTCCTGGTATAGGAGCGACAGTGATGGATATACCGGTGGATGTAATTGTCGATGCTGTCTGGCGACAAGGGGAGAATAATCTGGGGGTTGCACTGGTCGCCGCAGACGGTCAGCCGCTGCCACGGTGGGCGCCGGGGGCTCATATCAGCCTTTATCTGAGTAACCATCTGATCCGTCAGTACTCACTGACCGGGCGAGGGAATGATCCATATCGCTATCAGATTTGCGTCGCCCGCGATCAGGCGTCACGGGGCGGGTCTGCTTATATTCATGATGTGTTGCGGCCCGGTCAGCGGCTGACAGTCAGCGTTCCGAAAAATCTGTTTCCGCTGGCGGCGTCGGGACCGGTTATTTTACTGGCGGGCGGGATTGGTATTACGCCGTTGTATGCGATGGCTGAGCATCTTGAAGCCAGCGGAACTCCCTTTGTTCTGCATTATTACCTGAAGAAGCCGGGGTGCGGAGCATTTGAGCGCGAATTACAACGGCCTTTGCAGCATGGTAACTGCCGGTTCTGGTACAGCAGCGACGGTGATTCTCCGAGGCACCATATTCCGGAGGAGTTACTCAGCCCCTCAGCGGAGACCCGTATTTTGCTGTGCGGGCCCGAAGGTTTTATGACGCAGATGATGAATACGGCATTGCAGTATGGCTGGCCGGAAGAAAATATTCAGATGGAGGCTTTTGGCCCGCCGGCAGTACCGCAAACGGCCGGTGTCAGTGATGCTTTTATTATTACACTGGCCTCTTCTGGCTGGCAATTCAGAGTACCTGCAGATAAAACAATTGCCGCCGTGTTACTGGAAAACGGGGTGGATGTACCTCTTTCCTGTGAGATGGGGATTTGCGGTGCCTGCCTGACACCGGTTGTATCGGGCCGTGTGGATCACAGGGATACGGTACAGTCCGATGCGGAAAAATCGGCAGACCAGCAGCAGATAGCATTGTGTTGTTCCCGAAGTCACACCGCAGAGCTGGTGATAGAACGCTGAGCAGTAATCGCAGAAGATTTTTTGAAAGCTATCTGCCGGTACCGGATCCTGTCTCTGAGATTAATAGGCCATGCCTGACGTAATCATCATAAAAAAGGCACTGTCCTCGTCAGGAAAGTGCCTTTCTTTTCAAACTATTACGGGTGAATGATTAGTTCATTCCGTATTTTTTCAGTTTTTTACGCAGAGTCCCGCGGTTAATACCCATCATCAGTGCTGCACGGGTCTGGTTGCCACGGGTATACTGCATCACCATGTCCAACAAAGGCTGCTCAACTTCAGCCAGTACCAGCTCATACAGGTCATTAACATCCTGACCATTTAACTGAGCAAAATAGTTCTTCAGTGCTTGTTTAACCGAGTCACGAAGTGGTTTTTGAGTTACCTGATCCTGTGAATTCACGGTAGAAACGGTCAGTACGTCAGAATTTACGCGTTGTTCGAACATAGTTCTTTCAGCTCTTTTTTTCGTTTACGCAAGATTTTCGAAGTATGCCTCCAACGCCTCCAGTTGTTCACTGGCATCCTCTATGGCGTTGAATGTGCGCCGAAACTGGTCATCAGGAGCATGTTCCTGTAAATACCAGGAAACGTGTTTTCGGGCAATACGGTATCCCTTGCCGTGACCATAAAAGTCGTGCAGCTGCCGTATATGTCCAATCAGCATTTGCTTCACCTCGGCGAGTGGCTTTGGTGCAAGCAGCTCTCCTGTGTCCAGATAATGCTGGATTTCCCGGAAGATCCAGGGTCTTCCCTGAGCCGCGCGGCCTATCATCAGAGCATCCGCTCCGGTGTAGTCAAGTACGGCCCTGGCTTTATGCGGGTCAGTAATGTCCCCATTCGCGATAACCGGAATGGACACGTTCTGCTTAACTATCCGAATGCTGTCGTATTCTGCGTTACCATTAAACAGACAAGCGCGGGTTCGTCCGTGGATGGTTAACGCCTGAATGCCACAACGTTCGGCCAGTTGGGCAATTTTTATACAATTACGATTTTCGGTATTCCAGCCAGTACGGATCTTCAGGGTGACCGGTACATCCACTTCATTAACCACCGCCCGTAAAATAGACTCTACCAGCGACGGGTGCTGAAGCAATGCGGAACCTGCCATCTTTCGGTTCACTTTCTTTGCGGGACAACCCATATTAATATCAATGACTTGAGCGCCGGATTGTGCATTAATCCGTGCCGCCGCCGCCATCTCATCAGGGTCACCACCGGCAATTTGTACTGAGCGGATACCCGGCTCATCACTGTGCACCATACGCAGTCTGGATTTGTCACTTGCCCAGACTTCAGGGTTCGATGACATCATCTCTGATACTGTCATTCCTGCGCCGTTCTCGAAACAAAGCGTACGAAATGGCCTGTCGGTAATACCGGCCATTGGCGCAGCAATCAGTCGATTTCGAAGCTGGTATGATCCAATGCGCATGGGAAAGAGATGACCTTATATGTTCGCAAGGCGGCGTATATTACGCATTTTTTAACGAAGATGAAAGGCCAAACTTTGAACAATATGCCGTCATTGATCACGGAAATGAATATCAGGCAGCAGACAGATACAATATAAATACTAATATCAATGAGTTACATCAAAATATTCGCGGGGAGGCGGAAAAAATTTCTTTCTTCACCCTTGATATACAAGATAAAAAACAGTCACAAACATAATTTACAGCATATCTGCAGTATAAAATTTGCCATAAAAAGGCAGATATCAGGTAAAAAATCAGCAGTGCTGTGCGGGGCCGGAAAATAACGGTAAAGCACACTCTGTGGTGGTTACCCCGGAGTGTGCAGTGGTCAGTCAGCTGCGCTGGCCGGTGATACGGCACCACTCTTCTTTCTCTGCCACGGGGTCGAGCACAAATTTATCCGCATAGGCTTCGCAAACATCCTCAGCCTGGCTTGCCAGAATACCGGACAGGGCCAGCTTACCGCCGGTTTCAGGCAATACACTGATCAATGGTGCCAGTTCGCGTAGCGGGCCTGCCAGAATATTGGCTACCACAACATCGGCTTTTAAATCAGATGGCTGCTGATGTGGCAGATACAGATCCAGCCGCGAAGAAACACCGTTACGGCTGGCATTTTCCCGGCTGGCCTGAATAGCCTGCGGATCGATATCAATCCCGATAGCATGGCTGGCCCCCAGTTTCAGGGCGGCGATCGCCAGGATCCCCGATCCGCAACCAAAATCGATCACTGTCTTGCCCGTCAGATCCTGACTATCCAGCCAGCTCAGACATAACGATGTTGTCGGGTGGGTGCCGGTACCAAATGCCAGACCCGGATCCAGCATCACATTCACGGCATCAGGATCAGGGACTTCACGCCAGCTCGGACAAATCCACAGGCGTTCACCAAAGCACATCGGGTGGAAGTTATCCATCCATTCGCGTTCCCAGTCTTTATCTTCTATCTGTTCGATTTTATGGCGAAATCCGTCACCTAGTTGCGGATGCTGCGCCAGCATTGCAACGACCTGCTGCATATCCGTTTCTGCATCAAACAGACCAATAGCATCCGTATCGCCCCACAAGGGAGTTTCTCCCGGCATAGGTTCATAGACAGGATTATCATGAGTATCTTCAAAAGTGACAGAAACAGCACCGGTTTCAATCAGTGCATCACCAATTTCTTCCGCATCTGTGCCGGAAGTATTAATTTTTATCTGGATCCAGGGCATAGCATATCTCTTTATTTCTTCGCACCCGGCATCATCGCCTGAGGTGCGGGTTTACCCAGCCGGTTGCCAATCAGGAACGCGGCCAGACTCAGTAACAGTGACGGAACTATCGGATGGAAATTCCACCAGTGAATATCAAAACTGGCGAGCAGGGTATAGCTGACCGCTCCGCACAGCATACTACTGACAGCGCCGGTAGCGTTTGCAGACTGCCAGTATAAACCCAGCAGCAGTGGCCAGAGAAATACTGTTTCTAGTGCGCCGAATGCCAGCAGATTCATCCAGATAAGCATATCCGGTGGCCGCCATGCAGTCAGTATCATCAGCACACCCAGCCCTAATGTCAGCAGAGTGGATAAACGCCGCAAATGACGTTCATTGCCTGCACGCTGCGGTAATACCCGCAGATAGAGATCTTTAATCAGGGTCGCTGATGCCTGAAGTAAGTGGGCATTGACGTTCGACATGATGGCCGCCATCGGCGCGGCGAGAAAAATGCCTGCGGCAAAAGGCGGTAACACTTTGATCATCAGTGTCGGGATAACCAGGTCAGGAATATGCAGGTCAGGGATCACCGCTCTGCCCAGAGCTCCTGCCAGGTGCATACCCAGCATCAGCAGGGTCATCACCAGGGTCCCGATAAAGATCCCCCGGTGTACCGCTTTACTGTCACGATAGGACATACTGCGGATAGCCGTGTTTGGCAGCCCCAGTACCCCGAAGCAGACCAGTACCGTGAAGGAGACTAACAACGGTCCGGTGATGATATTGCCTGCACCCCGCGGGTCGATCAGCTGCGGATTAATCTGTTTCAGTGTCGCGACTGCATGGGCCGGGCCGCCGGCTGCGTGGATCACGGCAAATAACAGCAGGAACGTCCCTGCCAGCATCACTATGCCCTGCATCGCATCATTCAGTACACTGGCGCGGAATCCGCCCAGCGCGGTATACAAAGCGATCACCCCGCCGAAAGTCAGTAATCCCTGGCTGTAGGGGACTCCGGCAACCGTTTCCAGCAGCCTTGCGCCACCAATAAACTGTACTGTTATCACCGCGATAAAGGCGAGTAGCAGGGTAATACTGGCCAGCCAGACCACCAGGCTACTCCTGAAATGGGCATACAGAATATCGTTCAGGGTTACCGCATTGTAGCGACGGGCGAGAATAGCAAATTTCTTCCCCAGAACCCCCAGAGATAACCAGACGGCGGGAACCTGAACCATTGCCAGAAAAACCCAGCCAAGTCCGTATTTATAGGCGGCACCCGGCCCGCCAACAAACGAACTGGCGCTGATATAGGCGGTGGTCAGTGTCATTGCCAGCAAAAATCCGCCGAGGGTCCTTCCGCCGAGGAAATATTCGTTCAGAAAAGTCCCCGTAGCGCGTTTCTGCTGATAAACGGCAAACAGAGAGATAGCGGCAACGATTAACAAATATGCCAGCAGCGGGATCAGTATTTTAGTGTTCATCGCCATCCTCCAGCGAAATATCGCGGAACAGAAAGCGGATCATCAGGGCGCATAACAACAGGAACAACAACGGAGCAAACAGACAGGATAATTCAAACCAGCGGGGAAAACCAAATACTCCCGGGGTATTTCCTCCCTGCCATGCGCTTACAGACCAGACAAGCAGCCAGCCGAGGGTCAGTAATACAGACCAGCGGGCCTCTTTATTGGCTTGTATAAAGCGGGAATCCATGGCTAACCTCAACCATAAGGCAAATAAAAAGGCCGGAAGATCCGGCCCTGGAATTTTACTCAGGAAAAAATTATTTTTCCTGCAGCCCCAGCTTTTTCTCCAGATAGTGGATATTGGTTCCACCGGCCTGGAAATGCTCATCGGCCATAATTTTTAACTGCAGATCGATATTAGTTTTAATACCATCAATGATTAGCTCACCCAGCGCATTGATCATGCGGGAGATAGCAACTTCGCGGGTTTCACCGTAAGTGATGAGTTTACCAATCATTGAGTCGTAGTAAGGAGGCACGGAATAGCCGGAGTAAATATGCGACTCCCAGCGCACACCAAAACCACCCGGCGCATGGAAACGCGTAATTTTACCCGGGCTAGGCAGGAAGGTATTCGGGTCTTCTGCGTTAATACGACACTCAATCGCATGTCCGCTGACCACCACATCATCCTGCTTAATCGCCAGAGGCAGACCGGCGGCAATACGTAATTGCTCTTTGATAAGATCAACACCGGTGATCATTTCCGTTACCGGATGTTCTACCTGAATACGGGTATTCATTTCGATGAAATAAAATTCGCCGTTTTCAAATAAGAACTCAAAGGTTCCTGCACCGCGATAACCGATATCAATACACGCCTGAGTACAGCGGGTACCGATAAATTTACGCAGTTCCGCGCTGATCCCCGGAGCCGGTGCTTCTTCCACGACTTTCTGATGGCGACGTTGCATAGAACAGTCACGCTCTGCCAGATAAATGGCATTGCCCTGACCGTCAGCCAGGACCTGGATCTCGACGTGGCGAGGATTTTCCAGGTATTTTTCCATATAGACCATATCGTTATTGAAAGCAGCTTTTGCTTCCGCACGGGTCATATTAATCGACTGTTCCAGATCTTTTTCGCCACGGACGACACGCATACCACGCCCGCCGCCGCCGCCGGAAGCTTTAACGATAATCGGATAACCGATACGTTTAGCGATTTCGCGGTTTTTGTCCATGTCATCGCCAAGGAATCCATCGGAACCCGGCACGCAAGGTACACCTGCTTTTTTCATGGCATGGATTGCAGAGACTTTATCGCCCATCAGGCGAATGGTATCGGCTTTCGGGCCAACGAAAATAAAGCCTGAGCGTTCAACCTGTTCTGCAAAATCAGCGTTTTCAGATAAAAAGCCATACCCCGGATGGATAGCATCCGCACCGGTGATTTCTGCAGCAGAAATCAGCGCAGGAATATTCAGATAGCTTTTTACGGACTGGGCAGGACCAATACATACGGTTTCGTCTGCCAGCAGTACGTGTTTTAAGTCACGGTCCGCGGTGGAATGTACTGCAACGGTTTTAATGCCCAGTTCTTTACAGGCACGTAAAATACGCAGAGCAATTTCGCCGCGGTTAGCAATAACTAATTTTTCCAGCATGGTTGCCTCGTTATTCGATGACGACCAGTGGCTCGTCAAATTCAACAGGTTGGCCGCTTTCTACCAGGATAGCTTTGACAACACCGGACTTGTCGGCTTCGATCTGGTTCATCATTTTCATTGCTTCAACGATGCACAGAGTTTCACCGGCGGTCACTTTTTGTCCGACCTCAACAAAAGCTTTAGCGTCCGGGCTTGGCGTGCGGTAGAAGGTCCCTACCATCGGTGAACGCACAATGTGGCCACTGATTTCGTTGCTGGCTGCTGCTGGCTCTGCGACTGGCGCAACAGCGGCTGCTGGTGCAGCGGCAGGCGCAGGGGCTAATGGTGCTGCGTAGGCCTGCTGCATAACCGGGTAGCCCATATTTGCAGGTGAGCGACTGATGCGAACTGATTCTTCACCTTCAGAAATCTCGAGCTCGGCGATGCCGGATTCTTCAACAAGTTCGATCAGTTTTTTAATCTTACGAATATCCATGAGTGTGGTTCCGTACTCTGTTTAATTTGAATTTGACAGGCGTTTAACTGCCGTTTGTAAAGCCCAGCTGTACCCGTCGGCGCCTAATCCGCAGATGACGCCAACAGCAATATCAGACAGATATGAGTGATGACGGAAAGTTTCACGGGCATGCACATTACTGAGATGCACTTCGATGAAAGGGACACTTACCGCCAGCAATGCATCACGCAGGGCTACGCTGGTGTGCGTAAATGCGGCAGGATTAATAATAATGAAATCCACATTGCCTTTTGCCTCATGAATACGGTCAATCAACTGATATTCCGCATTCGATTGCAGGTGACTCAGTTTCACATTAAGTTGCTGTGCGGTCTGGTCTAACTGGCGGGTAATATCCTGTAGTGTCATGTGACCATAGGTCTCAGGTTCACGGGTTCCCAGCAAATTAAGGTTCGGACCTTGCAGAACTAAAATATGAAAGTTATCAGCCATCGTGTAGCTATCTCCTGCAATAATAAAGACATCGCGTAAAATACTCTCCCTGTAATCATTTGTCACCCATTCTGGTGAAAAAGAGGTGCTATTGCAGGGGGATTTTTTTAAGTATACCTGTTTCGTCGCAATTCGCCGCACAATAGTCGTTTTATCTGCGAAGTTTAGTTACTTGTCACTCTGCGGAGCTTTTTAACAGAAATTAGCGTAAGAAGCCAATCAGATAATTTCAAAGGTGAGTTTTTCGCAGTAATTTCCGGGAACGCAAGACACAGAGTAACAGCGCCAGTGTCAGCCAGATAAAAGGTTGCAGGGGCCAGGCTTTCACTGACCACAGATAATGCAGCGGCACCAGAATTGCCGGCAGATAAATACAATTATGCAGTTGCTGCCAGCGTTTTCCCATCCGCCGTTGTATTCTGTAAAAGGATGTCGCGGCCAGTAATAACAAGACGACCCAGCTGAGCATCCCGAGGGTCAGATAGGGGCGGCGAATAATTTCCTGAGCCAGTAACGCTAAATTACCGCTGCCAAGTTCAAGAAAATAGTAGCTGAGCAGATGCAGGGTAGCCCAGGCGAAGCACCATAATCCGATAAGCCGCCGGCAGCGCAACAGCAGAGGCTGGTGAAACCAGCGGGACAAAGGGCTGATCAGCAGGGTGACTGTCAGGAGTTTTAACCCGGTCAGCCCGGTGAATTGCTGAATGTCTTTTGCCGGGTCGGCACTGAATGCTCCGGCACGTACCGCCAGCAGCAGATAGATAAACGGGCTAAAAGCAAGAAGATGTAACAAACCTTTGACGATCAGCAATTTTACAGACGCTTTGCGTTCCCGGTTCGCCATTAAAAGTTTCTCCGTAAATCCATGCCCTGGTAGAGACCGGCCACTTCGCTGGCATAGCCGTTAAACATTCGGGTTGGCTGGCGGGTGACATCGAAAAGTCCGCCAGCACCAATAACGCGCTCAGTTGCCTGTGACCAGCGAGGGTGATCAACATGCGGGTTAACGTTGGCATAAAAGCCATACTCATCGGCAGCCAGCAGGTTCCAGGTTGTTGGTGGTTGTTCACGGGTCAGGCTGATTTTTACTATCGATTTAATACCTTTAAAACCATATTTCCACGGAACGATCAGTCTGAGTGGTGCACCGTTTTGCGGGGGCAGGGTTTTCCCGTAGACACCGGTGGTTAATAAGGTCAGCGGATGCATGGCTTCATCCAGTCGCAGACCTTCCACATAAGGATACTGCAGTCCGGCACTGTTCAGCCCCTCCCGCTGGCCGGGCATCTGCTGTGGATCATACAGGGTCTGAAAAGCGACATATCGGGCATGGCTGGTGGGATCGGCGAGTTTAAGCAGTGAGGCCAGACTGAACCCTATCCATGGTACGACCATTGACCAGGCTTCAACACAACGCATGCGGTAAATCCGTTGTTCCATCGGGAATTTTTTAAAAATAT
This sequence comes from Tatumella sp. JGM91, assembly GCF_018257575.1. GTDB lineage: Bacteria > Pseudomonadota > Gammaproteobacteria > Enterobacterales > Enterobacteriaceae > Tatumella > Tatumella punctata. Next base: position 119,621 of record NZ_JAERJP010000008.1, on the reverse strand, counting down.
CTTCCATGCTGAGGGTGACGGGTCTGGATACCTCACCATCGACAGTGATTTGCCAGGGGGACGTTTTAAAATGGCTGGCGTTAGCTGCCGGGTCAGCTTTATCCATCCCGAATTCGTAAAAGTTATTATAACCTTCGACCTTATTCTCCGGCGTCAGGGGTAATCCAGCCTGCCATTCGGCGGGAGACGAAAAATCTATCGGGCGGGTATCGGTTACCGGCGAAGGGGGCGCAGATAAACCCGTAAGCCAGTCGGACAGCCCGGCCCTGGCGGTCGCGGGGAGCGTCAGGGCTGCACCGCTGATCCCCAGTATTTTCAGCAGCTCACGACGGGAACGATTAAATACCTGTTCGGGAGTAACGTCCGATTCTTTGAAAGGATTTCGCATCGTCAGGGCTTCCTTTAGGAAAATTCAGGTGGGCATAAGGTATTTATCAGCGGTGGTACTCGCCGGGACAGTATTTATCCTATCCTCAATGTCCGGGGCTGTGAAAACGAATAGTGTAAAAAAAATGTATTTGCCACGGACTATCACTGTTTCGCTGGCAGCAATGTGGTATTTTTGTCCGAACATTCGCCCGGAGTGGTGAATGTCTTATGGACATTGTCTCAGGGAGCACATGGATGCGTTCAACAGCCCGCCTTACCGCTGTGATTACTTTCGTCAGTATGCTGGCGATGCTACTGATGTTATCAGGGTGTATTGCCAGTTTTCTATGGCTGAATAAAGAGAGAATTAAGCATCAGTTTAATACACTGACAACCTCCGTGGATCAGTCCTTGTTTAACCATACCCCGGCAGAAATGGAGCCATGGCTGCGTGGCATTATGCCGGTCGTCAATATTGAAAAGCTCGAGTTATATGATGGTAAGCAGGCGGTACTTTCCCTGAGCCGTCATGAAGTTCCGCTGGTTGAAGATACGCCCAATCAGTTTTACTCTTTTTCTGCCCCGTTGCTTTACCATCCTTCTCTGACATTGCGTATTGCGATGCTTAATCCGGCCTGGACCTGGCTGCGTTCGTTTATCGGAATATCAACATTTGTCTTTATGGGTATTGTCGTGCTGGTGATGTCTGTATTACTGGTGTTATTGCATTTCTGGTTACTGCGGCAGTCAACGGGTGTTGCCTTACTCGAAGCCCGTACCCGGCGGATATTACAGGGAGAACGTTCTGCGGGAGTGAAAGGGGATCGCGGAGAGTGGCCAGCAGGTATTGGTCAGGCGCTGGACCGTTTATTACAGGAAATAGAGCAGGCCGGGGTCCGGCGGGCAAGGATTGACAAGCTTATCCGTGAATTTGCATCACTGGATACGGAAAGCGGTCTGCATAACCGGCTGTTTTTTGATAATCGTTTTGCCACCTTACTGGATACACAGGAAGAGGCCAGTGACCATGGCTGTATCATGATGATTCGGTTTTCCGAAGCTGATTTGCCCGGCACAGGAAACTGCGGCCAGGATGATAATCAGCGGCTGTTCGAATTTTTGCATGGGATATCGGCTTTGCTCTCCTGCTACCCCGGAGCATTACTGGCCCGCTATTTTCAGCAGGATTATGCGGTACTGCTGCCGCATCGTTCACTGAAAGATGCTGAAAGCATTGCGGCTAAGTTACTGACTGCGGCAGACGCGCTGGTGCCTCTGCATCATTATGATAAAGAAGATTTTATTCATATTGCGATCAGTGACTGGCGGCGTGGTCAGTCAGTAGCCGGAGTGATGGAGCAGCTACATATCGCTATGCGCAGGGCAACGCTGCTGGGCGGGAATAACTGGGCTGTGGAAGAAAGTCATGCCGTCGCTATGGGCCGTGGCAGCGTACGCTGGCGGACATTGCTCGATAAAACCTATCAGCAGGGCGGGCCGCGATTATATCAGAAAGCGGTGACTGACTTGCAGGGAAAGGTGCACCACCGGGCGCTTCAGGGACGGATTAAAGAAGATAAAAAATATATTTTAGCGGCAGAGTATATGCCGCTGGTCTGCGATATGGGGATGGCTGCCTGCTGGGATCGTCAGTTGCTAACGAAGATCATTAGCTTGTCTGCGGCGGGCAAACCAGAGGCATGGTCATTCCCGCTGACAACAGATGCTTTGTTACAGGGTTCTTTTGTGCAATGGCTGTATAAGATGCTATTACATGTCCCCCAGCCGCAAAGAAAACACTTTTTATTTGAACTTGCTGAAGCAGATGTCGGTCAACATATTTGCCGGTTACTGCCTGTTTTGCGTGGACTGACAGCCTTCGGGTGCCGGATTGTGGTCAGTCAGGCCGGGCAAACACTGGTCAGCAGTGCTTATTTACAGCAGGTGAAACCAGAGATCGTCAAACTGGACTCCGGGCTGGTACGTAATATCGACCGGCGTCCTGAAAATCAGTTACTGGTCAGCAGTCTGGCAGAGAGTTGCCTTTCCAGTTCGACATTAGTCTTTGCTACCGGGATCAGGACACAGGAAGAGTGGCTGACGCTGGTAAATTTAGGGGTTAGCGGTGGACAAGGTGATTATATTGCGCCACCCTTACCGGTTAAATTTGTACATCGTGATAACTGATAAAAAAGGCAGCCGGAGAGCGGAATAGCCTGCTGAGCAGGGATTTGTTTTCTTCATTGATGAATTCAATGTCCGCGCAGAATAGCGATAGCCAGTAATTAAACACTAAATGTTAGATTTTGTTTCTGACATGAGTCAGTGGTAAATGTGTCTGTCCGAAAAATGTCGGGTTTACAGTGTTGTGATGAGCGTTGTCATAGCCGATGATAACAGAAATCTACAATTGATTATTTTTTCACCGGAGTCGAATGTTTTTGCGCCTTGTGGCAGCTCCGAGTGGTTGGTAAAGTAAGCGGATTTTATTTTCCGCCCCCAGCTTGCAGGATTACCCCTTAGTATGTTTAAAAAATTTCGTGGCATGTTTTCTAATGACTTGTCCATTGACCTGGGTACCGCCAATACCCTGATTTATGTAAAAGGACAAGGCATCGTGCTGAACGAGCCTTCTGTGGTTGCTATCCGTCAGGATCGTGCCGGCTCGCCAAAAAGTGTTGCAGCTGTTGGCCAGGAAGCTAAACAGATGCTGGGTCGTACACCTGGTAATATTGCAGCGATTCGCCCGATGAAAGATGGTGTGATTGCAGACTTTTTCGTTACCGAAAAAATGCTTCAGCACTTTATTAAACAAGTGCACAGTAACAGCTTTATGCGCCCGAGTCCGCGTGTACTGGTCTGTGTGCCTGTAGGAGCAACCCAGGTTGAACGTCGCGCTATCCGTGAATCGGCATTAGGTGCCGGTGCCCGTGAAGTCTTCCTGATAGAAGAACCTATGGCAGCGGCTATCGGTGCCGGACTGCCGGTTTCTGAAGCGACTGGTTCCATGGTCGTGGATATCGGCGGGGGGACCACCGAAGTCGCGGTTATCTCTCTGAATGGTGTTGTCTATTCGTCATCAGTCCGGATCGGGGGAGATCGTTTCGATGAAGCTATCATCAATTATGTCCGTCGGAATTATGGTTCACTGATTGGCGAAGCGACCGCCGAACGCATCAAGCACGGGATTGGTTCTGCATATCCGGGCGACGAAGTTCTGGAAATTGAAGTTCGTGGCCGTAACCTGGCAGAAGGTGTTCCCCGCGGTTTCACCCTGAATTCCAACGAGATCCTCGAAGCATTGCAGGAACCGTTAACCGGTATCGTCAGTGCAGTCATGGTGGCACTGGAACAATGTCCGCCGGAACTGGCTTCTGATATTTCAGAACGGGGTATGGTCCTGACAGGCGGTGGTGCACTGTTACGGAACCTGGAGCGCCTGTTAATGGAAGAAACCGGTATCCCGGTTGTGGTGGCTGAAGATCCGCTGACCTGTGTCGCGCGCGGTGGGGGTAAAGCTCTGGAAATGATTGATATGCACGGCGGGGACCTGTTCAGCGAAGAGTAATCCTTGCTGGCAGAGCTGTAATGTTTTGGCTGGCGTTTTTCGCCGGCCACGTTGCTCTTTATGTACACCCAATGATGACGTGTCCAGCCTAAGGGAGTGCAGGCTAATCGCACTCCCTTTATATTTGTCGAGGAACACGCAGGATTTATGAAGCCGATTTTTAGCAGAGGACCGTCTCTGCAGTTACGCTTAGTATTAGCAGTAGTTGCTGCGATAGCGATCATCATCGCTGATAGCCGTATGAGTTCTTTCCGCGAGATCCGCAGCTATCTTGATACTTCGGTAAGCCCGTTTTACTTTCTGGCTGATGGCCCGAGACGTTTTCTGGATGGTGCTGCTGAAACCTTTGCCTCACGGCAAATGCTGGAACAGCAAAATACCGCATTACGCCGGGAACTGATGCTGAAGAATAGCCAGTTGCTGCTGCTGGATCAGTATAAAGAAGAAAATATCCGGCTGCGGGAGCTGCTCGGTTCCCCCTTGCGTCCGGGTGAGCGTAAAATGATTACTCAGGTGATCTCCGCCGGGGCAGATCCTTACAGTGACCAGGTGATCATTGACCGGGGCAGTGATAGCGGGGTTTATGAAGGTCAGCCGGTGATTAGTGATAAAGGCGTCGTCGGTCAGGTGGTCTCTGTCGGAAAATTCAGCAGCCGGGTGATGCTGATTTGCGATGCATCCCATGCTTTACCGGTTCAGGTATTACGTAATGATGTCCGTGCTATCGCCTCCGGGACCGGGTGTTCAGAAAGTCTGCAACTGGAAAATATGTCCGGTACCCCTGATATCCGGGTGGGTGATATGTTAGTCAGCTCCGGGCTGGGCGGGCGTTTTCCTGAAGGGTATCCGGTGGCCGTTGTCTCTTCGGTAACAGTGGACACCAGACAGGCAGCAACAATTATTCAGGCCAGGCCGACGGCCGGGTTACAGCGTCTGCGTTACCTGTTGTTGCTGTGGGGCGCGGGTGATACAGACAGCAATTTAGTAACGCCGGAAGCGGTACATCAGGCGGCGGATCAGCGACTGATGCAAATGATGCCACAGGTACTGCCACCGGCAGGTGAAGCAGGTAAGACGGCCACCAGTGATTATTCAGCCGGCACCGGCAGCACCAGCACCACGCCATCAGCAGATACTGTGCGTGGAGAACGTCCTTGAGCAGCCGTTACCGCAGCCAGGGCCGCTGGGTCATCTGGCTATCTTTTATTATTGCTCTGATGCTGGAAGTGATGCCGTGGCCGGAGCAAATTTATATGTTCCGGCCATCATGGGTACTGCTTATTCTGCTGTACTGGGTACTGGCTTTACCCCACAGAGTGAATGTGGGGACGGGTTTTTTCCTCGGGGCGGTAATGGACCTTATTGTTGGTTCGACCCTCGGTGTCCGTGCACTGGCATTAAGTCTGGTCGCCTATCTGGTGGCTTACAAATTTCAGCTATTCCGTAATCTCGCCCTCTGGCAACAGGCCTGTATGGTGACGGTATTGTCGTTGTTTGTCGATGTCGTGGTGTTCTGGGCAGAATTTATGGTCAGCGATGTTGCCTTTCGTCCGGAAATTTTCTGGGGTGGGCTGGTTAACGGTATTCTCTGGCCGTGGTTATTTTTGCTGATGCGTAAAATTCGTTATCAGTTTGCTGTTCAGTAAGGAACCCTATGCACAGCTTATATCTTGCTTCCGGTTCTCCGCGGCGTCAGGAACTGCTGGCCCTGTCAGGGCTTACTTTTGCTCGTTTAGTGACTGACGTTGAAGAGTGCCGTCATCAGGACGAATCTCCGCAGGATTATGTGTGTCGTTTGTCGGTCGATAAGGCACAAGCCGGTGTCCGTATTGCACCGCAGGACTTACCGGTGATTGGCGCGGATACCATCGTAGTGACTGAAGGCAGAGTGCTGGAAAAGCCACGTGATGAAGTCCATGCCCGACAGATGCTGGCGATGCTTTCTGGAAAAACGCATCAGGTGATAACGGCGGTTACTGTGGCAAACCGGAAATTTTCTCTGACCAGTAAAGTCATTACTGAGGTTACCTTTCGTCAGCTCAGCACGGAAGATATTGATCAGTATATTGCCAGCGGAGAACCGATGGATAAAGCCGGTGCTTATGGCATTCAGGGCAAAGGGGGGCGCTTTGTCCGCTCTATCGCTGGCAGTTATCACGCGGTAGTCGGACTTCCGTTGGTTGAGACGGAAGAATTACTCGGGCAGTTACAAAAGTTAGCGGCGGAAAAGGATAATCATGACGGCTGAATTACTTGTAAATGTGACTCCTTCGGAGACACGGGTTGCCTATATTGATGGCGGTATCCTGCAGGAAATCCATATTGACAGGGAATCCAAACGGGGGATAGCGGGTAATATTTATAAGGGCAGGGTCAGCCGGGTGTTACCTGGTATGCAGGCGGCATTTGTTGATATTGGTCTGGAAAAGGCGGCATTCCTGCACGCGTCGGACATTATGCCCCATACTGAGTGTGTTGCCGGCGAAGAACAGAAAAAATTTAATGTCCGTGATATTGGCGAACTGGTACGCCAGGGACAGGACCTGATGGTACAGGTGGTGAAAGATCCGCTGGGTACCAAGGGTGCACGGCTCACCACGGATATAACCTTACCGTCGCGCTATCTGGTTTTTATGCCAGGGGCTTCTCATGTCGGTGTTTCTCAGCGCATAGAAAGCGAGCAGGAACGGGAGCGGCTGAAAAATGTCGTTGCAGACTATTGTGACGAAAACGGCGGTTTTATTATCCGCACGGCGGCAGAAGGCGTCGGTGAAACAGAGCTGGCGCGGGATGCGGCATTCCTGAAACGGCTGTGGGGTAAAGTGTCTGAGCGCAAAAAAAGGAATCAGACCCGTTCGTTACTTTACGGTGAGCTGGCGCTGGCACAGCGGATCTTGCGCGATTTTGCAGAAGCAGAATTAGATCGTATCCGTATCGACTCGCGTCAGACCTACGAGCTACTGCTGGAATTTACCGCAGAATATATGCCGGAAGTGACTCAGAAACTGGAACTGTACAGCGGTAAGCAGCCAGTATTTGACTTGTATGATGTCGAGAACGAAATCCAGCGGGCGCTGGAGCGTAAAGTGGAGCTGAAGTCCGGCGGTTATCTGATTATCGACCAGACTGAAGCCATGACCACCATCGATATTAATACGGGAGCATTTGTCGGCCACCGTAATCTCGAAGAGACGATTTTTAATACCAATATCGAGGCGACACAGGCTATTGCCCGCCAGCTACGGTTACGTAACCTGGGGGGGATTATTATTATCGACTTTATTGATATGGCAAACAGCGAGCATCGTCGTCGCGTGCTGCACTCCCTGGAGGGGGCTCTGAGCCGTGACCGGGTGAAAACCGGTATTCATGGCTTCTCTGCGCTGGGACTGGTGGAAATGACCCGTAAACGTACCCGCGAAAGCCTTGAGCATGTGCTCTGCGGACAATGTCCCTCCTGTCAGGGGCGAGGTTCCGTCAGAACGATTGAAACCGTGTGTTACGAGATTATGCGTGAAATTGTCCGCGTACATCATGCCTACGATACGGACCGCTTCCTGGTGTATGCTTCACCGGCGGTGGGTGAGGCATTAAAGAGTGAAGAGTCTCACGCACTGGCTGAGCTGGAAATTTTTATCGGCAAACAGGTCAAAATTCATGCCGAACCACTGTACACCCGCGAACAGTTTGATGTGGTTATGATGTAATCTTCCCTGATCTGACGGGGGAAGTATTCTCCGCTGGCGGGGGGATGTTAAGCCGCTGATCGGCTATACTGCAGGACGGGCAGGGATATCTGCCAGCCATATTGGTTGTGTATTGTCGGATTCGTGTACTGAGTGCATCTCAAGGAGAATTGTGTGAGGCGTTTGCCCCGGATATTATCGCTGATCGTTGCTGCGCTGATAGTGATTGTTGCGTTGCTGATCAGCGGATTACGTATCCTGATGCCTTATATGAACGACTACCGGCCCCGTATTATGTCAGTTGTCTCTGCCATCACTGACAGCAACCTGAGCGCCGGTGAACTGACCGGACGCTGGGAAAACTTCGGCCCCGCCATCGAAATCAAAGATCTGCACAGTACCCTTGATGATGGCACCGAACTGGAAGTCTCTCATGTCCGGCTGGCACTTGATGTCTGGCAGTCATTACTCCATGCCCGTCTGCAATTCCGTGACCTGACTTTCTGGCAACTGCAACTGACGCTTCCTGCTTTACCCGCCACCTCCTCTGCCGGCAGCGGGCATCTGGCTTCCGAACAGCTGAATAACCTTTTTTTGCATCAGTTTGACCACTTTATCCTGCGTGACAGCAGCGTTACCTTTCCCGCCCCGTCCGGGCAAATAGTCAAACTGGCCATCCCCAGTCTGACCTGGTTTAATGAGCGTAAACGGCACCGTGCTGAGGGTGAAGTCAGCCTGAGCAGCTTTACCGGACAACATGGTGTGGTGAAAGTCAGGCTGGATCTGCGGGATGTTAAACAGACCATTGATAATGGCCGTATCTGGTTACAGGCGGATGCAGTTGATGTAAAACCCTGGCTGGGGCGCTGGATGCATGACAACACAACACTGCAAACTGCAAAATTCAGCCTGAATGCCTGGGTGACTTTAAAAGATGGCGTTATGGATTCAGGAGATTTACTGCTGAGTAAAGGCAGTGCCCTCTGGCAGGCAGGACCTCAGCAGCATCAGTTAACGGTTGATAATCTGACCGCACATCTGTCCCGGTCCGGTCCTGGCTGGACTCTGGCGATCCCTCAGACGGGGCTGGAAACGGATCAGCAGCGCTGGCCGCAGGGGCTTTTATCCTTATACTGGCAGCCTGAAGGGAACAATCTGCTACCGGCGGCAGATGCCTCTGAAATCAGGTTACGGGCCACGCATCTTGATTTACAGCGTCTCGCACCACTGATGCCACTGGTTTCTCCGCTGGCACCTGAGCTTGCCGAACACTGGCAGGCACTGCAGCCTCAGGGCAGTGTGGATAGACTGGCGGTCGATTTTTCGTTACAGCATCCGCAGCAAAGCCGTTTTCAGGCCAGCTGGCATGATCTGGGGTGGCAGCAATCCCAGTCAGTACCAGCGGTCAGCGGACTATCAGGTAGCGGCAGTGGCAGTTTCGATAATGGCCAGCTGACGATTGCCGGGGGACCTCAGAATATCACGATAGGGGATATGTTCCGCGCACCGCTTGAAATGCAGTCTTTTTCCGGGGATCTGACGTGGGATACCCGGCAGGGGAATTTGTTGCTGGACGGAAAAAATATGAAAGCGGTTGCCCGTTCGGTTAACGCGGGTGGTGATTTTCGTTATCAACAGTCGGCCAAAGGGCAGCCGCGTCTGGATATCCTGGCGGGCATCAGTGTGTCTGATGCCGGAGATGCCTGGCGGTATTTTCCCCATCATCTGATGGGGAAAGGGCTGACCGATTATCTGAGCGGGGCGATTAAAGGGGGGAATACCCGTAATGCGACACTGCTTTTTGCCGGTAATCCCCATGATTTTCCGTTCAGGCATAACGAAGGGATGTTTCAGGTCAGTGTACCGTTACGTGATGCCACCTATGCCTTCCAGCCGGACTGGCCGGCGCTCAAAAACCTGAATATCGACCTTAATTTTTCTAACGACGGTCTGTGGATGAAAGCACCGCGGGCACAGCTCGGTAACGCTGTCGCGACGAATGTCACCGCAGATATTCCGGACTACAGTAAAGAAAAGCTGATTATTAATGGGGATATCTCCGGCAGCGGCAGCGATATCCATGACTATTTTAAACAAACGCCGCTGGAAACATCGCTGGCAGCAGCCTTAGCTCAGTTACAGATTAAAGGTGATGTCAGCGGCCATCTGAATCTGGATATTCCGCTGGACGGAAAAGCGGTGACAGCCACCGGAAATGTGGTATTTAACCACAATGATTTATTTATCCGGCCCCTGAAAACCACCCTGAAGAACCTGCGTGGTAATTTCCGCTATAACAATGGCGCATTAAGCAGTGATCCTGTTCAGGCGACATGGTTTGGGCAGCCAGTGACTTTCAGTTTTTCCACTCAGCAACAAAAAGACGACTTTACCGTCAACGTCGGTCTGCAATCTGTCTGGTCTCCGGCAACATTAACGGTACTGCCGGATGTTCTGCGCTCACGACTCAGAGGACGTTTTCCGTGGCAGGGTAACGTGGATATTCGTTTACCCTATCACGGTGAAGCCAGCTATAAAGTGAATATCAGCGGCGATGCCGGTGGTGTAAGCAGTCACTTACCTGCTCCGCTATCGAAACCAGCTGGCGGTCAGTTCCCGTTTTCGGTTAACGTGACGGGTGACCTGCAGAGTTTTATTCTGAATGGCAGTGCCGGTAACGCTCAGCGTTTCACCAGCCGCTGGCTGCTGGAGCCGGAGCTACGACTTGAGCGCGGAATCTGGAAAAATAATACCACTAAGATCCCTGCGCTACCTGCCACAGGGGCGATGGTACTGAATTTACCGCCACTGGAGGGTGAACAATGGCTGTCATTATTCGGCAGTAATCACCTGTCATCCGCGAAATCAATACCATCTTCAGTGCCAGCTGTCGGACAGCTGAAACTGCCGGGGAATATAGAGTTACATACACAGTCACTGAATCTGGGCGGGCAGTATTGGAATGATCTGACGGTCTCCCTGTCACAGTCAGTTGCGGGGAATACACAGGTTACAGCTTCGGGTAAAGAAATTCGTGGTCAGTTACGGATAAACCAGCGTCAGCCATGGCAGCTGGATCTGAATTATCTGTATTACAATCCGCAGTCAGTATCAGGGGCGCTGTTGAATCGTCAGGATACAGATACCCCGGCACTCAATTTCAGCCAGTGGCCAGCTCTGCAGATGAATTGCCAGCAGTGCTGGTTTGCCGGGCAGAATTTTGGCAGAGTTGCCGGTCGCCTGACCCCCTCAGGAAGCAAGTTAGTACTCACTAATGGCCAGGTAGATTCCGGCCAGGCCCGGCTGAAGATCAGCGGAGAATGGGACAATATTCCGGGGGCTCCGCGTTCGGCCCTTAAAGGTCAGCTGAGCAGTAAGGATATTGGTCAGACCAGTCAGTGGTTTGGTGTGACTACCCCGGTCAGGGAAGCTCCTGTGACTCTTGATTATGATTTACACTGGCGGAATGTCCCCTGGAAACCGGACATTTCAAGCCTGAGCGGTATACTGAAGCTGAACACTGGTAAAGGTGTGGTTGAAAATATCAGCACCGGCAGAGCCGGTCAGTTACTGCGGCTGGTGAGCGTGGATGCATTATTACGTAAACTCAGCTTTGATTTTAAAGATACTTTCAGCAATAAAGGCTTCTACTTTGATTCGGTCTCAGGCACCGCATGGATTGAAAACGGGGTATTACAGACTGACAATTTGCTGATCGACGGGCTGGAAGCGGATATTGCTATGCAGGGCAAAGCTGATTTTGTCAGACGGCGCTTAGACTTTGAAGCGGTGGTTGCGCCTGAACTTTCGACCTCGGTCAGCGTGGCTACTGCATTTGTGATCAATCCGGTGGTTGGCGCGGCGGTATTTGCCGCCAGTAAAGTACTGGCGCCGCTGTGGAATAAAATTTCACTGCTACGCTATCATATTGGTGGCACGATGGACGATCCGCAAATAGAAGAAGTACTGCGTCAGCCACGGTCTGAGAAATGACTCAGATTTGACGACAGAGCAGAATTACAGCAGGCTATATCTAAACGCGATAATACGAGTGAGAAACGATGACACTGAGTCTGGTAAGTGAGCACCTGCTAACTGCTAATAACATTACACAGCAGGATCTATTTTCCCGGTTAGGCCAGCTTTCAGAACGCCGTCTGGATTATGCCGACCTTTACTTTCAGTCGAGTTACCATGAATCCTGGGTACTCGAAGACGGTATTATTAAAGACGGATCGTGGAATATCGATCAGGGTGTGGGCATCCGTGCCATCAGTGGCGAAAAAACCGGTTTTGCTTATGCCGATCAACTGACGCTGAAAGCACTGACCCGGAGTGCAGAAGCTGCGCGCAGTATTGTCCGTGAAGCGGGTAACGGAAAAATAAAAACACTGGCGAAAGTGGATCATACTCCGCGCTATCCGGTACTGAATCCGCTGGATAGCCTGACCCGTGATGATAAAATAGCCTTATTACACCGGGTGGATAAGGTCGCCAGAGTAGCTGATCCGCGGGTACAGGAAGTCAGTGTCAGTCTGACAGGTGTTTATGAACAGGTACTGGTGGCTGCGACTGACGGTACTCTGGCGGCAGATATTCGCCCGCTGGTCAGATTGTCGGTCAGTGTACAGGTCGAGGACCAGGGTAAACGTGAACGTGGTGCCAGTGGTGGTGGTGCGCGTACCGGTTATGACTTTTTCCTTGCCGACGAAGACGGGGATGTCCGTGCCGATGCCTGGGCAAAAGAGGCGGTCCGTATGGCTCTGGTCAACCTCTCGGCAATCGCCGCACCGGCAGGTACCTTGCCGGTAGTACTGGGTGCAGGATGGCCGGGAGTGCTATTGCATGAAGCCGTAGGCCATGGTCTGGAAGGCGACTTTAACCGCCGCGGAACATCGGTTTTTAGCGGGAAACTAGGACAGCAAGTGGCCTCAGAACTCTGCACTATTGTTGATGATGGCACCATGTCCGGACGCCGTGGCTCTCTGGCCATCGATGATGAAGGCGTACCTGGTCAGTATAATGTACTGATTGAAAACGGTATTCTTAAAGGTTATATGCAGGATAAGCTGAATGCCAGGCTAATGGGTGTGTCACCGACCGGTAACGGCCGCCGTGAATCTTATGCGAATTTACCGATGCCACGGATGACCAATACTTACATGCTGGCAGGGAAATCAACGCCACAGGATATTATTGAAAGTGTTGAATTCGGGCTGTATGCGCCAAACTTTGGTGGTGGTCAGGTAGATATTACTTCCGGTAAATTTGTATTCTCGACCTCTGAGGCGTACCTGATCGAAAAAGGAAAGATTACTTCACCTGTCAAAGGGGCGACCCTGATTGGTTCCGGTATCGAAGCGATGCAGCAGGTTTCGATGGTCGGTAATGACCTGGCGCTGGATAAAGGAGTTGGTGTCTGCGGAAAAGACGGGCAGAGCGTACCGGTTGGCGTAGGACAACCGACATTGAAACTGGATAAACTGACCGTCGGCGGGACCGCCTGAGCAGCGTTTGCTCTCTGAGGCTGACCCGTAGTGCTGATAAAGTGATGCGGGTCAGAGTCTGGCACGATATTCCTGATACTTTACTGCCATTTCCCGGAAGTATTCTGTCAGATAATCAATACATACCTGTACTTTCAGGGGTAATTTGTCCCGTTCGGTGAACAGCGCATAAACAGGGCGGGGTTCCGACTGATACCGGGGATACAGGATCTCAATTTCACCGCGTTTGATTTCATCAAGTACCCACATCAGCGGCATATAAGCGATCCCCGAACCGGCTTTCAGCCAGCCAATCAACGTCAGGGGATCATTGGTCGCAAACCGTCCTTTCGGCGACATCTTCAGGTGATGACCGTCGGGGGCTATCAGCCTGAATTGGTTATAAGGCGAAACACTGTATTCCAGCCAGACAAAACGTTCTAATTCTTCGGGGCTGGCCGGTAAATTACGCAGTTCCGGAAAATGTGCGGATGCACAGAGTACCATTGGCATACTTCCCAGCCGTCGTGAGAATAAAGCCGAATTCTCCAGTTTGCCGGCTTTGATCACTAAATCCAGCCCATGAGCAATCAAATCCGGAGAAGGGTTACCGGTGATCAGATTAACGCTCAGTCCCGGGAAGTCATTCAGCAGTTTGGCTGTCATCGGTGACAGTACGTTCCGGGCCATGGTAGTGGTACTGCCGATACGCAGCATACCAATTGGCGTGTTATTAAACGCATAAATTTGCTCATGGACCTGCGATGCCTCGTTTAGCATCCGTTTGCAGCCCTGATAATAAATCCTGCCTGCTTCGGTTAAACCAATACTGCGGGTACTACGGTTGAGTAATTTAACCTGTAAGTCATCTTCCAGTTTCGCGATTGTCTGGCTGACTGAGGAAACACTTTGCCGGAGCTGACGAGCCGCGGCTGTGAAGGACCCCAGGTCGACAACCTTCGCAAAAACTGACATACCTTTTAACCGTTCCATTATTAACTCTGACTTAAAAGTGATTTATGTCACATAATGTAGAAAACTAACTATCAGACACGTTACTATAATGAGATCCGGTCGATAATTTATGTGCTTACCGTAACTTCTGAAATTATACGAATCCATGTGTTCTGACACAGGCTTGTGGTTAACCTGCCATCAGGCAACGTTTGCTCTGATGTTAACGACTATCGGTTACTGGTTGGCCGGGTGTAAGATATTTATTCCAAAGGATTTAAAATGAGTGTGCATCCGGTTTTAGTCGTTTTTGGGCTATCTTTTCCGCCTATTTTTGTCGAGCTGATCCTGTCATTGCTGCTGTTCTGGGTAGTGAAAAGGATCCTCACACCCAGCGGGATCTATGATCTTGTCTGGCATCCTTCTCTTTTTAACACAGCGCTGTATTGCTGTGTCTTTTATTTTGTCTCCAGTTTAATGGTCTGAGGTTTCAGTGAAAACGCTTATAAGAAAAATCGCACGCTATGGGATAACCCTGATTCTGGTGATTGTTGCCATTATTATTGTCTTCAGGGCATGGGTTTATTACACCGAATCCCCCTGGACCAGAGATGCTAAGTTTGCGGCAGACGTGGTGGCGATTTCACCCGATGTCACCGGCCTGATTACGGATGTTAATGTGCGTGATAACCAGTTTGTGAAAAAAGGTGATACGCTATTTATCGTTGACCGTCCGCGCTTTCAGGAAGCCTTAGATGAAGCTCAGGCGAATGTGGATTACTACCAGGCCGTGGTCAGTGAAAAACGCCGTGAGGCCGCACGACGCAATAAAATAGGGACTCTGGCGCTGTCTAAAGAAGCCGTAGAGCAGGCGAATAATGATCTGCAGACCAGTGAGCATCAGCTGGCTCAGGCAACGGCTGCCCGTGATTTGGCGCAGATAGACCTGACGCGTACTGATATCCGGGCGCCCTCTGATGGCTGGGTGACCAACCTGACGGTATACGGTGGTGAATTTATCAGCCGTGGCTCGGTTGCTGTTGCACTGGTGAAAGCTGACTCTTTCTATGTCCTTGCATATATGGAGGAAACCAAGCTGGATGGGGTTAAACCGGGCTACCGCGCCGAGATTACTCCGCTGGGAAGTAATAGTGTACTGCGGGGTACCGTAGACAGTATTGCTGCCGGGGTCACCAATAGCAGCAGTACTGTCGATTCAAAAGGGATGGCAACGGTTGATTCGAACCTTGAATGGGTCAGGCTGGCTCAGCGTGTACCGGTCCGTATCCGTCTGGATAAGCAACCCGGTAATCGTTTTCCTGCAGGAACCACTGCGACAGTCGTTGTGACCGGTGATAAAGATCGTCCCCATGAAAAACCTTCTTTTGTATCAGATATGCTGAACAGATTAAGAGAATTTGGTTGATTGGGGGGGCTATGGTTCAGTATCTGCGTTTCCCGGTTAAGCTGACTTTCGCCATCCTGTTAGCGCTGATGCTGGGCTTCTATTGTAATTTAGAAACCCCGCGCTGGGCGGTAATGACAGCCGGAATTGTGGCCGGCGGACAGGCCTTTGCGGCAGGGGGTGATCCTTATTCAGGAGCCCTGAGACACCGTGGGGTATTGCGGATTATCGGTACTTTTATCGGTTGTATTGCCGCCCTGACCATTATGATTTTTACCGCACAGGCACCGGTGGTGATGCTGATGCTTTGCTGTGCCTGGGCAGGACTCTGTGTCTGGCAGTCATCCCTTATTCGAGCCGAAAATTCTTATGCGCTGGGACTGGCAGGTTATACGACCCTGATTATTGTGGTGACAGTGAATGCCAGCGGTACACTGCAGCTGGTACCGCGTTTCGCCGTAGAACGGTGTTGTGAAATCATTATTGGTATTGTCTGCGCCATCCTGGCGGACATGATCTTTTCTCCCCGTTCGATAAAAAAAGTTATCGACCAGGAAGTGGAGTCATTACTGTTATCTCAGTATCAGTTGCTGCAGTCAGGGGTCAGACATAACAGTAAAGAAGAACTTGATAAGGCATGGAGTACTTTGGTTCGCAGGACCAGTGCTTTCAGCGGTATGCGCAGCCAGTTACGTATGGAATCCAGCCACTGGCAAAATGCCAGCCGGCGAATGAAGATGTTACATACTCTGTCACTGACCATGATTACCCAGGCGGCAGAAACGTTCCTTATTCAGAATACCCGCGAAAACTATATTCCGGCTTCCTTCCGGGAGTTAATCGGGCAGGATGTCAGCAATATTGTCGATCTGCGTAAACAATTAAAAGAGCTCAGGCGTCTGCTGACACTGAATACTAATGCAGATATCCCGGTCACACTCAGCAGCTGGATCGGGGCTGCGTCTGAGTACTTGTTATTAATGAAAGGTATTCAGACCAACGCACGTATTAATAAAATCGAAGAAACCATCCTGCAACGGGAAGGTGAAGTTCACGTACGCTCTGCCGAAACGCATCCGGCGATGATTAACGGTATCCGTACCTTTGTGGCGACGGCCCTTGGGTCATTATTCTGGTTATATTCGGGCTGGAATGCAGGCAGTGCCTGTATGGTGATGCTGGCAGTGGTCACTTCATTAGCGATGCGTTTACCTAACCCGCTGATGCTGGCGAAAGATTTTCTGTACGGGATGTCTGTCGCAGTACCACTCGGGGCGCTGTATTATGTTTTTCTGATGCCGGGTACCCAGCAAAGCCTGTTCTTACTGTGTCTGATTATTGGTGCACTGGCATTTGTCTCGGGTATTTTTATCCAGCGCCGGCAGCTAGGCACCCTCGGGGCTTTTATCGGAACGCTGAATATCATTGTATTGAGTAACCCGATGAGCTTCGGGATTAATACCTTTCTTGATAACGCACTGGGACAGGTGATTGGCTGTTTTCTGGCAATGCTGGTGATACTGTTAATCCGTGATAAATCCAAAGGCCGTACTGGCAGAAAAATACTGAACAGGTTTATGTATGCGGCGGTTTCTGCATTAACAACTAACCCTGACAGACGCAGGGAAAATCATCTTCCCTCACTGTATCAGCAATTATTCCTGCTGCTTAATTTATTTCCCGGGGATATTAATAAATACCGTCTGGCATTAACTCTTATTATTAGTCATCAGAGATTACGTCAGGCTAATATTCCCTGCCAGGAAGAGTTATCAGAATTTCATCGTCGTCTGAGATATACGGGAGACCGGATAATTTCGTCACACGGTGAAGAAAAAAAACGTTACTATTACCAGCGGCTATTGCAGGAGTTTGATATTTATCAGCAGAAGTTACAGCAATATGCAGCACCATTATCTGTCACCGAACCGGTTCGCCGGCTGGTGGACATACTGACCCGCTATCAAAATACGCTGATTAATATCTGATATTATCTTTGCCCCCGGGCTTTACTGGCGGAGATCATTGCAGATTTGAGCATCCGAAAAAGGCCCCCCTGACAAGGGGGCTAATATGACGTTACGATGGTTCTTTATGTAATTCCCGGGGCAGCCCCGAAGAATTAACTTTATTATGATTCTTTACTGATGATTACTATTCTTGCCGACGTTCCCTGTCCGGCTACGATATTGAGGTGTTTTTATATTTACCGAAGGTAATAAATACCCTTCCTCCTGAATATCGTTATTCTATAAACAACATTGCTTACTTTTGACGTATTGATAAACCTGCTCAGTAAGATAATAACTGACGCTATTTCACAGGTGAAAATTTAACATATCTGCTTTTATTATTTGTAGATACTTGCAGTCTCGTGATAATTACCGTTCATATAGGCTTCCGTGATACGGTAGGCCGTTGCTCCCATTGCATCTGCTTTATGACTTAATTGTTCACTGATCTCAGAAGGAGAAGCGTCCAGACCACTGACAGAGATAACACCGATAGACTGCATCGCTTGTGCTTGTTCGCTGGTTACTGATTGTGCAGCAGATACACCAAACGACAGTGCGGAAAGTACACCCATCATAGCCAGACCGGCTTTTATACTCACAATTTATTCCTCGTTGATTTATTCATTTTTGTGATTCAGATCACGAAGCGCATTATAGGTCTGGTAACGTAAGAAATTAATACATTGCTAATAATGTTTTTTCAAATGTAACCGTTTACCTGATATTTTTTATAACAAATTCAACTAAAAGATGACCATGTTTTAAACAATGATGTTATTTTTACATTTAAAACATAGGCATATAACAATTTATCAATTTGTGCTGTTTGGTTGATGTGTAATGCTGGCTTCATAGTTTCCTGAGTGATTATCTCTGCAGAAAGCAGAAAGCAGAAAGCAGAAAGCAGAAAGCAGAAAGCAGAAAGCAGAAAGCAGAAAGCAGAAAGCAGAAAGCCTTTATTCCCCCCGACATCCGGCTGAGGCCGGGGGACAGAGACTCAGAGCTCTTGTTCAAACAACGTCAGAATGGCGTCGTAGAGTTTTTTCACGGTAAAGCTTCTGGAAGGGGTTACGAAAATAGTGTCATCGCCGGCAATGGTACCGAGGATCCCTTCCGCTTTTCCTAATGAATCAAGTAATCTTGCAATCAATTGTGCCGCACCAGGACTGGTATGAATAACAATCAGTGCATCGTTATAATCAATATCTAATACCAGGTTTTTGAGCGGACTGCTGGTGGTCGGTACGCCAAGTTCAGCGGGGAGACAATAGACCATCTCCATTTTTGCATTACGGGTACGTACTGCGCCGAATTTGGTCAGCATCCTTGAGACTTTAGACTGGTTAATGTTAGTAAAGCCATCGTCCTGCAGAGCAACAACAATCTCACCCTGAGAACTAAACTTTTCTTCTTTTAGCAGTGCTTTAAAAGCCCTGATTAAATCTTCTTGTTTAGAGGTGGTTCGCATAGGCTACCATGTTTGTTTAAAGAGGATCCCGCAGAGACAATTACATTATTATGCACCTGGATGAATTTTTATGCAATGCGTGGTGTTGGTATCAAGGGGCGGGATAATACAAGGCGCGGATTCTAACAAATAAAACCCTGAGAGTCCAAATTACTAAATAAGCATTTTTTCGCAGTTTTTTATATTGTAGCTGACCGAAGGATAGCGTATTCGCTCTGCTGTCTGCAGGGCGTTGACAGTGAAAATAATGGACAGTGCCGGCCGGATAAGTGGGGGTTAATCTGGATAAAAAGTCAGACAATGATGAAACAGGTCGCGGATTACCAGGCTGGGACAGAGAGTGCAGCCAGCACAGGGTTGTGACTGGCTGCTATTGAATACTAATTAGTTCACTGCCGGGGTATCTTGCGGAAATTCACGGAGAGTTACCGGGATAGTCAGTTGTTTATCGTTACGCAGCAGCCGGACCTGGACCACTGACCCCGGACGGATCTCAGCCACCTGATCCATCGTCTCCTGGGCAGAAATAGCCGGTTTGCCATTAACACTCAGCAGCAGATCGTTGGCCTGAATACCCGCCAGCTCAGCAGGCCCGCCGGGGGCGACTTTACTTACGATAATTCCTTGTATCTTATCCACTGAGTTTCCGTGACCATTAAGCGCCGGGATCTCCCGCGCCGTAATACCGATAAAGCCACGTATTACACGGCCATAACGGATGAGTTTATCCATAATCTGGGTTGCCAGTGCTGTGGGTATAGCGAAGCCGATGCCTTCGGGCGTTTCTCCGTCACTGCTTTTGTCAAAGGTCAGTGTATTTATCCCCATCAGTTCTCCGCGGGAATTAATTAATGCGCCACCAGAATTTCCCTGATTGATCGATGCATCTGTTTGCAGGAAATTTTGCCGGCCGGAAGAGCTCAGTCCTACCCGTCCTGTGGCACTGATAATGCCCTGGGTGACTGTCTGTCCCAGGTTATAAGGATTGCCGATCGCCATCACGACATCGCCGATATGTGGAATACGCTGCGAATTAATCGGAATAACCGGTAAATTGGTGGCAGAAATTTTCAGTACCGCAAGGTCAGTCATTGCATCGGACCCCACCAGCGTCGCCTCATAAAACCGGCCATCCTGCAATGCTACAATAATCTGGTCAGCATTATTAATCACATGCTTATTCGTCAGGATATAGCCTTTATTGTTCATGATCACCCCGGAACCCAGCGTGGTGATCCCGTGGCTGTTGTCGGTCTGGGTATTACGGTTATAGACATTGACCACTGCCGGAGCTGCACGCCGGACACCCTGACTGAAACTGACGATAGGTTCTTCGGTACTGGTATCTGAATGATTAACTAACGCCAGCAGGCGGCTGCCGACATGGTATTCAGGCATAGCCAGCAGTATTACCACTGCCACAATAAGGCCGATAATCACTGAACGTAATAATTTGAGTAGCATACCGATAGTATAATTGCCGGGAAAGGATGGTTAAGGATAACACGATAACAGCGGGCACAGGTATTCGCTTGTGCCCGCGTCATTTGCGTTTTTCTAACGCATTAACAGATAGATACTCTCTTTACCGCGGATCACATTTAATGCAATCACGTCTGGCTTCGTGTCGAGTACTTTTTTCAGAGCTTCCAGGCTTTGCACACGCTGGTGGTTAATACTGACGATAACATCACCGGGCCGGAACCCCGTCTGTGCCGCAGCACTTTGCGGGCTTACACTCAGTACTTGTATACCTTTCTCTTTGGCCGCTGTTTGTCCGTCGCCGAACTCAGCACCCTGTAAGGCAGGGAGTGATAATTCTTTTGTCACCGGCTGAGACGCTGTGCTCTGGTCCAGAGTTACCACCAGGTTCAGTGGCTTGCCGTCGCGCAGCAGGCCGAGGCGTACCCGTTCCCCGGGGGCACTGGTTGCTACTTTGGCCCTGAGTTCGCCAAAACCGGAAATTGCCTTATCATTGAGTGTTGTGATGATATCACCGGCTTTTATACCGGCTTTTTCGGCCGCCGAACCTGGCAAAACCTGCGCAACAAAGGCTCCGTGATTGACATTAACCCTGAACGCTTTTGCCATATCAGCCGTGAGTTCAGTACCTTTAATGCCCAACTGTCCCCGTTTTACCTGACCATATTTTATTAGTTGGTCGGCGATATTAAGGGCCATATTACCGGGAATCGCAAAGCCAATACCAATGTTACCGCCACCCGAAGCCAGAATTGCCGTATTGATACCGATTAGCTCACCGCGTAGATTCACCAGTGCCCCGCCGGAGTTACCCCGGTTAATGGCGGCATCAGTCTGAATAAAATTCTCCAGTCCTTCGATATTTAACCCGCTACGGCCAAGGGCTGAAATGATCCCGGAAGTTGCCGTCTGACCTAAACCATACGGATTACCGATAGCAACCGCAAAATCGCCTACCTGTAACTGGTCTGAATTACCGGTTTTTATCTGGGTCAGATTTTTCGGGTTGCTTATCTGAATCAGTGCAATATCTGACTGGCTGTCGCTGCCAGTCAGTTTTGCATTGTACTCACTGCCGTCGCTTAATTGCACCGTGATTTTGCTGGCACCGTTAATAACATGGTAGTTGGTCAGAATATAGCCTTTTCCGGCATTAATGATTACCCCTGATCCCAGTCCTTCAAACGGCGTGCCCTGCGGATTTTGCGGGGGTTGCTGACCATAGAATTTTTTCAGGGGGCCGGGTAGCTGAGCTGTAGCTGAAGGGGTCTGGATACCGCTTACTTTTACGCTGACCACTGAGGGTAATACCTGAGCCAGCATCGGTGCCAGTGAAGGAAGCTGCTGTCCCTGAACTTTAACCGGCAGGCTGGCATGTGCAGCAGGGGTCAGGGACAGATTTAGCCCGGCACTTAGCGTCATGGCGAGCAATAGCGGTGATAGTTTTTTCATTATGCAAGTATTCTCACGGTTAAAAGCAAAGACCAGAGGCTGAGAGCAGCAGAAAAAAACCGGGCGCCTGAAGCGCCCGGAGGATTATTTCTGGTTTACCGGGCCGCTTCTGAGTAATCCGGAAGCCCCTTCGGAGTAATCCCGCGGGATTTGTACCGGAGCCTGATCGTTATCCGCTTCAGCTTCGGTTTCCTGCCATGCAAACGGGTTTTGATCTCCGGGCAAATCCGGCAGCAGATCACTGGAACCTTTCGCCATATGCTGATAAAGCTGGCGATAATCATGGGCCATATTGTCCAGTAATTCCGCACTGCGGGCAAAATGTCCGGTCAGTTCCTTGCGATAGTCTTCCAGCTCAGATTTAGATTTTTCCAGCTCATATTGTACGTTACGTTGCTCACGTAATTTTCTGTTACCAAAGCGCATGCCGACGGCACCAATAATCAGGCCGGCAACCAATCCGATTAGCCCGTATTCCCAGGTCATAATAACTCCCCTCATTTCCGTTGTTGTCCAGGGCACAACGGTTTTCTTCTTTATGCCAGTCAGTTAACAACAAGAAGATAACCTACTTCAATACCCGTCACTATACCCGTTAATCTTCCGGAAGTGGAATCCTGCGTCAGCCTGGCGTACTGTATAACGGTTTTTTTTTCGTCAAATAACACCAAACGGACTTTTCCGGACAGCTGAGAAAATACAAATGACATCACCCCTGGCCCTGTATCAGCAAGAGCTTACCCGTGGTAGTTTTCAGCCTGATGACGTACAAAAGGCTGCAATAACCCGACTTGATGAAATTTATCAGTTACTTACAGAAAAAAGTCTTGCCAGTACTCAGCCTAAAAAAGGCGTCTTTAGCCGGTTATCCGGTTTACTGGGTAAAGGAAAAGCAGATCTGCTTGCACCGGTCACAGGATTGTATATGTGGGGCGGAGTAGGACGGGGGAAAACCTGGATTATGGATCTGTTTTTTCAGTCTATTCCGGGTGAACGTAAGCTTCGTTTACACTTCCATCGTTTTATGCAGCGGGTACATCAGCAACTGACCGAATTACAGGGGCAAAGTGACCCTTTACTGATTATTGCTGACCGTTTTAAAACACAGGCCGATATACTGTGCTTTGATGAGTTTTTTGTTTCGGACATTACTGACGCGATGCTGCTTGGTACCCTGATGGAAGCGCTGTTTGAACGGGGGATTACCCTGGTAGCAACTTCAAATATCCCCCCGGACCAGCTTTACCGTAATGGTCTGCAACGGGCGCGTTTTTTACCGGCAATTGAGCAGATCAATCGCCATTGTGAAATTATGAATGTCGATGCGGGGATCGATTACCGTTTACGTACCCTGACTTCTGCACATTTATGGAAAACCCCTCTGAACACACAGACCACGGAAGAGATGGTTTCAATGTTTGGATCACTGGCCGGGTGTGACTATCAGACGGCGGAATCACCGGTACTGGAAGTCAATCATCGTCAGATGCAAACTCTGAAATCGGCACATGGTGTGGTCGCGCTGGACTTTATTACCCTGTGCGGTGAGGGGCGCAGTCAGATGGATTACATTGAGCTTTCCCGCCATTATCACAGTGTATTGTTATTTAATGTACCGGTGATGAATTATGCTCAGGAAGATCAGGCCAGACGATTTTTGGCATTAGTCGATGAGTTTTACGAACGACATGTTAAACTGATCGTCAGTGCAGAAGCAGCGTTGGAAGAGATTTATGCCGGCAACCAGCTGAAATTTGAATACCAGCGTTGCCTTTCACGTTTGCAGGAAATGCAAAGTGAAGAGTTTCTGCGCCGCCCTCATTTGCCCTGAATGCGAATGCCGGGAAGAGGGAGCGCAATTTTATCGCAAAAAGAGTCGACCTTTCGCGGTGACTTCTCTATAATCTTGCGACCCCACGTTACGGCAAATGGTTTTTTTTCCCAAAAACCTTTGTGATCCGGTAACTCTATCCGAAGGGGTAGGCTTGCTGGCAAAATGGTCGTGTGAGCCTCAATCGTTTACTTAAGCGTTTGGGATTTCACCAACGTGTAACTTATATTTGGGTAAGCTTTTCAATGAAAACTTTTACAGCTAAACCAGAAACCGTCCAGCGTGACTGGTATGTTGTTGACGCGACAGGCAAAACTTTAGGTCGTTTAGCGACTGAACTGGCTCGTCGTCTGCGTGGTAAGCATAAAGCGGAATACACTCCGCATGTTGATACCGGTGATTATATTATCGTTCTGAACGCTGATAAAGTTGCTGTTACCGGCAACAAGCGTAGCGATAAAATTTATTACCATCACACCGGCCACATCGGTGGTATCAAGCAAGCGACCTTCGAAGAGATGATTGCTCGCCGTCCTGAGCGTGTGATTGAAATCGCGGTTAAAGGCATGCTGCCAAAAGGCCCGCTGGGTCGTGCTATGTACCGTAAACTGAAAGTTTACGCAGGTAACGAGCACAACCATGCGGCACAGCAACCGCAAGTTCTTGACATTTAATCGGGATTACAGGCAATGGCTGAAACTCAAAACTACGGCACAGGTCGCCGCAAAAGCTCCTCCGCTCGCGTCTTTATCAAGCCGGGAAGCGGTAACATCGTTATCAATCAGCGCTCTTTAGAGCAGTATTTCGGTCGTGAGACTGCACGTATGGTCGTGCGTCAGCCGCTGGAACTGATCGATATGGTTGGAAAATTTGATCTGTACATCACTGTTAAAGGTGGTGGTATCTCTGGTCAGGCTGGTGCGATCCGTCACGGTATCACACGCGCTCTGATGGAGTATGACGAATCTCTGCGTTCAGAACTGCGCAAAGCGGGCTTTGTTACCCGTGATGCACGTAAAGTTGAACGTAAGAAAGTCGGTCTGCGTAAAGCACGTCGTCGTCCACAGTTCTCCAAACGTTAATTGTTTGCTGCTTATGCAGCATCGCAATTGGCATCAAAAACCCGCTTCGGCGGGTTTTTTGTGTTTTTATCCTCTGTTTTTCTGTTGTTTCAGGCATTTTATTGGCAAATCTTTAATCACCCGCCACAAACAGGCGAAGATCTGATAAACTAGCGAACTAATTTATGCTTGTCAGCAGTTAAGCGATGCGCTCAATTCAGGCAACAGTTGAAAACAACGCATCAGCACAGGTTGCAAGCGCCATGTTTACTGGCTAGTCGGCTGTGGTTGACTATTCGCAGTATCTTTTTGAGCAAAGTGGAGGTTTTCATGGCTGTCGCTGCCAACAAACGTTCGGTAATGACACTGTTTTCCGGACTCACTGATATTTTCAGTCACCAGGTACGTATTGTACTGGCTGAAAAAGGCGTTAGTGTGGAGATTGAACAGGTCGATATGGATAACCTTCCACAGGATCTGATTGATCTGAATCCGTATTGTACGGTACCGACTCTTGTTGACCGTGAGCTTACTCTGTACCAGTCCCATATTATCATGGAATATCTGGATGAACGTTTTCCCCACCCGCCATTAATGCCGGTTTACCCGGTGGCCCGTGGTGAAAGCCGTTTAATGATGCACCGTATCGAACAGGACTGGTATAGCCTGATGTTCCGGATCGAAAACGGTACGGCTCAGGAAGCAGATGATGCCCGTAAACAGCTGCGTGAACAGCTGCTGGCCATTGCACCATTATTCTCCCGTACGCCGTTCTTTATGAGTGAAGAATTCAGCCTGGTTGATTGCTATCTTGCGCCGCTGCTGTGGCGTCTGCCGTCCATGGGTGTTGACCTGAGTGGCGCAGGCTCGAAAGAACTTAAAGGTTATATGACCCGCGTATTTGAACGTGATTCTTTCCTGGCTTCCCTGACCGAAGCTGAACGTGAAATGCGCCTGCACTTCCGGGGTTGATTATGGAAATGACAGAAATGACGGCACGTCGTCCTTATCTGCTGCGTGCTTTCTATGACTGGTTACTGGATAACGATCTGACCCCGCATCTGGTGGTTGATATTAATCTGCCGGGAGTGATGGTTCCGCTGGAATATGCAAGGGACGGGCAGATTGTCCTGAATATTGCACCACGTGCGGTCGGTAATCTGGAACTGACTAACGAAGAAGTCCATTTTAATGCCCGCTTCGGCGGGGTGCCGCGTCAGGTAGTGGTACCTATGATTGCTGTTATGGCTATCTACGCACGGGAAAATGGTGCCGGAACGATGTTTGAACCTGAACCGGCTTATGAGTCAGAAGAAGGAGCCGCCTCACAAATGGCTACTGCTGATCCTGTTATGTCTGTCATTGACGGTGATCGGCCGGATGAAACTGTTGAGGCAGACACCGACGACGATAATGAGCCTCCTCAGCCTCCGCGCGGTGGCCGTCCGGCTTTACGGGTCGTGAAATAACCCGCGACATTCTGCTGATATCAACAGATATTCTCTGAAGCCGGCCATATTCCAGTATGGCCGGTTTTTTTATCCGGGCATAAGGACAGGGCTGCTGAGGGAGATGCACGGCTACGGTTCCTCTCTGCCATCTGTACAGCAGTATTTGACAGTAAAAACGGCTATTCAGGACGGGTCACAGGCAATAAAAAAAGGCACATGATTGTGCCTTTTCACATGAATACTCTGTATATGACTACACTTCGAGGAAGTCCATAATACCTTCAGCAGCTTTACGACCTTCTGCGATAGCGGTGACGACCAGGTCAGACCCGCGGACGGCATCGCCCCCGGCAAAGATTTTAGGGTTACTGGTCTGGAAAGGGTTATCACTGCCTTCAGCAGCAATGATCCGTCCCTGAGCATCAAGCTCTACACTGAAATCACTCAGCCATTCCATTTTGTGCGGACGGAAACCGAACGCCATAACTACCGCATCTGCCGGGATGATATGTTCCGAACCTGCGACAATCTCAGCCCGGCGGCGTCCGGCGGCATCCGGCGGTCCCATCTCGGTGCGGGCCATTTTCACGCCACAGACACGGCCATTGCCATTAATCTCCACCCCCAGAGGCTGCAGGTTAAACTGAAACTCTGCACCCTCTTCACGGGCATTTTTAACTTCCCGTTTGGAGCCCGGCATATTTTCTTCATCACGACGATAGGCACAGATGACGTGACTGGCGCCCTGACGAATCGACGTGCGTACACAGTCCATCGCTGTATCACCGCCCCCCAGAACCACCACGCGTTTGCCCTGCATGGAAATATAGGGCTGGTCATCGAGAGCAGCGAAGCCCATGGTATGACGGGTATTGGCAATCAGAAATGGCAGCGCATCATATACTCCGGGGGCAGATTCATTTTCAAGCCCGCCACGCATTGACTGATAGGTTCCCACGCCGAGGAATACTGAATCATACTCGACCATCAGGGTATTCAGGTGAACATCACGGCCGATTTCTGTATTCAGCCGGAATTCAATACCCATCTCAGTGAACAATTCGCGCCGTTTTATCATCACTTCTTTTTCTAATTTAAAAGAAGGGATACCAAACGTCAGCAATCCGCCAATTTCCGGGTGACGATCGTATACCACGGCTTTAACACCGTTACGGGTCAGGACATCAGCACAGGCCAGTCCGGCCGGACCGGCACCGATGATAGCCACACGTTTACCTGTCGGGGTGACGTGTGACATATCCGGCTTCCAGCCCATTTCCATCGCTTTATCATTGATATAACGCTCAATGTTACCGATGGTGACAGCCCCAAACTCATTATTCAGCGTACAGGATCCTTCGCATAGTCTGTCCTGCGGGCATACCCGCCCGCAGACCTCAGGCAGGCTATTAGTCTGGTGTGACAAATCCGCAGCTTCCATGATCCGGCCTTCATTCGCCAGTTTCAGCCAGTCAGGAATATAGTTGTGAACCGGACACTTCCATTCACAATAGGGATTACCACAAGCCAGACAGCGGTCGGCCTGCGCTTTGACCTGGCCCTCAGAAAAGGGTTCGTAAATTTCTACAAACTCAATTTTCCTGATCTTCAGCGGTTTTTTTGGCGGATCAACGCGCTGCAAGTCGATAAATTGATAAACGTTCTGACTCATCGTGACCTCTTACTGCGCCTGAACCCGCAGCTCTGCTGCGGAACGACTGCGGTGACCCAGCAATGCTTTTACATCACTGGACTTAGGTTTTACCAGGGTGAATTTTGAAGACCACTGCGGCCAGTTGGCCAGCATTTCTTCACCACGGACCGATTGTGTGCACTGAACATGTTCAGTGATCAGTCCGCGCAGATGTTCTTCATGGATTGGTAGTTGCTCAACATCCAGCACTTCTACCAACTCTGTATTCACACGCTTGCGAAATTCACCGTCTTCATCGAGAACATACGCGAATCCACCGGTCATCCCGGCCCCAAAGTTGACACCGGTACGGCCCAGCACACAGACAATACCACCGGTCATATATTCGCAGCCGTTATCACCGATCCCTTCAACCACCGTAATTGCCCCGGAGTTACGAACCGCATACCGTTCACCTGCGCGGCCGGCGGCAAATAATTTACCGCCGGTGGCTCCGTACAGGCAGGTATTACCTGCGATGGTGGCCTCGGCACTGCGGAACGCCGATCCCATCGGCGGACGGATTGCCAGCAGACCGCCGGCCATACCTTTACCGACGTAATCGTTAGCGTCGCCTGTCAGGATCATTTCCAGTCCGCCGGCATTCCATACCCCGAAACTTTGTCCGGCAGTCCCGGCAAGGTGCACGCGGACAGGATCAGCAGCCAGGCCTTGATCACCGTGAATACGGGCGATAGCGCCGGATAACATCGCACCTACTGAACGGTCCGTATTGCGGATATCAAAGTAAAAGGTCTTACTTTGTCTCTGTTCAATAAACGGTAATGCCTGTTCCAGTAAGGCCTTATTTAACAACCCCTTATCGAATGGCGGGTTACTCTCAGTACAGTGCACCGCTTTACCGGGCATTGGCTCGGCGATTTTCAGCAGTGATGACAGGTCGAGCTTCTGTTGCTTCGCGGTAAATCCGTCCAGCTCTTTGAGCAGCTCAGTGCGACCAATCAAGTCGGTCAACCGGGTCACTCCCAGTGAAGCCATAATTTCACGGGTCTCACGGGCAATAAATTCAAAGTAATTGGTCACTTTGAACGGCAGGCCGTGATAGTGGTTTTTACGTAGTTTATCATCCTGAGTGGCCACACCCGTCGCACAGTTATTCAGGTGGCAAATACGCAAATATTTACAGCCCAGAGCAACCATCGGGCCGGTACCGAAGCCGAAACTTTCTGCGCCGAGAATCGCCGCTTTAATAATGTCCAGCCCGGTCTTAAGGCCGCCATCTACCTGCAGACGAATTTTATGACGTAAGCCATTCGCGACCAGAGCCTGCTGGGTTTCCACTAATCCCAGCTCCCACGGGCAGCCGGCATACTTCACCGACGTCAGCGGGCTGGCACCGGTACCGCCATCGTAACCGGCAACGGTAATAAGGTCGGCATAGGCTTTGGCGACACCTGTCGCAATGGTACCGACACCAGGCTCTGAAACCAGTTTGACGGAAATCATCGCCTGCGGGTTGACCTGCTTCAAATCGAAAATCAGCTGGGCTAAATCTTCGATTGAATAGATATCGTGATGGGGTGGCGGCGAAATCAGAGTAACACCCGGCACTGAGTAACGCAGTCTGGCAATATAAGGTGTGACCTTATCGCCCGGCAGCTGTCCGCCTTCTCCCGGTTTGGCCCCCTGAGCAACCTTGATCTGAATAACATCTGCATTCACCAGATAAGCGGGGGTGACACCGAAACGTCCGGAAGCTACCTGCTTGATACGTGAGACTTTACCGGTGCCGTAGCGTGCCGGATCTTCGCCACCTTCTCCGGAGTTAGAGAATCCGCCAATACTGTTCATGGCTTCTGCCAGGGATTCATGGGCTTCCGGACTTAATGCGCCAATCGACATTGCGGCAGTATCAAAACGTTTGTACAGCTCGCTGGCCGGTTCAACATCGTCAATGCTCAGTGTACTTGTTCCGGGTTGCAGCTGCAGAAGGTCACGGAAGGTTGCTACCGGGCGGTTATTTACCAGAGCCGAATACTGCTGATAATCGCTATATTCACCACTCTGTACTGCCTGCTGCAGCGTATTCACTACATCAGGATTATAGGCATGGTACTCACCGCCATGAACATATTTCAGCAAACCGCCATGATCCAGCGTTTTACGCTGCAGCCATGCCCGTTTCGCCAGGTTGACCAGGTCCTGTTGGAAGTCATCAAAACTGGCACCGGCAATACGGCTGGTAACATTCTGGAAGCACAGACGTGTCACATCCTGATGTAACCCGACCGCTTCAAAAAGTTTAGAGCAACGATAAGAGGCGATAGTCGAAATGCCCATTTTGGACATAATCTTATACAGCCCTTTATTTATCCCGTTACGATAATTCAGCATTACCGCGCGGTAATCTTTTGCGATCACCCGGCGGTCTGACATCTGTGCCAGAGATTCATAAGCCAGCCACGGGTAGACCGCTGTCGCTCCGAAACCAAACAACACGGCAAAATGGTGGGGGTCACGGGCAGACGCCGTTTCGACGATGATATTGGCATCACAACGCAGATTTTTTTCTACCAGCCGTGTCTGGACTGCACCGACAATCATCGGGGCCGGAACCGGCAGACGACCGGCACTGATCTGACGGTCAGAAAGCACCAGTAATACCGTCCCCTGGCGGACCAGCTCTTCGGCCTGGTCATTCAGCCGGTGAATGGCCTGTTCCAGAGTTTCGGTTTCAGGCTCAAAGGTACAGTCAAGGGTATCTGCACGGTAATATTTACCTTCCAGCGTGGTCAGCTGGGTAAAATCAGAATAGAGCAGGATCGGTGATTTAAAGCTGACCCGGTGCGCCTGGCCTTCTGCTTCACAAAAGACATTCATCTCCTGACCGATACAAGTCGCCAGTGACATCACGTGGTTTTCCCGCAACGGGTCAATCGGCGGGTTAGTGACTTGCGCAAATTGCTGGCGGAAATAGTCATAAATGATCCGCGGACGACTTGAAAGTACGGCAAACGGAGTATCGTCACCCATAGATCCGACGGCTTCCTGGCCATTTTCACCCAGTACCCGCAGTACAGTATCCAGTTCTTCGCTGCTGTAGCCGAATTGCTTGTGATAAGTCGCCAGCATGGCATCAGACAGCTGACGGCTGCCCACCTGTTGTTCAGAAAGCTCTTCGAACGGTACCAGGCGTTTAACGTTTTTCTCCATCCATTCTTTATAAGGATGGCGGCTTTTCAGGTCATTATCCGTTTCAGCGGAATGCAGGATTCGCCCTTCACGGGTATCAATTACCATTAATTCGCCGGGACCGACGCGACCTTTTTCGACCACTTCATCCGGCTGGTAATCCCAAATCCCGACTTCAGAGGCGCAGGTAATCAGTTTATCTTTGGTGATCACATAGCGTGCCGGGCGTAAACCATTGCGGTCCAGGTTACAGGCTGCGTAGCGACCGTCAGACATGACAATCCCTGCCGGGCCATCCCAGGGCTCCATATGCATGGAATTAAAATCGAAAAAGGCACGTAACTCAGGATCCATATCCGGATTATTCTGCCAGGCTGGCGGTACCAGTAAACGCATGGCACGAATCAGGTCCATCCCGCCACTCAGAAACAGTTCCAGCATATTATCCATTGAGCTGGAGTCTGAACCGGTTTCATTGACAAACGGCGCAGCGGCCTGCAAATCCGGGATCAGTGGTGTATTGAATTTATATGCACGCGCCCGAGCCCACTGACGGTTACCGGCAATGGTATTAATTTCGCCGTTATGTGCCATATAACGGAAAGGCTGCGCCAGCGGCCAGCGGGGCACTGTGTTGGTTGAGAAACGCTGATGGAAAAGGCAAATTGCTGATTCCAGACGTAAATCTGCCAAATCCAGATAGAAACGTGGCAGGTCTGCAGGCATGCACAACCCTTTGTAGATATTCACCTGGTTGGAGAAACTACAGACATAGAAATCACTGTCATTCAGTGCTTCAACCCGTTTTTCTATCCGGCGGCGGGCCATATACAGGCGACGTTCCATATCCCGCGGACGCCAGCCTGCAGGGGCGTTAATAAAGACCTGCCGGATATCAGGTAACGAGGAGAGGGCAATTTCACCCAGTACGTCCTGATTGGTCGGTACTTCACGCCAGCCCGCGACAGAAAGCGTTTCGCGAACGAGTTCTTCTTCGACAATTTGACGGGCGGCACTGGCTTTAGCCTCATCGGTGCTGAAAAACAACATTCCGACGGCGTAGTTTTTCGCCAGACGCCAGCCTTTTTCTTCTGCGACGACGCGGAAAAAACGGTCCGGTTTTTGTAATAACAGTCCGCAGCCATCGCCGGTTTTACCGTCAGCCAGGATTGCACCGCGATGCTGCATTCTGGCAAGGGCGTGAATGGCAGTACGTACTACTTTATGGCTGGGTTCACCTTCTATATGGGCGATAAGACCAAAACCACAGTTATCCTTTTCAAGGGATTTATCATACAACATTTAGTGAACCTCCCCGGGCTCTATAGACCCTTATTATT
Organism: Tatumella sp. JGM91; assembly: GCF_018257575.1. Classification (GTDB taxonomy): domain Bacteria; phylum Pseudomonadota; class Gammaproteobacteria; order Enterobacterales; family Enterobacteriaceae; genus Tatumella; species Tatumella punctata. The sequence goes on along the minus strand of NZ_JAERJP010000008.1, from coordinate 87,207 downwards.
CCGGCATTCAGACAGGCTCAGTGCAGGCGTAATAGTGAATGTGCGGGTTACGCGGACATTCGTTTTTCGCCCTTACAGCCAGGACTGGTTTCGTCGATGTGACAAGTGCCGGGAACTTGCTACAGGGAACCTCTGCTACTGCATAAATATGGCGGACAGTGGATCCGCACAGAAAGCTTCCAGTGGATTTCCAACTTATCGGGAAAGTTAAGTCAGGTCAAATAGTGGCGTTTTTTCAGTACCGGTCACTGATTAATAACTATCGTTATGATTATTATAGATTTATATCAGAGAGCTGTCGGCGGGCTCTGATATTACCAGCCAGTGAAGTGTGAGCTGTCTCACTATAGTGCGCTGCCCCTGAGCCTGCACCATGCTGGTGCCGGGGTAATTCTCAGCATAAAGTGCTGGAATATTAGGTAAACTCATATGATGTATCTGTTTTTTTTTATCAATGTTTTTTTGCATTCCCCCGGGCGGGATATTAATAAAATTAATCAACTCTTTCCTGATTATTGATTCATCAAATATGAATTTATATTTATCTTCGGGGCGGGGCGGTATACCCGGCGGTTGCGGCAAAGTATCAGTATGCCTCCGGAGGCGGCCATAATTAATCGCTAACTGTGATTGATCCCGGGGAATTTTCCGGCGTGTCTCTCAGGGCTGACAATTTAGGATATGATGAAGGTCATTGTCCGGGAGCGCGTTATGAAACAAATAAGACTGTTAGCACAATATTACGTGGATCTTATGGTCAAACTTGGCCTGATCCGTTTTTCATTACTTCTGGCTTCTGCGCTGGTCGTGCTGGCGATGATCGTTCAGATGGCGGTCACGCTGGTATTACAGGGCCGCGTAGAGAGTATCGATGTGGTCCGGTCGGTATTTTTTGGCTTATTAATTACCCCGTGGGCTGTCTACTTTTTATCTGTGGTGGTCGATCAGCTGGAAGACTCGCGTCAGCGCCTGGAAAGGCTGGTGGATAAGCTGGAAGAAATGCGCAAGCGTGACTTACAGCTTAATCAGCAATTGAAAGAAAATATTCAGCAGCTTAATCAGGAAATTAATGATCGTAAAAAAGCTGAGCTGGCCCGTGAACAGGTGATGGACAAACTCAGGGAGGAAATGGCAAGTCGTGAAAAAACCCAGATTGAGCTGGAGCAACAGTCGACTTTTCTGCGATCTTTTCTTGATGCTTCACCGGACCTGGTGTTCTACCGCAATATTGACCGCCAGTTTTCCGGCTGTAACCGTGCTGTGGAACTGCTGACTGGCAGAAACGAAAAGCAGCTGGTGGGACTGTCACCTAAAGATATTTATGATGCAGATACCGCCGAAAAGATACTTGAAACAGACGAGAAAGTGTTTCGTCACAATGTGGCTCTGACGTATGAGCAGTGGATACAATATCCCGACGGCAAAAAAGCCTGTTTTGAAATCCGTAAAGTCCCTTATTACGACCGGGTAGGTAAACGCAGCGGACTGATGGGCTTCGGTCGCGACATTACTGAACGTAAGCGTTATCAGGATGCGCTGGAAAATGCCAGCCGCGAAAAAACCACCTTTATCTCGACGATCAGTCATGAACTGCGGACACCTTTAAATGGCATTGTCGGTCTTAGCCGTATTTTGCTGGATACAGAGCTCAGTCAGGAACAACTTAATTATCTGAAAACTATCCATGTCTCAGCAATCACTCTGGGCAATATTTTTAACGATGTGATTGAAATGGATAAAATTGAACGTCGTAAAGTACAACTGGATAACCAGCCGATTGATTTCACCGGATTTCTCGCTGATCTGGAAAATCTCTCCGGGTTACTGGTTCAGCCGAAAGGGCTGAAATTTGTGATGTCAGCGCAACCTCCGCTACCGCGAACGATTATTGCTGATGGCACCCGGCTGCGACAGATTTTATGGAATCTTATCGGCAATGCGGTGAAATTTACCCGTCAGGGCGAGATTGTGGTCACGGTCGGTTATGACGAGCAACAGCAGCAATTGCGGTTCGACGTACAGGATTCCGGTATTGGTATCCCGCCCGATGAACAGGATAAGATCTTTGCTATGTATTATCAGGTCAAAGATCAGCATGGCGGTAAGCCAGCGACCGGGACCGGTATCGGTCTGGCGATTTCTCACCGTCTCGCTCAGGCGATGGGTGGCGATATCAGAGTACAGAGTGAACCGGGTGAAGGTGCCTGTTTCAGCCTGCAGATTCATGCACCGCAGGTGCTCGCGGCCGCGGAAGACAGTAATGAAGATGATATTTTACCGCTCCCGGCGTTGCATATTTTACTGGTTGAAGATATCGAGCTGAATGTCGTGGTGGCACGTTCGGTACTGGAGAAACTTGGTTGCAGTACCGAAGTCGCAATGACTGGCGCTGAAGCACTGCAAATGTTTGACCCGTCAGAGTTTGATATGGTGCTGTTAGATATCCAGTTACCGGATATGACTGGCCTGCAGGTCGCCCGTACCCTGCATCAGCGCTTCGCGGGGCAGCAGTTACCACCGCTGGTCGCCCTGACGGCGAACGTCCTCAAAGATAAGAAAGAGTACCTGGATGCCGGTATGGATGATGTACTGAGTAAACCGCTGTCAGTTTCGGCGTTAACAGCGGTTATCGGCCGATTCTGGAATCAGCATCAGCCATTAGCTGAACTCCCGGCCGACAACGCTTCTCACGCAGAAGAGGGGCACCTGGATATTGAGATGCTGGAGCAGTATATGGAACTGGTCGGCCCGCAGCTCATTCGCCAGAGCCTGGACATGTTTGAGAAGATGATGCCCGGTTACCTTGATGTACTGGATTCCAACATGATGGCCCGCGATCAGAAAGGAATTGCGGAAGAAGGGCATAAGATCAAAGGTGCTGCAGGTTCTGTCGGTTTAATACATTTGCAGCAGGTGGCTAAACAGATACAGACGCCGGAGTTACCCGCCTGGTGGGATAATGTTCAGGAATGGATTGATGAACTACGGCATGAGTGGCGTCATGAAGTCGCAATGCTCAGGCAATGGGTAAATAGCCGGGGAAAATAATCGCAGGAGCAGATCGCCGGAAAAAATGACCCCGGATAGACCGGGGTGCGCGAATATTGCGCCAACACCAGGGAAACAGTGACTCTGCCGGTTAAAAAGTGATCGTTATCGGGATGTATCCCGGCCGGCAGCAGGTATTGGTTTCTCAGCACCGCTACCTTAACAAAAACTGCGGTCACTTTGCTACAATTCATTAAGATTTGTGAAGTTGAAATGTTCTCATTGTGGATAATCTTACTGTTTACAAATCATCCATTGACGGGAAAATCACCGTGACCCTTGTGGATTTTCACGGTATGTATCTGCCTGCCGAATTACCAGTACAGTAAAAAATAACCAATAAAACCCTATATTTAAAGGTGTTTTTCCTGTTGCCGTTCCTTTTCATACTAAATTGTCTTATTTATACAAAAAAACAATAAGTAAGATAATTACAATCTAAGTATTCTGTGAATACAGATCAGCTTCTGTCACCTATTGGTGCAGTCGTGGCTATCCGGTCCGGTGATAAAAGAAAGGTCTGTAGGAAAATTTATCAGGCTGAAAGCATTTATCTTAAGTATAGTTGTGGCGGCAGGCGGTAATTTCTGTAAAGTCTGCGGATTGTTTTTTTTATGTTAACTATAGTGGTTGTTTGTAAAATTTGATGCAGATCAATACATAAGATAAATTTATACTTTATTTCGTGGTGAATATTAATGGAACCGATTCCTGTAATCACGGAAACACTGATACGGCAAGGGCTGCCACCTGAAAAATATCATTTTCACGTGGGTTTTTATCACGGCAGGCAGCCTAATCCGGACGGCAGACGATTAAAAAATTTATGAAAAAATCTGAATCAGGGCTACTCTGCAGGAGGAATCACTCGCAGAACGTACCCCGGGGACAATAATTGAAAACTCAGCATAATCCTCTAATGGTCAGGGTCAGACGTAAGCTGCTTTTCTTACTGTCAGGGATAATGGTAATTGCTGTCGCGGGGATCCTGCTATTTTCGGTGATACCGGTCCCCTTTTCTGCAGTGATGGCGGAACGCCAGGCCGGCGCATTATTGTCCGGCAACCTGTCTTACCGGGCCCGCTCTTCATGGGTCAGTATGGCGGATATCTCTCCCTGGATGCCACTGGCAGTGATTGCCGGCGAAGACCAAAAGTTCCCGAACCATTGGGGCTTTTATTTCGGCGCCTTGCAGTCGGTGCTGGACAGTTCCGGGCGGGGATCAATGCGCGGAGCATCAACACTTTCTCAGCAAACGGCTAAGAATCTGTTTCTCTGGGATGGGCGCAGCTGGGTGCGTAAAGGGCTTGAAGCCATACTGACGGCGGGTATTGAAACGGTCTGGAGTAAAAAAAGGATACTGACCGTCTATCTGAATATTGCCGAGTTTGGTCCGGGAATTTTTGGTGTTGAAGCGGCTTCGCAGGCGTACTTTCACAAACCGGCCAGTCAGCTCACCCGGCAGCAGGCAGCATTACTGGCGGCAGTATTGCCTAATCCGATTGTCTATCACGTCAGTGCGCCTTCTGCGTACCCCCGTGAACGCCAGCAATGGATTTCACAACAGATGGGACAGTTGGGTGGCCTTGAATTTCTGAACAAATATCATCTGTACTAGTCTGCGGGCCCCCGCGAACTAATCTTCATCAAAACCGGCATTAAATAACTCAATGACAGCCTTAAGGACTTCAGCCTCCCCGGGGCCAGTGGCTTCAACTTCAATTTGCCCGCCCTGGGCGGAATCCAGCATAAGCAGGGCGATGACACTGCTGGCATCAGCTTCAGTACCTGATTCATTACGCAGGATCACTTCGGCATCATAGCTTTGTACCAGTTCGAATAACTTCATTGCCGGGCGGGCATGCATACCCAGCTTATTTCTGATTTCTACTGATTGTCTGACCGTCATGATTTTTTCTTTTCCAGTGTTCGATGGCGTGACTGAACATTTTTTCCCCGTGAACGGAAATAATCAGCCAGCTGTTCGGCAATATAAACAGAACGATGTTTCCCGCCGGTACAACCAATAGCTACCGTCAGATAACTGCGGTTATTGGTTTCCAGCATAGGTAACCATAGTTCAAGATAGCTGCGGGTCTGATAAATAAAATTGTGTACTTCTGTATGGCGATCAAGAAACGCAGCGACCGGGCGGTCCAGTCCTGTCAGAGGACGTAACTTAGGATCCCAGTGCGGGTTTGGCAAAAAGCGGACATCGAAGACATAGTCAGCATCGATAGGGATACCGTATTTAAACCCGAAGGATTCAAATACCATTGTGAGCTCCCGTTCCCGTTTGCCCAATAACCGTGCTCTTAACATTTCTGCCAGTTCATGTACCGACATTTCTGATGTATCGATAATCAGGTCTGCTCTGGTACGCAGGGGTTCCAGCAGATCGCTCTCTTCGTCAATGGCACTTTCCAGGGATAGATTTTTACTGGAAAGGGGGTGCAGGCGGCGGGTATCACTGTAGCGGCGGATCAGAGTATTTCGGTCGGCATCAAGAAACAACAACTGCGGAGAAAATTGTGCTGACAGGCGGTTAAATGCATCTTCAAAAATTTCCGGAGATTCCGGCATATTACGCACATCAATACTGACTGCGGCAGAAATATTGCGTTTCTCCAGCGATTTCGCCAGCTCCGGCAGTAAATCGACAGGTAAATTGTCGACACAATAAAAGCCCATATCTTCCAGGGCCCTGAGTGCAACAGATTTTCCAGACCCTGAACGACCACTTACGATCATCAGTACCATGATCCTTCTCCCGTAATTATCCCTGCAGTACAGGTTAATTTATTATTGTTTTTCGTCCGTATTATCCGGCTGTTCCATGATGATATTAAACAGCTCCTGATCACTCTGTGCGGCCCGTAACCGGCGACAGACAGTTTTGTCGGCCAGGCGTTTAGCGACCTGAGATAACGTATGTAAGTGCGTTTTGCACTGATCTGCCGGCACCAGTAATGCGAACAGCAGGTCTACTGGCTGATTATCGACCGCATCAAACGGAATAGGGTGTTCCAGCCGGATCAGTACACCTATGGTTCTCAGAGTATCTTCTTCCAGCTTACCGTGCGGGATAGCAATACCGTTACCGATACCGGTACTCCCCATTCTTTCGCGGTTGAGGATCGTTTCAAAGATAGCCTGGTGCGGCAGGTTCAGCTGTGTTGCTGCCAGTTCACTGATGATCTCCAGTGCACGCTTTTTACTCTGGCAATCCACATTATTACGGGTGCATTCCGGAGTAAGCACATTACTCAGTTCAAGTATCAGATCACTATTCATATTATTTCGCTTGCCGGTTTATCTGACCATTTTCATGGTGCCTGGCGGTTATTTGTCGCAGGCTGTTAACCCTGAAACGAATGACCGTTACCTTAGGTAGTGAACGAAAGCAGCCGCAGGCTGGCGTTAACTGCTTTCTTTTTATGGATACATCGATATAAAACCTGTCTCGTTTCACATCTGTTGCATGGGCGGGTCAACCGGCGCCGCCAATGACTGTTGTTGCCAGTGCATAAGCCCTGCTTCAGGGCATCAAAGCAACTGTTTCCGCTGGTTTGATGGCGGAATAGATAACGATTCACGATATTTAGCGACGGTACGTCTCGCAACCATAATACCCTGTTCCGATAACATAGAGGTGAGTTTACTGTCACTCAAGGGTTTTACCGGATTTTCTGACGAGATTAATTTTTTTACCAGCGCGCGGATAGCGGTTGATGATGCTTCGCCGCCACCTTCGGTGCTGACATGGCTGGAGAAAAAGTATTTCAGTTCGAAAATACCGCGCGGACTGTGCAGATACTTTTGGGTCGTAACCCGGGAAATCGTTGATTCATGCATCTCCACGGCCCGGGCAATATCAGCCAGAACCATTGGCCGCATATATTCTTCACCCTGCTCGAAAAATGCCTGCTGTTGCTCCACGATACAGCGTGATACCCGCAATAGAGTATCGTTACGGCTTTCAAGGCTTTTGATCAGCCAGCGGGCTTCCTGCAAATTACTGCGGATAAACTGGTTATCGCTGTCATTTCTGGCGCCACCACTCATTGCTGCATAATGCTGATTGATTCTTAGTTTTGGCAGACTGTCCGTATTCAGTTCGACCGCCCAGCGATTGGCAACTTTGCGCACCAGTACATCAGGAATAACGTATTCGGAGTCACCCGTATTAATTGACTGGCCGGGGCGGGGATCCAGAGACTGAATCAGTAACATGGCTTGTTTCAGCACATCATCTTTCAGGCGAGTAACACGCATCAGACTGCGGAAATCGTGACTCGCCAGTAAGTCCAGATGCTGGCTGATAATCAGACGGGCTTCTTCCAGCATCGGTGTATCAGGACTGAATTGTGACAGCTGAACCAGCAGACAGTCTTTTAAATCACGGGCACCTGCACCGACAGGGTCAAAGTGCTGGACCCGTTTCAGAACGGCTTCCACTTCTTCCAGACTGAGTTCGTCATCGCCAATACTCTCGAGAATATCCTCAAGCGGAACTGTCAGGTAACCGGTGTTATCAATGGCATCGATAATCGATGTTGCTATTGCCCGGTCCGTATCACTGAACGGGGTCAGTTCGGCCTGCCACATCAGGTAATCCTGCAGTGACTGGGTGGTTTCACCCTGGTAAACGGGCAGTTCATCATCCTGATAATCGGTGCCGGTACCTGAAGGCGTACCGGCGGTATAAATTTCATCCCAGGTGGCATCCAGAGGTAATTCTTCCGGCATCTCTTTTTGTTCTAATGCTTCGCGGGTATCCAGAGAAGCGGTTTCACCCGACTCCTCAGAATCAACTTCATTAAGTAACTCAGCCTGGTCCAGCAAGGGATTACTTTCCAGCGCGACCTGCAATTCCTGTTGTAACTCATGCGTGGAAAGCTGCAACAGTCGTATCGCCTGTTGCAACTGGGGGGTCATTGCCAGTTGTTGGCTGAGCCTGAATTGCAAACTTTGCTTCATAGTAAGAAGTGCATTTCCCGAAAAAAATTCAATAAGAACACATTAACAGAGTCAGAGCCGGAACTCTTCACCCAGATAAACACGTTTTACATGTTCATCTGCCAGAATTTCACCCGGAGTACCGTGAGCGATCAGTTTACCCTGGCTGACAATATAGGCGCGTTCACAGACTGCAAGGGTTTCACGGACATTATGGTCCGTAATCAGTACCCCGAGGCCGCTGTCCCGCAGGTGCTCAATAATCTTTTTGATATCAATGACCGAAATCGGGTCAACACCGGCAAAAGGTTCATCCAGCAGAATAAACTTAGGGTTTGCTGCCAGAGCTCTGGCAATCTCCACTCTGCGTCGTTCCCCCCCGGAGAGAGCCTGTCCCATACTGTCACGCAAATGTTCAATATGAAATTCTTCCATAAGTTCATTGGCGCGATCAGCCCGTTGTTGTGCATTCAGATCCTTACGGATTTGCAGCACGGCCATCAGGTTATCGTACACACTTAACCGCCGGAAAATAGAAGCTTCCTGTGGCAGGTAACCAATACCGAGCCTCGCGCGGGCATGCAGCGGAAGCAGACTGATATCTTCATTGTCGATAGTAATCTTACCGGCATCACGCGGTACGATCCCAACCACCATGTAAAAAGTGGTGGTTTTACCAGCTCCGTTAGGGCCGAGCAATCCGACAATCTCGCCTGACTTCACTTCCAGGCTGACATCTTCAACGACCCGCCGCCCTTTGTAAGCTTTCGCCAGATTCTGTGCAATTAAAGTCGCCATAACGATTATTGACTCTGTTTAGGATGTGCGGTGGTGTTATTGTTCTGCAACTCAGAAGGCATCAGGGTTGTGGTGACCCGTTTCTGCTGCCCCTGGCTGTAGGCCTGCATTTTCTGTTCTTTCACCAGATAGGTAATTCGATCGCCTTTAATATTACTGTTCAGCTGTTCGATATAGGCATTACCGGTAAGTTCAACCAGGTCTTTTGCCAGGTCGTAATGCAGTTTGCTGGCGCGGCCTTTGACCGGTTTGCCGTTATCCTGCATCTGGTAGAAAGTTGCCGGGGAGCCGAAAGCATCGACCAGTGTCTTCTGACTGTCTCCGCCTGGCCGGGTGACTACGACTTTGTCCGCCGTAATTTTGATGGAGCCCTGAGTGATAATGACATTACCGGTGAACGTGGCGACATTGCCCTGCATATCCATAGACTGGTTTTCTGAGGTAATGTTTACGGGTTTATCCGAGTCACCAGTCAGAGCCAGCGCGGGCAGGCTACAGCTCAGGAGTGTTGCCAGCACCAGCAACCTGAAGCTATTTTTTTTGGTTTTGAATTTCATAATCGGTTTTGACCTTTTCAATTAATTCGGCGGTTTTGGCCCGTAAATTGCCACGTAATTTCATTCCGGTGGACTGGAACCCCTGACCATACAAGGTGACCTGGTCATCAGAGGTAACATCCTGAGTGACCAGATTCACCTGCGCATTATCTGTAATGATACGTTCAATCTTTGCATCTGCATTCAGGGCGTTAACTTCAACATGACCATAAAGATACAGCATCCGGTTTTTAGTTAATTTTGCTTTATCTGCTTTTACCGACCAGGCAGGGGCTTTTTGCTGATCGTAAGTGGTCATCACCGGATTATCGAACCAGCTGACCTGCGGGGTATCAAAATATGACACTTTGTCGGAATCGAGCTTATATGCCAGCCCGCCTTCCGGGTTGTAGGCCACAGTGTCAGAGGTAGCGATGGTATAGGTCGGACTCTGATCGTCCTGCACCACCGAAGAAGGCGGGGTATCCTGGTTTGTCAGGTTCCAGCCAATCAGTACTACCGCAATAATTGCCAGCAGAAGGGTAATCCAGCGCCTGCTTGTACTCATATTGATAACCCTTTGGCATCCTCAAATTTATTTTGTGCCATTAAAATAACATCACAAATCTCACGCACCGCACCACGTCCGCCATTAATACGGGTGACGTAATCGGCACGCTGAATTAACAACGGATGGGCATCAGCGACCGACACACTGAGTCCTGATCTTTCCATTACTGGCCAGTCAATCAGGTCATCCCCGATATAGGCAACCTGTTCCGGACTGAGGGACAGTTTATCCAGAAGGTCGGCAAAGGCCAAAAGCTTATCTGACTGGCCCTGATACAAATGTCTGATGCCGAGCGTCTGGCAGCGGTCTTCCAGAAGTCCGGCTTTTCTGCCGGTGATAATAGCAACTTCAACATTATTGGTTAACAGACAGCGAATACCATAGCCATCACGGACGTTAAATGCTTTCAGCTCTTCACCATTATTTCCCATATAAATCAGGCCATCAGACATTACCCCATCGACATCGCAAATCAGTAATTTTATTTTTTCAGCACTGGCCATGATCTGCGGGCTGACAGGCCCGTAGCATGTATCAATGGGGAGTTTATCTTTCATCTCGCTTTCCCTCTCAGACAACACCGGCACGCAACATATCGTGCATATGTATCACACCCACAAGACGATTGTTATCGGCAACCAGCAGTGAGGTTATGTTTTTGTTTTGCATTATATTTAATGCATCGACAGCCAGAATTGTCGCTGGCACGCGGATCCCGCCGGGTGTCATCACCTCAGCAATCGGGGTGGACTGGAAATTAATATCCATATCAATGACCCGCCGCAGGTCACCATCTGTAAAAATACCGGCAATGGTCATATCGTCTTCCGTAATCACTGTCATACCCAGTTTTTTGCGGGTAATTTCCAGTAAGGCATCGCGCAGGGTCGCATGGCGCGACACACAGGGGATTTCGTCTCCTGAATGCATCACATCACTGACATGCAATAACAGTTTACGCCCCAGAGCTCCGCCGGGATGAGACAACGCAAAATCTTCGGCGGTAAAGCCCCTGGCTTCCAGCAACGCGACGGCCAGGGCATCACCCATCACCAGGGTGGCGGTAGTGCTGGTCGTCGGGGCCAGCCCTAGCGGACAGGCTTCCTCAGGAACTTTGACTGTCAGGTGCAAATCGGCTGCTTTTCCCATCGCACTTTCCGGCCTGCTGCTGATACAAATCAGGGTGATATTGAGGCGCTTAATCACCGGGATCAGTGCCAGAATTTCATGTGACTCACCACTATTGGAAATAGCAATCACCACATCGTCACGGCCGACCATCCCCAGGTCACCGTGACTGGCTTCGGCCGGATGAACGAAGAAAGACGGGGTCCCGGTACTGGCAAAGGTGGCAGCCATTTTGCGGGCAATATGGCCCGACTTGCCCATCCCCATCACGACGACTTTTCCCTGGCACTGGTATAGTATTTCACAGGCACGGGAAAAGTCTGCATTAATGTATTGTTCCAGTTGCGCAAGACCTTCACGCTCGATACGCAGAACTTTCCTGCCTGCTTCCTTAAAATCAAAACCGGTAGTGGGTGATTGATCAGACATTTCAGCGCGTCCTTTTAAAAATCATTAATCATCGGGCAAAACCAGAGTATGGCGACCCAGATAAAAAATCCGCAGAGTAAAACAGCGCCGGTCAGCCTGCCGATAGTCCGGTTTTTCTTCAGGCAAATCAACGCAAAAACAGTACTGACGCCCAGCATAATCCAGTAATCACGGGAGAATGCATTGCTGTCGATACTGCCGGGAGAGACTAATGCCGGCAGCCCTAAGACAATCGCGGTATTATAAATGTTAGCACCCAACAGGTTGCCGACGGCAATATCCCCTTCACCTTTCAGAGTACCGGCAATAACGGTGGCAAGCTCGGGCAGGCTGGTACCGATGGAGATAAAAATTAATGCCATCACTAATTCACTGATCCCCAGATAATCGCCGACCACTGTCGCATTATCGAGGATCATCCCTGTTGCGACCGGTAATAATACCAGAGCGACCCCAAGCCAGAGGAAAGCGACTGTATTACCGGCATCTTCGCCGGGTAATTCTGCGACCTGTTCGCGTGTCAGCTGGTCTCCGGTGGATGCCTGAGTTTTGCCCGCGATACGGAGAATACCCCACAGATAAACCACTGCCATGACTAACAGGCAGGCACCTTCGGTGCGGGTCAGCATATTATCGGCTAATAATAACCCGCTGAGTAATGTGACCAGTAACATCAGTGGCAGTTCACGGCGCAGCAGAGCAGAGTGTATTTTCAGAGGATGGAGTAATGCGGCACCGCCGAGGATCAATAATATATTAGTGATATTTGACCCGAGAGCGATCCCCACGGCAAAATCCCGCTGACCATGCTGTGCGGCGGACAGTGAAAGTATGATTTCCGGTAATGAGGTGCCGATACCGACGACAGTCATCCCGATTATCAGGGGCGGGATCCCCAGCGTCCGGCAAAGAATAGATGCGCTAAAAACAAGACGGTCTGCGCCATAGGCCAGCAACAGTAAGCCGAGAACCAGCAGAACAATAGCGACAAGCATGGGAATTCCTTTGCCAAAAGCCCGTAATACAGCCTGACTGCATCACAGTAAAAAGTAAGATCAACAGTAAACAAACGATGATTTTGACTGCCGAAACGTGAAAAGTAAATTTTATGACGGAATTACACAAAAACAGCCTGTAATTTTCTGTAAAAATGACAAGATGCCCTTCTCCGTACTGGCATCATAGATAACTAAAATTCCCGGTCACCTGTGAGGGGTTAACATGGTCCAGCAACAAAAAGGTTTGGTTGAAATCCGGGGAATGAGCTTTTCCCGCGGATCCCGAAAAATCTTTGATGACATTTCTTTAACGGTGCCTGAAGGAAAAATTACTGCCATTATGGGGCCTTCCGGTATCGGTAAAACCACCTTATTACGTCTTATCGGTGGTCAGTTACAGCCGGATAACGGAGATATTTTCTTTCATAATGAAAATATTCCTAGCCTGTCACGTAGTAAGCTGTATGAAGTCCGCAAGAAAATGAGCATGCTGTTTCAGTCAGGGGCACTCTTCACGGATTTAAGTGTATATGAGAATGTGGCCTGGCCATTGCGGGAACACACCTCTCTGCCGCCGGCACTTCTGCACAGTACCGTGATGATGAAACTGGAAGCTGTCGGGTTACGGGGGGCAGAAAAACTGACTCCGGCTGAACTGTCCGGGGGCATGGCGAGGCGTGTTGCCCTGGCCCGTGCTATTGCTCTTGAGCCGGAACTGATTATGTTCGATGAACCATTTGTCGGTCAGGACCCTATTACTATGGGGGTGTTGGTGAAGCTGATTGATGAACTTAATCATGCTCTGGGGCTGACCTGTATTGTGGTTTCCCATGATGTACCTGAAGTTCTCAGTATTGCGGATTATGCTTATATCGTGGCGGGCCAGCATGTGATTGCCCAGGGAGACGCGGCAGAGTTACGGAAAAATACGGATCCACGTGTTCGGCAGTTTATTGATGGTCATGCGGATGGCCCGGTACCTTTCAGGTATCCGGCCGGTGATTATCTCACCGATTTGCTTAGCCCCGGGAGACATTAAATTCATGTTGTTGAAAGCATTAGCATCATTAGGGCGCTGGGGGATCCAAAGCTGTGCGTCATTCGGACGTGCAGGCGTCATGTTGTTCCATGCCCTGGTGGGGAAACCGGAATTTGCAAAACACAGTCGGCTGGTGGTGAAACAACTCTATAGTGTCGGTGTGCTTTCTCTGTTGATCATCCTGGTATCGGGCCTGTTTATTGGCATGGTGCTGGGGTTACAGGGATACCTGGTCTTGCAAACCTACGGCGCGGAAACCAGTCTCGGTATGCTGGTCGCGTTATCGTTATTACGTGAGCTGGGACCGGTGGTGACGGCGTTATTATTTGCCGGCCGGGCCGGTTCAGCACTGACCGCCGAAGTCGGGCTGATGAAAGCGACCGAACAGCTGTCGAGTATGGAGATGATGGCTGTCGATCCTCTGAGACGGGTAGTGGCACCCCGGTTCTGGGCCGGGGTCATCAGCATGCCGTTGCTGGCGATTATGTTTACGGCGGTAGGGATTGCCGGTGGCGCACTGGTCGGTGTCAGCTGGAAGGGCATTGATGCGGGGTTCTTCTGGTCGGCGATGCAGAGTGCCGTCGATTTCCGTATGGATATTGTTAACTGTGTCATCAAGAGTATTGTTTTCGCGATCGCCGTTTCATGGATAGCACTCTTCAATGGCTATGATGCGGTGCCGACTTCTGAAGGTATCAGTCGTGCGACGACACGAACCGTAGTTCATTCGTCTCTTGCCATCCTTGGGTTAGATTTTGTGCTGACAGCACTGATGTTTGGGAATTAACGCAATGCAAAGTAAAAAAAGTGAAATCTGGGTAGGTATTTTCCTGTTACTGGCGCTGGCCGCGGCGCTGTTTCTTTGTCTGCGTGTCGCTGACCTTAAATCTTTTGGTACCGAGCCGACATGGAAACTGTATGCCACTTTCGACAATATCGGCGGTCTGAAGGTCAGCTCTCCGGTAAAAATTGGCGGGGTAGTTATCGGTCGTGTCACCAATATTTCTCTGGACGACAGTACATTATCCCCGAAAGTTACCATGGCGATTGATGATGCTTATGCCGGAAAAATCCCTGACACCAGTTCGCTGGCTATCCGTACCCAGGGCCTGCTGGGGGAACAATTTCTGGCGCTTAATCTGGGCTTTAATGACCCGGATTTAGGATCTTCGATCCTGAAAAATGGCGATACTTTACGTGATACCAAATCAGCCATCGTACTTGAGGACCTGATCGGCCAGTTCCTGTATAAAAACGGCAACAGTAGTAGTGATAAGAGTTCACCGGCAGGTGCTGACAGTTCGTCTGCAGCAGTACCGGCCCATTAAGAGGATAAGTTTATGTTATTTAAGCGTTTAATTATGGCAGCATTGCTGGTTATTCTGCCTGTTGCGGCATCACAGGCAGCAGATTCTGTCGATCAGAGTAATCCTTACACACTGATGAATCAGGCTGCGGCGAAAACCTTTACCCGTCTGAAAAATGACCAGGCAAAAATCAAACAAAATCCTGACTATCTGCGTGATGTGGTACGTGAAGAGCTGATGCCTTATGTCCAGGTAAAATATGCCGGTGCATTAGTGCTGGGACGTTTCTACAATGAAGCAACCCCTGCACAGCGCGATGCGTATTACAAAGCATTTGGTGATTATCTGGCACAGGCTTACGGGCAGGCGCTGGCGATGTATCACGGTCAGACTTATCAAATCGAGCCGGCACAGCCGCTGGGTAATGCCAATATTGTCGCTATCCGCGTCACTATCATTGACCCGAATGGACGTCCTCCGGTTCGTCTGGATTTCCAATGGCGTAAAAATACCCGTACCGGTGCCTGGCAGGCCTACGATATGGTGGCAGAAGGTATCAGTATGATCACCACTAAGCAGAATGAGTGGGGTGATCTGTTACGGACTCAGGGTATTGACGGATTAACCGCGCGGTTAAAAACCTATGCAGCACAGCCGATTACTCTGGGTCAGCAAAACTGATGAATGCTGAACTCCACTGGCAGCAACAGGCTGCTTCGCTGCGGCTGACCGGAAAACTGGATCATGAAACTTTGCTGCCGTTGTGGGAACAACGCGATACGGTAATGCAGGGGATCAGTGACATTGATCTTTCCGGTCTGGAGCGGGTCGACTCATCCGGACTGGCACTGCTGATCCATTTGCAGGATATTGTCCGCCGCCACGGAGCAGTGCTGACATTCACGGGGATATCTGACAAATTACAGTCATTAATCACTCTGTATAATCTGCAACATATTATTGTTTCTTCTCAGGAAACCCCCTGACCTCAGCCTTTTCCCTCTCAGGCCCCCGGCAGTCACGGGGGCTTTTGTGTATTTAAGATAATGCCACTTTCTAATAAGATATGGGCTGATTATTATTATCGGAAGCTAAAAGCAATGGAAAATAATGAGATTCAGGCAGTCCTGATGCAGGCACTGTCGCTGGACGAAGTACATGTCAGTGGTGATGGCAGCCATTTCCAGGTGATCGCCGTCAGTGATATTTTTGAAACCATGAGCCGTGTGAAAAAGCAACAGACCGTCTATGCTCCGCTGATGGAGTATATCGCGGATAACCGTATTCACGCGGTATCAATTAAGACCTATAGCCCGGCTGAATGGGCCCGGGATCGTAAACTGAGCGGCTTTTGAGCCTGTTAGTCAGGTAAACGCAGGCCGGCAGGTCAGTACCTTTTATAAATGCTAATTGAGATCGGTGTTAATGGATAAATTTCGAGTGCAGGGTCCGACCCGCTTAAGTGGTGAAGTTACCATTTCCGGAGCAAAAAATGCAGCGCTGCCGATTCTGTTCGCAGCTTTACTGGCTGAAGAACCAGTAGAAATCAACAATGTCCCTGAATTGCGTGACATTGATACGACCATGAAATTACTGGGTCAGCTGGGTGTGAAAGCCACACGTAATGGCGCTGTTCATCTGGATGCCAGCGAGGTTAATATTTTCTGTGCTCCTTATGACCTGGTAAAAACCATGCGTGCCTCAATCTGGGCTTTGGGTCCGCTGGTGGCTCGTTTTGGTCAGGGTCAGGTCTCTTTGCCTGGTGGCTGTGCGATTGGTGCCCGTCCGGTCGACCTGCACATCAGCGGACTGGAACAGCTGGGTGCTGAGATCAGACTGGAAGAGGGCTATGTTAAAGCCTCTGTCGAAGGCCGCCTGAAAGGCGCGCATATTGTCATGGATAAAGTCAGTGTCGGCGCGACAGTGACAATTATGACTGCCGCGACCCTGGCGACCGGTACCACCGTGATCGAAAATGCTGCCCGTGAGCCGGAAATTGCCGATACTGCCGGTTTCCTGAATGCCATTGGCGCAAAAATCAGTGGTGCCGGTACCGACAGAATCACCATTGAAGGGGTTGAACGTCTGGGGGGAGGCAGCTATGAAGTAGTTCCTGACCGTATCGAAACCGGCACCTTCCTGGTCGCGGCGGCCATTTCCGGCGGTAAAGTGATTTGCCACAAAACCCGTCCGGACACCATGGATGCGGTACTGGCAAAATTACGGGAAGCCGGTGCGGATATCGCTACCGGTGAGGACTGGATCAGTCTCGATATGCACGGACGTCGTCCGAAAGCGGTGAATATTCGTACTGCACCGCATCCCGGTTTTCCGACGGATATGCAGGCCCAGTTTACCCTGCTCAATCTGGTTGCCGAAGGCACCGGAGTCATTACTGAAACCATTTTTGAAAACCGTTTTATGCACATCCCTGAACTGATTCGGATGGGTGCCCATGCTGAGATTGAAAGTAATACCGCGATTTGTCACGGTACGGATAAACTTTCCGGTGCCCAGGTGATGGCAACAGATTTACGTGCCTCAGCGAGTCTGGTGCTGGCGGGCTGTATCGCCGAAGGTGAAACCCTCGTTGACCGTATTTATCATATTGATCGTGGCTACGAACGTATAGAAGATAAACTGCGTGCGCTGGGTGCAAATATCGAGCGTGTACGCGGCGAAGAAGACGCTTCTCAGGCTGAATAATCCGTTACCGGACCATCAGCTACAAGGCCTGTTGCTTATGCACAGGCCTTTTTTATCGCCGCAGAAAATTACGCTGGCGGGAGATGCGGTTGCTGATTACGTGGCAGACGACGCATCAGTTTTTCTCTGTCCAGTAATTCATGGGTTACCGGATGGTAATAACGGCTGGGCCAGATTTCGGCAGGATGGATGTCAATTGCTTTGGCTATCAGCCATTCGCCTTTAGGCCATGGGCGGGATAAGGCATTAGCCAGTGTTGAAGAACTGAGTCCGGCATTTCGCGAGACAGCGGCCAGAGAGGTACCTTTCTTTCTCAGGGCAGCAATAATATCGGCAGTATGCCAATCCTTTTTCAGCGTATTCATCTTATTCTCCTTTTCAGATGCCGGTAATACTCTCCGGGATATCACACCATTTAACGCGATAAAATTACATTGTTTATGGCAACAGATATAGCAAAAAACGACCAATTATTTCATAAAAATTATCTAAAAAGCGCTAAATTACTACGGTGGTCGCAAATATGAAGAAAAGAACGCTGAAATCATCCGAAAATCAGGCGTCAGGGATCACAGGCAAAGCAGGGTAAGAAAGGATGGAGGCAATATGGGCTTATCGCCGGATCGTTATCCGGCGATATAACACAGAAGGATCCGGCTGCAGAAAAGAGTGATCCGTCGGGGGAGATCAGTGATCGCGCTGTACTGACATGTGTGCCAGAGATTCTAACGCTTCGCGCCACGGGCTGGCAGGCAGCACCTGTAATGCGCGAATCGCCTTATCGGCTTCGGCTTCAGCACGCTGACGGGTCCAGTTTAAGGAACCACATTGCTGCATGGCCTCCTGTACCTGATCTAACAGATGCCGGCCATTACCTTGCTCGATCGCCTGACGGATCATGGCAGATTGTTCAGGAGTACCATGTTGCATCGCATGTAATAATGGCAGGGTAGGTTTCCCTTCACTCAGGTCGTCGCCGACATTTTTACCCAGGGCGATATTGTCAGTACTGTAGTCGAGTAAATCATCGATCAGCTGAAAGGCTGTACCAATATAACGGCCGTAATCGCGCAATGCCTGTTCCTGTCCGGCGGTGGCATCAGCCAGAATTGCAGACGTCTGGGCCGCAGCTTCAAATAAGCGCGCCGTTTTACTGTAAATCACCCGCATATAGCTTTCTTCGGTAATATCCGGATCGTTACAGTTCATTAGCTGCAGAACTTCGCCTTCGGAGATCACATTCACCGCTTCAGACATCAGTGCAAGGATCTTTAACGATCCCAGGCTGGTCATCATCTGAAAAGCACGGGTGTAAATAAAATCGCCGACCAGTACGCTGGCAGCATTACCGAAAGTCGCATTCGCAGTCGCTTTACCACGGCGCATATCTGATTCGTCCACCACATCATCGTGCAGCAGGGTAGCGGTATGGATAAATTCAATCAGTGCTGCGTTCAGCACATGCTGGTCGCCCTGATAATTAAGTGCTCTTGCTGACAGCACTGCAATCATCGGACGAATACGTTTGCCGCCGCCGCTGACGATGTAATGGCCCAGTTGGCTGATAAGCGCAACATCGGAATCAAGCTGGTCAAGAATGGTCTGATTGACGGCCGCCATATCAGCGGAGGTGATTTCTGTAATTTGTTCTAAGTTCATACGTCTGTTCAGTTTTGACTCGGTTTTAGCCATCATATGGCCGTTTAAACAGGAGTGTCCAGATAGTTTGTATCGGCGTATATCTGAATAAATTTCTCTGTCGGCAGTAGCGGCAGCTCCCGGCAAGATCAACAAACGCCAGTGAACTACGAATGAAGCCTATTGTACTGGAAATTTGGTTACAGGAAACACCCGGCTGTGCCCTGTGTTTTTTTTCTGCAATACCCTGCAAAGGAGACTTGTCTTCTGCCTGATATTTGCGTAGAATTCGCGCCCTATTGTGAATATTTATAGCGCCGCCTGATTTAATCATAAGGGCTAGCGCAGAAGCGGAGTTTTATATGTACGCGGTTTTCCAAAGTGGTGGCAAACAACACCGAGTTAGCGAAGGTCAGACCGTTCGCCTGGAAAAGCTTGATATCGCAACCGGTGAAACTATTGAGTTTGACCAGGTTCTGATGATTGCCAACGGCGAAGAAGTTACCATTGGTGCTCCACTGGTTTCAGGTGGTGTTATCAAAGCTGAAGTCGTGGCTCATGGTCGTGGTGAGAAAATTAAAATTGTTAAGTTTCGTCGCCGTAAACACTATCGTAAGCAGCAGGGTCACCGTCAGTGGTTCACTGATGTGAAGATCACTGGCATCAGCGCTTAACAGGAGATTTGACAAATGGCTCATAAAAAGGCTGGCGGCTCCACACGTAACGGTCGCGATTCCAACGCAAAACGTCTGGGCGTTAAACGCTTCGGCGGCGAAACTGTACTGGCAGGCAGCATCATCGTTCGTCAGCGCGGAACCAAATTCCATGCAGGCAACAACGTAGGTTGTGGTCGTGACCACACCCTGTTTGCAACTGCAACTGGTCAGATCAAATTCGAAGTTAAAGGCCCGGACAACCGTAAATACGTCAGCATCGTTGCTGAGTAAGGTTGAAAGGTCCTGACAGTATAATCACTGTCTGACT
This sequence comes from Tatumella sp. JGM91, assembly GCF_018257575.1. Taxonomy (GTDB): domain Bacteria; phylum Pseudomonadota; class Gammaproteobacteria; order Enterobacterales; family Enterobacteriaceae; genus Tatumella; species Tatumella punctata. The sequence continues at coordinate 67,066 of NZ_JAERJP010000008.1, read as the reverse complement.
TAACGAATTAAAGCCCCGCAGCTTGTGCGGGGCTTTTTACATTCTGCTGTCATACCCACACTAAATCCCCGCGTACCTCAGCAGAATGCTGTACACTGGACAGATAAAATACTGAATACTGATATCACTGGCATCCATGCCGGTATTATCCGCCGCCGGTCAGCAGAGTCGACCCTGGCGGGCCCGTTTGCAGGACCGTTGTCTGTGCAGGCGAAAGAGTGACGGAGAAGAGAAATGAAGTTTGTTGATGAAGCGACAATTCTGGTGGTCGCAGGCGATGGCGGTAATGGCTGTGTCAGCTTCCGCCGCGAAAAATATATTCCGCGGGGCGGTCCTGATGGTGGTGACGGTGGCGATGGCGGTGATGTCTGGCTGCTGGCTGACGAAAACCTGAATACCCTGATTGATTACCGCTTCGAAAAAGCCTTCCGCGCCGAACGTGGCCAGAATGGCCAGAGCCGTGACTGTACCGGCAAACGTGGTAAAGATGTCATTGTTAAAGTCCCGGTCGGTACCCGTATTATCGACCAGGATACAGGCGAAACCATGGGTGATATGACTCGCCATGAACAGCGTCTGATGGTCGCGAAAGGCGGCTGGCATGGCCTGGGTAACACCCGCTTTAAATCTTCTGTTAACCGTACACCGCGTCAGAAAACCATGGGTACCGAAGGCGAAAAGCGTGACTTGTTACTGGAGCTGATGCTACTGGCAGATGTCGGTATGCTGGGTCTGCCAAATGCCGGTAAATCAACCTTTATCCGTGCCGTTTCTGCGGCTAAACCCAAAGTCGCTGACTATCCGTTTACCACTCTGGTTCCCAGCCTGGGTGTGGTGCGTATGGATCATGAGCAGAGTTTTGTCGTGGCAGATATTCCGGGACTGATCGAAGGTGCTGCGGACGGCGCCGGTTTAGGGATCCGTTTCCTTAAACACCTTGAACGCTGCCGGGTATTATTACACCTGATCGATCTGGCACCGATCGATGAATCTGATCCGGTAGAGAACGCGCGTATTATTCTGGCTGAGCTGGAAAAATATAGCGATAAGTTATACCAGAAGCCACGCTGGCTGGTATTTAACAAAACCGATCTGCTGGATAAACAGGAAGCTGAAAGCCGTGCTAAAGCCGTTGCCGAAGCACTGGGCTGGGATGATAAGTATTATCTGATTTCTGCGGCCAGCCGTGATGGCGTGAATGCGCTGTGCTGGGACGTGATGAGCTTTATTAACGCGAACCCGAAAGAAGCAGAGAAAGAAGAGCAGAAGCCGGAGAAAGTCGAGTTTATGTGGGACGACTATCACCGTGAAACGCTGGAAAATAATGCTCAGCCAGCAGAAGAAGAAGATGACGATTGGGATGACTGGGACGAAGATGATGATGAAGGTGTGGAGATCATCTATCAGCGTTGATCCTTAAGGATCTTAACCCCTTTTCAGTCATAGCCGGAGCAAGACTCCGGCTTTTTTGTACCTTTAGCCTAACACCGACACTGTCAGCCTGGCAGTACAGCACAGCTTACCTTTACTGTTACGGATCTCGGTCTGCCAGACTTGTAACTGTGCACCAATATGCAGCGGATGACAGTTTGCATACACCAGTCCTTGTGAAACGGCGCGATGGTGGCTGGCATTGACTTCAATACCGACGACGCTTTTCCCTTCTTCGGTGGCGAGATAAGCCGCCACTGAGCCCATCGACTCGGCCAGAACCACCGATGCCCCGCCATGTAATAATCCGAATGGCTGCCGGGTCCGCGGGTCAACAGGCATTGTCGCTTCCAGATGCTGTTCACCGATAACGGTAAACTCGATCCCTAAGTGGCTGACCAGACACTGTTGTCCGAGGGCGTTCAGTTCATCCGGAGTCATTATCCGCTTCCAGAACCGTGACATATTCTCAGGCCCCCAGGGTGGCTCCGCCATCGACGACGATATCCTGTAATACCACATGACTGGCCTTATCGGAGGCCAGGAACAGAATCGTATCGGCTATTTCCTGTGGCCGGGCGATCTTCTTCAATGGGATCCCCAGCTTAAACTGCTCCGGAAAGCCATCAATAGTCTGCTGCTCGGCCTGTGGCGTTTTCCACAGACTGCGCTGCATTTCTGTGTCAGTTGAACCCGGAGAGACGATATTACAGCGCACGCCATAAGGTGCCATTTCCAGACCCACCGTCAGACATAAACTGCGTAATGCCGCTTTAGATGCTCCATAAGCGGACATCCCCAGCCGCGGCGCATGGGCAGAATTAGAGGCTACTGTGACTATCGCGCCCCGCTGTTGTTTGCGGAATACAGGTAATGTCTGCTGAAACAGGTTAAATGCGCCGCCGGCATTAACGCTGAGACACTGTTGCCAGTTTTCAAACGAAATCTCATCTGTTGCACCGGTCCGCAGGATCCCGGCAGCGTTGATCAATATATCCAGTTGTGGCTGTTGATGAAGTAATGCCTGGCAGGTTTGTCTGACCTGTACCGGATCGGCGACGTTCAGTAGCTGGCAGGTAAACGGGTAGTTGTGCTGATCAAATTTAATATCAAAAGCCGTCACCGTGGCACCAGCCTGGTGAAAAGCCAGCGCGGTATGATAACCAATCCCCTGGCCCGCACCGGTTACCCAGACCTGTTTCCCCTGAAATTCCGGTGAGTGGCTCATTGCTGTTCTCCTGCCAGTAATCTCCACCAGCCATCAATAGATGCATTTCTGGCCAGAGCCACAAAATCAATCTCCGGGCGTGCCATTCGCCAGCGTGCAGCCAGTGCCATAACTCTCACGGAGTCCAGGCCGTAGTCTGTCAGGTTCTCATCATCTTCCGGCTGATCGTCATCCTCAAGTAAAGGTAACACCATAGCCCGTAAGGCGGCTTTACTTTCCGGCAATAAAATAAGCTCATTACAGGTAACCACTTTTCCGCAGCGGCCGGCAGTATATTTCAGCGCCATCAGATGTTCTTCCCGGCTGAAGTCCGCCAGTGCATCGGCTACCATAAAGGGTTTTATATTACGCATAAAGGCATCTGTTGCTGTCGTCAGGCAGCCAATATGGGCATATACCCCGGTAATTATCAGCTGATCCCGCCCGGCATTTTTCAGTTGCTGTTCAAGATCTGCACGGTGGAAAGCGCTGTACCGCCATTTGGTCAGCACCTTGTCGTGTTCGCCAGGGGTCAGTGCATCAGTAACTTGCTGTTGTTCAGGATGACGGTTTAAGCCGGGTCCCCACATATCATTCAGCAACGCGCGATCTTCATCACTTTGCTGATCTGGTTGCGCGGTATAAAACACCGGGATCCCGAGGGCATAGCATTGGGCACGTAAACGGGCAATATTGTCCACTACCTGATGAATTAACGGGCTGTCACTGGCCCAGAAATTCAGGAAATAGTTCTGCATATCATGGATTAACAATGCTGCCCGTGCGGGTTCAAATACCCACTGTACTTTATTGTCGGGAAGTTCATCTGCGGCAGGCAGAGCATAGGATTCAAGTTTAGGGATACTCATGGTAACTCCATTGTCCGGTCGTCATTGGGTTATTTGGGCTGCTGGTTCAGCCATTCACGCAGGGCTTTTTTATCCACTTTCCCGACATGGGTTAAGGGCAGTGTGTCCTGCTGTACTATCCGGTCAGGCAGTTTAAATTCGGCGATACCCTGTTCACGCAGATGACGACGTAAATGTGCCGGTTTAACCGGTTGAGTCGCGACAATAAATGCGCAACTTTTCTCTCCCATCAGTTCATCATTCATTGATACCAGAGCAGCATGAATAATCTCCGGGTGACGTTGCAGCAGATTCTCTATCTCTTCGGCTGCGATCTTCTCACCTCCGCGGTTAATCTGATCTTTTTCCCGTCCCTGAACTTTGATGTTTCCTTCTGCGGTGATCTCAATCAGGTCGCCGGAACAGTAAAAGCCTTCGGCATCAAAGCAGGTCGCATTGTGAGCCGGGTTATTGAAATAGCCGCGGAATGTATAAGGCCCGCGTGTCAGCAGGCGGCCGGTAGTCCCCGGCGGTAACAGCCTGCCGTTCTCATCAGCCACCCGCACCTCGTCATCTTCAGACATTGGTCGTCCCTGGGTCGAAACAATAACCTCTTCGGGATCGTCGAGCCGTGTATAGTTCACCAGCCCTTCGGCCATGCCAAATACCTGTTGCAGCTGGCAGCCGATATCAGAAATTATCCGTCGTGCCAGAGATTCACTGAGCCGCGCCCCGCCGACCTGTAACACTTTTAAACAGCGAAGCTGCCGGGCATTTCCCTGATCACTGATCGATTGCAGCCACAGACTGACCGCCGGAGGAACCAGCGCGGTCATGGTGATCTGATGTTTCTCTATCAGCGGAAAGCATTGTGTGGCACTGGGGTCAGATGCCATTACCACGAAACCACCGGCATAAAATACCCCCAGACAGCCCGGAGAACTCATCGGGTAATTATGTGCAGCGGGCAGGGCGCACAGGTAGCGGGTATCCGCGTCGACGGCACAGATATCGTTGCTGGCACGGATACTGTAGTAGTAGTCATTATGGGTACGCGGGATCAGTTTCGGTGTACCGGTACTGCCGCCGGATAACTGGAAAAAAGCGACTTCATCTGCCGCAGTGGGATCAGCAACAAAATGCTCGCCGGGGGTGGTCAGCCAGTCCGTCAGACAGTTATCACCGGTGAGAGCATGGTGCATGACCACGGTTTTCAGTGACGGAACCTGTTGTATAAACTGGTCATCAGCAAACAGACCATGCCGGCGGTCAGCGATTAACAGTGCCGGGGAAATCTGTTCGGCGTAAGACAGTAATTCACTGCGCTGATGGCTGTACAGGGCATTGACCGGAGCCACGCCCAGTTTCAGGAGCGCAAAAAATACCAGGTAAAACTCGCAGTTATTACCCAGCTGTACTAAAGCGGTATCACCTTTCCTGAGTCCGGCCTGTTGCAGTTTTGCTGCCAGACGCGAACTGTAAAGTGCCAGCTGGCGGTAGCTCAGGCGGCTGTCATTATCAATGATGGCGATAGCATCATTATTCTGCTGGCGGTCTGAGATATCACTGAGTGGCCGATCCAGCCAGTACCCTTTACTGCGGTAACGGCTGGCCAGCGCGTCGGGCCAGCGGGTATAAGGGATAGTCATGGGAGTTACCTTTATTGGTCAAGCCCGAAAGCTTTCAGCATTGTTGTCAGTTTAACGCCGGTTTCCTGCCATTCAGCCTCCGGCACTGAAGCCGGTACAATGCCTGCCCCGGCAAACAGGGTGATGTCCTGCTTGTCTACCGTTGCACAGCGGATAGTGACGGCCCATTCACCATTTCCCTGGTCATCGCACCAGCCCACCATCCCGCCAAATAACTGGCGGTCAAAAGGTTCCAGCTGCCGGATTAATGTCAGTGCCTGAGTATGGGGGAAACCACTCAGGGCTGGGGTCGGGTGCAGCAATGCCGCCAGTTCAAGCGCATTTTGCTGCCGGTGGCTGACGGTTCCGTGGATCCGGGTCGCCAGATGCCATAATGTTCCGGTGGTCACCAGTTCCGGTACCGAGGGTACCGACAGTGTCTCGCTTACCGGTTGCAGCGTATTGCGCATCGCATCGGTGACCAGCCGGTGTTCATGGCGGTCCTTTTCTGAATTCATCAGCGTCTGGCCTGACTGCTGATCTGCGGCAGCCTCCGGATAACGGCGTGCTGACCCGGCCAGCGGGCAGGACCAGAAGTCAGTGCCTGCTTTTCTGAGCAACAATTCCGGACTGGCACCCAGTAACGCTGCGCCCGAAGACAGGGGGACATGGAAGTGATAATTATCCGGGTTTTGCTGCACAATCTGTGACATCAGAAGCTGCAGATCCGGTGGCTGCTGGCAGCGGGTCGTCAGTAACCGTGACAGAACGACTTTATCCAGTTCACCGCGTGCCATGGCCCGGACTGCTGAGGCGACCATTGCTGTAAATACGCTTTTTTCCGGTATCTGACGGGCAGGTAATGCTTCAATCCCGCCCCGTGGCGTGGTCTCAGTCACAGCGTTAAGCTGTCGACGATGGAAGAATGTACTTTGTTGCGGAATATACAATTCTGAAGGCTGGCGGGTATCAAAGGGGATAGCCCCGACAACCACCGGTCGCGTAATCCCGGCGGCCCGGGCATCCCTGAACGCCGTATCCAGCTGTTGTGCGATAAGAGACGGTGCGGAGGAGGTGGCGGATAACGGGCCAGACAAACGCCGGAAGCAACCCCGGGTAATCAGGCTTTTCCAGCCTGAGGTAAACAGAAAACGGCCTTGTAAGGAGGGAAATTCCTCAAAACAGGGATTTTCAACCTGTTCCTTTTCTACCATAATCGAGTCCTGGAATGATAAAATATCTAATAATGATTATCATTTGTATTATTTCGTGTAACCTAACCGGATCCTTATAATGTGTCAATGAAATCGTCCTTTACAGGTGAAAATCCGCAGGAAATACGACAATCTCAATCAGTCAACCCCGGGGCTAAGCAATGAAAACAGTATGGTCAGGTTACAGAAGATGGTTAATGGTGCTTTTACTGCCTTTAAGCATACAGGTCAGCGCGATGGATGGCTGGCCGAGACAAATCAAGGCTGAAAACGGCACAGTCACTCTTCAGCAGCCACCTGAGCGTATTGTCTCCACCAGCGTGACTCTGACCGGATCACTGCTGGCGATTGATGCTCCGGTAGTCGGGAGTGGTGCCGGGGCCCCGGGCAGTCGTTTTACCGATGCTCAGGGTTTTTTCCGCCAATGGGGAGATATTGCCCGGCAGCGGAAGGTTAAACCCTTATATATCGGTGAGCCCAATATCGAAAGTATTGCCAGTGAAGCACCGGATCTGATTCTGGTCAGTGCGACAGGAAATGACAGTGCTCTGCGCATGGTCAGCCAGTTATCGGCGATTGCCCCTGTGCTGGTAGTGAATTATGACGATAAAAGCTGGCAGCAACTGGTGACTGTGCTGGGGCAGGTGACCGGTCATGAGGCTCAGGCAGCACAGAAAGTTGCAGAATTTGATCAGCGGGAAAAAGCATTAAAACCCGGGTTACGCCTGCCACCACAGCCAGTCTCTGCCATGGTGTGGAATGGCGGCGGACGTGAAGTCAATCTGTGGACCCGTGAGTCAGCCCAGGGAAAACTGCTGGAACAACTTGGATTTAGCCTGGCGATACCGCCATCCTCTGTCACCGGTAACGTTAGTATGGGGCAGCGTAAAGATATTATTCAGTTATCAGGGGAAAACCTGGCCACGGGGCTGGACGGTAAAAGCTGGCTGTTATTCGCCAGTACTGACAGCACGGTTCCTTCAGTGCTCAGTGACCCGTTTCTCTCACAGACAGAAGCGGTCAGCAATAAAAACGTCTATGGGATGGGGGCTGACAATTTCCGACTGGATTATTATAGTGCCAGCCATCTGCTGACGACCCTGCAAAAACTCTTTGCAGATTAAGCCCCCGTAACCGGGGACAGCCGGTATTTCTCTGTTGCTGACGGTATATTCATTTCCTGCGGGCAGCGAGTATTTTAGTGCGATGAAGGTTCTGAGAGTGATGCGCCAACCGTATTTGCTGATATTGCTGTTACTGTTGTTTATTTTGCTGACCACCCTGAGTCTGATGGCCGGGGCGAAGCTGATCCCGGTGACGGAAAGCTGGCAGGCGCTGGTATCGTCAGGCCCCTGTAGCTCTCAGGACTGTACGATTATCCGTTTTGCAAGACTCCCCCGGACTCTGGCCGGAATTGCCGCCGGTATTTCGCTGGGGGTGGCCGGGGTACTGATGCAAACGCTGACCCGTAACCCGCTGGCCGACCCCGGTCTGCTTGGTATTAACTCCGGTGCGTCTTTTGCCATTGTTCTGGGTATTGCCCTGACCGGGGCTGATACCCCGCAGGCCTGGCTTGGCTTTGCCTTTGGCGGTGCAGTGTTTGCCTTACTGATCGTCGCCCTGACAGGGGCGGCGGCTGGCGGCCGTGTTAATCCGGTCCGGCTGACTCTGGCCGGGGTTGCCCTGGCAGCGGTACTGGAAGGCATCACTAACGGGTTCTCACTGATGAATCCTGATATCTATGATCATCTGCGTTTCTGGCTCAGTGGCTCGCTGGATATCCGTCAGTTCTCTTCTCTGGCCGTTGTTACCCCGGCCATTGTTGTGGCTGTATTACTGGCCTTATTACTTAGTAAATCCCTGAATAATCTCAGTATGGGGGGAGATATGGCAACCACTCTCGGCACCCGGGTGCTGGGTACCCAGCTGAGTGGTCTGCTGGCGGTGGCTCTGCTGGCCGGTTCAGCCACGGCACTGACCGGGCCGATAGCCTTCGTCGGCCTGATTGCGCCTCATCTGGGCCGCTTACTGGCAGGTGCCGATCACCGCCGTTTGTTACCGGTCACGCTGTTACTGACACCTTGTCTGTTGCTGTCAGCCGATATCGCCGGGCGGTTTATGGCTGCCGGAGAACTGCGGGTGTCGATTGTGACAGCATTTATCGGCGCGCCGGTATTGATCTTTCTGATCCGTCGTCAGCCCGCGGGAGGTTTCTGATGGCTGGCCGGACCCTGACAGTATTACTCTGTTTACTGGCCGTTATGATTGCTGTCAGTGTGCTGTCCCTGAGCCGCGGCACTCTGGTACTGAGCAGTAGCCAGCTTTGGCAAGTACTGAATGGCAGTGCACCACGGGCTGTTACGATGATAGTGATGGACTGGCGATTACCGCGGGTAGTGACTGCACTGTTGACCGGTGCCGCACTGGCTCTCAGCGGTGCAATATTTCAGTCACTGTTACGTAATCCGCTTGGCAGTCCGGATGTTCTGGGGTTTAACACCGGCGCATTTTCGGCCGTCTTGCTGGTGATGGTATTTTTACCGGGACAGCCTGCTGTTCTGGCGCTGGCGGCGCTGGCTGGCGGACTGATCACGGCAGTTTTGGTCTATATATTCTCCTGGCGGCGGGGAGTGGATACTTTCCGGCTGATTATTGTCGGCATTGGTGTCCGTGCCTTACTGATGTCTCTGAATAGCTGGCTTATCACTTCAGCTTCACTGGATACGGCATTATCCGCCGGATTATGGAGTGCCGGTTCACTGAATGGCATCAGCTGGCACAGCCTGCCACCGGTTGCCCTGATCCTGTTACTGGCCAGTGTCGCGACCGGATTACTGGCCAGACGTATGCGTTTACTGGAGATGGGGGATGATATGGCAGCTGCGCTGGGGGTTCCGGTTGAGCGCAGCAGGATGCTGTTAATGCTGACGGGAGTCATACTGACCGCGGTATCGACGGCGCTGATTGGTCCGGTTTCTTTTATCGCGCTGGTGGCCCCGCAAATTGCCAGCCGCTTATGCCGTAACGGACACTCCCGGCTGACCGCCAGTGCTTTCTGTGGGGCGATTTTATTGCTGGCAGCAGACTATATTGCCAGCCATCTGTTTGTTCCGTATCAGCTGCCGGTGGGAGTGGTCACGGTGAGTCTGGGCGGGATTTACTTAATGAGTTTACTGGTCAGAGAGGCCCGTCGTAAATGACTGACAGACAATCACCGCTGCTGGGACAGCATCTGACACTCGGTTACGATAACAAGATTGTTGCCCGCGATCTATCCGTGGCTATCCCCCGGGGGGAAGTGACCGTGATTATTGGCCCCAATGCCTGTGGTAAGTCGACCCTGTTGCGGACGATGAGCCGGTTACTGACACCGGTTGCTGGCCATATTGTGCTGAACGGTGCCGATATCAACAGCTATCCGACAAAAGAGGTTGCCAGACGGCTGGGGTTGCTGCCCCAGTCACCGGATGCGCCGGCCGGAATTACGGTCCGTGAACTGGTTTCCCGCGGGCGTTATCCCCATCAGCATCTGTTTGGCCGCTGGCGCGGTGAAGACACCCGTGCAGTCGATGATGCAATGCAGGCTACCCGGGTCGGTCACCTGGCCGGACAAACGGTGGATACTCTGTCGGGAGGACAGCGGCAGCGGGTGTGGATCGCCATGGTACTGGCGCAGCAGACACCGTTGCTGTTGCTGGATGAACCGACCACCTGGCTGGATATAACCCATCAGATCGAACTGATGGAATTAATCCGGGATCTTAACCGGCAACACGGACGCACCCTGGTAGTGGTCTTACATGAACTGAATCATGCCTGTCGTTATGCAACGCACCTGATTGCGATGCGTGATGGTCAGATTATTGCGGAAGGCAAACCCTGCGATATTGTGACCCCGGCGCTGATTGAGCAGGTTTACGGGCTGAAATGTATGATAATCAGTGATCCGGTAGCAGGGACACCGATGATTGTACCGCTGGGCAGAGAACAACCGTCCGTATAACCTGCTGTACCATGCCGGACGATACAATCTTCGTCCGGCATGAACAGTTTATGGTGCAGATGCTTTCAGATACTGATTGATGGCCGGGCCAAGCCGGGTGAATACCTTGTCAGAAAGAATCTCTGAATGAGCGCAGTTCAGCGGAACAATCTGTAATTGCGGGAGATACGGCGCCCAGCATTGCCGGGCATCCATGCCTGGCTGGCGGGTTTTTTCTGCCAGAAACATAACTGCATTACCGCCAAATTTCGCACTGCCAGCCGTTGTGAGTAAGCGTACTGCGCTGGCATAGTTAGCGCTGATAACATCAAACATTTCTGACATTTCTTCGCCTGCCATTGTGCGCTGGCTTTGCATAAACTGCTCTCGCTCACGGTCAACTTCGGCCAGCACTTCCGGATCCAACACATTTTTTCCCTGGCGTTCGTCCCAGTTCTGGGTTTCCGGCGGCCAGGTATCCAGCAGTCCGAGGAAAGCTACCTGCTCACCGGCCGCTTCCAGCCTGGCGGCCACCCCCTGAGCAAGTGTGCCACCCAGTGAATAACCGAGCAGATAATACGGCCCATGGGGCTGGCGCTGGCGGAGGCGTTGTAAATGTGCTTCGCAGACCTCATCAATATGCTGACTATTATTCAGAACCCCTTGTACGGCAGGGGACTGTATACCGGTGATTTGCCAGTGCGGGTCCAGATAACGTCGCAGGATACTGAATTGCCAGGCAAATCCGGAGGCCGGGTGGAAACAGAAAAGTTCTGGTCCGCCAGCTTCGCGTAACGGCAGCAGGTCAGAGAAACCCGCAGCCTCTGTGGTATTTTCTGTCGGCGCGGTCAGCAGCCTGGCAAGAGCTTCAACACCCGGAGCGATCATAATTTGTCCGACGGTCACGGGGATCGCTAAAACCTGGCGTAACCGTGCGGCAAGACGCATCGCCAGCAGTGAATGCCCCCCCAGAGCAAAGAAATCATCGCTGGCATAAACCTGGTCACAACCGAGTATGGCGGCGAACTCTGTCGCCAGTGTGCTTTCCAGTCCCGGCTCAGGCAAACGCTGTATTTTTCCGGCACCGGTCTCCGGCAGGGGTAAGGCTTTTCGATCCAGCTTGCCATTACTGCTCAGCGGGAAATCGTCCACCTGCATAATCACTATCGGTACCATATGGGCCGGCAAATGTGCTGACAACTCTGCACGCAGTTGTTCGCTGTCTGTCGGCTGATCGCTGATGACGTAAGAAATAAGCTGGCGGGCATCTTCCCAGCCCGCTTGGCTGCCATGACGGGGGGGCTGTAAAACACGCGCCACTGTAACTGCCTGACGTATACCTGCCAGTCCCTGTAGTAGATGATCTATTTCGGTCAGTTCGATGCGCTGGCCACGAATTTTCAGTTGATCGTCATTACGGCCGAGGTACTCGATAGCCCCTTTTTCCAGTCGTCGGACGACATCTCCGGTACGATACATACGTTCGCCATGTTTGCCGGGCAGTGCGACAAACCGGGTCGCTGTCAGTCCCGGACGGCCGAGGTAGCCCTCAGCCAGTTGTACACCGCTCAGCCATAGCTCCCCGGCAATACCCGGAGGTACCGGCTGCAGTCTGTTATCCAGAATATGCAGACCCGTATTCCATACGGGAAAACCTATAGGTACGCTGTTGCCAGTGACCGCCGCCAGGGCGTCCCCAAAAGCAGGATACCCGCTGACGTCGACCGCCGCTTCCGTCGGGCCATATAAGTTGTGCAGTTCCGTGCCGCATAAAGTCTGCCACTGGCGGGCAAGAGAAGCCGGTAAGGCTTCGCCGCTGCAAAATACTCTGCGCAGTTGTTTTCCTGTCTGCGCCGCTGTTTCACTGTCCAGTGACGCAGTAAATGCTGCCAGCATGGAGGGGACAAAATGGAGCACAGTGACCTGATAGTCGAGAATTAACTGCAGTAAAATATCCGGTTCGCGGTGTGATTCCGGCGGAGCCATCATCAGCCGGGCCCCGGTGATCAGCGGCCAGAAGAATTCCCAGACAGAGACATCAAAACTGGCCGGTGTTTTTTGCAGCACCACATCACTGGCTGCCAGTGCATAGTGGTTTTGCATCCATAACAGGCGGTTGACTATTGCCTGATGGCCGACCAGTACGCCTTTTGGCCTGCCGGTTGAACCGGAGGTATAGATCAGATAAGCCCCGTCGCCGGGAGCGGGTTCTGTTGCTTTAAGGGGGACGGTTAAAGCAGGTAATAAAGACTGATAGTGATACCTGGCGACATCAGTGATCGCCTGAAAGCGTGCTGCCAGCCCGGCCTCAGTGATCAGCAGTTTCGGACCGGCATCTTCCAGCATTAGTTGCAGCCGGTCATCAGGATAACCCGTATCGAGTGGCAGCCAGATGGCCCCCAACCGGACAATGGCCTGCAGGGCCAGCGACAGATACACGGAACGGGGCAGGGCAACTGCCACAATATCGCCGTGTCTGACACCCGCCGCCAGCAGTTGCTGTGCCAGAGCCAGCACCTGCTGGTGCATTTCCCGGTAATCCAGCTGGCGGTGAATATCAGCCAGAGCAATCGCCTGCGGAGTGGATTGTGCCTGCTGTGCCAGCAGACTGTACAGTGTTTCTGCCGGTAAGCTGTGGTCTGTCTGGTTAATTTCAGCGATTTGCTGCTGTTCATGGCGGTTCAGTATGAGGGCTTCTGAACATTTAAGGCCGGCAGAGCGGCCGAATTGTTCAGCCAGCAGCGGCAGACGTTCCAGGTGTTCCTGTAATTGTCCGGCATCGTAACGTTCGGCATTCGCCAGTAATTCAACGGTCAGCTCACCGTTTTCGCCGGGATACAGGGCTATTTCCAGGTCACGTACCGGTCCGGAAGCCAGATGGCGGGTTTCAGCCGGCAGCCCGTTAAAACACAGCTGATAATCGAACATTTTTACATTAATGACCGGACCGTACAGCGGATCATTATCCCCGTGCCTGCCTGCATCACGCATTACCTGTTCGGCATCATAGCGCTGGTGGCGGCGGTTGCGTTTTACTTCTTTTGTCAGACGGTTTGCCAGCTCAGTCAGAGTCAGGTCCGGATCATAGTCCACCGCCATCGGCAGTACATTGATTACCGGGCCGGTGGCGCATAATGCCGCAGACCCCAGCCGGCGCATAAAAATAAATCCGCAGCTGAAAGGTTGCTGGCCGGTCAGACGGGCCAGCCAGACCGCGATCAGCGCGATGGCTCCGTCTGTCAGAGTCAGCTGTTTCGCTGCCAGTTGTCCGGTAACTGGCTGTAATTCAGCGGCAGATAATGTCAGATGATGGCGCAACAGACGGGTCGCCGGAATTTGTCCGGCCAGCGGCTGTTCTGACAGAGTGACTGCCGGTGGCAGCGCTGCCACTTTCTCCTGCCAGTAGCCTGCATCCCGTTGCCATGCTACGGATTGCCGGTAGTCAAGATATTCACTCACTACTTCGCTGAACGGTATAAAAGGTGAAGGTCCGGCGGGGGCTGACTGACAACAGGCGGTATAGATGTCGGCGATACGTTTGGTCAGAGCGGTAAAACTAAAGCCGTCGATAGCAATATGATGATAACGCTGGTACCAGCGCCAGTGGTGATCCGCGACCTGTAATATCAGATGACGATACAGTGGTTTACCTGCAGCGAGTCGCAGATCACTGTGCAGATCCTGTTGTATCAGAGTATCAGCCGCCAGATACGGATCAGTCTGTTGCCGGAGATCGATATATTCAGGAGCAATCAGTGGCGCATTACCCTGGCCCTGTACTGCCTCCCCCTCGGTTTCCCGGAATACCATATGCAGAGTATCAGCTTCGGTCAGTCCGAGCTTAATTGCGGTGATTAAATGTGCCAGGGAAATATGCCCTGTCAGTTCGACAACGTGGGCAACCGCGTAAGCATTGCTGTGAGGTGACAGCTGATCTGCCATCCAGATACCCGGTTGTGCTGCGATCAGAGGCAGCCAGTTTACTTGCTCAGACATAACGACTTCCGGTATTCGGTGACTCTTCGGGACGGATATCCGTCCAGTGTGTTTCCAGCCACAGCAGGCATTGTTCCTGAGGCTGAGGGCCAGACACCGGCTGCCAGCCCGCGGGAATGGCCAGAAATGCGGGCCAGAAGCTGTACTGACCGGCATGATTTTTCAGGATAAAACCGTAAACATCAGGCTGATCAAAGGGATGAAGATTCTCCATATCATGTTCCTTCCTTTATTGCTTCGGAAACGGGATTAAGTATTGCCTGTAAGCCGTCGAGTAAACCTCCGCGCCAGCATAATGCGTCATGCCCTCCTTCGAACAACTTCAGTGTCGCATCAATATTCTGCTGCTTCAGGGCTCCCAGCATCACACTATTGGCCTGACAGATAATGTGTTCACGACGTCCTGCCTCAAGATAAATTCGTCGCGGTGCTGCAGCAAAAGCCTGCCGGTTAAGCTGTTCAGTCAGCCATCCGTCTGGCTTGCCACGGGCTGGCCACCAGAATGACCCGGATAAGCTGATTGCCGCAGAGAACACCTCTGGCCAGCGCAGGGCTGCATAGACGGCAGAGAGTCCGCCAAAGCTCTGACCCGCCACCAGCGTTCGTTCGGCAGCAGGCTGCCAGCGGGTCCATTGGCTAATCAGTGGTAATAACTCCTGCTGTATCGCCAGCCAGAACTCCGGATTACAGGTCAGCTCACGGGTGCGGTGCTGACGATCGATAATATCGATCATTACGTAAATAGCCGGTGGTAACCGGTGACGGGTGGTGAGGGAATGTAATGGCCCGGCCACCGGCATCTGGTCTGCCCAGAACTGGCCGTCCAGCAGCAGTACCAGAGGACGTGAAGCATCGTCCGGTGATCCTGTCTGGCAGAGATGTATTCTGCGCTGGTTACCCAGCAGAGCACTGTCCCACAGATATTTATCTGTTGGCGCCGCGGGCTGTCGGTCCTGATCCAGCGATTGCCATTCCGGCTGGGGCGGGGCATCGGGCATGTGCAGCGGGGACACAGACATTCCGCGTCCTCCTGACCAGTGGCGTAACGGATTCAGGGGATCGTGTCGGGCAACGGTAAATTTCTGGCGCCACCATTCACGGCGCTGATAAACATCAGCGGCATCATCAGGAGTATCGGTACTGCTATCGGGGATCAGGCAATAGCTGCCACGCCAGTCAGCCGGCAGGGTCGTTTGCCAGAACCAGACGTCGCTGCCGGCAATTCGCTGCAGTGAACGGGGCGGAGTTTTCTGATGGTGGTCAGTGATACCGGTGATGTTTATCCAGACATGCTGACAGGCAGAGGTTTTCTCGCAGCCCTGCGGATCGCGCCACAGGAATGTCACCAGACATTCACCTCCGGCCGGGTCTTCAATCCTGGGTAATCCTTGCTGTTGTTGTTGTTGCCACCAGGATTCACTCCCGGGGTGTTCAGTAAACCATTCAGGGATAGCCATCTGCGGGGTATTCACATCAGCAAAACAGTAATAGTGACTGATAATAGTATTGATAATTATTTCGGTTTGCAATAGTCTGTTTCACCGTCTGTTGTTAGCGCATTTATAACTGCTCACTGTTTCCGGATCTTCTGTAACCCCGCACAGCACAAGCAGTTGTCTGCAGGATCGCAGTCAGACACTGGATAAAAACCTGACTATATAACCGGATCTTCTGCTCCATATTTGCGCGCGGGAGAGGACCAGGATCTTACTATGAAAAAATTATCTCGGTTTTCCACGGCTGTATGCCTTGAGATTGGGGCTACAGCGTTCTTTTTATCCTTCCAGGCGGCGGCCGCAGAACCAGCCCCTGTTGACGGAGCAGTGACCAGCCAGCAAAAGGCATCTGAAACATCTGTCACCAGTAAGACAGACCCGCAAAATGGCACAATTATTGTGACCGCCAGACAGCAAAACTTACAGGCACCGGGTGTCTCGACGATTACTGCCGACGAAATCCGCAAGCATCCGCCGGCCCGCGATGTATCAGAAATTGTCCGGACCATGCCCGGGGTAAACCTTACGGGTAACTCGACCAGTGGCCAGCGCGGCAACAATCGTCAGATTGATATCCGTGGTATGGGGCCGGAAAACACCCTGATTCTGATCGATGGTAAACCGGTATCCAGCCGTAATTCAGTGCGCTTTGGCTGGCGTGGTGAACGTGATACCCGCGGTGATTCCAACTGGGTACCCCCGGAAATGATTGAGCGTATTGAAGTCATCCGTGGTCCGGCAGCAGCCCGCTACGGTAACGGCGCCATGGGCGGAGTGGTGAATATCATAACCAAACAGGCGACCAGCCAGTGGCATGGTTCATGGGATACTTACCTGAATGCACCGCAGCATAAAGCGGAAGGCGCCACCAAACGTACTAACTTCAGCCTGATGGGCCCCGTATCAGACAGCCTGACGCTGAGTATCTGGGGTAACCTGGATAAAACGCAGGCTGACTCTTACGATATCAACAAAGATCATACGACGCCGCGTTCCGGTATTTATACGGGCAGTTACCCGGCAGGGCGCGAAGGGGTAGTGGATAAAGAACTGCACGGTAAACTGAACTGGGAGTTTGCCCGCAACCAGCATCTGGAGTTTGAAGCCGGAACCAGTCGTCAGGGTAACCTGTATGCCGGCGATACTCAGAATACCAATACCTCCGATTATGTGAAGTCGATGTACGGCAAGGAAACCAACCGTATTTATCGCCAGAATTATGCCCTGACCTGGACCGGCGTCTGGGATAACGGGGTCAGCACTAATACTTATGCACAGTATGAAAGAACCCGTAACTCACGACTGGCCGAAGGTCTGGCTGGCGGCACTGAAGGTATTTTTAATACTGATGCCGGTTTTGCTGATATCGACCTGAGCGATGTATTATTGCACAGTGAAATCAGTATCCCGTTTACGGCGCTGGTCAATCAGAACCTGACCCTCGGTACCGAATGGAACCAGCAGAGGATGAAAGACGGTATTTCTACCAGCCAGGCACTGACCGGCAACAAAACGGGCGGAGCGATCGAGGGTGTGACTACCGGCACCCGTGATCCCTATTCCAGTGCTGACATCTTTTCTCTGTTTGCTGAAGATAATATGGATATTACCGACAGCACGGTATTAACGCCGGCACTGCGTTTTGACCACCATTCCATTTCAGGGACTAACTGGAGCCCGTCGCTGAATCTGTCCCAGAACCTGACCGACAATCTGACACTGAAGATGGGTATCGCCCGGGCATATAAAGCGCCTAATCTGTATCAGACCAACAACAACTACATTCTGTACAGTAATGGTCAGGGCTGTTATGGCTACACAGGAACCGGCGCGGGCTGTTATCTGATGGGTAACGATAACCTTAAAGCCGAAACCAGTGTTAACAAAGAGATCGGCCTGGAATACAAAAACGAGACGGGGCTACAGGCAGGAGTGACCTGGTTCCGCAATGATTATCGCAATAAAATTGAGGCCGGTAACAATATTCTGGGCACCAGCAGTACCGGAACGTATATCTATCAGTGGGAAAACGTACCTAAAGCGCTGGTGGAAGGTCTGGAAGGGACACTGAATATTCCGCTGACGGATACAGTCAACTGGAATAACAATATGACCTGGATGCTGCAGAGTAAAAATAAAACCACCGGCGATCGTTTATCGGTTATCCCGCAGTTTACGCTGAACTCCGGACTGACCTGGCAGGCGCGGGATGATCTTTGGCTGGCAACGACCTTCACCTGGTATGGTCGTCAGAAACCTAAACGCCTCGATTACCGCGGTAATGTGGTGGGTTATCCTGATACCCGGGAAGTCAGTCCTTACAGCATTGTCGGTGCCAGCGCGACCTGGGATGCCACCAAAAATGTCAGTATCACGGCGGGTATAGAAAACCTGTTTGATAAACGTCACTTCCGCGAAGGTAACGCTCAGTCAACAGGGACTATCACCTCAACAGGAGCGCTTAACCCGATTACCATCTACGGGGCAGGGGCGAATACCTATAACGAGTCCGGACGGACTTTTTATATGAGTCTTAATACCCACTTCTGATCCGCGGGTTACTTCCGTAAAAAAAGCCGCCTTCAGCAACGAAGGCGGCTTTCTGCTATCAGATGGCCGGTGACTAGTATTGCTGATATAAATCGCGATACAGGCGGCTTTCGAAGCGCACCAGAGGTACGCGGCGCGTGCGCTGGTCCTGCGGTGGTACAGCATATCCGGACAGGTACTGGACAAAAGCGACTTTGCTGCCGCTGGCTGTCGTCAGGAAGCCCGCCAGATTGTATACGCCTTGCAGAGAACCGGTTTTTGCTGACAACTTGCCATCGACCCCGGCCTCATGTAAACCGCCACGATATTGCAGGGTACCGTCATGGCCTGACAGGGGTAACATACTGATAAAGTCCAGGCTGCTGTCATTTTTGCCGATGTACTGCAGAGCCTGCATCATTGTTTCCGGAGAAACCAGATCATGTCGGGATAAACCGGAACCATCCATCTGTACTGTATTACCTAAATCAATACCGGCCTTTTCTTTCAGAATCCTTCTGACAGCGTCTGAGCCTGCGCGGTAGGTACCCGGCACATTAAAGTAATGATGGCCGATGGTACGGAAGATGGTGTCTGCATACATATTGTCGGAAACCTTCAGCATATGATGCAGCAGGTCATGCAAAGGTGCGGAATCGTGGCTGGCAAGTATTGTTCCTGCGGGGGTTGGCTGTGTCTGACGCAGCAGTTGTCCGCTGTAATCGATATCCGCCTGACGCAGTTCATCACGCAGAATTTCTCCGGCCCAGGCCGCGCCATTTTGTACAGCAAAGGCTAAAGGCAGCGGGTCGGCACGTTTGCGCAAGCATCCGGTCAGGGTATAACGGTTTAATTCTCCGGGTACCACATCCAGCTCGCAGTACTGACCTTCTCCGGAGTTCGGTGCGATGGTTTTTACCTCGCTGAACATATGAGCCGGATAGTAAGACGCAATGCGGATATAGGCATTCTGGCCGGGGGTATCGGCACTGTAAAGTGCGACGGAAAAGCAGTTTTTGTCGATGATCGCTGCACCCGGCGGGGCACTGAAACACTGGGTCAGATCATTCCACGGCCAGCCCGGAGCAGCATCGTGGCTGGCAAACACTGATGTATCAATCACCAGATTGCCCTGAATATGAGTGATCCCTTGTTTTTTCAGACTGTTTACCATGACCCGCAGGTCCTGGCGGGTAAAAGTCGGGTCGCCGGCAAACCGGGCAATTAAGTCTCCCTGTAATGTGCCGTTACTGATGTTACCTTTGGTTTCAAATGTGGTCTGAAACCTGAAATCTTTACCCAGCTCCAGTAATGCACTGAGTGCGGTGAATATTTTCATGGTACTGGCGGGGAGCGCCATCTGATGTGCACGGTAATCCACCAGGGGTTCCTGTGAGCCGACTTTTTGTGCCAGGAACGCAAGGCTGGCCCCGTCCGGCAAATATTGTGTATATTGCTCTACAGGGATAGCGGCCTGAGCCTGCAGAGTAAAAGCGAGAGTCAATCCTGATATAAGTCGTAAAAATCGCATAATCTCGGGCTAAGTGACGGAGGAAGCCGCAATACTACGTCCCATTGCAGGGCAAAGTAAACGATGACCCCCGGGGAACTCCGGGGTAAAATACGTATCAAAATGAAAAAATGATCCTTGCCTGTGGTTAATCATGCCCCGGGCAGGGTTGTTTTATGCTGAAATTAATGCGAGGCAGGACGCTATTTTCTGCTGTCATCAGTCAGGATGACACTTGTACACATAAGATAATGAGGAGTTGAAGATGAGTCAGGTTCCTATGACACTACGTGGTGCTGAAAAACTGCGTACAGAACTTGAAGAGCTGAAAACTGTTAAACGTCCGCGCATCATCGCCTCAATCGCGGAAGCACGTGAACACGGTGATCTTAAGGAAAATGCAGAGTATCACGCGGCACGTGAAGAGCAGGGATTCTGTGAAGGACGCATTCAGGAAATTGAAGCGAAATTGTCTAACGCACAGATTATTGATATTACTAAAATGCCGGCCACTGGCCGTGTGATTTTTGGTGCAACAGTGACGGTTTACAATACCAGCACTGATGAAGAAGCGACCTACCGTATTGTGGGTGATGACGAAGCTGATTTTAAGCAAAATCTGATTTCTGTAAATTCGCCAATGGCACGCGGATTAATTTCCAAACAGCAGGATGATGTCGCGATTATCAAAACACCGGGTGGTGATGTGGAATATGAGATCCTGCGGGTGGAATACCTGTAATCTCTTGCTACGCTTAGATAACAGAACTCAGATTTAACAGATAACGTTATTTTATGGCTAAATATCGTAAATCTGTTCAGCAGGTCTGCAATGATGTACTTAGCGTGGTAACATAAATTGTCATGCTGAAATGTAAAAAACAGAAAAGGCCGCTGTGCGGCCTTTTCACCCACAGCAGACCTGTGGCAATTTCTGCTGGCACCGGAGCCGGTACCTGCCGAAATTTAGCGTGGCAAAGAGATTTTATTCTCTTTTGAACGACGATACAGCACCAGTACTTTGCCAATAACCTGAACTTCAGCGGCTTTGGTTTCGCGAACAATGGCATTAACAATCAAAGATTTAGTCTCGCGATCTTCGCCAGCTATTTTTACTTTGATCAGTTCATGGTGTTCGAGTGCATTTTCGATTTCAGCCAGAACACCTTCTGTCAGCCCGTTGTTACCTAACATAACAACCGGTTTCAGGGGATGGGCCAGACCTTTCAGGTGCTGTTTTTGTTTAGTACTCAGATTCATCGTATTATTTACTTACTCAGGGATTGAAAACGGGTCATTCTACCGCCATCTCTGGTATATCGCCAAATCAACGCGACATATACGTGGTGATTTATCGCGACGATATAGAATTAGTTGGAAAAATTATGACCGGTAAAAAGCGTTCGGCCAGTTCCAGCCGCTGGCTTCAGGAACACTTTAGCGACAAATATGTGCAACAGGCACAAAAAAAAGGGTTGCGTTCACGCGCCTGGTTTAAACTGGACGAAATTCAGCAAGGTGACAAATTATTTAAACCTGGTATGACAGTTGTTGACCTTGGTGCGGCACCGGGAGGCTGGTCACAGTATGTGGTACAGCAGATCGGTTCGAAAGGGCGCATTATTGCTTGCGACCTGTTACCGATGGACCCTATTGTAGGGGTAGACTTCCTGCAGGGCGATTTTCGGGATGAAGCGGTATTAGCAGCATTACTGGAACGCGTAGGTGATGAGAAAGTTCAGGTCGTCATGTCTGACATGGCACCGAATATGAGCGGTACTCCGGCAGTGGATATTCCACGTTCGATGTATTTGATAGAGCTGGCGTTGGATATGTGTCGGGATATTCTGGCGCCGGGTGGTAGTTTTGTAGTGAAAGTGTTTCAGGGAGATGGCTTCGATGAATACCTGCGGGAAATTCGCTCCCTGTTTACGAAAGTGAAAATTCGGAAGCCTGACGCTTCACGTTCACGTTCACGTGAAGTGTACATTGTAGCGACTGGGCGCAAACTATAGTACCCTACGCTGTCTGTTAACATCGTTGTAATATGAGGTTAATCCCTTGAGTGACATGGCGAAAAACCTGATTCTCTGGCTAGTCATCGCGGTTGTACTGATGTCGGTATTCCAGAGCTTTGGGCCCAGCGAGTCGAATGGCAAGAGGGTTGATTATTCAACTTTCCTGTCGGAAGTGAACCAGGATCAGGTCCGCGAGGCACGTATTAACGGGCGTGAAATTAACGTTATCAAAAAAGACAGTGGAAAATATACGACCTATATTCCTGTCAACGATCCCAAGTTGCTCGACAATTTGCTGACTAAAAATGTAACCGTAGTAGGTGAGCCACCGGAAGAACCAAGTCTGCTGACTTCTATCTTTATCTCGTGGTTCCCTATGTTGTTGCTGATCGGCGTGTGGATCTTCTTTATGCGTCAGATGCAAGGCGGTGGCGGTAAAGGCGCGATGTCTTTCGGAAAGAGCAAAGCACGTATGCTCACCGAAGATCAGATTAAGACCACCTTTGCCGATGTCGCAGGCTGTGATGAAGCGAAGGAAGAAGTCAGTGAACTGGTGGAATATCTGCGTGAACCGAGTCGTTTCCAGAAACTTGGCGGTAAAATTCCTAAAGGCGTTCTGATGGTCGGCCCTCCGGGTACCGGTAAAACCTTGCTGGCAAAAGCGATTGCCGGTGAAGCGAAAGTACCGTTCTTTACCATCTCCGGTTCTGACTTCGTTGAAATGTTTGTTGGTGTGGGTGCATCCCGTGTTCGTGATATGTTTGAACAGGCTAAAAAAGCCGCGCCCTGCATTATCTTTATCGATGAAATTGATGCCGTCGGTCGTCAGCGTGGTGCCGGTTTAGGTGGTGGTCACGATGAGCGTGAACAGACCCTGAACCAGATGCTGGTCGAAATGGATGGTTTTGAAGGTAACGAAGGTATTATCGTCATTGCCGCCACTAACCGTCCTGATGTACTGGACCCTGCGTTATTGCGTCCGGGCCGTTTTGACCGTCAGGTCGTGGTAGGGTTACCGGATGTGCGTGGCCGTGAGCAAATACTGAAAGTACATATGCGTCGTGTCCCGCTGGCGACAGATATTGATGCGGCGATTATTGCCCGTGGTACACCGGGTTTCTCCGGTGCTGATCTGGCTAACCTGGTTAACGAAGCTGCTCTGTTTGCTGCGCGTGGTAACAAGCGTGTGGTATCGATGGTTGAGTTTGAAAAAGCCAAAGACAAAATCATGATGGGTGCTGAGCGCCGGTCGATGGTGATGACAGAGGCCCAGAAAGAGTCTACGGCATACCACGAAGCAGGACATGCGATTATCGGCCGGCTGGTACCGGAACATGATCCGGTACATAAAGTGACCATTATTCCTCGCGGACGTGCGTTAGGTGTGACTTTCTTCCTGCCGGAAGGAGATGCAATCAGCGCCAGTCGTCAGAAACTCGAAAGTCAGATCTCCACGCTGTATGGTGGCCGTCTGGCAGAAGAGATTATCTATGGCGTTGAACACGTTTCCACCGGGGCATCTAACGATATTAAAGTGGCGACTAACCTGGCACGTAATATGGTTACGCAATGGGGCTTCTCCGACAAGCTGGGACCACTACTGTACGCAGAGGAAGACGGTGAAGTATTCCTCGGCCGTTCGGTTGCCAAAGCGAAACATATGTCTGATGAAACGGCACGTATTATCGACCAGGAAATTAAACACCTGATCGACAGTAATTATCAGCGTGCCCGTACTATCCTTAATGAAAACATGGATATTCTGCATTCCATGAAAGATGCATTAATGAAGTACGAAACTATCGATGCACCACAGATTGATGATCTGATGGCGCGTCGCGAAGTCCGTCCGCCAGCCGGATGGGAAGAACCAAAAAATAATGGTTCTTCTTCAGACAATAACAATGGTACTCCTGCACCGCAGGCGCCTCGTCCGGTCGATGAACCGCGTACTGAGACCCCGGGCAATAACACCATGTCTGAATCATTCGATAAATAAGACGCTTTTACGTTAAAATACAACCCCGGCTTGTCCGGGGTTTTTTATTGCTGTTTTTTACTGCCGGGAGATACCGTCTGATGAAGTTGTACGCCAGGGATTCTGAACTCGACCTTTCATTTCCGCATGTGATGGGGATACTGAATATTACCCCTGATTCATTTTCCGATGGCGGCAGTCATGCGACTTTAACCGATGCTATCACCCATACCAATGAGATGGTGAATGCCGGTGCCACCATTATCGATGTTGGTGGTGAGTCTACCCGGCCAGGGGCTGCGGAAGTCAGTACCGAAGAAGAACTGGAGCGGGTTATCCCGGTAGTGACAGAAATTGCCCGTCGTTTCGACGTGTGGATTTCTGTCGATACCTCCCGGCCGGAAGTCATCCGCGAAGCGGCACAGGCCGGAGCACATATTATTAACGATATTCGTGCACTGCAGATGCCCGGAGCGCTATCTGCGGCGGCTGACACTGGCTTACCGGTCTGCCTGATGCATATGCAGGGCCAGCCAAAAACCATGCAACAGGCTCCTGATTATCAGGACGTAGTCGCAGACGTCGACCGTTTCTTTACTCAGCAGATTACCCGCTGTATTGACGGGGGCATAAAGAAAGAAAATCTGATACTGGATCCCGGCTTCGGTTTTGGCAAAAATCTTGCCCATAACTACCAGCTGCTGGCACATTTACATCATTTTCACCATTTCGGGCTGCCGTTACTGGCTGGTATGTCCCGTAAGTCAATGATCGGCCAGCTACTGAATGTCGGCCCATCACAGCGGCTAAGCGGTAGCCTGGCATGCGCAGTGATTGCCGCTATGCAGGGCGCACAAATTCACCGTGTGCATGATGTAAAAGAAACAGTTGAAGCCATACGGGTCGCTGAGGCCACATTAAGAGCGAAAGGACAACATTATGAGTGAACATAAATATTTTGGCACTGACGGGATCCGTGGCAAAGTCGGAGAGGCACCGATCACCCCTGACTTTGTACTGAAACTGGGCTGGGCCGCCGGTAAAGTGCTGGCCCGCCATGGTTCAAAACAGATCATTATTGGTAAGGATACCCGTATTTCCGGTTATATGCTGGAGTCTGCCCTCGAGGCGGGACTGGCTGCTGCCGGTTTATCTGCCGCCTTTACCGGTCCGATGCCGACCCCGGCGATTGCCTACCTGACCCGCACTTTCCGTGCTGAGGCGGGGATTGTTATTTCGGCGTCTCACAATCCTTTTTATGATAACGGTATTAAGTTCTTCTCTACGGAAGGGACTAAACTGCCGGATGATGTGGAAACGGCTATCGAACGGGAAATGGAAAAAACCATTACCTGTGTGCCTTCTGCTGAACTGGGACGTGCCAGCCGAATCGTGGATGCTGCCGGCCGTTATATCGAGTTCTGTAAGGGCACTTTCCCCAGTGAACTCAGCCTGAACGGGATGAAAATTGTCGTCGATTGTGCCAATGGCGCAACCTACCACATTGCGCCTAATGTGCTGCGCGAACTGGGCGCTGAGGTCATTACCATCGCGGCTCAGCCGGACGGTATGAATATCAATAAAGAGTGCGGCGCGACGGATTTACGGCTATTACAGCAGAGAGTACTGGCTGAGCAGGCACATCTGGGGATCGCGTACGATGGCGATGGCGACCGGATTATGATGGTGGACCATGAGGGGAATAAGGTCGACGGTGACCAGATCCTCTACATCATCGCCCGTGAGAAGCTGCGCCAGGGGAATCTGCGGGGCGGGGTTGTCGGCACCCTGATGAGCAATATGGGGCTGGAGCTGGCCCTGAAGCAGCTGGGTATCCCGTTTGCCAGAGCGAAAGTGGGTGACCGTTATGTGCTGGAAAAATTACAGGAAAAAGGCTGGCAGTTAGGGGCCGAGAATTCAGGTCATGTGATTTTGCTGGATAAAACCACCACCGGTGACGGGATTGTGGCAGGTTTGCAGGTACTGACAGCGATGGTCCGCAATCATATGACACTGCATGACTTGTGCAGCGGTATGAAATTACTGCCACAGATACTGGTCAATGTCCGCTTTAGCGGTGAAACGGATCCACT
Organism: Tatumella sp. JGM91; assembly: GCF_018257575.1. Classification (GTDB taxonomy): domain Bacteria; phylum Pseudomonadota; class Gammaproteobacteria; order Enterobacterales; family Enterobacteriaceae; genus Tatumella; species Tatumella punctata. The sequence goes on along the minus strand of NZ_JAERJP010000008.1, from coordinate 41,136 downwards.
GTCCGGTAACGCAGTGACGCTGGCGACAGCTGAAGCTGAAGCAGCACTGGCAGGCCGTGGCCGCGTACTGTTACGCAAATCCGGGACTGAACCTCTGATCCGGGTCATGGTGGAAGGTGAAGATCAGCAGCAAGTGACGGCACTGGCAAATAAGATTGCCGATGCTGTAAAAGCTGGCTGACGTTACCACGGTGCGAAGCGCCCGCCACTGTCCGGCGGCACAGCGGGCCCTCAGCCGGATAACCGATGATCGTCATCGCAGGTGGCTGGCGATAAATGCAGCGCTGTGCTGGTTTTATCGCCAAACGAGTGTGGCGGACAAAATTGCTCTTGCAGAGTCTGCGGCCATTGGTTAGTATTCAGACCCGCTTCTGATGGGTAGTGACTATCCGTCAGCGCCAGGTGAAGTTTTAACTGTACGGTAGCGTGCAAGGAAACAGGTTAATTATGTACGAAGCTCTTTTAGTTATTTTCCTTCTGATAGCAGTCAGCCTGGTAGGCATGGTTATGCTGCAGCAAGGTAAAGGCGCTGATATGGGAGCATCTTTTGGTGCTGGTGCGTCAGGAACATTGTTTGGTTCAACAGGGTCTGGTAACTTCATGACTCGTATGACCGGCATTCTGGCTGCGCTGTTCTTTATTATTAGTCTGATCCTTGGCAACCTGAACACCAACAAAAGCGCGAAAGGAAGTGAGTGGGATAATCTGAGTGCACCTGTAAAGTCTGAACAGACTCAGCAGCCTGCAAAACCAGCAGCACCAGGCAGTGACATCCCGCAGTAAGCAGTTCAGCAGTAACCCTACTTTCGGCGAATGACTTCTCTATCGTCTTAAGCAGTACCGAGGTGGTGGAATTGGTAGACACGCTACCTTGAGGTGGTAGTGCCCAATTGGGCTTACGGGTTCAAGTCCCGTCCTCGGTACCAATTCTTTATAACTTGCTTTTTAAGCATGTTCGGCGTAAAATTCGCCACGTTTTCGGACGCGGGGTGGAGCAGCCTGGTAGCTCGTCGGGCTCATAACCCGAAGGTCGTCGGTTCAAATCCGGCCCCCGCAACCACTTTCCCTTAGAGTTATTTTTCAAAATGTCTGCAGGTAACTGCAATCACCTGGTTTTGAAAAGAATTCTTTTGGTATGTGCTTTGTCGTATCACGGCAGACACAGGGTCCAGTGATAAAAAGCCCCGAATTTTCGGGGTTTTTTATTATCAGGTAATAGCAATTTTGGGCGTTAGCCCTTTTTTTATGTCTTGGGGGTGGGCTTGTCCACATTAGAGCAAAAATTAACTGAGTTAGTCACCGCTCCGGTAGAAGCGCTTGGCTACGAACTGGTCGGCATTGAGTTCGTTCGCGGCCGTGTATCGACACTGCGTATCTATATTGATAGTGAGAATGGCATCAACGTTGATGATTGTGCTGATGTCAGCCGCCAGGTCAGTGCAGTAATGGATGTCGAAGATCCGGTCACCGTTGCTTATAATCTTGAAGTTTCATCACCTGGTCTTGAAAGACCGTTGTTTAACGCAGCACACTATCAGCGTTTTACCGGAGATGAGGTAAGTCTGGTGTTGCGGATTGCGGTGCAGAACCGCCGTAAGTGGCAGGGCATCATTAAAGCCGTAGAAGGTGAAATGGTGACCGTGACCGTCGAGGGTAATGATGAAGTGTTCGCGCTGAGTAATATTCAGAAAGCGAATCTGGTCCCCCATTTTTAAACGTCCGGATTGAGGCTAACCAGGATGAACAAAGAAATCTTAGCTGTTGTAGAAGCCGTTTCTAACGAGAAATCCCTGCCGCGCGAAAAAATTTTTGAAGCGCTGGAAAGTGCGCTTGCAACGGCAACAAAGAAAAAATACGAACAGGAAATCGATGTTCGTGTTTGTATTGATCGTAAAAGTGGTGACTTTGATACCTTCCGTCGTTGGCTGATTGTTGATGAAGTGACGCTGCCAACCCGTGAAATCACGCTGGAGGCGGCTCAGTTTGAAGATGAGAACCTTACTCTCGGCGAGTTCGTGGAAGATCAGATCGAATCTGTGGTTTTCGACCGTATCACCACCCAGACAGCGAAACAGGTTATCGTCCAGAAAGTTCGCGAAGCCGAACGTGCGATGGTGGTTGATCAGTTCCGTGAGCAGGAAGGCGAAATCATTACCGGTGTGGTAAAAAAAGTTAACCGTGACAGCATCTCTCTGGAAGTGCGTCCGACCGACGGTTCTGCCACCAGTGCTGAAGCAGTGATCCTCCGTGAAGATATGCTGCCACGTGAAAACTTCCGCCCGGGCGACCGTATCCGCGGTATTCTTTATGCGGTGCGTCCTGAAGCCCGTGGAGCGCAGCTGTTTGTCAGCCGCTCTAAGCCTGAAATGCTGAAAGAGTTATTCCGCATTGAAGTGCCGGAAATCGGTGAAGAAGTTATCGAACTTAAAGGCGCGGCCCGTGATCCGGGATCACGTGCTAAAATTGCTGTAAAAACCAATGACAAACGTATCGATCCCGTAGGTGCCTGTGTAGGTATGCGTGGTGCTCGTGTACAGGCCGTTTCCAGTGAACTGGGCGGTGAGCGTATCGATATTGTGCTGTGGGATGATAATCCGGCACAGTTTGTGATTAATGCCATGGCACCTGCTGATGTCGCATCCATTGTGGTGGATGAAGACAATCACACCATGGATATCGCTGTTGAAGCCGGAAATCTGGCTCAGGCGATCGGCCGTAATGGCCAAAACGTACGTTTAGCCTCTCAGCTGAGTGGCTGGGAACTGAACGTAATGACGGTTGATGACCTGCAGGCGAAGCATCAGGCAGAAGCTCATGCAGCCATCGATATGTTTACGAAATACCTCGATATTGACGAGGAATTCGCTACTGTACTGGTAGAAGAAGGGTTCTCGACTCTCGAAGAACTGGCCTATGTGCCGGTCGATGAGCTGCTGGAAATTGACGGGCTCGAAGAAGAGATGGTAGAGGCTCTGCGTGAACGAGCTAAAAATGCGTTGACCACCCTGGCGTTGGCAAAAGAAGAAAGTCTGGGTAACCAGAAACCTGCAGATGATTTACTGGCTCTGCAGGGAATGGATAAAGACCTGGCCTATCGTCTGGCTGCTAAAGGCGTCAGCACTCTGGAAGAATTAGCTGAACAGGGTATTGATGACCTCACAGATATTGAAGAGCTTTCTGCAGAGAAAGCCGGCGAGCTGATTATGGCTGCACGTAATATCTGCTGGTTTGGCGGTGACGCATAACTAACAGGAAGGAACAGCATGACTGATGTAACTGTAAAATCGCTGGCTGCAGAAATTGAAACTCCTGTTGATCGTCTGGTACAGCAACTGGCTGATGCAGGCATCACTAAGTCTGAAAACGACTCTGTGACTGAACAGGAAAAACAAAGTTTACTGTCATACCTGAACCGTGAGCACGGTACTACGGATTCAGGTAAACTCACTTTGCAACGTAAAACACGCAGTACCTTGAATATTCCCGGCACCGGGGGTAAAAGTAAATCTGTGCAAATTGAAGTCCGCAAAAAGCGTACCTATGTGAAAGATGATGCCGAGGCGGAACGCCAGGCAGAAGCTGAAGCACAGGCACAGCGTGAAGCGGAAGAGGCAGCACGCCGTGAGGCAGAAGAAAAAGCCAGACGCGTTGCTGAAGAACAAGCGAAACGTGAAGCCGAAGATAAAGCTAAGCGTGAGGCAGAAGAAAAAGCCAGACGTGAAGCTGCGGAAACAAAAACTGTGACGAATCAACAAAAGAACGATATGACCCAGGCAGCACCATCAGAAAAAGCCCGTCGCGAAGCGGAAGCCGCTGAACTTAAGCGTAAAACCGAAGAAGAAGCACGCCGTAAGCTGGAAGCAGAAGCAAAGCGTGTTGCTGAAGAAGCCCGTAAACTGGCTGAAGAGAAAGGCGAAGAGTGGCAGAAGCCGGTGGAAACCGAAGACGCTTCTGACTACCACGTGACTACATCAACTCACGCCCGTCAGGCTGAAGACGAGAACGATCGTCAGGTTGAAGGTGGCCGTGGCCGTACCCGCACTGCGACCAAAAGCCCGCGTGCAAAGAAAAGTAACAAACACTCTGAAGCGAAAACTGACCGTGAAGAAGCACGTGCAGCTGTTCGCGGCGGTAAAGGCGGTAAACATCGTAAGGGCAGCGCTCTGCAGCAAGGCTTTAACAAGCCGGCGCAGGTGGTTAACCGTGATGTAGTGATCGGTGAAACGGTGACAGTCGCTGAACTGGCGAACAAAATGGCAGTGAAAGGTTCTCAGGTCATCAAAGTAATGATGAAACTGGGTGCCATGGCGACCATCAACCAGGTTATCGATCAGGAAACTGCTCAGCTGGTTGCCGAAGAAATGGGTCACAAAGTGATCCTGCGTCGTGAAAACGAGCTGGAAGAAGCGGTAATGAGTGACCGTGATATCGGCGGACATACAGAAGCTGAATCACGTGCGCCGGTGGTAACTATCATGGGTCACGTTGACCACGGTAAAACCTCGCTGCTGGATTATATCCGTTCTGCAAAAATTGCTTCCGGTGAAGCCGGTGGTATTACCCAGCATATCGGTGCTTACCACGTTGAAACCGGTAACGGCATGATCACTTTCCTGGATACTCCTGGCCACGCCGCGTTTACCGCAATGCGTGCCCGTGGTGCTCAGGCAACGGATATCGTTATCCTGGTAGTCGCAGCGGATGATGGTGTGATGCCTCAGACCGTAGAAGCTATCCAGCATGCTAAAGCGGCCAATGTACCGGTGGTGGTTGCAGTTAACAAAATCGATAAACCAGATTCTGATCCGGATCGGGTTAAAAATGAACTGACCCAGTACGGAATTATTCCGGAAGAGTGGGGCGGCGAAAACATGTTCGTCAATGTCTCTGCGAAAGCAGGTACCGGTGTTGATGACCTGTTACAGGCAATCCTGCTGCAGGCAGAAGTTCTGGAACTGAGAGCGGTACGCAGTGGTATGGCAAGCGGTGTGGTTATCGAATCCTTCCTTGATAAAGGCCGTGGTCCGGTTGCTACCGTACTGGTACGTGCCGGTACCCTGAACAAAGGCGATATCGTCCTTTGTGGCTTCGAATATGGCCGTGTCCGTGCGATGCGTAACGAACTGGGACGGGAAGTTCTGGAAGCCGGTCCGTCAATCCCGGTCGAAATTCTCGGTCTGTCAGGTGTACCTGCTGCCGGTGATGAAGCGACTGTGGTACGTGATGAGAAGAAAGCACGCGAAGTTGCTCTGTATCGTCAGGGTAAATTCCGTGAAGTTAAACTGGCTCGTCAGCAGAAATCTAAACTGGAAAACATGTTTGCTAACATGACAGAAGGTGACGTTTCTGAACTGAATATCGTACTGAAGGCAGACGTACAGGGCTCGGTTGAAGCTATTTCAGATTCATTACTGAAACTGTCTACCGATGAAGTTAAAGTGAAAATTGTCGGTTCCGGTGTCGGTGGTATTACCGAAACTGATGCCACTCTGGCAGCGGCATCTAATGCTATCGTGCTGGGCTTTAACGTTCGTGCTGATGCATCAGCGCGCCGTGTTATTGAAGCTGAAAGCCTGGATCTGCGTTACTACTCGGTTATCTATAACCTGATCGACGAAGTAAAAGCAGCAATGAGCGGTATGCTGGCACCGGAATACAAACAGCAGATCATTGGTCTGGCTGAAGTCCGTGATGTATTTAAATCACCGAAATTTGGTGCCATTGCCGGTTGTATGGTTACTGAAGGTGTGGTTAAACGTCATAATCCTATCCGTGTCCTGCGTGAGAACGTGGTTATTTATGAAGGCGAGCTGGAATCTCTGCGCCGCTTCAAAGATGACGTCAACGAAGTCCGTAATGGTATGGAATGTGGTATCGGTGTGAAGAACTATAATGATGTTCGCGCCGGCGATTCTATCGAAGTGTTTGAAGTTATTGAAATCAAACGTACTATCGATTAATCGTTACCAGGTTATGACTATTTGGGAGGCCGCTGGCCTCCCGAATTATTTGAAAGGAGCAAAAAGATGGCAAAAGAATTCGGTCGTTCTCAGCGTGTTGCTCAGGAATTGCAAAAAGAAATTGCCCTGATTATTCAGCGCGAAATCAAAGATCCCCGTCTCGGTATGATGGTAACCGTATCCAGTGTCGAAGTGTCACGCGACCTGGCCTATGCCAAAGTATTTGTCACATTCCTGAATGATAAAGACGAAGATGCAGTAAAAGCAGGGGTTAAAGCATTACAGGATGCTTCCGGCTTTATCCGTACTCTGCTGGGTAAAGCGATGCGCTTGCGTATTGTCCCGGAACTGACGTTTTTCTATGATAATTCCCTGGTCGAAGGTATGCGTATGTCTAACCTGGTATCCAATGTAGTTAAGCGGGATAACGAACGTCGCGGCGATAAGCCTGAAGAGCACGAGGAGGACTGATGGGACGTCCCCGTCGCCGTGGGCGTGATATCCACGGGGTATTACTGCTGGATAAGCCCACGGGTATATCCTCCAATGATTTGCTGCAAAAAGTAAAACGTATTTATAACGCGAACAGGGCCGGCCATACGGGCGCGCTGGATCCGCTGGCAACGGGCATGCTGCCCATTTGCCTCGGTGAAGCGACCAAATTTTCCCGTTACCTGCTCGACTCTGATAAACGTTACCGTGTTATCGCCCGGCTCGGCCAGCGTACCGATACCTCCGATGCGGATGGTAATGTGGTTGAAGAACGTCCGGTCCGTTTTACTGCCGCTGAGCTTGCTCAGGCGCTGGACAGTTTTCGCGGGCAAACCCTGCAAGTGCCTTCTATGTTTTCGGCACTGAAACATCAGGGACGCCCGTTATATGAATATGCCCGTCAGGGTATCACTGTTGAACGGGAACCCCGGCCGATCACTGTCCATGAGTTACAGTTTATCCGTCATCAGGATGATGAACTGGAGCTGGAAATTCATTGTTCAAAAGGCACCTATATCCGGACCATTATTGATGATCTGGGTGAAAAGCTTGGCTGCGGTGCTCATGTCACCATGCTGCGCCGTGTACAGGTCGCCCGTTATCCGATGGATAAAATGGTCACCCTGGAGCAGTTACAAACACTGGCCGCGCCGGACCCACAGGGACACACCGATCTGGCGGCCCTGGATGCGTTACTGATGCCAATGGACAGCCCTGCGGAAGACTATCCGCTGGTGAATTTGCCGGAATCCGTCAGTCACTGGTTTAAACTCGGTCAGCCGGTACAAATTGCCGGTGCGCCAGCCAATGGCCTGGTGCGCGTCAGTGAAGGCGACAGTCAGAAGTTTATCGGTATGGCAGAAATCGACGATCAGGGGCGTGTTGCACCGCGCCGACTGGTGGTTGAATATTTCGACTGAGTTATTTGCACTCATGTCGGCCGCAGAGTAGAATGACGCGGCTTTAAAGTGGGGAGCTGAATTAGAGATCGGCAACCTGAAATCAACACATATATTGGAGTTTATTATGTCTCTAAGCGTAGAAGCTAAAGCAGAGATCGTTGCTAAATTCGGTCGTGGTACCAATGACAGTGGTTCAACTGAAGTTCAGGTTGCTCTGCTGACTGCACAGATTAACCACCTGCAGGGTCACTTTTCTGAGCACAAAAAAGACCACCACAGCCGTCGCGGTCTGCTGCGTATGGTTTCCCAGCGTCGTAAGCTGCTGGATTACCTGAAGCGTAAAGATGTTGCACGTTACTCGAGCCTGATCGAAGCTCTGGGTCTGCGTCGCTAAGTCTGAAGAGTTTTTTCAATGGTCTGTACGTTGCGTTATCAGCCGTGCTGTTCCGGCGAAAAAATTTGAGCGAGTTTCGCGAAAAGGGGCCTGTATGGCCCCTTTTTTCGGGGGACTGGCAGTATTTCTGCTAAAACTCATGTATTGTTACCGTGAGTGATCTTTATTTGCACGATTCGCGCGGCTAATGAGAAACCTTATCCCACCGGCAGTACGGAAAGATTTGTCATTAGTCGCGAGGATGCTGGAAGATCAAAACCCATGATACAGAGAGCCTGAAAAAGGCTATCTGATTAAAAATTAAAGGATCTAAACTTTGCTGAATCCGATTGTACGTAAATTCCAGTATGGCCAGCATACCGTCACTCTGGAAACAGGAATGATGGCCCGTCAGGCGACTGCTGCTGTGATGGCAAGCATTGATGATACCTGTGTATTCGTGACCGTTGTCGGTCAGAAGAAAGCGAAACCAGGCCAGGACTTTTTCCCGTTAACGGTTAACTATCAGGAGCGTACTTACGCTGCCGGCCGTATCCCGGGAAGCTTCTTCCGTCGTGAAGGTCGTCCGAGTGAAGGTGAAACACTGATTGCGCGTCTGATTGACCGTCCGGTGCGTCCGCTGTTCCCTGAAGGTTTTGTCAATGAAGTACAGGTTATTGCAACTGTTGTTTCTGTTAACCCACAGGTTAACCCGGACATCGTGGCAATGATTGGTGCGTCAGCGGCCCTTTCTTTATCTGGTATTCCGTTCAATGGTCCCATCGGTGCAGCCCGTGTTGGTTACATCAATGATCAGTATGTTCTGAACCCGACCACTGAAGAGATGGCTAACACCCGTCTGGATCTGGTGGTGGCCGGTACCGAGAATGCGGTACTGATGGTTGAGTCAGAAGCTGATGTACTGAGCGAAGAACAAATGCTGGGTGCGGTGGTCTTTGGCCATGAGCAACAGCAGGTTGTGATCGAAAATATTAAATCTCTGGTTGCTGAAGCAGGCAAACCACGCTGGGACTGGCAGCCGGAAGCGGCAAATGAAGCTCTGAATTCACGTATTGCTGCACTGGCTGAAGCTCGTCTGAGTGACGCTTACCGCATTACAGAGAAACAGCAACGCTATGAGCAGGTTAACCTGATCAAAAGCGAAACTATTGCTGCACTGAAAGCAGAAGATGAAGCACTGGATGAAGGCGAAATCAGTGACCTGCTGCACGCCATCGAGAAAAACGTTGTCCGTGCACGTATTCTGAACGGCGAACCGCGTATCGATGGACGTGAAAAAGATATGGTTCGTGGTCTGGACGTTCGTACTGGTGTTCTGCCGCGTACCCACGGTTCAGCACTGTTTACCCGTGGTGAAACTCAGGCACTGGTTACGGCAACACTGGGTACCACCCGTGATGCGCAGAACCTGGATGAGCTGATGGGCGAAAGAACCGACAGCTTCCTGTTCCACTACAACTTCCCTCCGTACTCTGTGGGCGAAACCGGTATGGTGGGTTCACCAAAACGCCGTGAAATCGGCCACGGTCGTCTGGCGAAGCGCGGCGTGCTGGCGATGATGCCAAAAGCCGATGTCTTCCCGTACACTGTACGTGTGGTATCAGAAATCACCGAATCTAACGGTTCATCATCTATGGCATCAGTCTGTGGTGCTTCTCTGGCACTGATGGATGCCGGGGTGCCTATCAAAGCCGCAGTAGCGGGTATTGCGATGGGTCTGGTGAAAGACGGCGAACGTTATGTTGTCCTGTCTGATATCCTGGGCGACGAAGATCACCTGGGTGATATGGACTTTAAAGTTGCCGGTAGCCGCGACGGTGTGACTGCACTGCAGATGGACATCAAAATCGAAGGTATTACCCGCGAAATTATGCAGGTTGCATTGAACCAGGCGAAAGGTGCGCGTTTGCATATCCTGGGTACCATGGAACAGGCAATCAGCACCCCGCGTATCGAAATATCTGAATTTGCACCACGTATTCATACTATTCGTATCAATCCGGACAAAATCAAAGATGTTATCGGTAAGGGGGGGGCAGTTATCCGTGCTCTGACCGAAGAGACCGGTACCACTATCGAAATCGAAGATGACGGTACCGTAAAAATTGCGGCTACTGATGGTGACAAAGCGAAAGAAGCTATCCGCCGTATCGAAGAAATCACCGCAGAAATCGAAGTGGGCCGTATTTATAACGGTAAAGTCACCCGTATCGTTGATTTCGGAGCATTCGTTGCCATTGGTGGCGGTAAAGAAGGTCTGGTACATATTTCTCAGATCGCTGAAAAGCGTGTAGAAAAAGTGACAGACTATCTGCAGATGGGCCAGGAAGTTCCGGTTAAAGTACTGGAAGTCGACCGTCAGGGTCGTGTACGCCTGAGCATCAAAGAAGCGGCTGAAAAACCGCAGGCAGAAGAAACCGCAGCGACGAATCCGTCCGACGCCGGTTAAGCGTTCGATGATTTTCCTGCTCTCCGGACACCCGGAGAGCAGGATTTCTGTTATCGCGAGGGCAGGATTCCTTTGCACGGCAGGCGGATGACAGGATATTCATCCTAATGTTTGTATTCGGGAGTGGGATAATGAAGCCTTATTTGCGCTGGGGTTTTGTTGCGACAGCTTTATTGCTGGCAGGATGCAGCAGCTCTAATTGGCGTCAGAACGAAGTTCTTGCCGTGCCTTTGCAGCCAACGTTGCAGCAGGAAGTCATCCTGGCACGTATGGAACAAATTCTTGCCAGTCGTGCTCTCACCGATGATGAACGCGCACAGCTGTTATATGAGCGCGGAGTGTTGTATGATAGTTTAGGTTTGCGGGCACTCGCACGGAACGATTTTTCCCAAGCGTTGTCTATCAGACCAGATATGCCAGAAGTATTTAACTATCTTGGTATATACTTAACGCAGGCAGGTAATTTTGATTCTGCCTATGAAGCGTTTGATTCTGTACTTGAGCTTGATCCAACTTACAATTATGCGCATTTAAACCGTGGTATCGCGCTGTATTACGGCGGTCGATACAAGTTAGCGCAAGATGATCTGCTGGCGTTTTATCAGGACGATCCTAATGATCCTTTTCGTACGCTTTGGCTCTATCTCGACGAACGTGAGATAAATGCAGACAAAGCGAAAGTCGCGCTCAGGCAGCGTTATGACTCGGCGAACAGAGATCAATGGGGATGGAATATTGTCGAATTCTACCTGGGCGATATCAGTGAAAAAACACTGATGGCGCGTTTACAGGCGGATGCTACGGATAACACCTCGCTCGCTGAACATCTCAGTGAAACCAACTTCTATTTAGGTAAGTATTACCTAAGTCTGGGGGAGAAGGATAACGCGGAAGCGTTATTCAAACTGGCGGTTGCCAACAATGTGAATAACTTTGTTGAACACCGATACGCATTGTTGGAACTGGCGGAACTTGGCCAGGCACAAGACGATTTATCAGAATCCGACCAGCAATAGCTGACGACATTTAACGCCCTTTGTTTATGTATCCTGTCATCCTTCGGGGTGAGGGGTGTTTTATTCGTCAAAAACTTCTAATTTGAGCCGGTTCACACTTTTCAATGAAAATAACTGAAAGTTTTCATGACGAGTTATGTAGACTGGCCGCCGTTATCTAAGAGGCACGTGTACTACATGACTGATATTCAAACCACTTTTTCCGATCTGGGCCTTAACGAATCCATTTTGTCTGCACTGAATGACATGGGATACGTTAAACCATCGCCAATCCAGGCTGCCTGTATTCCTCATCTGCTGGAAGGCCGTGATGTTCTGGGTATGGCTCAGACCGGAAGTGGTAAAACAGCGGCATTCTCTTTGCCATTGCTGAACAACATTGATCCTTCTCTGAAAGCACCACAAATTCTGGTGCTGGCACCGACCCGTGAGTTGGCGGTACAGGTAGGTGAAGCTGCTACTGAGTTTTCTAAACATATGCGCGGCGTTAACGTTCTGGCCCTGTACGGTGGTCAGCGTTACGACGTACAGCTGCGCGCCCTGCGTCAGGGACCACAGATTGTTGTCGGTACTCCCGGCCGTCTGCTGGATCACCTGAAACGCGGTACTCTGGACCTGTCTAACCTGCGTGGTCTGGTGCTGGACGAAGCTGATGAAATGCTGCGTATGGGCTTCATCGAAGACGTTGAAACCATTATGGCGCAGATCCCTGAAGGGCATCAGACAGCGCTGTTCTCTGCGACTATGCCGGAAGCAATCCGTCGTATTACCCGTCGCTTTATGAAAGATCCACAGGAAGTGCGCATTCAGTCCAGCATCACTACCCGTCCGGACATCAGCCAGTCTTACTGGACTGCTTACGGCCGTAAGAGCGATGCACTGGTACGTTTCCTGGAAGCAGAAGATTTTGATGCGGCGATTATCTTCGTTCGTACCAAAAATGCCACCCTGGAAGTTGCTGAAACTCTGGAGCGCAGTGGTTACAGCAGTGCAGCACTGAACGGTGACATGAACCAGTCACTGCGTGAACAGACTCTGGAACGCCTGAAAGATGGTCGTCTGGATATTCTGATTGCCACCGACGTTGCCGCACGTGGTCTGGACGTTGAACGTATCAGCCTGGTGGTAAACTACGACATCCCTCTGGATGCAGAATCTTACGTACACCGTATTGGCCGTACTGGCCGTGCGGGTCGTGCGGGGCGTGCTTTACTGTTCGTGGAGAACCGTGAGCGTCGTCTGCTACGCAACATCGAACGCACCATGAAGCTGACGATTCCGGAAGTTGAACTGCCAAATGCAGAACTGCTGAGCAGCCGTCGTCAGGCGAAATTTGCTGAGCGCGTACAGCAGCAACTGGAAAGCAGCGATCTGGATCAGTATCGTGCACTGCTGGAGAAATTATCGCCGCAGGAAGATCTGGATATGGAAACTCTGGCTGCCGCTCTGCTGAAAATGGCCCAGGGTGAACGTCCGTTAATCGTCCCTGCTGATGCACCTCGTCCTGCACGCCGTGAGTTCCGTGACCGTGATGAGCGTGGCAGCCGTGATGATCGTCGTGGTAACCGTGAAGGTGGCCGTGATGGTGATCGTCCGCGTCGTGAGCGTCGCGATGTCGGCGAAATGCAGATGTACCGCATTGAAGTTGGCCGTGATGATGGTGTTGAAGTGCGTCATATCGTTGGTGCTATCGCTAACGAAGGTGATATCAGCAGCCGCTATATCGGTAACATCAAATTGTTTGGTACCCACTCAACAATTGAATTACCAAAAGGTATGCCGGGTGAAGTTCTGCAGCACTTTACGAAAACTCGTATTCTGAACAAGCCGATGAATATGCAACTGATTGGTGATGCACCGCAGTCACGTGAGCCACGTCGTGGTGGCCGTGAAGGTGGTCGTGAGGGCGGCGGTCGTCGTTTTTCGGATCGTCGTGAAGGTGGTCGTGAAGGCGGTCGTGGTTTCGGTGGAAACCGTGAAGGTCATCGTGGTCAGCGTCGTGAAGATGGTGCCGCACCGGCTGCCCGTCGTCGCGAATATTAATCGTTAGTCATTACTGCCGGCGGGAACAGCATCGCTGTTTGCGCCGGGTCAGAAAATAAAAAAGCGATGGTGAAAACCATCGCTTTTTTTATATCTGCTGGCCGGTGGCAGATCAGTGTTTCAGCGATTCTGCCGCGGCCATGGCCAGGGAGAACGAATAAATCCGTGCCTCATTATCAAAAATCTGCCCGTTAATCATCAGTTCATCTGGCTGGTATTGCTGCTGCAAAGATGCCAGTCCCTGGGTGACAGAGGCCTGGTCTCCGACCAGCGATATCCCCAGCGCCCGGTCAACACCATATTTTTCGGCCGGCGACCAGACCGTATCCATATTTTCGACCGGGGCAGGTAACGGCCCGGGCATACCACGACGCAGGTTAATAAACTGCTGTTGTTGTGAAGTAAACAGAAAGCGCGCTCTGGCTTTACTTTCGGCGGCAATCACATTCACACCAATCATCACATAAGGTGCTGCCAGCCGGTCGGAAGGACGGAAATTTTCGCGGTAAAGAGTCACTGCCTGCGACAGCATATCCGGTGCAAAATGAGAAGCGAAGGCGAAAGGTAACCCCATCCGCGCCGCAAGCTGTGCACTGTACAGGCTGGAACCCAGCAGCCATACCGGAACCCGTAGCCCGGTGCCCGGAACCGGCTGAACATCAAAAGCGGTACCTGCCGGAGCATCAAACCAGCGGATCAGCTGTTCAATGTCCTGCGGGAAGTTGTCTTCGGCATTGCCACTCATATGACGGCGCAGTGCCATCATGGTCCGCTGGTCAGAGCCCGGTGCACGGCCAATACCCAGATCAATCCTGTCAGGATACAGAGTGGCGAGAGTACCAAATTGTTCCGCAATCACCAGCGGGGCATGGTTAGGCAGCATAACACCGCCTGATCCCAGACGCAGATGGCGGGTATTTGCGGCCAGGTAGCCAATCAGCACCGACGTAGCGGCACTGGCAATCCCGGTCATATTATGGTGCTCAGCCAGCCAGTAACGATGATACCCGGCGGATTCGGCGTATTTTGCCAGTGCCAGTGAATTGCTAAAAGCAGTTCGCGGGTCAGAGTGTTCAGGGACCGGGGAAAGATCCAGTACTGAAAGTTTGAAGGGCTTGAGCTCAGACATAGTCATACCTTTATCACACCGAAATCTCTGACGGATTACCGGCAGAGTGACGCAGAACACGTCACTCTCAATGTATCGGGTTTTGTTTAGGATCACCTAAGCCGATTGTGCCCCTGGCGGGTTATCCAGCGCCATCCCTTCAATATTGCGCCAGTAACCGTTGCAGTGGTCGATTGGTACTAAATCAAAGGGAGCCTCACCGTTCTGGTTGTTACGTAACTGTCGTATCAGCGCCGGTGTCTGTAAATCTGACGGTGATACACGGAAAACATCTACCAGCCCGTGCATCCCTTTCTGTGCATTGCCGAGGTGATAACAGTATCCGCTCATGGTCTGAATTCCGTTCAGTACAAACACCTGCTGCCCTTCCTGTGACAGTACCTTGCGGCCCTGCGGGTAACGGATACAGCAAGTCTCACAATGGTCTTTATCACGATTTTCCGAGCGGGCGGTAAAACAGCGTGCGGATAATGCCAGCGGCAGATATCCGTAACCAAACACTTCCACTTCAAACTGATCGCGAAATCCGGCGTCTTCGCACGCTTTCAGCAACTCTGACAGCCAGTCCCGCGACAGTTCCACCGGCATACACCAGCGTATCATTCCCTGTCTGAGGAGTATTTTCAGGGCCGGTGCGTTGTAGATATTCAGTGCATGTCCGGCAACAAAAGGCAGCCCATGCTCAGCGGCAAGATTGACGGTGCCCATATCGCTGGCCTCGATCATAAACTCACCGTTGCTGATATAGCGTTTTAATTCTTTCAGTTCGGAAGGGGACTGTAGCAGGGATAAGGTACTCAACACCACCTGCTTACCGGCTGTCGCCAGCGGGCGGGCCAGTTCCATCCATTGTCCGAAGGAGGTGGCACGGCGTTTGCTGCATACTGCCTCACCGAGATAAATAATATCTGCGGTACTGCTGGCCGCCTGCTGATAAAACGCATCTAATTTTTCTGTTGGCCAGTACCACAGTA
Organism: Tatumella sp. JGM91; assembly: GCF_018257575.1. Taxonomy (GTDB): domain Bacteria; phylum Pseudomonadota; class Gammaproteobacteria; order Enterobacterales; family Enterobacteriaceae; genus Tatumella; species Tatumella punctata. The sequence continues at coordinate 25,777 of NZ_JAERJP010000008.1, read as the reverse complement.
CCGGCCCGAGGGCGTATTTCATCGGCTATCCTTATTGCCATTGGCGGTGCAGCGCACCCAGTGTGGTTTGTGTGCCTTCCGCCAGCTCACCAAGTTGTTGCATCCAGCGCGGATCCACCCCGAAGTTACCGTCGGCATTCTGGCAATGATCAATTGCCTGTCGCCAGACTGAAGTTACCTGCCGTACATACGCAGGGCTGCGTTGCCGGCCTTCAATCTTCACTGAAACAATGCCCATCCGCTGCAGTTCCGGCAGCAGTGCCAGGGTATTCAGGCTGGTGGGTTCTTCAAGGACGTGATAGCGCTGCCCGTCGACCAGGTAGCGGCCTTTACACAGGGTCGGGTAACCGGCGTTTTCATCCAGCCGGAAACGGTCAATAAGCACGTTATTCAGCCGCGAATCCATACCCTGGCCTGTGGTCTGCCAGCGGACAAATTTGGCCGGAGAACAGGCTCCCGCCGTATTCGGAGATTCACCGGTCATCCAGGAAGACAGATAACAGCGCCCCTCCGCCATAATGCACAGGCTGCCGAAAGCAAATACTTCCAGCGGCACTGTCGTTTCCCGGGCCAGTTGCCGTACCTGATGTAATGACAGCACCCTTGGCAGCACCACCCGATGGACAGCAAATTCGCGCTGGTAGAAACGTATCGCTTCTGTATTCGTCGCAGAAGCCTGAACCGATAAATGCCGTTCCGTCCGGGGATAACGTGACGAAGCGTACTCCAGCAGTGCCGGATCGGCGAGGATCAGTGCATCAGCACCACTGTTTACTGCAACATCAATCGCCTGTTTCCAGCGGTTAAAACCGGCCGGATGAGCAAAGGTATTGATAGCAACATGCAACTTTCTCTGGTGCTGATGCAGATATTTTGCCGCCTGTTCCAGACGTTCAGGGGTAAAATTCAGCCCGGTGAAATGCCGTGCATTAGTATCATCTTTCAGGCCGACATACACTGCATCTGCCCCCTGTTCCACTGCAGTTTTCAGGGCGGGAAGATTACCTGCCGGACATAACAGTTCCATACGTCTCTCCACAGAATTTACAGGGAAGAAAGTGTAGGGAAATTTATCCGCCAGAAAGTTGATTCAGGGCAGAGTATTACCGGATAGTCACGAAGATCACCGGATCTACAGATAAAATGGCGTTTTTGTTCTGATGTCAGATTAAGGAAGATACCATGCTGCAGCGCTTACATTATCAACTGGTTAACAGGATGCCGGGATTACTGGCCACCCCTCTGGGCAGGGTGCCGTTGTTCTGCAAAAAAATGTGTCTCCGACAGCTGATCAACTGGCAGTACCAGCAATTGATTGCTGACGGTGAAATTGATTTTCTGCAACAACGCAGGCTGGGTATTGATATCAGTGATCTGCGCTGGAAATGGGTGATGACTCTGGAGGCAGGGCGGATTATCGTGACTGATGATTCAGTGGCGGATGTCTGGTTCCGGGCAGGAATTAATGATCTGATTTTACTCGCGGCAGGTCGTAAAGACCCGGATATGTTATTCTTCCAGCGCCGGCTGATTGTGGAAGGTGATACAGAATTGGGGCTTGCGGTAAAAAACCTGATGGATGCTATCGAACCCGAAGCAATGCCGGCGTTATTATATAACGGGTTGCAGCATCTTGCTGCATTTACAGAAGCAGGAATGACACAGGACGCCAGCGTTATTACGGTGCGCGAAGAGAACTCATGCTAATTCGGACTGAGATTGGTATTGATGCACCAGGCATCGACCGTTTATTAAAACACTGTTTTGGCTCAGAGCATGAAGCGAAACGGGTCAGAATGCTGCGCGAACAGGGGCTGCTTACTCTGGGTGTGGTTGCGACAGATGATGAAGGGCAGGTACTGGGTTATGCGGCGTTCAGTCCGGTAACTTCAGGCGGTGAAGATCATGGCTGGGTGGTGTTATATCCGCTGGCAGTGAACAGTGACCAGCCTGCGGGGCTGGATGAAAAACTGGTCTGTGAAGCCCTGGATACCCTGAATGAGTTTGGCTACAGTGCAGTGATCGCCGAAAATCAGACTGCCTGCCTGCCACGGGTCGGTTTTACTGTCGCTGATGGTTTGGAATACCAGTGCCCGGCCGGTCATACGCAACAGGCCCTGCTTATCTATCCGCTGGCAAATGGTCCGACAGAAACGGGCCACGGAACACTGACATTCTCAGCGCCTTTTTACGGATGATCTTTAAACCAGAGTAACAGGTTATCGGGTTGCTGAGCGACCAGTAACAGTTTATCCCTGCGGGATCGTTGCTTAAGCTGATATTCAAGTTTTGACGCCAGCGAACGATCACCGGCAGGGCATTGAAACACTAAGCTTAACGGACCTTTGCCGCGCAAAGCTTTAGCACCGTTACCCTGCTGATGGCGCATAAAGCGCCGTGCAACATCTGTAGTGATGCCCGTATATAAGGCACCTGATGCGGTACGCACCATATAAAGGGACCAGCACTTTTCCATCAGTATCTTTTTCCTGTCCTGATTTTTGCAGGCAGTGTAGCCTGCAGTTTCTCGTGATGCCATTGGGTAATGGCTAAGGTCTGAATATGTTTGATTTAACACATTGTATTAATTACCTTAAAAAACATCATGTACTGACCCTGTGTACCGGCAGCGGTGAAAGCCTGTGGGCTGCGAATTGCTTTTATGTGTTTGATGAACAGGAAATAGCTTTCTGGCTGATGACAGAAGAAAGTACCCGTCATGGTCAGCTGATGTTGAAAAACAACCGGGTGGCAGGTACCGTGACGACCCCGACAGAGTCAGTGATGAAAATTAAAGGCATTCAGTACACCGGTGAAATTTTTCGACCGCAGGGTGAGCGGCTACAGCAGGCAGTCGCCTGTTACCAGCGGCAGTTTCCGGTTGCCAGAGCGATGAAAGCCCCTTTGTGGGAAATCCGTCCTGATCAACTCAAAATGACCGATAATACACTCGGTTTTGGCAAAAAAATCCACTGGTCACGTTCGGCCTGAATGTTATTTGGCGGTACTGACGCAGGGAGGCGGGCAGCCCCTTTGCGATCCTCTGGCGTACAGGATACTGCGCCTGCGCCGCTTCCCCTTCTCCTTCCTTGATCTGTTGCCATGTACAAAAAGTCACAATAAATAAAATCAGGTTATTCATAAAGATAACTTTTATTTATTAATTTCCTTTGCAATCATCTCTGATGTTATCTATTAGTTAATGCCTGATGTGTTCATCGTAAATACATTATCGGTAACTTTACTTTATTTATAAATCATTTTTCCGGAGCTGAAACCAGGCTCTGTGAGCATTTCACCTGCATACAGTCATACAGTCACTTTTTCTCATTGTGTAATATTTTTTATCAATGAGTTGTCCGGTATATCTGTTTTCAGTGGGGGAGTCTATGCAAAACAGTAAAGCTTCAGAACCTCAGTCCTGGTCGCCGACGGCGCACCATATTGTCCGGCGTAATGAGAAAGGAATGTTACCTAATCTGACCTCGCTGAACGGCATTCGCTTTATCGCGGCGATCAGTGTGTTTCTGTTTCACTCGACCCTGGGTCCGATTCTGGCACCGTTTTCTGATCCTCAGGTCAGTCACTGGTATTACGTGATCTTCAGTAAAAGCGGCTGGGTCAGTGTATCTATGTTCTTTATCCTGAGCGGTTTTGTGATGGGATGGTCGTCCCGCCCGGTCGATCACCCGCTGCGCTTTTATAAACGTCGCTTTGCAAAGATCTACCCGGTAAATGTGGTGGTTATGGTGATTGTGGTCGCGACCGGGGTGATCAGTTTCCGGCGGCCGGATATCTGGTTACCTAACTTATTTCTGGTTCAGAGCTGGATCCCGCGGGCAGAGAATTATATTGGCGGGAATACACCCAGCTGGTTTTTATGCGCTATCATTTTGTTTTATATTATTTTTCCTTTTGTTTTCCGCTGGGTGAAAGCCCTCCCCGCAGATAAACTGTGGACCACCATCTTTATCTGCTATCTCGGCATGATCATCAGTCAGGTCATTATTTTCTATGCGACCCGTCATGAAACACCGCTGCCCGGCTGGCCTTTTAAAGTCGGTGAAATCGAGTGGTGGCTGTCTTACACTTTCCCGCTGACCAGGGTATTTGAATTCGTTATCGGGCTGGTACTTTCCCGTATTATTCTCGAAGGTTACTTTATCCGCATCAGTACTGTTACCAGTACTCTGCTGGTGGCCGCCAGCTACATTATTGATGTGAATTTACCTTTTCAGTTCAGTTATAACCTGATTACGTTATATCCGCTGGTTTTCCTGCTGGGATCTCTGACTGTCGGTGATATCCGGGGAAAAAAATCATTCCTGAATTTACCGGTAATGCAGTGGCTGGGTAATATTTCTTTCGGCTTCTATATGATCCATTTCACTATCTTAATCCTGCTGAAACGCTGGGCAGGGGGCGAGAAATTTAATCTCCCTGACGGGATTTTGATACTGGTATTCGCGGCAGTCGTCAGTGTGCTCCTGGGCTGGATCCTGTATAAATTTGTGGAAATTCCCTGCGGAAATTACCTGAATTCCAGGTCCGGATCTAAAAAACAGACTGCCAATGCGCAGCAGGCCCGCGAGTGACAGCAATGCTGTTCTGAGTCCTGATGATGCAGTCTTGTCGGGTCAGGGCTCAGCGCAGATACCAGATACGCTGATTTCTGCTACCGCGCCATTTCAGGGTCAGATCTTTCTGGCTATCGATAAATTTACCGTCGATCAGTACATTAATACGAGCCACTATTTTGCGCTGTTCATTGGTGAGCCACTGAAAGCGGTAACCGCTCCACAGCCAGATATCTTTGCCGGGACACTCAGCATTTATCCGGCTGACCAACCGTAATATTGTGCTGATATTGGCCGGATACAGTGGATCTCCGCCAGACAATGATAGTCCCTGGCGGGGAATGCGGCTGTCGTTAAGGTCGGTGATAATCTGATCTTCCAGGTCCGGAGTGAACGGATACCCTGAGTCCGGCCGCCAGGTTGACTGGTTGTAGCATCCCCGGCAGTGATGTTCACAACCGGAGACAAACAACGTACAGCGGGTACCCGGACCGTTTACCACGTCCAGAGGATAATAGCGGTGGTAATTCATATACCGGGCCTTATATACCGTTCGGCATATGTTTTACGCGACGCGTTACTTCTTCCTGCTTACCGGCGTTGAAAGGTCTGGCATCGGGGCTGCCAAGATAGCCGCATACCCGCCTGGTGACTGACACCCGGGCCGGATCATGATTTCCGCACTGCGGACAGGTAAATCCCTTACTGGTACAACTGAATTCACCTTTAAAGCCACAGTTATAACATTCATCAATGGGCGTATTGGTGCCATAGTAAGGAATACGTGAATAGCTGTAATCCCAGACATCTTCGAGAGCTTTCAGATTATGTTGCAGATTCGGGTACTCGCCGTAGCAAATAAAACCGCCATTAGCGATTTGCGGATAAGGCGCTTCAAAATCAATCTTATCGTAGGGGTTAGCGGCTTTTTCGACATCCAGGTGGAAGCTGTTGGTGTAATAGCCTTTATCGGTTACTCCGGCGACAAGCCCGAACTCTGCAGCATCCAGCCGGCAGAAACGGTCACACAGGTTTTCACTGGGAGTACTGTACAGACTGAACCCATAGCCAGTTTCGGTTTTCCACTGATCTGTTGCCTGCCGCAGCCGGGTGACAATCGCCAGCGCTTTTTCCTGCAATTCCGCCGAATCAAACAGGTGCTGCCGGTTACCTGTCAGGGCATTGATGGTTTCATGCAGGCCGATATATCCCAGAGACACGGATGCCCGGCCGTTACGGAAAATTTTGCCGACTTTTTCATCGGCCTGCAAACGTACCCCGCAGGCACCTTCCATATAGAGTATGGGGGCAACCCTGGCACAGGTATTTTCCAGACGGCTGATTCGGCTCATCAGTGCCTGTTTCGCCGTATCCAGCCGCTGTTCCAGCAATGACCAGAAACGGGTTTCATCACCGCCGGCTTGCAGGGCTATACGGGGTAAATTCAGGCTGACCACCCCGATATTATTACGTCCTTCATGGATCTGCCGGCCATCTTCTTCATATACGCCGAGGAAACTGCGACAGCCCATCGGGGTTTTAAACGACCCGGTCACTTTTACGACCTGATCATAATTCAGAATATCCGGATACATCCGCTGGCTGGCACATTCCAGTGCCAGTTGCTTGATATCATAATTAATGTCTTCGGGACGGCGGTTTACTCCCTCGCGGATAGCAAACACCAGCTTCGGAAATACGGCCGTTTTACGGTTTTTTCCCAGTCCGGCAAGGCGGTTTTTCAGGACAGAGATCTGAATCAGCCGTGAAGCACGTGACGTTCCCAGCCCGAAGCCAAAGGTGACAAAAGGGGTCTGGCCATTAGCGGTATGCAGGGTATTTACCTCATACTCCAGCGACTGAAAAGCATCGAAACACTCTTTACGGGTACGTGCATCCGCATAGCCTTCCACATCCTTAATCTGCCATTCACGGGCAATCTCCCGATGGCGTTGCAGGCTGGCATCAACGAACGGGGCCAGTACTTCATCAATACGGTTAATCGTTGTACCGCCATAAATATGGCTGGCGACCTGCGCGATAATCTGGGCGGTGACTGCGGTTGCGGTGGCTATAGATTTTGGCGGAGTAATTTCAGCGTTACCCATTTTAAACCCGTGGGTCAGCATGCCCTGTAAATCAATCAGCATACAGTTAAACATCGGAAAGAAAGGGGCATAATCGAGATCGTGGTAATGGATCTCGCCGCGATCATGCGCCTGCATCACCGCCGGCGGTAAAATATGCTGTCGTGCGTAATGTTTAGCCACAATCCCTGCCAGTAAGTCGCGCTGTGTAGGGATCACTTTACTGTCTTTGTTGGCGTTCTCATTCAGCAGAGCGGCATTGGTTTGTTCCACCAACCCCTGAATTTCCTGGTGTAAACGGCTGTGCTGTTCGCGTATTTTGTCGCGATCATGGCGATATTCAATATAACAACGGGCGACTTCCGGAAAACGGCCTGCCATTAATTTGTTTTCGACCGTCTGTTGTATCAGGCTGATATCCAGTACAGGCTGTCGCTGTAATTCGGTACAGATAACGGTGGTCATGGCTTCACAATAATTTTTATCTGTGACCCCCGCAGCTTCAGCTGCCGCAGTAATGGCATGCATAATGCGCTGGCGGCAGAAAGCGACCTTGCAGCCATCCCGTTTAATCACCAGATGATCCATGATTATTTCCTGTATATTGTGTTTTGGTGATTTTAAAACACAATATGTAGTGAATTAAGCGAAATAGTTGCAGAGAGTTTGATTAAAAACAAAGAAGCGGAGAGGAGGCTATCGTGGAAAAATGACACGGGCAGTATCTGAAACGATACTGTTCCCGGAATGTTCCGGGAACAGACAGACTGATTAGCGGCGTACAGCGATTGCTTCAATCTCAATTTTTACGTCTTTCGGCAGCCGGGCGACTTCAACGCAGGAGCGAGCAGGGAAACCGGCGTTATTTTCAGTAAAAAAAGCTTCGTAAGTCGCATTGACCGTGGCAAAGTCATTCAGGTCTTTCACAAAAACCGTTGTTTTTACAATATCACCGACACTCAGGCCGGCCTGCTCAATGATTGCCTGCACATTTGCCAGTGACTGACGGGTCTGCGCTGCAACATCATCTGCAACTTCACCGGTTTTCGGGTCCACAGGGATCTGGCCGGAAGTGATAACCATATTCCCGAGATCGACAGCCTGTACATAAGGGCCGATAGCGGCAGGTGCTTTTTCGGTACTGATGACGCGAGACATAAATTCCCCTTAATGATAATTCAGAAGGCGGTGGCGCCTTCTGCCAGATGTTTTCCCATTATAGAAGCGCCGGTGTTGATTACCAGTGTCCTATAACAACATGATGTGCAAATTCTTTTTCACAGTATTTGCATCTCAGTGAGATATCTCCGGCACGCTGGCGTACCGTAAATACCGAGTGAACCGGCTCATTATGGCTGATGCAATTACTATTGGGGCAGGTCAGCACCCGTTCAATTCGTTCCGGCATTGCCGGGATACTCTTGGCCACCACATCATAGTTATCAATCCGGTTAACGGTGGCATGGGGGGCATAAATTGCCAGCTGATTAATCTGATCATCCGTAAGAAAGGTATTCTCAATTTTGATCAAATCCTTACGCTGCATTTCACCGGAAGGCAGATTCAGCCCGATAGTAATGCGCTGGTCTGTTTCGGTCAGCCGGAATAGCGACAGCAGACGGAAGCCGACACGGGCCGGAATATGGTCGATAACCGTACCGCATTTAATCGCTTCTACCTGTAATTTAGTATCCTGAGTCATGATTATCTCTCCCCGTTATGCCGTCAGTTGTTCGTTTAATACCAGCGCCAGTAATGCCTGGCGGGCATAAATCCCGTTTCCGGCCTGACGGAAATACCAGGCGTGGGGGGTACTGTCGACATCCGTATCAATTTCATCGACCCGTGGCAGGGGGTGTAATACTTTCATGCTATCACGGGCACCGGCTAAATCGGCGGCCCTTAACACGAACTGTGCTTTGACGTTGGCGTATTCTGACGGGTCGAGGCGCTCTTTCTGTACCCGTGTCATATATAAAATATCTGTCTGCGGCATCACCTCTTCAATAGAGGTATGGCGCGACCAGACAATCCCTTTTTCATCCAGTAAATCGGTGATATAAGCGGGCATTGCCAGCGCATCCGGTGCGATAAAAAAGAAACGGTTATTGCTGAATTTAGCCAGTGCCTGGGTCAGTGAATGCACGGTCCGGCCATATTTTAAATCACCGACCATCGCGATATTCAGGTTATCCAGCCGTTGCTGGGTCTCACTGATGGTAAACAGGTCCAGCAGCGTCTGGGTCGGGTGCTGATTGGCACCATCACCGGCATTCAGGATCGGTATATCACCGGAGAATTCTGTTGCCAGCCGTGCCGCGCCTTCCTGCGGATGTCGCATCACGATGGCATCGACATAGGTACTGATCACTGAAATCGTATCTGCCAGGGTCTCGCCTTTTTTCCCCAGCGAGGTATTACCACTGTCAGAAAAGCCAACCACTGAGGCTCCCAGCCGGTGGATGGCAGTTTCAAACGATAACCGGGTACGGGTGGAGGCTTCGAAGAAACAACTGGCGATCACTTTATGCTGCAGCAGTTCCGGCTGCGGTGAGGCTTTCAGCCGGGCGGCAGTGTCTAACACTAACTCCAGCTCTTCACGGCTGAGGTCATTGATAGAGATAATATGCTTTCGATAGAGAGGGTTAGCCATTATTGATGTCCTCGGCACGAGCAGATGGCGGGCAAAAAAAAGCCCCTGAAACAGGGGCTTTAACAGAATAGGTAGTAATGCCGGAGAAAAAAGGGCTATCGCCCGCAGCAAAGCGGATACGGGTATCAGAGTGTGTCATCATCTGTGCCATGCTTTCTCCCGGAAAATTTTCGCGCATTATACCGGCCCTGAAATTTCTGACAAGCATTGTCCGCCGGGAAAAAGGGATACCCGGAACAGGTATTATCCGGCATTCAGCAGATGGCGCACCTGTTGGTACAGAGAGCTTATCTGCCGGCTGTGTCTGGGAGCAATCCAGACATTATCGCTGCCGGCAACGACGCCTATCGTCTGGGTCAGTTGCTGGCAGTCAAGAATGCGGGCGATGGCCCGTCCATAACCGGCAGCGGTATGTACCAGAATAAACTCATTATTATGAACGACATCGACGACCATTTCAGCAATCGGACGGCTGGCCTGAGGTAACGGCTGCGCCAGCGGGCTGAGGGTATAAATCCGTTGCCCGCGGCTATTACGGATTTTGATCACCCCGAGGTTTTTAAGTAACCGTGAAATGGTTGACTGGCTGATCATCGGATAGCCATAGCGCTGGAGATCCTTGCGCAGAGCTTCCTGAGAAATATAGCTGTTTTGCAGGATCAGCCGCTGGCAGAGTGCCAGCTGTTGCAGTTCTCTGCTGGTGGCTGGCGAGGTAATAGGCATAAATGACATCTCCGTTGTCGGACCTGACAGAAACTGCCCGGATACCTTACATCCTCGTATCAGGCCGTCCGCTGGTCATCATAGTAGCGCAGAGACACTCAGCATAACTATGTTCATAATCACAAGAATAGCCAGTAGCGGAGCCACCCATTTCAGGTAACGGATATAAGGGATTCTGGCAATCGCCAGACCGCCCATTACCACACCGGAGGTTGGAGTAATCAGATTCACCAGCCCGGAAGCCGACTGGTACACTGTGACGACCAGATCCCGTCCGATACTGGCAAAATCGGCCAGTGGTGCCAGTACCGGCATACTGAGAACCGCCAGTCCGGAAGAAGAAGGGATCAGGAATGACAGCACGATCTCAATCAGCCAGGTCACATTAATAAACACTACCGGCGGTAACCCCGTGACCAATTGCTCAGCCATATTGAGCAGTGTATGGGTGATCATTCCGTTATCCATCACCACTACGATCCCGCGGGCAATACCGATGATCAATGCCACACCGAGCAGATCCCGCGCACCGTCGATAAATGCCGTGGTAAAGTCTTCCTCACTTATCCGGGCTATCAGTCCGGTGATAATGGCTGCGCCCAGGAACATGGCGGAAATTTCGCCCATCCACCAGCCTTTCACTGCCACACCATAAATCATCATCACAAAGGCCGCAGCAAACAGCAGCAGGATAATTTTACGTACCGGGGTAAAGGCTAAAGGTTCATCCCCTTGCTGAGCCAGAAAGTAACGACGGTTCTCTTCTGCTTTATCGGCCAGTACGGATAAATCAGGGTGATTACGGATACGGATAGCATAGCGGCGGACCCACCAGACGCAGGTCAGCCAGCCACTGATCAGGATAATGATCCGCAACAGCATACCGTCGGTAAACGGAATCCCGGCGGCATTGGCCGCAATCACCGTGGAAAACGGATTAATCGTCGATCCGAGGGTACCGATACCGGCCCCCAGTAATACGGTGGCGGCAGCAACCATAGGATCAAAGCGGGCAGCGATCATCACCGGCACCAGCAGTGAATAAAACGGCAGTGACTCTTCTGCCATCCCGTAAATGGTGCCACCAAGGGCAAATACGCCCATCAGTATCGGGATCATCCACTCTTCTTTACCTTTCAGTTTTAAGGTAACCCGCTGGATCCCCGCATCAATGGCACCGGTTCTGTTGGTCACACCGAGGAACCCGCCGATAATCAGAATAAACAGCGCCACATCAATCGCCCCGGCATTACCCGTACGGTGATCCCACAGGCCATCGATGGGAGCCAGTAAAATATCGCTGATCCCCTGAGGATTAGGATCGACGGCCTGCCAGGTACCTGCCACCGGCACGGTTTTACCCAGGGTGTCATTCATTACCATCTGATACTGCCCGGCGGGGATCAGCCAGCTCAGTGCGGCGACCAGAATAATCAGCATAAACAGAATGGTATAGGCGGAGGGGAATTTAAAGGTCTTCATTGTTATTTCTCCCTGACAGGTACGCCGCCAGGCGTACCTGTGGTCGGTTAGTCTGCCAGGGTTGCGACCATGACTGCCTTGATGGTGTGCATCCTGTTTTCTGCTTCATCAAACACAATCGAACAGGATGACTCAAACACCTCATCAGTGACTTCCAGGCCCTTCAGGCCATAAGTCTCTTCGATTTCACGGCCTACAGAGGTGTGCTCATTATGGAAAGCGGGCAGGCAATGCATAAATTTCACACCGGGATTCCCGGTTGCCGCGATCACTTGCTGGTTTACCTGATAAGGCTGCATCAGGCTGACGCGCTCTGCCCAGGCCGCTTTGGCTTCTCCCATTGACACCCAGACATCGGTATACAGAAAATCCACCCCCCGCACCCCGTCACTGACCGATTCGGTCAGGAGAATCCGGGCACCGCTGTCCGCCGCAATAGCCTGACATTGTTGTACCAGGGTCTCTTGCGGCCAGAAATCACGCGGTGCTACCAGCCGGATATCCATACCGATAATGGCAGCGGCGACCATCAGTGAATTACCCATGTTGTTGCGGGCATCCCCCAGGTAAGCAATGCTCAGGGATGAGAGCGCTCTGTCTGGTGCATGCTCCTGCATAGTCATTAAATCAGCCAGAATCTGGGTCGGATGAAACTCATCAGTCAGTCCGTTCCAGACCGGTACACCGGCGAATTCCGCCAGCTGTTCGACAATTGGCTGACCAAAGCCACGGTATTGAATGCCGTCGTACATCCGGCCCAGTACCCGGGCGGTATCTTTCATTGATTCTTTATGGCCAATCTGTGAACCCGATGGCCCGAGATACGTAACCCTTGCCCCCTGATCGAAAGCCGCGACTTCGAAAGCACAGCGGGTGCGGGTGGAACTCTTCTCGAAGATCAGCGCAATATTCTTACCGGTTAACCGGGGATGCTCTTCGCCGCGCTGTTTATCCTGTTTCAACTGACGGGCGAGTGTCAGCAGGTAATCAATTTCTTCCGCTGTGTAATCCAGCAGTTTCAGAAAATGGCGGTGTTTCAGGTTAACTGACATATAAAATCCTTATCTGAATTATCCTTTTCCGGCTCCCGAAGAAGCCGGTGTTGAGTAACAGCACCGGCTGGCTGGCCGTTATCCGGCAACAATCAGTGTGCCTTTTTTCCCGGAAAGAATGCTGCAGCCGTCCTGCAGAGCACCAATCCCGGCAATTCCGTGGCACTGCCTGACAAACCGGCAGCAGGCCGACACTTTTGGTCCCATCGATCCGGCATCAAACCTCAGTTCTTCCAGTGAACTGGCGGTTGTCTGAGCAATGGCTTCCTGTGACGGGGTATTCCAGTTCAGGTACACGGCATCTGCATCGGTGAGGATCAGTAACGCATCCGCATTCAGCTGGCGCGCCAACAGGGCGGCAGACTGATCTTTATCAATCACGGCCTCCACTCCCTGTAACCCGTTTTCACCTTCTGTGACCGGAATTCCGCCCCCGCCGTTACAGATCACCAGATGATCATCGGCCAGCAATGTGATGATCGCCGCGCTCTCGACAGTACTGACCGGCAGAGGTGAGGGCACCACCCGGCGAAAACCGTATCCGTCGGCTTTTATCTGCCACGGGTTGTCTGCCGGTAATGCAGCCAGCTGATCGGCTGAATACAGCGGACCGATAAACTTACAGGGATCCTGAAATGCCGGATCCAGCGTATCGACCTTCACCTGTGTCAGAAGGGTGGTAATATGGGTATCCGGCAGACAGTTTTTCAGGGCCTGCTGCAGCATATAGCCAATCATTCCCTGGGTTTCGGCCCCCAGCACATCCAGCGGGTAGGGGTTGACGGAGGTATAAGCAGCATTCTGTAGTGCCAGCAGCCCGACCTGAGGCCCGTTACCATGCACCAGTACCACCCGCCATTGTGCGGTCAGTCCGGCAATCACGCTGGCGGCAATCAGGATATTTTTTTGCTGAATACCGGCTTCCAGAGGGTCGCCGCGTTTCAGCAGCGCATTGCCTCCCAGAGCAACGACCAGTATCGGTTTTTTGTCCATATTATTTGTCCCGCTCATTAAATACCGTCCCTTTCCAGCGGACAGCTCATGCACCTTGCACCACCGCGTCCTCTGCCCAGTTCATCACCGGCGATGGGGAGTACGGTGATCCCGGCTTTATCGTATTTTTCGTTAGTCCGGAGATTGCGTTCGTAGCCAATCACCACCCCCGGCCGGATGGTCAGCACATTGTTGGCATCGTTCCATTGCTCGCGCTCTGCTTCGAAACGATCACCTCCGGTTGTGATCAGGCGGATATGGTCAATATCCAGAGCCAGCTCAAGAGCTTTGGTAAAACCACTTTCTTCCGTACGTCGCAGACCGCCATAACCATCCGGAGTCAGTGTCCAGCAAGGGATATGCTGGTTAATGATCTGCGGGTAGATAGAAAAAGTATTGATATCCAGGTGTGTCATCACGGTATCAAGATGCATACAGGAGCGTTGCTGAGGTAATTCCAGCACGATAACGCGGCTGGCCTGCTGATGTTTAAACAAGGCGCTGGCAAGAAATTCTATTCCCTGGGCGGTGGTACGTTCCGACAAACCGATAACTACCGTGCCGCGGCCAATAACCAGCACATCGCCACCCTCGAGGGTGGCATTATCATAGTTAAGATCGTCATCCCCGTAATAGCGGATAAAATCACCGTCATTAAAGGCCGGGTGCCAGCGGTAGATAGCCCGCAGGTTATGGGTTTCCCGCTGGCGGGCTATTTTTGCCATCGGGTTAATACTGACCCCCTGATAAATCCAGCATGAGGTGTCGCGGGTAAATAAATGGTTGGGTAACGGACGGGTAATAAAGTCGTCCTGATCACTCTGACGTCCGGCAATATTACGTATTTCCGCAGGTAATTCATCGCAGGTTAAGCCTCCGGTGAAATGACTGGCCAGCAGGCGGTGTGGCATTTGATCCAGCCAGCTACGGATATCGGCCGCAAAACGTGGCCCGAGGCGATAATCAGAAATTTGCGTTTCCAGCAGCCAGTGTTTTGCCGCCGGAACATCCAGCGTCCGGGTCAGTAAATCTGACAGTAGCAGTACCTCAATCCCCTGCTGTCGCAGGGTATCGGCAAACTGATCGTGCTCTTCTCCTGCCCGTTCAACAGATAATACATCGTCGAACAGCAGATCCTGGCAATTGCCAGGCGTCAGCCTTTTCAGGCTCAGATGAGGGCGATGGAGTAATACGCTGCGTAATGTACCAATTTCAGAACCAACATAATGCTTTTCCATAGATGCTCCTTATCGGTGGAATAAACAGTATCTGCTGAATTAAACAACAGACACTGTTCCTGATAACTCGCCTGAAAATAACGAATTACCAGCACTAAGAACTGTGACTATATTCAAGGAGTTGTTGGTTATTGTCAGGGGGTTGCCGCTTTATGAGAGGGATCATTATTTAGGATTTTATTTTTTTATATAAAATGAAAATATACCCGAATAATCAGCGTGGTTATTTCAACTAGCGTAGTCTGTAACGCTATTTTAAAAAGCACAAAAATAAATATGAAATTGATATTTAACGACAAATTTATCGTGTTGAATTTTTATACATTATACAAGGTGATTATTTAATACGCCGAACTGGCCGGGGAATAGTTATTCACAGAAGTGGCAGGAAATGAAAAGTTATATTTATGAACTGATTCTTGTTTTTTATTATTATTCTCTGATAACAGTCAGTTATATACATCACTGCCGGCGATCGGATACCAGATATGCAGTTATAATGAATGTTATTTCCTTTTGTCTGCTTGCCAGACGACGGATTTTAAAATAACTATGCCACAGGCGATGGCTGCGCAGAAAAGAGCATGCAGTGACAGACAGCACTATCACTGCAAAATCGCGGGACTGATTACGGGCTGAGAGTCGCAACCATGACCGCTTTAATGGTATGCATCCGGTTTTCTGCCTGATCAAACACAATGCTGTGAGGTGACTCAAAAACGTCATTAGTCACTTCAATACCCTCAGTAAAGCCATATTGTTCGGCCATCTGTTTGCCCAGAGTGGTTTGATCGTCGTGGAACGCCGGCAGGCAGTGGAGGAACTTCACCTGTGGATTACCGGTAAGCGCCAGCATATGGTTGTTTACCTGGTACGGACGCAGCAGGGCAATCCGTTCGGCCCAGGCTTCTTTTGCTTCACCCATCGACACCCAGACATCCGTATAAATAAAGTCTGCGCCTTTTACTCCATCAGTAACGGATTCCGTCAGGGTTATTTTCCCGCCGGTCTGCCGGGCGACGGCCAGGCACTCTTCCACCAGCTCTGCATCCGGCCAGCATGCTTTCGGCGCGACCAGCCGTAAATCAAGTCCGGTCAGTGCTGCCGCTTCCAGCATCGAATTTCCCATGTTATTACGGGCATCGCCTGCATACACCAGGGTTATCTGGTTCCAGGACTTACCCGGTAAGTGCTCCCGCATAGTCAGCAAATCGGCCAGTAACTGGGTCGGATGAAACTCCGTCGTCAGACCATTCCAGACCGGTACCCCGGCATATTCAGCCAGCGTCTCGACAATACTCTGTTCATATCCGCGGTACTGGATACCGTCATACATCCTTCCCAGTACCCGTGCTGTATCTTTGATTGATTCTTTATGGCCGATCTGGTTACCACTGGCACCCAGCCAGGTCACCCTGGCCCCCTGATCGTAAGCGGCAACTTCGAAAGAGCAACGGGTTCGGGTCGAATCTTTTTCGAAGATGAGCGCAATATTTTTTCCTTGCAGGGCAGGGGATTCCTCACCTTGTTTTTTATCCTGTTTCAGGCTGGCGGCCAGACTCAGTAACTGTTCAAGTTCAGCAGAGGTAAAATCCAAGAGTCTCAGGAAATTACGCTGGTAAAGCTTACTCATATATCGCTCCGGAGATAAAAATCATATGAATTAATATTCAATCTATATGTATGAATATTCATTTTCAACCTTATTTTCAGTTATCCTGCGCTTTAGAGTAGTGCCGCGCCTGTGGCTGTGGGAAAATAGCCGCTGATGCGGGGGAATGCCCCTGAGCGCACCTGAGGAATAATCCCTATGACATTTGAATCCTTTATGGAAGAACAGCGCGAAGAAACACGCGAAATCATTGAAGAATTACTGGAAGATGGCAGCGATCCTGATGCGCTCTATACCATAGAGCATCATTTATCCTGCGACAGTTTTGATGCGCTGGAAAAAGCCGCTGTTGATGCATTCAAACTGGGCTATGAAGTGACTGATCCGGAAGAGCTGGAACTGGAAGACGGCACCACAGTTATGTGTGTCGATATTATCAGCGAAGTGGCACTGAAGGATGAACTGATTAATGCTCAGATCGAACAACTGGTGAAAATGGCCGGTAAGCACAATGTGGATTACGACGGCTGGGGAACTTACTTTGAAGATCCTGATGCCGAAGATGAAGACGAAGAGGATGATGAAGACGGTTCTGACTCCCATGACAACGGTGTGCGTCACTAATTAGTTGTCAGTTTTCGTCGTAAGCCCGTCCCCTGGTCTGATGATAACGGATGGCCGGGGCAGCGTTCACCTGCAGATTTTTTTGTCTGATATCCACTGAATTATGAATGACTCAGCCCTGATAGCCCCCCTGTTACAGTTTTTACATTGCCGGACACCCCGGTCATGGCTTGATGAAGCCGCCAGACCAGAAAATCTGCCATTACTATTAATCGATCACCTGACCTGTGAACTGAAAGCCGCACAGACCGCGGCCTGGCTGCTCCGTAAATATGCAGCGGATAAACCCGGTAGTGAAACCCTTAATCACTGGTTGTTGCCTTACGAAAATTTTATCTACCGTGAATGTCCTGACAGTGATTTTATTGAGGCTCACCGCAGTCTGGGTAACCGGATTACACGGCGGGCAGAGTGTCCCCGCGCTGATGATCTGATTGATAAAATGGTGCTGTTGATAAAAGAAGAATTGC
This sequence comes from Tatumella sp. JGM91, assembly GCF_018257575.1. GTDB lineage: Bacteria > Pseudomonadota > Gammaproteobacteria > Enterobacterales > Enterobacteriaceae > Tatumella > Tatumella punctata. The sequence continues at coordinate 8,266 of NZ_JAERJP010000008.1, read as the reverse complement.
ACCATTTTTATCAGGTCTGGGAAATTATGCAGTCCCGGGGGGTGGCCTACCATAAAATTACCGCCAGCCGTTATGCCAGAGGACTACTGCGCGAGGTGACCACCCATGAACCCGACACGCTGGTGGATAAACTAATCTGTGGTGCATATATCGAAGCACGTTCCTGTGAACGTTTTGCCGCACTGGCCCCGTACCTTGATCCTGAACTGGCAAAATTCTACCGTTCGTTATTACGTTCTGAAGCCCGTCATTATCAGGACTATCTGACCCTTGCACGACAGATTTCCCCCGGTGATATCAGTGCACGGATCCGGAAAATAGGCGAAACGGAAGCAGCATTAATTACCGGACCGGACACGGAGTTACGTTTCCATAGCGGTCCGCTATCACATTAGAGAAACCTTTTGATAACATTATGGTTTTTGTTTTAATGGCAAATCATTCGGGTGTTTATTCCATGTAGTGTAATCATTAAAGCCTAATGATCTGCATGTTATCTAATATTTAGCAGTAACGACTGCATTTTTGGCTTTATCCGGTTGGTTTGTCATTATCATTCATTTATTTTGAATAAGATAAGCAATTTGTTCAGCTTTCGTGCAACCGGACACAGGGCTATGATTCACCGCATCAAGGCAATACGGCCTTCAGACAAAAATAAATTAAGGTGACCCTCATGAAATCCATCAAAACTTTAGTTGCAGTTGCAGTCCTTTCCCTGATTTCTTTCGGTAGCTTTGCTCAGAGCGTTACCGCCTGTGCAAGTACTCTTGATGCCGCTGAAGCACAGATTGCAGCTCAGGCCCACAAAGCCGGCGCTTCTTATAAAATTACCGAAGCAAATTACAACAATGGCGTGCATATGACCGCCGAACTGAATAAGTAACAGAGACAGAAGGCTCCCCGGCGGAAAATATCCCCGGGGGAGTCTTTCCTGTAATATTCCCCCGCCACCTGTCTGCGCCTGTATTTTCAGGCTCCTCACTCAGTTATCTGCTGTGTTATATAAAATCCGGCCCGGACAGACGGATATTTTATCCGCGGAACAGAACCTGAATTCACCGGATAATTGCCGGTTGAATAGCTGAACAACTGCGCTACAGTCGGGACTGAAGTCACCGGCGATATGTGTGCCCTGTCCCGTCAGGCGACTGACGACATCTGACAGGCCTGGCGGTCATGTCATCAGGGGAATCATCATCCGGCCAGTGACCCAACCGTTAAAGGAAGCGACCATGAATACAATAAAAACCGTACTGGCGGTGAGTCTGGTGTCTTTACTTTCATTCAGTAGTTTTGCGGAAAGTGTGACTGCAACGGCAGATAATCTGGATGATGCGGAGGCGAAAATCGCGGCGCAGGCCAAAAAAGCCGGAAAATCGTATACCATCATTGAAGCCACTATGAATAATGGTGTGCATATGACGGCAGAGCTGCATAAATAAATCTGCCATCAAAAAAAACAGCTATCTGCGTCTGCGGATAGCTGTTTTTTTACGGATCCGGCCGCTGACTCTTATAGCAGATTTTTTTCCCCGCAGAGTGCGACTGCCGGGCGATCAAGTCCATACAACGACCAGTCAACGCCGTCAGCATTCAGCCGGAAAATGACGGTTGCCAGTGTATTCTCCTGATCCGGATCGTCTTTCGCCAGCCGGTAGACAGGCAGTTTTCCGTCAGTATCAGACAGAATAGTCAGCATCTGTTCGGCTGACAGTGCGGTTTCCGCGGATAACAGCTGATCGATCCTGTGCTGGCGTGCGGCTGAACTTCCGGTAATCACTTGTTCGCAGGCCGACAATTGCGGGTGTATCAGATGATTAGCGTGGCCACTGTTACCCGTCAGCATGGTCACACTGTTGCCCTGACCGGTCGCTTCTACGCTGAACAGGCGCGGATCACCGGCCTGCCCCAGCGTGTGATGAAATGCGCCTGCCCGTGCCGTCGCCGTCAGTATCAGGACGGCATCGTCAAGACTGGTAGCATTCAGTGCCGCTCTTGCCAGTATCTGACGAGGTAAACCCGCCGGACGTTGTACTGCCCTGATATTATTGACGGTATTCACAACGCCGTGCTGATTTACCGCAAAGGTGTGCCCGCACAGAGACCCGGGATAGGCGAAGCTGACAAAAGCACTACCCTGCAATGGCCTGATATCGGCGATAAAACAGTCATCCCGCAATTGCGGAAAGCCATCCTCATTATGGGCAATAAAACACTGACCGGCACTGTCACGACCCGCCAGAGTGGTGCAGCCATCTGAGGTTGAACGTACCAGATCACCGCGGCAATTCCAGGCAAAAACCGCGTCCAGCGGGGCATCTAATCCGCAGGCCATCCCCTGCAGTTCCTGCCATATCAGCGGATACTCGCGTTGCACAGCCTCAGCCATTGCCCGTGCCTGTGGTGAATCTTTCAGGCGAATAACCGTTTGCCACAGCGTGGTTTCCGGCAGCTTATTATGCCATGCCGCCTTACCCGCGCGGCCCAGTTGTTCGCCAATGGAAAAAGCACCACCACGGAGCGTGATTATGTTCATATACGGAGTATCTCAGTTTTAACTCAGGAAACGTGCTGCAGGAATTCCTGCAAACGGGCGCAGCCATTACCGCCCTCAATCAGCCCGGCGGGCGAACCATCTTCAGCAATGGTACCGCCATCGATAAAGATCAACCGTGAGGCAACATCCCGGGCAAAACCGATTTCGTGGGTCACAATGACCATTGTCATCCCCTCTTCAGCCAGAGAACGCATAACCTGTAATACTTCGTGGCGCAGTTCCGGATCCAGCGCGGAGGTAGGTTCATCAAACAGCATCATCTGTGGCTTGACGGCCAGTGCCCTGGCGATGGCAACACGCTGCTGCTGTCCGCCGGAAAGCTCTGAAGGGTAATGGTCAGCACGTGCTGCCAGACCGACCCGTGTCAGTAAATCCATCGCCTGTTTACGTGCATCTGCTTTACTGGCATGGCGAACCTTAAGTGGTCCGAACATGACATTTTCCAGGGCTGTCAGATGAGGGAACAGATGAAACTGCTGAAAGACCATTCCGGCTTCACGGCGGATATCCTGCTCATTAACATGCGGATCGGTCAGGTGCATACCTGCCACTATCAGAGCCCCGGAAGAAATTTCTTCCAGTTTATTAATACAGCGTAACAGGGTGGATTTACCGGATCCGGAAGGGCCGATAATAACGACTACTTCACCGGCATCAATTTTCAGATTGATATCATGCAGCACCTGCGTTGAGCCAAAATTTTTCGAGACATTTTGAAATTCAACCATACTCATAAAATATGCATCCTTTTTTCCAGAGTTTTAAGCAGGAAGCTCAGACACAGAGTAACAATCAGATACAGTGCTGCAACTGCGGTCCATACTTCGAGTGCGCGGAAGTTACCGGCGATAATTTCCTGTCCCTGACGGGTCAGTTCGGCAACCCCAATCACAATAAATAATGAGGTATCTTTGATACTAATGATCCACTGGTTACCCAGTGCTGGGATCATACGGCGTAATGCCAGCGGCATAATGATGTACCAGAGCGTTGCCCGTGAAGACAGACCCATTGCCAGTCCGGCTTCTTTAAAACCTTTATTAATTGATAGCAACGCACCACGGGTAATTTCGGCAATATAGGCGCCGGAATTTATCATAATGGTCACAACCGCAGCGGTAATCGGATCAATACGTACCGGTAAAGCGAGTGGCAGGGCGAAGTAGATAAACATCACCTGCACCATAATCGGCGTTCCGCGGATAAGCTCGACGAAAATCAATGACACCGTCTTTGAAAATCTGCCGCCTAATGCGCGACAGACACCGGCGATCAGCCCGATGACAAACCCTCCCAGTAACCCGACTACTGAAATGAACAGGGTCAGTTTGAGCCCCTGTAATAATATTGGCACGGCTTGCCAGACATAACTGATATCAAAATTCATAATCTTATCCGCATGGTCAAATAGACAGCGGGCCAGCCATAACTGGCCCGAAAAACAATTACTTAGGTTCTTTGTCGAACCATTTTACGTAGATTTTGTTATAGGTACCGTCAGCGCGTAACTCTTTCAGCGCTTCGTCAACACGTCTGGTGTAAGGGCTGTTTTTCTGCAGCGCAAAACCGTACTGCTGTGGCAGCACGCTATCGTTTTCACCGGTCGCTTTGATTTTTCCGTTACCGGCAGTTTTTACGTAATACAACACGTTCGGCGAGTCATGAACGACCGCATCAATATTGCCGGCCTGCAGATCGAGATAGGCGTTATCGATGTTCGGGAACTCGACATAATCAGCTTTTACATTGGCTTTCATATAGGTTGCAGCGGCCGTACCCTGCTTCAGGCCCACTTTCTTACCCGCCAGATCGCTGAACTTATTAATACCGGTAGCTGAGCTTTTTACCGCCATCAGCAAGTCAGCGTTGTAGTATGGGGCGCTGAAATCAACAACCTGTGCACGTACCGGCGTAATAGTGATCCCAGCCATAGCGACATCAATATTACGTGACTGCAGACCAGGGATCAGACCACTGAAATCCATAGGTTGCAGGGTATAGTCGACATCCATTTTTTTAGCGATGGCATTCCACAGATCAATATCAAAACCAACATATTTGTTGTCTTGTTTGAATTCGAATGGAACAAATGCGGTATCAACACCGACCGTCAGTGTATCTTTAGCAACAGCATTAAAGCTGAATGCACTTGCCAGTAAGGCCAGTGAAACACCTACAGTATTAATTGTTTTCAGCATAACGAGTCCTTTTTATAAGATCGGATGATGTGTGTCAGTCATACTCAAAAAAGCAATAACCATGCCAGAATTAAAAAACAAATAACCCGGGGAAATAAATTATATAACCAAATGATTTAAAAGTGTTTTATATGTTATTTGGTTGTTAACTTTCAGCATTCTGGCTGTGGCGCGGGTAATCAGTTTTTCTTATAAAGGCGGCGAAAGAGTTTGCACTTCTTTGGTGCCCCCGGCGGAGCGGGGGAGCACCATTTTAGTGCGATAGCGGGCGGAGTCAGAAGCCTGTGGGTGTATGCTGCGCCGGGGTTCGGGCAACATTCATAACCATTGCCAGTAAGCTGTAATAGCCATTGATGCCGATCAGATCCATGACCGCTGCTTCACCGAACTGTGCCACGGACTGCTGCCAGATATCGTCACTGACATGCTTTTGCTGATGTAACTGCTGGCAGAACTGATATACCAGCCATTCATCCTGTTGCAGAGCTGTATCAGCAGGCCGTTGCTGATGCTGTATCGCGTCAATTGCCTGTTCTGAAATCCCCTGTCCGCGGGCAATGGGCGCATGAATCTCCCATTCGACCGGCTGACCCCAGTAACGAGCTGTCACTAAAATAGCCAGTTCAGATAACCGCAGGCCGATTGCACTACGGTAGCGCAGGTACTCACCCAATCGTTGTGCATGAGCCATTAGTTCAGGGCTACGCAATAATGCCTGAAACGGAGGCAGTAATGCTCCGCGTGGCCCCTGAATCACTTCTTCGGCCAGTGTCCGCTGTTCATCGCTCCAGTCCTCTGGTGCCAGCGGTGGCAGGCGGTTAGTTATGGTCATCGGTCAGGCACCTGCTGCGTTGTGTGTTTCGCGGATGATCACCTGTTTCAGGGTATCGACCACCACATCCAGTTGCTGCTGAGTCACAATAAATGGCGGTGCAATCAGGATATGGTCACCCTGCTGTCCGTCAATCGTGCCACCCATCGGATACACCATCAGCCCCTGTTCAAGGCAGCCGCGTTTAATGGCGGCGTGCAGCTTCAGCGCCGGGTCAAAAGGGGCTTTGCTCTGTTTGTCTCTCACCAGTTCAATCCCGGCAAATAAGCCGCGTCCCCGGGTGTTACCGACAAATTCCAGTCCGGCAATCTCATTGTCTAATTGTTGTAGTAAATAATTTCCCTGGTGCTGCACATGACTTAATAAATTATCCCGCACAATTACTTGCTGTACAGCCAGTGCGGCGGCGGCAGCGGTCGGATGGCAAATATAGGTATGGCCATGCTGAAACAGTCCGCTGCCCTGACGTAGCGGTTCAATCACCTTATCGCTGACCAGCACGGCACCAATAGGCTGATAGCCGCCACCCAGTCCTTTTGCGACAGTGACAATATCCGGTACCACGCCATCCTGTTCGAAAGAATGCAGAGTTCCGGTACGGCCCATACCACACATCACTTCATCGGCAATATACAGCACACCGTATTTATCACAGAGCCTGCGCACTCCGGCAAAATACCCCTTCACAGGAGGGACAGCACCGGTGGTGGCACCACTGACAGTTTCGGCGATAAAGCCAATAATTTTTTCCGGGCCGGTCTCAACGATGGTTTGTTCGAGTTCATTCAGTAACCGTTCGGTATATTGCTGTTCGGTTTCATCGTGGCGCTGATCACGGTAGGCATTACAGGCCGATACCCGCGCGACATCCATCAGTAACGGTGAAAATTGTTTACGCCACCATTCATTACCGCCTACCGCCAGTGCACCCAGAGTATTACCGTGGTAGCTCTGACGACGGCCAATAAAAGTGGTTTTTTCCGGCTGTCCGGTTTCCACACAATACTGACGGGCCAGTTTCAGGGCGGTCTCGACCGCTTCAGAACCGCCGGAAACAAAATAGACGGAATTCAGATCCCCGGGAGCGCTGCCTGCCAGCTGATCAGCCAGCTTTTCTGCCGCATCACTGGTGAAAAATCCCGTATGGGCGTAGGCGAGTGTATCGATCTGCCGGTGCATTGCTGCCAGCACATCCGGATGAGCATGGCCCAGGCAGGATACTGCCGCACCGCCACTGGCATCCAGGTAACGTTTACCTGAAGCATCGGTAATATAAGCACCCTGTGCCGAGGTAGCGATCGGCGGAGTAAAATGAAGACTGCGGTGAATAATATGGCTCATTGATCATCCCGTTACTGGTACGGCAGGGGAAACCCCGGATAAGAGATATACTCTCAGATACAATTGGATCATTCAATATAATAATGATTCATTTGTATCATTTCGGGTGTTGCGGATCAGCGCCGGGTGGGAGACTATTTACCGGGGAATATATAGGCCCCGGAATCAAACAGATAGCGCTCAGCACTCTCTATCCGGCGGATAGCCTCGTCACCATGTCTGGCGACCAGGGCGGCCATCAGGCATTCGGCAATTCCCATCCCTGAAACCACGGAAGGAAAAAAAGACGGACTGCTGACCGGAAACAGCAGGTTACAGGTGGCGGCTTGTGCCAGAGGGGACAGAGGAGAATCAGTGATAGCAATCAGAGTGGCACCGGCGGCCCGGGCATATTCGGTAATTTGCAGAGTCTCCCGTGAATAGGGGGCAAACCCGACGACAACAACCAGGTCGCGGCAAGTAATCTCACGGGTAAAAATCTCCTGATTGCTGGCCAGCCCGTCAATCAGAGACACCTGACGGTGGAACAGGCGATAGATATAGTAGAGTGACCATGCGACCGGAAAACTTGCCCTGAAACCGCAGATATAGACCTGGTCAGCGCTATCCAGCAGGCTGACCGCCTGTTCCAGACTGTGACGGTTATTTTCCTGAGTTTGCTGTAAATTGGCCGCAAAGGCTGAAAAAACTTCGTCATATAATGCCGGATGCTGCTGCTTATTTTGCAGATCGCTGGCACGGGCAGCGTAGCTGTCATCCGCCAGCCCCATGCAACGGATAAAGGCATCTTTCAGCTCTCCCCAGCCATTGAACCCCAGCCGTTTCGCCAGCCTCAGCAGGGTGGCGGGTCTGACTCCGGCGTTTCCGGCAAACGCCCGCATTGATAACACTACCAGTTCATTATTGTGTTCCAGTATGAACTCTGCGGCTTTTTGCAGCTCCGGCGTCAGGGCCGGGTAATGTTCAACAATAATTTTACGCGGGTCCATAAGGGGAGGTCTCCGGGGGTTATTGGTTCAGGGGGGATGATAGCGTGCCTTTAGGGATTTGTATGTATTCACTCAGGAGCAGAGGGCGCAATGGCCGCGCCCTCTGCACACCGGGCCTGTGCGGCAGATCGTTCCGCCGCTGCGCGGTACCTTCGTTCANNGGCTCGCCCTGGCCACACTCATTCACTCAGCGGCCCGGATGCCGCCTCCGGTAACCTGCCTCAGCTATCGATAACGCTGATTGCAGAAAAACTTTTTCAGCGATAAAGGTATCTGATTAATTTCGATTTATTACCGGGGCGGTACTGTAACGCTGATGCGGGTATGCCGCATATCAATCCGGCGG
>NZ_JAERJP010000007.1 GCF_018257575.1 Tatumella sp. JGM91 | reverse complement strand
AGAGTGGTTTTACCGTGGTCAACGTGGCCGATAGTACCGACGTTAACGTGTGGTTTGTTACGTTGAAATTGCTCTTTCGCCATGGCGATATTCCTTACGTTATGCCTTCATCACCCGATGAAGGCATCTGTTCAAAATTAAACCGTAGTCTTATTTACTACGAGCTTCAATAACGGCCTGCGCTACGTTGTTCGGCGCATCATCGTACTTCAGGAACTCCATGGAGTAAGAAGCACGACCTTTGGTCAGAGAACGCAACTGAGTCGCGTAACCGAACATTTCAGACAGTGGTACCTCAGCATGAATCTCTACGCCAGTCGCGTTAGATTCCTGCCCTTTCAGCATACCACGACGTCTGCTCAGGTCACCGATGACATCACCAGTATTCTCTTCAGGCGTTTCAACTTCAACCTTCATGATTGGCTCAAGCAGAACCGGAGTTGCTTTCTTAAAGCCATCTTTAAAGGCGATAGATGCAGCCAGTTTAAACGCCAGTTCAGAGGAGTCAACATCATGGTATGAACCAAAGTGCAGACGAACACCCAGATCAACTACCGGATAACCCGCCAGTGGACCTGATTTCAGCTGCTCCTGGATACCTTTATCAACCGCAGGGATGTATTCAGTAGGAATTACACCACCTTTGATGTCGTTGATAAATTCGTAACCGTTCGGGTTAGAACCTGGCTCCAGTGGGTACATGTCGATAACAACATGACCATACTGACCACGACCACCAGACTGCTTCGCGTGTTTACCTTCGATATCAGTAACTTTCGCGCGAATTGCTTCACGGTATGCTACCTGCGGTTTACCAATGTTTGCTTCAACATTGAATTCACGCTTCATACGGTCAACGATGATGTCGAGGTGTAATTCACCCATACCAGCGATAATAGTCTGGTTAGATTCTTCATCAGTCCATACACGGAAAGAAGGATCTTCTTTTGCCAGACGGCCCAGAGCCAGACCCATTTTTTCCTGGTCAGCTTTGGTTTTTGGTTCAACCGCGATAGAGATTACCGGCTCAGGGAATTCCATACGCTCCAGAATAATTGGTGCGCTTGGATCACACAGAGTATCACCTGTAATAACATCTTTCAGGCCGATAGCCGCTGCGATATCACCTGCACGAACTTCGCTGATCTCTTCACGTTTGTTAGCGTGCATCTGAACGATACGGCCAAAACGCTCACGGGCAGATTTTACTGAGTTCAGTACGGTATCACCGGAGTTAACCACACCAGAGTACACGCGGAAGAACGTCAGGTTACCAACAAACGGGTCGGTAGCAATTTTAAATGCCAGCGCAGAGAACGGCTCGTTGTCATCAGCATGACGCTCAGCCGGAGTATCTTTACCGTCATCCAGCATACCTTTAATCGCAGGTACGTCGGTTGGTGAAGGCAGATATTCGATAACCGCATCCAGCATCGCCTGAACACCTTTGTTCTTAAATGCAGAACCACAGGTAACCAGGATGATTTCGTTGTTCAGAACGCGCTGACGCAGAGCCTGTTTGATCTCTTCTTCAGTCAGTTCTTCACCGCCGAGGTATTTCTCCATCAGCTCTTCAGAAGCTTCAGCAGCAGCCTCGACCATGTTCTGGCGCCATTCATCAGCCAGATCGACCATATCAGCAGGGATCTCTTCGTATTCGAAGGTCACGCCAGCGTCTGCTTCGTTCCAGTTGATCGCTTTCATTTTCACCAGGTCAACAACACCGGTGAAACCTTCTTCTGCACCGATTGCTAACTGCAATGGAACAGGGTTTGCGCCCAGACGGCTTTTAATCTGACCAACAACTTTCAGGAAGTTAGCACCCATACGGTCCATTTTGTTAACGAACGCGATGCGTGGAACTTTATATTTGTTAGCCTGGCGCCATACAGTCTCGGACTGAGGCTGAACGCCACCAACCGCACAGTAAACCATTACTGCACCATCCAGAACACGCATTGAACGCTCTACTTCGATAGTAAAGTCAACGTGTCCCGGGGTATCGATAATGTTTACACGGTGTGGTTCAAACTGTTTTGCCATACCAGACCAGAAAGCAGTCGTCGCAGCAGACGTGATGGTAATACCACGTTCCTGTTCCTGAGCCATCCAGTCCATAGTTGCTGCACCATCGTGTACTTCACCGATTTTATGGTTTACACCGGTGTAGAACAGGATACGCTCGGTAGTTGTGGTTTTACCGGCGTCGATGTGTGCACTGATACCGATATTACGGTAGCGGGCAATGGGGGTTGTACGAGCCATTTGATTCCTCTGAATTCCGGACGTTCTATGTAAGTAAACCACGGCGGGTTAGCTACAAGAGCGTCCGCCGGGTTAACAACTACACCGTGGTAATTACCAGCGGTAGTGAGCGAACGCCTTGTTGGCTTCGGCCATACGGTGAACGTCTTCACGTTTCTTCACTGCAGTACCTTTGTTTTCTGCAGCGTCAGAAAGTTCGTTCGCCAGGCGCAAAGCCATAGATTTATCACCGCGTTTACGAGCAGCTTCTACGATCCAGCGCATTGCCAGTGCATTACGACGAACCGGACGGACTTCAACTGGTACCTGATAAGTAGAACCACCGACACGGCGGGATTTAACTTCTACTGTAGGACGCACGTTTTCGAGCGCAATGTCGAAAGCATCCAGTTCAGTTTTACCAGAGCGCTGAGCCAGGGTCTCAAGCGCAGTGTATACGATAGCTTCTGCAGTAGATTTTTTACCATCTACCATCAGAATATTTACAAATTTGGCCAGCAACTCAGATCCGAACTTAGGATCTGGCAGGATTTTACGTTGACCAATCACACGACGACGTGGCATGGAAATTCTCCGTTGATAATTCAGGATTGTCCAAAACTCTACGAGTTTATTCTGACATTTATATTAAAACGTTTGGCCTTACTTAACGGAGTCCATTAAGCCTTAGGCTTCTTCACACCGTATTTAGAACGAGCCTGTTTACGGTCTTTAACACCTGAACAGTCAAGTGCGCCGCGAACGGTGTGGTAACGCACACCTGGCAAGTCTTTAACACGACCGCCACGGATCAGGATCACGGAGTGTTCCTGCAGGTTATGGCCTTCACCACCGATGTACGAAGTTACTTCGAAACCGTTGGTCAGGCGAACACGACATACTTTACGTAATGCGGAGTTCGGTTTTTTAGGAGTGGTAGTATATACACGAGTACAAACACCACGTTTTTGCGGGCATGCTTCCAGCGCAGGCACGTTGCTTTTTGCAACTTTGCGTACGCGTGGTTTGCGAACCAGCTGGTTAACTGTTGCCATTAAATAGCTCCTGGATTTAGCTTTAGCTTCGTAAACACGTAATAAATCGCCTCGCATTTCTACGAGGACGCAGAATTTTAGGGCCCCGTCCAAAAGGTGTCAAGAAATAACCAATACTTCTGTGCTACCAGGTGAACTGTTGCGGGTGCCGGAGGGTTAAATTAACAAACCCGGTGTAGTCTGTTAGCTGCACGCTGGCTGAGGTTTTTTCGCCCAGCCCGCGGGCTGTAATATCTTCCTGCAACACATAAAGTGTTGCCGGCGACTGTAATAATGCAGTAAGGCACTGACTTCCTTCGATAGCTGCCAGCACACCATCCTGTAATAACAGCAGGTCATCACCGGGTGAAAGTAATGCTATCAGCCCCTGTAAATCACACTGCCAGGGAGAGCGCATGAGTGTATGTAGCATCTGCTGTTTATTTCTCAGAATGTGACAATTTTATCAAAATCCGTAAGACGACGACGTAATTCGCAGGTATCCAGCACTTCAGCAGGCAATACCCAGTCGCTGTCATCAGGAATTCCACGGCAGACCAGTGACTCTCTGCACAGGTAGTACTGTTCGATGTCATACAATGGCAGTACACCGAAGGTCGCAATATAATTACGCGACAGAATCTGTTCTGGCTGCTGTTCGGGCAATAGTTGCAGAACACCGTCGCCGATAAAAAACAGAGCGCACTGGTCATTAAGGGCTGCTGTCGCCAGCAGCGCATCCAGCCCTTCCCTGCCGGCACTGCTGCCATGGGGAGCGGACATAAATACAAAGGCAACTTTATTCATCAGAATTGTACCAGCCGATCACAGGTCAGGGCCGCTTCAGCAAAAGCACCCAGCCCGCTCAGAGTAAAACCGGGCTGTAAATTGTCTGCGGGTAATTGCAGGCGCGCCGATTCAGACGCATCAGCCACACCACGCCTGAGCGCTGCAGCCACACAGATATGCAGGCCAATACCATGCTGCAGATGCAGATGCTGCCATTCCCGCACCATATCAGTTTCATCACTGGCAGGCGAAACCAGCCGATTGGCATTCAGTACCCCTTCACGGTAAAAAAACACGCTCTCAAGTTGCTGGCCCGCCTGCAGTAATGCTCTGGCAAACAATAAGGCACTGGATGACTGCTGTGTCCCGTAGGGGGCACCGGTCACCAGCAGTGAGTAACGCATCAGCGTTCACCTCCGTGAAAATCACCGTTTTTAAACTGGCGGATGTACAGGTAAACAGTGTGTTTGGAAATTTCTAACCGGTCAGCCACCTGGTTAATCGCATCTTTAATGTCAAAGATACCTTTTTCATACAGATTCAGTACTATCTGGCGATTTTTTGCATTATTGGAAACATTGCGATCATTGGTCACTTCTTCAATGGTAAATTCCATCGTCTGGGCCACCAGATCATCTACTGAACTTGCAAAGTTAACACTCGAGTCTACCTGATGCAGTTCCGGAGGCATAAAGGTCGACATGATCTGTGAAAAAGGCACATCCAGATTCATATTGATACATAACAGCCCGATCACCCGCTGACTATGATTACGGATAGCAATAGTGACTGATTTCATCAGTACACCACTTTTGGCACGGGTAAAGTAAGCACGGGAGACATTACTTTTTTCACCCTGCAGATCATGCAACATTCTCAGGGCAAGATCCGTGATAGGTGAGCCGACCTGTCTGCCGGTATGTTCACCGTTGGCAATCCGGATTGCCGAACATTTCAGATTATCCAGCGAGTGCAGCACTATCTCACAATGAGAACCAATCAGCATGGCCAGCCCGTCAACAACCGATTCATATGATTTCAGAATGTCATAGTCTGCCGGTTCAAACGGATACCGTTCCGGGAGTTCGTAATCAGCGATATCGCCGGGATTAAAAGGATTAGACATTACAGATATTACCCCAGGTAGCTGGAGCCTGTCATAAGCACAGCCGGGCAGACTCAAAAACTATAAATAATTGAAATATCAGTCTGGCAAATGTCGATCACTTAAGCCAGCCCTTTTAGCGCGGCGGGGTAAAGAACCGCCGCAGAGGTACGGCGGTGTAAAACAATTACTGCGCCGGGGTGGCAGCAGCTGCCGGCGCTTTTGCCGCATTATCCGCTTTAGGTGCTGGTTTAATATCCAGCAACTCAACTTCAAAGACTAAGGTTGAATTTGGCGGAATACCAGGCACACCGTTCTGACCGTAAGCCAGATCTGGCGGGATGACCAGCTCAATTTTACCGCCTTTCTTCACGTGTTTGAGACCTTCAGTCCAGCCCGGGATAACACCGTCCAGACGGAAAGATAATGGCTCACCACGTTTGTAAGAGTTATCAAACTCGGTACCGTTAATCAGGGTACCTTTGTAGTTAACCACAACCGTATCGCTATCAACTGGCGCGTTACCGGTGCCCTCTTTTTCTACTTTATACAGCAGCCCGCTGGCGGTTTTTTTCACGCCGGCTTGTTTTGCGAATTTGGCAGCAAAAGCATCACCTTTTTCGGCATTCTCTTTGGCATCTTTTTCCATTTTCGCCTGAGCGGCCGCTTTCACATGACCTTCGAAGGTCTTCAGGGTCTGTTCGATTTCAGCATCAGACAGTTTGCTCTTACCGGCAAAGGCATCCTGAACACCTGCGATCAGGAATTTTTTGTCCAGCTTGATACCAAGCTTCTCTTGTTCCTTCAGAGAATTGTCCATGTAGCGACCTAAGGAAGCACCCAGCGCATAAGCAGACTGCTGCGTCTGATCTTTAAATGCAGCATTTGCAGGTGCCTGCTCAGTGGTTTTGGCTGACGTGTCAGCAGCCATAACCACAGGTGCATTCAGCGCAACGGCTAAAGTGGTCGCTAACAATGAGACTTTAAACAATGATTTCATCCATATCTCCCAACCGAAGTATCAGACCCCGGTGATTATTGTGTTTTCATTACCCACACTATAACGGTATATCACGGTGTAACACACCATCATCACGATCATTCTCTGTTAACCTCCGACCTTTTTTGCGTCAGGAAGTTTCAAAGGATATTGGGCTGAAAAGAGAATTTTCAAGGTCACCGCATACTGAGAGACAAAAATCAGCCAGATCCTGACAGCAGTGCTCGAATAATCGCAGCAGATAACGCATCATGGCGCAGAAACGAAATAATGAGGAAATATAATGCAAGCGTCCGAATGGGAAAAACGTCTGGAAGCGCTTGAAAGCAAGATTGCTTTTCAGGAACAGACCATCGAAGAGCTGAACCAGATTGTCGTCAGACATGAACTTGAGATGGGAAAAATACGGGAGCAGTTCCGCATGCTGGTTGATAAAGTAAAAACAGCCGCGCCTTCATTGCTGGCCCCGCAGTCAGAAGAGACACCACCGCCTCATTACTGACCAGAGCAGACAGCCACCGGACGGTGGCTGTCTGTATTAGCAGGGATTAGTGGTGGCAGCCACAGCCGCCGGTACCGCATCCTTCCTGACCGTGGTCATGGTCGTGATCATGCCCGTGATCGTGCCCGTTCTCACCGTGAACGTGCCCATGGGCCAGCTCTTCTGCGGTCGCTTCGCGGATAGCCATCACTTCCACATTGAAGCTCAGGTTCTGGCCTGCCAGCATATGGTTACCGTCAACAACCACAAAATCATCACCGACTTCGGTAATTTCTACCGGTACCGGACCCTGATCAGTTTCTGCCAGGAAACGCATACCCGGCTGCAGTTCATCAACACCGACAAAAACATCTTTCGGTACACGCTGCACCAGATTGTCATCAAACTGGCCGTAGGCATCATCCGCAGCAATATTCACATCAAATTTATCGCCAGGCTCATGATTTTCCAGTGCTTTTTCCAGACCAGAAATCAGGGAACCATGACCGTGCAGATATTCCAGCGGCGCATTTGCCGGTGATTCATCAACTAATACGCCATCTTCTGTACGTACCTGATACGCCAGACTTACTACCAGGTCTTTTGCTACTTTCATGATATCTCCTAACCGTTGAGAGCTTAATTCCCGTCTCATTGGTTTATTCTTGCCTGCAATAACACCAACCAGAAAGGTCCTGACCGGAAAAAAATCGGGTTAATTTCCTCTCCGGTCTTAATGGCGCTGATTGTAGCGAAATTCAATCCCACTGTAAGTTTCAGTGTGAAAAAAAACAAAAAACCGCATTATTCAGGGGTAAATACGCCAATAATCTGCTCATGCTGACGAATATTACCGGCAATCGCTTTTTCGGCTTCCCGCATCTGATGACCACATTTCACACATTCGACAACATCAATACTGTTTTCCTGCCACATGGCAAGAGTGTCTTTTTGCTGACAATGGGGGCAAACAGCACCGGCAATAAAACGTTTACGCATTTCAGCTCCAGCTTGCTATGTTTATCGGAAAGTAATCACATCACGGTGGTTAGCCGGGTTCATCCCAGCCATCAAACTGTTGTTTTTCTTTCTGCATTTCCCGATTAAAAATATCTTCCAGTTCACGACGGGCTTCACGCACACGGGAAATCTGCCCGTTATCCTCATGGTTCGGCATCAGCTCACGCAGCATCCGCATATCCAGACGGCGGAAGTGTAACTGGGCACGCATCGCCTGATGCGGATGCATTCCAAGCGTAATCAGTGTCTTACGTCCGAGTTCCAGTGCACTGGAAAAGGTTTCACGACTGAACTGCGTCACTCCGGCCTGCAGCAGTTCATGGGCTTCGACACGTCCGCGGGCACGGGCAAGAATTTTCAGATGCGGGAAATGATGCTGACATAACTGTACAATCGTCATTGCATCTTCGGGATCATTACAGGTCACCACAATAGACTGTGCCCCTTCAGCTCCGGCAGCCCGTAATAATTCAAGTTCGGTCGCATCGCCGTAATAGACTTTATAGCCATATTTTCGCATCAGACTGACCGCACTGATGTCCCGCTCCAGTACCGTAATACGGGTATTATTCGCCATCAGCAACCGGCCAATAACCTGACCAAAACGGCCAAACCCGACCACAATCACCTGAGGCTGATCATCTTCGACATAATGTTTTTCATTATTTTCATCACCGGATTTATTGAAGCGACGGACCAGTATTTTATCCACCCCTTGCATCAGCAACGGGGTCGTCATCATGGATAATGTGACCGTGACCAGCAACAATGGCAACTGTTCTCCTGAGAACAAGTGTGCCGATGCCGCGCCAGAGAATAAAACAAAAGCAAATTCCCCGCCCTGACTTAACACACCGGAAAACTGTAACCGTTCTGAACTGCGTAAACCGTAAATACGGGCCAGAGAATAGAGGACCAGTGTTTTAACGGCGACCAGCACCAGTACTGCGACCAGAATTTCAATAATATGGGTGTACAGCACCCCCAGGTTCAGGGCCATACCGACAGAAATAAAGAATAACCCCAGTAATAGCCCTTTAAACGGCTCAATCGCCACCTCAAGCTCATGACGGTATTCACTTTCTGCCAGTAATACCCCGGCAATAAAGGTCCCCAGCGCCATTGACAGCCCCAGTGCATCCATAAATACGGCTGATCCAATAACCAGTAATAATGCGGCAGCCGTAAACACTTCCCGGACGCCGGAGGCCGCAATAAAACGGAAAATAGGTTTCAGCAAAAAGCGCCCGCCAATCAACATGCCGGCAAACGCCAGCACTTTCATACCGACTTTTATCCAGTCGGTAGGGTGGTGGCCATCACTGCCTGCCAGTAAAGGTATCAGTGCCAGGGCGGGGATAACCGCCAAATCCTGAAACAATAATACTGAGAAACCAAGCTGTCCGGATTCACTGCGATTCATCCCTTTATCGCGCATTAACTGAAGCGCCATCGCGGTCGAGGACATCGCCAGACCAATCCCCCCGATCAGGGCCGCCTGCCATGAGAAGTCAGTCAGCCACAGTAACCCTCCGAGGATAACAGCAGAGAAAATAACCTGAGCAGCACCTACACCAAATATTGAACGACGCAGCTCCCAGAGTTTGCCAGGGTTCAGCTCCAGCCCGATGATAAACATCAGGAAAACAACGCCAAGTTCAGAAAAGTGCAGAATCTCGTCGACATCACTGATCAGCCCGATACCCCAGGGGCCGATAGCAATCCCGGCCAGCAGATACCCCAGAACCGCGCCAATACCAATCCGTGCAGCAATCGGTACCGCAACCACTGCTGCACCCAAATAAATAACACCTGCGGTTAACAGGCCCGGACCTTCCATCAAATAACCCCCTGAGGTAACGGCTGAGACAACCAGTCATGATAAGCACTGGCATAGGTTTGCATTGCCTTTGCCGTCTGACGTCTGGCGCAGTAAATCACCATTGGTGTGAGCCAGTGCATGCGACAGGTTTGTGCGGTCAGTTCAAAAGGACGCATGATTTCGGTCATCGGATAACGGTTAAGCCCGTGCTGATGATAGGCCGTTTCAGGCTCTCCGGTAGTGACGACACTGCGCCAGTACTTTCCGGCAAGTGCATGCTCCCCACTGCCGGTGGCGAAGCCCCGCGACAATACCCGGTCAAACCACTCCTTCAGTAACGCAGGACAGCTGTAGGTATATAACGGGTGCTGAAAAACGATAATGTCATGTTCACGTAATAGCTGTTGTTCGTAATGAATGTCGATGAAAAAATCAGGATAAAATGCATACAGATCATGCACAGTCACGTTTTCCTGCCGCTTTGCGGTCTCCAGTAAGACCCTGTTTGCCACCGACTCCTGTGATTCCGGATGAGCATAAAGCAGCAGGATTTTAGGCTGTGTTGACATTGTTCTCCTCCAAATCATCGTCACGGATAACTATTTCAGCTACCATGCAGCACATTACGAAATATTCTGTTTAATCGCTGGTTCATTTTAGCTGATAATTTAACATATTCTGACGATACGGCGCTTATGATTGTCTTCTCTTCGCTACAAATTCGACGCGGTACCCGGGTACTGCTGGAAAACGCTTCCGCCACCATTAACCCCGGACAGAAGGTCGGTCTGGTCGGGAAAAATGGTTGCGGGAAGTCCACCCTGCTGTCTCTGCTGAAAGGTGAAATTAACAGTGATGCCGGTCATGTTAATTTTCCTGGTAACTGGTCGCTGGCCTGGGTAAATCAGGAAACGCCGGCGCTGGATCAGGCAGCTATCGAATACGTAATTGACGGAGACAGAGAGTTTCGCCAGCTGGAAAATGCTCTGGCGCAAGCAAATGCAGAAAATGACGGTAATAAGATTGCGTTACTGCACGGAAAACTGGATGCCATTCAGTCCTGGACCATACAGTCACGGGCTGCCAGCCTGCTACACGGTTTAGGATTCAGTCAGCAGCAATTACAGTCTCCGGTAAAAGATTTTTCAGGTGGCTGGAGAATGCGCCTGAACCTGGCCCAGGCCCTGATTTGCCGATCAGATTTGTTATTGCTTGACGAACCGACCAACCACCTGGATCTTGATGCTGTTATCTGGCTGGAGCGCTGGCTGAAAAGTTATACCGGCACACTGATACTGATTTCACATGACCGTGACTTTCTCGACCCGACCGTTAACAAGATTCTGCATATTGAGCAGGAAGATTTGGTCGAATACACGGGTAATTACAGTGATTTCGAACGTCAGCGGGCAACAAAACTCGCCCAGCAGCAGGCACTTTACCAAAGCCAGCAAGCCCGGGTAGAGCACTTACAGCACTATATCGATCGTTTCAGAGCCAAAGCCACCAAAGCAAGACAGGCCCAGAGCCGGATCAAAATGCTGGAGAAAATGGAACTGATTGCCCCGGCACATGTGGATAACCCCTTCAGTTTCAGTTTTTTGCCGCCGGAAAGCCTGCCAAATCCATTACTCAAAATGGAGAAAGTAACGGCCGGTTATGGCGAAAAAGTGATTCTGAATTCGATAAAACTTAACCTGGTTCCCGGTTCACGTATTGGCTTACTTGGCCGTAACGGCGCAGGAAAATCTACGTTAATCAAATTACTGGCTGGCGATCTGGCACCGCAGCAAGGTGAAGTAACGCTGGCTAAAGGTATTAAGCTGGGTTATTTCGCCCAGCATCAACTGGAATATTTACGGGCAGATGAATCGCCATTACAACACCTGCAACGCCAGGCACCGCGGGTGCTGGAACAGCAACTGAGGGACTACCTCGGGGGCTTTGGTTTCCAGGGCGACAAAGTCAAAGAGGCTACAGGGCGATTCTCCGGCGGCGAAAAAGCACGGCTGGTACTGGCACTAGTGGTCTGGGAACGTCCGAACTTACTGCTGCTGGATGAACCGACCAACCACCTTGACCTGGATATGCGTCAGGCGCTGACCGAAGCGCTGATGGATTACGAAGGAGCATTAGTCGTGGTGTCCCATGACAGGCACCTGATTCGTGCCACCACCGATGACCTGTATCTGGTTGACGCGGGTAATGTCGATGTATTTGATGGTGACCTGGATGATTATCAGCAGTGGCTGACAAATCAGCAAAAAAACAGTACACCACCTGAAGAGGTAAAATCCGCGTCAGGTAACAGTGCTCAGGCCCGTAAGGACCAGAAAAGGCGCGAAGCAGAGCTGCGTATCCAAACCCAGCCACTGCGTAAAAAGACAGAACAGCTGGAAAAACGCATGACGGTCCTGCAAACCACACTCAGCGAAAATGAACAGTTACTCAGCCAGCCGGGAATTTACGAGCAGGAGAGAAAAACTGAGTTAACTGCCGCCCTGAAAATACAGGCAGAAAGCCAGTCAGAGCTGGAAGAGTGCGAAATGGAATGGCTGGAATTGCAGGAACAACTGGAAACAATAAGCTCCGCAGCATCCTGAGGCCGGGCAGGCCCCGGGGGTCTGCAGGACACAGCCTGCGACGTCGGATCCGTGCGCCCGCAGAGAAATTACCAACAATTACATGACAGACCGACTCTGATTTATTTAAAATCCATCGGTCATCATGACCTGTGTGGAGTCTCCGGCGGTTATTCCCTGGTTCGGCGGTATTACAGCCAGATAAGGATCACACAGGATGCGGTAAGCAGCCCCATGCAGATATTAAATATTTTCCAGGCGCGGGGGCTTTTCAGCCAGCGTCCGATAAACGAACCAAAGCTAAGCCAGATAATACCGGCCACAATATTCACCAGGAACATTGCAAAGCTGATCGCCAGCACCGATGAATGATACTGAGCACCTGCAAGACTAAAACTGGCTACCGCGCCCAGTGACATCAGCCAGGCTTTAGGGTTAATTAACTGCAGTATCCCTCCCTGCCAGAAAGGCATGGCTTTCCCGGGAACCGACAGATTACTGATATCCAGCTCTTCATAAGGCGCACTGGCAATTTTCCAGGAAAGCCAGAGTAAGTACAGGCTGCCCGCAATTTTCAGCAATAAATGAATAGCAGGATAGACCAGAATAAGACCGCCAATACCGAAGGCAACCATAAGCAGCATAATCTGCATGCCCAGCATAATGCCAAGCATTAACGGAAATGAGCGAATAAAACCAAAGTTGGCACCGGATGCAGTAAGTAACATATTATTAGGGCCGGGTGTTATTGCTGCAACCCAAAGAAAACCCAGTAGCGAGAGAAATAATCCCATTTCCATGCGTGACACCATTCCTGTCTCAGGATTAAATTAACCTTTGAAACTATACAGTGAGTTATGGATCAGACAAGACCCGATGGTATGAAAATTTGTCGTAATACAGGTGAGGAATTTACCCCAATTCCTCAGCTGAAAAACCCTCATATCCAGACCCTTCTGCCAAGGATCCTGCGCCGGATTGTGCGGATTAAGCCTTACTGGCAGCGGCTTGAACTACCTGACGGTGATTTTGTCGATCTGGCATGGAGTGAAAATCCGCAACATGCACAACATAAGTCACGTGCTGTTATTTTTCACGGACTCGAAGGTAGTATCAACAGCCCTTATGCTCACGGGCTGCTGTCAGCATTTAAGAAACGGGGCTGGCTGGGGGTGGTGATGCACTTCCGGGGCTGCAGCGGTGAGTCGAACCGGAAAAAACAAAACTATCACTCCGGGGATTTTGCTGACGCCAGTTATTTCCTGCGCTGGATGCAACAAACGATGGGACCGGCACCGACTGCCGCCACCGGGTTTTCACTGGGCGGAAATATGCTGGCTTGTATGATGGGCTCCCTGGGCAGTGACTGTCTGTTGGATGCCGGCGTTATCGTGTCGGCCCCTTTAATGCTGGAGCCCTGCAGTTCTAAGCTGGAACAGGGCTTTTCGCGTTTTTATCAGTTCTATCTGCTGTCGCAGATGAAAAAAAGTGTTCGCCGGAAACTGAAAGCATATCCCGGCCTGCTGGATATCTCTCTCGAACGCCTGAATAGCATTCACCGGCTAAGGGATTTCGATGATGAAATTACGTCTAAAAACCATGGATTTACCGATGCAACCGACTATTATCGTCGTGCAAGCGGCATGCCGCTGCTTTCCGGCGTCGAAAAACCGTTACTGATTATCCATGCCCGGGATGATCCTTTTATGGTGCCTGATGTCATTCCCAATCCGGAGCATCTGTCACCGAGCATTACCTACCAGCTCTGTCAGTACGGTGGCCACGTTGGTTTCGTCAGTGGTACCCTGACCCGCCCGGTCATGTGGCTGGAGCATCGTATCCCTCAATGGCTTTCAACCTGGCTGGATAAATAATTGTGATCATTCCATGGCAGCAAATAGATCCTGATACGCTGAATAATCTGATTGAGTCTTTTGTCCTCAGAGAAGGCACAGACTATGGTGAACAGGAGCGTTCATTGTCAGAAAAAACGGCCGATATTCACCGGCAGCTCACCGCCGGGGAAATCGTCGTGGTGTGGTCGGAATTACATGAGTCAGTCACACTGATGCCAGCGCGTAATTTCGGTTAACCGCGGATTTGTCCCGTACTACGACAGATGACACCCGCGGCCAGACATGTTAACAATGCTGTCAGCCGTATTGGTTCAGGGAGCATAACGTTATGTCAGCAAGGCATCCTATCATTGCCGTTACCGGTTCCAGCGGTGCCGGAACAAGTACTACCAGCCTCGCCTTTCGTAAAATTTTCCAGCAACTGAATATCCGTGCCGCAGAAGTGGAAGGAGACAGTTTTCACCGGTATAGCCGGCCAGAGATGGATGTTGCTATCCGCAAAGCACGGGATCTGGGGAGGCATATCAGTTATTTTGGGCCCGAGGCCAATGACTTCTCTCTGCTGGAACAGACCTTTACCGAATATGCCCGCCAGGGTACCGGTCGCTCACGTAAATATTTACATACCTATGATGAAGCAGTGCCCTGGAAACAGCAGCCCGGTACCTTCACCCCCTGGCAACCTTTACCGGAGAATACGGATGTCTTGTTCTATGAAGGATTACACGGCGGTATTGTTACCGGACAACACAACGTTGCTGACAAAGTTGATTTGATGGTCGGTGTGGTACCGATCGTTAATCTGGAATGGATTCAGAAACTGGTCAGAGACACCGGCGAACGCGGCCACTCCCGTGAAGCGGTGATGGATTCGGTGGTACGGTCGATGGATGACTATATTAACTATATCACTCCGCAATTTTCCCGGACCCATATTAACTTTCAGCGGGTACCGACGGTTGATACGTCTAATCCGTTCTCAGCAAAGACCATCCCTTCACTGGATGAGAGTTTGGTGGTGATCCATTTCCGGGGGTTGGAAGAGATTAATTTCCCGTATTTACTGGCGATGATCCACGGGGCATTTATTTCACATATCAATACGCTGGTCGTGCCGGGAGGCAAGATGGGGCTGGCCATGGAGCTGATTATGACACCGCTGGTGAAACAATTGATCGAACAGCGCGCTCCCCGCTAATACGTCCGGATGCCAGACAGCATCCGGACACCATGAACTTACAGACTTATCACTTCAACACTGTGGGTAACATCAACCCCTTTACCCAGCATTAAAGCAACCGAGCAATATTTTTCAGCCGAAAGTGAAACTGCACGCTCTACCGCTGTATCGGCCAGGTTATGCCCGGTGACAATAAAGTGAAGATTAATATGGGTAAACAGACGCGGCGCTTCTTCGCGACGCTGCGATGTCAGTTTAACTTCACAGTCTGTCACATCATGACGGCCTTTCTGCAAAATAGACACCACGTCAATGGCACTACAGCTTCCGGTAGCCATCAAAACCATTTCCATCGGGCTGGGAGCTTTGTCACCGGCATTACCATCCATAAGGACCTGATGTCCCGAGGCTGATTCCCCGATAAAACTCAACCCTTCAACCCATTTTACGCGTGCCTGCATTGTTCTTACTCTCAGTTTATTAAATATCTATCAGATTACTCCTTCACAGGATAAACGGCAATCTGCGGGCAATGACCCGGGCCAGACAATACAACAGGAGACAGTTTCCTCAGGGTATGCTACAAACAGAGGGGTAGATAATTTTTACCCGATTACAACCATGGCAAAACGGTCGTCTTCACCAGAGTAAGTGTCACTGGGTCACCGCGAATGTCAGACAAAAAAGCCCTATGATTTCAAAGCCCCACAGGATCTTACCCCCTGTGTTTCCGGCACGATTACAACAGAAGGATACAAGAGAATGGTTCTTGGTAAACCACAAACAGACCCTACATTAGAATGGTTCCTGTCCCATTGTCATATTCACAAATATCCCTCCAAAAGCACCCTGATCCATCAGGGTGAAAAAGCGGAAACTCTCTATTATATAGTGAAAGGCTCCGTTGCCGTTCTGATTAAAGATGAAGAAGGAAAAGAGATGATCCTCTCTTATCTGAATCAGGGCGATTTTATTGGAGAACTGGGATTATTTGAGGAAGGCCAGGAACGTACTGCCTGGGTGCGCGCCAAAGTTGCCTGTGAGGTTGCGGAGATTTCTTACAAGAAATTCCGTCAGCTTATTCAGGTGAATCCCGAAATTCTGATGCGCTTATCATCACAGATGGCACGCCGTTTACAGGTAACGTCGGAAAAAGTCGGTAATCTGGCCTTTCTTGACGTTACCGGACGCATTGCCCAGACCCTGCTTAACCTGGCACGTCAGCCCGATGCAATGACTCATCCTGACGGAATGCAGATCAAAATTACCCGTCAGGAGATCGGCCAAATCGTCGGTTGTTCCCGCGAAACCGTCGGCCGGATCCTGAAAATGCTGGAAGATCAGAACCTGATTTCAGCCCACGGGAAAACCATCGTCGTCTACGGTACCCGTTAACGGATCATACTGTTCTCTGCACGGCAGGTGACTGCCGTGTCTTGTTTATTATTGACCTGCGGTTGTATCTGATGTGGCGCAGAATTGTTTATCACCCTGAAGTTAACTATGCCTTGCGCCAGACACTTATCCTGTGTCTTCCTGTCGCCGCCGGATGGCTGGCCGGCGATCTGCAGAAAGGTCTGCTGTTTTCTCTGGTACCGGCCTGCTGCAATATCGCCGGACTGGATACCCCGCATCGCCATTTTTTTAAGCGAATTGTTATCGGCGGTACTCTGTTTGCGCTCAGTAGTTTCTTACTACAGTGGCTGCTGCTGCGTAATGTCCCGTTACCGTTTATTGTCGGTGCGCTTCCATTATTAATCGGAGTATGCGGTGAAATAAGCCCGTTGCATGGACGTCTGCTACCGGGGTCCCTGATCGCCATGACATTTACGCTGAGCCTGGTCGGACGAATGCCCCTGTGGGGCCCCCCTTTGCTCTATGGCTGCGGTACTTTATGGTACGGACTGTTTAACTGGTACTGGTTCAGGCTGTCTAAGGATCAGCCGCTGCGTGAAACACTCAGCCTGTTATACCGCGCTCTGGCGAAATATTGCGAGGAAAAATATACTCTGCTCAGCAGCAGTGATTATGATAAATCATTACCCGCATTACTGAATTACCAGCAGAAAGTCGTCGATTTAATCACCACCGCCTATCAGCAAATCCATATGCTTTCCGCGGAAAAAAACAGCCGTGAAAAATACCTGATCCGTACCTTTATGATGGCAGAAGACCTGCAGGAGCATATTTCAGTGACTCTCAGCCAGAGTGAGGATGTCAGAGATCTGGTACAGAAAAGTCAGTCGGGAGAAATTATCAAACGCACCGCTAATCTGGTTGCCAGACAACTGCGCAAGACCGCCGATAATATCCTTTATCACCAGATTCCGGCGGACTTTTCGATGCGTGAGTCTCTGTCAGAATTACAGAATATCGTCCGCCAGTACCCTGATAACCCTGTCGGCCAGTTCTATCTGTACCATTTCAGTAAAATTGCAACAGTACTGCAAACAAGGAAACCACTCTACCGCCGTGACCTTATGGCAGACAGCCAGCGACGACTGCCCTTGCTGGCCGCATTACGCAGCTATATTTCGTTAAAGTCTGTCGCCCTGCGGACTGCCGGCCGTTTTTCGGTCATGCTGATGACGGCCAGTACTCTGGCCCTGTCTTTGAATATGCCGAAGCCCTACTGGGTATTAATGACCATTATTCTGGTCAGTCAGAACAGTTATGCTGCAACCCGGGTCCGGATTCAGCACCGTGCCCTCGGCACATTTGCCGGCCTGATGATTGCCGCCTGGTCTCTGAAAATGGCCGCGCCGGAATCGGTGATCCTGCTGACAATGTTATTGCTGACCTTGTTCAGTA
This sequence comes from Tatumella sp. JGM91, assembly GCF_018257575.1. Lineage (GTDB taxonomy): Bacteria > Pseudomonadota > Gammaproteobacteria > Enterobacterales > Enterobacteriaceae > Tatumella > Tatumella punctata. The sequence continues at coordinate 122,038 of NZ_JAERJP010000007.1, read as the reverse complement.
ATCTCTTTTCCCGTCAGTACTACGGCTGGGCAACCATTGGTTTCACCGTCACTGCAGTATACAGCCTGCAGTTACTGTCCCTTAACGGGGTGAATTTCCTGGTGCCCCGCCTGCTGGATACCCTGCTGGGGTGCCTGATTGCTTTCGCCGGCATGCTATGGCTATGGCCGCAGTGGCAAAGTGCCCTGTTACGAAAAAATGCCCTGGATGTCCTGGAGACCTATCAGCATGCCCTGCAGATCTTACTTGCTCCGCAGCACACCGCCGATGAGTTGGAAAGTATCAGAATCAAGGTAAACCAGCGGCATAATGCCCTTTTCAGTTCAATGAACCAGGCTATGCAGGAACCCGGCTTTAATACTGAATATCTGAACGAAATGCATCTGTGGGTTACCCATAGCCAGTTTATTGTCGAACATATTAATGTGCTGACGACGCTTGCCCATGAACATACTATGCTCAGCCCCGGGCTGGCCCGCAGCTACCTGGAGTCCTGTGAGATTGCATTACAACAATGTCAGCAGCGCCTGAGTTACCAGAGTGAAGATGACCGCAGCAGTGCGGTAATGGATACTCCCGACAAGGTTCCTCTGGGGCCGGTAACCATTATGGAGCGGCAGCTCGATCAGATATTAAGCCACCTGAGAGTTATGCGGACTATTTCGTCGATTGTCTGGCGACAACGTCCCCGTCACGGACAGTGGCTGATAAATAAGAAAAAGAAAGTCTGAAGCAAACCCGCCAGCGTCCGCAAGGAGGCTGGCGGTCAGTAAGTTAGCCAAATACCTTTCCGACGGCTACGGATAAACGGGCCATTCCTTCACGTATGTCCTGCTCGGTGATCACCAGTGAGGGGGCAAAACGGATAACACCGCTACCTGCCGTAAGGATCATCACACCTTCGGCCGCTGCCGCATGTAACAAATCCCGGGCCTTCGGCTGATACTGTGGCTTCAGTTCTGCTCCGATCAACAGCCCCTTGCCGCGAATCTCACTGAACAGCGAAAAATGCCGGTTAATTTTTTCCAGCTCCTCTGTAAACCACTGACGCCGTATTTCTACACCCTGTAAGACCTCAGGGGTGTTAATCGTATCGAGCGCAGTTTCTGCGATAGCGCAAGCCAGAGGGTTACCGCCATAGGTTGTCCCATGGGTACCGGGAGACATCGCTGATGCAATTTCATTTGTTGTCAGCATTGCACTCACAGGGAAACCGCCCCCCAGCGCTTTGGCCGTGGTCAGAATATCGGGGGTCACACCATAATGTTCATAGGCAAATAATTTGCCGCTGCGGCCCATACCACTCTGCACTTCGTCCATCACCAGTAACGCCTGATGCTGATCACATAAATCCCTCAGCCCTTGCATAAACTCAGGTGTTGCCGGGGTAATGCCTCCTTCTCCCTGAATAGGTTCCAGAACAACCGCACAGGTATGATCGTCAATAACGGCTTTTACTGCCCCGAGATCATTAAAAGGAACATGCACTATATCGGCAGGTTTCGGCCCGAAACCGTCCGAATATTTTGGCTGGCCACCCACTGACACAGTAAATAACGTACGGCCATGGAACCCGTGGTGAAAAGCAATAATTTTGGTTTTATAAGGGCTATGGCGTACCGATGCGTAGTAACGGGCCAGTTTAAATGCGGCTTCATTGGCTTCGGCCCCGGAGTTGGCGAAAAATACCCGTTCGGCAAACGTTGCGTCAGTCAGCTTACTGGCGAGGCGCAGTGCCGGCTCATTAGTAAACACATTACTGGTATGCCACAGGGTTTCACCTTGTGTTTTCAGGGTGTCGACCAATGCCGGGTGGCAATGGCCCAGGGCAGTTACCGCAATTCCACCGGAGAAATCGACATACTCTTTACCCTGCTGATCCCAGACCCGACTGCCTTTACCTTTGACTGGCACAAACTGAGCGGGTGCATAAACAGGCAAAATGACCTGATCAAACGTTTCCCGGTTAACTGCTATCGTCTCTTTTGCCATTGAATTGTCCGCCTGATTTATCCGTGCATGAAAATATAAATAATAAGTCAAAAAATATGCATAAAAAATCAACCAAAGGCAAATATTAACCGGCCTGTTCGACAAAATTTTTCAATAACTGAAGTCCCTGCTCACTCATAATGCTTTCAGGATGAAACTGAACGCCTTCAATGGGTAATGTTTTATGCTTTATCCCCATAATTTCATCAAACTGCCGCTCCGATTCACTCCGGGCGGTGACTTCAAAGCACTCAGGCAGTGATTCTGCTTCCGCAACTAACGAATGGTAGCGGGTCACGGTCAGAGGATTATTCAGACGTCTGAATACCCCCTTGTCATTGTGGGTAATCACTGAGGTTTTACCATGCATCGGCTGACGGGCACGTACCACCTTACCCCCGAAAGCGACAGTAATCGCCTGATGCCCAAGGCATACACCCAGAATAGGTATTTTACCGGCGAAATATCTGATGGCCTCAACCGAGACTCCGGACTGATCCGGAGTACAGGGTCCCGGAGAAATCACCAGATGGCTTAAAGGTAATGCAGCAATTTCGGGGAGAGTAATAGCGTCGTTGCGTACTACCCTGACCTCAACACCGGTCACGGAAAAATACTGGTACAGATTCCAGGTAAAGGAATCGTAGTTATCGATAAGAAGTAACATGGCTGGTATGCCCCGCCTGACTGTCAGACGCATCGTCTGGTTATCTGTACTCCGGGCAGAGACTGAACCAGTAGCAGGGTATTTATCCTCCGGACTGCTGGCCAGTGTCCACTGGCCTGTCATTGTTACGGCAATACTTTCGCAGAAAGAATAGTGACCGGTTTTACAGGAACGTTCTGATAAGGGCCGATATTGGAGGTCTGAACCCGGGCAATATTATCGGCAACATCCATCCCTTTAATCACCTTACCAAATACTGCGTAACCAAAATCACGCTGGCCGTGATCCAGAAATGCGTTATCTGCGACGTTAATAAAGAACTGGCTGGTCGCACTGTCAGGATCAGCGGTACGGGCCATGGCAATAGTACCGCGCAGATTACGCAGCCCATTATCAGCTTCATTCTTAATAGGCGCACCGACAGGTTTTTGCGTCATATCGGCAGTAAAGCCTCCGCCCTGAATCATAAAACCCGGAATGACCCGATGAAACACAGTGTTGTTATAAAAACCACTATTAACGTAGCTTACAAAATTTTTGACGCTCACCGGGGCTTTTTGATCATTAAGCGCCAGTTCAATATTACCTGCTGAAGTTGTCAGCAGTACATGAGTATCAGCCAGTACCGATGCTGAAGAAAGAGCCAGCAACGCGACGGCAGCCGCCAGAGTACGTTTCAACATAAAAACTCCCTGATTGAATAAACCACACGGAAAACGAAGCTAATTGTAGAGAGATCACAGCAGGAGAACCAGATATTTACCTGCAGACCATCTGCTGGCCGCAGGAAAAGATCATTACCGGTATAAAAATATGTGAATAAGATCATATTATTGATGAAATAAGAAAATGATGTTTCATTGATTATTTATCAGGATCACGGTTCACTCTATAATCCCATGGGATAATTCTCACCTTTCTTCTTACTAGGGTCTCTAACAATGACAAAGACCAATCTGACTGGCCTGACCTGGATCAGCTTTTTTTCCTATGCCCTGACCGGCGCATTAGTAATTGTGACCGGGATGGTCATGGATAATATTGCCCAGTACTTTAATGTTCCCGTATCAAGCATGAGTAATACTTTTACTTTTCTTAATACAGGGATTCTGGTTGCTATCTTCCTTAATGCCTGGCTGATGGAAATTATTCCGTTAAAACGCCAGTTAATCTTCGGGTTTATATTAATGCTACTGGCGATTGGCGGATTAGTCACCGGCCACAGTATCGCTATGTTCTCGGTATGCATGTTTGTACTGGGGGTGGTCAGCGGAATTACTATGTCTATCGGTACCTTCCTGATTACCCACCTTTACCAGGGTCGTCAGCGTGGTTCACGCCTGTTGTTTACTGACTCTTTCTTCAGTATGGCCGGAACCCTGTTCCCGATTATTGCAGGGGTTCTGCTGGCCAGACAACTGCCATGGTATTGGGTGTACTGCTGTATCGGTCTGATTTATGTGGCTATCTTTATTCTGACCTTAATGGTTGAATTTCCGGTGCTGACGAAAAAAAGCCACCAACAGCAGGCAGAAAGAGAGAAATGGGGCAGTGGTGTTTTCCTGCTGGCACTGGCGGCACTGTGTTATATCCTCGGTCAGCTGGGCTTTATTTCCTGGGTTCCGGAATATGCCACCAAGAATCTGGGGGTACAGATTTCTGATGCGGGACAGCTGGTCGGTAATTTCTGGACTGCCTATATGGTCGGTATGTGGGTATTCAGTGTGGTACTGCGCTTCGTTGATCTGCAAAAAATCCTCGTGGTTATCACTGCCCTGGCCACTGCACTAATGTACTGGTTTACTCATACAGAAACTGTCGCAATGCTGCATATTATCATTATGATTTTAGGTTTCTTTTCCAGTGCAATTTACACCACCATCATTACTCTGGGTTCACAGCAGACCCGCGTGTCATCACCGAAACTGGTTAACTTTATTCTGACCTGCGGGACTATCGGTACCATGCTGACATTTGTCGTGACCAGCCCGATAGTAGAACACAGCGGACCACATGCGGCACTGATGACCGCCAATGGCTTATACGGGGTGGTATTTATCCTGTGTCTGTTGCTGGGTTTTGTCAGCAAACATCGTCTGAACAATATCGCGCCGGTTAAAGAGTAATCCGTGATTATTCAGCAAAAAACGCCGGCTAACCGGCGTTTTTTCTGAGAAATAAAAAAGGACCATCTGCTGATGGTCCCTGCACTGGCTCTGGCTTATTTTCAGCCTTTAGGCCGGGCGACAAAACCTACCGCCTGGTAAACTTTATCCAGTGTCTCACGTGCTCTGCTGCTGGCTTTATCTGCACCTTCTTTCATGATCCGGTTCAGTAACTGTTCATCATTGCGGAAGTGTTCAAAGCGTTGTTGTAACTCTGCCAGCATCCCGGAAACAGCGTCGGCAACGGCACCTTTCAGATGTCCGTACATTTTACCGCTGAATTCCTGTTCCAGCTCGCTGACGGTTTGTCCGGTCACACCCGACAGAATATCCAGCAGGTTAGATACTCCGGCCTTATTTTTAATGTCATAACGGACTACCGGTGGCTCGTCAGAGTCAGTCACTGCACGTTTAATCTTTTTCACAACCGCTTTAGGATCTTCCAGTAATCCAATCACATTATTACGGTTATCATCGGATTTAGACATTTTTTTCGTCGGTTCCAGCAGCGACATCACCCTCGCACCGGACTTAGGAATAAAAGGCTCAGGAACCCGGAAAATATCACCATAAAGAGAGTTAAAACGCTGTGCAATATCGCGACTCAGTTCCAGATGTTGTTTCTGATCTTCCCCGACCGGTACCTGGTTAGTCTGATACAGCAGAATATCTGCCGCCATCAATACCGGATAATCAAACAGACCGGCATTAATATTTTCAGCATAACGTGACGACTTATCTTTAAACTGGGTCATACGGCTCAGCTCACCGAAATAGGTGTAGCAGTTCAGCAGCCATGAAAGCTGTGCATGCTCCGGCACATGTGACTGTACAAAGATGGTCGATTTTTCAGGGTCAATACCACAGGCCAGATACAGGGCCAGAGTATCCAGTGTCGCTTTATGCAGTGCTTGCGGATCCTGACGGACAGTAATCGCATGCTGGTCAACAATACAATAAATACAGTGGTAATCATCCTGCATCTGTACCCATTGACGAAGTGCCCCCATGTAATTACCAATGGTTAGTTCACCTGAAGGCTGCGCGCCACTAAAAACAATGGGTTTACTCATAAATTTTATCCTGATTTATTACAGCCCAAGTGCGGGCAGAAGTTGGTCAAAGCTATCCAGCACACAATCCGGGTGACTGTCTGCAATTGGCTCGCCATAGTTATATCCGTAGCTCAGCCCTGCACATGGTACTCCCGCAGACTTCGCCGCACGGATATCATTACGCGAATCACCAATAAACAGTAACTCACCGGCGGTCAGTCCCAGCTTACCCAGTACCAGATAGACAGCTGCCGGATGCGGTTTTTTGGCTGTGACATCATCACCGCCAATCACCAGCGAGAAGAACTGATCAATACCCAGTGATTTAAGTAAAGGGGCTACAAAGGGTGTAGGTTTGTTGGTCACTATCGCCATTGGCATATTCTGCTGACAAAGTATTTGCAGTGTCTGTTTCACACCGGGAAATAACGCACTGCCTTGCTCTGCCGTCTGTGCATAGAACTTATCAAACAGCTGGCGCGCCTGTGCAGCCTCATAAGGCGCAGGTGCCCGCTGCAGGGCATAAGTCAACGCACGCTGCATCATGATATCTGCCCCGTTACCTATCCAGGTGGAGACCCGGGCGACACCGGCCTCTGGCAGCGTCATCTGCTGTAATGCCATATCGACAGCGGCAGCCAGTCCGGGGGCACTGTCTGTCAGGGTTCCGTCCAGGTCAAAGGCCAGCGCACGAATATTAGTGAAATGAGCCATTAGCTGTCTCCAGTGCTCTGCGCATATCATCAATAATTTTCTTATAATCTGGGTGACCGAAAATCGCCGAGCCGGCAACAAACATATCCGCACCTGCAGCGGCGATCTGCCCGATATTATCAACTTTTACCCCGCCATCAACCTCAAGACGGATATCAAAACCACTGTGGTCGATACGCTGGCGTACCTCACGGAGCTTATTCAATGTCGAAGGCAGAAAGCTCTGACCGCCAAAACCCGGGTTAACCGACATCAGCAGGATCACATCAAGTTTGTCCATCACATAATCAAGGTAACTCAGGGGGGTGGCAGGATTAAATACCAGTCCGGCTTTGCAGCCATGCTCTTTAATCAGTTGCAGAGTACGATCAACGTGTAAAGTGGCTTCCGGGTGAAAGGTGATATAGCTGGCACCGGCATTAGCGAATTGCGGGATCAGACTATCCACAGGAGAAACCATTAAATGAACATCAATCGGCGCAGAAATACCGTAATCCCGCAGGGCTTTCAGCACCATCGGCCCCATCGTCAGGTTAGGGACGTAGTGGTTATCCATCACGTCAAAATGGACAACATCTCCGCCGGCGGCCAGTACTTTTGCCGTATCTTCACCCAGTCGGGCAAAATCTGCCGACAATATTGATGGTGCTATCAAGTAGTCTTTCATCTGATTCTCCCGATAATATTATTCAGCGTAATTCCCTGAACAATGCCGCTGTTTATGGTCAGTTTAACGATAAAGGGCCAGTATTTCGTTGACTTTGGTGCGACCGTTCACATTGCGGCTAATGGATCGTCTTGCTTTAACGATATGCTTTACCGCCGCGTTATACCATTGCTGAGTCAGCTCCGTATCATGATTAGAGATTAGCACAGGTACTGATCTTTCTTTTGCCAGTTCTTCGGCAAGCTCCGCCAGATGGATCTGCTCATGCAGGCTGAAACTGTTGGTATGGTAGGCAGTAAAATTAGCTGTTGCTGACAACGGTGCATACGGGGGATCACAATACACCACACAGCCACTGCTGGCTTCCCGCATCGTAGGGCCATAAGACTGACAGACGAAAGTAGCCTTCTGGGCACGCTCTGCGAACCACAACAGCTCGGCTTCAGGAAAATAGGGTTTCTGATAACGGCCGAAAGGTACATTGAATTCACCACGCAGGTTATAACGACAAAGACCGTTATAACCATGGCGGTTAAGATATAAAAATAACAATGCACGGTGGTAGGCATCACGGCTCAGGTTAAACTCTACCCGATGGGCATAGTAAGCCTCTGATTTATTTTCCTCTGCCATAAATAACCGGCGGGCATCTGCAATAAACGAGGTACTGTTGGTCTTAATAATATTGTAGAGATTAATTAAATCGCTATTAATATCAGCCAGTTGATAATTCTGATAGTCAGTATTCAGAAAGACAGAGCCGGCACCTACAAAAGGTTCAACTAAACAGTCCCCTTCGGGTAAGCATCGACGAATGTCATCCAGCAGGTGGTATTTACCCCCTGCCCACTTCAGGAAAGCGCGGTGTTTTTTCATGCTGTCGTAATAGAGATTTTTTCATTGATGGCTGTGGATAAACCGACAGCAGATCTGCGCTTATAAATGGGGCTGCCGGCAGCAGCCCCGATGATTATCACTTTCCGGCCTCTTTTTTGACCTGACTCACGGGTTTAACCCATGGACTTTTTGCCCGTACAGCGTCAGGAAGCGCACTGATAGCACGTTTTGCTTCTGCCGGGGTTGCATAAGAACCGCTGACCAATACAAACCATGGCTGCCCGTTACGTTGCGTCTGGTAAATATGGTAACTGCCCAGCTGTTGCTGTTTAGCCCATGTATTCAGAGCAGCTTCATGGGTTGCACCACTGAGTTGCAGGGTATATTGACCGGCAGGTAACTGGCGGGCAGGGTCTGCGGCACGGGTTACTGGCGGGACAGGTTCATGCTTCCTCACCGTGGCTGATGCGACGGGGGGGGCCGTTTTTTTCTGTTCAGCTGCCTGACGCTGTTGTACCGCCCGGCGTTGTTCTTCTGTACGACGCCGTTCTGCACTGCGACGATTTTCCCGTTGACGCTCACGTTCAGCGGCGACTGTTTTACGTTCATTCGCCTGGCTGGCGCTGTTTTGCGGAGTCCGGTGAACGACTGACGGCTTATTGGCCGGAGCGTTCAGGTTACCTGTCTGACCAGTCGCCGGTATGGGATTGGCCAGTTTTCCACTGCGGTCAAGCGTGGCAGGAGTCAACGGCAAAGATGTTGTAGCCGCCGCGGACTCTGCCGGTACCTGTGTATTATTCAGCGCACTGTTTATACCGCCAGCCACCGTAATACGCTGCTGATCAGCCGGAGCCGTCCCTGCCGCTGCCTGAGATAGCGTCGACGAGATAGCGGGCATAGCAATAGTGTTACTTCCGGCGGAGGCATTATTGGCAGGTGTCTCAGTATCTGAGGGTGTCTCTGTCGCGGCAGCAGACGCCGGGGCAGACTGCCCGCTCATGGCAGAGGTACCTGAAAGATCAATATCTTTACCAGCACTGCCGGATGAGCTGGCCGGGGCAGCAGGTGCATGTCCGGAGGGTGATTTCAGTGCAGAACCAATACCGAGGATCAACAGTAACAGCACCAGAATCCCGACGGCAATCATAATATGTTGCTTAGATACCAGTAATGATACCGGTAATTTCGGCCCTGCAGAGGGTTTACGGTTTCGCGCAGCAGGACGATCACTGGCGTCAGGCTTTAACTCATCTTCCGGTTGAAACTCATCCATTAAACCACCTCATACTTAACCATTGATCTCTCGCTGCCTTTTCGTGCCGCGGGAACACTGTATGCCGTATTATCAGCCGGGCAGACAATCATTGATTGCCCTGGTAACAATATCATGAGAAATATCGCCTCTCACTTCTGACTGCCCGATATTACGAGGCAGAACCAGACGAAGTTCACCGGCTAATACCTTTTTATCCCGCATCATATGCGGCAGATACTGGCTGGCGGTCATTTCCCGCGGTCCGTGCACCGGCAAACCGGCACGCTCCAGTAACTTAATAATACGTTGAGTATCATCAGGGCTGAAACCATTGATATATTCAGCGGTCCTGGCCGCCATCACTATACCGGCAGACACCGCTTCGCCGTGCAGCCAGTTGCCATAGCCCATATGTGCTTCAATCGCATGACCGAAGGTATGCCCCAGATTAAGCAGGGCCCGGACACCGGACTCACGCTCATCGGCAGCCACAACCCGGGCTTTAAGCTCACAGCAACGACGAATACACTGCGCCAGTGCTTTTTCATCCAGAGCAACTAATGCTTCCATATGGTTTTCCAGCCATACGAAAAAATCATTATCCAGAATGATACCGTATTTAATCACTTCTGCCAGTCCGGACGAAAGTTCACGCGGGGGCAGCGTTTTCAGACAATCAGTATCAATGATGACCGAGGCAGGCTGATAAAACGCGCCGATCATATTTTTACCCAGCGGATGGTTTACCGCTGTTTTTCCCCCGACAGAGGAATCTACCTGTGAGAGTAAGGTGGTGGGTATTTGAATAAAGCGGACACCACGCTGATAGCAGGCCGCAGCAAAACCCGTCATGTCGCCAATTACACCGCCGCCGAGAGCGATCAGGGTGGTATCACGGCCATGAGGTTTTTCAAGTAATGCGGTGAATATTTGTTCAAGGACAGTCAGCGTTTTATACTGTTCACCGTCAGGCAATATAACCTGGTCAACTAAAACGCCTGCAGCTGATAGTTTTTCAGTCACAGCATCCAGATACAGCGGTGCCAATGTATCATTGGTCACCACCATTACAGGATTTCCGGCACCCAGCGGCCAGTATGAGGCAGGATCATCAAACAAACCTGCAGCTATTCTTATCGGATAACTACGTTCTTCAAGTGAGACCGTGATCTGCTCCATAATGATCGATACCCTGCAACTTAGTCTGCTTAAGATAAATTAATTACTTTCCAGCATATGAATAATCTGGTTCGCGACCACTTTAGCACTTTGCTCATCAGTTCGAATGGTCACATCTGCAATTTCTTCATACAGCGGATTTCGCTCACCCGCCAGTTCTTCCAGCACTTCCCGCGGAGGAGAATCAACCTGAAGTAAAGGACGTCGTTTGTCACGCTGTGTACGTGCCAGTTGCTTTTCTATTGTCGTTTCCAGATACACAACCACACCACGGGCGGAAAGACGATTGCGGGTTTCACGTGATTTTACTGAGCCCCCCCCCGTCGCAAGAACAATGCCTTGTTTTTCAGTCAGCTCGTTGATGATTTTTTCTTCACGATCACGAAAACCATCTTCGCCTTCTACATCAAATACCCAGCCAACATCAGCTCCGGTACGTCGCTCAATTTCCTGATCGGAATCATAAAATTCCATATTGAGTTGCTGAGCTAACTGACGACCAATAGTGCTTTTGCCGGCACCCATAGGCCCAACCAGAAAGATATTTCGTTTCTCTGCCATTTTATCGGTATTACTAAGAATTCGTTGATGATACCCCGCGTTCAGCCTTGCTGACAGGCGGGACAGAAACTGAGACCTCATAAGCGTTAATAAGAGTCAGACAAAAAATTATCTCAACACTATGGGTCGTTTGGCAACCAAATAAATGATTTCCGGCGAAGCTTTCTCCTCCGGAGCGATATTAAATCGTATCTTTTGTTCATTTTTACAACAACATTGCTGCAGACAACAAAGATAACCTGATACTTTATCTGGTCCCGGATAACTACATACAGGTTTACAAAATCGCTAATCTTTTATGCTAAATATTACGCTGCGTCAACGTTGTTCCCTGCTGTGGGGATAATTACAGGGAATAATCAGGGAAATACCAATCTGGGGGTGATAAATATCACCAGTTCCCGCTTCGTCTGCTGGCTGACATCCTGCCGGAAAAGACGGCCAATCGCGGGTAATTCCCCGATAACCGGGACTTTGTTCTGCTGGTTATTCGTCTGTTGCTGAAAGATCCCGCCAAGTGCTACCGTCTGTCCGTCCTGAATAGTGACTTTGGTCTCAATTTCCTGCTTATCAATACTCAGAGGCACATTATTGCCTTTTTGCAGGGCCTTGCCCGGGACATTCTGGCTCAGCCGGATGGTCAGCCTGACATTGCCTTCTCCCAGCACTTCCGGTGTAATCTGCATCCCCAGTACCGCTTCTTTAAATTCCACGGTCGCGTTTTCATTTCTGCCCTGCGAGACAATATAAGGGATTTCTGTCCCCTGTTTTATGGAGGCCACATTACCATGTGAGGTTATCAGACGCGGGCTGGCGATGATCTCAATCTGGTTTTCCTGCTCAAGTGCGCTCAGTTCAAGATTCAGCAACTGACCATTGATTCTGGCCAGCGTCATTCCCGCAGAGAAGAAAGCCGACTCAACACTTAACGGTATATCCAGCGACGGCGATGCCAGAATATCATTCACCGATGAAACACCACCCAGTCCCCAGCCGACACCCAGTTCACGTAACTGCTCTTCACTGATAGTCACGATATGGGCCGTAATTTCTACCTGCGGGACGGGTATATCGAACAGGGTTATCCACTGCGCAATGCTGACCAGCGCCGGGCCGGTATCGCGGATAATTAACATATTTGCTCTGCTATTCAGAGAGATTCGTCCCCGGGGAGTCAGAGGGCCAGCGTTCTCCTTAAGCAACAATGACCTGACCTGATTAACATCCGTATAGCGCAGTACAAAACGGCGGGTTTCCAGAGGTAATGCTGCTTCAACTGAATCCAGTGGCGGATGTCCGGTTTTCTCATCTCCGGAGCGTGGAGATATACGTAAAATATTTTGTTTACACCGGGCGGTCACCCCCGCCATTTCTGCCACCAGCGCTACTGCCTGCGGCCATTCAACGTCGCGTAATCTGACAGTTAAGCTTCCGCTCACCCCGTGAGCGATCACCAGGTTAGCCTGCCGGAACTCGGCGAGGTGATAAAATATTTGTGCTACCGGTGTATCCTCAAAATCCACGGTCACAGGGTTTGCAGTGACACTGCCAGTCGCTGCAACAGAGAGCAAAAAACACAGCAGTTTAGCGTTCATGGGCATGACCAGTGGCCATTGTCAGTAGCCATAAAGGGGTCTGGCATTCACCCGTATTGCGTAATATCACACGGCCCCGCGTTATCTGTTCAACCTGCCATAACGTTCCCGGTAAGTACTGTCCGGCGAACAACAAGTAATAGCCCTGTGAGGGATGTGAAAGCCGGGCTGCTTGTTTATCCTGTTGCAGTACTGTCCCCTGTAAGCGCCATTGTGGTTCCCCCCTGTCCGGCAGGCGGCACTGGAGACTGATATCGGGTGGCTGAAAAGGGTTGCGGGCCGCTCCTGATACGTAAAAGCAGCAAAAAAACATCAGCGAGTAATAATGAATATTATTCATCAGGATTTAACCACATCACCATTTCCAGCCCCTCTTCCCGGTATTCAAGACCAAACCGGATCGGTAACAGAGAGGGCTGTAATATCCTCATCTGTCTGAAAAAGACCGCAACTTGCGGCCAATCAAGCTGCAATTGTATCTCTGCCGGTGACTCTGTATTACGCCAGCGTCTGAGGGTTATCTCGTTGCCTGCCAGTATTTCTTCCAGGGCAATCCCTGTTTTCTGCTGTTGTGTGTTTCGTCGAATCAGTAACTGGTCACGTAACTGCTCCGCTGGCAGTAAACGGGATAATTGTTCCTGTTGCTGTCGGAGAAAGTTGTCCTGACGCAGATACTGTTGTTCACTGCGCTGCCAGCGCTGCCATTCCGGAAGAATCAGCAGCAGTGCAGAAAATAGCAGACCACACGCGGAGGTCAGGAGAAACAGGCCCCATTGCTGATAATGCGGCCGATAAAGCATGCCAGTTGCCCATTCAGTCATCTGCCCATCCCCCGTACAGTTGCATGCTTACCGCCAGATAGGCCCTGAGGGTAAAACGGTAATCCCCCTGCCCTGTCCCCTGCATTTCCTGAATATCGACCCGGGTGAAGAATGCTTGTCGCCGGAGGTTTCTTGTAAACAACATCAGGCTGGAGAGGGTATCCGCCTGGCCACGAAACGTCAGTGTCGTCTGTTCCTGTGCTACCGATATCAGCCACAGAGATAAAGGCATCAGGGCCGGTAACTTCACCCAGAAACGGCGCCAGTTATCCAGTCTGTCGGCCAGTGCCTGACGGGCTTCATCCTGTTGCTGTCGGTCAACTAACTGCTGAGATAACTGTTGTTGCTCTGCCAGCAGGCGACTGGTCAGTGCCTGTAATTTTTTCTGCTGGGCAACCCATACCGCGGTCTGTTTCCCGGACTGTGTCAGAGATAACCACAGGGCACTATTGACCGTCAGAAGGACAACCAGCATTAACAGAGCACGGGTCAGCCATTGCTGCTTCCTGCGTTGCAATACAGCTTCCCGCCATGGTAATAAATTTACCCGGATCACAGACGATCGTCCTGACGCAGTGCCAGCCCGGCAGCTAACGTAAAACTGCTTTCTTCTGCCGGTAACGGCGGCTGGCGATACACAATGGCAGGGAAAGGCGAAAAAAGACGAAATCCGGCGGGGACCCGTGGCGGAAGCTGACTGCCACAAAAAAAACGAGCCTCTGCCTCAGGGCATTGCTGCGTACATATGAATTCAGCATCGGGACACTGCTGCCGAAACTGCCAGCCATGTTGCAGCTTACCCTGACGATAGCAGGCCCATAGCCAGAATGTATCGCTTTCATGGACAAGGATCCGGTCATGACCGGAACCCTGCATACTCAGGGCGACCGCAAGACTGCCATGCATTAGTTCAAAAACATCAGGGCTGAGTCCGGCCCGATAGAAAATATTTTGCCATTGTTCAATAACTGTCTGACTGGCTACCGTAATACTGACACTGTCAGACTGCAGGACAGCCGGCTGATAATCTATCGCTAACGGGCCGCTGCCTTCAGGAAATAACCGCCCTGCGGCCGCCCTGATATAACTCCCCAGCACAGGTTCGCAGGCAACAGCAGACGGAACATCCAGCTGCCGCTGTAATACCAGGTGTGGCGGTAACCCTACACGTAATGAGAACTTTCGCGGCAGTAATCTGCGCCAGCGCTCTAATAACCGGACCAGCACGGTCCGGGGGCCATTCATATCCTGATTACTATCCTGACAGGGAACAGGTTGCTGCCACCAGTGGCGTAGTTGCCAGCCATTACGTCGCGGCTGAACCCCGAGGGCGGTAACCTGCCCGGGCTGAATATCAAGCCCGATATGCCAGTAATTTGCCTTCATCCAGGACACCTCCATTGTGTCTGTGCGTAAAATGACGTATCAAACCATTCCGACAGCCTTTATACTACGCGCCGATTGTTTATAAACTGTCCGGTTGACCTATAGCGGGAAATTTCAGGTGAAGTTCTTAAAGTATTTATTCATTTTGGCAGTGTGTTGCGTGCTACTGGGCGTGGGCTCGGTTTATGGCTTATATAAATATATAGAGCCTCAGTTACCCGACGTTAACACGCTGAAAGACGTTCGCCTGCAGACACCCATGCAGGTGTACAGTGCTGACGGCGACCTCATCGCACAATTTGGCGAAAAACGCCGTGTGCCGTTAAAACTTAATCAGATCCCGCCGGAGATGGTAAAAGCGTTCATCGCGACCGAAGACAGTCGTTTTTATGAGCACCACGGGGTTGATCCTGTCGGCGTTTTCCGCGCCGCGAGTATTGCGCTGGTCTCCGGCCATGCCAGCCAGGGTGCCAGTACTATTACCCAGCAATTAGCACGGAACTTTTTCCTCACCCCGGAAAAAACGCTGATGAGGAAAATCAAAGAAGCGTTCCTCGCTATCCGTATCGAACAGCTGCTCAGTAAAGATGAAATTCTTGAGTTGTATCTGAATAAAATTTATCTCGGCTACAGGGCTTATGGTGTGGGTGCGGCAGCGCAGGTGTACTTCGGCAAAAATGTTGACCAGCTGACATTGAGTGAGATGGCAATGATTGCCGGATTGCCGAAAGCCCCTTCCACGTTTAACCCGCTCTATTCCCCTGAGCGAGCTCTGGCACGCCGTAACGTTGTTCTGTCCCGTATGCTGGACCAGAACTATATTACCCGCCAGCAATATGATGACGCCCGTCAGCAGAAAATTGATGCCAGCTATCATGGTCCGGAAGTGGTTTTTACCGCACCGTATATTACCGAAATGGTGCGTCAGGAAATGATTAAACGCTACGGGGATAATGCGTATACTGATGGCTTCAAGGTATACACCACTATCACCCGCCGGTTACAGACCGCGGCCCAGGATGCCGTCCGGAAGAATGTGATTGATTATGATATGCGCCACGGCTATCGCGGACCACAAAAAGTATTGTGGAAACCTCAGGAGCAGGCCTGGGCACCTTCAAAGATCAATGACGAGCTGAACAGCCTGCCGGTTTACGGTCCCCTGATCCCTGCGGTAGTCACCTCTGCTGACAGCACTGCTGCCAGCGTGGTGATAAAAGGCGGTAACAGGCTATCCCTCGACCTTGCTGCAGTACGCTGGGCGAGACCTTTTCGGTCAGACACTGTGCAGGGCCCGGTACCACGTTCGGTCAGCCAGGTTCTCCAGGCCGGACAACAGATTTGGGTACGTCAGGATAACAGCCAGTGGTTACTGGCACAGGTTCCGGAAGTTAACTCGGCGTTAGTTTCTCTGAACTCTAAAACCGGGGCTGTCATAGCACTGGTCGGTGGTTTTGACTTCAGCCAGAGTATGTTTAACCGGGCCACTCAGGCATTACGCCAGGTAGGTTCTAATATTAAACCTCTCCTTTATACCGCTGCTCTGGATAAAGGGCTGACACTGGCAACCATGTTAAACGATGTACCGATTTCCCGCTGGGATGCCGGTGCCGGCACTGACTGGCGCCCCCATAATTCGCCAAATACCTATGACGGGCCTATCCGCTTACGTGAAGGCCTGGGTCTGTCGAAAAACGTGGTGATGGTCAGAGCAATGCGGGCGATGGGCGTAGACTATGCAGTGCAGTATCTGCAACGTCTCGGATTCCCGGCACAGAATATTGTGCGCACCGAATCACTGGCGTTAGGTGCGGCATCTTTCACCCCGATGCAGGTCGTCCGTGGGTATGCAACCTTAACCAATGGCGGCTTCCTGATTGATCCCTGGTTTATCCAGCGAATCGAAGATCCATCGGGGGCTACCGTATTTGAGGAAAAACCCAAAATTGCCTGCCCGCAGTGTAATATCCCGGTGATTTATGGTGATACACCGAAATCTGCGGCACTGAATGAAGACAGTATCGAGAACGTGGCCCGGCCGGATGAAACTCCGGTCACGGAACCGGCACCGCCGCAGACCGATCTTGAGCAGGCTCCCGGTCAGCCGGCTACCGATCAACAATACGCACCCCATGTCATCAGTACTCAGCTATCTTTCCTGATTAAAAGTGCAATGAACTCAAATATCTTCGGCGAACCGGGCTGGCAAGGAACTGGCTGGCGTGCAGGGAGAGACCTGAAACGTAATGATATCGGCGGCAAAACCGGAACCACCAATAGTTCTAAAGATGCATGGTTTTCCGGTTATGGTCCGGACATTGCGACATCCGTCTGGATCGGTTTCGATGATGCCCGCAGAGACCTGGGCCGCAGTACCTTGTCCGGCGTGATAAAAGATCAGGCTTCCGGCTATGAGGGCGGAGCCAAAACAGCCCAGCCGGCGTGGGATGATTATATGAAAGTCGCTCTGGACGGTGTTGCCCTGCAACCACTGATACCGCCGGAGGGAATTACGACAGTCACTATCGATCGCAGTACCGGTAAGTTATCTAAAGGCGGAAGTAACAGTCGCCAGGAATATTTTATTACCGGTACCGAGCCGACGGAATATTCAGTCAGCGATAGCAGCCCGACTATTATGGATAATGGCCAGAGCCATGACCTGTTCTGAGGTTCACTGAGCAACAAAAAGCCGGCACTGCCGGCTTTTTGTCAGATTTGAGGGTTATTCCGCGCCAGTGCTCTGTTTCAGCAGCCATTCACGTAATAAAAACAGTGCGCTGATATTACGGGCCTCACTAAACTGTTCTTTATCCAGCAAGGCAAGCAAATCATCCACCGGCCAGCGATGGACAACAAGTGGCTCAGGTTCATCCCCTGCCAGCTTTTCAGGGTAGAGGTCCTGTGCAACAATAATATTCATACGGCTGGAAAAGTAGGAAGGGGCCATCGTCAGGCTCGCCAGCAGCTCTGTCTTTCCGGCACCAAAACCCACCTCTTCCTTAAGCTCGCGCTGTGCCGCCTGCAACGGTGTTTCCCCGGGATCAATTAATCCTTTAGGGAAGCCCAGTTCATAACTTTCAAGTCCGACTGCATACTCTTCAATCAGCAGAACCGAATCCCCGTCGAGAGCAAGGATCATGACTGCTTCTCTGCCGTTCGGCTTCATCCGTTCATAGACCCGTCGCTCTCCGTTACTGAATTCCAGACTGACTTCCTGAATCGTAAACAGCCGGGAACGGGCAACCTCACTGACATTTAAAATTTCCGGTTTTTTCAGGGAACCCATTGATAACCTCGAAAAGAGCGTCGTAATGAACGCGTATATTATTAGCTGCTATTGAACCACAGCTGCCCTGTTAAGCTCAAATATCCCGGTGTTAACTCTTCACAACAGGCACTGGCTAAGGCATTATTTTCGCCAACACCATCCCTGAAAAAGCGCACAACACAATCAGAATTAACCGATACACTGAGAGCACTTTGTGCCGTAAAATATGTCCGGCATAGCGTATTTATCAATCATCCCGGAGTTTACGCCCCGCTGATAATGGGAGCACTTCCATTGCATCGCTGGCGGTCAGCCGCTATCTTTTCGGTAAAAATGACAATAGCGTTTTTTTCCAGGGCAACTCACCTTCGTGGATTTTTCAGGGCCAGGTTGAACATTGCATGAGTATGATGATTACTATATTGGCATTGGCAATTATACTGGCAGTCGCCGCAATAGTGTACTTCACAAGATATCGCTCATTTCCGGAGAAATTACTCTTACGGATACCCGCCTCCTGCCGGAAGATTTATCCTGATGAGAAACAGGCTGTAATTAAGTACCTGTCAACACTCAGGACTGCTGAACCATCATTTTTCTCGCGTCTGACTCGCCAGAAGACCAGTAAAGACCCGGTGTTTACCTTACAGAGCCACAAAGTTTATTCGGTAACTCACCCGATAACCCGTTACGGATTATCAACAGAGTCACCCCGGCAATGGCGTTACTATCTGGACACGCTGGAAATTCATCTGCCGCCCCTCTGGGAACAATTTATTACCGCAGAAAACACCATTGAATTAATCCCTGCCGGTAATACCCTGCTGGTGACTTCGCTGAATGGTCACCAGCTGATTGATTATGATAAAGAGGTCACTGAGCGTCCTCTGCCTCCCCCGGAACAAGTCAACTCCCCCGCCTCTATCCGTAAAGAGAAAAGCAGTAATGTAGAACTGCTGCAGATTCGCAAAGAGACACCGGAGGAACATCAGCTTTCACGACCAGACGGCACAACCGAAGCGGTGATTATCTGTCTGGCACTGCTGATCCTGTTCCTCAGCCAGCTGGTCCCCACCGTCGTTATGTTGTGGCTGGTTATTCCGGCCTTACTTATTATCGCCGGATGTCTGTGGCTGATGTATCGTCCCGTAAAACTGAGCGACTACCAGGATATTCACTGTATGCGGGGTATTCCTAAACGCTGGGGACTATTTGGTGAGTCTAATCAGGAGCAGAGCAACATTTCTCTGGGAGTTATCGACCTGCAATATCCGGATTACTGGAAACCCTATATTCACCACGACCTGGGGAAAGTGACAGATATTGATATTAATGCAGAGAAGCTGGTGGTGCGTCAGGGCCGCTTCCTTTCTCTGCATGATGAGATTCGTGAATACCCTCTCCGTCACTGGCGCAGAAATGCCGTTCTGGCCAGCGGTGCTTTATTGGTACTGATAATGATGGCCAGCTGGGTACCGCTGGGCATGCCGTTTAAACTGAGTCTTGCCTGGTTACAGGGAACACAGCGTATTGAGGTGACCTCTCTCAGCCAGCTTTCAGCCATGAAACTCCGGGTCGGGGATTTACTGGATGTGAAAGGCCAGGGAATGTGCTCCGTTCCCGGCAGTTATCAGGGAAACAGAATGTACGGATATATGCCCTTTGACTGCTCTGCAATTTACTGGAATAACGCCACTCCGCTGCCATTACCCCAGTCAGAAACCGTCGATGAAACCATGGCCTTACTGGAGACTATCCGTCGACAGCTACATCCGGGATCAGCAGAAAACATGAAGATTAATCCGCAACTGGCCCTGGCTATCGAAAAATCCGGCATGATCCTGCTGGATGACTTTTCGGATATCGTCATCCGCGCCAATCAGTTGTGCGGACAACCGATGGACTGCACACGCCTGAAAAATGCACTGGTTAATCTGGAAAATGCCAAAGACTGGCCATCTCTGGTGGATAAGGCTAAGTCTGGTCAGCTAAACGGTATTAATGTATTACTGCGTCCGGTGAGTGCGGATACGCTGGAAAGCCTGGTAAACAATGCTGCTGCAACCTTTTTTACCAGCGAAACACGTAAAGCGATAGAGACACTGAACAGTCCGCCGCCGGGGGGGTATCTGCTGATCAGTGATCAGGGACGGCAGTTTGTCAGACAACCTCAGCCGGATGTGCCGTTATTTAACCTGGATGCCCCGCAACAGTGGGATGAACTACAACGTATTTCAGCAATGCTGCTCCATACGCCATTCAGTGCGTCCGGTATCATTACTGCTCTTGCTGTCGATGCTAACGGTACAACTCATGTCTCATTACATGAGGTCCCGGGTAAATTCCTGCTATGGCGTTATCTGGGGACATCTCTGTTTCTGATTGCCCTTATCGCATGCCTGCTGGTCAATGTTATATTCCTGCTGCGCGGGATCCATAAAGACCGTCAGCGCAGCCTGGCAATTCAGCGATACTACGATAAGTGCTTTAACCCGACCCTGAGTCACCCCGCGGATACACGTTCACTGTTCTGACATTGTCATTGTTTATGGTAACCTGCCGCCCCCGGCTGCAGCCCGGATGTTAAACAGACAGTGCCATGAACAGGATGTGCTCACTGCCTTGATTTATTTATATCCACCCATATCTATGGATCATCCGGCACAGGATAATATCAACAGGGTTCTGACCCGATGATTCCTGTGTGTCAGGCGTGCTGCTATTCCCGGTGCAGCCGCTTACCGGCACGCTCCGTCAACAGGAATAATAACCACGGCTGGCCGGTTTCTGACAAGATAACTCACAAAAACATGCTTATGTTGCGGGAGTCAGCATGAAATCACAGAATCAGGAACAGGGTGTCCGGCTGGACAAATGGCTATGGGCAGCCCGTTTTTATAAGACCCGGGCTATCGCCAGAGAGATGATCGAAGGCGGTAAAGTCCATTACAACGGCCAGCGGGCTAAACCCGGTAAACAGGTTGAAGCCAGTGCACAGCTGAGCCTCCGTCAGGGCAATGAGCAACGGACGGTGATTATTACCGGAATAACAGGCCGGCGAGGCAGTGCAACCGATGCACAGTTACTGTACCGGGAAACTCCGGAAAGTATCGGGAAACGCGAAGCACAGGCCATCGCCCGCAAACAGTTTGCACTGACGATGCCGCATCCTGACAGACGTCCGGATAAAAAAGAGCGCCGTCATTTGATTAAATTTAAATTAACGGGTGATGAGTAAATCACACACCCAAAGAGAGACACTTATGCCAGTAAAAGACCAGCTCCATCGCTATTTATTTAATAATGTCGCGGTTCGTGGTGAACTCGTCAATGTTTCACATACCCTTAAAGATATTGTTAAGGATCACGACTACCCACAACCGGTACAGGAACTGCTGGCGGAACTGCTGGTTGCTACCAGCCTGATGACAGCGACACTCAAGTTTGAAGGGAATATCACGGTACAGCTACAGGGTGATGGTCCGTTGTCCATGGCGGTAATTAATGGTAATAATCATCAGCAATTTCGCGGCGTTGCCCGCACCCGCGGTGATATCGACGCAGGCAGTACTCTGAAACAGATGGCTGGCAACGGTTACCTGATTATTACCATTACTCCGGAAAAAGGAGAGCGCTATCAGGGTGTTGTCGGACTGGAAGGGGATACCGTTGCGGCCTGTCTGGAAGACTATTTTATGCGCTCAGAGCAGTTACCGACCCGGATGATTATTCGTCAGAACCCGCAGGGCGCGGGCGGCATATTGCTGCAAGTCCTCCCGGCACAGGATACCAGTACCGACGACTTCGAGCACTTAGCGACGTTATCTGACACCATTAAAGCCGAAGAACTGGTGTCTCTGCCGGCAAATGATGTGTTGTGGCGTCTCTATCATCAGGAAGACGTGACCGTATTTGATCCGGCAGATATTGAATTCAAATGTACCTGTTCCCGTCAGCGCTGCGGCGATGTACTGAAAACTGTCGCCAGCGAAGAGATTGATCAGATACTGGCCGAAGACGGCAAGATTGATATGCACTGCGATTACTGTGGTGCACATTACTTATATGATGCTGTTGATGTGGCAAATATCCGTAATAATACCGTGACCGGCAGCGACACTCACGACGCCATTCACTAATCACTTCGGGGAAGGCCTGCCCGTATCAGGGCCTTCCCAAAAACCGGCACAGTTGGCATAAATTAGTCAGTTTTCTGGCAACTGTGTCGGTGAAGTACAACTCTCCTCACAGTTTTTCCTGCGTCCACTTTCTGCATTATCTATCCGGTGTAAACTGCCTCCGCTTATCAGACAGAGCGTCCCCATGTGTGATAAATCTGCCAGAACTGACGCGGGCATATTCACTTGCAAATACAGGATTGAAGGAGCAGCAGCATGTCTTCCAGACGCAGGAAATTACCCGACCTCTCATCGCTAGGTATCAGCGACCCTGTCGAGGTTATTTATAACCCTGACTATGAAGTGTTGTTCAATGAGGAAACCCGTCCTGGGCTCCGGGGCTGTGAGCGCGCGACTCTCACCCAAAGCGGTGCTGTTTCGGTCGATACCGGTATTTTTACCGGCCGTTCGCCCAAAGATAAATATATTGTCCGGGATGAAACCACCCGCCACAACGTCTGGTGGAGTGACAGCAGTAAAGGAAAAAATGACAACCAGCCACTGTCACAGGAAACCTGGCAGGTGCTGAAAAATCTGGTCAGCGAACAGTTGTCCGGGAAACGGCTATTTGTCGTGGATGCATTCTGCGGGGCGAATGCTGACAGCCGTCTGAGCGTCAGATTTATCACCGAAGTTGCATGGCAGGCCCATTTTGTCAAAAACATGTTTATCCGGCCATCGGAAACAGAGCTGGAGCAGTTCGAACCTGACTTTGTGGTACTCAATGGGGCGAAATGTACCTGTCCTGACTGGCAGGCCCGCGGACTGCATTCTGAGAATTTCGTGGCATTTAACCTGACAGAGCGTATTCAGTTAATCGGCGGCACCTGGTACGGCGGCGAGATGAAAAAAGGGTTATTTTCAGTAATGAATTACCTGCTGCCACTGCAAGATATCGCGTCCATGCACTGTTCTGCCAATGTCGGTAAGCAGGGTGATGTTGCCGTGTTCTTTGGCTTATCCGGTACCGGTAAAACCACCTTATCCACAGATCCGGCCCGTCAGTTAATCGGTGACGATGAACACGGCTGGGATAACGACGGCGTCTTTAATTTTGAAGGCGGCTGCTATGCCAAAACTATCCATCTGTCAGAGCAGGCTGAGCCGGAAATCTATCAGGCAATACGCCGTGATGCGTTACTGGAAAACGTGGTCGTACGGGCAGATGGCAGTATTGACTTCAATGACAACAGTAAGACCGAAAATACACGGGTATCTTACCCTATCAGTCATATTGATAATATTGTCAGCCCCGTATCAAAAGCCGGTCATGCACGGAAAGTCATTTTTCTGACCGCTGATGCTTTCGGTATTTTACCGCCGGTTGCCAGACTGACGCCGGAGCAGACACAGTACCATTTTCTGTCCGGGTTCACGGCTAAACTGGCAGGGACTGAACGGGGCATAATCACGCCGTCACCGACCTTCTCTGCCTGCTTTGGTGCGGCTTTTTTAACCCTGCACCCGACCCGCTATGCAGAAGTCCTGTTGAAACGGATGCAGACAGCAGGGGCCGAAGCGTATCTGGTGAATACGGGCTGGAATGGCAAAGGCCAAAGGATTTCGCTGAAAGATACCCGCGCCATCATTAACGCGATTCTTAATGATGAATTACAGCAGGCGACGTTCCAGACACTGCCGGTATTTAACCTGCAGGTGCCGGTGGCACTGAAACAGGTCGACAAACAGATACTGGATCCGAGAAACAGCTGGGAAACCGCAGAACAATGGCAGGAAAATGCCATTACCCTTGCCCGCAAGTTTGTCGATAACTTTGAACAGTATACGGATACCCCTGCCGGTAAAGCACTGGCGGAAGCAGGCCCGGCACTGCATAGCTGACAGAGAACTGACGGGATTATGCTTAAGTATAATACCCGTCAGTTCAACGGATGGTCAGTGAGCGGAGGCGGCAGGCAGAGGCGGCTCAGTGGCCGGGACGGGCAACCAGGCACGAATACGTAACCCTCCCCGTTCACTTTTTCCGATCTCCAGTTCTCCCCGGTGAGCATCAATAATACGCTGTACAATCGCCAGTCCTAAACCTGTACCACTGGTACTGCGTGCACTATCACCACGCACAAAGGGCTGCAACAAATGTTCAATCTGTCCGGGCTCAATGCCGGGACCATTATCTTCAACCTGGAACCAGCCACGGTTTAGCTCACGGCCGCTGCTTACACGGATCCAGCCATTACCATACCTGGCAGCATTTACCACCATATTGGCGACTGCTCGCTTAATCGATAACGGATTAATATCAAGCAACAGCTCACTGTCCATGACGGCATTATCAATTTCCCGTTCATAACCACTTTCGGCAGCAACAACTTCACCCAGTACGGTATTGAGATCGACACGTTCGGTCTGCATTTCCTGACCAGTACGCAGATAATCGATAAACTGTTCGATTATCGCATTACATTCTTCAATGTCTTTGTTGATAGACTCAGAAAGATATTTCTCTTCCTCGCCCATCATTTCCGTTGCCAGACGGATACGTGTCAGGGGTGTGCGTAAATCATGACTGACACCGGCCATTAATAATGTACGGTCTTCTGCGAGCTGTTTGATCCCTGCCGCCATCTGGTTAAAAGCACGGGTTACCGAACGGACTTCAGAAGCACCGTATTCCCGTAACGGTGGAGGAATAATCCCTTGTCCGACCTGCAGAGCCGCATTTTCAAGTTCGACCAATGGACGATTCTGCATTCGTATAAATAACCAGGCACCGCAAATCGCCAGCAGCATTATCGCCAGGGTATAACGGAACAGCGGGGAAAAATCACCCTGATGAATTTCTGTCAGCGGTACCCGTACCCAGATATCAGGCGACAACCAGGTTTTCAGCCAGACAACCGGAGAGTTTTTATTGACCTCGACACGAACATCGGTAGGGCCTCCCAGTTGTTGTGCCATCTGATCACTCAGAAATTCATAATGCTGCGCCCAGCGCAATCCTCCTTCCTCTGCTGCCGCATTGGTATACAGTGAAATACCTAACTCACGGTAGATCTCCCGGCGGAAGGCCGGCGGAACTTCCAGCTGCGTGCCATCTTCCAGTTGCAGTTTATCCGTCATCAGCATCCTGACTTCATACGCCAGAACTTTATTAAATTGCTGCAGACTCGGCAAAATCGCGAAGTTGAGTACCACCAGATAGGTCGTTACCAGACTGACAAACAGCAAGGTAACGATCAATAGCAAGGTACGGGCAAAGGAACTGCGAGGCGAGAAGCGGAATCGCTTCATGCTTTACTGCCATCCGGCACAAAAACATAGCCCAGGCCCCAGACCGTCTGGATATAACGCGGATGGGCAGGATCTTCTTCGACCATACGACGTAACCGGGAGATCTGTACATCGATGGAACGTTCCATCGCACTATATTCACGTCCGCGCGCCAGGTTCATTAGCTTATCCCGTGACAAAGGCTCACGCGGGTGGCTGACCAGCGCTTTCAGTACCGCGAATTCGCCACTGGTTAACGGCATAGGTTCATCTTCGCGGAACATTTCACGGGTTCCGAGGTTCAGTTTGAACTTACCAAAGGCAATAACTGCTTCTTCCTGTGAAGGAGCTCCCGGTAATTCGTTCGCCTGACGACGCAATACTGCGCGAATACGCGCCAGTAGTTCTCGCGGGTTAAACGGTTTAGGAATATAGTCGTCAGCACCGATTTCCAGCCCGACAATCCGGTCCACTTCTTCACCCTTGGCAGTCACCATAATAATCGGCATCGGGTTACTCTGGCTGCGCAAACGGCGGCAAATCGACAACCCGTCTTCCCCCGGTAACATCAGGTCCAGCACCATCAGGTGAAAGGACTCGCGGGTCAGCAGACGATCCATTTGTTCAGCATTCGCAACGCTACGGACCTGAAAACCTTGTTCCGTCAGATATCTTTCCAGCAGTGCACGCAGTCGCATATCATCATCAACGACTAAAACTTTGTAATTTTCCTGCATTTCTTCACTCCCAAAGGCACAATTGCCTGATGCTGTATTGTTAAAAAAGATATATTACAGTGACAGTTTATAATGGTTTATATTCTGGCCAAAATTGTTACAAAGCATATTAAACAGCAAGTTATGTCTGCTTTTGTCTGGCATTGCAGAAAAAATGCCCTGAATTCACTCAGCCTTTTCTGCCGGCCCGCCGGGCGTTCGTCAATTCATGAAAATTAACCCCCGCGGTTACACCGGACGAATAGCGCGCTGATAAGGCGCTGACGAACGCATATAACAACAAAACGGACAATTAACTGACAACTACCATGACAGCTGCAGGGGTCCCAAATGAGAACGCCACTGATTACACGCGAAGGCTACAATCAATTAAAGCAGGAACTTGATTATCTGTGGCGTGAAGAACGTCCTGAAGTGACAAAAAAAGTCACCTGGGCTGCCAGTCTGGGTGATCGCAGCGAGAATGCTGATTACCAGTATAACAAAAAGCGGCTACGGGAAATTGACCGCAGGGTCCGCTACCTGACAAAAAGCCTCGGGATACTGCGTATCGTCGATTATTCGCCACAACAACAGGGGAAAGTCTTTTTCGGTGCGCGGGTGGAAATCGAAAATGATGAAGGTGAAACTAAGCAGTTTCGTATTGTCGGTTACGACGAAATCTTCGGGCGTAAAGATTACATCTCCATAGACTCACCAATGGCACGCGCCCTGTTAAAAAAAGAAACCGGTGATGCGGCACGGGTCGACACACCCGCGGGCAGTGCAGTCTGGTACATCAATGAGATAACCTACCCCGACGCCGGATAGGAATATCCTGCAAAGCGACCACAGCGGCTGGCATTTTACTCGCTCAATCCGTATAACTGTCCCCTATAAACTTACCCCGTACAAACCTGATGCTAAAGATGAAAAATTCACCAAATCAGATTATTGCCAGTGAACTTCAGGTACGGACAGAGCAGGTTGATTCTGCCGTACATCTGTTGGACGAAGGGAATACCGTGCCATTTATTGCACGTTATCGTAAAGAAGTCACCGGCGGGCTGGATGACACACAGCTACGCCAGCTGGAGTCCCGTCTGAGTTACCTGCGTGAACTCGAAGACCGCCGCCAGACAATTCTCCGCTCGATTGAAGAACAGGGGAAAATGACCCCCGCACTTGCCAGCGCCCTGACCGCCACCCTGAGTAAAACGGAACTGGAAGACCTTTACCTGCCGTTTAAACCCAAACGCCGTACCCGTGGTCAGATTGCCATCGAAGCAGGGCTGGAACCTCTGGCCACCAGCCTGTGGCAGGATCCTCAGCAGGACCCTGAAGCCAGCGCGCAGGCTTATATCAATGCGGATAACGGCATTGCTGACAGTAAAGCCGCCCTCGATGGTGCACGTTACATCCTGATGGAGCGGTTCGCCGAAGATGCCGTATTACTGGCCAAAGTCCGTGATTATCTGTCCCGCAATGCACACCTTGTGTCACGGGTCGTGGAAGGGAAAGAAGCAGAAGGTGCAAAGTTCCGGGATTATTTCGACCATCATGAGCCACTGTCTGCGGTACCGTCACACCGTGCCCTGGCGATGTTCCGTGGTCGTAATGAAGGCATCCTTCAGCTGTCAGTCAATCCGGACCCGCAGTCAGACGAACCTCCCCGCGAAAGCTATGGTGAAACACTGATCGCCAGCCATCTGCAGGTAATCTTTAATAATGCCCCCGCCGATAGCTGGCGCAAAGCGGTTATCAGCTGGACATGGCGTATTAAAGTCTTACTGCATATGGAAACCGAGCTGATGGGGATGCTTCGTGAACGTGCAGAAGACGAAGCAATCAACGTGTTTGCCCGTAATATGCATGATCTGTTGATGGCAGCCCCGGCCGGTATGCGCGCGACGATGGGTCTCGATCCGGGCTTACGTACCGGCGTCAAAGTCGCGGTTGTCGATGCCACCGGTAAACTGGTCGCGACCGATACGGTTTATCCCCACACCGGCCAGGCGGCAAAAGCAGCGGCGGCCGTTGCGGCACTTTGTTCACGTCATCAGGTAGAACTGGTGGCCATCGGTAACGGTACGGCATCACGTGAAACAGAACGTTTTTTCCTCGATCTTCAGCAGCAGTTCCCGCAGGTAACCGCCCAGAAAGTGATCGTCAGTGAAGCCGGAGCCTCGGTTTATTCGGCATCAGAACTGGCTGCTCTGGAATTCCCTGAGCTGGATGTTTCACTGCGTGGCGCGGTTTCTATTGCCCGCCGTCTGCAGGATCCTCTCGCAGAGCTGGTAAAAATCGATCCTAAATCGATTGGTGTCGGCCAGTACCAGCATGATGTCAGTCAGAGCCTGCTGGCCAAAAAACTGGATGCCGTGGTGGAAGACTGTGTTAACGCCGTCGGTGTGGATCTGAATACCGCCTCGGTTGCCCTGCTGACCCGGGTGGCAGGTCTGACCCGTACTATGGCGCAAAATGTCGTTAACTGGCGTGATGAAAATGGTCGTTTTCATAACCGCCAGCAGTTGCTGAAAGTCAGCAGGCTGGGGCCAAAAGCCTTTGAACAATGTGCCGGCTTCCTGCGTATTAACCAGGGCGACAATCCGCTGGATGCATCGACAGTCCATCCGGAAGCGTATCCGGTGGTGGAGCGTATTCTTACCGCGACACGTCAGGCATTAAATGAATTAATGGGGAACAGTTCAGCTGTACGTGCCCTGGCCGCATCACAGTTTACCGATGAACGTTTTGGCTTGCCGACGGTTAACGATATTTTAAAAGAACTGGAAAAACCCGGCCGCGACCCACGGCCTGAATTCAAAACAGCAACCTTTGCTGACGGTGTGGATACCCTGTCTGACCTGCTGCCGGGCATGGTATTAGAAGGGTCTGTCACTAATGTCACCAATTTTGGTGCCTTTGTGGATATCGGTGTTCACCAGGACGGACTGGTGCATATTTCGTCACTGTCCGACAAATTTGTCGAAGACCCGCATCAGGTGGTGAAAGCGGGTGATATTGTGAAAGTCAAAGTCATGGAAGTCGACCTGCAGCGTAAGCGGATTGCTCTGACGATGCGTCTTGATGAACAGCCTCAGGAAGGCCGTAAATCCGGATCGCCTGCCGCTGCTGCCGGTCAGCCACGCCCGCAGACACGACAGCCTTCAGCGAAGCCACGGCAGAAACCTGTCACCAACAGTGCAATGGAAGATGCTCTGGCCGCGGCCTTCGGTAAGAAGCGCTGATCCTGACTCCGGCCTGCATACTGAAATGCCCCTCACGGGGCGTTTCAGTATTTTATTTATTCACACCACCAGTGACTGCCGTTGAGGTAATAACCTGTAATTCAGCACGGCCAGCCAGTGCTGCAGCCAGTTTTTGAAATGCAGGTGCCTGTTCGTGATCCGCCAGGTGCTGTCCGGAGCTCCAGCGTTCCAGCATAAGATACTGGGCGGTATTTTGCGTATTCTGATGTAATACATAGGACTCGCAACCCGGTTCT
Source organism: Tatumella sp. JGM91 (assembly GCF_018257575.1). Taxonomy (GTDB): domain Bacteria; phylum Pseudomonadota; class Gammaproteobacteria; order Enterobacterales; family Enterobacteriaceae; genus Tatumella; species Tatumella punctata. The sequence continues at coordinate 92,240 of NZ_JAERJP010000007.1, read as the reverse complement.
CCCTGAACCTCTTTTTCGGCTGTTTTCAATGCGTCAGCAACGATCTGTTCTTCCCCTGCTTTCGCTGTAATCAATGCAGTAACAGTAATAACCTGGCTCATATCTGACCTTCTTGCAGAAGTGATTAACACGGCATACCGGAACACAACCGGTATAGTTTCCAGCGTGATTAAGTATGCAATGCTCACGGGGAAGATGGCAACCGGCACCGGACCCTGTCGCATCAGGGGATAAAACACTCCCCCGCCACAGTTACCGGCGCCGGGGGTGGATTATTTATACACTTCGGCAACCGCGCTGATGCGGCCATGCTCACGCCCGGCAATCACTTTAAAATACTTACCGCCTTTTTCATCCGCCAGTCTGGAGAGTTCTTTTTTAGCATCCATCGGCGATGTCGTTTCAGCCGTGGTAGATACGGTCCCCAGAGAGACCAGCTGCTGACTGTCTGCCTGTGCCTGAGTCACTTCTTCCGCAGCAACAGCAGAAAAAGACAGGATGCCTGCCATCAGCACACTCACCGTATATTTCGTCATTTTCATAGCATAAGCCCCTTATGGTATTGCCGTAACAAAATTCACTGCCTGTGCTACTGACAGTCACCGGAGATCAGCACAGGCCGTTTGCCGGGAGTGTCAGGCACCTCTGAATTATTAGTTCCGGTTAGGGGAAACAGCAATAAAACCGCCGCCGTTTCTATAAGTCAGACGAAAAAGCGAGAACCTGCTCGCAAAATTCTGCGGGATGGGAAATAAACGGCGCATGGCCGGCTTTCGGCATCACGACGGAGAGGCCACCGCCCGCCAGTGTATCGACTTGCCCGGCAATATCACGGGGTACCAGCCCATCAAGCGCTCCGTAAATACGCAGGAATGGCAGATTAACCGACGACAGTTCGCGACGGAGATCCGCAGACTGCAGGATACCCAGCCCGGCGTTTAATACTGTCACTTCCGGTAATGGCTGAGACAAAACAGCCTGTCGCAGTAATCGTGCATCATGGCGGGCAGTGTCGGTTCCGAGAGTTTGCAGCGCCATAAAGCGATCAATGGTCTTTTCAAAGTGGCTGCTCAGTTGCTGCTGAAACCCCTGCAATACCGAAGGCTTAATGCCCGGCCAGCCCTGTTGTGCTGAAAAGCAAGGGGAAGAGGCAACCGTAATTAACCCCCGTACCGTAACCGAAGCACTCCGGGCCAGTCTGGTAGCCACCAGCCCGCCAAGAGACCAGCCGACAATAATGGCATTTTCCGGTAACCGGGGTTCCAGCAGGGTGACCATGTGATCCAGCGTCAGCGCCGTTACGCCCTGACTGCGGCCATACCCCGGCAAATCGACCAGATGCAAACGAAAATGCGGGCTAAGCCGTGCGGTGACACAATTCCAGACTTCAGCGTTAAGCCCCCATCCGTGTAACAGCACAAGATCTCTCTCTCCCGCGCCACAGGTATGCCAGAAAAGCGACATAATAAATTCCCCCGTCAAAAATCACAGGATACCATGCTGATACTGAAGAGTTATTGCTGGTTATGCCATCTGCCGCTGATGTTAAGGACCACCGGTATCTGTACCGGCTGTCAGTGCCGGCTGCCGCCGCTGCCCTTTTTATGTCGCCGTTGTGGGTTACCGGCCGCCCCGGACACCGCTGAATGTGGCCGTTGTCTGACAGACCCGCCCCCGTGGCAGCATCTGGTGTGTGCCGGCGACTATCTCCCGCCACTCAGTCGTTTACTGCATAAATTCAAATTTTCCGGCAACACCGCACTCTCGGTGATGCTCGCCAGACTTATTTTGCTAAGCTTTCTGCAGCAGCACAGAGACTATGGTCTGCGAAAGCCGGATATCCTGCTATGCTCACCCCTGCACAGACAGCGACTCTGGCAACGGGGATTTAATCAATCGGCTTTACTGGCACAGCCACTGGCACATTGGTTATCCTGCGAGTTTGCACCCTTTGCCTTACGCCGTCATCGCAAAACGGCCGTGCAGCACCTGCTGAATATACGTCAGAGAAAACGTAATTTACGCAATGCCTTTTGCGTCGAAAAAGACCTCACTGGCCGCCATGTTGCCCTGGTCGATGATGTCGTCACCAGCGGCAGTACCGCCGGTGAAATATCACGCTTACTGTCCCTGCATGCTGTGGCCAGCATCCAGGTTTGGTGCCTGTGCCGAACCTTGTAGAGTCACAGTGATGGGCGTATTATAACCCACTGTTTCAGTCAACTATTGAGCAATGCTATGATCCGTATTACTGACACTGCCCAGGAGCATTTCGCTAAGCTTCTCGCTAAACAAGAAGAAGGCACACAAATCCGTGTCTTTGTGATCAATCCGGGGACGCCAGGTGCAGAATGTGGTGTGTCCTATTGCCCGCCTGATGCGGTAGAAAGTACAGATACCGAACTCAGGTTCGATAATCTGATCGCTTATGTTGATGAGCTGAGTGCCCCTTACCTTGAAGAGGCAGAAATTGATTTTGTGACCGACAATCTGGGCTCACAACTAACCCTTAAGGCACCTAACGCAAAAATGCGTAAGGTGGCTGACGATGCGCCATTACTTGAGCGGGTCGAATATCAGTTACAGGCACAGATTAACCCGCAGCTTGCCAGCCATGGCGGAAAAGTATCCCTGATGGAAATTACTGAGGATGGTTACGCCATTTTGCAATTTGGCGGCGGTTGTAATGGCTGTTCTATGGTCGATGTAACATTAAAAGAAGGCATCGAAAAAGAGCTGCTGGCCGCATTCCCTGAACTGAAGGGTGTACGTGATTTAACAGAACATCAGCCAGGTGAACACTCTTACTATTAAGAGTGATGCCACAGGTCCCGCTACGGACCTGTGGTGTTTACGGGTTTCAGCACAGCACCAGCTGCACATCCCCCTGTGTAATCGCTTTCAGCACCGCTTCCGGCGGTTTCTTATCTGTATATAAGCTGTCGAGCATATCGATACTGCCAAGATTCACCATCGCACTGCGGCCAAATTTTGAATGATCAGTGACCAGTATAACGTTACGTGAACTTTCGATGATCGCCCGCTTGGTGCGAACTTCATGATAATCAAACTCCAGCAAGGCACCATCCATATCAATACCGCTAATCCCGAGTATTCCGTAGTCCAGACGGAACTGAGAGATAAAGTCCATGGTGGCTTCACCGATAATTCCGCCGTCCCTTGAACGGACATCACCTCCGGCAATAATCACCCTGAAATCAGGCTTTGCCATCAGTAATATCGCCACATTCAGATTATTGGTCACGACCTGTAATTGGTTATGATTAAGCAGAGCATGGGCAACCGCTTCAGGCGTTGTCCCGATATCAATAAACAGGGTTGACCCGTCAGGGATTTGCGCTGCTACCTTCTGTGCAATCCGGGCTTTTTCTTCGGAATACATCATTTTACGGTCATGCCAGGCGGTATTTTCTGCACTGGAAGGTAATGCCGCACCGCCATGATGCCGTTGAATACGGTTTTGTTCAGCAAGCTCATTTAAATCACGACGGATCGTCTGCGGGCTTACCGCGAAATATTCGACCAGTTCTTCGGTACTCACATATCCCTGACGTTTGACCAGCTCAATAATTACGTCATGCCGCTGGGTCTGCTTCACATAACTCTCCTTTGCCGGCAGATTGCCGGGCTGTTCAGATTACTTTCTGCCTGCTTTACCGGCAGCACGGCTGTCGACAAAAGCCATTGCCAGGCCGGTCAGTAACCCGGTGAAATGCGCCATATTGGCGATCGACATCCCGAATAAACCGTAATATCCCACCACCAGCCAGAGAATGGAAAACACGATCAGGCCGCGCTCCAGATACACCCCGCTGTCAGGATCCAGTTCACCGCGTAGCCAGCAATATCCCATCAGGGCATACACTACCCCGGAGAGGCCGCCAAACCAGACACCGCTGAATTTAGCCTGCATCCAGCCACTCAGTAAGGCGGAAATCAGTGTAATCACAAACAGTTTTCCGCTGCCCAGTCTTTTTTCAACCGCCCCGCCGAGATACCACCACCACAGTAAGTTGAACAGGATATGTAAAAAAGAAAAATGCAAAAATGCGGGGCTGACCCAGCGCCAGACCTGAAAATACTGGTCCGGCCCCTGCGGCCATGCCAGCCAGCTCAGTACCCTATCCTCCCCCAGCAACTGCATCAGAATAAATACCAGAATACAGAGGGCTGACACCGTCATCGTTATCGGACCACCGCGCTCACGAACGGTACGCCACAGATGCCCACGCGGGTAATTTATCTGAAACCGGGTATCGCCACTTTTCCAGCTGGCATCCTGGTAACGCGGATGATCAGGATCCCGGATAAAGAGCGCGTATTCGCTTTCGACCAGTGCCAGTTGTTCATCATCGTCCAGCCATAACAGATAATATTGCTGCTGCTGTTCAAGGTGCAGCCTGATACCGCGGGTGGCCATATAGTCGATAAACGCCTGAGCCATGCGTGGATTCGCAAGCTGAGAGATACGTTTCATGGGGTTCCCCTCTGTGATCGTCTGTCAGCTCTGACGGGCATCAGTACAAATCTGAGCCGGAAAAGCTGTCCGCCAGGCATCGAAACCACCATCCACACTGTAGACCTGGTCAAAGCCCTGATTGATCAGGTACTGGGCAGCCCCTTTGCTGCTGTTACCGTGATAACAAAGCACCATCACCGGCTGATCCGGATCAGCTTTTTCCATAAAAGTGTTAAGAGTGCCCTGGGTAAGGTGAAAAGCTTCTGCCACATGGGCGGCGTCAAAACTTTGCGGGTCACGAATATCCACCAGCAATGCCCCCTGCTGTAACTTTTCATCGGCCTGCTGCACACTGATACACTCATAGGTTTCCATAATCTCTCTCATTCATCTCATCAGTTCACTGCCGCACATTGTAACCTGATCCCGGCGCTCAATAATCCGTTAAAAAATAATCGTCAGTTTTTTTGTTGTGTGTTTATGTTACCTGTATCACGCAAAATTGTTTTCTTCTGGTTAACTATTGGCGTCAATGTTTGTTTTCGACTACCATAAAGCTCGAAAACGAACATAACATGATTTTCCGAACCCCGGGGGATACTACGTGGAAACCAAAGATCTGATCGTCATCGGTGGCGGTATCAACGGTGCCGGTATTGCGGCAGATGCCGCCGGACGCGGCTTGTCCGTATTGATGCTGGAAGCCAGGGATTTTGCCTCTGCGACTTCTTCTGCCAGTTCGAAACTGATCCACGGTGGCTTACGCTATCTGGAACATTATGAATTCCGTCTGGTCAGTGAAGCCCTTGCCGAACGTGAAGTTCTGCTCAGAATGGCACCGCATCTGGCGTTTCCGATGCGATTTCGTCTGCCGCATCGCCCGCATCTGCGCCCCGCGTGGATGATCCGCGCCGGATTGTTCCTGTATGATCATTTAGGCAAACGTACCAGTCTGCCCGCCAGCCGGGGGATCAGCTTTGGTCAGGACTCGGTACTGAAACCCGAAATCACCCGTGGCTTTGAGTATTCGGACTGCTGGGTCGATGATGCGCGGATGGTTGTGCTCAATGCTCAGGCAGTCACGGAACGTGGCGGGGAAGTCAGAACCCGTACCCGGGTCACCCGCGCCTGGCGCGAAAACGGTCTGTGGATGGTCGAAGCCGAAGATACGGACAAGGGAGAAATATTTCGCTGGCAGGCGAGAGGGCTGGTAAATGCTGCCGGCCCCTGGGTTAAAGAATTTTTTGATCACGGCCTGCAGCTTAAATCGCCGTACGGTATCCGTTTAATCAAAGGCAGCCATATTGTCGTCCCGCGGGTACATAACGATAAACAAGCCTATATCCTGCAAAATGAAGATCACCGGATAGTTTTTGTCATCCCGTGGATGGACGAATTTTCTATCATTGGCACCACCGATGTTGAATACCATGGTGATCCGGCGCAGGTTGCTATTGACGACAACGAAATTGACTACCTGCTAACAGTATTTAACCAGCATTTCCGTCACAACCTGTCACGTCAGGACATTGTCTGGACATACTCCGGCGTCCGGCCATTATGTGATGATGAGTCTGATTCACCCCAGGCCGTGACCCGTGACTACACCCTTGATGTGCATGATGAGCAGGGTAAAGCCCCGCTATTATCCGTTTTTGGCGGTAAGCTGACCACCTACCGCAAACTGGCAGAACATGCGCTGGAAAAACTGGCGAAATACTACCCGCAAGCCGGCCCGGCCTGGACGAAAAATGCGGTACTGCCCGGCGGTCACTTCTCCGGCAGCAGAGAGGATCTGGCTGCCGGACTGCGCAGACGTTATCCGTTTATCACGACCAGTATGGCGACTCATTACGCACGGACCTACGGCAGTAATACGGAGAAATTACTGGGAGATGCGCAGCAACTGGCAGAGCTGGGTGAAAATTTTGGTCATGAATTTTATGAGGCCGAACTGCGCTATCTGGCAGATAACGAATGGGTACGCGAACTTGATGATGCCATCTGGCGCAGAACCAAACAAGGTATGTGGCTGACGCCAGCACAGCAGGCCCGTATTACTGAATGGCTGCAGGTCCGTTATCCACAGACGATCCCCCGCCCGGCCGCCGCAGAAACCCGTACCCTCTGACTCGCTGCGTAATCTAAAAAGGCGACATAACCGTCGCCTTTTTCACCTTTCTGACCGCTTAACCTGCCAGCTGACGCAGCATTCTTCTCAGAGGCTCAGCAGCCCCCCATAGCAGCTGATCACCCACCGTAAAGGCCGACAGGTATTCAGGACCCATATTCAGTTTACGCAACCGGCCTACCGGGGTATTCAGCGTACCTGTCACCGCCGCAGGTGTCAGTTCACGCATAGTCAGTTCACGATCATTAGGGATTACTCTGGCCCATTCATTATGTCCCGCCAGCAGCTGTTCAATTTCAGCCAGCGGAATATCTTTTTTCAGTTTCAGGGTAAACGCCTGACTATGGCAACGCAGAGCACCAACCCGCACACATAAGCCGTCTACCGGTACTGGCTGGCGGGTCGCAAGGATCTTATTAGTCTCCGCCTGGCCTTTCCACTCTTCGCGGCTCTGCCCGTTATCCAGCTGTTTATCAATCCACGGGATAAGACTGCCTGCCAGCGGCACACCGAAGTTATCCGCAGGTAAGGTACCGGAACGGGTTAACTCTGTTACCTTACGCTCAATATCCAGAATCGCTGACGCAGGATCCTGCAACTCTTTCGCGACATGATTATGCAGCATGCCCATCTGGCTTAATAATTCACGCATATGCCGGGCACCGCCCCCGGAGGCCGCCTGGTAAGTCGCGACTGAGGCCCATTCCACTAAATCCTGTGTAAACAGGGCACCGAGTGACATCAGCATCAGACTGACGGTACAGTTACCGCCGACAAAGGTTTTGATGCCTTTATCCAGTCCCTGATGAATAACCTGCTGGTTTACCGGATCAAGAATAATAATGGCATCATCGTTCATCCGCAGGGTTGACGCTGCATCAATCCAGTATCCCTGCCAGCCAGATGCCCGCAGTCTGGGATAGATCTCGCTGGTATAATCGCCCCCCTGGCAGGTCACGATAATATCCAGCGCCCGTAATGCGTCAATATCTCCCGCATCCTGTAACACACCATTCTGACCGCCGCCAAACGCAGGCGCCGGTTGTCCGTGCTGTGAAGTGGAGAAAAAGATCGGATTGATACTGTCAAAATCACGTTCTTCTGTCATTCTCGACATCAGTACGGAACCCACCATACCGCGCCAGCCAATAAAACCTACATTTTTCATGTTATGCCTGCTTATCCTGTATTCTGAGCCAGATTTTTCCACGCCATACCGTCAGGAACATTGACAACGGACCAGAGGATTATACGATCCCTGAGTCACCAGATTCCGGTCCGGTGCTTATTAATGAAAAAAAATTCACTAAAATACCCCTGCAGGGTACTCAGTGTCATAATCATATTTACCTGTAACCCCCAACTCTACAAAATGCACACTGTCTGGCAAGTGAATTAATTCGATACGCCGGGCATTTTCAACAATTGCACTAATAGTTGTCGTTTAGCTAAAGGATACTAACGCTCTTATGACCGAAATGATTTCTGCCACTGTACTGCTTCTGCTGATCATGGATCCGCTGGGTAACCTGCCGATCTTTATGTCAGTGCTTAAACATCTGGAACCCCGGCGGCGGCGTATCGTCATTATTCGTGAACTGTTAATTGCGTTAGCTATTATGCTGCTGTTTCTGTTTACCGGCGAAAAAATACTGTCGTTCCTTAATTTGCGGGCAGAAACCGTGTCTATTTCCGGCGGAATTATTTTATTTCTGATCGCGATAAAAATGATTTTCCCCGGACCTGACAATGAAAGTTCCGGGCTGCCGGCAGGCGAAGAACCTTTCCTGGTTCCCCTCGCCATTCCGCTGGTGGCAGGGCCATCACTGCTGGCAACCCTGATGCTGATGTCTCACCAGTATCCTGGTCAGCCGGGGACGCTGGTCGTGGCACTGCTGCTCGCCTGGGCGATTACCTCGACCATTCTGTTACTGTCCGGTGTCTTTTTACGGTTGCTGGGGAATAAAGGGGTCAATGCGCTGGAACGGCTGATGGGGCTGATTTTGATTATGCTGGCAACACAAATGTTTCTCGACGGTATCCGCGCCTATATGAAATTATAAAAAAATGCCGCAGCAGGTGACCTGCTGCGGCATTTTACACGGGACAACTCCTTAACTAAGTAACCAGAAAGCGATCATGCCGATAACCCCGCCGGTCGTCCCCAGAATAGTTTCCATCAGAGTCCAGGTCTTCAAAGTCTGCGCTTCAGATGCTCCGGTAAAACGGCCAAATAACCAGAACCCCGCATCATTCACGTGACTACAGATAATAGATCCGCCGCCGATACAGACAGAGAGGGCTGCCAGCTGAGCACCACTGTAATGAAGCGGGGTGATCACCGGCATAATCAGTCCGACTGCCGTCAGACAGGCAACAGTCGCAGAGCCCTGGATAATCCTGACAACACCGGCCAGAATAAAACACGCCACCGCAACCGGCATACCGGCACCGGCAACAGCATCACCCAGTGCCGGCCCCACACCGGAGTCCACCAGTACCTGTTTGAATACCCCGCCGGCACCTATCACCAGCAGAATAATCCCCGCAGGCTGTAATGCTTCACCACAGATCTGCATGATACGGGTTTTGTCCATCCCCTGACGGTAAGCCAGGCCATAGATGGTAATAAGGCAGGCCAGTAAAATAGCAATAAACGGATGGCCGATAAACTCCAGCAGGTGATCCAGCGACGAGCCCTGAGTTACAAAATGTGCCCCGATGGTTTTTAACCCGACCAGCACTAACGGAAATAATATCAGTGAGATACTGAAACCAAAGGAAGGTAACTGATGGGTTCCGGCTGGCGGCGGCACATCATCTTCCGGCAATGAAAAATGCACATGCCGGGAAATAAAACTGCCAAATAATGGCCCGGCAATCAGCATACCGGGAATGGCGGCGCACAGTCCTAACAGGATCATCCAGCCAAAATCAGCATGCATCTGGGCAGCCACCAGCATCGGCGCAGGCCCCGGCAGTACGAAAGCCGCTGCAGCGGCTACCCCGGCGAATAACGGGATAACCAGCCGTACCAGGTTACCGCCGGTACGTCTGGCAACGGCGAAGGCAATACTGATCAGTAATACAATCGCCACTTCGAAAAACAGTGGCAGCGCACAGATAAATCCGGCGATCCCCATCGCATAATGGGCACGCTTTTCACCAAAAGTTTTCAGCATACGGATCGCTATCTGATCCACCGCCCCTGTTTCATGTAAAATTTTCCCGAACATGGCCCCCAGTCCGACGACAATCGCCAGAAAACCCAGGGTTCCGCCCATGCCTGCCTGCATTGCTTCGGTAATTTTTTCCAGCGGCATTCCGGACATAATCCCAGCACCGACCGACACTAACATCAGGGCCACAAAAGCATGCATCCGTGCTTTCATTACTAACAATAGTAACAGCAGCACAGATCCCGCTGCCGTTAATACCAGTGTAGCGGTACTCATCATTATCTGCCCTTACTGAATCGCGTGTTTTATCGCTGCAACGGTATCCGCAACAACCTGATCAACAGACTGACGGATATCTACCGTAATCACATCGTGTTCATTCTCAGCAGGTTCCTGCAGGGTGGCGAACTGAGTCACCAGCATTGCCGGTTTAAAGAAATGCCCTTTCCGTGCTTTAAGGCGTGATTCTATGGTGTCAAAATCACCTTTCAGATAGATAAAGTTAAGATTGTGATTCCCTTGCCGCAGGATATCACGGTAACTTTTCTTCAGGGACGAGCACACAATTAACGATACAGCCTGAGTACGCTGCATCGCAAAAGCCGCATCATTAATTGCCTGTAGCCAGGGCTGACGATCCTGGTCATTCAGGGGGTACCCGTCGGCCATTTTTAAGATATTGGCTCTCGGATGCAGAAAATCACCATCGAGAAATGCGGTTTGCAGCTGGTGGGCGACACGGCTTGCAACCACCGATTTCCCACTGCCGGAAACGCCCATCAGAATAAACACATAATGATTTGAAGAGGGTGTAGTCATTTTTTGCTCCGACTGTAGATACAGTAATGTTACCGATAACAATTGATTAAAACATTGTCATGACCCGGACAATTACTGGCAACAGCTTTGGCAAATAAAACATCAAACTGTGAACTGAATCATAAAATCAGCTAAACACTGCCGCCACGATACAGACTGAAACCCAGGTTACGGACTTTGTCTGTCACCGTTTCACCTCGCAGACGTTGCAACAGCATGGCGGCCGCCGTTTCTCCGATTTGTTTACGGGGAGTCATCACCGTGGCCAGTGCCGGTGAGACCACCCGGGTAATATCGTGCCCATGGAACCCCATAATGGCTATCTGTTGCGGAACGGCAATCCCCTGCCGCTGACATTCAAACATCGCCCCGACGGCCAGGTCATCGTTCGTACAACACAGGCTGTCCATACGGGGAAAGCGCTGCAGGGCATGGCGCAACAACACTGCCCCCGTGGTAAATGAAGAGGGCATTTCGTCCATCACACTCTGTGGTTCAAGGCCGGCTTCACGCATCGCCAGCACGTAACCCTGCTGTTTTTGCAGGGTACGTTCATCAAGGCGGGCCCCCAGATAAACCACTGACCGGTAACCGTGACTGATCAGCATCCGGGTCATTTGCCGGGCAGCGTCTACATTATCAAACCCGACAGCCATATCGAGGCAGGGAGAGACTGAGTCCATAATTTCAACCACCGGGATACCGGCTGTTTCCAGCATCCGTAAGGTTGCCGGGGTATGGGTTCGCTCGGTGAGGATCACCCCGTCGACATTCCATCCCAGTAATGAACGCAGCTGTCGTTCCTCTTTTTCTGGCTGATAACCAAAGTGAGCCACCAGCGTCTGGTACCCCGCATTATCCGTCACGGCTTCAATGCCCTGCAGCACATCGGCAAACACATGGTTGGTCAGTGAGGGTAACAAAACACCGATGGCGCGGCTGGTCGCGCTGGACAGCATATCCGGTACACGGTTAGGGATATACCCGAGCTCATCCAGTACTCTCCCTATTTTCTCCCCCAATGCGGCAGAGACCTGGCCGGGGTTACGTAAATAGCGGCTGACTGTCATTTTTGTGACACCCAGCTGGTCGGCAACATCCTGAAGCACGGGTCTTTTTTTCTTCATTGTTATCGCAACTCACACCAGAGAAATTAGGCAGAGTTTAGCATCAATTCCGCAGACAAAATGCCCCGCCGGCGATCATTCCGGCAGGGCCCTGGTGTTGGAGATTATTTTCAGACCGGGGGTAAATCAAAGATAAGAATTTCGGCGTCACTGTCGGCAGTGATCTGTAATTCGGCTTCATCGCGGATAGCCAGAGCATCGCTGGTATTCACCTGTTGCCCATTGATGGTCAGGCGGCCTTTTACCACCTGAATCCAGATATTACGCCCCGCTTGCGGTGATAACATCCCCTGCTCCCCGGTCACTAATGCCCAGCGGGATAATGTCATATCCTGCCAGACGGTGAGCGAGTCTTCCCGGCCATCGGGTGTCAATACCCACTGCCGTCCCTGCTGGTCAGCAAATCGCCGTTGTCCATAGCGGGGAGTGATGCCGGTAGTCTGCGGAATAATCCAGATCTGGTACAGATGTAACGGCTCTGTGCCACTGGGATTATATTCTGAGTGACGGACACCGGTCCCGGCACTCATTATCTGAAATTCCCCCGCCGGAATCTGTTCTTTATTGCCCATACTGTCCTGATGTTCCACCGTTCCGGACAGAACATAGGTCAGAATTTCCATATCTTTATGGGGATGGGTTCCGAATCCCTGCCCCGGAGCAATAATATCTTCGTTGATTACCCTGAGTGCCGAAAATCCCATAAAATCCGGGTCATGATAGCCGGCAAAGGAAAAAGTATGCCAGCTTTCCAGCCAGCCATGCTGTGCATAACCACGGTCCTGCGCTTTACGTAAATAAATCATTCGCTAATCCTCCGTTTTTTATAGTCTGACCCCGAACTGCCTGAAAAAATAGCGGAAAAAGTTCATGGGTCTGTTCAAAAAAAATGAAGGTTGCTGCTGGCAGGCTGTGGGCAAAAAAAAGCCAGCCTGACGGCTGGCAAAAAATACTGGAAGCAATGTGAGCAATGTCGTGTCTTCACCAGCTATCTGAGTGAGATGTCTCGTGAAGACAAGTGAATAATAATCATTATCATTATCACTTGTAAAGATAAATTTTGCTTTTTTATCACTACGCCGCGTAGCTGATGTTTCAGCGGAAAACCGCACTAGCCGGGAAAAAAACTGTGACCGCCTTTGAGAAGATACGTTTTCTGCACGACAAAGGCCCGTTATCCGCAGGCCGCTGCAGAAACTCTGTTGTCAGATGAGATTCAGACCGGAGGTCACAATGAAAAAAATGCTACTGACAGTGCTTATTGCTGCCTGTCCTCTGCTGGCCGCTGCAGCGCTCAATAATGATCCTTCAGGAGTTCGCCCGCCGGACAGGATGTATAACCCGTCACAACAACGCATGCTGAATCAGATGCAAATGCAGCAGCAACAGCAGCAAATGCAACTGCGTAATGATCAGCAGATGGAGTCACAGGCATTACAGCAAAAAATACAACAGCAACAAAACCGCGCACAGCAGCGTATTACTCATGCACAACCCTGATATATCACGGGCGGGGAAAGAACCCGCCCGTCAACTCAGCGAAAATCAGGACCGATATACTCAATATTATCCGTACAAATCATATCGACCCCCAGCCCGAGCAACTGCCGGGCCCGCTCTGGCTGATTAACCGTATAAGCCAGAATACGCAGCCCCGCCTCTTTCAGTAACCGGACACGTTCAGCATCCAGTAACTGGTGATTAAGGTGAATGGCCACACATCCCAGCCGGATCGTCAGTTGCTGCCAGTCGTCGCGCCATTGGTCCAGTAACAGTCCGCGCGGAAGCCCCGGCACTGCCTGCTGTGCAGCCGCCAGTGCCTGCAGAGAAAAAGAAGACAATAACGGCGCCGTCTGACCCTGCCAGAGTTTTTCTGCTGCCAGTGCGACAGCACGGCCTGTCATCGTATCTTCACCGCGGGTCGGCTTAATTTCGATGTTTGCCAGCATCCTGTACTGGCGGCAACGTTCTGCAACCTGCGGCAGCGTCGCCAGAGGCTCTGCACTGAACTGCTCAGAAAACCAGCTGCCGGCATCCAGACCGGATAAGCTTTGCCATGTCTGCAGCCCGGCAATCCCGTGGCCGTTGGTCGTACGTTCCAGTGAATCATCATGCAGTAAGAAAACCTGCCCGTCGGCAGACAGTTTGGCATCAAATTCGATCATGGTATGACCGTAACGATGCCCGGTATCGATTGCCGCGAGGGTATTTTCAGGTGCATATTTTCCGCCGCCACGGTGGGCGACGATATGCGGATAGGGCCAGTGCTGATATATCATTCCAGACGTAATCCTGTGGTGGTATTAAATAAATGCCGTCCATGATACGGAAAGTCCAGCCAGAGTAATGTACCGGCTGCAGGCCGCTGTTCATGAGGTAACCGAACCACCAGCCGCTGACCACCGATTTTACCATGCACTAAATTATCTGCACCCAGGATTTCCAGCGTTTCCACCTGCATGGCTATCGCGCTGGCAGACTGAGCCACCGTCTGAATATGCTCAGGACGGATCCCCAGAGTCACCAGCTGATTCGCCAGTGCCGGCTGTTGTTCTGCCAGGAATATCCGGCATTGCGGATCTATCACCAGCTCACGGCCATCGGCACTGACTTTGCCCGGCAGCAGATTCATCGCCGGTGAACCGATAAAACCGGCCACAAAAGTGGTAGCAGGTTTCTCATAAACTTGTGACGGAGTTCCCACCTGTTCCACCACGCCTTTATTCATCACCATCACCCGCTGGGCAAGCGTCATCGCTTCTACCTGATCATGGGTAACATAGAGACTGGTGGTGTTTAACCGCTGATGTAATTGCTGTAATTCCAGCCGCATCTGTGATCTTAGCCGGGCATCAAGGTTAGATAACGGTTCATCAAACAGGAACACTGAAGGCTCACGGACGATCGCCCTGCCCATGGCGACCCGCTGACGTTGTCCGCCTGACAGTTCACGCGGGTGGCGGGTCAGTAATGCATCCAGTTCCAGGCTACGGGCTGCATTCAGTACCCGCTGACGGATCTGCTCTTTACCCATACCACGGATCTTTAGTCCATAACCCATATTCTGCTCAACCGTCATATGCGGGTACAGCGCGTAGTTCTGGAATACCATCGCAATGCCACGCTCTTTTGGCTCCAGCCGGGTAACACACCGCTGATCAATATAGATATCACCGGAACTGACGGTTTCCAGTCCGGCAACCATCCGCAGTAACGTCGATTTACCGCACCCTGAAGGGCCGACCATTACCATAAATTCACCTTCATTAATGGTGATATCCAGAGGCTGGAGGATGCGGTTTTTACCGTCGTAAGATTTGGTGACTGCCTGAAAATGCACACTTGCCATAACTATTTCTCACTCTCTACCAGGCCTTTCACAAAGGCACGCTGCATAATAAGGACCACGACTAATGGCGGGATCAGAGTCAGTAACATCGCCGCCATCACCAGATTCCACTGGGTCACCCCTTCTCCCAGAGAAATCATGCTGCGGATCCCGGCGACCGCGGTACTCATCCGTGAATCACTGGTAATTAACAGAGGCCAGAGATACTGGTTCCAGCCGTATATAAATGTAATAACGAACAGTGCCGCCAGGTTAGTTTTCGATAAGGGTAAGACGATATCGAAGAAAAAACGCATCGGGCTGGCACCATCGATCCGCGCTGCTTCTATCAACTCGTTGGGCATCGACATAAAGAACTGACGAAACAGGAATGTCGCGGTGGCAGAAGCCATCATCGGCAGGATCAATCCGTTGTAGCTGTTCAGCATATGTAATTTTGAAATCACTTCCACGGTGGGAAAAATACGCACTTCCACCGGTAACATCAGAGTGATAAAAATCATCCAGAAAAAAAACTGCCGTAACGGGAAACGGAA
The DNA here is from genome assembly GCF_018257575.1 of Tatumella sp. JGM91. GTDB lineage: Bacteria > Pseudomonadota > Gammaproteobacteria > Enterobacterales > Enterobacteriaceae > Tatumella > Tatumella punctata. The sequence goes on along the minus strand of NZ_JAERJP010000007.1, from coordinate 76,619 downwards.
CCACACCAGCGCAAACGCAGAAATGATCGAAATAGCAATTTTACCGACCGTAATCCCCAGTGCCATGATGATGCTATTCAACAGCATCTGACCGATGGGCGGGCTGTTCGGGCTGACACCCCGGGTCCAAATCGTATCGATGTTTTGCCAGAAATGGCCGCCCGGCAACAGGGATATCGGGGACTGGAACACCTGATGGTTATCCATTGTGGCCGCAACAAAAGCGACATACAGCGGAAACAGAATAGTAAGGATCCCCAGCCATAGCATGACGTGACTGAAGATATCTAATCCACGGCGATTTTCTATCATTGATAACGAACCTTACGTTCAATAAAACGGAACTGCACAACCGTCAGCAAAATCACAATGACCATCAGAACGACCGACTGTGCGGCTGATGAGCTGAGATCAAGACCAGTAAAACCTTCACGATAAATTTTATAAATCAGCGTGGTGGTTGACTGTACCGGCCCGCCCTGGGTGGCGGCATCTATCACCGGGAAGGTATCAAAGAAGGCATACACCAGATTGACTACCAGCAAAAAGAAACTGACGGGAGCGATCAGTGGTAACGAAAGATGTATAAAACGCCTGACCGGCCCGGCACCATCCAGCGCAGCCGCTTCGACCAGTGACCGGGGTATCGACTGTAATCCGGCAAAAAAGAACAGGAAGTTGTAACTGATCTGCTGCCATATGGAGGCCAGTACCACCAGGAACATCGCCTGGCCACTGTTTTGCGCATAGTTCCAGTTATAGCCAATACTTTGCAAAAAATGGCTGATAACACCCATCCCCGGGTTAAACAGGAACATCCAGAGTACCGCGGCAATCGCCGGAGCAACCGCATAAGGAAGCAGCAACAGGGTCTGATAGAACTTTTTCAGCCGCAGTACATGGTCGACCAGTGCCGCCAGAAATAACGAAATCAACAACCCGATACCCGCCACCAGAAAGCTGAAAACCAGGGTGGTTTTAAAGGAGTCCAGATAGTAAGGATCCCGGAATAGCTGAGTAAAATTCTCCAGCCCGACAAAATGTGCCGAAAAACCAAACGGGTCGAGGTTTAGTACCGAATACCACAAGGCTTCGGCGGCAGGCCAGATAAAGAAAATAACCGTAATCACAATCTGGGGCAGCAGCAGCAGATAAGGCAGTGTACGGTGACGAAAAACGGGACGAGAAGATGACATAAAACCCTGACCTCAGGCGGTAGACCTCCGGGCCGCGACTGTCAGTTATACTGGAGTAATCTCTGACAGACGCGGCTTTTTCCGCAGGTAATTTGACTAATTAACCTGCTGCTGGAAGCGACGAAGTAACTGATTACCACGTGTAACGGCATTATCCAGTGCTGCTTTCGGGGTTTCTTTCCCGGTCCAGACACTTTCCAGTTCTTCATCCACCACGGTACGGATCTGTGGCATATTGCCCAGACGCAGACCTTTAGTAAAGGCGAGCGGCGGCTTGTTCAGCATTTGTTTCATGGCGATATCAGCACCGGGGTTCTTCTGGTAGAAGCCCTGCTGGCGACTAAGATCATAGGCTGCCGTTGTTGCCGGCAGGTAACCGGTTTTCTGATGCCATTCGGCAGCAATTTCCGGCTGTGCAAGGTATTTCAGAAACTCAGCGACCCCTTTATAAGTTGCATCATTCTGACCACGCATCACCCACAGACTGGCTCCGCCAATCATGGCATTCTGCGGTGCGTTCTTCACTGTTTCATCGTATGGCATCATCCCGACACCAAAATTAAATTTGGCATACTGCCGGATATCTGCCAGAGAGGCGGACGAGGCGGTTGTCATTCCGCAGTCACCACTGTAGAACTTAGCAGTCGACTCATCTTTCCGCCCAAAGTAGGTAAAGGTACCTGCCTTGTTCATGCGTTCCAGCATCTCAATATGGCGAATCTGCTCAGGGCCATTAAACACCAGTTTGGCGTCTGTGCCATCAAACCCGTTATTCTCAGAAGCAAACGGCAGACCATGCCATGCACTGAATTCTTCGAGCTGAATCCAGCCTTGCCAGCCACTGGCATAACCGCAGCTCATCCCTGACTTACGCAGTGCAGCAGCATCCGCTTCAAGTTCCTGCCAGGTTTTTGGTGGCTGATCAGGATTCAGGCCGGCTTTTTTGAACGCATCCTTGTTGTAATACAGTACCGGTGTCGAGCTGTTAAAAGGCTCAGACAGCATATGACCGGTTTTTGCGTCACTGTAATAACCAACGATCGTCGGTACAAACTGCTGCTCATCAAAAGGCACACCGGCATCTTTAAAGACCTGATAGACCGGTTTAATCGCATGCGATGCCATCATGGTAGCCGTACCCACTTCATACACCTGTAATATTGCAGGTGCATCACCGCTGCGAACAGCAGCAATACCGGCCGCAAGGCTCTGTTCGTAGTTACCTTTGTACACCGGTACAATTTTATATTCCGGGTGTGTCTGGTTAAAACGCTGGGCCAGCGAATCAACTTCGGTACCCAGCCCGCCTTCCATGGAATGCCAGAAAGGTATTTCGGTCACAGCGAAAGCATTTCCGCTCAACCCTAATGCCAGCATTACACATGCGGCATGACGACGAAATTTAAGAACTGACATAGTTTTATCCTGTGGCATGATCGTGCGCTATGGGAAGTTCGCGAGGTAAAATGACACGGAAAAATGACAGAAAAATTAATATAAGATGACAGAGATATGACCGGGTAATGACAGATATCAGGAAAAGATCATAGTATCTTCGCCCGGATGCCTTTCCCCGGCCTGCCAACAGAACCGGATATCACCATGAGACTGACCATAGAACGACTGTCCGATCCCTCAGCACAGGACCTGGCTGACCTGAAGAAAATATGGCCGGAGACCCCGGCAGAACAGTACCTGAACAGCACGAATCACCCGGAATGGTATGTTGCCCGTTTTAATCAGCGGCTGCTGGCGGGGCTTGAATTACAGGTGCAACACCAGACCGGGAATATCCGGCGGTTCATGGTAAGGGAAGCCACCCGCAGACGCGGTGTCGGATATTTTTTGCTGGAAGAAACCCTGCGGATGAATCCGGCGATCAGCCACTGGGAAATCAGCACGGCAGGGTTCCCGTTTTCTGACGCGGCCTGCCTTTTTTTACAATACTGTGGTTTTCAGCCACAGCACCCGCAGTGCTGGTCTAAAACCCGTTGAATAACAGGCATAAAAAAGGGTGGCCATGGGCCACCCTGCTGTGACTGCACTGTCGTCTTATCATGCTTCGATAGCAACACGCAGTTTTTTCATCGCATTTTTTTCCAGCTGACGAACACGCTCAGCGGAAACACCGTACTTATCGGCCAGCTCCTGCAATGTGGTTTTGTTGTCATCATCCAGCCAGCGGGCGCGAATAATATGCTGGCTGCGTTCGTCGAGCCCCTGCATAGCATCACTGAGTTTGTCGGCTGCGTGTGATTCCCAGTTATCTTCTTCGATACCATCAGCAAAATCAGACGTTTTGTCCTGCAGATAAAACACCGGTGCTGCAGACTTACCCTCGGCATTTTCATCGTCCGGAGTCGGATCGAAAGTCATATCCTGAGCCGCCATCCGCGATTCCATCTCACGTACGTCTTTACTGCTGACACCCAGCTCGCGCGCCACCATTTCAACTTCATCCTGGTTAAACCAGCCAAGCCGCTGTTTGGTTTTACGCAGATTAAAGAATAACTTCCGCTGTGCTTTGGTGGTTGCTACTTTCACGATCCGCCAGTTACGCAGTACATATTCGTGAATTTCAGCTTTGATCCAGTGCACCGCGAACGAGACCAGACGCACACCCACTTCGGGGTTAAAACGGCGTACCGCCTTCATCAGACCGATATTACCTTCCTGAACAAGGTCAGCCTGAGGTAAACCATAACCTGCATAATTACGAGCGATATGAACCACAAAGCGCAAATGTGACAGGATCAGCTTTTTGGCTGCATCCAGATCGCCTTGGTAATGCAGCCGTTCAGCCAGCATTTTTTCCTCATCGGCTGTCAGCATCGGGCAGCCATTAGCCGCCCGGATATATGCATCAAGATTACCCAGAGGAGCAATAGCCAGAGCTTGCATTTCTTTGGTCATTCAAACCCTCTCAGAATTCATAAAAAATATTGCCTGATCCTTACAACCAGCACCTCTATTATGTCAGCCGTGTCAAAAGATCGAAAGCAATGCGTGCTATTAATCATTAAGACACAAAAGTTATCCACAGGTTCATTTTTACCTGTGAATATTTTGACAAGGCCCGGAGTACTGCGGGGAAAGCTCCTCTGCTCCCCGACCTTTGGCAACAGAGGAAAAGTATAGCAAAAAAATATTTCCCCTGATTACTGCGGTGTAAAACGGCGTAAATGTTGTGCCGTCGCCAGCCAGGCGGCTATCCAGCCCACCATCGCCGAAACCAGTAATAGCAGTAACGCTTCATCCCATGAGAAACCCGTCAGTGTAAAAGAAGTACTGAACACACTGGCGACATGGGAGACCACCGACTCCAGCCGGAAGACCAGAACCTCTGATAAAATCAGCGAGACAAAAGCGCCGGATAATCCAAGCATCGCACCGCCGTAAACAAAGGGGCGCAGAATAAAGCCATCTGTTGCACCGATCAGTTTCTGTACATTAATCGTATCGCGGCGGGCAAAAATACTCAGCCGGACACTGTTACCAATCACCAGGAAGACGGCCACCACCATCAGCAGCCCGATCATTAAAGCCACCTGACCGACAAGTCCGGTCAGAGCTGAAAGCCGGGCAAACCAGCTGTCATCCATCCGGACCTCATCAATACCACTCACTTTTGCTACCCGATCACGCAGGGTATTCATGGTCTCTGAATTCTGGAAATTCAGTGACGGCGTGATAATCGCCACCGCTGGCAGAGGATTCTGCTCAAGCATATCCATCGCACCGCCAAATCCGGACCAGTTACGGAATTCATTCAGTGCTTCTTCTCGGCTGAGATAATCCACATGCTGCACGCCGTCTGTCTGTTTCAGCTGGTTAATCACATTCTGTGCTGCGTCATCATCCAGTGTTTTCGACAGATAGACCGTCAGCTGAGGTGCCGGATACCATTCGGTCGCAGCCTGATCGACGTTTTTCCAGACGATATAACAGACACTGGGCAGTGTCAGTGAAATAGCGATAACGGTTACCGTCAGTAAGGTCGCTAACGGCTGACGCAGCATATCGGCAAGCATTCCGCGCCAGGCATAATGCCATTGCTCCTGCCACCCGCCGCGCAGTGCTTTCTCTTTAGATACCCGTTTTGGCTTTGGCTTAGACCTTGGTCTGGCCGCTGCCGCAGGCGACTTTTTAACCCGCCGGTTAACCTGATTTCCCTTACCGAACTTCATGCCACTCCCCCATGTAAACGTCCCTGACTGAGGGTCATCACACGATAATTTCTACGGGAAATAAGAGACATATCATGAGTTGCCATCAATACAGTGACACCAACGCGGTTAAATTCTTCAAATAAACGCAGGATATCTTCAGATAAGGCGTGATCAAGATTACCGGTCGGTTCGTCCGCCAGTAATAATGCCGGTTTATTCACCACTGCTCTGGCGATACCAACACGTTGCTGCTCACCCCCGGAAAGTTGTATCGGAAAACTTTTCGCTTTATCGAGAAGGCCGACCTTATCCAGTGCGGCAGACACCCGGCGGCGGATATCTTCGCCACTGGCGCCGGAAATAATTAACGGGATGGCGATATTATCGTAGACCGTTCTGTCCATCAGCAAATGATGATCCTGAAAGATCATCCCGATTTGCCGGCGCAGGAACGGGATCTCGCTATTACGCAAACGCGTTATATTATGGCCGCTAAACCAGATTTGTCCGGCACTGGGACGTTCAATTCCGCAGATCAATTTGAGCAATGTACTTTTACCTGCTCCCGAATGACCTGTCAGAAACGCCATTTCTCCCTGACGCAGATGAAAATCCACACCCTGAAGCGCCTGGCGTCCCCCCAGATAAGCTTTACTGACCTCTTCAAAGCGAATCATCCAAATTAGTCCTCTCGGGCAAACAATGCCTCTATAAAATCGCCGGCCTTAAATGGCCGTAAATCATCAATGCCTTCACCGACACCAATGTACCGGATAGGAATATTGAACTGGTCAGCCACGGAGAAAATCACCCCGCCTTTAGCTGTACCATCCAGTTTAGTCAGTGTAATACCGCTCAGGCCAACGGCTTCATTGAATAATTTCGCCTGACTGATCGCATTCTGCCCGGTGCTGGCGTCCAGGGTCAGCATCACCTCATGGGGAGCGCTGTCATCCAGTTTGCTCATCACACGGGTGATTTTCTTCAGTTCTTCCATCAGGTGAGATTTATTCTGCAGACGCCCTGCGGTATCGGCGATCAGCACATCAATCCCGCGGGATTTAGCCGCCTGAATTGCATCGAAAATCACCGATGCTGAATCCGCGCCCGTGTGCTGGGCAACCACCGGAATATTGTTGCGTTTGCCCCAGACTTCCAGCTGTTCCACCGCAGCGGCACGGAAGGTATCTCCGGCGGCCAGCATGACCGATTTCCCCTGAGACTGAAACTGGCGTGCCAGCTTACCGATGGTCGTGGTTTTACCCACACCATTCACACCGACCATCAGGATAACAAAAGGTGTTTTTCCTTCAATATCCAGCGGTTGTTCAACTTTATCCAGAATGGAGGACATTTCGTCTTTTAACAGACCATAAAGCGCCTCCGCATCCCGTAACTGTTTCCGGCTGGCATGTTCTGTCAGACTGCCAATAATCTTACGGGTCGTTTCAACCCCGACATCGGCGATAAGTAGTTGTTCTTCAAGCTCTTCAAACAGATCATCATCGATTTTTTTACCGCGAAATAAACCGATAAAACCGGAGCCAAGATTCTGTCGTGTTTTCACCAGGCTGCGTTTTAAACGGGCAAAAAAACCTTCCCGTGTCGGACGTTCCTGCTCGGTAACTCTCGCTGATTCAGGGGCATCAACAACCTGCGCTTCCGGACTATTCTGAGACACGGAGGGAACGTTTTCGCTTTGCGTCGCGATCGTTGCCGGTATCTCCTGACGGCTTTCGACGACAGCCGCTGAGGATTCAGACAGGCTGTTACTGTCCTGAGCGGCGTGCTCCGGGACCGGAGCCGCAACAGGCATCTGCTGTTCAGCCACTTTCGCCGCCAGTAGCTGCTCCGTATCCGTGTCAGGTGCCGTAACGCCGGACATCACCCCGGGTTCCTGTATCAGGGTCACAGGTTCAGGCACGTCAGCCGTCACCGGCTGTTCTGTCTCCGGTGAAGCAACGTCAACCGGCTGGTCAGGGACTGCCGGTGGCCGTTGCGACTCAGCCTCTGTAATCTCAGCAGCCATATCTGCCGCCGCAGGTAGCTCTGAGGTTTCTTCTGTCACTACAGGAACATCTGTACTGCCGGCCGCAGGGGTTTCCGTATCAGATGCGGGATCCTGCGCAGGGCCAGCGTCCGGGGTTTCTTTTTGTTCTGCGGGTTGTTTTTCCGGTTCTGCGGTATCTTCATCGCGACCAAAACCCAGCCAGGAGAAAAAGCCCCGTTTTTTTTCTTTTGCCATTATCTAACGACACTCCTTTAGGCCCGAATCAGAGAACCGCGTCAGGTTCTGCCAGAAAAAATTCGGAACATAGATGTTAATTTATCAAATCCCTGCCGCGATCAGGCACCCGCAGAGATCGTGAAAGCATAGTCAGATAGTCTATCATTTTCCTGGCATTGCATTACAGCACCCTTTTTTACCGTTTCTTATCACGCCGCTGCCCGTTAAACTAAGCAACAAATTATGAAGAGTTGTGATTGAAATGAAGAAACATTCCCGGGCACCGGCAGGTGCCGGACAAATACGAATTATTGGCGGACAATGGCGAGGCCGGAAACTTCCGGTCCCGGAAAGTGCCGGGCTGCGGCCAACCACTGACCGGGTACGGGAAACCCTGTTCAACTGGCTGGCGGCAGACCTGCCACAGGCCCGTTGCCTGGACTGTTTTGCCGGAAGTGGTGCTCTGGGTATCGAGGCATTGTCACGTTATGCGGGACATGTCACCTTAGTTGAGCTGGAACCTCAGGTGGCGCGTCAGCTGACAGGGAATCTGCGTACCCTTAACAGTAGCGCCGGACAGGTAATACAGGCAGACACCCTGCGCTGGTTAGGGACTCCCGGTCAGCCGTACGATATTGTGTTTATCGATCCCCCTTTCCGTAAAGGACTGCTGGCACAGACAATCACCTTACTGGATACCGGCGGCTGGCTGGCCAGCAATGCCTTGATCTATATTGAATGTGAAGTGGAACAAGGCGCTCCGCAGGTACCTGCCAGCTGGCAACTGCACCGTGAGAAAGTGGCAGGTCAGGTCGCTTATCGCCTCTATCATCACTCTGCACCGGACTCTCAGGGAGAATAATTATGTTACTTATCGGCGGACGTATCCTGATGCTGTTTGTCTGGGCTTTTTTACTGATGAATATAGTGCATCCGGCCCCGAAACCATTGAAATACTTTATTGATGTGGCACTGTTTTTTATGGTGGTGATGCACGGCCTGCAGCTGGTTTTACTGCGTGCCACCCAGCCCAAAGACGGGCCGGCACTCGGCGGTCTGACTCAGTTGAAAATATTTTTTTTTGGCGTTTTTGAACTGCTGGCCTGGCAGAAGAAAAATTATCCTAAACACTGAGCGACTCCGTCAACGGAACGCCACTCCCTGATCAGTGGCCGCCGGCGGTAAAACCGATAAAACGGGTGCCCTGCATACGTAAGGCGCCCGTTGTCCCGACCCTGCACTGATTATACTGCTCCTCTGACATCTGTACGCTGAAGTCATCACCCACCGGTTCGCGGCGGAACGTCACTTCATAACGCACTATTTCACCGGCAATCACTTCTCGTTGTCGTGAACGCCGGTTATCAGCCGTAAAGTCGCGTTTACTGACCACCAGCGCCTGTTGTGTAACCACCGGTGACGCATCATTCAGGGCATTTTCACTGCGTTGTCTGAAAAACTGCCGGCCGGCCAGCAGAATAATAGCAACGATGACGATAATAAAAATAAGCGGTGGTTTACTCATCAGGCCTCCGGGGCAGTGCGCAGGAAGAAATAAAATCTGTATTATTTTTCCTGTATTTTTCATCATTCACAGTAATAATCGCTGGCAGTGGCCGAAAGTCAAAGGGTATCGCGGATAGCACCGCTCTTGCCCGTTACCGGCCAGATTCGAAAAGGATTAAGGAAGAGCATATGCTTTGGTCATTTCTTGCAGTACTGTTTTCCGGATGGCTGTATATTGACGCCTCTTACCGTGGCCCGCGCTGGCAGCGCTGGTTGTTTAAACCCGTAACTTTTCTGCTAATGCTGGCATGGGCATGGCAGGCCCCTGTCCGCTCGGTCACGGATTATTTACTGATTGGCGGACTGGTTGCCGCTATGGCTGGCGGGGTCCTGAGTCTGTTGTCACGTCCGCAACTGGTCTACGCCTTCGGTACCATGTTCCTGTCGTATTTACTGTATACGCTCAGTCTGACCCGCGGGATAACCCTGACGATTTACTGGCCTGTCCCGGTAGCCCTGCTGGTCGCCGGTCTGCTGGTACTGATGACCATTCGTAAGCAACTGGACGAGCTCTGCTGGCCGGTATGCACCATGCTGACCATGGTATTAGTGATGTGCTGGCTGGCGATCCTGCAATATGTCAGCCTGCAAACCGATCAGACGCTGTCTTTAATGGCCGGGGCCATTTTACTGTTACTGGCGAATTTTTGCTGGTTAATCAGTTTTTTCCGTCATCGTTTCCCGGCCGACAGAGCAATTTATGAAGCCTTATTTATCCTCGGCCACTTTATGATTATTCGTTCCCTGTGGCTTTCCTGATACAGACCCGCAGGCAGACACCGTAATTTTTGTCTGCGGTGCTGTTGTCTCAGAGACCTTTTTTTACCAGATAATGAAAAGGCAACTGCGCGGTGTCCTGTTCCAGCAAGGTATGTTCCATAAAACGACAAAACCCCGGAATATCGCGTGTGGTTGCCGGATCATCGGCAATAATTAATAAAGTCTCACCTTCCTGCATATAACGAATGGTTTTACGCACCATCATTACCGGTTCGGGACAACGCAGACCCAGCGCATCGAGGGTATGATCGGCGCTACTGAAGAGATCACTCATGACGTACTCTGATAAACATAAAGGATGGTTATTCTACCCCGCGCCCGGCAGCCAGACAAACGCCTGAGGTGCGGTGATCAACAGAGACTTTTCTTGCATTGTCTCGCCAGGCAGGTAACATGCGAGCGGTTTATTGTACACTGTAATGCCGGAAGACTGCCTGCGTTCACGCAGCCCTCCGGCCGATATATGGGTTCCCTCACCCCAACCTAAAAAGGCCAGCTATGATCACCTTTACTCCCCGCCAGCAATGGTTTGCCGGTGTCGTTTTGTCTGTATTTCATTTACTGATTATTACCTCAAGTAATTACCTGGTGCAGTTGCCCGTCGATATTTTCGGGTTTCATACCACCTGGGGTGCATTCAGTTTTCCGTTTATCTTCCTCGCCACTGACCTGACGGTACGCATTTTTGGTGCACCGCTGGCCAGACGCATTATTTTGCTGGTGATGCTCCCTGCTCTGGGGGTTTCTTACGTTGTGTCCTGTTTTTTTTATCAGGGCAGCTGGCAGGGCTGGGATTCACTGCAGCACATCAATGTCGTCGTCGCCAGAATAGCGCTGGCCAGCTTTATGGCTTATGTTCTGGGACAGATACTGGATATTTACGTATTCGACCGGCTGCGCCGCCTGTCCCGCTGGTGGCTGGCTCCGGCTGCGGCAATGTTTCTGGGAAATATCAGCGATACACTGGCATTTTTCTTTATCGCATTTTATCACAGCAGTGATGCGTTTATGGCTCAGCACTGGTTCGAAATCGCCCTGGCGGACTACAGTTATAAGATATTTATTTGCCTGGTCTTTTTCCTGCCTGCCTATGGTGTGCTGCTGAATGCTATCCTGAAAAAGATGTCCGGCAGGACGCAACAACCCGCGGTCAGTTCAGGTTAACACTGAATGACCGGGTCTGTGACAACAGCTAAGATTTGGTGACAATCAACGGATTGCTTTTCCCGTTCATTTTCGTTGTGATCACCCGATGTGAAATATAAAAAGGAATTCAGATGAGCAAGTTACTTAAATACCTCAGTGTCGGATTACTGGTCATCGGTCTGGCTGCATGTGACCAGAAGAAAGAGGATACTGCCGGGCAGCATGCCGCCGCCAGCCAGCAGGATGCACAAACCGTGACCCTGGCCGGGGGAAAACTGAGTTTCACCCTGCCATCAGGAATGACAGATCAGACCGGGAAACTCGGCACCACCGGCAATAACATGCATGTTTATGCAAACAATAATGGGCAACAGGCGATTATCGTGATTACCGGTGATAACACCAGTGAAGCACTGGATGTACTCAGTCAGCGGCTGGAACAACAGCAGCGCAACCGTGACCCGCAGTTGCAGGTCGTCTCTGATAAAGAAATTACCCTGAGTGGTCACCCGGCGCAGCAGCTGGACAGCGTTATTTCTGCCAAAAACCAGACAAACTGGTCAACGGTGGTGATGACCAAAGTTGACGGAAAACTGATTACTCTGCAAATCTCATTACCTGCCGATAATCAGGCCCAGTCACAAACTACCGCCGAAAATATTGTGAAAACAATTACACTGAAATAATTTTCAGTGACGATTATCACGCCTCGTCAGGGCGTGATAATCCTGTTCTGTCAGTGAGACACATACCTGCCATTTCCCCCTGACTTCTCCATAACGACCAAAAAATACCCAAAATATCTTTTAGTATACAAAAAGGTTATACTTAACCGTTCATTACAATAATAAGTCCGTTAATTTATTGTACGATCAGGGTGGTCCGAAACGACAATTTGCATCTATGCTTACTATCGCCGGTAATATTTTTACACATCGATTACCGGGGATCATGCTGATAACTTATGAACAAAATACAGGTATTCATATGAAATTGCGTAGGAAGCGTATAAAACCCATTGGGATTGATGACGTCACCATTATCGATGACGCCAGGTTGCGGAAGGCGATTACTGCTGCATCGCTAGGCAACGCCATGGAATGGTTTGATTTCGGGGTTTATGGATTTGTTGCCTTTGCATTAGGTAAAGTATTTTTCCCTTCAGCATCTCCCGGTATCCAGATGATTGCGGCTCTCGCCACCTTCTCTGTTCCGTTCCTGATCCGCCCGTTGGGTGGGCTGTTCTTCGGTATGCTCGGCGATAAATACGGCCGACAGAAAATCCTGTCCATCACTATCGTCATTATGTCGATCAGTACTTTCTGTATAGGACTTATCCCCTCATATGCCTCCATCGGTATCTGGGCACCGATCCTGCTGTTAATTGCTAAAATGGCGCAGGGGTTCTCCGTCGGCGGAGAATATACCGGAGCATCTATTTTTGTTGCCGAATACTCCCCTGACCGTAAACGCGGTTTTATGGGTAGCTGGCTCGACTTTGGTTCCATTATCGGCTTTGTCCTCGGTGCAGGGATTGTGGTGCTTATCTCTACCATCGTCGGTGACGAAAAATTCATGGAATGGGGCTGGCGTTTGCCGTTCTTCCTGGCATTACCGTTAGGGGTGGTCGGGCTCTATTTACGCCACGCCCTGGAAGAAACGCCTGCGTTTCAGCAACATGTGGATAAACTTGAGCAAGGCGACCGTGAAGGGTTACAGGATGGTCCGAAAGTCTCATTCAGAGAAATTGCCACCAAACACTGGAAAAGCCTGTTGTCCTGTGTCGGTCTGGTGATTTCGACCAATGTGACCTATTACATGTTACTGACCTATATGCCCAGCTATCTGACCCATAATCTGCATTATTCAGAAGATCACGGGGTACTGATCATCATTGCAATAATGATTGGTATGCTGTTCGTTCAGCCGGTAATGGGTATGCTCAGTGACCGTTTCGGGCGTCGTCCGTTTGTAATTATCGGCAGTATTGCCCTGCTGATTTTTGCGATTCCGGCGTTTATGCTGATCACCAGTAATGTACTCGGACTGATCTTTGCAGGGCTGCTGATTCTGGCAGTGATCCTCAATGCCTTTACCGGCGTCATGGCTTCTACCCTGCCGGCAATGTTTCCGACCCATATCCGTTATAGTGCGCTGGCCAGTGCCTTTAATATTTCGATTCTGGTTGCCGGTCTGACCCCGACACTCGCCGCCTGGCTGGTGGAGGCGACCAATAACCTGTTTATGCCGGCTTATTATCTGATGGTTATCGCGGTGATTGGCTTACTGACCGGTATCTTTATGAAAGAAACCGCCAACAAACCTTTAAGCGGTGCAACACCGGCAGCTTCTGATCTGGCAGAAGCCAGAGAGATTCTGCAGGAACACCACGACAATATCGAACACAAAATTGAAGATATTGACGAGGAAATTGCCCGCCTGGAAGCTAAACGGAAAACCCTGGTACAACAGCATCCGGACATTAACGAGTAATCCCCTCTCCCTCAGCGGGCCCCCGCTGAGGGATATTATGTAACAATTATTGCGGCTTACATCGTCTCTGCTGGTTAAAAGGAGTAGACTGGAATCACATTTTAATCAGTGCCGGGTATAGTATGTCCGATTTCTCTCTTGTGCAGCGTCCAAGAAGGCTGCGTAAAAACTCATCTGTCCGTGAACTCTTCAAAGAAACCTCTCTGAGCCTGAATGATCTGGTATTGCCAATCTTTGTCGAAGAAGGGCTGGATGATTATCAGCCAATCACGGCCATGCCTGGCGTGGTACGAATTCCTGAAAAGCGGCTGGCCTATGAAATAGAGCGTATTGCCCGGGCAGGGATCCGTTCAGTGATGACCTTTGGCATCTCTCACCATCTGGATGACACCGGCAGCGACAGCTGGGCAGAGAATGGCCTGGTCTCAAGAATGTCACGTATCTGCAAAGACACGGTGCCGGACATGGTGGTTATGTCAGATACCTGCTTCTGCGAATATACCTCTCATGGGCACTGCGGGGTCCTGTGCAACGGTGCGGTACATAATGATCAGACGCTGGTTAACCTGGGTAAACAGGCGGTTGCCGCAGCCTCTGCCGGTGCTGATTTTATCGCCCCTTCCGCAGCGATGGATGGCCAGGTAAAAGCGATCCGTCAGGCGCTGGATGCTGCCGGATTTACTGATACGGCCATTATGTCCTATTCCACCAAATTTGCGTCTGCCTTTTACGGCCCGTTCCGCGAAGCCGCCGGCACAGCACTGAAAGGGGATCGTAAAACCTATCAGATGAACCCGATGAACCGCCGCGAGGCTATCCGTGAGTCACTGATTGATGAGGCTGAAGGGGCCGATGCGCTGATGGTGAAACCGGCCGGTGCCTATCTGGATATATTGCGTGATATTCGCGAACGTACTGATTTACCGCTGGCGGCGTATCAGGTCAGTGGTGAGTATGCGATGATTAAATTCGCTGCTCAGGCCGGTGCTATCGATGAGCAGAACGTTGTTCTGGAAAGCCTGGGCGCTATAAAACGCGCCGGTGCCGATATTATTATGAGTTATTTTGCTCTGGAATTAGCTGAGCAGAAAATTCTGACCCGCTAATCGCCGGCAGACAGAGCAGCACAAAAAAAGGCGTCCGCGGGGACGCCTTTTCACTGACCGGAAAAATTATTTTTTATTCTCCGGTTCGTAATACTGTACCCCGATGGTAATACGTTCACGGCCCGTCGCTACACGGTGACGGTTAGTGTCACGCAACGAGTAGATACAGCCACAATATTCCTGCTGATAAAAACGTTCCCGCTTACTGATATCGATCATCCGGGCGGAGCCACCGCCTTTACGCCAGTTAAACTCCCAGTACATCATGTCCGGATATTTTTCCGCCGCACGGACACCGCAACCATTGATTTGCTTCATATCCTTCCAGCGGGAAATCCCCAGCGACGAAGTGATCACCGGGAAACCATGCTCGTGGGCATATAATGCAGTACGCTCGAAACGCATATCGAAACACATCGTACAGCGTTCTCCGCGTTCCGGAGACCACTCCATTCCTTTAGCCCGCTCAAACCAGTTGTCACGGTCATAGTCCGCATCCACAAAAGGCACACCAAATTTCTCGGCAAACCGAATGTTTTCTTCTTTACGTAATTCGTATTCTTTCAGCGGATGGATATTCGGATTATAGAAGAAAATGGTGTATTCAATCCCCGATGCCAGCATGGCTTCCATCACTTCCCCGGAGCAAGGGGCACAGCAGGAATGCAGTAATACTTTATTATGACCACCTGGCAGAGGAAGTGGTTTTCTTTCGATAGCGTCAGACATACTCAGATTTCCAAAACGTAGCAACAGCGAAAAAGCGTCATCAGGGTCAGTGCCCGGATGTAAAGTATACAGCATATTGTTATAGGATTTTATTCAATACGCCAGTACGGAATAGCAAAAACGCCATTTTTTCGCGGAACCGCGCCGTTCAGCAGAGTACAACTACCGCACAATGAGACGGGTGACAGACACGGACGGCCGAAACGACCGTCGCGTATCGGTCAGGCAACAAGCTCAGCAGACACCCTGTGCAAACGGTTCAGCGCATTGAGAAACGCGTCCAGTTCATCATTGAGCCGTGTGAGGATCACATCATCAATCTGTACATCCCTTTCTCCAGGGATGATTTGCGAATCGTTGGCAAAAACCCCATGCAGAATATCCCTGGCTTTCAGGGCACCCAGCACCGGTTTAAGTGCATAATCGATTGCCAGCATATGCGCATGACTGCCGGCAGTCGCCACCGGTAATACTACTTTATTTTCCAGTGCCCGTTCAGGTAACAGATCCAGTACGGTTTTTAATGCTCCGGAGTAAGACGCTTTATATACCGGCGTTGCAATAATCAGTCCCTGCGCACTGGCAAGGTCTTCTTTAAACAGAGAGATTGCAGGTGCATCAAACCGGGCCTGAATTAAATCCGCGGGCTCAAAATGCTGAATATTCCACGGCAGGACTTCGACCCCCCGGGATTCAAGTATTTTCTGGCTACGTGTCAGTAATGCCGCAGAGCGCGAAGGAAAACGCGGACTTCCGGCTAAAGTCACTACCCGCATGACTGTCCCCTTATCAGTGTGTTGTTTTCAGCAGAAAATGTGTCCACAGCATGACAGAATTACCGGTTAAGGAAAAATAATATATCCGGCAAAGCTATTGCCGGATATGAATAATCCGTACCGCCGGCTACGCGGATGGCTGTTATGCGGTTATTTTATAGCTGATAGCCGGGTTTCTTTATCAGTTGATCCATCTGTGGCGCAATTTGCGTATCCCAGACCGTGGATTTCCAGTTTTCCTGCGGCACATATTTCAGTGCAATACTGACCGCTGAATCACTGCTGTTCAGATGTTCCTGTAACACTGCGGTCATGGCCCCGGCCAGGGCTGTTTTTTGCTCATCAGTTAACTCACGTGGAAAAGACTGTATTTCAATATGCGGCATAACCGGCTCCTGTCTGAATAGATAATACGCTGTATAAGGCGACGGTTCCGATAATGACATCAGAATCTGTCACAGGAAAGTCCGCATCCGTTATACACACGTGGCTGCTGCGTCAGGAGCATTCTGCCGCCATAACAGAATTAGATAATCCGTTGGTGTATGCGCTGTTTTTTTGTGCGACTGATCATCTTCACCGCGACTTTTTCCACAGCCAGCAGGAAAAACTGCCGGCTACACAGCCCCGCTGCCACAGGCTACTGTATTGATTCCGTAAACAGGGATTCAGTGTTCTTCGCGAAACAGCAGGCAAAAGGAGTCACTATGGAGCAGGCAGCAGCAATGACAGATCAGCAACTCGCCATTCAGGGACTTGCCGACCAGATAATGTCACAGATTCACTGCCTGTTTACCGCCTCAGGTATCCATCCCACCGCGGTACAGCAACAGATGTTGCAATCACACGTTCAGGCCATGGCTCTGCGCTCACGAACCGGCGAAGCCTTGCCAGTGGTCGACAGGGAGCTATTTGATGAAATCTCCCCGGCGTCAATGGCACTGGCCACCAGCATCGTCAGCCTGTTCGGTAATCTGCCGCAGGAAGAAGCATGGCTATTATCGGTTCATTTCGAAGTGGCCAGAGAATCCCCCTGAGGTTTTGTCGCCTGCAGCCACGCCTGAAAAACAGTACAGGCGCGTTATCCCCCCCCTCAATAAGGAAGAAAATATGTCAAAGGTGATCGTAGTGATTGGAGACCGTCTGGGCAAAGGTCAGAAAGTCGCGGCCGGGGTAGAAAAAGCGGGAGGTACCGCCATCGTGATTGCCGGCGTTGCGGCAGATATGAAGCTGGGCGAAACCATGCATGCGCAGGGTGCATCATTCGGCCTCTCCTTTTGCGGCAGCGGCGGCGCAGGAGCGATTACCGCCCGGACAACATATGGGTATCCGGCAAAGTATGGCATGCGTTCGGTTGACGAGGGTGTCACGGCGATTAACGAGGGAAACAAAGTGCTGGGCTTCGGTTTTATGGATCAGGAAGTACTCGGAGAGCGGCTGGTGCAGGCCTGGATAAAAAAATACGGTGGATAGCCGATGAAGGAACAATTTGTCACCACCGTCAGGGTCAGGGGAAACGGTATCAGCAAAGTCAATGCCTTTACTGATGCCCTCGGCCAGGTACAGAGGACGGTATTGTTATCGACACGTAAAGTGTTACTGCGCATTGAACCCCGGGAAGTGAAAGTGATTCAGGCCAATTATCAGTGTAAGCGTGAGCGATTTTTGTTCTTTTTCCTGGCGAGAAAACGTTACCGCTACAGTATTGAGCTGGAAATTACCGCCAGTGTTTCTGCCGTTGATACGGAAAGTATCAATTTCACCCTGCAGTAGCTCTGCGACGAGGAAAGCACTATGTTTTTACTCATTTTATTTAAATCACTGATTATTGGCGGTCTGGTGGGCGCGGGGGTCGGTGCCGGGGCAGCGCGTATGTTTCATGCGCCGGCGACACAAGGTATGGGAGCATTCAGAACGTTAGGTGAGCTTAATTCCTGTGCCGGTGATCCTGCTTCTCATTTCTCCTTCGGACTGGGGTTTTTCTTTAATGCCTGGGCATCCTCGGTCGCTGCGGGTGCATTCACCCAGGATGTTGACCATCGTATTATCCCCAACTGGGGAGCTGCCGTTCTGCTAATCAGCAACCGTAATGTCGCGAAAACCCTGCACGATCCGAAAAAAATGACCCTTGCCTGCACCCTGATCGGGATGCTGGTGGTGACATTTCTCAATTCGACGGCTTCGGCGGTGCCGGCGGCGCTGCAGGTTACGGCGGTGAAAGTACTGGTCCCGGCGGCCAACCTGCTGGTTAACACGGTTATGCCGGTGATCTTCTGGCTGGCAGCGATCGATGCCGGTAAAAAGTCTGGCCTCTGGGCCACGGTTTTTGGCGGGTTATCCCAGCTGATCATGGGGAATGCTGTTCCCGGTGTCGTACTGGGGATCCTGATTGGTAAGGGTGTGGAGGAAAGTGGCTGGAACAGGATCACTAATATTATGATGGCCGCCGTTATCGTCCTGTTTGCCATGAGCGCTTTCTTCCGCGGATTCGATATCCAGATGTTGCAATCCTTCCGGCTGGATGTTCCTGGCTGGCTGGGAGCTCTGCATAACCTGCTGAACGGTAAATAGGAGACTTATCACCATGGAATCGTCACAAGACAACTTCTGGTACGCCGACCGCGCGTTTCCTCTGTTTGTCGGCCTGCTCTCTGCCGGTGTCTTCGCCGGAACCCATATGTACTACGTCTATGGTATCGGGGCATTTAATGAGGTGGCCTTTGTTTCAATGCTGCGTTCCGGGATAGAAACCGGTGTCTATGGCGCTGTCGCCGCATTCGGTGCCAGTTTCCTGTTCGCCAGGATAATCGAAGGTTCACTGGTCGGTATCCTGGATATCGGTGGCGCAATCCAGACCGGTATCGGCCTGGGGGTACCGGCTCTGCTGCTGGCCGCAGGGATCACCTTACCGGTGACCAGCTTTCTGTTATCTCTGGTCACCGGTTTTCTGCTCGGGCTGGCGATTGGCTACATTATTATCCTGGCAAGGAAATTCACGATTAATAACAGCCATTCAACCTACGGTGCTGACGTCATGATGGGGGCCGGTAACGCATCAGGCCGTTTTCTCGGGCCACTGATTATTCTGTCAGCCATGGCAACGTCCATACCGATTGGCCTCGGGTCACTGGCCGGTGCACTGCTGTTTTATCTGTGGGATAAGCCGATTACCGGCGGTGCTATTCTCGGTGCAATGTTACTGGGTACCCTTTTCCCTGTCTCTCTGTGAGTGCGGCGGCTCTGCTTCCCGACGGATGATCATGACGGAGGCAGAATGATTGTCTGACGGATAAGGAGTTCTGATGTTTGATTTTATCATTCGCGGTGCGCGTCTCGGTGACGGGAAACTGGCAGATATCGCGGTACAAGAGGGCAGGATTGCGGCACTCGGGCAGTTTCCCGGTAATGCTCTCAGGGAATACCCGCTGAATGGCCGTTACCTGGTCAGTGCCGGCTGGATAGATTGCCATGTGCATTGTTACCCGCCATCACCGGTTTATCATGATGAACCGGATAAGGTCGGTGTGGAACAAGGGGTCACCACCATTATTGATGCCGGCAGTACCGGTGCCGATAACATCGGCGATTTCTATCAGTTAACCCGAACGGTCCGTACCTGTGTCTATGCCCTGCTGAATATTGCCCGCTGCGGTATTGCCCGACAGGATGAACTCTCCGCACTGTCACTGATTGATAATACTGCCGTCCGGCGGGCAATACAGGATTATCCGGCGTTTATTGTGGGCCTGAAAGCCCGGATGAGCAGCAGTGTCGTCGGAGATAATGGCATAACGCCCTTATTAATCGCCCGCCAGATGCAGCAGGAAAATCCCGGCTTGCCCCTGATGGTTCATCTGGGAAATGCGCCGCCCGGGCTTGATGAGATTACCCGGCAGTTGCGACAGGGCGATATTATTACCCATTGTTTTAACGGCAAACCCAATCAGATACTTACCCCCGACGGGGGATTGAAAACCTCTGTCAGCCATGCATTGCAGCGCGGCGTCCTGCTGGATGTCGGGCATGGCAGTGCCAGTTTCGTTTTTGAGGTGGCGCGTACAGCGATTGGCCGGGGGATTTTGCCCGATACCATCAGCTCCGATATTTACTGCCAGAACCGGCGACAGGGCCCGGTCCGGAGTCTTGCGCGGGTAATGCCCGCATTTCTTCATCTCGGGATGACCCTCTCGCAAGTCCTTGACCGTGTAACTTGCCATCCTGCCCTTGCGCTGAATTTACAGGGAAAAGGCCGCCTGGCGCCAGGCGCGGATGCTGACCTGACTATTTTTGATCTCAGCAGGGACCGGCAACAGTTTACTGATGCGGAGGGCAATATCCTGGATGGCGAGTATCTGCTACGGCCGCTGGCAGCCATTACCGGCGGGCACTGGTGTATAACTGATGAAGGAAAAAAAACCATGTCTTCAGTGTATGAAAAATACGGACTGAAAGAGGTGATTAATGCCTCTGGCCGTATGACTATCCTCGGTGTTTCAACCCCGGATGATGATGTTATCCGGGCGGTCAGTGACGGTCTGAGCCACTATTTCGAAATGCAGGCACTGGCAGAGAATAGCGGGCGATATATTGCCGGTTTACTCGGGACCGAAGATGCCGTGGTCGTATCCTGTGCTGCGGCCGGTATCACTCAGGCCATCGCCGGAGTCATCGTCAAAGATGATCCCTGGTTACTGGAAAACCTGCACACGGCACCATTACAGGTTCCCCATGAAATAGTGATAGCCAAAGGGCACAACGTGAATTTTGGCGCTCCCGTAGGTACCCTGGTGGCACTGGGCGGCGGACAACTCAAAGAAGCCGGTTACGCTAACCAGTGCACGCCCGCACAGCTGGCGATGGCCATTACTCCGCGAACGGCGGCTATTTTATATATCAAATCCCACCATTGTGTGCAGAAGAGCCATCTTAGTATTGAACAGGCGGTCACAGTCGCCAGACAACACCATGTCCCGCTGATCGTCGATGCCGCCGCCGAGGAAGACCTGCAGTATTACTCTCACTGTGGTGCTGACCTGGTGATTTACAGTGGTGCGAAAGCCATTGAAGGACCAGCCAGCGGGTTGGTGGCTGGCCGGCAGCAGCCCGTCAGATGGGTGAGGCAACAATCATCCGGCATCGGACGTGCCATGAAGGTCGGCAAGGAAAGTATTCTTGGCCTCAGCAAGGCGATAGAGCGTTACCTGCAACGCAGCAGGCCCGCCATGGCCGATATGGAAGCAAAAATGGCGCCTTTTATCCGCCAGCTTAATACGCTTAGCGGTGTTGATGCCAGTGTGGTGTATGACACCGCAGGCCGCCAGATTGCCCAGACGCGGATTCAGTTTGATAAAACAGTGACCGGCCAGACGGCCGGACAGATCCTTCAGCAATTACAGGAAGGCGATATTGCTATCTATTGCCGCGGTTATAACGCCAGCGAAGGCAGTATAGAAGTGGATGTACGCAGTATCAGTACCACACAGCTGACTTTTATTTTCCAGCGGATTACTACCATCCTCAACGGAGAAAAAATCCTATGTCCCTGACCACTCATTTTTATCAGAATCGGGTCTGCCTGAATGTACTGGCCGGTTCGAAAGAAAATGCCAGGCAACTCTGGCTGGCGGCAAAAGGTTATGTACTGATTGGGGTCTTATCTAAAAAGTATACGTCGGTCGACAGTGCTGTGGCAGATATGCGCGAGTATGCAGCCGTCACCGAAAATGCCCTGTCAGTGGGTTTAGGGGGCGGAGACCCGCAACAATCAGCGATGGTCAGTGCGATTGCTGCCCGGCTTCAGCCGCAGCATGTAAATCAGGTTTTTACCGGTGTTGCGACCTGCAGGGCTTTACTGGGGCAGACGCAGACCATTGTCAATGGGCTGATCTCCCCTGCCGGTATTCCGGGCCAGGTAAAAATATCTACCGGTCCCCTGAGTTCACGGGCGGCGGATGCAATTGTGCCCGTGGCCAGTGCCATTGCATTGCTCAGAGACATGGGGGGAAGTTCGGTAAAATATTTCCCGATGGGCGGCCTGCAGGCGATTGATGAGTACAAAGCGGTTGCCGAAGCCTGTGCTGATCAGGGGTTCTGGCTCGAACCGACAGGGGGTATCACCCTGCAAAATTATCCGGCAATCCTGAAAATAGCGCTGGATGCAGGGGTCGAAAAAATTATTCCGCATATTTACAGTTCGATTATTGATCCGCAGACAGGTAACTCGCGCCCGCAGGATGTGGGTAAGCTGCTTGAGATGACAATGCAGCAATTAGGCTGATAACCTCCGGAGAAAGGAAACCGTGAAATTCCCTAGTCAGCGCATTGCGCTGCTCTTTGAACAGTTGCAAAACGAAGTACTGCCGCCGGATGAACTGGCGAGGCGGCTCACGGTTTCCACACGTACACTGCGTACGGACATCACCTGTCTGAACCAGTCACTGGCTGACTACGGTGCCCGCTGCCGTCTTATCCGCGGAGCGGGCTACCAGTTGCAGATTACGGATAAAACCCGCTTCAGTCAGTTGCCGCAGAGCACCCGGCCGGATAATGTCCCGCGTTCTCCTGCTGCCCGGGTACATTATTTACTGCACCGCTTTCTCACGGCCAGCGGGGCGGTAAAGCTGGAAGAGCTGGCCGATGAATGTTTTATCAGCCGCGCGACCCTGCAAAGTGAAATGGCAGAAGTACGCCAGACATTCCACCGTTACCGGCTGACCATAGAAAACAGGCCAAGGTATGGCATGAAATTGTTCGGCAGTGAACGGGCGCTCCGTCATTGTCTGACTGACTTTTACTGTCAGCAGATCCAGCCTGATAATGCCATCACCCTGTTCAGCCCGGAGATAAACCCGGCACTACCCGATATTCTCCACCAGAGTTTCAGCCGCTATAACATCCGTATGAGCGATAATAATGTCCTTTATCTGCAGTTATATTGCAGTATTTCGCTGCAACGCCTGAAAGCGGGATATCGGCTTGATGATTTTACCGCCGATGATATGGCCCCCGAGGTACGCCATGCCGCACGGCAGATTATACGCCAGCTACTGCCCGGCGGGTCAGAGGTCCCGGAAGCCGAGGAGACCTGTCTCGGTATCAACATTGCCGCCCGTCGTCACGGAGAAGACACAGTCAGCCTCTGGTTTCCTGATGAAAGCCTCCGGCTGATGAATGCTATTCTGAGTTATATCGGCCGGCATTATAATTTTGACCTGTGTCACGATACACAGTTATGCAGTGATCTTCTCGCCCATATCCGCACTATGCTGACCCGCGTACGTTACCAAATTACCATCCCGAATCCCTTACTCAGCAATATCAAACAGTATTACCCGATGGCCTATGATATGACCCTGGCTGCGGTCTCTGAATGTGCCGGGAAAATGCATTACCCGATCAGTGAAAATGAAATCGGATTTCTGGTTCTGCATATCGGGGTCGGTCTGGAAAGACTGTCTCCGTCGGGTAAACAATATCAGCCGCAAGTCCTGGTGGTCTGTAATACCGGTCAATCAACTATCAGGGTCATCGAAGCTCTGCTGCTGCGTCGCTACCCGCAGATTATGATCAAAAAGACGGTTACCCTGCGAGAGTATCAACAGCAGTCTGTCATTGAAGAAGACTTTGTTATCTCCACCGTACGTCTCAGTACCAAAAATAAACCGGTCGTCGTAATGTCACCCTTCCCGAGTGAATATCAGTGGGAGATGATTGGTCGTCAGGTATTTACAGATCGTACCTGGCCACGGATGCTGGAACGTTTTTTTGATGCCCGTCATTTTATGATCCTCAGCCAGCGGCTGACCCGTGCAGAACTGTTCCGCAGAGTATGTGATCAGTTACAGCAGGAAGATATTGTTGATGAACACTTTTATGCTTCGGTGAGCGAACGTGAGCAAATTGTCAGTACGCTGCTGGGTGAAGGTATTGCCCTGCCTCACGCCATCGGGCTGCAAGCCAAAAAAACCGTGGTTTATACTTTGCTGGCACCAGACGGTGTGCCCTGGGGAGAAGAACGGGCCTATGTCATTTTTTTGCTGGCGATCAGTAAAACCGAATATGCAGAAATCATGGCGCTCTATGAACTGTTTGTCGCTCTGATGTGCCGGAAATCTGCATTATTACTGCGACACTGCAAAAATTTCTCCGATTTTACCCTGACAACCCTGCAATGTTTACATCAGTCGGTGACGGAGCACTGACTCCCGGCCACGGCTTAGTACTCATCACCCCGCACCCGATCACGGTAGCTATCCCAGTCAAAACGCACCCACATACTGTTCCCCAGCCGCATACGATCCATCACACGTTCACCCAGTAATGCGTTCATCCCATCGTGATTGAGGTTAGAAAGCATACCGGTCGGCCGTTTAGAAGAAGAACGACGATCAACTATCTGGTTAATAATAACCTTTTCATAGCGCGATTCTGTCTGCATACCGATTTCATCAATCACCAGCAAATCCACACTACTCAGATCATGGATCAGCCCTTCTTCGGTCAGGTCGCTGTCGCCGCTAAAGGTGCCTTTCATATTGGACATAAGATCAGCGACTGTCACAATCAGTACACTCTTACCCCGTAAAATAAGATCGTTACCTATTGCCGCTGCCAGGTGATTTTTGCCGGTACCGGGACGACCGGAAAACACAAAACTGGCAATACTGTGTTCAAATTCAGCGGCGTACTGTCTCGCCATGGCCAGGGCCTTACCCTGTGCTTCACATTCCACACGATAATTATCAAATGAGCAGTTAATATGCAGCTCTCTGATCCCGGAACGCCCCATAATACGCTGCATTTTCATCGCACGATTTTCACGCACAATTGCCTGCGAGCGCAGCAAGCCTTGCTGCTTATTCCACGCCAGTAACTCCTCGCCACTGGTAAATTTAGGCTGGATCCCGGCAGGCATTAATCTTTGTAAACGACTGAAAAGATTTTCCGGTGTTTTCATTATTCCCCCCTGAAGCCATTAGGTGTCTGACGGTCCGGTTCTGCTACCCCGGTCAGGTCACGGCGTCCCTGGCTGTATTTAGTCACTCTGCCTGTCTGCAGAGAGCGGGCCAGTTTCTGCTGCCACTGGACATGATGAAACACCCGTCCTTCAGCCTGCCAGTAAGCGACAAATGAGGCCAGCTCTTCATCGGTAACTGGTTCACTCAGGGCTATTCCCCACAGTGCTGCCTGACGCTGAAAATCTTTATCAGGCTGCCAGCCGGCAAACATCGGAAACTTACCGGCCGGAATACGTAAGGCGGCGGGCGATGCCGCTTGCGGGTCAAAGAACTGTTCATCCAGCACGATATCCGCCGGTCGTTGCAGCGCAGTTTCCGCAGCTAACAGTTCTGCCAGCCGCTCAGCGGTCAGCGCATACATCACCGGGGCATTCTGGTTAAATACCGCAAGCGTTCCCTGCCCGGCGCTTTGCAGTGCAGAAACGGGATCCTGGCTGAATTCATCCAGCCCGATGATTGATGAGGCTAAAATTTTAACCGGCATAGCAGAACCTGATGTTATAGAATTTTCTGTTCAGGGTATGAATGACACCACCGAACCACCGGCAGATAGTGTATCAAGTTTGTCGTCGCGGATCGCAAAAACATGAGATCAATATGACGGCCAGAAAGACACTGTCTGGCGGTAACGGGCAGGCCCGGCACTCACTGGCAGGAGAGAAGAATGGTGATTACACGTTGTGGCTGGGTCAGTGATGACCCGCTTTATATTGCCTACCATGACCATGAATGGGGCGTCCCCGTTAAAGATCCGCAGCGCTTATTTGAAATGCTGTGCCTCGAAGGTCAGCAGGCCGGTCTGTCGTGGATAACCGTACTGCGTAAGCGCGAGGCCTACCGGCGATTATTCCACCAGTTTTCGGCCCGTAAAATAGCCGGCATGACTGATGACGATATTGAACAACGCTTGCGCGATCCCTCAATAATTCGTCACCGGGGGAAAATAACGTCACTGCTTACCAATGCCAGGGCGATGCTGGCGATGGAGTCGGCCGGTGAGCCATTCAGTGATTTTTTATGGGGATTCGTCAATCATCAGCCACAGGTGAGCCGCTATGCCTGCTATCGTGACGCACCGACCACCAGCCCTCAGGCAACCCGCCTGTCCGCGGCTCTGAAAAAGCGGGGGTTTACCTTTATCGGACCGACCATCTGCCATGCATTTATGCAGGCGACAGGTATGATTATCGATCACCAGACGGACTGTTTTTGCCACCAGGATAACCTCCCCTCCGGTCAGTGAATGCCGGTAAATAACCCGATGAACGTACTGCAGGGTCGAATCTCTCCTTACAGACAGGCATAATTAACCCAAAGGATCCGCTTTCCTGCGGGTTTAACAGGAGACAGACGGAATGACCAGCAGGCCAGCAAGAGCCACAATCAGCGACGTCGCCAGAGCCGCGGGCACAGGTAAAACCAGTGTTTCCCGCTACCTTAATGGTGAGCTGGATATATTATCTCCCGCGTTAAAAGAACGCATCGCGCAGGCAATTGCCGCCCTCGATTACCGGCCAAGCCAGATGGCTCGCAGCCTGAAACGCGGCCGGACACGACTGATTGGTCTGATTATTGCGGATATCACCAATGCCTATTCAGTTGAGATAATGTGCGGCATTGAAGCCGCCTGCAGAGACTATGGCTTTACCCTGCTGATGTGTAATACCAATAACGAACTTGCCCTGGAGCAATACTATATCCAGTTGCTGAGCAGCTATCAGGTGGAAGGAATTATCGTTAATGCTGTCGGCATGCGGGAAGAAGAACTCGGCAGGTTACAACAATCGCGCCTGCCGATGACCCTGATTGATCGGAAAATTGCTGATTTCGATTGTGATGTTATCGGCCTCGATAACCATGAAGCGTCAGAAAAAGTGACCCGTCATCTGGCTGATAATGGATACACGGCTCTGTTGTTTATCAGTGAACCCATTGGCAGCGTCAATACCCGCCGTGAAAGACTTGAGACTTTCCGGCAGACAATCGCTGCCTGTCCCGATGTCGAGGGTGAAAATGCGGAGATTGCCCTGCATCAGACATCGGAGCTGAGTCTTTGTCTGAAAGATTTCCTGCACCGTCACCGCCATCAGCGCTGTGCCATTATCTCCGCTAACGGGCCGCTGACATTACAGGTGGTGAAAGCGTTGCAGGCGCAAGCGGTTGTCACCGGTACCGATGCCGGGCTGGTCGGGTTCGATGAAATGAACTGGTCTTCACTGGTCGGGAGCGGTATTACCACCCTGAAACAGCCAACCCACCAGATTGGTTACAGGGCACTGCAAAGCGTCATTCACCGGATTAAACATCCGGACGCTGAAAAAACAGAACAATTTTTTAGTGGTGAACTGGTGGTACGCGGCTCCAGTCAGCCACTCTGAAATACACTGCTGCAGTAATAATCAGTCAGTTTTGAGATATACATCTAATATTTTGTTTTCCGCCTGGTGGAACCGATACCATTCGGATAGAAATAGCGTATAAGTGAGAAATTCTTAATGCATGACTGATAAAGCATAAGGGGCAGAACATGGGAGCTGAGATTATTGTCGTTACCGGAGCATACGGTAAACAGGAAGTACTGGCTGCCGGAGGCCAGCGGGCTTTTCTTCCGGTTATTGAGCAAGCCGGAGCTGACGGTGTCGAAATCCGCCGTGAGCTATTTTCTGACGATGAACTCAGCAGGCTGCCTGCTCTGGCGGCCGATATCGCCCGTCACCGGCTAACCGCCTTCTATTCAGTACCGGATACATTGTTCACCGCACCCGGAGTAATCAACCCCGGCCTGCAGACCTACTTTGAGGAAGCCGCAATACTCAATGCCGGGGTACTGAAATTATCCCTCGGGTACCCTGCCGGAGATGTCACCCGACAACAACTGACAGCGGCAATTGAAGCCTGTCCGGTCCCGATTGTTATTGAGAATGATCAGACGGCTGGCGGAAAAATCGCACCGATGGAAGATTTTTTCTTCGCTTTCAATGGTATTGAAAAACTGCAGGGCATGACATTCGACACAGGCAACTGGCGATGGATCGGGGAATCTCCCGAACAAGCCGCCAGCCGGTTAGCCCCCTATGTCAGTTATATTCATGTCAAAGTCGCCATTCCGCACCCTTCGGGCTTTCAGGCCGTTCCGCCCGATGAGCATGACAGCCAGTGGCGCGAGTTACTGGCTGCCCTGCCCGCCCGCGTACCGCGAGGCATCGAATTTCCATTATCAGGCGGCGACTTAACTGCGGTCACCCGTCGCTATGTCAGTTTGCTCCGGCAAGACTGATCGGTGCACCGTCCGCTGAATATTCCCGGCTGATTACTCCTCTGTTTTCCGGAACCACCGATAATGTCGGTACGGGACCCGCGGTATAACTCAACCAGTAATGATAAAGAGAGACTGAATGAAACCTTCCGTAATACTTTATGAACCATTACCCGCTGATTTGCGCAGTCAGCTGGAAGCCCGTTACCAGGTCACCGAAGTCAGCAATCTGGACAGCCACACCATTGCCAGTCATGCAGCTGCATTTTCTGAGGCTGTGGGCCTGCTGGGTTCCGGCAGTAAAGTCGATCAGGCCTTACTGGAGCAGATGCCGGCATTGCGCGCCTGTTCAACAATTTCTGTCGGTTACGATCTGTTTGATCTTGATGCACTGGATGCGCGCCGGATTGCATTAATGCATACCCCTACCGTATTGACCGAAACCGTCGCTGACACGGTGTTCGCACTGATCCTCGCCAGTGCACGCCGGGTGACCGAGTTGGATAGCTGGGTCAAAGCCGGCGAATGGAAAAAAAGTATTGGCCCTGAACACTTTAGTATTGATGTGCACCATAAAACTCTGGGTATTGTTGGCATGGGCCGTATCGGGATGGCCGTCGCACAACGTGCTCATTACGGCTTTGGTATGAATATCCTGTATAACGCACGTAAACACCACCCGCAGGCAGAATCACGGTTTTCTGCAAAATATTGTGATATTAATCAGCTGCTTGAACAGAGTGATTTTGTGTGTGTTATTCTGCCGCTGACTGAACAAACCCGGCATTTAATCGGCGAAGAACAACTGTCCCGTATGAAACCCAGCGCGATATTGATCAATGCCGGCCGGGGGCCTGTCGTTGATGAGCAGGCCCTCACCCGGGCACTGAAAAACCACACCCTCTATGCCGCAGGGCTGGATGTCTTTGAACAGGAACCTGTTCCGGCAAATGCAGAACTGCTGAGTTTACCGAATGTGGTTACGCTGCCACATGTCGGTTCGGCGACCCATGAAACACGTTACGGGATGAAACGTGATGCCGTGGAAAATCTGATTGCGGCGCTGGACGGTAAGCTGGAAAAAAACTGTGTAAATCCTCAGGCGGTTAATCCGGCCTAGTTTTCCGCGGAATACGGAGAAAACATCAATATAATCATTGCGCCCGCCAATGGCGGGCGCTATGGTGAGATTACCACCGATTAACCAACTATTGTCCTCTATGCACTTTTCTCAGTTCGGTAACAAATTTACCCGTCAGACCGGTATTTCCCGTTTAATGGAAGATATGGGGGCGGGTTTACGTACCCCGGGTACCGTGATGCTCGGCGGCGGTAACCCTGCAAAAATTCCGCAGATGGATGAATATTTTCAGCAATTACTGGAAGAGATGCACCAGAGTGGCACACTGACAGAAGCGCTGTGTAACTATGATGGCCCGCGCGGCAAAGACAAGTTACTGGAAAGTCTGGCAGCAACACTCAGGCAACGTCAGGGCTGGGATATTTCTGCCAAAAATATTGCACTGACTAATGGCAGTCAGAGCGCTTTTTTTTATCTGTTCAATCTGTTTGCCGGTAAACAGGCTGACGGAACAACACGTAAAGTCCTGTTCCCTCTGACCCCGGAATACCTGGGCTATGCCGATGCGGGTCTGGAAGAAGATCTGTTTATCGCCGCCAGGCCGGCCATCCGCCATCTACCGGAAGGGCAGTTCAAATATCATATCGATATGGACAACCTTACTGTCGATGACAATATTGGTCTGATCTGTGTCTCACGACCCACCAACCCGACAGGTAATGTGATTACCGATGCAGAGGTGCTGGAACTGGATAAGCTGGCACAACAGCATAATATTCCGCTATTGATCGATAATGCCTATGGGCTGCCTTTTCCGGGTATCATTTTTACCGACGTCAATGCCGTGTGGAATCAGAACATTATCCTGTGTATGAGCCTGTCAAAACTGGGGCTGCCCGGCGCAAGGTGCGGGATCATTATCGCCAGCCAGCAGACAATCACGGCTCTGGGGAATATGAACGGTATTATCAGCCTGGCCCCGGGCAGTGTCGGACCTGCGATTGCCCACCAGATGATCTGTCGTAATGATTTACTGGAATTATCAGAGCAGGTGATCAAACCCTATTACCGTCATAAGGTCGCAGAAACTATCGCACTGATCCGCCGCCACATTCCGGAAGAACGCTGTCTGATCCATAAACCGGAAGGCGCTATTTTCCTCTGGCTGTGGTTCCATGAGCTGCCGGTCACCACCGAAACACTCTACCATCGCCTGAAAGCGCGCGGTGTACTGATGGTGCCGGGGCATTTCTTTTTCCCCGGATTGCAGGACGAATGGGCCCATACCCATCAGTGCATGCGAATGAATTATGTGCCTGATAATGCAGAAATCGAACGGGCAGTCATTATTCTTGCTGAAGAGCTGGATAAATTATATTCATTAGCAGGTTAGTTAACCTTCTGATTCCACAGGTTTACTTATGCGTTCTAAAGATTTTATCCTGGCACTCTGCGTGGTGATTATCTGGGGTGTGAATTTCGTTGTTATCAAAGTCGGCCTGGACGATATTCCGCCCTTTCTGCTCGCCAGCCTGCGCTTTGCGCTGGTGGCCTTTCCTGCCTGCCTGTTTATTCGCCGGCCGGCAGTGCCTTTCAAATGGCTGCTGGCCTATGGACTGACCATCAGTTTCGGTCAGTTCGCTTTTCTGTTTCTGTCGATTAAGCTCGGGATGCCCGCCGGGCTCGCGTCGCTGATCCTTCAGGCGCAGGTATTCTTTACGCTGTTATTCGGGGCCCTGTTTCTCAGGGAATCACTGCGCTGGTATAACATTGCGGGCTTACTGATTGCTGTCTGCGGAATGATTTTTCTGGCAGAGCACAGTCTGACAGGAACAGGCACTGTCGGTATGCCACTCATCGCATTGCTGTTCACTCTGGCGGCAGCGGTCTGCTGGGGACTGGGAAATATCACCAACAAAGTCATTATGCGCCATTATCCGGTGCCCGCCATGTCACTGGTGGTATGGAGTGCGTTTATTCCGTTACTGCCGTTTATGCTCTGTAGCTGGTGGTTCGACGGTATCGACACCATCCAGTACAGCCTGACACATTTTTCTTTTACGGGTGTATTCGCGGTCATCTATCTGTCACTACTGTCGACGATTATAGGCTATGGATTATGGGGCAGCTTACTGGCCCGTTATGAAACCTCACGGGTGGCCCCCATGGCTTTACTGGTCCCGGTCGCAGGGATATTCAGTGCAGCCTTACTGTTACACGAATCTATGAGTCCTGCACAGATCTCCGGCATTATGGTGATTATCGCCGGGCTGCTGGTCAATACCTTTGCCGGAAAGCTACAGCAACGACTCACCGGGAACCTAACGAATAACAGATAAAAAAACGCCGCATTTCTGCGGCGCTTAATCAGAGCATACTCAGCAACCATTAAACCGCTGAGTGACTGATTTCGATGCGGCGGGGTTTGGCTTCTTCCGGAGTAATACGTTCCAGGTCGATGCTCAGTAAACCATTCTCCAGCCGTGCATCACGCACCAGGATATGATCAGCCAGCTGGAACTTACGCTCGAAGTTACGCTCAGCGATCCCCTGATACAGGTATTTTTTCTCACTCTGTTCTGTGGGGTGAGAGCCACGGACCATCAGCATATTATCGTGAAACGTAATATCCAGTTCTTTCTGCGAAAAGCCGGCAACGGCAATAGTGATCCGGTAGTGGGTATCATCTACCAGTTCGACATTGTACGGAGGATATCCGCCATTAGACTGGTTCGGATTAGATTCCAGCAGATTAAATAAACGGTCAAAACCAATAGCAGAACGATATAACGGGGATAAGTCAAAATTACGCATAACAGACTCCTGAATGTCAGCAAGTATTGTTCACCTTCCCTGAGGGACAGGCTGATAACCTCCGGATAACCCTGATGGCGAAATCCGGAGCCTTACTCATATAGTGGGGTCGATCGCATTTTTTTCAAGCAAAAAGATGTTTTTTTGAGCCAGTGACCACGAATTGACTTACACTCAGGGAACCTTGACCGCAATATGCGCGCTTATCTGCAACGATTAACTCTGTCTGAAATATCAGGCTGCGGGAATGAAAAGGGATGATGATGATGAAAACCAGAAACAGGATTCCGGCAGCAGGCGTAATTGTCTGGTGTGCGTTTTCGTCCACTGGCTGTTCCAGTGTGATGTCACATACCGGGGCTGACCAGGGATATTATCCGGGGACCCGGGCAAATACCGAAATCCTTAAAGATGATAATACCCGCTGGCCAATTAAAACGCTGGCAGTCGTTGATTACCCCTTTTCAGCCGTAATGGATACCCTGTTACTGCCGTGGGATTACTTTCGCGAAGACACAGGTAAAAGCGGTACATCACTGCGGGCCAGGGTGGCAGAAAGTGAACGTCTGGCGAAAACCCGTGAATCACTGCCCGCCAGCAGCACTGCTACAATACAAAACCGTCCACAATAAACAGCTGCCGCCAACCGTTAATATCCCGCATAAAGGCGATTTTTTCACCATCCGGAGACCAAACCACAGCATCGCCACAGGGTGCTGTTGTGGTACGTTGAGTCACCCGCCGGCAATCTCCGGAGTCAGGATCACAAATCATCACACTGTTATCGCAGATAAAAGCGACCCGCCGGACCTGCGGATGCCAGTTAACCACCGAGCTGATACTGTGGGGTAAATCCGTAATCTGTTGCGGGCTGCCACCCGCAGGAGAGACACCCCATAACTGAATGATACCCCGGGTGTCTGCCATCAGAAATGTCACCATACTGCCGTCAGGCGAGGTTCGCAGCCAGTGGCGCGGCTGTAGTGCAATTCCCCGGCTATAGGTCAGCCTGCGTTGCGTAACGCCGGCAGGAGGGGCGGGTAACCAGCTCCCGGTCCCCTGTAACGGGTATTCACCGGCCACCGCAAAATCGGCCGGGTCGTCAGGTAAATCGACAATAAAAATCTCCGGGACCTTCTTTCCTTCAGTCGACAGTGTATCCCCGATAAAGACCAGCGCTCTGCGCTGCCATTCACCGCTGGCTTTCCGGTAGCCCTTATGCCCGACCCAGCCTTCTTCATAGGCGCGATTAATCTGATCACTGCCGGGATCAGGAAACGGGGTGGTCTGGCTGACAATGACGCAAAAGTGGCTGCCATCGTGTCCGCGCGGGTGCTGCCTGCTGACGATCACCGGATGCAGGGGAACCGCGACTCCGACATTCCGTAAATCTTCAGCCGTGGAACGTTGATGCATCACATGGTCATTATAGGTAAAGCTGAGAAACTCACCGTCTGCATCAAACATATGCACGTGACTGCCACCACGTAACGCACCCGCCGTATAAGGCGGTGTAATATCACAGCCATCAAGGGTCACGGCCTGACCATCACTAATAATCACCCCGCGACGGTGGTGAAAATCGTAATACCAGCTCTGATCAGGATTTTCCGGCCCGTGAATACAGACATAACGTTCCGGTAATTGCGGGCTGCAACTGACTACCCCGACACAGGCACCTTGTGAGGCCCGATAGATCACTTCCCTGACCCCGGTCGTTATATTTACACGTTCCACCGTCTGGCTGTTAAAGGTTGCATCCGGCGGGCGCACATCAAACACCAGCCACTGGCTGTCGGGTGTCCATATCTGAGCATTTGTCAGTTGATGATGACGGGATTCAAAAGTCAGTTGTCTGTCCGGCATGGCCTGTTCCGCATGAGTCTTGGGGGTAAGGGAATATGCAATATTCTGCCCGACAGTGCCAGCATAAGCGGGACAGATAAACAACAAAAGCTGCCCTGAGGCAGCTTTCCGGTAATGAACTCAATAACAAATGCGGTTATTTATTTAACTCGGCTGTCATATAGACGCCATTATCATCACGGGCGCTGGTGATAGAGTAAGAGGAGGCACCCGCAGCTTTTGCCTGCGCTGCAATATGGGCTTCAGCACTGTCCAGGGTACTGCCCGAGGCAGACACTGATTCGGCAAACGCACCAAATGACAGGGCAGATAATATCGCAGCAGCAACTAATGCAGTCATCGTTTTCATGGTCAAAATCCTTGTTTATGGTTTGTTACGCAGGGTACACATTGTCCCGGGTTAACCCGTGGCGCGCGTCTTATCGCGGCAGATCTGTTTTATTTTCTGAGGAGGTTACCGGTCAGGAAATACAGCGCCAGCAAGACAGGACGGTTATTTATTCAGTTCAGCAGTCATGTAGACGCCATTATCATCACGGGCGCTGGTGATAGAGTAAGACGAGGCTCCCGCGGCTTTTGCCTGCGCTGCAATATGGGCTTCAGCACTGTCCAGGGTACTGCCGGTGGCAGACACTGATTCAGCAAACACACCAAATGACAGGGCAGATAACATCGCAGCAGTAAATAATGCAGTCATAGTTTTCATGGTCAAAATCCTTCTTTATGGTTGTTACGCAGAACAGCTGTCGTTCTGATAGTGCATATAGTAACTATTGTTATTATTAGTCTATTAACTGAAAGTGCGATCTACATCACATTTAATCGGTTATTTTTGCGATTACTTTCAGTGACCGGCCAATCGGCATCGGTAAGATACCGCTTATTTATTCAGTTCCGCCGTCATATAGACACCATTCGCCTGACGGGCACTGGTAATGATGTAAGAAGAGGCTCCTGCCGCTTTCGCCTGCGCAGCAATATTCGCTTCAGTACTGTCCAGAGTACTGCCACTGGCTGATACAGGAATAGCAAAAGCCCCGAACGACAGGACAGATAATGCTGCGGCAGCAACAAGCGTAGTAATGGTTTTCATAACGGATACCTGATAAATGTTTAAAAAATGTCATTTGTTTTGACGGGATAATGATAACAATGGTTATTATTAGCTTGTTAACAAATGATGCGGTAAATACCGTTTCATTAACAGGTACCGCCGTCTTCTGCTAAAGACTATTTAACTTATGGGTAATACTGGTCGGGAAAAATGGCGGGGAAGATTTACCGGCTGAGTGTTTCTAAACCAGGGGGGAAAAAGAACCGATGACAGGCCGCAGATACGGCCTGTGTACAGGGTTCAGTCAGATAATGCCCACTGTTCAATCGCACGGGCAACACCATCTTCAGCATTCGACGACGTCTGATAGCGGGCCTGCTGTTTTACTGAATCAATAGCATTGCCCATCGCTACCCCGCAGCCGGCGTAAGCAATCATCGCCAGATCATTTTCATGATCACCAATCGCCATCACTTCATCTGCAGAAAAACCTGACAGCTCAGCAAGTTTGCGTACCGCTGCACCTTTATTTACCTGATTGTTGAGGATCTCCAGGTAGAATGGTGCACTTTTCAGAATGGTATACTCTTTCCTCACTTCCGGAGGTAACCGGCAGATGGCAGCGTCCAGTAATTCAGGCTCATCGATCATCATCAGTTTCGGAAAACGTAATGACGGATCCATATCCGCTGCCGCGCGATAACGCAGTGGTATTCCGGTCAGAGATACCTCATGGATAGTGTATTTACTGATATCCTGGTTCGGGGTGTACAGATGGGTTTTATCCAGCGCCTGGAAATGTACCCCAAACTCCCGTGCCAGTTGTTCAAATTTCAGATAGTCCGCATGACCCAGGGTAACTTCAGCAACGCAACTGCCATCTTCAGCACGTTGTACTAATGCACCGTTATAACTGATACAAAACTGGCCTGGTTTATCCAGGCCCAGCTCAGTAATATAGCGTTGCATGCCGATATGCGGCCGGCCGGACGCCAGGACAACAATAATCCCCTGCTGCTGTGCTCGTGCGATTGCTGATTTCACCGCAGGGGTAATTTTATGCTCCGGATCCAGCAGTGTGCCGTCCATATCGAGTGCTATCAGTTTTATTGCCATAATATCCTCATCAGTTGCCAAATATCGTCTGATGCTATCTTGTTTAGCCTGAGCCTGACAGTATTAACCTGCCAGTACTCCACAGGGATCACAGGACGCCGCTGTATTTCCGCAGTTTTAGTTCAGCAATAGTCATCATTGCCCGGCACTACTGACCAAAAAAAACCCCCTTTGTTACCAAAGAGGGTTATTGAGCAATCCCGTCGGGATCAAATATCGATATTCGCAGCCTTCAGTGCGTTTTCTTCAATAAAGGCTCTGCGTGGCTCAACAGCATCCCCCATCAGGGTGGTAAACAGCTGATCTGCAGCAATGGCATCTTTTATGGTCACCCGCAACATACGGCGGCTGTCCGGATCCATAGTGGTTTCCCACAGCTGTTCCGGGTTCATTTCACCCAGCCCTTTATAGCGCTGTACCGACAAACCACGACGCGATTCTTTTACAAGCCATTCAACAGCCTGCTCAAAACTCGCCACTGGCTGACGACGTTCACCACGTTCAATAAAGGCATCTTCTTCGATCAGTCCGCGTAATTTCTCACCCAGCGCATTGATCTTCTGATACTCAGGGCCATCAATAAACTCAGCATCCAGCGCATAATCCGTATCGACACCATGTGTCCGGATACGTAACACCGGCTCAAAACGCTGATGCTCACGATTTTCACGGATCAATCCGCAATAGCTGCTGCCATGAACCTCACGCTCAGTCAAGTCACTCACCAGCCCGTCCAGCCATTGCTGAACCTCTGCCTGATCAGTTAAATCTTTTAACTCAGGACGATAAATCAGACGCTGTAACAGCGCGACCGGATAACGGCGGGACATACGTTTGATCATTTTCCCGGTACTGTTAAACATCGCAACCAGCTCTTCCAGGGAAGCACCACTCAGCGCAGGAGCACTGGCATTGGTATGCAGGGTCGCACCATCCAGCGCAATGGCTATCTGATACTGGTCCATCGCATCATCATCTTTGATGTACTGTTCCTGCTTACCTTTCTTCACCTTATATAACGGCGGTTGTGCAATAAACACATGACCGCGTTCAATGATCTCAGGCATCTGACGGTAGAAGAATGTCAGCAACAGGGTACGGATATGTGAACCATCAACATCCGCATCCGTCATGATAATGATGCTGTGATAACGTAATTTATCCGGATTATATTCATCGCGGCCAATACCACAGCCGAGGGCGGTGATCAGGGTCGCAACTTCCTGAGAAGAAAGCATTTTGTCAAAACGCGCTTTCTCCACATTCAGGATTTTACCTTTCAATGGCAAAATCGCCTGGTTCTTACGGTTACGTCCCTGCTTCGCAGAACCGCCCGCCGAGTCCCCTTCCACCAGGTAGACTTCGGAGAACGCAGGGTCACGTTCCTGACAATCAGCCAGTTTGCCGGGCAAGCCAGCCAGGTCCAGAGCACCCTTACGGCGTGTCATTTCACGGGCACGGCGTGCTGCTTCACGGGCACGGGCCGCATCAATAATTTTACCGACGACAATTTTCGCATCTGACGGGTTTTCCAGCAGATATTCTGCCAGTAACTCATTCATCTGCGACTCAACCGCCGATTTAACTTCCGAAGAGACCAGCTTGTCTTTGGTCTGTGACGAGAACTTAGGATCCGGAACCTTAACAGAAACCACAGCTATCAGACCTTCACGGGCATCGTCACCCGTGGCACTGACTTTCGCCTTTTTACTGTAACCTTCTTTATCCATGTAGGCATTCAGGGTACGGGTCATGGAGGCACGGAAACCAGCCAGGTGCGTACCGCCATCCCGCTGGGGAATGTTATTGGTAAAACAGTAAATATTTTCCTGGAAACCATCATTCCACTGTAATGCGACTTCCACACCAATACCGTCTTTTTCGGTACTGAAGTAAAAAACATTCGGGTGGATAGGTGTTTTATTTTTATTCAGATATTCCACAAAGGCTTTAATACCACCTTCGTAGTGATAATGATCGCTCTTGTCAGAACGTTTATCGATCAGCCGGATAGAAACTCCGGAGTTAAGGAACGATAACTCACGCAGGCGTTTGGCCAGGATGTCGTATTCAAAGTCGGTGACATTGGTGAAAGTCTGGTGGCTTGCCCAGAAACGAACCGACGTCCCGGTGCTGTCCGTTTCGCCGATAACGGCCAGAGGTGCGCCCGGGACACCGTGCAGATAGGTTTGCTGATGAACTTTACCATCACGACGAATGGTCAGTTCCAGTTTTTCCGATAAGGCGTTAACCACAGAAACGCCGACACCATGCAAACCGCCGGAGACTTTATAGGAGTTATCGTCAAATTTCCCCCCGGCATGCAGTACCGTCATAATGACTTCGGCAGCCGATACCCCTTCTTCAGGGTGAATACCGGTCGGAATACCGCGCCCGTCATCCTGAACAGAGACCGAGTTATCTGCATGAATAGTAACTATAATTTCTTTACAATGGCCCGCGAGTGCTTCGTCGATGGCGTTGTCCACAACCTCGAATACCATGTGATGCAAACCGGTGCCGTCATCCGTATCACCGATGTACATACCGGGGCGTTTGCGTACCGCATCAAGCCCTTTCAGGACTTTGATACTTGAGGAGTCATAAGAATTCGACATCAACGTTTCTCGCTCATTTTAATCTTCAGGTTGAACTGCTATTTTACCTTTTTCTACGCTGAACATCTTGCCCTTTTCATCATTCATGTCGATTACGTGGTCAACACTAATGGCGCTGACAAAAACCTGCGCTTTTGTCGATTTCAGGCGACTTGCCAGCAGATGACGACGCTGGTCATCAAGCTCCGAAGCAAAGTCATCGATCAGGTAAATACAACGTCGTCCGCTTTGACGTGTCAGGTACTCTCCCTGCGCCAGGCGCAGGGCACACATTAATAATTTCAGCTGGCCGCGGGACAGCAAGTCTTCCACCGGTGTGCCCGCAGCGCGGATACGAAAATCCGCTTTATGCGGGCCGCTGGCCGTATAGGTCAGGGCCCGGTCACGTTCAAAATTACGTTCCAGTAATTCTGCATAATCCGTCTCTTTGTCCCAGCCACGCTGATAGGAAAAACTCAGCTCATATTCCGGCAAAAATTGCTGACAGGTGGCTTTAATCTCACGGGTAATTTCATCGCTATAAGCCTGTCGCCACTCACTGATTTGCTGTGTCACCGGGGCCAGTTCCTGATCCCACGGCCGTAGCTGGCGATAGCTGGTCACCTGACGCAGTGCTGCATTACGCTGTTTTATCAGCCGCCGCAGATCACTCCATGCGCTGTAAAACCCCGGGTAGTTATGAAAACAGCCCCAGTCAATATAGGCCCGCCGAAACTTAGGGCCACCGGTTAACAGGGTAAAACCCTCCGGGGTAATTAACTGCATTGGCAATAACTGGGCCAGTTCAGCCACCTTGTGTCCGTCGCTGCCATCGACCCGGACTTTACTCTCTCCGGCGCGGTCTTTACTGAGCCCGATACTGTGCTGATGATTTGCATCGTCAATCCGCCCATGCAGTACAAACGAAGGCTGGTCATGGCGGATCACACGTCCGGTCTGAGTACTACGAAATGCCCGTCCATGGCCCAGAGTATAGATAGCTTCCAGTACACTGGTTTTTCCGCTGCCATTAGGGCCGATCAGGAAGTTAACCCCTTCAGAGAGGCAGAGATCAGCCTGAGCGATATTGCGGAAATCTTTAATTATCAGGCGGGTAAGAGCCATAAATTCGTC
The DNA here is from genome assembly GCF_018257575.1 of Tatumella sp. JGM91. GTDB lineage: Bacteria > Pseudomonadota > Gammaproteobacteria > Enterobacterales > Enterobacteriaceae > Tatumella > Tatumella punctata. The sequence goes on along the minus strand of NZ_JAERJP010000007.1, from coordinate 36,496 downwards.
CGGGGGCGAGAAAAACGTATTCAGGAAAGCCGTTTCCCTGCAGCAGATGGCGGCAGGGAAAACAAAAGATCAGAATGGCAGGCTACAGACGCATCGGCATAACCACATAAGCGGCATGCTGGCTGGCGACATCTTCAATTTGCACACTGGAAACCGAGTCAGTCAGCAGCAGCCTGACATTTTCACATTTCAGGGCATTGAGTACATCCAGCACATAGCTGACATTAAAACCAATTTCCAGCTCACTGCCCTGGTAACTGACATCCAGGATCTCTTCGGCTTCTTCCTGTTCCGGGTTATTTGCCGTAATACGCAGCTGATTTTCCGTAATAAACAGCCGGACACCTCTGAATTTCTCATTCGACAGGATAGCCGCACGGGCAAATGCCTGCCGCAGCAGATCACAACCGGCTTCCAGTGTTTTATCCGGATTTTTTGGCAGCACACGGCGGTAATCCGGGAAGCGTCCGTCCACCAGTTTGGAGGTAAAAATAAAGTCACCGACATGGGCTCGGATGTTACTGCTGCCAATTTGCAACTGTAACGGCGTGTCGCCGCCATCCAGCAATCGGACCAGTTCAACCACCCCTTTACGCGGTACAATCACCGAGTGATCGGGCAAAGACTGGCCCACCGGCATGGCACACACCGCAAGGCGGTGGCCATCGGTAGAGACAGTACGCAATTCCTCTCCGGCAGTTTCAAACAGCATACCGTTCAGATAATAGCGTACATCCTGGTGCGCCATCGAAAACTGGGTGGCTTCAATCAGTCGTTTCAGTGTCGCCTGTGGCAGAGTAAATTCCACCTCACTTTGCCAGTCATCGAGATTTGGAAAATCCGTCGCCGGCAAGGTCGATAATGAGAAACGGCTGCGTCCTGAACGTACCAGCATTCTGTCGTTTTCCAGAATAACGTGGATTTCAGCACCTTCCGGCAGGCCGCGACAGATGTCCAGAAACTTACGTGCCGGCACAGTCGTTTCACCAGCCTCATGAGGCTGGCTAAGAGCAACACGGGCTACCATCTCCATTTCGAGATCGGTACCGGTCAGAGACAACGCGCCATCGGTAACCTGCAACAACAGGTTGCCGAGAATAGGTAATGTCGGACGTCCCCCCAGGGGGCCGCTCACTTGTTGTAATGGTTTGAGCAACTGCTCTCTTTCTACAATAAATTTCATAGCGTCAGGAAGATAATGTTCTGATTAAATTGGAGAAATCTTCTTTTATATCGTGACTTTCTTCACGCAACTGCTCAATCTTACGGCAGGCATGCAACACTGTCGTATGGTCGCGGCCGCCGAAAGCATCACCGATTTCGGGCAGACTATGGTTGGTCAGTTCTTTTGCCATCGCCATTGCCATCTGCCGGGGTCTGGCCACCGAGCGTGAACGTCGTTTAGACAACAGATCAGCGACTTTAATTTTATAGTATTCTGCGACTGTTTTCTGAATATTATCGATAGTGACCAGTTTTTCCTGTAAAGCCAGTAAATCGCGCAGCGCTTCCCGGACAAAGTCGATGGTGATTGCCCGGCCGGTAAAATTGGCATTCGCAATCACACGGTTTAATGCCCCTTCCAGCTCACGGACGTTTGACCGTAAGCGTTTGGCAATAAAGAAAGCCACTTCCCCCGGCAGACGGATTTTATTCTCGTCCGCTTTTTTCATCAGGATGGCGACCCTGGTTTCCAGTTCAGGCGGCTCTATCGCCACTGTCAGGCCCCAGCCAAACCGTGATTTCAGACGATCTTCAACCCCGTTAATTTCTTTCGGGTAACGATCTGATGTCAGGATAATCTGCTGGTTACCTTCCAGAAGTGCATTAAAGGTATGGAAAAACTCTTCCTGGGAACGCTCTTTATTTGCAAAAAACTGGATATCATCAATTAACAGTGCATCAACCGAGCGATAATAGCGTTTAAACTCTTCTATCGCATTGTTCTGCAATGCTTTTACCATATCCTGAACAAAGCGTTCAGAATGCATATACACAATTTTTGCATTCGGTTTCCGGGCAATAATGCCGTTCCCCACCGCATGCAAAAGGTGCGTTTTACCTAATCCCGTCCCGCCATATAAAAATAGCGGGTTATAAGCACCGCCCGGATTATCTGCGACCTGACGCGCGGCAGCACGGGCAAGCTGGTTCGATTTACCTTCGACAAAATTATCAAAATTATGCCGGCTGTTAACATTCGAACGATAAGCCACTTCTACCGGCGCGGGCACATTGTCCCAGCTCGGACGACCGTTATTCGGACTAACGGGCGGGCGAGCTGGCGGAACAGGCTGTGAAATATGCGGCGGTGCAACAGTACTCACTGCAGGTGCTGCCGCAGGTGCCGCCGCAGGTCTGGCACCCACTTCAAAACGTAGCTGTGGAATGTCAGCACCACAAAACTCATTCAGCAAGGCATTAATACTATTGATGTATTTATCACGCACCCAGTCGAGTACAAAGCGGTTTGGTGCGTACAGAGCCAGAGTATTGTCGTTTAATTCAGCCTGCAGCGGGCGGATCCACATACTGAATTCAGTGGCAGGTAATTCATCCTGCAAACGGGTAAGGCACTGTTGCCAAAGCGTAAGTGACACGGCGGACTCCACTGGTACAAAAATAAGACAAGAAACGGTGCTAATCTTTTGAAAACACTAATTATTGATACAGACGGAGAAATCGCCTGCTGCAACGATCTGCAAATCATTCTCGCCGGAAGACCCTGAAGGATCATCAGCGGAACGACGGATCATAGCGCAAAGCGGACAAGAGATCCTCCTTTTCTACACTGATTTTACCCATTTTATCCACAGGATTTCAGAATGACAGCGATGAGGTCACGCTCTGTACTCCCGGGTGCCGGAAATCTATTACAGATCTCATCTTTTCACTGGCGTGACTTCCTTACCGCCACTTTTTTTCTGCCGATCACCAGATGATCCGGAAGGATCCTTGCTCTTTATAAGGAAGCCCGTATAATTCTCAGCCTGTTTGTCCGCCAGTCTCCGGACTCCGGGGATTGTGACCAGGCAAACAGGCCGTTACCCGGTATAAAGGTGGCATTATTAGCCGAAGTAAATTGACTCAGGACTGTACAGTTATTACAATCCCGCCTCTTTAATTAAAATACACTGAGGCGTCGGTCGGTTTACTGACTCTGCTACGCGTCACCAAGTGAACATTCTCAAGTTTAGGTAGAAATCGCCATGAAACGCACTTTTCAACCGTCTGTACTGAAGCGCAACCGTTCTCACGGCTTCCGTGCTCGTATGGCTACTAAAAATGGTCGTCAGGTTCTGGCACGTCGTCGTGCTAAAGGCCGTGCTCGTCTGACCGTTTCTAAGTAATAAAGCGAACCCTGGTGGGTAAGCTCGCATTTCCCAGGGAGTTACGTTTGTTAACTCCCAATCATTTCACTTTCGTCTTCCAGCAGCCACAACGAGCTGGCACGCCGCAATTGACTATTCTCGGCCGCCAGAATTCGCTGGGGCATCCCCGCATCGGTCTTACTGTCGCTAAGAAACACGTAAAACGCGCCCATGAACGTAACCGGATTAAACGTTTAACCCGGGAAAGTTTTCGTTTGCGCCAGCACGAGCTTCCGGCGATGGATTTTGTCATCGTTGCAAAAAAAGGGATTGCCGACCTGGATAACCATACTTTGACGGAAGTGTTGGAGAAACTATGGCGTCGTCATTGTCGCCTGGCACGCGGCTCCTGATTGTTCTGATCCGCGTTTACCAACGGGCAATAAGTCCCCTGCTGGGGCCTCATTGCCGTTTCAATCCAACCTGTTCCCATTACGGGATCGAAGCCTTACGTCGTTTCGGGGTGATAAAAGGGTGTTGGTTGACGGTGAAACGCGTATTAAAATGCCATCCGTTACACGCGGGTGGTGACGATCCTGTGCCGCCAAAAAACACTGATACCAGAGAAAACTAACGATGGATTCGCAACGCAATCTTTTTTTCATCGCTTTTCTGTTCGTGTCTTTTATGATCTGGCAAGCCTGGCAGACGGACCACAATCCACAGCCACAGCAAACCCGGACCACTCAGAATACGAACAATACCGCAAGCGATGCCGCAAACCAGGGCGTTCCGGCCAGTGGTCAGGGCAAAACGATTACTGTTAGAACAGACGTCTTGTCTGTTGAAATTAATACCCGTGGCGGTGATGTAGAGCAGGCCCAGTTACTCACTTACCCGAAGACGCTCGGGTCAACCCAGCCTTTCCAGCTGCTGGAAACCTCACCTGACTTTATGTACCAGGCGCAAAGTGGTTTAACCGGCCGTAACGGTCCGGATAACCCTGCCAATGGTGCCCGCCCGCTGTATACCACCACTCAGGACAGCTACCAGATGGCTGACGGTCAGACCGAACTTCGTGTTCCCCTGACCTGGACCGGTGAGAACGGTGTGGTATACACCAAGACGTTTGTCTTCAAACGGGGTGGTTATGCGGTTGATGTTGACTACCATATTGATAACAGCTCGGCACAGCCGCTGGAAGTTTCAATGTTTGGTCAGCTGAAGCAGACAATCACCCTGCCTAAAGCCCGCGATACCGGCAGCAATAACTTTGCACTACATACTTTCCGTGGTGCGGCCTACTCCACCAGCAATGAAAAGTATGAAAAATATAAATTTGATACTATTGCTGATAATGAGAACCTGAATACCAGTACCGATAATGGCTGGGTGGCTATGCTGCAGCAGTATTTCGCTACCGCATGGGTTCCACGGACATCTGGCAGCAACACCCTGTATACCAGTAATCTGGGTAACGGTCTGGCGGCTATCGGTTACAAATCATCGCCGGTCACTATTGCCGCCGGTGCACAACAGGACCTGAATGCGACCCTGTGGGTTGGCCCGGAAATTCAGGATCAGATGGCTGCCGTTTCCCCGCACCTCGACTTAACTGTGGATTACGGCTGGTTGTGGTTTATCTCTCAGCCACTGTTTAAGCTGCTGAAATTTATCCACAGCTTTATCGGTAACTGGGGCTTCTCAATTATCGTTATCACCTTTATTGTCCGCGGTATCATGTACCCGCTGACTCGTGCGCAATACACCTCAATGGCGAAAATGCGCATGCTGCAACCAAAAATCCAGGCAATGCGTGAGCGTCTGGGTGAAGATAAGCAGCGTATGAGTCAGGAAATGATGGCGCTGTATAAAGAAGAAAAAGTGAACCCGCTCGGCGGCTGTCTGCCTCTGGTTATCCAGATGCCAATCTTCCTGGCCCTGTACTACATGCTGATGGGCTCGGTTGAATTGCGTCAGGCTCCGTTTATCCTGTGGATCCACGACCTGTCAGTACAGGACCCGTACTACATCCTGCCGGTACTGATGGGTGTAACCATGTTCTTCATTCAGAAGATGTCTCCGACCACGGTGACCGACCCAATGCAGCAGAAGATTATGACCTTTATGCCGGTCATCTTTACCGTCTTCTTCCTGTGGTTCCCGTCAGGTCTGGTGCTGTACTATATCGTCAGTAACCTGGTCACGATTATTCAGCAGCAGCTGATTTATCGCGGCCTGGAAAAACGCGGATTACACAGCCGTAAGAAAAAAGCCTGATAACCTGTCACGCCAGCCACCGGCGGCGTGATCATTAACGGCACTCAGGATATGATAAGGCGGTCTTCTGACCGCCTTTTTTTATTGGTAAAAGAGAGAACAGCTATGAGCCACAGCGATACTATCGTCGCCCAGGCAACACCTCCTGGCCGCGGCGGAGTCGGTATATTACGTATTTCGGGGCCGAAAGCCGCAGAAGTTGCACAACAGATTTTAGGCAAACTGCCCAAAGCACGTTATGCCGACTACCTGCCCTTTATGGACGCCAATGGCACTGTACTGGATCAGGGGATTGCTCTGTGGTTCCCCGGCCCGAACTCTTTTACCGGAGAAGATGTACTCGAGTTACAGGGGCATGGCGGCCCGGTGATCCTCGACCTGTTACTGAAACGGGTTATTGCCTTACCGGGACTGCGGATTGCGAGGCCGGGCGAATTTTCGGAACGCGCATTTCTCAATGATAAACTGGACCTTGCCCAGGCCGAAGCGATTGCCGATTTAATTGATGCCAGTTCAGAACAGGCCGCGCGTTCTGCCGTTAACTCATTGCAGGGTGTTTTCTCTCAGCGGGTCAGCCATCTGGTGGAGGCCCTGACTCATCTGCGTATTTACGTCGAGGCTGCCATCGACTTCCCTGACGAAGAGATTGATTTCCTGTCGGACGGAAAAATTGAGGCGCAGCTTAATCAGGTTATGCAGGATCTGGAAAACGTCCGTACCGAAGCGCGGCAAGGCAGCTTATTGCGCGAAGGAATGAAGGTGGTGATTGCCGGGCGGCCAAATGCCGGAAAATCCAGTCTGCTCAATGCACTGGCGGGAAGAGAAGCCGCTATCGTCACGGATATCGCCGGTACTACCCGTGATGTCCTGCGCGAACATATTCATATTGATGGCATGCCGTTGCATATCATTGATACTGCCGGGTTACGTGAATCCAGTGATGAAGTGGAGCGGATAGGGATTGAGCGCGCATGGCAGGAAATCTCCGCCGCCGACCATGTATTGTTTATGGTCGATGGCACCACCACCCGCGCCACAGACCCGCAGCAAATCTGGCCGGACTTTATCGCGCGGCTGCCACCCGCCCTGCCGGTAACCGTTATCCGTAATAAGGCTGATGTGACCAGTGAGGCTCTCGGGGCAGAACAACAAGGGGATAATACCGTGATCCGCCTGTCGGCGCGCACCGGCGCAGGTATTGATCTGCTGCGCGAACATCTGAAACAGAGTATGGGCTTTTCCGGAAATATTGAAGGCGGGTTTATCGCCAGACGCCGCCACCTGGAAGCACTGGAAGCTGCCAGCAGTCACCTGCTTCAGGGCCAGTACCAGTTACTCGGTGCCCGGGCCGGCGAACTGCTGGCAGAAGAATTACGTCTTGCGCAGCAGTCACTCAGCGAAATTACCGGAGAGTTCACCGCCGATGATCTGCTGGGACGTATTTTCTCCAGCTTCTGTATCGGCAAATAAAACAGCAAAACGCATCGGTTCAGAACACACCTGTGATATCACAGTTCTGACTGCGCTTCCGCCCTGCCTGCATCGCAAATATCTCCCGGGGGGTTCCCCCCGGTGTCCGGTATACCGATTAAAGGGGCCTCTGCCCCGACAGAACCAGCCTGCTCTGACCATAACCTGACATACGACGGGTAAACCCGTAGTATAAGTGTTTATCTGTGCCCCTCCGGACGGTCCGGAGAGAACGTGACATGAGTATTCCGTAAATGAGTAAGCTGACCCCTCTGCAAACAAAAGTCGCCGGACAGATCCTTGAGTCGATCGCCTGCGGAGATTTCCCGCCAGGCAGCCACATAAAAGAGATCGAACTGGCGCAGCATTTCGGTGTGTCCCGATCACCGATCCGCGGGGCTCTGTTTTATCTGGCCGGTCAACAGATCCTGACGGCAGAGAAACACTGTGGCTTTACTGTAGCAACGGCCTGTAGTGAGGCTTTGCAGAACACGCTGGCCGGACTGCGGGTTGCAGAAGACGATCTCTACCGTCTTATTATTGACGACCATCTGAATCAGACACTGCCCGGGCACATAAATGAGAGTGACCTGCTGCGCCGTTATCAGTGCAGCAAGAGTATCCTGCGGCGCTGCCTGCAGCGCCTGACAGAAGAAGGAATTATACAGCGAAAACATGGTCATGGCTGGGTGATGATGCCGACGCTGGCAAGCGCAGAGCAGCGGCTGGAAAGTTACCGGTTTCGTATGCTACTGGAACCGGCAGCCCTGATGGAACCCGGATTTTGTGTGGTTCCAGAACAGCTCCGGCAATGCCGTGATAATCAGCTGGCACTGCTCAATGGCGTACCGGACAGTCAACATTTTATTGAAAGTAATGCACGGTTCCATGAATTACTGGCCGCCTGGTCAGGCAACCGTTTTATCCTGCATAGCATTCAGCAGCAAAACCGTCTGCGGCGTCTGACAGAGACACATACTATTAATAATCTCCGGCGGGTCAAAGTGTCCTGTCAGGAGCATTTAGCAATACTGGATGCCCTGGCAGAGGGTGATAATCAACAGGCTTCGGCCCTGTTATATCGTCATCTGCAGGTCGCCAGTCAGCTGGGAGTGGCCCGCCGTAAATCCTGACCGGCAAGTAGCTCAGCCACCTTACTCGTTGCTTAGCGGCCGGGAAAACAGATTACCCCTGAGTGCGTGGTGATTTAACCGACGCACCGGCTTCCGCACCCACCGACATCAGTGCACCTGCATTCAGCAGCCCGCCAACGGCCTGAGCAAGATCGGCTGGCATGGCGATAACTTTAGCATTATCACTTTTTGATAACTCACTCAGGGTCTGTACATAGTTATTAGCCAGCTGAAATGACATCGCCTGATGTCCGCCGCTGGCATTCAGTGCAGCCGCTAGCTGGTCGGTGGCTTTCTTCTGACCGCTGGCGAGGGTTTCTATCGCTTCCGCTTCACGCCGGGAGGCCTCCAGTCTGGCTTCCGCATCCAGGATCATCGCCTGTTTTTTCCCTTCAGCTTCACGGATCGCTGCATTCTTGTTCCCCTCAGCACGGGTTTCAGTCGCTTTACGTTCCCGTTCTGCTGCTGCCTGTTGCTCCATCGATTTACGCATAGAATCAGAGGGCGTGATATCCTGAATATCCACCGTTCTCAGGATCAGCCCCCAGTCATTCATCTGCTCTTCCATGTTGGCCCGCAGGGTAATCGCCAACTGGTCACGGTTAGACAGGGTATCATCCAGGTTCATCCCCCCGACAGCATTACGAATAGTGGTCATCACCAGATTCTGTACCGCCGCACTATAGCTATCCACGCCGTAAGCCGCCTTGTTAGGATCGGCTATCCGGACAAAGCAAATCGCATTGACCCCGACAGTGGCATTGTCTTTGGTGATCCCTTCAATACCTTTCACCTCAAACATCTGGTCTTTGGCCGACATTTTATAAGCCACCACATCAATAAACGGGATTAAAATATTCAGTCCCGGATTGAGGGTACTGTGATATTTCCCCAGTCGCTCGACAATCCACTGGTCAGCCTGCGGAACAATACGCACACATTTAAAAAACGTCACTGCCAGTAACACAATTACTAAGCCTAACGCCATCAGTCCCGGTGACATAAGGTCTCCTCCTTAAAGGTGAACAGAACAATTATACAAGGTCAACTTTCACTACACCGTCACCCGCCATCGCAATCACTTTTACCCGTGTCTGCCTGGGTAACGCCCTGTCGCTGATACAAGGCCACTCCTGACGTCCCTGTACCGGTTTACTCAGCAACAGAATACCCTGCTGTCCCGGGGTCAGCGCGCAGGCCAGTATACCTTGCTGACCGGTCAGTGGTTCAGCGAGCCAGGGCTCAGGTTTACTGCGTATCCAGCGCACCCATACCCAGGCACAGAGAACCGACGCCACTATCCAGACCAGCAACTGCCCGGCCACCGGGAAGTCCGGCAGAAAAAGGACCAGCATGGCCGGAATCAGGGCAGCAATAGCCATCCACAGGCCGAAAAAGGTGGTGGTAAATATCTCAACCAGCGCAAAAATAGCAGCAATCGCGATCCAGAACCAAAACACTCCGCTAATTTCCATCGGTGCTCCTTTGTCCGATCAGTACTGCCGGTTAATTTCCCCTGAAATACTCATCATGTTACCGGCAGCCATCATTGTGGCTGAAATTCAGACAGAATACAGAACCAATAGCATATTATGAAAAATTAAAACACCCGCCAGCAGTACGGGATAGCCAGTCTCCGGGGCTGAGGGAAAGACACTGTCGTCAGAGACGACAGTGTCAGGTGTACCGGCCGGTCAGCGTAATTCGATGACCCGGTCGGCAGAGGCAATAGTTGAAGGGTGGTGGGCAATAAAAATTCGGGTAATTTTAAGCTGGCTGATGGCGGCATTAACCCTGGCTTCATTATCCAGATCCAGATGACTGGTGGCTTCATCCAGGAACAGAATCGCGGGACGACGATAGAGCGCGCGGGCAATCAGCAGCCGCTGTTTTTGCCCTCCGGATAAACTGCCGCCCAGTTCAGAAACCAGTGTTTCGTAACCCATCGGCATCTGCATAATCTCGTCATGAATATGACTGTTTCTGGCGCAGTCAGTCACCCACTGCATATCTTTTTGTTCACTGAATCCGGAAATATTTTCGGCGATCGACCCGGCAAACAATTTATCTTCCTGCAACACACAGGCAATCCCCTGCCGGTAGTTATTAATTCCTGCCCCGGCAATATCAATGCCGTTACACAGGATCGAACCACTGTCCGGGGCTAACAGGCCACTCATCACCTTCATTAAGGTGGTTTTCCCGGCCCCTGAAGGCCCGGTAATGGCCACACTTTCCCCCGCATCGACCCTTATATTTATGTCCGAAAAGATTGGCCGGCTGAGTTTGTCATACTGATAACTCAGGTCGCGAACCTGTAAACCGGCTGCTTTATCCGGCTGACAGAGACTTCTGGCGGGCTGAAATGCTTCCGGCTCATGCAATACAATATCGGCAATCCTGTCGTTATGCAGTGCCAGCATACGCAGTTGTAATAGCATATCGATCAGCGATGACGCCCGTTCTGAGAACTGACCACGGTAAGCATTAAAAGCTACGAACATGCCGACTGTCATATTGCCGTCAATCACCATTGAAGCTCCCAGCCACAGAATGACGACCTGATCGACCGTCGAGATCAGCGAGTTAACCCCGCCAAACAACATATCCAGCCGGCTCATACGGATTCCGGCATTGGTGGTATCAATATTCAGGTTAAGCCAGTACTGGGAACGGGTGCCTGACAGGCCCAGCACCTTCAGGGTGCTGATACCGTACAAGGTTTCCATAAAATGAGAACTGGCACGGGCTCCTTTCACAATATGCTCTTCCTGCGCCTGGCGGTAGCGCTGGTAAGTCGTTAAGCGCAGCAGCATATACAACAGGGTGAACCCCAGCACGACAAAAATCAGCCAGCCACCATACAGATACATCATCACCAGCACGCTGACAGAAACAATAATATCAATAATGCCGTTCACCAGGCTGCTGGTCAGGGTACCGCGGATAGTATCCAGTGACGCAAAACGGGACTGAATATCACCGGCTTTGCGTTTTTCAAAATAGACCAGCGGCAGGCGGAGCAGATGATCCATCAGGCCGGTTTTCCACTGAATATCAATCAGTGACTGCATCACCAGTGATGTCCAGGAACGCAGCATACTGATAAAAGTGCGGAACAGAATAAAGGTCAGCAGTCCCAGACAAATCAGGCTCAGCAGATCATGGTCACGGGCAATCAGCACATGGTCCATAACCAGCTGGGTACCGACCGGAATAAGAATGTTAACCGCCTCAACGACCAGCGACAGACAAAAGATTTTAATCAGAAAGCCCGGCAGGCCTGAGATATTCCGCATCATTGACCACAGGCTGAGGCGGGAGCGGGCTTTCAGCGGGATAAACTCGTTATCCGGCCAGATTTCGAGGGCAATACCCGAGAAATGTTGTGACATTTCACGCATCCCAATAATCCGGCGACCAAGGGCCGGATCATGGATAATAAACCGTGAACGCCGGACTGCGACCAGTACCACAAAATGGTTCATATCCCAGTGCAGCAGACAGGGCCTTTTCAGCTGATTTATTTCATCCAGATCCAGGGACAAAGGGCGTGTCTTCATTGCCAGTTGCCCGGCAATATGCATCAGGGTGGTCAGTGTCGCCCCATGAGATGAAACACCAAAACGGCGACGCAGGTTTAACAGGTCAATGTCCATCCCGAAATAGCGACATACCATCGTCAGGCAGGCCAGCCCGCATTCAGCGGCTTCGGTCTGTAAGATGGCGGGCACCCGCCGCCACAGGCTAAAGTTCACCCGACGGCTTATTTGCTCAAAAAAAGAGGCATTCATCAGACCGGCCCTCCGAGGCTACGCCGGATATCGTAATAAGGCGACAGGATCCATTGATATAAGGGCCGGCGTTCCAGAAACAGGGTGGCCTGAGCCTTCATACCATTTGACCAGTTCATTGATTCTCCACGGAACCTGAAGCTGTCGGCCGCCAGTTCAATAATCGTTTTATAGTAAGCCTGGCCTGCACCATTATTCACCGCAGGTGCAATGCTGCTGTACATCATCAGCTCTTTCGCACTGGCGGGGATCCGTGATACAGATTTAATCCTGCCAGGAAACTGACCAAATTTCTGGAAAGGATAAGCGTCATAGCGCAGGTTAACCGCATCTCCCGGGGACACATAAGGCACACTGCTGTCCGGCAGCCACAACACCAGCAAAAACTGTGGACGCCCTCCCGGCATCAGTTGTGCCAGGCTATCGCCGGCGGCCACCATCTGCCCGGCCGTATACACCATATTTTCGATATTACCCTCTTCAGGCGCGGTAATAATCAGCGTACCACTGGCATTCACCTCAGCCAGCTCGCGCTGTAACTCACTGCGTTTTAACGCATATTCTGCTGCTTTATTATCAAAGTCGGCTGACTGGGTAGCAATCTCAGTCTCCAGACTGATAACCTGCAGCCCTTCCTGGATCAGCTGAGTATTCAGGCTTTGCACGAGGATTGCTGCTGATAAAACAGATAACGCTGATTATTAAACTGCTCTTTATTAATCAGACCTTTACGTAAGTAATCGTCATAATTACCCATGCTTTTCTGCATATCCTGTAGCCCGCGTCCGGCACTGCTGATCAATTCCTGTGACTTTTTATAAGCCTGCCGGTATTGGGCCAGTTGCTGTTGCAGGCTGTTTAATGACGATTGTTTATTTTGTTCTGTTTTTTCAATGATCTGTTCTATCAGAGTCAGCTGATAATTAATGGCTTCTGCCCCGCGAGCACTGACATTACCGCTACTGGTGGTCCGGCTGACATCAATCTCATACAGAGGCTCACCTTTGTTAACCCGTTGTCCGGTCTGCAGAAATGTCCTGGTCACCACGCCCTGCTGCGGCGCATATATAGTGATTGCCTGTTGCAGGGAAATAATTTCCCCGTCAACGTTAATTCGCCGGGTATATTGTCCGAAGATAATACCGGCCATAATTATTAAAAAGAACAACCCGGATAAAATAGCGACCAGCCATGAGGGACAGGACGAAATTAACAATGCCTTCCCCAGCCATTGATTTTTAATATTATCCAGCGCTTCCTTTCTGAAAATAGATTTACCTTCCATGACAGATAACCATGTAAATTGCTATGTATAATTAACCACCAGGATAAACATCCGTTATTCACCCTTTGGAAATATGAAAAGGTGTCGCGCAAGGCGACACCTTTTATTCAGAGAGAATTATTTTTTATCAAAGAAAAATTTCACTGTCGATGAAAACGCACCATATACCGATTCAAATATCATGCCGATATTGTTACCGATAGCAGCAGCATTCGCGACAGAGTTTTTCATACCGATCAGTTTCATTGCGCCGCCGACCATAGAACCCAGCGAGCCCAGTGAACTGGCAAGAGTCCCGGCGCCAGAAACAGTCTGTACTTCAGTTTGTGTTAATTCTTTCATAAAAATTTCCTTTTTTTAATATTCCCGGTGTTGTAAGTAGCAATAATCCAGTCATCAGCCTGATATCCCGGTTATTGCTACCGGAACAAAATATACACTGCCCTCCCTGTTTTCAATATCATACATTTATCCGCCGGTCAGACAATGCCTTCCGGTAATTAACAATAAATAGCCAGGTAATTTGCTGTGAATAAAAAAATCCATCAGAAACAGGCAGAAAGAAAAAACAGGGTTGCCGGTAACTTCCGGAAACCGGGAAAATAACCGTGATCAGTAAAAATATAAAACCTGATTATCAGAAAGTTTCATTAATAAATTTCTTTTAATTGTATTAGTTGCGCTGCGGACAGACCCTGATTGCCGGTCTGTCCGCTGGCGGGGTTAGCCGATAGCACCCAGCGCATCATCCTGGCCCTGGTGGCGCGGTAGCAGAAACAGGGTTGCCACAATATCCAGCACATAAATCAATGCCAGCAGCGTAATCGCAGCACTGAATGACCACTCTGAAGCCAGCATCCCTGTTACCAGCGGGCCAAACCCGCCGACGCCCCGTCCAAGGTTAAACAGAACATTCTGGGCAGTGGCCCGCGAGGCGACCGGAAAAGTATCGGAAATTAATGCACCGTAACCGCCTATCATACCATTCACAAACAACCCCATAACCGCGCCGGCCACCAGCATCAGGGACGGGTCGGTCAGCCGGGCATAGACAATCACCATCACCACCGCACCCAGCTGGTAAAGAATAAAGATTTTCCAGCGGGAAAAACGGTCAGCCAGCATACCGAACAGCCCAATCCCCAGGGTCATACCTGCCACCGTCACGGCGGTCCATAACCCCGATTTGGTCAGGCTGAAACCGAACGATGAAGACAAATAGCTGGGCATCCAAATCATCAGCCCGTAATAACCGAAATTCTGTACCGAGCATAAAATGAAAATCCCCAGGCTGGCTTTTGCCGTGGCACGATCGTTTACCAGTAATCTGAGGCGGGACATAAATGAACGCTGTTGTTCTTTCTTTGGCTGACGAATAAACGATTCCGGTTCGCTCAGCCCGTGACGGATGGCAAACGAAAACAGCGCCGGGACCAGCCCCACCAGAAACATGCCACGCCAGCCAATCACTGTCAGCAGCAGTGGCGTAATTACTGCCGCCAGCAACACCCCGGCCTGCCAGCCAATACCTACCCAGGCAGAGGCTCTGTTGCGCTTGCTGGCCGGCCAGACTTCGGCAATCAGCGCCATCCCTATACCAAACTCGCCCCCCAGGCCGACCCCGGCCAGGGTCCGGTAAATCAGCAGGTCATGGTAGCCGCGGGCCGTCGCACAGAGTCCGGTAAATACCGAGAACATTAAAATTGTCAGGGTTAATACCCTGACCCGGCCAAACCGGTCACTCAGGTGACCGAAAATAATTCCGCCGGCTACGGCGCCAATCAGCGTCCAGGTAACCAGTGAGCCCGCCTGTGAGTGGTCCAGTGATAAGGAGACACTGATAGCCGGTAACATAAATCCGAGGATTAACAGATCGAATCCATCCATAGCATAGCCGCTGACAGCAGCCAGCATGGCTTTTGCCGGGGTTACAGTTTTCTTTTTTTGCACGCTCGGGTTCCTTGACTGGTCGGAAAAATAAACCTGCAAAGTATAAAAACAGGGATACCAACACGCTACCAATATCAGGAAGAAAGGAAAAAACAGAAAGGGGCAGCCTGCCACGCGGCGGGCAGACTGCGGAACACCGGGTTATTCCGGGGTGTCATCTCCGGCCAGCCACTGATCGAGTTGATCACCGCCCATATGCCGGAAATCATGACCTTTGACGAAGTAGAAGATAATTTCGCAGATATTCTGGCAGCGGTCGCCGATACGTTCGATAGCTCTGGCACAGAATAATGCCGTCAGCACACTGGGAATTGTCCGCGGATCTTCCATCATATAAGTCATTAACTGGCGGACAATACCTTCATATTCTTTATCGACTTTTTTATCTTCCCGGTAAATCTGTATTGCTGCCTCGAGATCCATACGGGTAAAGGCGTCCAGCACTTCATGCAGCATTTGTACCGCATGACGTCCAAGGGACTCCAGGCTGACCAGTAAAGGCTGATGTTTATGACCAAATTTCTCCAGCGCCGTCCGGCTGATTTTCTCCGCTACGTCACCGATCCGTTCCAGTTCAGAGATGGTTTTAATGATCGCCATCACCATCCGTAAATCACTGGCTGCCGGTTGCCGTTTGGCAATAATACGCACGCAATCTTCGTCAATCGCGACTTCCATCATATTCACTTTATGGTCGTCATCAATCACCCGCTGGGCCAGTTCCGGGTCCATATTCTGCATCGCATTAATGGCATCCGTCAGCTGTTGCTCAACCAGTCCGCCCATAATCATTACCTGGGTACGAATGTGCTCCAGCTCAGCATTAAACTGACCGGAGATATGTTTATTTAAATTAAGACTGTCCATCATGTTCTCCAGTGTCGCACCCGTATGGCAGCGAAAAATGGTGGCGAAAATTAAGCGTTACAGAATACCGGCTGAGCATCAGCCATAACGGCCGGTAATATAGTCTTCAGTTTGCTTGCATGACGGCTTAGTAAACAGGGTATCCGTATCACTGAATTCAATCAGTTCACCGAGGTACATAAAGGCCGTATGGTCAGAGCAACGCGCCGCCTGCTGCATATTGTGGGTCACAATCACCACCGTATAATCCTGTTTTAATTCGCTGATCAGCTCTTCGATACGTCCGGTAGAAATCGGATCCAGCGCAGAGCAGGGCTCATCAAGCAGCAGAACTTCCGGACGAATCGCAATCCCGCGGGCAATACACAGACGTTGTTGCTGACCACCCGACAGGCTGTAACCGCTCTGGTTCAGCTTGTCTTTGGTTTCGGTCCATAACGCCGCTTTAGTCAGCGCCCACTGCACACGTTCGTCCATCTCGGCACGGGATAATTTTTCGAATAACCGTACGCCGAAAGCGATATTGTCATAAATAGACATCGGGAACGGGGTCGGTTTCTGAAACACCATCCCGACTCTGGCTCGCAGTAACGCAATATCCTGTCCGTTATCCAGGATATTATCGCCATCGAGTAAAATCTGTCCTTCTGCGCGTTGTTCAGGGTACAGCTGAAACATCCGGTTAAAGGTACGCAGCAGCGTCGATTTACCGCACCCTGACGGGCCGATAAAAGCAGTCACCTGATTACGGGCAATATCCAGATTGATATTTTTCAGTGCGTGGAACTGGTTATAAAAGAAATTCAGATCACGTACCTGGATTTTTGCCGACGCCGGGTTAATGTTTGCCATACTCATTGTTCGTCTCTCTTATTCCGGCACCGCTTCTCGCCGCGCCGCAAAAATTAGTTTTTACGTTTGCTAAAAATCATCCGTGCCACGATATTCAGCACTAACACACAGAGGGTAATAATCAGCACCCCTGCCCAGGCCAGGTTTTGCCATTGTGAAAACGGACTCATAGCAAACTTATAAATCGTCACCGGCAGGTTAGCCAGCGGCTGCATCATATCGGTGCTCCAGAACTGATTCGATAACGCAGTGAACAGTAATGGTGCCGTCTCACCGGCAATGCGGGCAATCGCCAGCAGTACCCCGGTAATGATGCCCGAGACGGAGGCTTTCAGCGTAATAACCAGAATCATTTTCCATTTCGGCGTTCCCAGGGCATAAGCAGCTTCACGCATCGTATCCGGGACCAGCTTCAGCATATTTTCGGTGGTCCGGATAACAATCGGGATCTGCAACAGTGCCAGTGCCAGCGCACCAGCCCAGCCAGAGAAGTGATGCATATACGCCACCACCAGGGTGTAAACGAATAGGCCAATCACGATCGACGGGGCGGACAGTAAAATGTCATTAATAAAACGAATCACTTCTGCCAGCACAGATTTACGGCCATATTCCGCCAGGTAAACACCGGCCATAATGCCCAGAGGTGTGCCTGCCAGGGTCGACCAGAGGATCAGTAAACCGCTGCCTGCCAGGGCATTTGCCAGGCCGCCACCATCCGTATTTGGCGGCGGGGTCATCTGGGTAAACAGATCAACTGATAAGCCACCAATCCCGCGAGATACCGTAGTCCAGAGGATCCATACCAGCCAGAACAGACCGAACGCCATGGTCAGTATTGAGAGTAATAAGGCGATTTTATTTTTAAAACCACGCCATGCCTGCATCTTGCGCCGTGATGCTTCCAGCGCTGCGCGGTTTTCTATATCCACCGGAATCATGAGCGCGCTCCTTCACTTTTCGCCAAACGCAGGATCATCAGTTTGGAGATAGCCAGTACCACAAAAGTGATAAAGAACAGGATCAGCCCCAGCTCCATCAGTGCAGAGACATGCAGTCCCGATTCGGCTTCAGCAAATTCATTCGCCAGCGCCGAGGTAATGGTATTGCCCGGCATATACAGAGAGACACTATCCAGCTGGTAGGTATTCCCGATAATAAAGGTCACCGCCATGGTTTCACCCAGTGCCCGGCCTAAGCCCAGCATGATTCCGCCAATAACGCCGTTACGGGTAAACGGTAGCACAATATGCCAGATAACTTCCCAGGTGGTACAACCCAGCCCGTAAGCTGATTCTTTCATCATAACCGGTGTCTGCTCGAAGACATCACGCATCACCGAAGCAATATAGGGAATAATCATAATCGCGAGGATCAGACCCGCCGCCAGAATACCAATACCAAAGGCAGGGCCCGAGAATAGCCGGCCTATAAAGGGTACCGATGACAGCAGGTCACCGACCGGCGTCTGAAAATATTCGGCAAATAACGGGGCAAAGATAAACAGCCCCCACATGCCGTAAACGATACTGGGAATAGCCGCCAGTAGTTCAATAGCCGTGCCAAGCGGGCGGCGCAGCCAGCCGGGTGACAGCTCGGTCAGAAACAGGGCAATACCAAAGCTCACAGGGACCGCAATTAACAGAGCAATAATTGAGGTAACAACTGTCCCGTAAATCGGCACTAAAGCGCCAAATTGTTGATTCGGCGCGTCCCAGGTCTTATCCCAGAGGAAAGCAAAGCCGAATTTATGAATACTGGGCCAGGAAGAAATAATCAGGGAAACGATAATACCACCGAGCAGTAATAGCACCACCAGCGCAGAGAGTTTAACCAATGCGCTGAAAATGATATCACCCTGCTTTCCGGGTGCTTTAAATGTCGGCTTTCTTTCCGCCATAAGAGTCTCAGTCTTCACTATTAACAGGGCGGCATCAGCCGCCCATGGGGTTCACATGATGTAACGGAGTATAACCCTATTGATACAGTGCTTTGCCGTTATTGTCTGTGATATTCGCTTTCCAGGCACTGCGAATTTGTGTCACTACCGATTCCGGCAGAGCAGCATAATCCAGACTTTCTGCGGTTTTTCCGCCGTTGTTATACGCCCAGTCGAAGAATTTCAGCACTGCCGCACCTTTTTCTGCATCCGCCTGTTTTTTATACACCAGGATAAAAGTGGTGGATGAAATCGGCCACGCATCATCACCTTTCTGGTAGGTCAGGTCCTGAGCAAAGGTTTGCTGCCAGTCGGCACCTTTCGCAGAGTTACTGAAGCTTTTTTCGGACGGCAGAATCGCTTTACCGCTGGCATCGACCAGTTTGGTATAGGTCAGATTATTCTGTTTGGCATAAGCATACTCAACATAGCCGATAGATCCCGGCAGACGCTGAACAAAGGCAGCAACACCATCGTTACCTTTCCCGCCCAGACCGGTTGGCCAGTTGACCGTATTCCCTTTACCAATTTTCTCCTTCCACTCATCATTCACCTTTGACAGGTAGCTGGTAAATACGAATGAGGTGCCTGAACCATCAGCACGGCGTACGACATTAATCGCCGTCGACGGCAACTTAACGCCCGGGTTCAGTTTCTCGATAGCCGGGTCATTCCACTTTTTAATGTTACCGAGGTAGATATCCCCGACAGTTTTACCGTCCAGCGTCAGCTCACCGGATTTGACGCCAGGCAGGTTCACTGCCAGTACCACGCCGCCAATCACCGTCGGAAACTGGAACAGACCGTTTTTCTGCAGATCTGCATCACTCAGGGGCGCATCTGACGCACCAAAGTCAACGGTTTTGGCAATGATCTGTTTTACGCCACCGGAAGAACCAATACCCTGGTAGTTCACCTGGCTGCCATCGACCTTCTGGTAATCTGCTGCCCAACGGGCATAGACCGGCGCAGGAAAGGTGCCGCCAGCTCCGGTTAAGTTTGTCGCTGCAAAAGCAGAAACAGCACCAACAGACAGTGTCGCTGCCAGTACGCGGGCTACCGTATTACGCATCAGTGTCATATTCCCTCCGGGGGAGTTAATCTCAGGCTCAGTGCCATTTTTAAATGAGTTTGTCATGCTGCACGAGGGAAAATAGGACAGTTTGGTGACATTAATATGTAAGAAATATGACAGTTTTATGACAGCCACAGACCTGTCCGGCCGACCCGCGGATAAAAACCGGTAATAAAACCACCGCTCACAATGCCAGCAGACCACCTCCACGCAGATCAACAACCGCATTTTTTGCCACTTTACCCGGGGTCACGGTTGTTAACATTCCTGTCAGTACAGCGATAACGATATGAACTATCAGGTATTTTATTCGCGATATTGTAAATACTCCAGCCGAATGGTTGCAAAAGGAATTGCCGGGAGAGGCAGCCGCAAGGCTGCCTTTTTTGCATCTGCCGGATGTTATACCGTACGGCGGGGAGCACGTTTCCCCGCCGCAGCACCAGTCACAGACCCTGATCACCCGGGGTCGGATTAATGTAACTTCTTATCATCGACAAAAATATGATGAGGTGAACGGGCACGCGGGTGGATAAAGAAATGGCCTTTATCTGCCGTATGCGCTTTAACCGGCTCCAGCCTGACATTCGAACCGGGAGCACCTTTTTTACCCATCGCATAAACAATGAACGGCAACGCCAGCACAACCAGAAAACAGACCACCAGCAGGGTTACATAAATACTATTGTCGTGGCTGTCCGGCAGACCAGACGGCGGAAAGAACGAGACAATAAACGCAATCGCAGACGTACAGAAGCCGATAATGGCAACCACCATTTTCACGCCCCGGCCTCCGGGAATATTAAAAGAACGTTTAAGGTCACCTTTCTTACACACCAGCACCAGATACCCGGCAAACAGCATGAAATAGCTGCACAGGTAAATCACCACCGTTAAAGCCAGGGCAATTAAAAATGACATATTATTCCCGCCACCGGTATTGGTCAGAATAATTAACGCAACCGATGTGATCAGCAACTGAGAAATCACCAGAGCCACAGGAACACCGTTTTTGTTCATTTTCGCGAAGCGTGCCGGCAGAATACCCTGCTGGGCGGTAACCAGCATACCGCGCGAAGGTCCGACAATCCACGCTGCTATCTCAGCCAGCACGCCTAACAGCAACAGTGCCGAAATAACTCTGACGATCCATTCCAGACCCTGGCCAAAATGACCAATCAGAATACTGAAAGTCTGCATAACACCGGCGGATAAGTTGATCTGGTCTTTCGGGATAACCGAGGCAATCGAAATACCGCCGACCGAGCTCAGGATAATCGCCACCACCATCAGCAACAGGATCGCCAGCGGATAATCGCGGCCGGGGTTGCTCATTTCGTTAACATGGGTGGCAGAAGCTTCAACGCCCATATAACTGAGGATAAACGCCACAAACACCACTAAGGTGCCTATTTGGGTGAAATCAGGAAAGAAAGTATTACGGCTCATCTCGATGGCTACCGGTGCGCCCGATGCCAGATAACAGATAGCCAGCACGACCAGAATCAGCGCCGGTAACAGGATGCCGGCAAAGAAACCGGCTTTCGCAATCCTGGCCGTATTTTTCGTGCCCCCCAGCTGAGTCAGTGCCAGTCCCCATAAAATGACCAGTGCCGCAACGGTTTTCAGTAACGGATTGGTATTCAGCTCCGGCCATTTCAAAATATAGGACAGGGCCCCGAGCACAAAATACAGCATAGGAATAAAGCCAACCGCTATCTGTAAGTACCCAAACGAAATTGCCGCAAAGCCCCATTTTTTACCCAGGGTATTAGAAACCCAGGTAAAGACTCCCCCCTCCTGCCATCCTTCGACAGTCGCCATTTCTGCCGCACACAGACCCACCGGGATAAACCACAGAAATCCTCCGAGTAATAAGAAAAATATTAACGAGAATCCTGAGGTGGCAAAGGTCGGATATTCATAAACGGCCATGACCATCGATGCAGTAATGGCGAAAAAACCTAACAGCGTTAACTTTCTGGGGCTGATATTTGCGTTAGTCGTAGTCGTAGTCATAAGGTTCTCCCGACAGCTGATTATTCTGTCCGATAATAATGCAGATGAAATTACCGGGGGGTTATCCCCCCCGGTTCAGATAACAGGGTAATCAGCCGTGATTAAAGCCACTGGCTTCTTGTTCTGAAAGCGGTGCAACAATCGGATGCTGTTTGAAGTGTTCTAAGGCACGTTTAATATCATCAATTAACAGAGTCGCTAAGTCATAGCTAACCCCGTGACGTACCAGAATGCGCTGGATCACCAGGTCTTCACGGTGGGCGGGTAACGAGTAGGCAGGTACCTGCCAGCCACGGGAGCGCAGTTTATCCGCCAGGTCATACAGTGTATAACCGCCGGTATTCTGACCCTCTTTGACTTTCCAGGCCAGCGCAGGGATCCCTTTGCTGCTGTCACCGTCAAACAGAATTTCAAACGGCCCCAGACGACTAATCTCTTCCGCCAGATATTGTGCGGTGGCGTAGCAGGCATTGTGGATTTTGGCGTAACCCTCCTTGCCTAAGCGCAGAAAGTTATAATACTGAGCCACAATCTGTCCGCCGGGACGGGAAAAATTCAGTGCAAAGGTCGGCATATTACCGCCGAGATAGTTCACATTAAAAATAAGTTCTTCCGGCAGATCACTGGCTTCACGCCACACTACCCAGCCGGCACCCAGTGGCGCCAGACCAAACTTATGCCCCGAGGCATTCACCGATTTCACCCGTGGCAGACTGAAATCCCACGCCAAATCAGGCGCACAGAACGGTGCCAGGAAACCACCACTGGCGCCATCGACATGAATAGGAATATCTAATCCGGTCTCTTTTTGCACACGGTCAAGCGCATCACTCACTTCCTTCACCGGCTCATACTGACAGGTAAAGGTTACCCCCAGGGTCGGAACAACACCGATGGTATTTTCATCCACCCGTTTAACGACCTCTTCTGCCGACATAATTAAGCGATCACCTTCCATCGGGATCTCACGTAATTCGACATCAAAATAACGGGCAAATTTATGCCAGCAGATCTGTACCGGGCCACAGACCAGGTTTGGCTTATCGGCAGGCAGACCTTGTGCCGCTCTTTTTTTACGCCATTGCCATTTCAGGGCCAGGCCGCCCAGCATCGCAGCCTCAGAAGAACCAATGGTCGAACATCCCAGGGTCGTCTCCGGAGAAGGTGAGTGCCACAGGTCTGCCAGCATTCTGACACAACGGGCTTCAATCTCTGCCGTCTGCGGATACTCATCCTTATCGATCATGTTCTTATCGATAGACAGATCCATCAATTCGCGAATTTCATCATCAACCCATGTCTGACAAAAGGTTGCCAGGTTCTGACGAGAGTTACCATCCAGCATTAACTCATCACGGATCGCATTAAAAACATTACGCGGATTGCGTTCTGGCTCAGGGAATTCGGACTTAGGTAACGATGCGGCTAAATCAACGGAAGCATAAACATCATCGTTCTGATCACGGATGGAATCTTTGGTCGTGCTGCTCATGTAAACCTCATGATTTCTCTGAAGAGGAGTTTGTCGTCTGATATACAGGTCAGGAAACACCGGATAACAGGCGGCACCGTGCCTTCTGAATCTGCAGGCAGAAAAACACTTATTTCAGCGGTCTGGTAGCCACAGAGACAGAAGGAGCTACCTGCTGATGCAATGCAGAACAAAACGCTCTTTAAAGATAGTCTCTTTTCCGGAAATTATGGTTTTTTTCGTGCGAACGGGAGGAGGATATTTTTACTTACTAATAAGTAATAAATTTTCAATTATTAAATAAAACAAAACATTAAAAAAAATAAACATTTCAGCCATATTATTTTAAACTCTGGCTATTACAGAGAGAACGCAGAATAAGACCGTTATTATTATTCCCGTAATATCATTACCGGTCAGCGTCTTTTTGGCCGGTATATTCATCCAGCCGGTTGTTTTCACCATTATTTCCTGAGTTCATCCACAGACTGCTGCCGGGGAAGCGGCCGGTTCAGGCGACTGACAGAAAGAAATCTGCGGCTAAATGCATGCAAACGCTGCGCCGGGGCCGGAGGCTGTGTATAATAGGCAGGATATTGTCCCCGCTCTTTACTCAATTCAAGATAATCATGGCTCAAGGTACACTGTTTATTGTTTCCGCGCCCAGTGGTGCGGGTAAGTCCAGCCTGATTCAGGCGCTGTTAAAAACACAGCCCCTTTATGACACTCAGGTTTCTGTTTCCCATACCACCCGGGATATGCGCCCCGGTGAAGTTCAGGGCGACCACTATTTCTTTGTGACGAAAGATGAGTTCCGCGCAATGATTACTGACGGGGCATTTCTTGAGTACGCCGAAGTCTTTGGTAATTATTACGGCACCTCACGCCAGGCGATTGAACAAGTGCTGGCTACCGGCGTCGATGTCTTTCTGGATATCGACTGGCAGGGGGCACAGCAAATACGCCGGCAGATGCCTGCGGCACGAACCATTTTCGTGCTTCCGCCATCGAAGGATGAGTTAGATCGTCGTCTGAGAGGCCGTGGTCAGGACAGCGAAGCGGTCATCGAAAAACGGATGGAAAAAGCGGTCGATGAAATGAGTCATTACGCAGAGTACGATTATCTGATCGTAAACGATGATTTTGATCTGGCCCTGTCTGACCTGAAAACGATTATCCGCGCAGAACGTCTGCGTATGGGCCGTCAGCAGGCCCGGCATGATGCATTAATCAGCAAACTATTGGCACACTGAAGCAGCTTTCAGTATTATGCCCAGTCATTTCCTCATCTGTGGAGTAGCACTTTTATGGCACGCGTAACCGTTCAGGACGCAGTAGAAAAAGTTGGAAACCGTTTTGACCTGGTACTGGTCGCTGCACGTCGTGCGCGTCAGATGCAGACCGGCGGTAAAGATGCCCTGGTTCCGGAAGAAAACGACAAACCAACGGTTATCGCTTTACGCGAAATCGAAGAAGGTCTGATCACAAACCAGATTCTGGATGTCCGTGATCGTCAGGAACAGCATGAGCAGGAAGCCGCCGAACTTCAGGCTGTCACCGCGATTGCTGAAGGTCACCGTTAATCTGACTGTTGCAGGCCGCCCTTGTATCTGTTTGAAAGCCTCAATCAACTGATTGAAAAATATCTGCCTGAAGATCAGATTAAACGACTCAGGCAGGCTTACCTTGTCGCTCGTGATGCTCATGAGGGTCAGACGCGTTCCAGCGGTGAACCTTATATTACCCATCCGGTGGCGGTTGCCTGTATCCTGGCAGAAATGAAACTCGACCATGAAACACTGATGGCCGCGTTGTTACATGATGTCATTGAAGATACCCCGGCAACTTTCCAGGATATGGAACAGCTGTTTGGCTCCAGTGTCGCCGAATTAGTCGAGGGCGTATCCAAACTGGATAAGCTGAAATTCCGCGATAAGAAAGAGGCCCAGGCAGAAAACTTCCGCAAGATGATTATGGCCATGGTGCAGGATATCCGGGTCATATTAATCAAGCTGGCAGACCGGACCCACAATATGCGAACCCTTGGTTCGCTGCGGCCGGACAAACGGCGGCGTATCGCCTTAGAAACACTTGAGATTTACAGTCCGCTAGCTCACCGGCTGGGTATTCATCATCTGAAAACCGAGCTGGAAGAGCTGGGCTTTGAAGCCCTGTACCCGAACCGTTTCCGCGTTATCAAAGAAGTGGTAAAAGCGGCGCGCGGTAACCGTAAAGAGATGATCCAGAAAATCCTCGCCGAAATAGACGGCAGATTACAGGAAGCCGGAATCCTGTGTCGCGTCAGTGGCCGGGAAAAACATCTCTACTCGATTTATCAGAAAATGCATCTCAAAGAGCAGCGTTTTCATTCCATCATGGATATCTACGCCTTCCGCGTTATCGTAAAAGATGTGGATACCTGCTATCGCGTACTCGGACAAATGCACAGTCTGTACAAACCCCGTCCGGGCCGTGTTAAAGACTATATTGCCATTCCCAAAGCCAACGGATATCAGTCGCTTCATACCTCGATGATAGGCCCGCACGGCGTACCGGTAGAAGTCCAGATCCGCACCGAAGATATGGATCAGATGGCAGAAATGGGGGTCGCGGCACACTGGGCTTATAAACAGCAAGGAGAAAGCGGCACCACCACTGCGCAGGTGCGGGCCCAGCGCTGGTTGCAAAGCCTGCTCGAATTGCAGCAAAGTGCCGGTAACTCGTTTGAATTTATCGAAAGTGTAAAATCGGACCTGTTTCCCGATGAAATTTACGTCTTTACCCCGGAAGGCCGGATTGTTGAATTGCCTGCCGGAGCCACACCCGTCGATTTCGCTTATGCCGTACATACAGATATCGGCAATGCCTGTGTTGGTGCCAGGGTCGACCGTCAGCCCTATCCCCTGTCACAGCCACTGAGCAGCGGCCAGACCATCGAAATTATCACAGCCCCGGGCGCACGACCGAATGCCGCATGGCTGAATTTCGTCGTCAGTTCCAAAGCCAGGGCGAAAATTCGTCAGTTACTGAAAAACCTGAAACGGGAAGAGTCCGTAAGCCTCGGCCGTCGCCTGCTCAGCCATGCGCTGGGAGGCAGTAAAAAACTGGCTGACGTACCGCAGGAAAATATCCGACAGGAACTGGAACGGATGAAACTGGCCAGTCTCGATGACCTGCTGGCAGAAATCGGGCTCGGCAATGCGATGAGTGTGGTGGTGGCTAAAAATCTGCTGCCGGGGGAAACTACCGATACCCTGCCTCAGGCATCGGCGAAAAGACATAAGCTGCCGATCAAAGGGGCAGACGGTGTGCTGATTACCTTCGCCAAATGCTGCCGTCCAATCCCGGGAGACCCGATTGTGGCGCATGTCAGCCCCGGTAAAGGGCTGGTTATTCACCATGATTCCTGCAGGAATATCCGTGGTTACCAGAAAGAAGCCGAGAAATTTATGCCGGTGGAGTGGGACGACAGCGGAGCAGGTCAGGACTTTGTCACAGAAATAAAAGTCGATATGCTGAATCATCAGGGCGCGCTTGCCAACCTGACAGCAGCGATCAATGCCAGCCAGTCAAATATTCAGAGCCTGAATACGGAAGAACGGGATGGCAGAGTTTACAGTGCGTATATGCGCCTCACGGTCCATGACCGTATTCACCTGGCAGATATTATGCGGAAAATCCGTGTCATGCCGGATGTTATAAAAGTACACCGGAACCGAAATTAGTTTGCATGAATAGCCAACGTTTTGCCCGGATCTCGGAAATGCTGGCCCGCCGCCAGCATGACCTGACGGTCTGCATGGAGCAGGTACACAAACCCCACAATGTCTCTGCGGTGATCCGTACCGCAGATGCGGTAGGGATCCCTCACGTCCATGCCGTCTGGCCCGGAGACCGGATGCGCACCATGGTTTCTGCGTCTGCCGGCAGCAACAGCTGGGTGAAAGTTATCACTCATCGCACTATCGGCGAGGCCGTCGGCGCGGTAAAGGCGCAGGGGATGCAGGTACTGGCCACTCACCTGTCAGACACGGCTGTCGATTTTCGCGATATCGATTATACGCGTCCTGTGTGTATTCTGATGGGTCAGGAAAAAACCGGCATTACCCGCGAAGCTCTGGCGCTGGCCGATCAGGACATTATTATTCCTATGCTGGGCATGGTTCAGTCGCTGAATGTTTCCGTGGCCTCGGCATTGATCCTCTATGAGGCCCAGCGGCAACGGCAAATCGCCGGGATGTATCAGCGCAGTCATTGCCTGCTCGATAACCAGGAACAACAACGGCTGCTGTTTGAAGGCGGTTATCCGGTACTGGCGCGGGTGGCGAAACAGAAAGGCCTGCCCTGCCCGCATATCAACCCGCAAGGGCAGATTGAGGCTGATGATGACTGGTGGTCTGCTATGCAGGAAACCGAACGCAGCCGAAAGATGAAAAGATGAAAGGCCGTCTGCTCGACGCTATCCCGCTGAATACCCTGACCGGCGTCGGTGCCAGCCAGGCTGCTAAGCTGGCAAAACTCGGCTTGCATAATCTGCAGGATCTGTTGCTCCACCTGCCGGTACGCTATGAAGATCGTACCCGTCTCTACCGGATTAATGACCTGCTGCCAGGTCTTTATGCCACCGTCGAAGGCGAGGTACTTTCCAGCGAAGTCTCCTTCGGTCGCCGTCGTATGCTGGTCTGCCAAATCAGTGATGGCAGCGGTATTCTGACCCTGCGTTTCTTCAATTTTAATGCCGGAATGAAAAATAATCTGGCCAGCGGTAGCCATGTAGTGGCCTATGGAGAAATTAAGCGCGGGCAGCGTGGTGCGGAAATTATCCATCCGGAATACCGTATCACCGGACAACAACATCACACCGAATTACAGGAAACCCTGACGCCGGTATACCCGGCCACCGAAGGGATACGCCAGGCAACACTGCGTAAACTGACGGATCAGGCTTTGCAACTGCTGGACAGCTGCCCGATCACTGAATTACTGCCCGCAGAACTGAGCCGCGGCATGATGTCTCTGCCCGCAGCATTAAAAGTATTACACCGTCCGCCGCCAGAGATGCAGCTCTCCGAGCTGGAACAAGGCAAACACCCGGCTCAGCAACGGCTGATCACCGAAGAACTGCTGGCCCATAACCTGAGCATGCTGGCAGTACGGGCAGGTGCTCAGCGCTATCATGCATTACCGGTTCCCGCCAGTCAGCCTGTAACCCACCAGTTCCTCGCCAGCTTGCCCTTTACCCCGACGGCAGCCCAGCAGCGGGTGAGCAAGGAAATTGAACAGGACCTGGCGCGGGATTACCCCATGCTGCGTCTGGTACAGGGTGATGTCGGATCAGGGAAAACCCTGGTTGCGGCACTGGCGGCACTGCAGGTTATCGCCAGTGGCCATCAGGTTGCACTGATGGCGCCGACAGAGCTGCTGGCAGAACAACATGCCACCAACTTTCGCCAGTGGCTGGCCCCGCTGGGGATTAACGTCGGCTGGCTGGCCGGAAAGCAAAAAGGCAAAGCCCGTCAGGCACAACAGGAAGCCATCGCCCGTGGCGAGGTATCGATGATTGTCGGTACCCATGCCCTGTTTCAGGAACAGGTTATTTTCAGTTCTCTGGCACTGGTTATTATTGACGAACAGCATCGCTTCGGCGTTCATCAGCGGCTGGCACTGCGCGAAAAAGGCGAACAGCAGGGGTTTCACCCACATCAGCTGATTATGACCGCTACCCCGATTCCGCGGACCCTGGCAATGACCGCCTATGCCGACCTGGATACCTCCACCATTGATGAGTTGCCTCCGGGCCGTACCCCGGTCTCGACAGTGGCTATTCCGGATACCCGCCGCGAAGAGATTATCCGTCGTGTCGAACAGGCATGTCAGCAGGGACGTCAGGCCTACTGGGTATGTACGCTGATTGAAGAATCTGATCAACTGGAAGCTCAGGCCGCCGAAGCAACCTGTCAGGAGCTGCAACTGGCACTGCCTGAGATGAAAATCGGCCTGGTACACGGCCGAATGAAACCTGCCGAAAAACAGGCTGTCATGCAGCAGTTCAAAGAAAATCAGCTACAGCTACTGGTTGCCACCACCGTTATTGAGGTGGGTGTCGATGTACCTAATGCCAGCCTGATGATTATCGAAAACCCGGAACGACTGGGCCTGGCACAGCTCCACCAGCTAAGAGGTCGTGTCGGCCGTGGTGCCGTCGCATCACACTGTGTTCTGTTGTATAAAGCGCCCCTCAGTAAAACCGCCCGCAAACGGTTACAGGTATTACGTGACAGTAATGACGGCTTCGTGATTGCCCAGCATGACCTGGAAATACGCGGCCCCGGTGAGTTGCTGGGTACCCGCCAGACCGGTAATGCCGGGTTTAAAGTTGCCGATTTACTGCGTGATCAGGCGATGATTCCGGCGATACAACGTATCGCCCGTCACCTTCACCAGAAATATCCGCAACAGTCGGCCGCATTAATTGAACGCTGGCTGCCGGCCACCGAACGTTTTAGCCATGCCTGATTTTTTCTGCCTTCGTCCGGCAAACGTTTGCTTTTAGGCGGCAGATAATTAAAATCGCTGTTTTTTCTGCCACCGGGAAAGGTTTCATGTCCGCCGACGCTCCGCATTACCGTCAATCCAGC
This sequence comes from Tatumella sp. JGM91, assembly GCF_018257575.1. Lineage (GTDB taxonomy): Bacteria > Pseudomonadota > Gammaproteobacteria > Enterobacterales > Enterobacteriaceae > Tatumella > Tatumella punctata. The sequence continues at coordinate 6,412 of NZ_JAERJP010000007.1, read as the reverse complement.
GTATCTTCACGCAGTGAACTGGTTTATCGCCTTGATGACCGCCCCCCTCTGCCTCAGGCACTGTTCGCGGCACTCCAGCATCTGCTGGCGATGTTTGTCGCCGTGATTACCCCGGCATTATTAATTTGCCAGGCGCTGGGGCTGCCCCCTGAGGATACCCGGCATATTATCAGTATGTCGTTATTCGCTTCCGGCGTTGCTTCTGTCTTACAGATCAAGACCTGGGGTCCGGTAGGCTCAGGCCTGTTATCTATTCAGGGCACCAGCTTTAATTTTGTTTCTCCGTTGATCATGGGCGGGCTGGCCCTGAAACAGGGCGGGGCAGACATTAGCAGTATGATGGCAGCCTTATTTGGTACCCTGATGCTGGCATCCTGCACCGAAATGCTGTTATCCCGTATCCTGCCTTATGCCCGGCGGGTGATCACCCCGCTGGTTTCGGGCATTGTGGTCATGATCATCGGGCTGTCACTGATTCAGGTCGGGCTGACCTCTATCGGAGGTGGTTTCAGCGCTCTGAATAACCATACCTTCGGGGCACCGAAAAATCTGTTACTGGCCGGGGCAGTCCTGCTGACAATCATTTTGCTCAACCGCCAGAAAAACCCGTACCTGCGCATTGCCTCACTGGTGATCGCGATGGCAGTAGGGTATCTGCTGGCCTGGTGCCTGAATATGTTACCGGCAAGCGCACCGCAGGCCGACGCGCCGTTACTTATGGTGCCGACACCTTTCTATTACGGGCTGGGCATTGACTGGAACCTGCTACTGCCTTTAATGCTGGTCTTTATGGTGACCTCGCTGGAAACCATCGGTGATATCACAGCAACTTCCGATGTCTCAGAACAGCCGGTCAGCGGCCCGGTCTATATGAAACGTCTGAAAGGTGGTGTACTGGCCAACGGACTGAACTCCTGTGTCTCTGCCCTGTTTAATACCTTCCCGAACTCCTGTTTCGGACAAAATAACGGGGTTATTCAGCTGACCGGAGTTGCCAGCCGCTATGTCGGGTTTTTAGTCGCTCTGCTGCTGATCCTGCTGGGGTTATTTCCGGCCGTCAGCGGAATCGTACAACATATTCCTGAACCGGTACTCGGCGGAGCAACTCTGGTGATGTTTGGCACCATTGCCGCTTCCGGGGTACGTATTGTGGCAAGACAGGCTATCGACCGTCGCGCGATTATGATCATTGCTATTTCCCTGGCCGTCGGGCTCGGTGTCTCTCAGCAACCGTTAATTCTGCAATTTGCTCCGGAATGGTTAAAAACATTACTTTCTTCCGGAATTGCCGCCGGTGGCCTGACCGCCATTATCCTTAACCTGATTTTTCCGGAAACCGGACGGGATGCATAGTTTCCGGCCTGCCCCCTCACCGGGAGGCAGGCTGCTTTCTTTTAATGCTCATTTCTTTTAACGCTTATCCGGCGATTTATCGGCTTTTTTGACAGTAACCGGCATCTTCAACATTGAGGTCTGAGCGAAATTCAGGCATAACAGGCAGTAGCTTATTTTCAGGACTCAGGACTGACATAATGAAATTTATTGGAAAATTTTTCCTGATACTGCTGCTTATCCTTTTGCTGTTAGTGATTGCTGCCTGGTTCGCCCTGAAAAGTACCTGGGGAGCAGGTACGCTGAGCCGCTGGATCAGTGACGATACTGCTTATCACCTGTCTATCGGCAGAATACGGCACTCTCTCAGTTCACCACTGGTCGTTACCCTCGACGATTTTACCTTCGGGAACGATGGTCAGCCAGCCATGGTGGTCGCCGGGAAAGTGACGCTCGGCCTTTCTTTACTGCAGTTCAGCGATCCGTCACATTTTGACAGTCTGACCCTGACTGACGGTGAAATTGATCTGGCCAATATCCGTCCCGGCACAGCATTCCCGTTGCAGGCCAACCGCTTATCCCTGAACAATATCAGTATTGTGCAGCCTGATGATACCCCTGGTTTTCAGGCCAGCCAGACCTCTGCAGATATTACGCCGTGGAAACCTGACCCGGCTCATATGCTGGGCAGTGATTACCGTTTTCGCGCAGGTATCGGCCGGCTGACACTGGGGCAGCAGCAGCTGACTGCCATTGATGCGACGGGAAGCGTTACCCCGCAGCAAATTAACCTGCAGACGATAAGCGGCAGCGCAGAACGCGGAACCTTTTCCGGTTCAATGACCCGCGAAGAGGGCCACTGGCAAATCCGGCAGCTGTCCCTGGAGAATACCCGCTTTCAGACACAGCAGACACTGCCTGACTTTCTGGCACCACTGGTACAACATAATATCCGCCCGCGGCAGATTTCGGTGAACCACGCCACTATTGTCGGCCCTGACTGGGCAGTGACCGATTTCACTCTGCAACTCAGTAATCCGGCGATACCGCAAAATAATCTGCTGACAGAAAACGGCACACTCTCCCTGCAGGCAAACGAGTTCGTCTGGCGGGACTACGCGCTGACCCGTCCACAGGCTGAGCTGGAAGCGACCCCGCAGGGGCTGAAGATCAATAAATTCAGTACCCATTGGGTAAACGGAACAGTGACCGCTGACGGTGAATGGCTGAAGGATACCCGGCAACTGGCACTGAATAACCTGTCATTTAACGGGCTGGAATACACCCTGCCTCAGGACTGGCGTCAGTTCTGGTTGTCTCCCCTGCCGGAATGGCTCGACTCTGTCATGCTGCATAAGCTGACTATCGATAACTCGCTGATCATTGATATCAATCCGGCTTTCCCGTTTCAGATGACGGCATTACATGCCACGGGAAATCAGTTACTGCTGGCGCGTCAGCATCAGTGGGGGATCTGGTCAGGGGACAGTGAATGGCAGGCCGCAGAAGCGACCTTTAACCGCCGGGATCTCCGCGCCCCCTGGCTGAAGCTGCATGCGGACGGGCAGAAAATCAGTGTCAGCGATATCAAAATGCTGGCCGATAAGGGGCCGGTGATCGGCAATGCTGAAATTTCTCAGCTGCCTTCACGTGATTTCAGCCTCAGCCTGCGGGGTCAGGCGGTACCGGTGAGTATGTTTACTGACTGGGGATGGCCGGTAACCGGCGAGCCGGGGAAAGGTGATATTACGTTCAATGCCCGCGGCAGCTTACAGGCTGATCTTCCGTTGCGTCCGTCCGTCAGCGGCTCACTGCGGGTAACCACCGCAACCGGCAGTCAGCAGTACGATATGTCTGCAGGAAAAAATCAGTAACCCCTCCCTCAGCCCGCTTACCGCCCTGCGGTGACCGGGCTGAGGGCGTTACTCACTTCCTGAGCCACCCTGCTCCAGTGTCAGTAACGGATCTGCCGGTAATACAATATAGACTCCCTCAAACACCGCCCCGGTAACATCATCGCCCTGTAACAAGACATCCAGCCTGACCCTGGCTTTTCTGCCACGGGCCAGCCGGTCTAAATCGCCACATAACGACCCTAAATCAGCCACCGCCGCCGGACGGCCGGTAATCGGTTTTTTATAGCGGATATGGGCATCTGCCAGAATAATATTTCCCCCCAGGTGACGCTCGCGCAGCAATAGCCAGATCAGCCCCCAGCCGGTTAAAGTCGCCAGCGAGAACAGACTACCGGCAAACAGGGTATGGTGGGGATTCTGGTTGCCGGCTTCCGGCATCGTGGTCATAAACCGCTGCCCTGTATACTGCTGGATCCTGACCCCCATTTTGTCGCTCAGGGGAATATGGTCATACCATGCCTGCTGTAACTGTCCGCACCAGTCCGCCCGGTGCAAAATATCATCCATGGAGACCATCGGTTTAATCATCAGAAAGTGGCGTACCGGTGTGGTGCGGGCCGCCATAATTTCGCCCTGATTGATATACCCCAGTTTGGCAAAAAACTCGATGGCATCTTCCCGCGCACTGCAGGTCACTCGTTTTACGCCCTCCTGGCGGGCGACAGATTCCAGCGTCATAATCAGCAAGGTACCGAGTCCTTTCCCCCTGAGGGCCGGGTCTACCGCAATAAAGCGTATTGATGCTTCATAATCCCCGTTGATATACAGCCGTCCGACGGCCACCGGATTATTCTGTTCATCCACCACCATCTGATGATGGGCAGTAGCATCCCAGGCTTCTCTTTCTGAGCCTTCGGGTTGTTGCAGGGGCTTACGCAGCATTTCCCAGCGAAACCGGAAATAACGTTCCAGTTCCAGTGCTGTCCGGGGTACACGCAAATGATACATCAACCGATCCTCCCTGTGGCCTGACGACGATAGCGAGGCTGCCGTCGCCAGCAACTCACCTATACCTGTAGCCAGAATGTCACCGGCCCGTCGTTAACCAGACTGACCTGCATATCTGCCGCAAAGCGGCCGTTTTCAGTATTCACCCCCTGCTGGCGACAGTGGTCACTAAAATAATGATATAACTCACGGGCCTGATCCGGCGCCGCCCCTCCGGAGAATGACGGCCGCATCCCTTTCCGGGTATCTGCGGCCAGGGTAAATTGCGATACCACCAGCAGACTACCGCCGGCCTGTTGCAGGTTAAGATTCATTTTTCCCTGTGGATCACTGAATACCCGATACCCCAGCACCCGTTCAGCTAAACGCCGGGCTTTTGCCTGGTCATCATCTTTCTCCACGGCCAGTAAGACCAGTAATCCTGCGGCTATTTGTCCGGTAATTTCACCGTCGACGGTGACACTGGCGCGGGTAACCCGCTGAATTAACGCAATCATGAAACCTCTGACTCTTGTTGCGGAGCATGTTTAAGCTGCCGGTAATGTTCAATGGATACAGTAATCTCAGCGCCCAGCAATACAATGCACCAGGTCCAGTAGACCCAGAGAAATAAGATAGGTATCACCGCCAGGACCCCGTAAATCATCTGATATGACGGGAACATGGTGACATACAGCGAAAACGCTTTTTTTCCGGCTTCAAATAACATGCCGGCGACCGCCGCCCCCGCCAGCGCATCCCGTGATGCCACCTGTCGGGTGGGAACGATACTGTACAGCAGCCAGAAAGCCAGCACCGACAGTAATAACGGGAACAACCTTAATGCCGGTTCCAGAAAATGGGTGACACCGCTGTCATTCAGCCATCGGGCAGAAAACAGCAGGGAACTGATCGCCAGACTAGCCCCGGCCAGTAACGGCCCCAGAGTCAGTACCATCCAGTAAACTGCAAAAGAAAAGACCAGCGGACGTTGTTTCGGGCTGCGCCAGATAGTATTCAGTGCACTGTCAATCGAGTGTATTAACAGTAATGCCGTTACGATCAACCCGATAGCGCCGACTGCCGTCATCCGGTTGACATTGGAAACGAAGCGTTCGAGATAGTCTTCGACAACCGTCCCCGCTGCCGGGACAAAATTATTGAAAATAAAGTGTTTCAGCTGCACGCTGATCTCTGAAAATACCGGAAAGGCGGCAAATAAAGCAAACACTACTGTGGCTAAAGGGACCAGCGCCAGCAGTGAGACAAATGTCAGGTTACCGGCATGTACCGTCATATTGTCTTCATCGATTCTGCGCCAGAGCACCGCCAGCCAGCTTATGGCTGATTTTAAAAATCGTTTCATCGTTTTCAGCTCCCTGCACAACACCGCTACAGCAGCCGGTGGCGGTCATTCAGCATTACACCCCAGGAGCAGCAAACCACTGGCGGATACTCTCCGGTCCGCTGACCAGTACACTGTGGATCCCCGCCTGACGTGCCGCATCAATATTGGCCTGGTTATCATCAAAGAACACTGCATCCATGGCCGCGAAACCTTCTTTTTCCAGCACCGTCTGATAAATAGCCGCCTCCGGCTTACGCATTTTTAGCTGCTGAGAAAGATAAACTGCATCGGCAGCCTGCTCAATTTGCGGATACTGTTGCGGCCAGAACGTACAGTGCAGGTTATTGGTATTGGATAAAATAACCACCCGGTGTCCGGCAGCCCGCAGGGCATGCATCTGTGCCAGCGTATCGTCGCGGACACCGGCAAAAATCGCCTGCCAGCCTTCCGTAAACTGGGCATAGCTGAGATTGACTCCCAGAGTCTTGCACAACGCGTCGGCAAACTGCTGGTCGGATATCTCACCGCGCTCATGCTGTTCAAAAGCCTGATCAAAGGTAAAACGCTGTTGCAACTGAGCTAATGGCACGCCACTTAAGTGGCTCCAGACGCCCAGAACACGATTAAAATCAATATCAACGATGACATTTCCCAAATCAAAGATATAGAGCATAGTCGCCTCCCTGGTCGTGAGTGGTGTATTCACTGTAGCGGCAAATCGTCCGGGTTAACAGGGCAGTCAGCAGGGAAAAAGTGCCCCGCCGGCACTAACCGCCAGCCGGCGGTGCTGATAACTCTTTTGGCTCCCATAAAAAAAGGTTCATCGCACCTTAGCGTGAATTAATAGAAAACGGCGGTAAAAGTGGTTAGTTTTGTATTCGCCAAAACA
>NZ_JAERJP010000006.1 GCF_018257575.1 Tatumella sp. JGM91 | reverse complement strand
TGCTGATATGGCTCAGTTGGTAGAGCGCACCCTTGGTAAGGGTGAGGTCCCCAGTTCGACTCTGGGTATCAGCACCAGATAAAAAACATGATTTCGGTATAAAAGAATTTGCCTGGCGGCAATAGCGCGGTGGTCCCACCTGACCCCATGCCGAACTCAGAAGTGAAACACCGTAGCGCCGATGGTAGTGTGGGGTCTCCCCATGCGAGAGTAGGGAACTGCCAGGCATCAAATAAAGCACAAGGCCATCCGTAAGGATGGCCTTTTTGCGTTTTATGGCTATAGAAGAAAAATACCCTCCGGCGGTGGTATTTTTCCAGAAACACCCTGCAGACACTTCACCGGCAGGGTATTTCTGGCTTGTTACAGACTGGTTTTCATCATTAAATAAGGAGACGCGGAAAAACCGCAGCGCTGGTATGCGCGGATAGCACGTTGATTATCTCCGTGTACATATAAGCGCAGTTCCAGAGCATCTGCTGATTTTGCAGCGGCGCTAAGATGGTTAATCAATTGATCGGCCAGACCTCGTCCGCGGTGTTCAGGGGCAATATAGAAGCTTTGTATCCACCAGTAATCTTTACCGCAAAAATCGCTCCATTCTTTGATAATCGAAGTATGAGCAACAGCGCTACCGTCTGCATTTTCCATTATCCAGTATTGTGAACGAGGATGCCGGGTAAATGCTGAGGATACTCCGCGTTCAACCGCAATCAGGTCAACTTCAGAGCCTTGTGATTCCTGTGCCTCACGTACAGTGAATGTGATAATTGTATTAATATCACTGGCAGTAGCCGATCTTATAACATATTCCATAATAATTTATTGCCCCGTTATAATTATGCTTCTTCCGGAAATATCATATTAAATGATAATCTTTTGCTGTCAAAATTTTTAAAAGATAACTATTTTCTGCTAATCGAGAGAATTACAGCGGATATTATCAGTAAAAACTCTTTATTTTAGCAGTATATGGCGATGTATTAATTCCGCCCGGTGTATGGTCATGTCTGTTGCTATTCCTCCGGCTGCCAGGGCTGTTATTCCGGGCAGGCTACGTATAATCGGACACCTCGTTGATCTGCCTGTGGGTATTACGTGCTGCTCTGGGTATTTATTGAATTATTTGCAGAGTTAAGCTGAAAGATTTTCATAATCAGCCGATCAGTCTCGACTTTTTACAGGCTGCACGCTAGTCTTGGCTGTCTGGATGTCTAAACGTATATGTGTTTTTAAGAGGTATCAGGTAATGCCAATCAGAGTACCGGATGATCTTCCCGCGGTTAATTTTTTACGCAACGAAAATGTCTTTGTTATGGCGTCTTCCCGTGCGTTGATCCAGAATATTCGGCCACTGAAGATTTTGATCCTTAATCTGATGCCAAAAAAGATCGAAACTGAGAATCAGTTTCTGCGATTACTGTCGAACTCGCCTTTACAACTGGATATTCAGTTACTGCGTATAGATAACCGCGAGTCGAGAAATACACCGGCTGAGCATCTGGATACCTTTTACTGTAACTTTTCTGATATTCAGCATGAAAACTACGATGGTCTGATTGTTACCGGCGCACCTCTGGGCCTGGTCGATTTTGATGATGTTGCTTACTGGCCACAAATACAGCAGGTATTACACTGGGCGAAAGATCATGTCACATCGACAATGTTTGTCTGCTGGGCTGTACAGGCGGCATTAAATATTTTGTATGGCTTGCCGAAAATGACCCGTCAGCAAAAACTGTCGGGTGTTTATCAGCACAATGTTGTACAGCCACATGGATTACTGACCCGTGGATTCGACGACCAGTTTCTGGCCCCCCATTCCCGCTATGCGGATTTTCCGGCTGATATTATCCGTGATCATACCGATCTTGATGTGTTTGCGGTGTCAGAACAAACCGGAGTTTACCTGATGGCGAGCCGGGATAAACGGCTGGTATTTGTCACTGGTCATCCCGAGTATAATGCGGATACTCTGGCAGGCGAGTATCAGCGGGATATTGGTGCGGGGATCGATTCACCACTGCCCTATAATTATTTTCCGGGTAATAACCCTCACCTGACTCCTCAGGCGAGCTGGCGTAGTCACGGACACTTACTCTTTTCTAACTGGCTGAATTATTATGTCTACCAGATAACGCCATACGACCTGAAGCATATGACACCGACTCTGGACTGATATCTTCCCGGGGATTATTCACGGAGGTAGTGGTGATTATCTCCGTGAGGAATTGTGTTCTGGTTTTCTCTTCTGCTACTCGAGTGAAATATTACATCAGGCCTGCCAGTACTATTGCAACAGCCAGTAAATCAGCACTTCCGCCCGGGCTCAGATGACGGGATATCAGTTGCTGATCCATGTTATTCAGTTCATCGGCCCCCCATGCTCCGCTGAGTATTTTTCGGGCATAATGACGTACAAACCCGAGTCCGGCCATGCCGCCACGCGAAACCAGATTGGTATCTGCATTTACCGACATTAGCCGGAGTAAAGCATGGTGATGCTGACGTTTACCCGTTTCCTGGTGCCAGAATGGCAATACATAGCGGCGAACTGTCAGGAATCCGCTTTCTGCCTCTCCTCTGGCCCCGGTCAGCTTATACTGCCGGAACAGCCGGATAGCTGACGGGCTGGCATTTCGGCCCGCAGCCAGCTCCCGGTCGACAATCCCCCGGCAGATGGCACTGGTTTCCCTGCATAGGGCCAGTGCGCTGACTGCCTCCTGCCGTCCTGCCAGCCGCCCGGCGGCACAACAGAGCAACCCGAGAGAGAAGATACCTCCCTGATGCGTATTCACTTGTCCGGTAGCAGAAAACATGGCCTGTTCACATGCCTGGCCTGCGGGACGCAGTAGCAGTAGTTGCCTCTCTGCGGGCAGAGAGGCATTACTGTATCCGAGTTGCTCAAATACCCTGAACCATGGACTGATAGCACTGATACTCTGACGGAATAAGTCATAATCCATATCATGGTGTGATCCGCTGTTATTGCGGTCAACCAGTCCCGGTTTCGGTGTCAGATCCAGTTCATCCTGTAATGCTGCAATCACTTTTTGCGGAAGCAGCGTGAAAGATCCATTATCCACGGGTAAACCAGTCATTAATGATTCTCTCCACACAATCCAATACAACTTGTGGCGGATGACGGCGTGAACGCGCACAACGGATTGCCGGCAGGTCACAAACCAGACAACGACGAGCAGGATGATTCAGGGACTTTCTGTCTGTCACACCTGATAGCGGGCAAATGACATCAAAGTCCCAGAGTCTGCCCAGCGGGTGTGTCTGCTCAATCTCTGCCAACTGTTTTTTGAGCTCTGCTGCGGGATGATCAACACACCATAAGGCCTCAGGCCCGGTTGCCAGCCAGTTCACCTGCCTGGCAGTTAATGGCCAGTGGTTCTGGCTTATCCACTGGTCACAGACCCGCAGGGCTACCCCCATAATATTCTCATAGCGGGCACTGGTTTTAACCGGTCCTGGCGTCACCAGGGTCAGGGAAATCACCGGCTGATGATAGCGGGTTAACCACTTATCCTGTCGCGCCGCTCTTTTCTCTCTGGCCTGCAGCAGAGAGTTCAGGCTGAAGGCGCGGGTGAAAGTTTCCGGATTGTCCATTATTCTTCCTTCGCTATCTGTCGGACAACATCAATCACACTGCCATCACGGTAACGGATGATACCGACAATCTTATCGGTGAATTTTATTGGTTGCGGTTGCCCGCTGATCAGCAAGGCCCGTTGCCAGAGATCGTCAACAGATACGATATTCATTCCTGCCTGTATCAGGCGTTCTTTTAATTCCGGGCGGGCAGGATTCACCGCAATCCCGTGATCGGTGACCAGAACATCAATACTTTCTCCGGGAGTGACCAGTGTTGTTACACGTTTTACCACGGTGGGGATCCTGGCACGGATTAAAGGTGCCACCACTATGGTCAGATTAGCCGCCGCCGCGACATCACAGTGACCACCAGATGCGCCCCGCATTACGCCATCGGATCCGGTGATCACATTGACATTAAAATCGAGGTCGATTTCCAGCGCACTCAGTATCACGACATCCAACTGATCACAGCTGGCTCCTTTACTGGCGGGATTGGCATAGACATTGGTGGATATTTCCAGATGCAGAGGGTTACGGCCAAGAGACTCTGCGGCCTGGCTGTCAAAACACTGGGTATCCAGCAGTTTTTCGATTAATCCCTGTTCATGAAGCTCAACCAGGCTGGCAGTGATCCCGCCAAGAGCGAAGCGGGCATGGATACCATCCCGTGCCATTTTTTCGCCCAGAAACCGGGTACAGGCCGTTGCGGCAGCGCCTGAACCGGTTTGCAAAGAAAAGCCGGGGGTAAAATAACCGGAATGTTCAATGACTCCGGCGGCATGGCGGGCAATCAACAGCTCACGGGGGTTATTGGTTATACGGGCCGCACCGACACTGATCCTGGCGGGATCTCCGACACAGTCGGTCTGTACAATATAATCCACCTGATCCTGGAGGATACTGGCCGGTAAGGCAGGATAAGGCAGCAATGTTTCTGTCAGCAGTACAACTTTACGTGCATAGCGGGCATCGGTCATGGCATAGCCTAAAGAGCCGCAGGCTGAACCTTTACCGGTACCGCTGGCATTGCCGAACTCATCACAGCCGGTCACAGCGAGAAAAGCAACATCAATACTGATTTCACCGTCCTGCAGCAGTTTCACCCGGCCGCCATGGGAGTGGATATGTACCGGTGATGCCATCAGCCCGTTAGAGATAGCCTCTGCCAGCTGGCCACGCATCCCTGAAGTATAAATGGCCGTAATGACGCCTGCACGGATTGGTTCAATCAGCGGGGCATTGCAACTCATCAGCGAACTGGATGCCAGCGTCAGATTTTTAAAACCGAGAGCGGACAGCTTTTCAACCACATAATTAATCATTTTGTCGCCTTCGCGGAAGGCGTGATGAAATGAGATGGTCATTCCATCTTGTAGCTCACAGCGTTGTATCGCTTCTTCCAAATTATTACAGAGTTTCCGGGTATGCTTCTGTTCAGGATCAGCCAGCCAGGGCGTTGAGACATTCGCCCCGCTAAAAGCATTAAGTTGCCCGCAGCCAGGCAGTAAATCTTTATCTTTCATAATATTATCCTCAGTGATGTACAGCAGATGCGGCAGCACGTTCCAGCACTTTCTGTGCATGACTGATGATCGGTGCATCAATCATCTTCCCGTTAAGAGCAACGACTCCCAGCCCTTGCTTTTCTCCCTCACTGGCGGCTTCAATCACTTGTTGTGCATAGTCCACTTCCTGCTGTGTTGGCGCAAATGCCTGATGCAGTAAGGCTATCTGACGCGGATTAATCAGGGATTTCCCATTGAAGCCCATTCTGCGTATCAGGTCGGTTTCTTTCAGAAAACCCTGCTCATCACTGGTGTCTGACCAGACGGCATCAAAAGCATCAATACCTGCGGCCCTGGCGGCATGCAGAACCGCACAGCGGGCATAAAACAGCTCAGTACCGTCACCACGCTCGGTTTGCATATCCATAACGTAGTCAAATGCAGCCAGGGCGATACCGATGAGCCTGGGTGAGCTGCGGGCAATTGCGACCGCATTGATAACCCCGGTAGCCGATTCGATAGCAGCCAGCAGGCGGGTGGTTCCGGAGGGGCGACCACAGGTTTGCTCGATGATTTCCAGTTGGGTTTCCAGGGCATGGATGTCTTGTGGGGAATCGGTTTTTGGCAGGCGGATAACCTCTGCGCCTGCGTGTACTACCGCTTTCAGGTCCTGTAATCCGAAAGGCGTATGCAGTGGATTAATACGGACAATTTTCTCTATATCCCGATACATCGGGTGCTGTAATGCTTGGCAGACCAGCAAACGCCCGGCATCTTTTTCATTCACCGAAACGGCATCTTCGAGATCAAACATGATGGCGTCGGGGCGATAGATAAATGCGCTGGAGAGCATGGCGGCACTGGTTCCCGGGACAAACAGCATACTGCGGCGAAGTTTTTTCATGGCATAGTCTCCCACTCAGGTTTTGCTTCGTCCGCCGCCCGTAACACCGCACACTGTATCCGTGCGCGCAGCACGCAATCGAGAGCTCCTTTATCTTCAATAATCAGCAGCCCGCTGTGAACACCCATATCAGCCAGTGTTTGTACGCTTACCTGATTGATCTGTTGTCCGAACTGTTTGATGACATCACTCTGGATGACGATGTCGATAGTACCGTCAGCGGGCAGTATTTTTACTCTGACATCGCCGGATTCGAGGGTACCGGATAATGCCTCTCTGATGATTTTCATCTGTTATCTCCTTATTCATTTAACTTCACACCGGATGTGGGCTGATCAGTGTTTTCAGGTGTGAAAATGTCGTGGCGGGCACCTTGTCACGCAGCAGGTCATACTGTTGCTCAGCCAGCAACCGTCGCACTTCTGAGGCCGAAAACGGGATCCCCGCGGAGCTGTTGATACGTGCTATTTCGGCGACTACCATATGACCGCCAAGCAGATGATGCATGGCCTGGTTATACCGGCGGGTGGTCAGGCAGAAAGGTTCAGAACCGACAAAACGGTGGGTGATCCCCAGCGCCGGAGCAATATGGTCCCGAAACAAAATCAGATCTGTTTCACTCCATGTCTGATCGACTGCCACCTTGTCTTTCAGGAAATAAGCGGGGAACGTGGCACGGGAAATAATGTAGGGTGAACCACCATGCACTGTTACCCGGGGTAAATGAGCCACCCCATGGGTCAGCATCGTCAGCCTGTCGGCATAAGAAAAGTATGCCGCTTCTTCTCCGACTAAGAACAGATGCAGCCAGTCACATTGCCCGCAAGCCTGCTCTGCCAGAAACTGATGCCCCAGAGTAAAAGGGTCGGCATTCATGATAATGGCGGCAATTTTTTCCCCGGGCTGGCGTAATTTCTGCAACTGCTGGCAATAGCGTTGCAGCCCGACCGGGTTGTTTTCCATCAGTACTGTGCCAGCTGAATCCTCGGCAACAGGCCAGAAACCACAGCGGCAGAACTTATCGCAGTTTTCCCGGCGGGTGCAGAGAAAAAGCGGTGCGATACCTTTATCAACCGCAATGCGTTCGAGCTCAGCCAGCAGTAACCCTGTCAGATTGGCTCCCCGCCAGGGAGTATCGGTCACTACACATTTGACGATATTTCCCGCCAGACCGGCACAGCCCGCCAGCCGGTGACCAATACTGGCTTCAGCAAAGAAACGAATATCGTTGTCCGGTGCCAGATCATGTTTGCTGAGAAACTGACGAATCTTTTCCAGACGTTGTGGCTGCCGGATACTGTCCGTGATACGCAGACTGAATACAGGGAGAATATCCATTGTCGTCATATGCTCCTTTGGCCGGTAAATACTTCGGAAACGACGGGCTCTTCTGCGACTGTATTGATCAGATGGCCGACCTGCTCAATGTCGACTTCTATCCGGTCACCGGGCTGCATAAATAACGGAGGGCGACGCATTTTCCCTGTCCCGCCAGGTGAGCCGGTAATAATCACGTCCCCGGCGCTGATTCTTGTAAAAGTACTAATATATTCAATCAGGTAAGGTATGCTGTGGATCATATTGCAGGTATTATCCTGCTGAACAATTGTCCCGTTGAGCCGGGTCCTGAGCATCAGGTTATGGGGGTTATCTATTTCATCACTGGTGGTCAGGTAAGGGCCAAAACCACCGGTGTTACGCCAGTTTTTTCCGGCGGTGAACCAGGCGTGCTGCCAGTCCCTGACAGAGGCATCCATATAACAGCTGTAACCGGCAATATGACTGAGGGCATCTGCCTGAGAAATATGCCGGCCTGCGGTACCGATGATTATCGCCAGCTCACCTTCATAGTCGAATTGATCAGAATCATAAGGTTTTAGTAACCGGGTATTATGGCCGGTCTGAGAATCAGCAAACCGGATAAATAACGTCGGGGCCGGGTCAGTCTGCCCAAACTCCTGCCGCTTTTCGGCATAATTCATCCCTGCACACAGTATCTTGCCGGGGTTTTCAATCACCGGTAAGTAATCGATCTCCTGTGTTGTAAAATCGATTTTTTCTTCGCTATAGCTGCGTACGGTGGCAAGTTCCCCGGCGACGAGTAAGGATTTCAGATCTGCGTAGCGGTGGCAGAGACGACTCCCTAAATCGATAATACCGTCGGTTTTTACTATTCCGTAGCTGCGAACACCCTGATGCAGATAACTGGCTATTTTCATCTGAAATCCTGCAATATCTGATTAAATAATAAAGTTTCCGAGGATCAGCAACGACACCGAAACATTAATTGCACCGCCGATACGGGTCGCTATCTGTGCGAAAGGCATTAACACCATCCGGTTGCCCGCAGTCAGAATCGCAACATCACCGGTACCTCCTTGTCCGCTCTGACAACAGGAAATGATGGCGACATCTACCGGGTGCATACGCAGTTTTTTGCCGACGAAGAAGCCGGTAACGACCAGCGAAAGGACAGTACTGAAAATAATCAGTAAGTTGGTCAGAGTGAAAGCATTCACCAGTTCCTGCCATGGTGTAATTGCCACTCCGACAGCAAACAGAATCGGATAAGTGACGGCCGTCTGGAAAAATTTATATACCATCTGAGAGCCTGCCAGCAGGCGTGGTGATACTCCATGTACCAGTTTCACCAGCACTGCGGCGAACAGCATGCCCACCGGGGCCGGTAAGCCAATAAATTTATGTCCCAGCATGCCCACCATATAAAGAAGGACTGCCAGCAATACACCGGAAGCCACTGCACCCATGTCAGGGGGACCGCTAAACAGTTTCGCGCCTTCGTCAGGAGGGCCGGAAAGGTCAGAGGTATTTTCAGATTCAGGCATCAGCTGACCTTCACCGGTAAGGTGCGGGTAGCGTTTGCCGATTTGATTCAGACAGCCGGCAATAATAATGGCCGTCAGACTGCCGAGCATAACCATAGGTAACACACGGCCTAAGGCCACACCCTGATCCATATTGAGCAATGCGGCATAACCTATCGATAAAGGGATAGCACCTTCGCCAACACCGCCTGCCATAATCGGTAAAATAATAAAGAAGAAAATCTGGAATGGTTCCAGGCCAAGAGCGAGTCCGACCCCCATCCCGACCAGCATACCGACAATTTCGCCGCATAACATCGGGACAAAAATACGCAAAAAACCCTGAATCAGGGTTGTCCGGTTCATACTCATAATACTGCCGACAATAATGCAACAGATATAAAGATAAAGAATGTTGGTATCTTTATAGAATTTAGTGGTTGCCTGAACAACGATATCCGGCAGCACTTCATAGAAGACGAGTGCAGAGGGAATGAAGGTGGCACAAATCGCAGCAGCACCTATTTTTCCGACCACAGGCAGACGTTTACCAAATTCACCACAGGCAAAGCCGAAGAAAGCGAGGGTAGCTACCATTACGACTATATCGCTGGAAAGCCTTCCCCCTGCGGACTCAATGGCGATCAATACTCCGCAGAGAATAAATAAAGGCAGGGGGATAATACCTACCTTCCAGGTGTCAAGAATATGCCACCATTGCTCTTTTAATGATTTCTTTTCCGGGCTGTCTGCCGGGATATTTTTTGTAGCCATCAGAGTTCTCCTTTATTGTTAATATTATTCTCGCAAGGAAATACTTACTGATGTTGTGATAAAGGATTTACTTATTTAGGAGGTTTTATGGCGCTAATGGTTTTTATGAACTTAAAGGATTTAATGGTTTTTATTAGGGAGAATATTCCGGCTGTGGCCGATGATGTTCTTTTTTTGTATTTAATATTTTGATTTTATGTTTTTTAACCGGGGTACAGTTGTATGGCAAGGTAACAGGTGACATTTAAGGAATTAAGCTGTGCAAAAGATCACAAGTTTTTTTATTTAAAAAATAGAATTAACTGAGTGGTGATATATTATCTGTCATGTCAGCGTACTGTGGCGGGCGGCATATGAAAATGTCTTTTCAGATAAGGCTGTTTATCTCTTTGATTATTGTTTTTTTATTATTGTTCTCTCTTTTCGCTGTCTATTACTATCTGGAAGCAGGCAGAAGAATCTACCAGGAGATGAGCGTGAGAACGCGCGTTCAGTCAGATCTCATTTCGGTAATGCCAGATCTGCGTCGTTCTGTCGCCAACAGTAATCTGCAGGAAATCACAGACTTTATGGATAAAATTGTACTATTGAGCGACGCCAGTTTTATTGTTATCGGGGACAATAAAATAAACCACTTATATCATTCTGTGAATAAAGAAAAAGTCGGGACTCCGCTGATCGGTGGTGACAATGATGAGGTGCTGGGGGGCAAGACAGTGACGACCTGGCGGAGAGGGGGGATGGGTATTTCTCTGCGTAGTAAATCACCGGTTTATGATAATAACGGAAATATTACCGGGATTGTTTCGGTTGGCTACCTGAAAAGTGAACTGGATAATATTACCTTCAGTAAGGTGTTTAATGCTTTTATCATTCTTTTTTTGATGTTAGTCAGTTTGTTTATATATTCATGGTTTTTTACCCGCAGCATCAAAAAACAGATGTCTTGTCTGGAGCCCAGGGAGATAGGCCTGCTGGTACGTCAGCAAAAAGCGATGCTGGAGTCGATTTATGAAGGGGTGATTGCGGTAGACGATCAGTTAAAAGTGATTGTGGTAAATAAAGCTGCGCAGTTACTGCTGGGTATCAAAGGAGAACATAATTCACTGAACGGAAAAAATATTCATCAGTTAATTAAACCAGTAACTTTCTTCGACCGTACCGTTATGCTGGAAAATGATACGCATGACGAAATCTGTCTTTTTAATCAGCTCACTGTTATTGCCAGTCGTGTCCGTATTTTACTGGAAAACAAACTACAAGGATGGGTAATTACCTTCCGTGACCGCCAGGAAATAGAAAGCCTGACGACCCGTTTAAGTCAGGTCAACGGCTACCTTGAAAATCTGCGCATTATGCATCATGAACAGCTAAATCAGACGGCTGTGATCTCCGGCTTACTGCAGTCCGGTCACTATCGTGAAGCTATCGACTACATCCAGTTACAGTCTGAACATGCCCAGGGTGTGCTGGATTTTATTTCCGCACAATTTGCTTCCCCTATGTTGTGCGGATTACTGCTGGGAAAAGTATCGCGGGCGCGAGAGAAAGGTATTGCACTGGTTTTTGATCCCGGCAGCCATCTGTTATTGCCATTTCGCGGACTGCCGGAATCAGAATTGATCTCCGTGATAGGTAATCTGCTGGATAATGCGATCGAAGCCACAGGACACATGGATCCTTCTCGCAGGATCATTGAGGTGCTGATCCTCGCCGGTAAGGACGAATTGATTATTGAAGTTGCCGACAGGGGTGTCGGGATCCCTGAAATGATGGTGGATCGCTTATTTGACCGGGAAATGACTTCAAAAGACGGGGCAGAACACGGCATCGGCCTCTATCTGGTGAGCAGTTTCGTTACCCAGGCCGGTGGTGTGATCGAAGTTACTGATAATCCCGGCGGGGGAACGGTTTTTTCTGTTTTTATTCCGGATATTCCTGAAGCACAGCCTGATACCTGAGTAAAAGGAATACAGCAACTAAAGATAATAATTATGCCTGATGAACATATTGATGTACTGATTGTTGAAGATGAAAGCACGCTTGCGCAGTTACACGCAGCGCTGGTGAATGACTTCCCGTGTTTACGGGTTACAGGTATTGCCTCCACTCTTGCTCAGGCAAGAGAAATGATCGAACAACGTAATCCGCAGCTGGTACTTATGGATAACTATCTGCCTGACGGACAGGGGATCAGTTTAATCAGCTCCGCCATGTTCAGCCGGGCGAAATGCGCGGTTATTTTCATTACGGCAGCCAGTGATATGAATATCTGTAGTCAGGCGATCCGCGTTGGAGCATTTGATTATATTCTTAAGCCGGTGTCCCTGAAGCGGCTTAGCCAGTCGCTGGAAAACTTTATCCGTTTCAGTAAACAGCAGCGGGAGTGGAAGGTTGTTGATCAAAAAAATGTCGATTTACTGTATCAGCTACAGGCAAAGAATTTCCGGCAGCGGGAAACCGAAAAAGGTATTGAAGAAAATACCCTGGCACGGGTACAGCAACTGTTTAGCGAAGGAGATCAGTGCCTGAGTGTGGATGAGGTTATGGTCCACTCGGGGCTGAGCAAAACTACGGCACGACGTTATCTGGAATACTGTGTCAGAACCGGATTACTGGGGGTCGAAATGGTTTACGGGAAAATAGGTCATCCGCGGCGTTTATATCGCCGCCGTCTTCTGCCAGCCGAAAGCCCGTCCTCCGGTCCGCCTGACAAGGGAACCTAAGAGGTCAGGTTTCCACATCGACACATAATGCATCGTAGCGCCAGTATTCATGGTCACAGTCGATCACCTGGTGATGCTGGTTCTGGTTGATGCGGGTGATACAAATCCCCGGGCTGCCTGAAGCAACATTCAGTGCCGGAGCGGAAAAGGCCGGTAAAGGGCCGGGTAACACGGTAAAACGTACGCCGCCATAACGTATGCCATACAGAGACTGGTATAAATCTGTCAGTGAACGGGTGAGATCTTCCTGCAACAGTCCCGGGAAGAATTGCGGATTGAGATAATGCTCGACATAGAGTACCGCCCGCCCGTCAATCCTCCTTAAGCGGCGGATACAGAAAAGCGCCTCACCCGCGGTGACAGATAATTGCTGTGCCAGTAAAGGTGTTGCCGAAATCTCACCACAGCTGATCACCTCGGTATGGGCCAGCCGTCCCTGCTGTGCCGCCATTTCATGGAAATGGCTGCGCAACAAAGGGTTATACACCAGCCGTGGTGGTGCGATAAACCATCCACGACGCAGCTCACGGTATATTTTCCCGTGAGTTTCCAGTAATGCCAGCGCTTCCCGTAGGGTAATACGGGTGGTGGCATATTGTTCGCTCAGGCATCGTTCTGATGGCAGACGCCCTTGTGCGAATTCGCCCTTTTCTACACGTTGCAGCAGAGAGCCCGCAATCATATCGACTGTTTTCGTGTTCCCGGAAGTCACCTGTCAGCCCCATGTCGGTGCATGTCTGCACTCACTGAATTCATTGTGATAACGCCGGTGAACCGCAGTGCTCAGCGTAGCCAGCCCGCAGAGTAGGGTAAAAATCCTGATATCACAATGCTGTCATAAAATCTTCATAGTATGCCGCTACATTGGCTTGGTTTTTGCTGGACTAGACCAGTGTTCTATCCCCTAATCGCAGGAGCCCGACATGAAAGCCAGTATGTTAACGCTATTATCCGCAGCCATTTTTCTTGCTCTTCCTGCCGCACATGCAGCCGATAATGACCTGGCGGCACTGGAAAAAGCCGCCCGCAGTGAAGGGCAAATCAATAGTGTCGGGATGCCTGACAGCTGGGCTGACTGGAAAGACACCTGGCATGACATCACGACGCAATACGGTATTAAACACAGTGATACGGATATGTCATCGGCACAGGAACTGGCAAAATTCGCTGCCGAGAAAGGTAATGCCAGTGCAGATATTGGTGATGTCGGTGCTGCATTTGGCCCGATAGCTGTCGCGAAAGGTCTGGCACAGCCTTATAAAACCAGCCACTGGGATCAGGTTCCCGACTGGGCAAAAGATAAACAGGGTGACTGGATGCTGGCCTACACCGGGACAATCGCTTTTCTGGTCGACAAACAACAGGTCAAAGATGTTCCGCACAGCTGGGCTGATCTTAAAAAAGGTAAATATGTCGTAACCATCGGTGATGTGGGTGTGGCTGCTCAGGCCGCCAATGGCGTATTAGCGGCCAACTATGCACTGGGGGGGAACGAGAAAGATTTGACCCCGGCACTGAAATATTTTGGTGATCTGGCGAAGCAGGGCCGTCTGGGCCTGACAGATCCGGTGATTGCGAATATTGAGAAAGGGGAAATCCAGGTCGCGGTAGTCTGGGACTTTAATGGTCTGAATTACCGCGATCAGATTGATAAGAACCGCTACCAGGTAGTGATCCCTTCCGACGGCTCGGTAACCTCGGGTTACACGACCATTATTAACAAATATGCCAGACACCCGAATGCCGCCAAACTGACCCGTGAGTACATCTTCTCTGATGCCGGTCAGATCAACCTGGCTCGTGGTTATGCCCGTCCTATCCGCGCACAGTATCTGACTTTACCGGCAGACGTTCAGGCCAAATTGTTACCGGCCTCTGAATATAAAAATGCCCATCCGATTAAGGACCAGGCCGCCTGGGACAAAACGTCAAAACAACTGCCAGCTCTGTGGCAGCAGGATGTCATGATCAATATGCAACAGTAAGTCGTTCGGGTAATGAGGTAAAAGATGAAAACAATCCTGGTGGTACTGGACGGTCTGAGTGATATCGTCGCTGAGCATGGGATGGGCTATTTACATGCCGAGTGTGCTCAGGGGAATGGCAAATATTACCCGATGACCTGTGAGTTACCTTCACTGTCACGGCCATTGTATGAATGTATTCTCACCGGAGTACCGCCGGTGATCAGCGGAATTATTCATAACGGGGTCAGCCGGCTCAGTCAGCAGCGCAGTATCTTTCATTATGCGCGGGATGCAGGTCTGGTCACGGCAGCGGCAGCCTACCACTGGGTGAGTGAATTGTATAACCGCAGTCCTTACGATGCGGTTCGTGACCGTCATACACAGCAGGAAGATCTGCCTATTCAGTTCGGACATTTTTACTCGGATGACAGTTATCCGGATTCTCACCTGTTTGAAGATGCCGAAAGTCTGCGCCGCGGCTATGATCCCGACTTTCTGCTGATTCACCCGATGAATATCGACGATGCAGGGCATAAATTCGGACTCAGCTCAGCACAGTATCGCAACCGTGCACGTATTGCCGATGGTTATCTGTCACATTGGATGCCCCAATGGCTGCGGGAAGATTATCAGGTGATTGTTACGGCGGATCACGGTATGAATGATGATCGTTCCCATGGCGGGCGATTACCCGAAGAAATCAGGGTTCCGCTGTTTGTGTTCGGCCGCGGATTTTCTAAACAGAATAATATTGTGCCGCGTCAGACCGAGTTATGTGGCACTGTTTGTCAGCTTCTTGAGATTGCCCATGATAAACCGGTATGTCAGGCGCTGTTGTCGACAGGACCGGAGGCCGGGGAATGAAGGGAAAACGCATAGCCCTGCTGTGGTTACTGCCATTTGCATTGTTTTATATCGCTTTTCAGTTGGCACCGCTGATATGGGTAGCCGGTAACAGTTTCTGGAGTGATGTGAACAGCCGCTGGGGTATTGATAACTATCATGACATTCTGACATCCCCTTTTTATTTGCAGGCGATACGTTTTTCTCTCGATATCTCTTTCTGGTCCAGTGTGTATGGGTTACTTATCTCGCTGGTGGCAGGGTATTCCCTGCATCAACTGGGTAATGGCCGTTTCCATCGTTTTATGATGGCATTTACCAATATGACCAGTAATTTTGCCGGAGTGCCACTGGCTTTCGCTTTTATTATTCTGCTTGGTCTCAACGGATGTCTGACGTTACTGATGCGCCATTACGGGCTGGCATCCGGATTCCGGTTATTCTCCCGCGATGGCATGATCCTGATTTACACCTGGTTCCAGATCCCGCTGGGGGTACTGCTGCTGTTTCCGGCCTTTGAAGGACTCAGGAAAGAGTGGCAGGAGTCGGCGGCGCTGCTGGGTGCAGGCCGCTGGCATTACTGGCGTCTGATTGCGTTACCTGTCCTGTCACCAGCGTTACTGGGGACGTTTGTGATCCTGCTGGCGAATGCCCTCGGGGCTTATGCCACCATCTATGCCCTGACCAGCGGTAACTTTAATGTTGTGCCGGTGCGGATAGCGGCACTGGTGTCCGGAGATATTTCCCTGGATCCTTATATGGGAAGTGCATTGGCAATGCTGCTGGTGGTTCTGCTGACAGTTATCACTGTCGTTCAACAATACCTGGTACGTCGCAGTTATTTAGCTGCCGGACGTTCCTGAAGGGAGTGACTATGTCCCGGACTGAAAATATCTATCACCGGACTGTCAGCAGTGTACTGCTGGTGATCCTCGCGCTGCCGCTGGCCGCCACACTGGTATATGCCTTATCGAGGGAATGGAGCGATACTATCTTACCCCACGGGCTGACACTGTCATGGTTTACCACGTTATGGCAGGACCCGCGTTTTATCAGTGCGCTATGGCATTCTTTGTTGGTCTGTTTTGGTGCGCTGCTGATATCGCTTTTACTGGTACTGCCTGCAATGTTTGTAATTGCTTACTACTACCCTGGGCTGGACAGTATAATGAATGTTCTGATCCTGATGCCGTTTGCTGTACCCCCGGTGGTCTCCTCTGTCGGGTTACTGCAACTCTATTCTTCCGAACCCCTGATGCTGACCGGTACCCCCTGGATCCTGATCGGCTGTTATTTCACGATTGCATTACCGTTTATCTACCGTGCTATCACCAATAATATGCAGTCAGTGAATCTGAAAGAGCTGATTGATGCTGCTCATTTGTTAGGTGCCGGTACCTGTAAAGCGGCTATTTTTGTGGTGCTGCCTAACTTACGTAAGGGTGTGCTGGTGGCGGTACTGTTATCGTTCTCGTTTCTGATAGGTGAGTTTGTATTCGCTAACCTGTTAGTCGGCAGCCGCTATGAAACACTGCAGGTTTATCTCTACAATATGCGTAATGGCAGTGGTCATTTTACCAGCGCATTAGTGATCTCTTATTTTGCTGTCATCCTGGTTGTCACCTGGCTGGCCAATCTGCTTAACCGTCAATGAGGCACCCTATGGCCACCCTGAATGTCAGACGACTGAATAAAAGCTACGCAACAACCCCTGTTTTTCACGATATCGACTTTACCGCCCGCGAAGGTGAGTTTGTGACCTTATTGGGCCCGAGTGGCTGTGGAAAATCGACACTGTTACGTTGTCTGGCAGGACTGACGGAAGTGGATAGCGGTGAAATCCTGCTGGACAATCACAATATTGTGAATGTGCCTGTTCAGCAGCGGGGCGTTGGTATGGTGTTCCAGAGTTACGCACTGTTCCCGAATATGACGGTCGAAAAAAATGTGGCTTTTGGCCTGAAAATGCAGAAATTACCGGCTGCTGATATCCGCCGCCGGGTCGCCGAGGTACTGGCTCTGGTTGAACTGCACGAATTTGCCGGCCGTTATCCTCATCAGCTATCCGGCGGACAGTGCCAGCGTGTGGCGCTGGCTCGTTCACTGGTCACCCGGCCGAAATTACTGTTACTGGATGAGCCACTTTCGGCACTGGATGCCAGGATACGTCGCCATTTGCGTGATCAAATTCGCCTGATTCAGCAGGAGCTGAATCTGACCACAATATTTGTGACCCACGATCAGGAAGAAGCTCTGACCCTGTCCGATCGTATCGTATTGATGAATAAAGGTCAGATTGTGCAAAACGGGGCGGCTGAAGATCTGTATACTCAGCCTGCAGACTTATTTGCTGCCGGTTTTATCGGCAATTATAATTTATTAACGGCCGGACAGGCGACGCAGCTGACCGGACAATCATTTCATTCGCATGTAGCTATTCGTCCTGAAACTCTTCGTTTCTGCCCGGCGGAACAGGGGCTTTCTGCGCGTATTCTCAGCAGCAGCCTGCTGGGAAACGTGATCCGTTACCGTGTTGAATGTCAGGGCATCGAGCTGTCTGTCGATATGCTTAACCGCCGTGACGATGGTCTCTATCCTGCCGGCCTGCAACTGGGGCTGCAGATAGATTTTTCCGCATTACGTCAGGTTGCCTGACAGGGGGAATTTACAGGCGAATACCGGTGTTAAGGAGCCGTCATCCGATTGTCCGGCCATGCAGAATGTTATTCTGACGGTTGTCCGGCCAGAGGAGCACGACACGTTTCCGCTGAAGTTACCGGCAACGTGACGGAAAAGGAGTAACCTTAACATGTTAACTTTATTAAATTTATTATCAGCAATCGCGTTACTTGTCTGGGGGACACATATTGTCCGTACCGGCATTATGCGGGTGTATGGCGCTGATCTGCGGCGGGTCATCAGCCGCAGTGTCGAAAAAAAGCCGATGGCTTTCCTGGCCGGGATTGGTGTTACCGCGCTGGTACAAAGCAGTAACGCGACGACCTTGCTGGTGACTTCATTTGTGTCACAGAACCTGATGAGTCTGACCCCTGCGCTGGTGGTGGTACTGGGTGCCGATGTCGGGACAGCCATTATGGCGCGTATTCTGACGTTTGACCTGTCCTGGTTGTCACCGTTGTTTATTTTTATCGGGGTGACCTTCTTTCTTAGCCGTAAACAGACCCGGCTGGGACAAATAGGGCGCACCGGGATTGGACTGGGGCTTATTTTACTGGCACTGCAACTGATTGTTCAGGCCTCACACCCGATTACCCAGGCGGCCGGCGTTCAGGTACTGTTCTCGTCCCTGACCGGCGATATTATTCTTGATGCGCTGGTGGGGGCAGTCTTTGCCATTATCAGTTATTCCAGCCTGGCTGCCGTGCTGATAACCGCTACCCTGACCGCGACCGATGTTATTTCATTCAAAGTGGCCCTTTGCCTGGTGATTGGCGCTAACTTTGGCAGTGGCCTGCTGGCGATGATCAACAATAGTCGCTCCAACGCGGCAGGGAAGCGGGTGGCTCTCGGCAGCCTGCTGTTTAAGCTGATTGGCTGTATTATTATTCTGCCCTTTATCAATCTGATCGCCAGTGCGCTGTCACATGTTCCGATGAGTGATGCGGAACTGGTGATTTCATTTCATGTGTTCTACAACGTTATTCGCTGCCTGGCACTGGTTCCCTTCAGCGGAGCGATGGCGCGGTTATGTACCCGGCTGATAAATGATGATGTGGACAATGATCTGCGCCTGAAGCCAAAGCATCTGGACTACAGTGCTCTGGATACGCCAGCGCTGGCGCTGGTCAATGCCGCCCGTGAGACTCTGCGTATCGGAGATGTGCTGGAACAGATGCTGCAGACTCTGACAAAGGTGATGCACGGTGAAGTACGCGAGGAAAGAACGGTCCGGCGGCTGGATGATGATGTGGATGTACTCTATACCGCCATTAAACTCTATCTGGCACAGATGCCAAAGGAAGATCTGGCTGAGCAGGACTCCAGGCGCTGGGCTGAGATTATCGATCTGGCGGTAAATCTTGAACAGGCCGGCGATATTATTGAGCGGATGTCGGCGGATGTCGCCGCGAAATCGCTGGCTGCCCACCGGCCATTTTCTGCGGATGGTATGCAGGAACTGGATACGCTGCAGGAACAGCTATTGAAAAATTTACATCTCAGTCTGTCGGTCTTTATTTCACAGGATATACAGACCGCAAAGCGGCTGCGGCGGGCTAAACATCGTTTTCGTATTCTTAACCAGCGCTACTCTCTGGCGCACGTTAACCGGTTACATCTGCAAAATGTACAGAGTATCGAAACCAGTTCTCTGCACCTCGGATTACTGGGGGAGATGAAACGTCTGAACTCCCTGTTCTGTGCGGTTGCCTACAGTGTACTTGAACAGCCAGAGCCGGATGATAACCGTGACTAAGCCAGTGATGCCGGTCCTCCGGCATCACATTTTACCAGGTTATTTTTTATCTGCCGGTTTACCGGACCAGTAGCCTGACAGCAGTGAACCTGACAGGTTATGCCATACGGAAAACAGTGCACCGGGTAAGGCGGCCAGCGGGGAAAAATAGAGTTTACCTAAGGTCGCTGCCAGCCCTGAATTCTGCATGCCCACTTCCAGGGCCAGTGTCCGGCAGGTGGATTCATCAAATCCGAACAGTTTTCCGCCCCAGTAGCCGCCGAGCAGGCCAATAGCGTTATGCAGGATCACGGCCGCAATCACCATCAGCCCGACCGAGCCAATAAATGGCTGACTGCCGGCGACAACCGCACTGATAATCAGCAAAATACACAGCATTGAGAATACCGGCAGATAGGGTTCTGCTTTTTTCACCTGCGCAGTCAGGCTGTGGTGAACTATCAGCCCCAGCCCGATCGGAATAAGAACGATTTTTACGATACTCCACAGCATGCCGGCGACATCCACCTGAATATGGGTATCGACATACAGCCGGGTCAGCAGCGGGGTGGCGATAACACCGACCAGTGCCGAGACCGAAGAAATAGTCACTGACAGGGCCACATCCCCTTTAGCCAGATAGATCATGACATTCGAGGCAGTACCACTGGCCACACTGCCGACCAGAATCATGCCCGCAGATAAATCCGGAGGCATATGGAATAACTTCGCCAGCCCCCAGGCGGCCAGCGGCATAACGAAATAGTGCAGAAAAGTACCGGCCAGCACCGGCGCCGGACGGGTCAGTACCCGTTTGAAATCGTCAACACTCAGGGTCACACCCATCCCGAACATAATGAGCATTAACAGTTCGCTGACTCCGGGGCCGATAGGCAGAAAAGTTGCCGGTGAATAATAGGCTGCCACCGACAGCAGAATGGCCCATAGGGGAAACAGGCGGGTAATGTTGGCGAGCATAACCAGAATTCCTTATTATTTTTAGCCGGATGCGTTCCGCGGGCATGCCACAGAACAGCGTCTTTAGCGTATTGACAGGTAACCGTCGATCATAACATTTCGATCTGATGACAACAGGGGGGCAGGAAAACTTCATGATTTGTGCTGTAAAGCGCAGAAAACTCAGTGAATGATCTGTGGTTTCGCGGACAGGGTAGCAAATGGTTCAGAAAACCGGACAGACCACAGAGCATTTTCATGACCTGTCCGGAGAGAGTTACTCGAAAATATGCTGATGCAGCGTCCGGACAGCGTGTTCAGCGTCGTTGCCCGGGACCAGGAAACATAAGTTATAGTTACTGGCACCGTAGCAGATCATCCGCAAACTGAACTGTTCCATCACGCCGAACACTTCTTTACCTATTCCCTGCGACTGTGTCAGCTGATTACCGATCAGTGCGACCAGAGACAGATTCTCTTCCACTTCGACTCTGCATAACGATGACAACTCTGTTAATAATCCCGTGGTCAGTAAACTTCCATGGTGCGAGGTCGAACCGGTGGTATCCAGGGTCAGGGCGACACTGACTTCCGAGGTGGTAACCAGATCGACGGAAATATCATGCCGCGCCAGGATAGCAAATACTTCGGCCAGGAAACCACGGGCATGGAGCATATTCAGGCTATGCAGGGTCAGTAATGTCTGATTCCGGCGCAGGGTGACAGCACGAAACAGCGGCTGTTGGCGGGTCTGATTATAGACGATGGTTCCGCCCCCCTCAGGGGCCTGGCTGGAACCGACAAAGACCGGAATATCATTACGTACGGCCGGCAGTAAGGTTGCAGGGTGCAGAACTCTGGCTCCGAAGGTCGCCATTTCGGCGGCTTCTTCAAAGGTTATTTCATCAATACGTTTGGCGGTCGGAACAATTCGTGGGTCGGTAGTATAAATGCCCTGAACATCCGTCCAGATATCAATACGTTGTGCTTTCAATGCTTCGCCGAGTAATGCAGCCGTATAATCACTGCCACCTCTGCCAAGGGTGGTTGTCAATCCGCCGGCCTCGCAACCGATAAACCCCTGGGTGATCACCAGTGACTCCGTTATCAGAGGGGTCAGCACGCTATCCGACAGCTCTGCCAGCGCAGCGATATCCGGTTCTGCATGTCCGAAGCGGTTACTGGTCTTCATTACCCGCCGCACGTCAAACCACTGCACCGGCACACCGCGTTCACGGATAATTTCGCTAAATAATAATGTTGATAATAATTCGCCGTGACTGACTAATTCATCGGCCAGACAGGCGGAAGGCGTTAAGGCTGCTTTATCCGCCAGCAGTGCAATATTTTCCAGGATACGACTGACTTCTTCACGGATGACTACGGCTGCACGCAGTTTATCCACAATGGCATACTGAATCCGGGCCAGTTTTTCCAGTAACTGTTGACGCACGGTCACCGGCTGGCCTTCAGACAGCGTAACCAGCAAATTGGTAACACCGGCAGAGGCTGAAAGCACCACCAGTTTAACGTCAGAACGGGATAATACGATATCAGCGCTGCGGTTCATGGCATCGAAATCAGCCACGCTGGTTCCGCCAAATTTAGCAACGATTAATGCGGATTGGGACATGCAAAACAGCCTCGTGTCAGGATCTTTAATTCAGCCTTTAGCACAAGGGAGGACAAAAACAGGCAGACTGGTGTGACAGGACAACGAGTCAGCCAGAAGCGCCCCACCTTGTTAAACGTTTTATTATAAACGTTACGACAGTGACAACCCAGAGGATTCAGCCCCTGTGGTCGACGAACAAACATACCGCATGTTTGCAGCCTCGGCGTCACTCCCCCTGATATGTCGTCTGTGGATACGGTTCCTCTGACATACTGCCTGGGTGACGCGCCTCTTCTGGTCTACGTAGAATACGTAAGAACTTCTTTAGAAATATCCCGTAATCGGCTGCCTGTCAACGGCTATCCGTTACATAAGTATTATTTTGCACTCAGCTGATTAACATCCCGGCAAACTTCAGATTATCTGGCCTTTTTACGCGGCGCACCTTCGAACAAGACGATAACTCCTGAGGATGGTATCACGGACCACAGCGCACTGAGCGGGATCTGGCGGTCATCAATACCGTCAGGTGCGGTAAGCGCATAAATTTTTTCCTTTCAACAGTAAGAATCGTCATACTGAGAGTCATCCTTCTGCCGGAAGGGCTGGTGACTGCGGCAGGTATTTGTTTGAGCATAGTTTCACGCTGTGGCCATGTATCTCCGCTGTCAGCATGGCGCGGGTGAATTTATACTAAAGCCAGATTCACAGTTCATTAATCAATAAGAGTGTTGTTATGAAAAATATTAATCCGACACAAACTGAGGCATGGAAAGCGCTGCAACAGCATTTCTCTGCCATGAAAGATGTGAGTATTGCTGATCTTTTTGCCCGTGACCCTCAGCGATTCGCTGAGTTTTCGGCGACATTTGAAGATCAAATCCTGGTCGATTTTTCTAAGAACCGTATCACGCGTGAAACGCTGGACAAATTACTCGCCCTGGCGAAAGAGACTGATCTGAGCGGCGCAATTGCCTCCATGTTTTCCGGTGAAAAAATTAACCGTACCGAAGATCGTGCAGTGCTGCATGTTGCTCTGCGTAACCGCAGCAACACGCCGATCCTGCTGGACGGTAAAGATGTTATGCCCGCGGTCAATGCGGTTCTGCAGAAAATGAAACATTTCTCTGAGCGCATTATCAGCGGCGAATGGAAAGGTTATACGGGGAAAGCCATTACCGATGTGGTTAATATTGGTATCGGTGGTTCTGACTTAGGGCCATTTATGGTGACGGAGGCATTACGTCCTTACAAAAACCATCTGAATATGCATTTCGTCTCGAATGTTGATGGAACCCATATAGCTGAAACCTTACGTCCCCTGAACCCTGAAACCACGTTATTCCTGGTTGCATCAAAAACCTTTACCACCCAGGAAACAATGACCAATGCCCACAGTGCCCGTGACTGGTTCCTGGCCAGTGCCGGTGATGAAAAGCAGGTCGCCAGCCACTTCGCCGCCCTCTCGACCAATGGAAAAGCCGTTTCTGAATTCGGTATCGATACGGACAATATGTTCGAATTCTGGGACTGGGTCGGTGGCCGTTATTCGTTATGGTCGGCTATCGGTCTGTCGATTATCCTGTCTGTCGGTTTTGACAATTTTGAACAGTTACTGAGTGGTGCCCATGGCATGGACCAGCACTTCGCCAATACACCGGCAGAAAAGAACCTGCCTGTGCTGCTGGCGCTGATTGGTCTGTGGTATAACAACTTTTACGGCACCGAAACCGAAGCTATCCTGCCTTATGATCAGTATATGCACCGTTTTGCCGCCTATTTCCAGCAGGGGAATATGGAGTCTAACGGGAAATATGTCGATCGTAATGGTGAGGTGGCAGATTACCAGACCGGGCCGGTTATCTGGGGTGAACCGGGAACCAACGGCCAGCATGCGTTCTACCAGCTGATTCATCAGGGTACCAAAATCATTCCTTGTGATTTTATTGCACCGGCCATCAGCCACAATCCGCTCAGTGACCACCATCCGAAGCTGTTGTCTAACTTCTTTGCTCAGACTGAGGCGCTGGCATTTGGTAAATCACAGGCAGTGGTGGAGCAAGAGTTTGCTGATGCAGGCAAAACGGCAGCAGAAGTGGCCCATATTGTGCCGTTTAAAGTGTTTGAAGGTAACCGTCCGACCAACTCTATCCTGCTGCGTGAAATGACGCCTTACTCGCTGGGAGCACTGATTGCCCTGTATGAGCATAAAATTTTCACCCAGGGGGCGATTCTGAATATCTTCAGCTTTGACCAGTGGGGGGTGGAACTCGGAAAACAGCTGGCTAACCGCATTCTGCCAGAGCTGACCGGACCCGATGCTGTAACCAGTCATGACAGCTCGACCAATGGCCTGATTAACCGCTATAAAGAGTGGCGTTAAGCTCAGTGGTCATTGTCTGACCCGGCGGCAGTCATGCCGCCTTTTTATCTTCACCGACAGTGGCGCAAGGTAACTGCCATCCGGAACCACTATGGTGCGGGTTATTCCAGTAACGACATGCAGTGAATTGTATTTTTTGCGGGGAGCAGATGGATACATCAGAGAAGGCGCCAAAATCGTCTTTAGGCGGTATTATTGCGACGGTTTTACAGTGGGTACTGAATATTGGCCTGATTACGCTGGCTATTATTCTGGTGATCTTTTTGGGGAAAGAAACATTACACCTGGCCAATGTGTTGTTTCATACGGGTGAAGAATCATCTTCTTATCTGCTGATTGAAGGCATTGTTATTTATTTTCTGTACTTCGAATTTATTGCATTGATTGTTAAGTATTTTCAGTCCGGATTCCATTTCCCGCTGCGGTATTTTATTTATATCGGTGTGACAGCTATTATTCGTTTAATCATTGTTGACCATCGCAATCCTTTAGATACGTTATGCTATTCAGCGGCATTATTGATTCTGGTCGGTACGTTATGGCTGGCTAACTCGAAACGTCTGAAAAGAGAATAATGATCGGTTCTGCTACCGGTATATTAACGGCCGACAGGACTGGCGGCAGAAGATCCTGCTTAGCGGGCATCAGTCTGCTATAGTGTGCCGGTGAAATGCTCTGTATCTGTGCCTTGTCCGGGACAGTACAGAGCGATATCAACTGATTTCCGGAAACCCGAATGTGTATACAGGAACGCCTTAAACTGTATCAGCTGCACTGGATGCAGCCCTCAGCCCCTGAAATCCCCCCTGATATAAGGTGCTGGCTGTTTGAGGAACAATCAATGACAGCCCGGCTGGAAGCGTATTGTCAGAACATCAGCGTAGGTGTGGTCAGTGAGGGGTTTATCGAATACCGCTCATTATTGCCTCATGAACAAGACTATGCCGGTTTTGATCGCCACCAGAGCTACTGGCTGCGTGACATCATTTTATATGGTGATGGCGTCCCCTGGCTGGCCGGACGTACGGTATTACCTGAGTCGACCCTCAGCGGGCCTGAGCTGGCCCTGACGTCACTGGGAGAGTGTCCGCTGGGCCGTTACTTATTCTCTTCGCCGTTATTAAGTCGTGATTTTATTCTGCCTGGAAAAAATGATGATTTATGGGGCCGATATTCATTATTACGTCTTTCAGGAAAACCCCTGATGTTAACCGAGACTTTTTTACCGTTATCTCCGTTGTATCTGGCCGGAGCTAAAGGATGACCGAAACTGTGCACGATTCTGTAAAAATATCGAAATTCCGGGCGTATATGCGCCTGATGCGTATTGATAAACCCATCGGTACTTTGCTGCTGTTATGGCCAACCCTGTGGGCTTTATGGCTGGCCGGACAGACATTGCCGCCTTTTTCAGTGCTGGTGGTTTTTGTCCTCGGGGTGATTGTTATGCGCGCCGCCGGATGTGTTATTAATGATTATGCAGACAGAAATGTGGACGGGCATGTAAAGCGTACCCGTCTGCGGCCGCTGCCTGCGGGCCAGGTCACAGAGAATGAAGCGAAAGGGCTGTTTCTGACACTGGTGGTGGTGGCTTTTCTGCTGGTACTGACGATGGGCACCCGGACGGTACTGTTATCTGTGGGCGGGCTGGTGCTGGCCAGCGCTTATCCGTTTATGAAACGTTATACCCATCTGCCTCAGGTCGTGCTGGGAGCTGCGTTTGGCTGGGCAATTCCAATGGCGTGGATGGCCGTCAGCGGGGAGTTATCTCTGGCATGCTGGCTGATTTTCCTGGCGAATGTGTGCTGGACAGTGGCCTATGACACCTTTTATGCCATGGTTGATCGCGATGATGACCTGAAAATTGGGGTGAAATCGACGGCCGTATTATTCGGGCGTCACGATAAACTGATTATTGGTTTACTGCAGATAACTACGCTGGTTCTGCTGGCCGTGTCCGGTCAGTTGCTGAGCCTGAATGGCTGGTATTATCTGTCGCTGGTGATCGCCGCAGGATTTTTTATTTATCAGCAACGGCTGGTGGCCGGACGCAACCGCGATGCCTGCTTTCAGGCATTCCTGAATAATAACTATGTCGGGCTGGTAATTTTTGGCGGAATTGTACTGAGTACCCTGCCGTTTATTAATCTGATGTAACCGGCAACCTAAAAGAAAAGGGCGCTCCGTTCACGGGGCGCCCTTTTTTATCCGGCTATTCCTGATCAGAGGCAATACCGTTTTCGATAGTCTGGCGGACATCGCTGCTTGTCAAATCAAGCAGGATCTGACGCATACCACGGGTTTTTTCCGGTTCAGAATCGTCTTTATCACTGATATAGCCTTCATCCCGTAATGTCAGCACTAACCCGGAGAATACCGCTTTATCGAAGAACTCCGGCGCGTTAATTCCGTGCAGTACCGATAAACGTTGTGCCAGGGTACGGCTCTCTTTTTCCAGGGTACCACGGTTAATCGCGGGTTTCGCATTCAGGATGGCGAAGGTGATGGCATAACGCTGCAGGGTTTCCCGGATTCCTGCCGCCAGCAGTCCCAGTACCCGCGAACGCGGTTTATGCACTGCATAATGTTCGCCGTCACTGCGGATCAGCGACTGACTGACCAGTTCCTGACACAGATCGCGGACAACCTCCGGCAGTTGCTCAGCTTCCCAGTGCAGGAAAAGCTCACTTTTCAGCAGCGGATAAATCAGTGCCACTTCCCGCTGCAGCTCATCTTTACGAATAGTCCCGTGCTGATGAATTATGGCGGCAATCAGGGATGGCATTACCAGTAAGTGCAGGATATTGTTCCGGTAATAGGTCATCAGAACCGCCTGCTCTTTCGGCAATATGATCATATCCCCGATATTATCGTGCTCAGTGGTGAACTTGTTCATACTTACAGCATGGCTAAGCAAGTCTTCGGCAGACATATCCGGGATGGTGGTCCCTTCACTGTACGGCACATTACGTAATAACTGGCTGTAACACTCCAGCTGTTCCAGCAGTTGTTCACGGGTCAGTGAACGCTGCGGAGAAGCCAGTAATGCGGTAACACACAGGTTCATGGCATTTGCGGCCCCGGCGTTATTGATCCGCACCATCACTTTGCGGGCAATGTCATTAACCACCGGCGTCATCCACGCCGGACGTTGTGGCTCTATCGGATCGATATCGTCACGCCATTCCGGCACCTGGTTATTCAGATAGTTAACCAGCGGCAAGGGTTCACCGAAGTTCACATACCCCTGGCCCAGATTACGCAGTTTGCGTAAACCACGCAGCATCTGCAGCAGGCTCTCTTTTTCTTTGGTCGCTCCCCGCAGCTCCTTGGCGTAGGTCGCGACTTCCATCACATGCTCATAGCCAATATAAATCGGCACCAGAGTAATTGGCCGGTTACCGCCACGCAGCATGGCCTGCAAGGTCATGCTCAGGGTACCGGTTTTGGGCTCCAGCAAGCGTCCGGTACGTGACCGTCCGCCTTCAACGAAGTATTCGACCGAATAGCCGCGGCTGAACAGTTCACCCAGGTACTCGCGGAACACGGTTGAATAGAGCTTGTTGCCTTTAAAAGTACGGCGGATAAAGAACGCCCCCAGGCGACGAAAGACCGGGCCGGCAGGCCAGAAATTCAGGTTAATACCCGCGGCAATATGCGGGGGAACCAGTCCCTGATGATAAAGCACATAGGAAAGTAACAGATAGTCCATATGGCTGCGGTGGCAGGGGACATACACCAGTTCGTGGCCATCCTGTGCCAGCTGGCGGATACGTTCGCCGCCACTGACATTAATTCCTTTATACAACCGGCTCCACAGCCAGCCCATCACACGGTCGGTGATACGAATGGCTTCATAGGAGAAATCGGCAGCGATCTCTTCCATCATCGCGACCGCATTTTTCTGTGCCGTATCGTAGGACACTTTCTTGCTACGGGCTTCATCTTCTACCGCTTTGGCAATCGCTTTTGACTGCAGCAGTTTATTAAACAGATCCTGCCGGGCCGGTAAACGCGGTCCGACCGCCGCCAGCCGTTGCCGTGAAAAATGGATATGGGCCACACGGGATAATTTATGGGCGATGGATTGATCGGTACCGTGTTCATCTGCCATCTGACGCAGAGAAACCTTGGGTGAGAACCGGACAAAACTATCGCGTCCCAGCCAGAGAATGGCAAAGAACTTCTGTATTCCGTTAAGTTCACGCAGGAACGGCGCCTGTGCTCCCTGAACTTCTTTACCAGGCGCGCGGCC
Organism: Tatumella sp. JGM91; assembly: GCF_018257575.1. Lineage (GTDB taxonomy): Bacteria > Pseudomonadota > Gammaproteobacteria > Enterobacterales > Enterobacteriaceae > Tatumella > Tatumella punctata. The sequence continues at coordinate 112,397 of NZ_JAERJP010000006.1, read as the reverse complement.
GAACATCACCGATACCGGCACCAGCTGAACATCCAGAGCCGGATTATTGCGGTGCAGGTCGAGGTAATCATGGAAGATTTTTACCGTTTCCTGATTCGGAGTGAAATAGGGCAGTAACCGTGGTCCATCGTGGATAAATACATGACGGGGTAAAAAATGACCATCGATTTCCACCGGCTGTAACGGATCCGGCAGATCATGCTGCAGGCATTGGGCACGCATCGCCAGAAGATCCGCTTTGGAATCATACGGGAATACATAGATAATGGGCCGGGTCGGATCCAGCCCCAGTTCGGAGAAAGGATCTTCCGGGATAACTTTGCTCTTAACCAGCAAAGATAATGGAAAACTGAGTAATTTATAATAAAGTTTACGCCAACCTGACATAGACAAATCTGCGGCCTCTTACTGTTAGCAAAGCGGCGCAAGCATACCAGAAACTACAAAGAAGATCTGTGAGGATACAACGAATCGTATCCTGATATAACGGTAATTTTTATCATAAAAGGAGTAAACCGTGATGGCGGGTACGACAGGCGGATGGCGGAGAATAGTAAAAGCCGCGGGCTATTCATGGCAGGGACTGCGTGCGGCCTGGCACCATGAAGCCGCCTTCCGGCAGGAAGCCGTGCTGGCAGTCGTGGCGGTGATTGTTGCCTGCTGGCTGAATGTGGATACAGTCACCAGGATCCTGCTGATTGGTTCGGTGGTGCTGGTTGTTATCGTTGAAGTCCTTAACAGCGCGATTGAAGCGGTTGTGGACCGGCTGGGGCCTGAAATTCATCCGTTATCTGGCCGGGCGAAGGACTTAGGTTCGGCGGCGGTGTTTCTGGCATTGCTGCTGGCGGCTTTTGTCTGGATCGCTCTGTTATGGCAGTGGTGGTGAGTGGCGGGATCTTAACCGACAGTTGTTTGTTTTATGACGGTTTTTGGTTCCCATTTAGAAAATACCTGTATATACTCACAGCGACTGTATAAACAACCAGGGGGCGGGATGAAAGCATTAACCAGCAGGCAACAGCAGGTCTATGACCTGATTCGCGACCATATTCAACAGACGGGTATGCCGCCGACGCGCGCAGAAATTGCGTCCCAGCTGGGTTTCCGTTCCCCGAATGCCGCAGAAGAGCATCTGAAAGCTCTGGCGCGTAAAGGTGTTATTGAAATCGTCTCCGGGGCATCGCGGGGTATTCGCCTGCTGATGGAAGAAGAAACCACCGAGGGATTACCACTGATCGGCCGTGTCGCTGCCGGTGAGCCCCTGCTTGCCCAGCAGCATATTGAAAGCCATTTTCAGGTTGATCCGGCGCTGTTTAAACCGTCAGCGGATTTCCTGCTCAGGGTCAGCGGTACCTCAATGAAAGATATCGGTATTATGGACGGCGATCTGCTGGCGGTACATAAAACCCAGGATGTCCGTAATGGTCAGGTGGTTGTGGCAAGAATTGATGACGAAGTAACAGTGAAACGCTGGAAAAAACAGGGTAACACTGTGCAACTGCTCCCCGAAAATAGCGAATTCTCGCCGATTGTGGTTGATATCCGCGAACAAAACCTGACGGTTGAAGGCCTGGCGGTAGGCGTTATCCGTAACGGCGAGTGGTTATAGTCCGCCGCTGATCACCTCTGCTCCTGCTGGCTGAGTAAGATGTCTCAGCCAGACGGTTCCTTACTGTCCCCTGTTCCCGCGCCCGCTAGTTTTACTGATGCCGCTGTCATATAGTGCCCGTATTGTCTCTCTTTGTGCCTTTTGCGATGTGACCTGCAGGATTATTCATGTCTTTTCTTAGCTCTACCGATAAGCAACTCTGGCGGCTGGCATTACCGATGATCCTGTCAAATGTCACTGTACCACTGACAGGACTGGTGGATACGGCGGTGATTGGCCATCTCGGCAGTGCCATTTACCTTGGTGGTGTGGCCATCGGGACGACCGTAACCAGCTTTCTGTTTATGTTATTGCTGTTCCTGCGGATGAGCACTACCGGGATGACCGCCCAGGCGCTGGGGAAAAAAAATAATACCTTGCTGGCCAGGGCGCTGGTGCAGCCGGTGCTCATTAGCCTGATTGCCGGCGCGGTGTTTATTTTGCTGCGTCAGCCTGTCAGTCATATAGCCACCGGGATTATGGGCGGTGATCCGGCAACGCTGGTACAGGCTCGTGAGTTTATTGATGTACGCTGGCTGAGTGCGCCAGCGACCTTTGCTAACCTGGTACTGCTCGGCTGGCTGCTGGGGGTGCAATATGCCCGTGCGCCGGTGATTTTGCTGGTGACAGGCAACCTGGTCAATCTGGCGCTGGAACTCCTGCTGGTGCTGCACCTGCATCTCGGGGTCCGGGGCGCGGCGGCGGCGACGGTTATTGCCGAATATATCACGCTGCTGACGGGTATGCTGCTGGTATGGCGTGTTCTGAAACAGCGGAAAATCACAGGGCGTATGTTACTTAACGGCTGGCGGGGAGATATGAAACGGTTACTGGGACTAAACCGGGATATTTTACTGCGTTCCCTGTTATTACAACTCTGTTTTGCCTCACTGACCATGACCGGGGCGAGACTGGGGAGTGATATTGTGGCGGTGAACGCCTTACTGATGATGTTTCTGACTTTTACATCCTATGCACTGGATGGTTTTGCGTATGCCGTGGAGGCAGTATCCGGTGAGGCCTATGGTGCCAGAACGGCCGGTAAACTGCATGAGGTCTGGCATGCATCCTGTCGTCAGGCCGGGATGGTTGCCGTTGGTTTTTCCCTGCTTTATGGGCTGGCCGGGCCGTATATTATTGATCTGCTGACATCTCTGCACTCTCTCCGGCAACTGGCCAGCCATTATCTTATCTGGCAGATTATTCTGCCAGTGGTCGCGGCAGGCAGTTATCTGCTGGATGGCTTATTTGTCGGTGCCGCCCGCGGCCGGGAAATGCGTAACAGTATGGCCATTGCGGCCGCCGGTTATGGTCTGACTTTATGTACAGTTCCCTGGCTGGGTAACCACGGGTTGTGGCTGGCAATCTGTGTATTTATGGTTCTGCGGGGTGTCACCTTATGGCGTCGCTGGCATTACCATCAGCGTAATAATAGCTGGTTCAGCGACTGAATTACGGGAGCGGCAGATTACCGGCCGGGACGTTTTTTCGGCTCTGCTTTGTGGTCATGCTGACAATGGTCAGGATCATCACAGGCTGCAACTTCGGCACATTTTTCACATAAACCATGGGCTTCGATAACACTATGGCGCAGGATAAACCCCGCCTGTCTGGCCCGGGTACTGATCAATTGCTCCACCCCTTCTGCGTGACGCTCGCTGACAGAAGCACAGTTATCGCAGATCAGCATGACCGACGTATGGGACGGATGTTCAAAATGCGGGCAGACGACATAGCTGTTATTTGAAGCAACACGGTGGATAAACCCTTGTTCCAGCAGGAAGTCCAGTGCGCGGTAAACGGTTGGCGGTTTAGCCTGAGGTTCACTGACCCGTAATTTATCCAGCAAATCATATGCGCTGATCGCACCGTAGTGTTCAGCCATCAGACGCAGCACTTCGGCACGCTGGGAAGTCATACGCACACCACGTTTCTGACAAAGGCTTTGTGCCTCTGCAAGAATTTGTGCAGGAAGTTGAGGTTGCATGATGGCTTTCTCCGACAAAAGTCTCCGATAACGGGGTATCTTACCATGGCTGGTGTTTTAATGTTGATGATGTGTGTTTCAGGCTGGCCGGTAAAACAGCGTTCAGCCTTACGGGGCCGGGTTTTAGCTAGCCGTTGTGACGTTATTTTGTGCTATTATAGGCGCCATTAATCGTAATTAACCGCATAATTATTCCCTGATGAAAATTCATACCCCTGAGTCTGACAACCCCGTGACTTCTGTGCAGGATACGGTTTCTCCGGTGACCCCTTTCCCTGCAGATCGTTTCTCAATTGCCCCGATGCTTGACTGGACGGACCGGCATTGCCGCTATTTCCATCGTAAACTGACGGCACAAACGTTGCTGTATACAGAAATGGTGACCACCGGAGCCATTATTCATGGTAAAGGTGATTACCTTGCCTATTCTGATGAAGAGCACCCTGTGGCACTGCAATTAGGCGGCAGTGATCCTGCCGCTCTGGCGCAATGTGCACAACTTGCTGAACAGCGTGGTTACAATGAAATAAACCTCAATGTCGGGTGTCCGTCTGACCGGGTTCAGAACGGGCGTTTTGGTGCCTGCCTGATGGGCGAAGCGGCACTGGTTGCCCGCTGTATCGATGCCATGCGTCAGGTGGTGAGTATCCCGGTGACAGTGAAAACCCGTATCGGTATCGATGAGCAGGACAGTTACCGGTTCCTGTGTGATTTTATCGGTACAGTTGCTGAACAGGGTGGCTGTCGCTCTTTCACTATTCATGCGCGTAAAGCCTGGTTATCGGGCCTGAGTCCGAAAGAGAACCGTGAAGTGCCTCCCCTTGATTATCCGCGGGTATATCAGCTGAAACAGGATTTTCCGCAGCTGCGTATCGGGATTAATGGTGGTGTTAAAACCCTTGAAGAAGCACAGGCACACCTGCAGCATCTGGACGGTGTCATGATGGGGCGGGAAGCCTATCAGAATCCCGGTCTCCTGGCCCTGGTGGATAGTCAGATTTTCGGTGCCGGTATGCTGCCAGCGGACGCCGCTGATGTCGTACGCTCTATGTATCCGTATATCGAAAAAGAACTCAGCCAGGGGACCTGGCTGGGACATATTACCCGGCATATGCTGGGACTGTTTCAGGGGATCCCCGGCGCAAGACAATGGCGTCGTCACCTGAGTGAAAATGCTCACAAGCCAGGCGCCGATGTACGGGTTCTGGAAAAGGCCTTATCCCTGGTAGCCGATCGCTGAATACAGTCGCGGTAAAGTATCTGACCCCGGTTTTGTTAACTTCACGCCAGTTATTGGTTTTTTTAACACCTTCGGTAGCGGAGGTGATTTTTACTTAATCCTGTATTTCAGTCAGTTAACTATCCTCCGTGGCTGGCACGATTCTTGTTATGTTTATCTCAGTGAACGGGATCATTCAGGTCAGCGGAGGAGCTCACCATGGAAGTATTTTTTATTGCCGGCTTTTTTATGATGTTGTTACTGGCAGGGGTGTCAGTGATAAGCGTTCTGGCAGCACTGCTGGTGGCTGCTGTCATCATGCTGTTATCGGGGATTTTCTTTATGGCATTTAAACTGTTGCCCTGGTTACTGCTGGCGGTGGCAGTTGCATGGATATATCAGCATTTTTTTACTGTCAGGCCGGCAACGACAGGACGGGAACGTTATGATAAAATTCTGTCAAAAATCAACAGGATGAATCGGCGCGGGTAAAGCTATTTTCTGAAAATATGCTTTCCGGCAGTGATCCTCCGGAAATGTGAAACAGCACATATTTTTCACGGACCAAATCTGCGATTATCCTTTCTGTCGTTCACAGGAATTACTCGCTCTGTCCCTGCATCAGCGAGAACTATAATAAAAAAGTAAGGGCTTCCTCCGGGAAGCCCTTTTTCGTTAATGTCTGCCTGATTATCAGGGGATCAGCAGGCTTGACCCTTGTGTGGCACGGCTTTCCAGCTGCCGGTGTGCCAGGGCTGCCTCTTTCAGGGCGAATTTCTGAGATTCCGCGACCGGGACCTTAATCGCACCACTGGCTAACAGGGTAAATAATTCATGACTGGCGGCATCCAGTTCACTGGCGGTAGTGATATAACCGGACAGGGAGGGCCGGGTCACGAACAATGAGCCTTTCTGGTTGAGTATCCCCAGGTTAACCCCGGTCACAGGGCCGGATGAGTTACCGAAACTGACCATCAGTCCGCGGCGTTGCAGGCAATCCAGCGACGCTTCCCAGCTATCATTGCCGACGGAATCATAAACCACCGGTACTTTTTGTCCTCCGGTCAGTGCCAGAACACGGGCCGCAATATCTTCCTGCCGGTAGTTAATGGTTGCTACCGCGCCGGCTTGTTTCGCCGCTTGCGCTTTTTCTGCCGACCCGACGGTACCGATTAATTTTGCCCCCAGCGCTTTAGCCCACTGGCAGGCAATTAATCCGACCCCGCCGGCGGCGGCATGAAACAGCAGGGTTTCACCCGCGGTGACCGGATAGGTCTGGCGTAACAGATACTGTACTGTCAGTCCCTTGAGAAAGGAGGCTGCAGCCTGCTGATAAGAAATGCTATCGGGTAAGATCACCAGCCGGTCCTGATGAACGATATGTTGTTCGCTGTAGGCCCCGGCGGCTGACTGGGCATAAACCACCCGGTCCCCGGCACTTACCCGGCTGACGGCACGTCCGGTACGGAGAACCACCCCTGCCGCTTCAGTCCCCAGACCGGCTGGCAGGCAGGGTGAAGGGTACAAGCCGCTGCGAAAATAGGTATCAATGTAGTTAATGCCGATCGCTTTATTTTCTACAACTACGTCATAATCACCGGGGGCAGGCAGAGTAAAGTCTGTCCATTCAAGCACTTCTGGTCCGCCATGTCGGCTATACTGGATACGTTTTGGCATACTGGCTCCTGGGAAATCGTGGTGCTGGCCGGGTGTATAGGGCGACAATACGGGTAAAAAAAAAGTATACTGTGACGCCCCTTGTTTAACACTGGTAATGACACTCACTATGGCAGTAAATAAATCCCCGAACAAATCCAATGAATCCCGTGATCGTCAGCTGGAAGGTGTAAAAATGCCTCCGCATTCTGTCGAAGCTGAGCAATCAGTGCTCGGGGGATTAATGCTGGATAATGCGCGCTGGGATAATGTCTCTGAGCGTGTTGTTGCCGAAGATTTTTACAGCAGACCCCATCGTCTGATTTTCTCTGAAATGCAGCGTCTGCTGGAACTGGGGCAACCGATTGATCTGATTACCCTGTCAGAATCGCTGGAAACCCGCGGTGAGCTGGAGCTGGCCGGCGGCTTTGCCTACCTGGCTGAACTGGCAAAAAATACCCCGAGTGCGGCTAATATTGGTGCATATGCGGATATTGTCCGCGAGCGCGCGGTAGTCCGGGAAATGATTTCGGTGGCCAACGAAATTGCTGATGCCGGCTTCGATCCTCAGGGGCGCAGCAGTGAAGATCTTCTGGATCTGGCGGAATCCAGTGTCTTCAAAATTGCCGAGAAACGATCCAGCAAAGACGATGGCCCGCAAAATATCGAGCAGGTACTGGAAGCGACCATCAATCGTATTGAAGCGCTGGTCGGCACTCCCCACGACGGTGTGACCGGGGTCGATACGGGGTATCAGGATTTGAATAAAAAAACTGCCGGTTTACAGGGATCTGATCTGATTATCGTGGCCGCCCGTCCTTCGATGGGGAAAACCACTTTTGCCATGAACCTGTGTGAAAACGCGGCGATGTTGCAGGATAAACCGGTACTGATTTTCAGCCTGGAGATGCCCAGTGAACAGCTGATGATGCGTATGCTGGCCTCCTTATCACGCGTAGACCAGACCCGTATTCGTACCGGTCAACTGGATGATGAAGACTGGTCGCGGATTTCCGGCACTATGGGCATCCTGCTGGAGAAGAAGAATATGTATATCGACGATTCTTCCGGCCTGACCCCGACAGAGGTCCGCTCACGTGCGCGGCGTATCTTCCGCGAAAACGGCGGGTTAAGTATGATTATGATCGACTACCTGCAGTTAATGCGGGTGCCTTCATTGTCAGATAACCGTACTCTGGAAATTGCCGAAATCTCCCGCTCTCTGAAAGCGCTGGCCAAAGAGCTGAATGTACCGGTGGTTGCCCTGTCACAGTTAAACCGTTCACTGGAACAGCGTGCCGATAAACGTCCGGTAAACTCCGATTTGCGTGAATCAGGCTCTATTGAGCAGGATGCCGATTTAATTATGTTTATCTACCGCGATGAGGTGTATCACGAGAACAGTGATCTTAAAGGTATTGCTGAAATTATCCTGGGTAAACAACGTAACGGGCCTATCGGTACCGTCAGACTGACTTTTAATGGTCAGTGGTCGCGGTTCGATAACTATGCCGGCCCGCAGTATGATGATGAATAATCACATTTTTCATGCTGACAGCTCAAAAATAGTATTGGACAATTGATCAGCAAATACGGTTATCTGTGAGGATATATTCAGCCCGCCACGGATTACCGATGACCAGTTTTGATGATTACGATATACAGATCCTGACACTATTACAGGCCAACGGACGGTTGACCAGCCAGCAACTGAGTGACCTGATCGGACTCTCTGCCTCCCAGTGCTCCAGACGGCGGATCCATCTCGAGCAGACCCGCAAAATTCTGGGCTACCATGCCCGTTTATCTCCCGGGGCGACGGGACCGGAAATTACCGGGCTTATCGAAGTCCGGTTAATCAATCATACTCCCGCTTCTGTCGACAGTTTTCATCAGCGTGTCGCCTCCTCATCAGCAATTACCGATGCTTATAAAACTACCGGTGACGCTGACTATTTACTGAAAGTCACGGTGACTGACCTTCAGTCCCTGAGCAGGTTAATCAGCCAGCTGGTGGCGGATCATCAAAGCGTTGCCCATGTTAAAACCTCGGTGGTGCTGAATCGCCTGAAAGAAGGCGGGGTGATGCTGGTGGGTGGCGACAGCCATAACGGTTAACGGCCATCCACTCACCATTATCGTGCATAATTTCCTGCGGAATGCATAAACAGTGCATAATTTATGGTGAGGATGCGCAATATCACCGCCGGTATCATCGTGATAATGTGACGTTACCGGCGGTGGCATCTGTAATATCAATAGGATAACTACAGTTTTTGCGGCCAGCCAGTGCAGGGCATCAGTGTGGCGTGATTATTGCTTAATACAGGGTTTGTGCTTATTGAGCGATTAGGATGTTGTTATGACAGTGATAAAAACCGCAGCAGCGGAAAACGTCCCCCACAGCCTGGCAGAAGATGCACTGGCGATAGTATTTGGCACCCTGCTGGTCTCTTTCGGGATCATTATGCTGAAGCAGGCAGGTGCACTGACCGGCAGTACCGCCGGAATAGCATTTCTGATCAGTTATATTTCGCCCTTATCTTTCGGCAGTGCGTTTTTCCTGATTAATCTGCCCTTTTACTGGTTGTCGGTCAGGCAAATGGGCCGGGAATTTACGCTGAAAACTTTCACTGCAGTAGGCATGGTTTCGTTGTTTACCCACCTGCATCCGTTATTTATTCATTTTTCTCAGCTTAACCCTTTCTATGCAGCCCTGTTTGGTAATATTGTGATGGGAATGGGATTCATTGTGCTGTTTCGTCATAAAGCCAGCCTCGGAGGGATTAATATCCTGGCGCTCTGGCTGCAGCAACGGATCGGCTTGCGTGCCGGGAAATTACAGATGGCGGTCGATACCTGTGTGGTGCTGGCTTCTCTGTGGGTGGTGTCTGTGCCGATGTTGCTGGCGTCAGTCTGTGGCGCAGTACTACTGAATCTGATTATTGCAATGAATCACCGTCCCGGCCGCTACAGGGTATAGCACAGACGTCAGCGGCTAACTCACACTGAACAATGATGGAGAAGTACAACGTGTTTCAACATGTCGATGCCTATGGTGGCGATCCCATCCTCTCGTTGATGGAAAAATATAAAGAAGATCCGCGTGTTGCCAAAGTCAACCTGAGCATTGGTCTCTATTACAACGAACAGGGCATCGTTCCGCAATTACGGGCTGTTGCTGAAGCAGAAAAACGGCTGCAGGACATCCCGCGAGAGGCATCACTTTACTTACCGATGGAAGGGCTGGCCGGGTACCGGAACGCCATTGTTACCTTGCTGTTCGGGGCGAATAACCCGCTGGCAGACAATGGTCGTATCGCCTGCATCCAGACTCTCGGGGGCTCAGGAGCCCTTAAAGTTGGTGCTGACTTTCTGAAAAACTATTTTCCTGCCTCTGAAGTGTGGGTCAGTGATCCGACCTGGGAAAACCATATTGCTATTTTTGAGGGTGCCGGTTTCAGAGTTAACCATTACCCGTGGTATGACAATGCAACCCACGGGGTACAATTTGCGGAGTTTATCGCCACGCTGAACAGCCTGCCGGAACAAAGCATCGTATTACTGCATCCGTGCTGCCATAATCCGACCGGTGCAGATTTGACGACAGCGCAATGGGACCAGACGATTGAGGTTCTGAAAGCCCGTAAACTGATCCCGTTTATGGATATTGCATACCAGGGCTTTGGTGCCGGCGCTGAGCAGGATTGCTATGGGATCCGTGCCGCCGCGCAAGCCGGTTTACCGGCCCTGATCAGTAACTCATTCTCTAAAATATTTTCTTTATATGGGGAGCGGGTTGGCGGTTTGTCGGTACTTTGTGAAAGCAGCAATGAAGCTGACTGTGTTCTTGGGCAGTTAAAAGCCGCGGTTCGTCGTAATTACTCCAGCCCGCCATCTTACGGCGCCAGACTGGTGATGACGATCCTGAATGATGACGAATTACGGGCCAGCTGGCTGGCAGAACTGGAAGAGATGCGGCTGCGTATTCTGGATATGCGCCAGGCGCTGGTCACCGCACTCAGCCTGGCGCTGCCGGGACGTGATTTCAGTTATCTGGAAAAACAGCGTGGAATGTTCAGTTATACGGGGCTCAGTGCCCGGCAGGTGGACAGATTACGCGAGGAATTCGGGGTATATCTGATCAGCAGTGGCCGGATGTGTGTCGCCGGGCTGAACAGCCGGAATATCCATCAGGTGGCCGAGGCTTTTGCTGCGGTGATCTGAGACTGAAACTGCCCCTGTTTTCTGCGCCAGCGGAACAGAAAGCAGGGGCGGCTAAGCAGATCGTGCGGTGATATCAATTTTATCCCTATGATAATTATTTGTTTTTTTAATTTCCCGCTGATTTTATATATTTACACATTTAAATATTTAAATGTGTAAATATAATGACGCAACTTATTTGTTGAACCGGGGAAAATCATTGTGCAGGAACTGTCGCTTTTTAGTCCGTTAGATATGTCAGGGACCAGTTTAAAAAACCGTATTGTCTTACCACCGCTGACCCGCTGTCGCAGCCTTCAGCCGGGGAATATTCCCGGTGACAGGATGGTCGACTATTACCGTCAGCGTGCCAGTGCCGGGTTTATGGTCACGGAAGGTACCCAGATAGAACCCCGTGGCCAGGGGTATGCCTGGACGCCGGGTATCCACAGTGAGGCGCAAATTGCGGGCTGGCGTAAAGTGACCGATGCAGTGCATCAGCAAGGTGGTGTGATTTTCTGCCAGCTCTGGCATGTCGGCCGTGTTTCCCATCACGCTCTTCAGCCCGGGGGCGGACAGCCGGTCGCGCCTTCTGCAGTCCCGGCGACCAATGTCCGGGTATTTATCGAAACAGGCCCGTCGACCGGTGAACTGACCGCACCTTCGGTGCCCCGTGAACTGAGCACCGAAGAAGTCCGTGAGCTGGTGGAGTTGTACCGCCAGGCCGCGATTAATGCCAGACAGGCCGGATTCGACGGTGTGGAATTACATTCCGCCAATGGCTACCTGATTAATCAGTTTATTTCCGAACATACTAATTTCCGTAGCGATGAATACGGCGGCAGCCTGGAAAACCGTCTGCGTTTTCTGAAACAAGTGACTGAGGCCGTCAGTTCCGTGTTTGGCAGCCAGAAAGTCGGGGTACGTTTCGCGCCACTGTTCAGCAGCACCGATGAAGACCGCGTCTACCTGGGACTGGTAGAGCCCGATCCGCAGCATACCTACCTGACTGCAGCGGCGATGCTGAATGAAATGAAGATTGGTTATCTGTCAATCGCCGAACCTGACTGGGATAACAGCCCTGATTTACCAGAGGACTTCCGCCAGCGTCTGCGGGAAGTCTTCCGCTCACCGATTATCTGTTCCGGGCGCTATACACGGCAGAAAGCAGAGCGGGTACTGAAAAACGGCTGGGCTGATTTATTTGGCTTTGGCAGAACCTTTATCGCTAACCCTGATTTACCTGCACGTTTGCAGAATAATTACCCGCTGAACAGCACCGACGCATCATCGCTGTATGGCGGCAGCGACGCAGGGTATACTGATTACCCCGTATATCGCCCCTGAATGATGTGAGGCTGCATGACACCAGAGAACGCCATAAAGCTTCTGGCCAACCCGACCCGTATGTCGGTATTACAATGGCTGAAAGATCCGCACACCGCATTTGCAGGTTACAGCCAGCTTTATGATTTCCCGGTGTATGGTGTCTGTGCTTCGCTGATCAGTGAAAAAGCCGGATTATCTCAGCCCGCAACATCCCTGTGCCTTAAAGCATTATCCGAAGCCGGATTGCTTGAGGCCAGTAAAGTGGGTAAGTGGACTTACTATCGCCGTAATGAAACGATGATCCGGCAACTGACGGCGGTAGTGGTCGGACATTTGCAGGCGCTCTGACCGGCTGCCGGTCATCAGGCGGGCAGCCTTTACGGATGATAATATCTCCTGTACTCCGCGGACAGCCGTTGCATAAAGTATGCCTTTGGCTGGTCGCTAACCGGGCAGGTCAACATCTGCAACATGATAAATGGCTCAGGGTGGCTGAAACCCGGCCCGCTGGCCTGAAATACCATCGATATACTTTGTGTTGGTCAGCTATCGGCGAGGGGCGATCCGCGAGACTGCGAATGTGATGGCGGGCAAGGATCTGCCCGCTATATTCGGCAGATCAGGCCGCGGCGTGATCGCGCAGGGTATTAATATCAATGACAAAACGGTATTTCACATCGCTTTTCAGCATCCGTTCATAGGCTTCATTGATCTGTGCGATATCAATCAGTTCGATATCAGAAGTGATATTGTGCTGACCACAAAAATCGAGCATTTCCTGGGTCCCGGCAATCCCGCCAATCAGTGAACCGGATACACTGCGGCGTTTAAATATCAGACTGGCGACTGACGGGGCCGGGTGGTCATGCTCAGGCACGCCCACCAGAGTCATATTACCGTCCCGCTTCAGCAGGTTAATAAAGGGGGTCAGGTCATGGGTCGCGGCAACAGTATTCAGGATAAAATCAAAGCTGTTGGTATGCTGAGCCATTTGCTCTGCATCTTTCGAAATCACAACCTCATCGGCCCCGAGCCGTTTGCCATCGGCTACTTTTGACGGCGAGGTGGTAAACAGCACGACTTTGGCCCCCATTGCATGGGCAATCTTCACCCCCATATGACCCAGTCCGCCCAGCCCGACAATACCGACTTTTTTACCCGGACCGACTTTCCAGTGCTTCAGCGGTGAGTAGGTGGTAATACCTGCACACAGCAGCGGTGCAACACCAGCCAGATCCAGATGCGCCGGGACCCGCAGTACAAAGTCTTCGTGCACCACGATATCAGAAGCATACCCGCCAAAAGTCGTTTTGCCATCGAAGCGGTCAGTACCGTTATAGGTCGCGACAAAACCGTTTTCACAATATTGTTCCAGACCTTCCTGACAGTCCGGGCAGCTGCGGCAGGAGTCGACCATACAACCGACGCCGACCAGATCACCGACAGTAAACCTGCTGCAGCGGCTGCCGGTAGCCGTGACCCGGCCGACGATCTCATGGCCGGGTACGACCGGGAATACCGTGTTATGCCACTCATTACGCGCCTGGTGAAGGTCTGAATGGCAGACGCCGCAGAACAGAATCTCAATCTGTACATCATGGTCACGCAGCTGGCGTGGCTGGTAGCTGAACGGGGCGAGGGGGGAATTTTCGTTCTGTGCAGCATAGGCGTGGATAATATTCATCATTTCTCCTGTCAGACAGATAACAGACAACTCCGTTGCCGGAATTGCGCAGAGGGACGGAACCTGTTGCTAAGCATAGCCACCAGACGCGGTGCAGGCCCCGCAGGTTGTCGCTGAATGTGGCCTGTTTCTGAACTTATATCAGGCACAGGCCACGGCGGCAGAAATAACTATTATTTAACTGACTGAAATTAATGCTTATTAAGCAGTGGTTTCAGGAAGCGGGCTGTATGTGACTGTTCGCATTCCACGACAGTTTCCGGACTGCCGGCGACCAGGATTTCACCACCACCACTGCCACCTTCCGGGCCGAGATCAACAATCCAGTCCGCCGTTTTGATCACATCCAGATTATGTTCGATAACCACAATAGTGTTGCCCTGGTCGCGCAACTGATGCAGTACCGTCAGTAATTGCTGGATATCAGCAAAGTGCAGCCCGGTGGTTGGCTCATCGAGAATATATAAGGTCTGACCGGTCCCGCGTTTAGAAAGTTCACGTGCCAGTTTGACACGTTGCGCTTCACCACCTGACAGTGTCGTTGCTGACTGACCAAGACGAATATAGGACAAGCCGACATCCATCAGGGTCTGCAGCTTGCGGGACAGTGCCGGCACAGCTTCAAAGAAATCACGGGCTTCTTCGATGGTCATTTCCAGCACTTCGTGAATATTCTTCCCTTTATATTTTACTTCCAGGGTTTCACGGTTATAGCGTTTACCTTTGCACTGATCGCATGGCACATAAACATCCGGCAGAAAGTGCATCTCAACCTTAATTACCCCGTCGCCCTGGCAGGCTTCACAGCGTCCGCCCCGCACATTAAAGCTGAAACGGCCCGGCGTATAACCGCGCGTCCGTGCCTCCGGTACCCCGGCGAAAAGTTCACGCACCGGGGTAAAAATACCGGTATAGGTCGCCGGGTTAGAACGCGGGGTACGGCCTATCGGGCTCTGGTCGATATCAATCACTTTGTCAAAATGCTCCAGACCACTGATATCGCGGTAAGGGGCCGGTTCAATAATAGTGGCACCGTTTAACTGACGCTGGGCCAGAGGGAACAGGGTATCGTTAATCAGGGTTGATTTACCTGAGCCAGACACACCGGTGATACAGGTAAACAGCCCGACAGGCAGAGTCAGGGTAACGTCTTTCAGGTTATTACCCCGTGCGCCGGTCAGTTTTAACACTTTCCCGGGATCTCCTTTTACCCGCTGTTCAGGAACATCAATTTTGCGTTTACCGCTCAGGAACTGCCCGGTCAGTGACTCCGGGTTGGCCATAATACTGTTAACGTCCCCTTCTGCCACCACCTGACCACCGTGTACACCGGCGCCCGGGCCGATATCAATCACATGATCGGCGGCACGGATGGCATCTTCATCATGTTCGACGACGATAACCGTATTCCCCAGATTACGCAGGTGGATCAGGGTATTCAGCAGACGCTCGTTATCACGCTGGTGCAGGCCAATTGAGGGTTCATCCAGTACATACATTACCCCGACCAGCCCTGCGCCAATCTGGCTGGCAAGGCGGATACGCTGAGCTTCTCCCCCGGAAAGGGTATCCGCAGAGCGGGACAGGGAAAGATAGTTCAGGCCGACATTGACCAGAAAACTCAGCCGTTCGCTGATTTCTTTCAGTATTTTTTCGGCAATGGCTGCCCGTTGTCCGGTTAATGCCAGTGCCGCAAAAAATTCAGTGGCATGGCCGATACTCATTTCGGAGATCTGCGGTAATGTTGTTTCGGCGACAAACACGTTACGGGCTTCTTTACGTAACCGGGTGCCATGACAACTGGTACAGGAACGGTTACTGATATATTTCGCCAGTTCCTCACGTACCGCATTGGATTCCGTTTCTTTGTAGCGGCGTTCCATATTATGTAATACGCCTTCAAACGGGTGGCGGCGCACAGAAGTATCACCGCGATCGTTCACATATTTGAATTCGATATTTTCTTTTCCCGAGCCGTTAAGGATCACTTTTTTAACGCTGTCACTCAGGGTATTAAACGGCGCTTCAATATCAAACTGGTAGTGCTCACTCAGCGAGCGCAGCATCTGGAAATAGTAAAAATTACGCCGATCCCAGCCACGGATCGCTCCCCCGGCCAGTGACAGTTCGTCGTTCTGGATCACCCGCTGCGGATCGAAAAATTGCTGTACTCCCAGGCCATCACAGGTCGGGCAGGCGCCGGCAGGGTTATTAAACGAAAACAGCCGTGGCTCCAGTTCACGCATACTGTAACCACAGACCGGACAGGCAAAGTTGGCCGAAAACAGCATTTCAGGTGCGGTATTGTCATCCATATTCGCCACTATGGCGGTACCGCCAGATAATTCCAGTGTGGTTTCAAAGGATTCCGCCAGTCGGGTCGCCAGATCGTCACGGACTTTAAACCGGTCAACCACCACTTCAATAGTATGTTTTTTCTGTAATTCGAGTGCTGGCGGATCGGAAAGATCGCACACCTCGCCGTCGATCCGTGCGCGGATATATCCCTGGGCAGCAAGATTTTCGAGGGTTTTCAGGTGCTCGCCTTTTCTGTCTTTGATCACCGGGGCCAGCAACATTAACCGGCTGCCTTCATCCTGTTGTAATACCTGATCAACCATCTGACTGACGGTCTGGGCGGCCAGCGGGACACCATGATCAGGGCAGCGTGGCTCACCGACACGGGCAAACAACAAGCGCAGATAATCGTGGATTTCGGTAATAGTACCGACCGTTGAACGCGGGTTGTGTGAGGTTGATTTCTGCTCAATAGAAATTGCCGGAGACAGTCCTTCAATATGATCGACATCCGGTTTTTCCATCAGCGACAGAAACTGACGGGCATAGGCCGACAAAGATTCAACATAACGACGCTGGCCTTCCGCATACAGCGTATCGAATGCCAGAGACGACTTACCTGAACCAGACAGACCCGTGACCACGACCAGTTTGTCGCGGGGGATAATCAGATTGATGTTTTTCAGGTTATGGGTGCGGGCACCCCGTACTTCGATCTTATCCATTCACCTTTCCCGGATTATCAGCGTCGTCCATGTCTGCGGGCGAGACATGGGGAGAATCAAACATATTATTATGGCATAAAAAATAAACTGATTAAATATCCAGTAGTTTACCGGAAATGCCGTCCGGCCGCTGGCCGGGGGATTAATCACTGTCAGGACAAAAGGCAACCTTTTGTTTTGCTTAATGGTTATCAGATTCAGGTCAGAGAATACCTGTGAAGCTCTCTGCCTGTAACCTGCTGTGCCGGAGGGCTGCAGTGCAGCCAGGCCAGGGCTGCCGGCCTGCATTACCGTATCTGACAGAACAATCGGTCTGCGGTTTACCCTGTGTGTATTCGCGGGGAAATGCGACCTTCTGCGCACAGTGAAACGGGTTATGAAGTATCAATAATCGGCTGTGCCGTGTTATGATTGGCGGCTTAGACTCAGAGTAATTATTCTTCAGGAGAGACGTATATGGCCAGTCGCGGCGTAAACAAAGTAATACTTGTCGGGAATCTGGGGCAGGACCCGGAAGTCCGTTATATGCCAAATGGTGGTGCGGTTACCAACATTACACTGGCCACGTCGGAAAGCTGGCGTGATAAGCAGACCGGTGAGAACAAAGAAATTACCGAATGGCACCGTGTAGTCCTGTTTGGCAAACTGGCTGAAGTCGCCGGTGAATATCTGCGTAAAGGTTCTCAGGTCTATATTGAAGGTCAGCTGCGTACCCGCAAATGGCAGGACCAGAGTGGTCAGGATCGTTACACCACCGAAGTTGTGGTTAACGTTGGTGGTACCATGCAAATGCTGGGTGGCCGTCAGGGCGGAAATGCAGGCGGAGCACCTGCCGGCGGACAAAACAACAACAATGGCTGGGGCCAGCCACAGCAGCCACAGCAGCAGGGGGGTAATCAGTTCAGTGGCGGCGGTAATGCCCCTGCCGCGGCGCGTCCGCAGCAGAGCAGCGCACCTGCCAGCAGCGAACCACCAATGGATTTTGACGACGATATCCCGTTCTAGAGTTGACTTGTGAGTTGTCTGTAAAAAAAATATATATAGGCCCCTGTTAATTCAGGGGCTTTTTATTTTTCAGGGCCATACAATCTGCAAGTTTCTGGCAGCTTAGTCAAAAACGGGGAGTCAGAAAAATAAGGGACTGGTTGATGTTAGCGGTATTTCCCGCATTTTTTACCCTGGCCCGGCGTCTGTCGTTCTTCTTTGAACAATAACTTATAGGTACAGCGCCAGCGACAGGTCGCGCTTCACGCGCGTTCAGCAGCATACGACTGCCAGGTCTGATCGGCGTAGCGCCCTGCCAGCAACCTTCTGTCGCACTGGTTTCCAGCAAAGACAGAAAGCCGACGGATACGCAGCTCTTCACACAATCATTTAGTTAAGATAATTAATTCATTATTGCTTTCTGACAGTCTATACAATGCTGCAATCTTTATGATGTCCTCACGATATTTGATGGGATGATCACCAGGCGGATAATCCGTAATTGTATACTCGTTTCCCTGCAGTCAGTGGCCAGTCACAACCTGCCGCCAGTTGCACAGAAAAATGGTTGAATTGTGATCCGGTCAGGTCCTGGTAATCTCCCGCGTTTTAGTAGTAGTTTTTGTTATCCTTTATAACTATCAACTAACTTAATATTTTCTCCACCTTCCGATATTTGTTTTTCAATGTTATTAATTCGGACAGGGATGAGATTTTGGCTGTTTCCTATCAGCGGAGTCATTATCGCTTTAGCTATAGACTTAGCATCATAACCACCACTCTCATTAGTGAATGACACAACAATGTCTAAATGGTAACCGCCGTTGTATTGCCATAAACAACTATTGAAGGTTGTGTTTTCCCCCCAGCTTTGCATCCCTGTATCATCAGACCTCGCTGTCGCTAAGGCTCCGTCACAGGTGACCATTTTCAATGAGACTCCGCTATTTGCTGCTAATGTAGCAAAGTTGGTGTTTGAGAACGCATCACTCATTATGAATCGTCCTGGTTTCTCAGGTAATGATGCTTCCGGAATATTTCTGACTACTGCTAATGATGACATCTGAGATTGTATAGCACTAACAACAGAGTCTTCTAATTGGGATGGAGTTTTATTGGTTTTGATATCGTAGATCCAATAGCTTTGTACTGTTTCTACTTTCGGTGTTAAGGCACAACCCGATAAAAATAAAGCAGAGAAAAACACCAGCGTCGGTTTCATAATATCCTCAAATCATTAATTATTTTAACGAATGTAATGATATATATATGACTCTAAAAGCACCCGGTAAATTTTGGTTATAAAACAGGCGCTGCGTTAACCGGTAAGTATCAGAACCGCTGTTATCCCGGGTTAATCTAAACAGCCTGTTTACCGGCTGCTGATGCAGAGAGAGCCCGGTCTCTCAGATTACCACTTTCTCATTTTCTCTGACTTGCGTTGAGAACGTTGCTGTCTCGTACTCCGGTACAATGTATCCCGTTATTTCAACAGTGCAGGCGCTTCTCCGTAATATCTCTCTGCCGGTGCCATATCGCGTATTGTGCTGTGACGATGTGTCTCGTTATACCCCCGGGTAAATTTATTCACCCGCTGTCCGGCCATCCTGAAATTTATCCCTATTTATCATCTGCCGAAAGTGTTATGGCAGATTAATCTGCTATTATTATGCGGAATATTATTTTTATTATTTGGCATCATCTTAATAATCACTCGGATAATTATAAATATGAAAAAAATAATTTTTTGTCATAAAAGTGAAACAAAAATGCAGACCCTGTAGTTATTGTAATGATAATAACTTACCTTCAAATAAATAAAGTTATAATTAACCAGCTAATTAGTTTTAAAATCTGTTTATTTATTTTTTTTTGTGGTTTAGTGTTGGTATTTGTTGGTTATACATCCAGATTAAAGAGGTATCATCTTATTTAGGTTGCATGGTAAGGATTTCGTAAACTTTTGTTTGCTTAAGTAAATCAGGCTCCTTATACTGAATTTAATGATTAACAATTAGTGCTATTTAATATTTATTCTGGCCAGAGAAAATAATCAGTGACTAGGAATATAGTATTTTTACTTGTGACATTTTTACTATTTTCTCCGATGGTAAATGCTGCCGGATATAGCCAGTTTTCGGGGGGTAGTTATCCCCCGGTGATCAGCAGAAAACAAAATTATGACATTCCGGCGGGGATGACTCTGAAGCAAGGAATGGTGCAATGGTCTGCCGAAACAGGCTGTGATATCCGCGGAATGGAGCACTGGGAAATAATCTGGGAGACGCATGTAGATTATCCTGTCGATGCACCTCTTATTTTTCAGGGAGATTATTTATCCTCGGTGACAAAAATAATTAACCTGTATTCAGCAGCACAGATACCACTGTATGCTCATATTCATCAGAGTCAGTGTCTGGTGGTAATCGATACCCGCTAAGAGTCCGTATTATGTACTACTGGATCTTATCAGTTTTTCTCGGGGGATTATTATTCAGTTTTTTGTCACCACAGGAGCAGGTTCAGACAGAGATCAGTGACCAGAATTGCCAGCGTCAGGCGATATTTTTCCTGCATGCCGTGGCACGGTGGCAGTATTCAGACGCGGATATGCCGGAGAAAGACATCAGCGGCGAGATCATTCTGCATTACGAGCAGCGTGGCGGACAGCATTTTATATGGACGGCGGATAAGCCCGGATTAACAGGCTGTCTGATGCTACTCAGTCATCATAGCAGACTGTTTTATACACTGCGTTCTCAGCAGCTATATGACATGGAGGGAAAAGCAGTCAGTATTGATATCCCTCCTGATATCAGTGACGGAAGTATTATTTATTATTACCAGGAATAAAATGGTTTATGAATTTCAAAAAAAATACCACACTGGCAATGTTATCATTAGTTTTTGTTCAATTATCCGGCTGTAGCAGCTGGCAGAGAATAAGTGACATTGAAAAAAATAATAATCAACTGACGTCACAAGCCGATGCTATGATGCCATTTAATAAGTCGCATCCCTATGTTATTAATGAACAGTCTCAATGGATTAATCCGGAACCATTAAATAACTCCCGTAGCAGTCACAGCAATTTGCCTGCCTGTAATCTGACCATTAATCATCCGGGTGATATCCGGCTTGAAGCGATTTCTTCACTGATTACCGAACAGTGTCATATTCCTGTCACAATCACTCCCGATGCACTGAATAAACAAGACAGTACCGAAGGTTATACTACCCGTGAACCTGCCATGAACGATCCTTTACCCGAAAGCGGGGCGCCGGATAATACAATCTCCGCCAACTCCGGACTGAATAATATTTTCTGGCAGGGACCGGTATCCGGACTGCTGGATAATATCACTGCCCGCCAGGGACTGAGCTGGGAATATCAGGGGCAGCGGGTTGTTATCTCTTACCTGGCGACCAAAATATTCCCTGTATTATTTATGGATAATAATGCCAGCTTTTATTCCCGCACGGTCAGTGGCACGACTTCCTCTCAAAATCAGAATAATACAACCACGGCCGGCAGTCAGAACGCGACAAACGGGGCTGATAAAGATTCGGACACCACCTCTCAGTCGACCACTATGGAAATTAAGTCCGGCTTGTATCGTGATATTGCCAGTACTATTTCGATGATGCTGACACCGGGAAAAGGGCGTATGAATCTCACTGATGGTGTGCTTACGGTTCGCGATACCCCGCAGGTATTGAGTGATGTCGGTCGTTATATCAGTGATCGTAATACGCAGCTCAACCGCCAGGTTGTCCTGAATGTGCAGGTCTATAGTATTGATAATAAAGATAACGATCAGCTGGGCATTGACTGGAAAGCTGTCTTCAATAACAGCAATCTGGGCCTGTCACTGACATCACCTTATTCAGATGCAGCCAGTGAAATGATGAGCAGTGGTATCTCGATTCTGGACGGTAAAGGTAAAGGCAGTGCGGCCCTGGTGAAGGCTCTGGCTGAACAGACACATCTCAGTGTTGTTACCCAGTTATCCAGTATGACCACTAACCTGTCAGCGGTTCCTGTGCAGGTTGCTTTACAGCAGGATTATGCCTCCGATACCAGTACCGAGAATACGGCGAATGTCGGTTCTTCCAGCAGTATCAGCAAGTCGACGATAACCACCGGCCTGAATATGACTATCCTGCCGTATCTGATGCCGGATTCTACCCGTATGCAGCTCCAGTTCGCGATTAATATGTCAGATGATCCGACCTTCCGCACCTTTACCAGCCAGAATGCATCCATTGAACTGATGAAAACCCGGATGAAAATCTTTACCCAGCGGGTATTGATGCAGTCAGGCCAGACTCTGGTGCTGAGCGGGTATCAGTCGGTCAGCAACAGTGACGATCACCAGGGCGTTAACCATTCACATTTCTTCCTGTTTGGTGGCGGAGAGGGTGGCAGTAAAGGGAAGTCGGCACTGGTTATTCTGATCACTCCGGTACTGATGGGGTGACAGTGATGTCGGGGATAAAACCATATTGCATCCTGCACGCCGGCCGGCAACTGGTGCTGGGGCTGGAGTGGCGTTACCTGCCGGTCCGGGGAGCGCGTAAAATCCGGCAGAGACTGCCTGATGTACCGCATATTTTCCGCGTTATTCTGACCCCGGAAGCAGCCGGAGACCCGGGCTGTCTGCTGGGAACGATCGAACTCTCCCCGGACAACAAAGGACGGGAAAAAAGCTATCCGCTGGCACTGATCGTGCTCCGGGAAATGCCAGCCGACAGTTATGCCGTCTGCCGGCTGGAAAAAGGGCTGTATTGGTTTATTGCCAAAGCCGGAAAGGAGTTATCACCTTTCAGCGATCGTCTGGGGAGTCTCGATGAGATCCGGCAGCATATCCGGCAATTTTTGCTGCTCAACCGGCCCGATATTCAGTGGCATGAATACCGTACGCCAGGCGGGGAGGGGAAAGGAGACGGGATCGCGGGTCTGTGTCTTGATGATTTATTGCCACAGTCTTCGCCGCTGCCGCGTAAGTTCAGACTGAAAGCGTCAGGTCACCGTTCCCGGCTCAGAGTGGCCGGCGGGCTGCTGGTGCTCTGCGCACTGGTGATTTCCGGACTGTTATGGCGGAACAACTGGCAACAGCAGCAGCGTATTGATGCTGCGCAACGCTACTTACTGCAGCAGAAACGTCAGCAGGCCGCCGGGCAGCCGACACTGCCGTGGGCACATCAGCCCGCTTTCAGTGACGCGCTTGCCGCCTGCCAGCAGCATCTGGTTAGTCTGCCGGTGATGATTGCGGACTGGGGACTCAGCCATGTCAGTTGTACTGCTGAGCCGGCACATGTACTGGCCCGCTATTCAATGCAAGGGACAGGCACCATTGATGACTTTATCCGCGGGTTGTCGGCAGATGGCCTTAGCCCGCAGGCTTACCGCTTTAACCTGCCGGGTGCCGGTGATGAAGCTGAGTTACAACTTGCCCTGCCTGCGGTTGCTGTACATCACACGGCAGCGGCGACAACGGTATCTTTAACGGCGCTGGTGAGTCTGGCACAACGTACCCACAGTCAATTGCAGCTGTCAGAACGCGAGACGATTGCCGGTGCTGCGCACTATTCTGTGCGTACATTTACGCTGGTGACAGGTTTAAGTCCGCGTTTATTACTGAGCTCTGCTGTGATGCAGGCTCAGAACCTCAGTTTTATCCGGCTGGATATCAGCAGAACGGAAGGCAAATTATTGTTCACGGTGGAAGGACGTTTATATGAAATTGATTAATTTCAGCATACGGGGCGTCCTGATCGGCTTGATATATGGCGGCCGGGCGCTGGCAGCCGATCCGGCGAACGTATATTCTCTGGGTGATCTGGAGAAAATCCAGGAAGAAACACTGTTTAATCAGGCAAAGCTGGAAAATGCACGGGCCCGCAGCGAGCTGGATAAATATCTGCAGGCGAACCAGCCGCCGGTAATGGCCGGAATATCAGACGGGCAACATTTGCCCGCGGCGGAGAACCCGCCAGTGGCGGACAATATGGCCGGTACCCGGTTAGCGGTTCCGGTAAAAAGTGAACAACAGCCCGGGTTACCGCTGGTGATCCAAATCTGGGGTAACCGCCAGCAGCTGAATGCCCGGTTACAGATACCGGGCGGGCAACCACTGACTGTCACAAAAAATACACTATTACCCGACGGTCAGTACCGTGTTATTGCCATTACTGCCCGGCAAGTGATGATCGGCAGAGCCGGGGAAGCGCCGAAGCTGCTGGCATTCAGCGGGGGTAACAATGATTAATCGCCAGGATATTTCTGCGTATATCTATATCGATCATTCAGCAGAGGAACCCAGGGTCTATTTCTCTGAAGCTCACCGCCATGACCCTCTGACAGCCTCGGCACTGGCGGGCTTACTGCGTCAGGCACCCGCGACCCGGTTTGAACCGGTGCATCTTGATCAACTGCGCCAGTTACAGAGCAGTCAGGACAGTGGCCGGGCAGCCACGGAGATGAGCCGTTCAGAGCAACAGTCACGGGTGATCAGCTATTTTCGTCAGGCGGTGAAGCTGAATGCGTCAGATATTCACCTGCTGATTGGCTATCAGGATGTCACCCTGGTACAGCTGCGGATCCATGGCCAGCTCCGGACTGTGGCGCAACTGGAGCGTGAAGAAGGTTTGCAGTTGGCGGCCACCATCGTACTCTCTATGTGCGATGTGACCGAAAAGAGTTTTAATGCCAACAGAGCTCAGGATGGCCGGTTACGCAGCGAGTTTGTCGGACAACTGGGGATTTTCGGCGCACGTTATGCCCACACACCTGCTGAATTCGGCTTATATGTTGTTATGCGTCTATTACCTGATGACAGTGAATCACTGCCGACACCGCACGGACTGGGATTCCTGCCAGCACAACAGACATTAATTACCCGTATGCTAAGCCGTCCGGAAGGGATCATTATTATTTCCGGGCCGACGGGGTCCGGTAAAAGTACGTCTCTGCGCTGTTTCAGCCGGCTTTATCTACAGCAGAGTTTAGAGAGTAAACGACTGTTAACGATTGAGGATCCGCCCGAAGGGATGATCCCGGGTGCGGTACAGACACCGGTAATTGCCGATCGTACCGATCCGCAAGCGCTAAGCCAGGCATGGTCGCGCGGGATCTCTTCGGCGCTGCGTCTGGATCCTGACGCAATGATCATCGGTGAGATCCGTGATCATAACTCGGTCAGAGCAGCCCTGAGTGCTGCAAAGTCTGGCCATCTGGTACAAACAACACTGCACGCCAACGACGCTATCGGGATTCTTGAGCGACTGACGGACACCCTGCGGGTGCCGTTGCCCGAAATTGCCGATGCTCAGCTGGTGATTGGTCTGATAGCACAGCGGCTGATTGCGGTACTTTGTCCGAATTGCAAACTGAGCTGGCAGCAAAAATTACCCTTTCTGTCCGGACAACAGCGGGAATTTCTGCAGCAACATTGTGATGCAGAAAAACTCTGTTTCCGTCATCCGGACGGATGTCCTGAGTGCTGGCAGGGTACCGTCGGCCGGAAAATGATCGCTGAGGTGATCCGGCCTGATGCGCGGTTTATGGAACTGTATCGCTATAAAGGTAAAGCAGCAGCCCGTGATTACTGGCTGGAACACCAGCAGGGGATTACCCGTACCGCCCATCTGAAAGATTATCTCCGCCAGGGGATGGCCGATCCCCTCGAAGCCGATTTGATCAGTCCTTTAGATGAAGATCATATAGCGCAGGGAGGTGGCGGGCAATGAAACAGAGTCTGCCGTGGCGTGAGCACAGTGAACGCCTGAGCCGTCAGCTGGCATTAAAAACTTTTTCCGGTAATGACCGGATCAGTCTGTACGATGATTTAGCTTTTTTACTGGAAAACCAGTTCAAACTGGCTGATGCCGTTAATACGCTGATCCTCAGTGATCGTTCGGCAAAAAGCCCGCGGGTTTACTGCCTGCAGGACATCGCTGAAGCACTGACCTGCGGTATGTCGCTGGATAAAGGTTTACGTGGCTGGGTGCCGGAACAGGAACTTTTACTTCTCAGTACCGGCGTCAGTGACGGAGATCTTGCTGCCGCGATTCGCCGTGCCATGACCATCGCCAGAGCAACAAAGGAGATGCGTTCCGCCTGCAGTTCGGCACTGGCTTACCCGTGCCTGCTGCTGGTGTCTTGTCTGTTTATGGTTCAGCTGGTCAGCCATCGTTTTCTTCCGCGTCTGGCGGCGCTGGTCAGTGAAGACCAGTGGCAGGGATCACTGCGTGCTTTATCTGTCCTGTCCCGCGGCCTGAGCGATAACCTATTGTTCATTATCACAGGCACTATTTTACTGCTGGCATGGGTTATCTGGTCACTGCCTAATCTGACAGGGCGGGTACGCTGCCATCTGCTTGATCACCTGCTGCCGTGGAAACTGTACCGGGATATTCAGGGTGTCAGCTTCCTGCTGAATATTTCTGCCTTATTACGTGCTCAGGTAAAAACAGAGCAGAGTCTCCGGCAGTTAATGCAGCGGGCTTCTCCCTGGCTGTACGAAAGGCTGGAAGCCACTTTGCAGCAGGTCTGGCAGGGTAAACATCTGGGGGCAGCGCTTTTTGCGACGGGCTATGCCTTCCCTTCAGCAGAAACTGTCAAAAAGCTACGGGTACTGACTGCCGCAGATAATGCGGAAAATATTATTGAGAATTTTGCCAGCGACTGGCTGGTAAAAACAGTTCAGCAGATCAAGAGAACGGCAACAATGACAGGATATGTCTGCCTTAGCCTGAATGCCGGCTACATGATTTTAATTCTGCTTTCTACCCAGGATCTGAACAATCTTATTTCGGTGCATCAATGATCAGAGGAAAAAAAAATGACTACAGCAACACGGGTACATCGGGGTGCTATCTCGTTGTTCGAAGCCGGAATCTGGATCACTATCTCACTTATTGTTCTGGTGATTGGCATCAGTGTGGGAAGCGGGTTATTCAGCCGTAATGATACTAATACTGAGATGGGGAATATCAGTGAGTTGATGACCAATACCCGTAATATGCTGAAAGTCGGAGGGAGTTATCAGTTCGCTTCGGACCGGGAAATGACCGGGGCGCTGATCCGTTTTGGTGGTGCGCCTGGCAATATGGCGATTATGGGAGATAAATCGTCCGGGCAGGCAATTCTGAATAACCTGTGGGGGAAAAGTGTCACTCTGGCTCCGGACAGTGTATCAGGACAGGGGAGTGATAGCGGGTTTGTACTGCGCTATGACGGTGTTCCTGACGAAGCCTGTACCACACTGATCACTAAACTCGGCAGTACCACCTTTATCGATCATATCCGTGTCAACGGCCATGATTATACCAGTAGTCAGGGGGCGGCGATGGCAGCAGCAGATTGCCAGTCTGCAGAGGGCGGTAAGGATAATAACCGTCTCGAATTTTACAGCGCGAACTGACAGCATGAAAGGCTGGCTGCTTGCTGTGCTATCCCTGTTATCCCTGCATTGTACTGCCGCCGATTGTTTTGAAAGTTCGGCCCGCCATTACCATCTTAATGTGAATTTACTGAGGGCGATCAGTGAGGTTGAGAGTCATGGTGTGGCTGACCGTATCGGTGTTAACCGGAACCTGCAGGGCCGGGTTATCAGCAGGGATTATGGCTTAATGCAGATTAATTCGGTACATATTGCCGGGCTTATCCGCCAGCATCGGATCACCTCGGCAGCTGATTTGCTGAAAGACGGGTGCCTGAATATTGACACCGGAGCCGCGATTCTGGCCCGTCACCTGAGGTATTGTGGCAATAACTGGGCCTGTCTGGCGACCTATAATACGGGTTTTTTACAGGGCCGGGATCCGGCAAGGCAGCGCTATATTCATAAGGTTTATCTGACATATATCAGGTATTCACAGCGGGAGGAGGACTAATGCTCAGCAGCATACTGTTATTTATCCCGGCGGGTATCCTGATGGTCAGGCAGTCACAACAATTTATTCGCGGACATCAGGGGATCCAGCCCGCAGCTACGCTGATGCTGTCAGTGACGGGGATGTTCAGTGCACTCTACGGTATGTATCTGGTGGTGCCTGAACCTCCCGCCAGCCCGCCAGTGATCGGGGTATTTTTAGTATGGGGAATTTTATTTACCGTTATTGATATCAGTAATTTCTGGCTGCCATTACGTTTTACGATGAGTTTCACGCTGAGCGGATTATTAATCATCTTATTACAATGTGGCACTGATAAAATAATCAACTGCTCTATTGTCTGGGTGGTTTTCTTTTCATCATTTCAGCTGGTAAGGATAATTTCGCTGTCCATAAATCAGGACTCTATCGGCCAGGGAGATATCTTTTTTATTAGCGGAATGAGTTTCTGGATGGGATGGCGTGAAATATGTATGGTGGCCGGAAGTGGTTTTTTGTTGCTTTTTCTTTCCGCTCTGATGATTAATAAAAGGGTATTACCCTATGCGCCATATTTTTTTGTTGCTTTCGCCCTATGGTCAATGACAGGTTTCATTAATTTAATAAAGATATAATAAATGTATGATAAAAATACATCGAGGAGATACTCTTTTTTCACTGAGTCTGGTACTGGCCCTGATTCTTATTGCTGCACCGATAGGTTATCAGCGTTACAGTGATTATTTACAGCTTCAGGAGTGGATGGTAACGGCCAGGCAAACTAATATTTTTTCCGAGGCGGCAGAATATTATCTTAAAGATCATTATGCGGATTTACAGAAATCGCTGCTGGCAGAAAAAGTGGTTGCAGTCACCGCCAGGCAATTACAACAGCAAGGTTATCTGGGTAAAAATATCTTTCTGAAGAATAATCAGGGACAGCAGTATAGTATTTTTTTTACCCTCGACAATCTTACAAATAAAAATATTACCGGATTACTTCTTTCGCGGCAGGGCGACCCCCTGAGTGAAAAAGGAATGCGTTATATTGCACGTCTAATGCATGGTGAGTCGGGATATATCAGTGAAGATAATCAGGCAACAGGGGTTGATGGCAGCTGGCAGATAAACACGGCGTTATCCGGAATTCCGGCAAGCCGGGGACATCTCGCCATATTACTCTCTGCAGATACTATGCATAGTGTTTTTAGTGAAAGTGACAGACTGTACCGTTATGCCGTTACCGGACATCCGGAGCTGAATCAGATGCATGCGGATATAGACCTGACTCGCCATCAGTTGCGTAATGCCGGCGAGATTACAGCACGGGATATCTCGGTCAGTGACGGGGTATCATCGGGTAATCTTTCTGCAAAATCAGGGATATGGAGTGGTGGCAATATCACCGCTGAAACGGATATTCGCTCAGTGGGCGGCTCACTGGTAACCCGCGGAGATAAAGGCTGGATTAATAGTACCCATAACGGCGGGTTCTATATGAATGATGATCAATGGGTCAGGGTCTGGAAAGACAAAGGAATTTCAACGGCCGGAGAAATTCAGGCAGGAAAAATATCCGCTGACGGGAGGATGACAGCCAGGGAATATCTGGATATTAAAGGCAGTGCCTCACTGAATACCCCCTGTAGTGATGACGGATTAATTGCCAATGGCGGAAGTGCCGGTATTTTAATTTGCTATAACGGCCAGTGGGTCGGGTTTATGAAAAATAATATTCATCTGACCAGTCTTGGCGGACGTAGCGGGATATATCAGGGCGTGAATGGTACCGGAGAGATGGTATGGATATCAGCCAGTGGCGGGAATACGTCACTGAGTCGGGTGGCCGGAGACGGATATTGTTATAACTTCTCTGATCTTCGGGCGATGGTTAATGGCATTCTGGTGGCGAATAACAGTAGTCAGGGTAAAAATATTACACCCAGCTCATCGGTTATTTTCGCTATTCCGCCTGGCGCCGGATTTTCTGTGGTATCACACCCGGCTCAGGCTTATGGATGTGGTAATGGTCAGTTCTCATTATCAGCCTATCAGTAAATTTAAAATAAATATAAGGAGGTGTTCTCAATATAAAACGATTGGCAGTATATATCACTCTCTATAACTACGGGGTTTATAATGAATAAGATGATGAAAAGCATACTGGCTTTCTCGCTGGCAGGAACGTTTGTTGGCAGTGGGATGGCAGCAGAGACGTCAGCAACTCAGGAACCAGTGAGTGCAGCAACAACACCGGTTTATTATTCTCTGTCTGACAGTAATGGCGGGGTATTTAACTACCTTAAAACAAAATATACCGCAGGCAGTGCCGATAATTACGATATTTTATTAGTGGGTGATTCACTGAATGCCGGCCAGTCATTAAAAAACACGGTAATTCAGGCATTAAATAATGGCAAACAGGTTATTTTCGATGGCAGTAAAGGCAGTACCAAAGCCGCGCAGTTAGCCAGTCAGATTATCGGGTCTTCAGTTGCGGCAGATGCCATTATGTTTAAAACATCACCGTCAGGTGATGGTTATCTGATGACGCCGGTTGAGCTGACAACCAGCCAGTACTCTGCCGAATTATTCTCAGACGAGAAAACCACGTCGTCTGTGAGTTCCGATAATACGCCGGACCAGATCTTCCAATAATTCAGGGGACAAATAATGAAGAAAATTTCACTGACATTATTAGCGGCACTGATTCCGCTATCGAATAGTTTTGCGGCCACCTGTTTTGTCGGACATACAGAAAATGTATTACTGACCAGTAATTCGAAAGCCTTTGCCCAGACTCAGGATCGCAATACCTGGGAAGACTGGATCTGGCGCGGGCCGGTGTATTTATGTCCGAAAGGCTCTGGCGGCGTGACTGGCTGTACTTATATCTGGGGACAGACCAAAACCACGGGTTATCAGTGGGGCGGCACCGTAGGTTTAAATCTGAGTAAAATACCGGTGATTGGTGATGCATTGAGTCTGTTCAATGTGAGTGCTAACTATAGCCATCAGCAAAGTTTCAGCACTAACTACAACTGGAATATCAATGTTGCTCCCGGCTATTACGCTCAGCCGATTCAGGTCGTCGTACGGCGCTGGACACAGGGAAGCTATCGCGGGGGGTATGTCCATAACCCGACCACTAACTGCTCAATTGGGATTGCATCAGCCTCTTACCCGAACTGGTATGGCTGGGATAATAATGTGGTTGCAGGCCGCTGGACTGCCAATATTGAACAGTCACGTTATGCAAGTTATTACGTTCATAAATAATCCGGCTGAAGGGTAAAGCCGGCCCGTAACGGGTTGGTGATATTCCGGAGAGCACACAGGCGGCAGCGGATAACGTTGCCGCCTTTTTACTCGTGGCGGAGGAGATTAGGCTCCGGCCGGTTTATACCTTTGGATACTAAATACGAATGACCAGTTTACCGAAATGGCTCTTCTCTCTCAGCGTTGTATAGGCAGACTCTGCTTCGCAGAAGTCAAAAACCTGATCAATATAAGGCTCGATACCGGTCCTGACCAGTGAGCTGAGAGTACTGACAGGGCCGACATAAATCCCTTGCAGTGTGATACGTTTCTCAAGAACAGACAGTGTATCAATGGGACCTCTGAAACCGGTGAGTACGCCCATCAGAGAGATACGTCCGCCAAACCGGGTCGCTTTCAGGGAGTCATTTAATGTCTGAGGACCGGCAACATCTACTGTTAAGTCTGCGCCTGTGCCGTTGGTCAGTGACAGAACCTCATCAGCCCATGCAGGGTTCGTTTTATAATTGATGGTGTAATCCGCCCCCAGAGCTTTCGCCCGTTGTAGTTTCTCATCGGAAGAAGAGGTGATAATGACGCGCGCTCCCGCCAGTTTTGCCAGCTGAAGTGCGAACACAGAAACCCCTCCGGTACCCAGCAGTAAGACGGTTTCCCCGGGTTGCAACGGACGACGTTCAAACAGTGCTGACCATGCAGTGACACCGGCACACGGCAAGGTGGCGGCCTGTTCGAATGACATGCTGTCCGGGATAAGGGTGACACCGGAAGCCGGTACCCTGACCTGTTCTGTCAGCACACCATTAACTCCCGGCCCGCCGAGGGAGCTGGCCTGCTTTTCTGCAGAAAATTCGCCTCCTGCCCAGCCGGGCATAAAACCGATCACCACCCGGTCACCGACCTTTAATCCGGTGACTTTTGAACCAACTGCACTGATAACGCCGGCTCCGTCGGAAAGAGGAATATCTCCTTGTGTCTGCTCTGCGACCAGCAGATCACGGTAGTTCAGAGAAACCGCTTTTATATCTACTCGCACCTGTTCTTCGCCGGGTTCCGGTGCCGGTAACTCTGTCAGATGAAGTGCCGGTGAAATATTTCCTGTCAGGATATAGCCTTTCATAATGATGCTCCTTGTAAAAAGAGTAGCCTGACAGGAAAATATATTTATTGTAAGTACGTACAAATAAAGCAGGTAGTATCATGAATGATAGTGAAGAGCAGAATAAAACAGTGAGTAAATCACGGATACGGAAACCTCAGCGTACCGGGTGTGCCGTTGAAGTTACGTTGTCTGTGATTGGCGGTGTCTGGAAGCCCGTGATTTTATTCCATCTTCTTGGCGGAACCTTAAGGTTTAACCAGTTATGCAGGCGAACAGCATCTGCCACACCCAGAATGATGACACTGCAATTGCGTGAACTGGAAGCTGATGGGATAGTTACCCGCAAAATTTATCCGGAAGTCCCTCCCCGTGTCGAATATTCACTGACCAGGCTGGGAAGGAGCCTTGAACCTGTATTACTGAGCATGCGTGACTGGGGAGAAAAATTTGCAGAATAGCAGCGCGGGCACGGTGTGTTTGTTGTTATGGGCGGAGTGAATAGCCTGTCAGTGAAAGATTTTCCTTATCACTGACAGGCTGTGGGCTAGTTATTACCGAAACGATATCCGGTTTCACCGTGTTCTGTAATATCCAGGCCTTCTGTTTCGTTTTCACGGCTGGTGCGCAATCCGCCGCATATTTTTGCCGCCAGCATTAAAGCAATCCAGCTGGTCAGTGCAGAAAAGACGAGAGTAAACAGAATGACTCCGACATTCACCAGTAATTGTTCCGTAAGGTGACGTCCGGCAGAAAAACCGCTTCCTCCCAGAAGGGTCAGGGCAAACACGGGGGTCAGTATTCCCCCGACAATACCGCCGATACCATGAATAGCGAAGACATCGAAGGCGTCGTCAATATTCAGACGTTGTTTAATTCGGCCAATAAAAAACAGACACACAGGCGCGGTCAGTAAGCCGACACAGATTGCCCCGGCAGGTCCGGTATATCCGCAGGCCGGAGTAATTCCGACCATCCCCGCCACGGCACCGGTAATAATGCCAAGTAAACCGGGACGTTTATGAATCCGCCATTCGAGAAGCATCCAGGACAGCGCTCCTCCGAATCCGCCCAGCAGGGTATTAAGAATCACCAGCATACTGTAACCGTTAGCTGCCAGCGCACAGCCGCCGCAAAAACCCAGCCAGCCGAGCATCAGCAGAGAGCCGCCGGTCATCGTCATTGTCATATTGTGGGGAATCAGTGCGGATGTCCGAAATTGCTGACGACGGCCAATCATGATTGCAGCCGTCAGGGCGGCTACCCCGGAATTAATATGTACAACATCGCCCCCGGCAAAATCCTGTACCGACAATGCAGCGATCCAGCCGCCGCCCCAGGCCATATGTGCCAGCGGGATATAGTTAATAGTGGCCCACAGAGCAATAAAAACCAGCATCGAAGAGAAGCGTATCCGTTCAGCAAATGCGCCGGTAATTAGCGCCGGAGTGATGGCAGCAAAAGTCAGCATAAAGAAGACATAAACATATTCCGGTACGGTACCGGTGAGGGAATCTGTAGTGATATTCCGCAGAAAAACTTTCTGACCACTGCCAATTACAGGGTTTAGTGAGTGACCATCGGTAAATGAAAAGCTGTAGCCATACAAAACAAAAATAACGCCAGTCAGTGCCGTGACGCTAAATACTTGCGTTAATACGGATAATACATTTTTACTTTGTGCCATCCCGCCGTAAAACAGGGCCAGTCCCGGTAATGTCATCAGCAATACCAGTGAGGCCGTGATAAACATAAACGCTGTATCACCACTGTTTAATACAGGTGCAGCGAATACCGGAAAACTGCACAGTAAAACCGGCAACGCCAGCAGCATTGTTTGTTTCATGAGGTACCTCAGTAGTGACAGATTAACGGGCCTCTGTCACTGAGGCCCGTAACAGGAAGCGGGGTTATTTATATTGCTGGCCGGGGATCCAGTGTGTTCCGGCCAGAGGAACCCGTGCCATGGCTGCAGCCTCAACATTCAGCGCGACAAGGTCTTCAGGTTCCAGGTTATGCAGGTGCGATTTACCGCAGGCTCTGGCGAGGGTTTGTGCCTCAAGAGTCAGCACCCGCAGGTAGTTAGCCAGTTTTTTTCCGGCAATGATCGGATCGAGTCTCTGGCTCAGTGTCGGATCCTGGGTGGTAATCCCTGCCGGATCTTTGCCCTCCTGGAAGTCATCATAAAAGCCGGCGGCAGAACCGAGTTGCTGGTACTCTTCGGCATAACGCGGGTTATTATCACCGAGTGCAATCAATGCGGCCGTCCCAATAGCAACAGCATCGGCACCGAGGGCAATAGCTTTTGCAACATCGGCGCCATTACGGATCCCGCCCGAGATAATCAGCTGCACTTCACGATGCATCCCCAGTTCCTGTAATGCCTGTACTGCCTGAGGTATCGCAGCCATCGTAGGAATACCTACATGCTCAATAAACACATCCTGGGTTGCTGCAGTCCCCCCTTGCATACCGTCCACGACTACAACGTCTGCGCCGGCCTGAACTGCCAGCTTGACATCATAGTAGGTACGTGTTGCGCCGACTTTGACATAAATGGGTACCTGCCAGTCAGTAATTTCCCGCAGTTCGGCAATTTTGATTGCCAGGTCATCCGGGCCGGTCCAGTCCGGGTGGCGGCAGGCACTACGCTGGTCAATGCCTTGCGGCAGACAACGCATTTTTGCCACACGTTCTGATATTTTCTGTCCCAGCAACATCCCGCCGCCGCCCGGTTTTGCACCCTGACCCAAAACAACTTCAATCGCATCGGCTTTACGCAGATCATCAGGGTTCATGCCATAACGTGACGGAAGGTACTGATATACCAGTTTACTGGACTGACCACGCTCTTCTGCTGTCATACCACCGTCTCCGGTGGTGGTTGAAGTACCTACCGCTGAAGCGCCACGGCCCAGCGCTTCTTTAGCCTGCGCTGACAGAGCACCGAAGCTCATGCCTGCGATAGTTACCGGGGTGCTGATCACCAGCGGTTTTTTAGCATAACGGCTTCCCAGTACGACTTCGGTACTGCATTTTTCGCGATAACCTTCCAGGGGATAGCGGGACATACTGGCCCCGAGGAATAGCAAGTCATCGAAGTGCGGGACCTTGCGTTTGGCCCCCCAGCCGCGAATATCATAAATTCCGGTTTCTGCGGCCCGCTGAATTTCTGCAATGACGGTACGGTTATAGGTGGCGGATTCGCGTAACGCCGGATTATATTTATCAGTCATATTATGTTCCTTTATTAGTACGCGGACGCGTTATCCACTTTAAAATTGTAGAGTTGCCGTGCTGATCCATAGCGGGTGAATAGCGTGGGTGATTCATCAAACCCTGCCTGTTGTAATAACAGCCCCAGCTCTTCAATATGTTCCGGCCGCATCTCTTTCTGTACACAATCAGCGCCCAGAGACGCGACTTTTCCTTTTACATAAATACGGGCTTCATACAGGGAATCCCCCAGAGCTTCTCCCGCATCACCACACACGACCAGGCATCCTGCCTGGGCCATAAATGCACTCATTGGACCAATATTACCTTTAACGACAATATCGATACCTTTCATGGAAATACCACATCGTGCAGCCGCATTTCCTTCAATAATCAGCAGACCGCCATTGCCGGTAGCTCCCGCCGATTGGGAAGCATCTCCTTTCACCCGGACAGTACCTGACATGATGTTTTCTGCGAGTCCGACACCGGCATTACCATTAATTGTGACGGATGCTTGCTGATTCATCCCGGCACAGTAATAACCGGCATGACCATCGATATTAATACTGACATCAGCATTTACGCCGCAGGCGATATTGTGCGCACCAT
Source organism: Tatumella sp. JGM91 (assembly GCF_018257575.1). Lineage (GTDB taxonomy): Bacteria > Pseudomonadota > Gammaproteobacteria > Enterobacterales > Enterobacteriaceae > Tatumella > Tatumella punctata. Next base: position 76,579 of record NZ_JAERJP010000006.1, on the reverse strand, counting down.
CGGGGTTAATGACCTGCCACTGTTTGGTTTCTGCTGTGCAGTCTGCATCATGCAGAGCCTGATTGAGTTCACGTACACCCTGAGTTAAATCGTAAGTTTTCATTGTTATACCGCTCCTTCAGACTGTGTCACGCCACGTTCCCATACATACAGTTTTGCCGGTTCAGGTTCCCAGACTCTGGCATCTTTAATTCCCGGCAAGTTGGCCAGTGCACGGTACTCTGATGCCATTGCCACATAATCATCTGTTTCGGCAATCACGGCCGGCTTGCAGGCGATCGGATCACGCAGTACTGCAAATCCGTCACGGGTACCAATAGTGAATGTGAAAAAGCCATCAAGATCTTTCAGGGCATGTTCAAGGGAGGTTTTCAGTGAATCACCTTGTGATAAGCGCCATGCTAAATAACCGGCAGCAACTTCAGAATCGTTCTCAGTTTTGAAGTGGATCCCTTCACGTTTCAGTTTTTCTCGTAACCGGTTATGGTTGGAAAGTGAGCCGTTATGCACCAGACAGAGATCCATCCCGGTAGAAAAAGGATGACTGCCTTCAATGGTTACGGCACTTTCAGTCGCAAGTCGGGTATGACCGATAGCATGGCTGCCTTTCATCTGTTCCAGAGAATATTTATCAGCAACTTCGGCAGGTAAACCGACGCCTTTCAGTATTTCGATACTGTGTCCGGCGCTAAGTACGTCTGCTTCCGGTGCATGCAGTGCCAGCCAGGATAATGCCTGTGATTCGCTGGCCGGTAATTTAAAGACAGCAACACTGTTATTACGGAACCAGCCATCCAGCGCCCCAAACTCGGTTGCCAGACGATCAGCCAGGCTGTTCCAGTCAAAGTCCGGATTATCAGAACGCAGGGTCAGTTTTATGCCACCGTCATATTCATCACCGTAGATGGCAAACCCTGCACTATCACAGCCACGTTCAGTCATCGAAATCAGCATCGGACGAAAGAGTTTGCCGAGCTGTTGTTCGAGGGAAGCATTTTTAAAGTAGAGACCGACAATTCCACACATAGGATTTCCTTTACTTTTCGGCGTTACAATTAAAAGAATTCAAGGTAGCGGCGTGTTTCCCACTCGCTAACATGACGGTGATACTCGTGCCATTCCTGGCGTTTGACCTTGATAAATTCATCGACAATTTCCGGCCCCATGCTTTCCCGAAGGATTTCATCGCGCTCCAGTTCATCGAGAGCTTCTTTCAGATTCTGCGGCAGCAGTTCAATCCCTTCACGCCGGCACTCCTGCGGAGTGAAAGCATAAAGATTTCCACTCTGGCCTTTACCCGGATCGAGTTGACGAGCCACGCCATCCAGTCCGGCTGCAATGATCGCCGCATGCACTAAATAAGGATTTGCTCCCGTATCTGGCAACCGTAATTCAAGGCGGCCATGAGGAATGCGTATCATGGCGGAGCGATTATTATCGCCATAGGTAATAAATACCGGTGCCCAGGTAGCACCGGTTGCCGATCCTCCGCCGGTTAAACGTTTGTAGGAGTTAACGGTAGGGGCGGCAAAAGCGCACAGGGCTTTTGCGTGATGTAGCATACCGGCCATAAAGTGATAGGCCATTTTTGATAAACCCAGTCCGCGGGGATCGTTCGGGTCATAAAAAATATTATTTCCCTGATGGTCAGACATCGACAGATGGAAGTGCATCCCGTTACCCGGTCGATCCGCGAAAGGTTTTGGCATAAAAGAACAGAGTAAATTTTGCGCATAAGCAATTTCAGCGGCAGCCATACGGACAAAGGTGAAACGGTCTGCCGAGGTTAATGCATCGCTGTAGGTATAATTTATTTCGAACTGCCCATTGGCGTCTTCATGGTCAATCTGATAGACATCGAATCCGGCCCCCTGTAATGACTCGGTCAGCTTCTCCAGAAACGGTCTGACCCTGGACAGTCCTTTATAGTCGTAGCAGGGTTTCGCCAGCGTATCGCTATTGTCAGCAGGTAAAATTTCGCCGTTTTCCCCCCGCCTGAACAGAGAGAATTCCGGTTCCAGGCCGCTGTTCAGTACCCAGCCTTTTTCCTGTAATCGTGCCACCTGTTTCAGAAGAACCACACGGCTATCACAATTGTGTGGCTGATTATTCACATAACCATTGCAGACAATACGGGCGTAGCCCGGCTGCCAGGGCACCAGAGATAATGTCGTCAGATCACCCCGAGCACTAAAGTCAGGTCCGTTAGGCTGCATCCCCATTCCTGATATTGCGAATCCGGCAAAACCGGCCCCTTTTTCGACCACATCCATCAGGCATTTTGCGGGTACAGATTTCGTTTTTGCCGCACCATGAATATCAACAAACTGAGCGAGGAGGTATCGCACATTATTGTCCTGTAAAAACTGCATAGCTTGTTCAGGTGACATAACTACCTCTTAAAACGATGACATTGGGCACGTCTCTGGGATACGTGGGCCAGGATACATTCCCGTCAGGAATATTTTTTCACTGACAGGAAAATGCAGAAGCTGTGCCAAAACCGGTGATACAGGGAGTATTTTTTATAACATATTGATTTTTTGTTATTTGTTTTGGTATTTCTTATTCCAGGCTCGCCTGATCGGCGTATAACTGATGATTATTTTAAAATTCTATTAGCAGTGATGAATTGCGGAGTAATCTGTTTCACCAAAATGGTGACTTATTTCAGGGCACTTTTTTTCATACAGTGAAGTTATTTTCACTAATAAAAGTTCAGCGGATAAGTATTTATATATGAAAAGCGATTTTCATATTTGAATAATGAATTTCTTTAAAAATTAAATGGACTGTTTTTAAAAACTTACTGGACAAGGATGATGATATGAATTAAATCTGTTACATAAGAATCTGCGAGTGACTATTGTTTGATCATGGTTCTTTTTTTATTTATATATAAAGCTAACCTTTCATATAATCGGAGTTACTATGTCTTCGACAGTCAGTGATTTTATCATTACCGCAACCTGTCCGGCTAACTCGGGAATTATTTCAGCCGTTACCGGTTTCCTGAGTGAAAGTAAATGTTATATCAGTGAGTTATCTCAGTTTGATGACGAGCATCTCGGCCATCTTTTTTTACGTGCCCGTTTCCGTTTTGATAATGATGTCAGTGCCGATATTGAAAGTATTAAACCTGGTTTTTCTGTTGTAGCAGAAAAACTGAATATGAAATGGGATATTTTTGATACGGCGAAACCAATGCGGGTCGTATTAATGGTCAGTAAGTTTGACCACTGCCTGACAGATCTTCTCTACCGGAGAAATAAAGGTGAGCTAAACATAAATATTACCGCGATAGTTTCAAATCATCTTGATTTACGTCCAATGGCTGAACGTGAAGGGATCCGTTTTGTTTATCTTCCTGTAAACAAAGAAAATAAACCACAACAGGAAGCTGAGCTATTAAATATCGTTGAGGAAACGCAGACTGAACTGGTTGTTCTTGCCCGTTATATGCAAATTCTCAGTGATAGTTTATGCAAAAAACTGGCCGGTAAGGCGATAAATATCCATCATTCATTTCTGCCGGGTTTTAAAGGGGCTTCACCTTATCACCAGGCCTATCAGCGTGGGGTAAAACTGATTGGTGCAACGGCGCATTATGTCACTTCAGACCTTGATGAAGGGCCGATTATTGATCAGGAAGTGCAGCGGGTAGATCACACCTACCGGCCAAATGATCTGGTGGTCGCAGGCCGAAATACCGAGACAATTGCTCTTGCCCGTGCGGTGAAATATCACACTGAACATCGCATTTTCCTTGATGAAAATAAAACGGTGATTTTCTGATGTCGACTTTATTAAACTCTCAGGCTGTTGCTAAAAAAATTGATGGAAAAAAAAGTGCTGAATCCTTACTGGAGAATACCCGCAGGGAGGTTGATGAGTTAAAAAAACGGGGAGTTTATCCGTGCCTTGCCGTTATTCTTGTCGGAGATGATGCTGCCAGTCAGATCTATGTCCGCAATAAATTACGTATTGCAGAAAAGACCGGAATAAAGTCTGTCGAATTATGTTTTGACAGCCAGTTAACGGAGGCTGAATTACTGTCCACGATTGAGGGTCTGAATAAAGACCTTCAGGTCCACGGTATTCTGGTACAGCTACCATTACCGAAAGGTATTAATGAAGCTGCGATTGTCCGCGCCATTTCACCGCTAAAAGATGTTGACGGTTTTCATCCGCAAAATGCCGGTGGATTGTTGCAGGGACAACGGGTGATAACGCCCTGTACCCCATTGGGCTGCTTATTACTATTACAGGAGTATGGCGGTGATTTGACCGGAAAACATGCTGTGGTGGTCGGGCGTTCAAATATTGTCGGAAAACCTATGGCCAGCTTGTTACTGCACGCCCACTGTTCAGTGACCACCTTACATTCCCGTAGCCAGAATGCGGCACAGCTTGCCCGCCAGGCGGATATTCTGATTGCTGCAGTCGGACAGCCACAGATGATAGAAGCCAGCTGGATCAAGCCAGGAGCATTGGTTATTGATGTGGGAATTAACCGTATTACCCTTGCTGATGGCAGTACCCGACTGATCGGCGATGTCGATTATGACAGCGTCAGCATGGTCGCCGGAGCGATCACTCCTGTACCTGGCGGCGTAGGCCCGATGACTATTGCCTGCCTGATGCAGAACACCGTGTTAGCCGCTGAATTACAAACACAACAGGCAGTACTAAGCCAGCCTGGCTAAGTAAGGAGTTCATTATGCCATTCGCATTATTAAAGTACGGCTTGTCATCAGCTTATCCTGCTGAAGTCGATCTCCCGGCACCGAAGGATCTGAAACCACACTATGATGTGGTGATTATCGGCGGGGGAGGGCATGGTCTTGCTATTGCTTACTACCTGGCGAAGTATCACGGTATTACTAATGTTGCGGTACTGGAAAAAGGCTATCTGGCGGGAGGCAATACCGCCCGTAATACAGCGGTTATTCGTTCTAATTACCTGACCTCTGAAGGCGTAAAATTTTACAGCGAGTCGGTCAGGCTGTTCCGTAACCTCTCTGGTGAGTTCGATTTCAATATTATGTATTCAGAAAGGGGACAACTGACTCTGGCGCATACCGACAGTACTGTGCGTGCGTTCCGTCAGCGGGCAGAGGTCAACAAACATTTTGGTGGCCGGACAGAGATGTTAGATCGCCAGCAGATTAAGGAACTGGTACCGACGTTAAATCTGGACCCTGCGAATTTACCGGTACTGGCGGGTCTATGGCATATCGACGGGGCAACTGCCCGCCACGATGCTGTTGCCTGGGGTTACGCGAAAGAGGCGGCAAAACGCGGGGTGGAAATTCATCAGATGACGAGTGCAGAAGATCTGGTGATTACAGACGGGCGTATTACGGCAGTCAAAACTAACCGAGGCACCATCAGATGTGGTTGTGCGGTACAGGCGGTAGCGGGGCATAGTTCTCTGCTGGCAGCAAAAGCCGGTTTCCGGTTACCTGTGGTGTCATACCCCTTACAGGCGATGGTCACCCAGCCGGTAAAACCTTTCCTCGACCCGCTGGTCAGCTCTTCAGCATTACATTGCTATGTTCAGCAAACCAGCCGGGGGGAGGTGGTGTTTGGCGGAGGATCCGATCCTTATCCGTTGTACAGCACCCGATCTACCCTGGATCTCAAAGAAAGTCTGATCGCTCATGGTATTGAGATGTTTCCGTTCCTTGCTAAAGCACGGCTTATGCGGCAATGGGCAGGGATCACTGATATGACTCCCGACTACAGTCCTATTATGGGGGAAAGCCCGGTACAGAATTATTACCTTGATGCGGGATGGGGCACCTGGGGGTTCAAAGCAACGCCTATTTGCGGCAAAGCCATGGCTGAGATGATCGCCAGCGGCGGGAAAACGCCGGCACTGATAGAGCCATTCCGGCTGGAGCGTTTCGCCAGGTTTACTCAGGTTAACGAAATGGGCGCCACTGCCGCCAGCCATTAAAGGAGTGCAGGATGAAAATTATGTTTTGCCCGCTGAATGGGCCGCGCAATATCAGTGAATTCGTCTATGGCGGTGAATTAAAGACCCTGCCAGAACAGTTAAGTTGCAGCGATCGCCAGTGGGCTGATTATGTCTTTTATGAGGATAACAGCGCAGGTATCGTGACGGAGTGGTGGTTCCATGCTCCTTCCGGTTACTGGTTTTTGGCGCAACGCAACACACTGACGGACGAGATTATCCGTACTTTCGATGCCAGTGAAATTTTCCCTAACCCGCACAGTAATGATCTGCCGGCCAGCATCCGGCAGGATCCGGAGGTGGTTGTATGAAAAAAGCCCGTCTTTCCGCCCCGATGGGACGACTGATCGAACGTAATAGCCCGCTGGACTTTACGTTTGAAGGGGAAACAATCAGCGGTTTTTATGGCGATACTATCGCCAGTGCCGTGATGGCCTCCGGGCGAAAAGTGCTTTCCCGATCGTTTAAATATCACCGTCCTCGCGGAATACTGAGCATGGCCGGAGAAGATGCCAATACCCTCGTGCAATTGCCTGACGAACCTAATGTACTGGCAGATATCCGTAAAGTGACAAACGGGTTAAAGGTCAGAGGACAGAACTATAAGGGCTCTCTTGACCATGACCGTGACCAGCGTATTGAAATGTTTTCCCGTTTTATGCCGGTCGGTTTTTATTACCGGGCTTTTTATAAACCGGCAGGGATGTGGAAACGCTGGGAACCGTTGATCCGCAGGAAAGCGGGGCTCGGGGTGCTCAATTTACAAGCCACTCCCGGTTATTATGATAAGGCTTATTTATTTTGTGATCTGATGGTTGTCGGGGCCGGACCGGCAGGGATACAGGCGGCACTGACCGCGGCAGATAACGGAGCGCGGGTCATTATTGCAGAGCAGCAGCCGATTATCGGCGGTTCTCTGACATGGTCACGGTTTTCTACCGATGCGGACCAAAGTGAACAGGTCTTACACTCTCTTTCCCGCCGTATTGACGAACATCCGCGTATCCGGTTACTGAAAAATGCCACCTGTAATGGCTGGTTTACTGATCATTATCTGCCCGTAATCCAGGGGCAGCGGATGTATAAAGTCCGTGCCGGCAGTGTGGTAGTGGCGGCCGGAGCGTACGATCAGCCAGTTATTTTTCGGAATAATGATTTACCGGGGGTGATGCTTACCAGTGCAGCGCTGCGTCTGATGTCTCACTACGGGGTGAAACCGGGCCAGCGGGCGGTATTACTGACAGGCAACGATGATGCATATTTTGCTGCTCTGACCCTCGCTGAACAGGGGGTAGAGGTTGCAGCAATTGTAGATATGCGGGCTGAAGTCGCGGAATCGGCGGTGGTCAGCCGTGTGAGATCGGCCGGTACTGAGATTATTACCAATGCTACTGTGTATGAAGCGTATAAAGATCGCATCAGCGGAGCAGTGTCAGGCGCGGAAGTGCGGGTCATCACCGGTGAGGGCAGTGTGGCGGAAGCAGGGAAAAATATTGATTGCGATTTACTCTGTATGTCTGCCGGTTATATGCCCGCCTGGCAGTTGCCCTGTCAGGCAGGTGGCAAACTGAGTTATGACGATGCGACTGCCAGTTTTTCCCTGAGTGGATTGCCCGGAGGAATGTTCACTGCGGGGTCGATTAATGGCTGGCATTCTCTGGGAGAGGTTCTGCGGGATGGGGTTACTGCCGGTCATCGAGCCTTACAGCAACTCGGCTTTACTCAGGCGCAGGCCGGTCTTCCTGCGGCAGCGGGGGGAGAGAAACCACAGATTAATTATCCATGGCCGATTTTTCCCCATCCAAAAGGTAAAGAGTTCGTTGATTTTGATGAAGATCTGCAAATCAGGGATATCGTGAATGCCACCCGTCATGGTTACCGGGATGTTCAGCTGGTAAAACGTTTTTCAACCGTCGGAATGGGTCCTTCACAGGGACGTCATTCGGCCCTGCCGACGGCCCGGCTGGTGGCAAAATCCACCCGGCGTAGTGTCAGCGAAACAGGGATTACGACAGCACGGCCACCGCTGAACGCAGAAAGTTTATCTCATCTTGCCGGACGACATTTTGACCCGTGGCGTGTCACACCGATGCACCAGCGCCATCTGGCGTTACAGGCGCAGATGATGCCTGCGGGTAACTGGCTGAGACCCGGCTGGTACCGGACGGAGACCCTCAGGGACAAAGCTTCTGCAGTACAGGCAGAAGCCCTGAATGTACGTAACAATGTGGGCATGATAGATGTGACGACCCTGGGAGGCATTGAGTTACGCGGGCCGGATGCGGCTGAATTTCTTAACCGTATGTATACCTTTGCTTTTATCAAACAACCGGTCGGGCGTACCCGGTATGCATTACTGACTAATGAGCAGGGAGTGGTTATTGATGATGGTGTGGCCTGTCGACTGGGAGAGCAGCATTTTTATGTAACCGCGACCACCAGTGGTGTAGCAAGGGTCTATCAGTCAATGCTGCAATGGAATATCCGCTGGCGACTGGATGTTGATATCACCAATGTGACCTCAGCTCTGGCTGCGGTAAATCTTGCCGGCCCGAATTCGCGACAGGTGCTGGAAAAAATATGTACAGATATCGACCTCTCTGCTGCGGCTTTTCCCTATCTTGCATGCAGGGAAGGGCATGTGGCAGGGATCCCGGCCAGGCTGTTGCGGGTCGGTTTTGTCGGCGAACTGGGTTATGAAATCCATGTGCCGTCCCGTTACGGTCAGGCGCTCTGGGATGCATTAGCAGAAGCAGGTAAGGAACTGAATATCCGGCCATTCGGCGTTGAAGCTCAACGCTTGCTGAGACTTGAAAAAGGTCATGTAATTATCGGGCAGGATACGGACGGAATGAGCCATCCGGCAGAGATCAATATGGGATGGGCGGTTAACCGCAATAAGCCTGAATTTATTGGTCGCCGTGCGATAGATATTCTGGAATCACAGACGCCGGTGCGCAAACTGGTGGCTTTCAGCTTACCTGCCGGGTCACCTCAGCCGCTGGAGGGGCATCTGGTCGTTGAAGGCGACAGGATCACCGGCAATATCACTTCATGTGAATATTCACCCACCCTGAACGCAATAATTGGCATGTCCTATGCATCAGCAGATAAGGCATCCGCCGGAGAAAGGATCACGATTCGCACTGAGGGCGGTAAAGAGGTATCAGCCAGGGTGGTAAAAGTGCCCTTTTATGATGCTGAAAATCAGCGACAGGAGCTTTAATGATGCAAACGATACAGGCAATCGCTGCAGGTCCGCTCGACCATTTGGTGCAGGAGGGCGGGTACCTTACAGCAGGTATAGATGATTTCAGCCATTATAGCAGGGCCGGATTTCGTGGCCGGCATGCCGACTATTATCTGAAACAGCGCGGTTTTACATTGCCGGATACGGCTAACCAGGCTGTCTGGCAGGATGATGGCTGTCTGGTGGCCCGTCTTTCACCGACTGAATATCTGTTACTTTCATCAGATCAGCAGAGTAGCCAGCGGATTGCTCACCAGGCACAGACATGGGTACTCAGCGAACTGTCCTGTTACCTGTTACCGCGACAGGATACCCACGCCTGTATTGCACTTTCAGGCAGTTTCCTGCCTGAAATGATGGCAAAACTTTGTGCCGTAGATTTGTCACGGGACAACTTTCCTGCGGGGGCGGTGGTGCAGACTTCGGTTGCCCGTGCCAGCGCTATTGTGATTAATGTGACAAGGTCAGAATTGCCACAGTTCTGGCTACTGACTGATACTTCTATGGCAGCTTACTTCCGTGATGTACTGACGGATGCAGTATCGGAGTTTAGTGACTAAGCCTTATTTTACATCCCTATCACCGGGCATTCGCCCGGATTTACCCGACGCAGGTGTATATGTCTATCGTTTCGCTCACTGATAACGACTACAGGGTACCAGCCCTGTTTCGCGGGCTGACCATTATTGAAATGTTTAACAGCCGTGACCGGTTACTCACTGTTCAGGACTTTGCTGACAAACTGGGCGTGTCCACATCCTCTATTTATCGTATTGTGACCACACTTACTGAGATGAACTATCTCGAGAAAGTGGCTAAAAACACCTACCAGCTGGGGCCTCAGGTGATTTCTAACGGATTCAGTTACCTTGCCTCCCGTGATCTGGTTGATATTGCGATGCCGCATTTAAATACATTACGTAATAGCGTCTCTATGTCCTGTCATCTGAGTATCCGTGAAGGGCAGGATGCGGTGTATATCTATCGTTCTTTTGCGTCACAACGTTTATCGGTTAATGTCCCGATAGGTACCCGTATACCCTGCCATTGCAGTGCGATGGGCCGTGTTCTGTTGACCGGCCTTACGGAAACGGATTTGGAGAGCCTCTATCAGCATACCCGACTGGACGGATATTCTGCAGCAGCTCCCCGTTCGTTACCTGAGCTGAAACAGACAATACAGCAGGACAGTATGCAGGGGTGGGTCGAGCATCGTTCTGATTTTGCCACGGCGATTGCTGCGCCGTTACGGGATCACCATAACCAGATTGTCGCAGCAATAAATGTGTCCGGGCCAGATGCTTTTATGGAAGAACCTCATCAGAGGAAAGTGATCCGTGATGCATTACTGGCGACTGCCCGGCGTATTTCGTTTGAACTGGGTAATATCAGGAAAATGGCGGAGAAAGTGACCCACAGATGAATAAACCAATAACTGTCAGTCAGCGCGAAAGTCCGCTCAGTCTGGAACAACATATTGCCCGTTCACTGAAGCAACGCCGTATCTCCCAGGGGTATAAAATATCGGATGTTGCACGTATCGCCGGGGTCAGTGTAGGTATGGTGAGTAAGGTTGAGAATGCCCATGTTTCGACCAGTCTTGATATTCTTAACCGGCTTTGTGATGCCATTGGTTTACCCGTATCAAAACTCTTCAGTGATTATGATATAGCTAAGCGCGGGGCCCAGTTAATTAAATCCGGTGAAGGAATGGAGGTGGTGCGCACCGGGACAGAGGCAGGTCACTCTTATCATTTACTGAGCTATGCTCAGGGACCACAGAAACTCTATGAGCCCTTTTTAGTGACAATGGATGATGCCAGTGAAGAGTTCCCTAATTTTTCCCATCCCGGGCATGAGTTTCTTTATCTGTTGCAGGGGGAATTGATTTATCGTCATGGAAAACATCTCTATCCTATGTTGCCAGGAGACAGTCTTTCTTTTGATGGCGGGGTCCCGCATGGACCTGAAAAGTTATTGAAAGTACCGATACAGCTATTATCGGTAATTCATTATGATGACCAGGATGAGGGCTGATTTGCTCTCATTTTTTTTACTTGAATTGCACTGAAGTAATGCGCACTGCACTATTTTGTAATGACAGACATTCATATTTAATCATCTGGTTTTAATGATGAATTACAGAGACTTAATATATGTTTTATTTATGGGAGTAAAAACCATAAACGTGTTGTTTATGGTTTTTTTAAGCTGTCATTTATAGTCCGTAAATAATTGTTATCATAGCATTTGCTACTTCAATTCTTTCTTTTTTTGCTTGCTGGTATTCTATGGAGTTATAGCATTCAAGTGCTGATTTATAATCAGGGAATTCTATTATTACATGCTTTATAAATGTCTCTCCCTCCAGTGTTGTTGCTTTTTCCCCGCGTGCAATAAACCTCCCTCGATATTTTTTTAATGCTTCCGGAGCGAGTTCAATATACTTCTGGTATTGCTGGTGGTTGTGAATATTTACGTGAGCTACCCAATAAGCAGACATTATTTATCTCCGTTTTCAAGAACAGACCTGGCCAGGCTGGCAGCCTCAGTCAGATGTTTTTTTACAGCTTCTTTTGCCTGTCGCGGATTATTATCTTCAATGGCCTGATAAATCCGCGACATATGTTCAAAACCTGTTTTCTTACGTGCAGGGCACGCCAGTGTCAGCGCCCTGAGACGGCTGATACGACTGTTGAGCCTCTGAACGACTTCCCATGCAATAGTATGATTTGCAATAGAAAAAATACTTTCGTAAAAGCTCATAGATGCCGAAATTTGTTCAGTTTCGTTCCGGGCCTGCCCCGCCTTAGCGATTTGCATCAGTTGTTTATATAACTGCTTTTTATCGGTAGCGGTGGCTATTTCTGCACAGTCCTTAGCGGCTTCAGTTTCCAGTAATTGGCGAATATCATAGATTTGGCTGGCTATTTCCCAGCTTAATACGGCAACAATCGGCCCTTTTTTAGGTATATTTTCTATTAAACCTTCGGCTTCAAGATAACGGATAACTTCACGAACGACAGTACGGCTAACGCCTAATTCGTCACACAGACTGCGCTCCACTAAACGATCACCTGCTTTAAAATATCCGGAAATAATTGCCTCCCTTATTTTTTCAAGGGCGAGTTCCCGTAAAGTGACCGGTGTATTTTCTATCTTCAGAGAGTGAATATCAGCCATGGTTTTCTCAGTATTGAATATTTCTATTTTTCGGCAGAGAAAATGTTCTCCGTTATCTTTTACTATTAGCACTATTCTTTACATGAAATCAATCCTGTCCTGTTTTTCATATATGTATATCCCGTCTGACGGGTGAGTTGTTCAGCAGGGAAAATGATGCAGCTCACAATTTATCCATCTTCAGGGTTTATATGTCTATTGAATTAATTTAGATATTAATAATCAATAAGTTAAAAATAATCTCTTTAATTTTTCTGACTGTATTGTGAATTAAATCACAATACAGAACCGGCGCCCTATTCGGATAACGATGGGAAAGGTTTTTATTCTAATGTAATGAATTATAAGTATTTATTCTTTAGTTTTATCAGCCACATCGGCAGCGCATAAGAATGCCATATGATGGTATACCAAATTTTGACATACCATAAATTCCAATGTTATATCGATTAACTGCACTTGCTATTAACAATTAATTAACATTAGAGGGCGTTTGTTATGCATCCAGAGATCCGTAAAACCATAGTGACTACCGAAACTGTCTACTCCGATGGTGGTAAAGCAGCCACTTCCCCGCTAGTGATGATTGCGGCGGCAGCCGTAGTGACTAACCCCTGGGCTGATAAGGGCTATGTGGACGACCTTTCACCGGCAATCCGTGAGCTGGCACCCGTACTGGGCGAGTTACTTACCGGTTTAATTATTCGGGAAGCCGGCGGGGGGGAGAAGGTTGTCGCCTATGGAAAATGTGCCGTGACCGGACTGGCGGGTGAACTGGAACATGCTTCGGCCCTGATCCATACCTTACATTTCGGGAACCATTACCGTTCGGCGGTTAAGGGGAAAACATACCTGGCGTTTAATAACACCCGTGGTCCGGCGAATTCTCCGATTCTGATCCCGATGATGGGGACCAGTGATGAAGGCACCCGTGAACACTATCTCACCATGCAGTTCGCGATTAATGATGCCCCTTTCAGTAATGAAATTGTGGTTGCTCTTGGTGCAGCGCTCGGCGGACGACCACATCATCGCATCGGTAACCGTTACCTCGACCTGAAAGAGTTAGGCCATGACCAGAAAAATCCAGCAGCTGTCTGACTCTGGCGCCCGGGTTAGCTATCTGGAAGAAGGTGACGGGCCGCCTTTAGTGCTTATCCATGGAGTAGGCATGAATGCCGATACCTGGTTTTTACAAACCGAACAACTCAGCCGTTATTTCAGGGTTATTGCTGTCGATATGCCGGGACATGGTCAGAGTACCGGTTTCAGCCACCCGGCGACATTAAAAGATTATGTGGAATGGCTGGCATCATTCCTGCAAGCCCGTAAGGAACAACGTTTTGCTATTGCCGGTCACTCGATGGGAGCTCTTATTACCGCAGGTATAGCCATTGATTACCCTCAGCTGGTGAGTCATGCCGTGGTAATCAGCGGCGTGTACAAGCGGGATGAGGCAGCCCGCAAGGCCGTTTTGCAACGTGCGAAGGAGCTTGCTCAGGGAGATGTCAGGCTTGATGCTCCTCTTGAACGCTGGTTCGATGATTCTGCTGCTGACAGTCCGCTGCGTAACAGAGTCGGCACCTGGCTACAGCAAGTTGATCGCCATGGTTACGCTCGGGCCTATCAGGCATTTGCCACCGGCGATCGTGTGTATTCTGACCGCTGGAATGAAATGGACTGTCCGGTACTGGTGATGACCGGTGAAAAAGATAGCAATTCAAATCCACAGATGACAGCCGCGATGGCCGATGCTGCCCGTTCTGGTAAAGCAGTTATCGTCGAAAATGCCCGGCATATGCTGAACCTGACCGATGGGGTACGTGTTAACCAGGAGATCCTGGCGTTTCTTAGCCCCGACACTGCCATTGTCAGCCCGCCAGAGCCAGTTAAGGAGTAAGTGATGGACGACGAAAAACGTAAACAATTAAGAGATGCTTTTGGTGCATTTATGACCGGAGTGACGGTTGTGACGACCTTTGACCCTCTGGATCAGCCACAGGGTTTTACGGCTAACTCATTTTCATCCGTATCACTTGATCCGCCTTTACTGCTGGTCAGCATTGATAAACGGTCGGCCAACTTTGACAATTTTGTTCAGTCATCATACTTCGCGATTAATATTCTGGCTGAGCAACAGAAAGACGTGTCCGATATTTTTGCCAGAAAAATGTCTGATCGCTTTTCGCGGGTTGCCTGGCATACAGGTACTGCAGGGACACCGCTACTGGGTGGCAGCGCTGCCTGGTTTGAGTGTGCGATGCATCAGGTTGTTGATGCGGGTGATCATGCGATCTTAATTGGTGAAGTGAAACAGTTTGCTGCCAATGCTCAGCCGGGTCTGGGGTATTACCGCGGGGGCTATTTTACCCCTTACCAGAACGCAGAATCCCTGATCGACGCGCAGGATATTGTCAGTACGTTGATTGAAGCAGAAGGAAAAGTACTGGTCGTGAAAACACAGCAGGGCTACAGGCTGCCGGTTCGTCAGATTAAGAAAAGCAGTGCCAGTGAATGCCCGGGGATCATCGTCAGCGAACTGACTACCGAAGCAAGCCCCGGTTTTATTTATTCCCTCTGGCAGAACCGGCAGCATAAACAACGACATGTCGTCTTTTTGTGTAATCTGCCGACGACAGCGGCGTTGTCGGCGGTACAGGGCGGAGAATGGGTTGATCTACAGCAGCTTACCGGACTGTCTTTCGCGGATGCAGCACTGAAACCGTTGCTGACGAGGTTCGTCACAGAATACCGCAGTGGCAACTATAACCTGTATTACGGTGATGATACCCGCGGCACTGTCCATCCGTTAGCTAACTCTGTCCATCGGGAGGTTGTATGAAACTGTCTCTGTTTTTGCATATGGAACGAATTTCTGCGGAAGATGACCAGCAGCGGTTATATGAAGAGATGATGCAGTTATGTGAAATAGCTGACCAGGGCGGATTACATGCTATCTGGACCGGTGAACATCATGGAATGAATTTCACCATTGCCCCGAATCCTTTTATCAATCTGGTCGATATTGCACACCGCACCCGAAACGTCCGCCTGGGGACGGGGACAATTATTGCTCCCTTTACACATCCTATCCGTCTGGCCGGTGAAGCCGCAATGACCGATCTTATCACCGGTGGTCGTCTCGACCTTGGTATCGCCCGTGGTGCATATGCTTACGAATATGAAAGGTTAATGCCAGGGATGGATGCCTGGCAGGCAGGGCAGCGGATGCGTGAATTAGTGCCTGCAATCAAAGCCCTGTGGGAGGGCGATTATACACATCAGGGGGAATACTGGAATTTCCCGGCCACGACATCCTCACCAAAACCGGTACAAACACCTCACCCTCCGATTTGGGTCGCGGCCCGGGATCCTAATAGCCATGATTTTGCAGTGAAAAATGGCTGTAATGTCCAGTGTACTCCGTTGCATCAGGGCGATGAGGAAATAGAACGCCTGATCGGCTGTTTTCATGGCGCATGCCGTGAATATTTACCGGAAAAACCGCTTAAAATTATGTTGCTTCAACACGGTTATGTGGCCGGTGATGAAGAGGATGCCTGGCAGGCGGCTACCGAAATTCATCGTTTCTATAACTATTTTGGTGCCTGGTTTAAAAATCAGCGCCCGGTGCGGCAAGGACTTATTCAGGCGCTGAGTGAAGAGGAAATTGCCGCCAGCAATTATTACAGTGTTGATGCTATGCGCAAAAATCTGGCTATCGGCTGTGCAGATGAAGTGATTGCCAGACTGAAAAAATATGAAGCGCTGGGTTATGACGAATATGCCCTGTGGCTGGATAATGGTATGACGTTTGAGCGTAAGAAAGCCTGCCTGGAACGTTTTATCCGCCATGTTGCCCCTGAGTTTCGTTAAACGGAGATATGATGGAATCGTTCAAACTTTATATTGATGGTCAGTTTGTTCCCGGTAATACGACATTTACTTCTCTGAATCCGGCCACTGCAGAGCCCTGGGCTTGTATTGCTGAAGCCCGTAAAGAGGAGACGGATAATGCTGTTAATGCTGCCGTCCGGGCTTTTGAATCCGACAGCTGGCGTACTCTGACAGCAGGGGCACGTGGGCGGTTGTTATTACGGCTGGCGGACTTGATTGAACGTGATGCGATGAAACTCGCACGGCTGGAAACCCTGGACACCGGGAAAATTATTCGCGAAACCCGGGCGCAGATTGCTTATGTGGCAGAGTATTATCGTTTTTATGCCGGTCTGGCGGATAAAATGGACGGCAGTAGTCTGAGCATTGATAAGGCTGATATGGAGACCTGGATAAAGCGCGAACCACTGGGGGTTGTGGCCGCGATTATTCCCTGGAACAGCCAGTTATTTTTGTCTGCGGTAAAAATTGGTCCGGCGATTGCGGCAGGATGTACCCTGGTGGTTAAAGCGGCAGAAGTTGCCCCGACACCTCTGTTGGCGTTTGCCGGGCTGATTGATGAAGCCGGATTTCCCCCCGGAGTTATTAATATTATTACGGGATTTGCTGAAGAATGTGGTTCCTGTCTGACTTCTCACCCGCTGATTGATCATATTGCATTTACCGGCGGAGCCGAAACGGCCCGGCATATTATCCGTAACAGTGCCATAAACCTCGCCAGCACTTCACTGGAACTGGGGGGAAAATCACCCTTTATTGTATTTGCTGATGCCGATCTGGAAAGTGCTGCTAATGCACAGATCGCTGCGATCTTTTCAGCAAGCGGACAGAGTTGTGTCGCGGGATCACGATTACTGGTACAGGAAACTGTAAAAGAACAGTTTCTTCATCTGCTGGTCACTAAAGCACAGGGGATCATTATCGGATGTCCTCAGGATCCTGAAACTCAGTTTGGCCCGCTGTGTACTGCCGCTCAAAAGGAAATAATTGAACAGGTAGTGACCCGCAGTATTGCCCGGGGAGCAAAACTTATCCTCGGGAATCAGCCTGTCGGAAAAAAAGGATTTTACTATCCTCCGACAATCCTTGATTGCAGTCAGTGTCCTGACGCCGACTCTGTCTCACAAGAGTTATTCGGACCTGTATTATCTGTATTAACGTTCAGTAACGAGGCCGATGCTATCCGACTGGCAAACAGTAGCGAATATGGTCTGGCGGCGGGAATTTTTACCCGTAATCTGACGCTTGCCCATCGGGTGACCCGAAAAGTTCGCAGTGGTGTGGTATGGGTGAACACATACCGTGTTGTATCTCCGTTAGCGCCTTTTGGCGGGTTTGGGAAATCTGGTTTTGGTCGTGAAGGGGGAATTGATGCTGCTCTGGAGTACACGACCACGAAAACGGTATGGCTACGGACCAGTGATGAGCCTATTGATGACCCCTTTATTATGCGTTAGGGGTTAATGATATGGGGGAAATGAAAATTAATTCCCCATACAGATAATTCTGCTTTATATCAATGAATTAATTACGTCAGGCTTATGCTTGTCGGAACGGATTTGTACTTTTTAAAGGAAGGTCTTTCTATTTTAAAAATTAAATATCATTAATTCCGGAGGGTGATGTGAATAAAAAAACCACTCAGAAAAGAATAATAGAAGATAAATCGGTAGACTTTGTTCCAGAATCAGAAAGGCATGGTAAATCTCACAGTTTATTTACATTATGGTTTTGTACTAATATCGCGCCATTAGCAGTTGTCAGTGGCGCTATTGCGACAGAATCTTTTCATCTTGATGTTATTTCTGCACTGACTGCAATTATTACTGGCCACCTTTTTGGTGGTATTTTTCTCGGGCTGACATCGGCTCAGGGCCCGAAAGTCGGGATACCACAGATGGTACAAAGCCGGGCCCAGTTTGGTCGTTATGGTTCATTGCTGGTGATCAGTTTCACTACTGTTATTTATCTTGGTTTCTTTATTTCAAATATTTCACTTTCCGGAAAGTTAATCAATAATGTTATTCCTGATATCAATGTCAGGAGCTCAACCATTCTCGGAGCAATGCTGGCCACGATCATTGGTATTATCGGTTACCGGTTTATACACCGGATTAACAAATTCGGAGCATGGGTAATGGGGGCGGCCATGATAACCGGTCTGGTGCTTATGCTGTCACATCCGCTGCCTGAGAATTTCTGGCTGCGGGGTGGTTTCAGTCTTGCGGGCTGGTTCGGGACCTTTTGTATCGGGGCAGTATGGCAAATCAGTTTCTCACCTTATACGTCGGATTACTCACGCTATTTACCTGCCAGCACAGGGATCGCCAGGCCTTTCTGGGCGACTTATCTCGGCGCATGTGGCGGAACGATACTGGCTTTTGTCTTCGGAATGATTGCAGTGAATATCGCACCAGACAGTGATGCAATGGTATCAGTACGCCATGCCACCGGATGGCTGGGACCGGTATTAATGATACTGTTTTTAATTAATATTATCTGTCATAACTCGATGAACTTATACGGAGCGGTCTTATCTCTGATTACCGCAGCTCATACTTTTTTCCCACAGCGCTCTCCCGGAGTTATTACCCGGTTAATTGTTTCAGTTGTTGTGTTATCGATGAGTATTATCGTTGCACTTGAAACATCAAAACATTTCGTTGCTTTCTTTATTAATCTTATTCTGGCATTAATCTCTGTCCTGACACCATGGATAGTGATTAATCTTCTTGATTTTTATGTTATTAATAAACAAAGGTATAATGTCAGTGCTATTTTTAGTCCGGACGGAGGATGTTATGGATTACTGAATCTAAAAACAATGTTTGTTTATTTTATTGGTATCCTTGTACAAATACCTTTTGTTGAAAATGCCTTCTTTCAGGGGCCTTATGCCAATATTATTCCCGGCATTGACTTATCATGGGTTATCAGCCTTGTTATTACATCAGTCATCTACCCGGTATTTGCCCGCAGGACCCGACATAGCTACAGTAAAGTTTTTCAGAAAATAACCTGAAGGTTGTAAGAGAGTTATGACTTTCTGACATCATCCAGCGCGGTAAGCTGTCTTTTACCTGCCACAGAAATCATACCTGTGGCAGGTTCCGCTGATCTGGCGGGATCTCTTTTTTTAACCGGTAATAAATTCCCTGTAGCCAGAGATGATAACCGTTATTGCGAAATAGCTGAAAATGACTGCGGATGCCAGATAGGAAAATGTCAGTAAGCGGTTGCCGAGTAATTTCCCGCCGACACTGCCTGCCAGGCAGAGTGTGCAGGTCCAGAGTACCCCGGCGGTAAAAAATCCGCCGAGGAACAGGCCGGATGCCGCAATGCTGTGCTGACCCAGCCGTGAAATCAGAGCCCCGCCAACGGTGACAAACCACAAAATCGCGGACGGTGAAGAGATGGCAAGCAGAATGCCGCGGCAAAATTCACGGGGTAATGATCCGGAGGCGATGGCTTCACTGACCTTCAGCGCTGTCGTTTGTTGTAATGCTGCCCGCAGCATCTTTATCGCAAACCAGACTAATATTGTTCCTCCGCCCACCCAGAGTACCCAGCGCACCGCTTCAAACTTCAGTAAGACAGCCAGACCTGTCATGGCCAGTAACGCATAGGCTAAATCACCAATACAGCTGCCTATACCCAGCCAGAAACCGTAAAAGTAACCGCGCTGCATTGCCAGAGTGAGCATCGCAATATTCGCGATACCAATGTCGAGGCACAGTGAAAGGCTCAGCAGAAAACCGTTAGAAAACTGAAGCATTGAATCAACCCCTGATTATTGTCGTTATGGGATAGCCGTTGTCCGGTACTGAAGGTTAATACGGAACCTGCGGGGTTCTGAGATTGCAGATTGCCATCTGTACCGGAGGGTATCCTTTGGCCAGTATCCGCAGCTCCCGGCAAAGGAGCAAGCGTAAAACTGCCTGCCCGGTGTTTTCCCGATAAGATCTGCCGCTGAGCACGGGTATAAGCATTATCTTCTGATAAAATAATAAGTTATCTTTACTATCAGTGGACTGGCGCAGAAAAAGCGGCCGGGGAGTCATCGCAGAGCGGCTGTCAGGACAGGGCGTCAGGGGGAGAGGCAGGGGCGATTTTACTCTGAGGGTGTCCGGCTGCCGGATGTTTAGCGGTACCGTCTTAAACAGGATATTAGTGTAACCGTTACCACTCTCCAGAGTAGCTGAGATACGGCAGATTATCTGCCATTTCTTTATTCTTATTTATTCTTTTAAATACATTATTTTTTCTATTCAGCTATATGGCCTGTCTCCGGAAAAATCTGAATCGTGCCGCTAATGTGTAGATTTTTTTCAGGAATTTGTACGGATAAATGAACAGTTTTGTTGGCGACCTGTCATCAGGACTATGAAAAAATGTTATTGTCAATGTGTCAGGATCACAAAAAACATTATTAAAACCAATTAAAAAGGTCTAACCTTATAGTCGACTCTTTTACTTATATATACAGTTGTTGACTTGAAGGTTAATTGAATGTCACGGGAATCCCGAGGTTTTCGCCTCATAACACTAGTAATATCGGTATTCTGCACCTTGTGGTTACTAATCGGCGGTGGCTGGTTACTGACGCTGGGCGGAACGTCCTACTATCTGATCAGCGGCATCGCTATGGCGGTGTTCACTGTTATGTTGTTAAAGAAAAGAAGCTGTGCTTTTTATCTTTACACTCTCATCCTGTTAGGCACTGCTGTCTGGGCCTATTGTGAATCCGGCCTTGATTTCTGGGCTCTGGCGCCACGTCTGGATATCTGGGTACTGTTTGGTATCTGGATGATTCTGCCATTCGTTTATCGCCAGCTGGCCGCACCAAACAAAAAAGCGACGGCGCTGATGGTGATTGCAATTGTAATCAACCTGGCAATGGTCGTTGGTGCGTTCTTCGGTAAAGATCCACAGGAAATTAACGGTACGCTGAATGTTGCAGCACCAGCTGCGCCATCTCAGGCGAATGCCGGTGCCGACTGGACCGCTTATGGTGGTACTCAGGCAGGTGACCGTTACTCTCCTCTTAGCCAGATTAATGAAGATAATGTTAAAAATCTGCAAGTGGCGTGGACCTACCAGTCAGGCGATGTAAAACGTGCTGATGACCCGGGCGAGATTACTAACGAAGCGACACCGCTGAAAGTAGGTAATCTGCTGTACACCTGTACTGCACACCAGATTCTGGTGGCGATTGATGCGGCGACGGGTAAAGAAAAATGGCGTTTTGATCCAAAAATCAAATACGACCCGACCTTCCAGCATATGACTTGCCGTGGTGTTTCTTATCACGACTTCAATGCTGCTGTGAACCCGCAGAATGCTCCGGCATCTCCTGCTGCCTGTTCACGCCGTATTTACCTGCCAGTCAATGATGGTCGTCTGTTTGCAGTCGACGCGGAAAATGGCCAGCTGTGTAAGGAATTTGCTAATAACGGTGAGCTGGATCTGCAACATCAGCAGCCGAATGCCTTCCCGGGTGGCTATGAGCCAACTTCCCCGCCAATCATCACTGATAAAGTGATTGTGATTGCCGGTGCAGTTACCGATAACTACTCTACCCGCGAGCCGTCAGGCGTTATCCGTGGCTACGATGTGAATAACGGTAAACTGCTGTGGGCATTCGATCCGGGTGCTAAAGATCCAAACGCCATTCCGGCAGATGGTCAGCACTACAGCGCCAACTCTCCTAACTCATGGGCGCCAGCCGCTTATGATGCCAAACTGGATATGGTCTACCTGCCGATGGGTGTAACTACCCCTGATATCTGGGGCGGTGACCGTACTCCGGAGCAGGAGCGTTACGCCAGTGGTATTCTGGCGCTGAATGCGACGACCGGTAAAGAAGTGTGGTTCTACCAGACTGTCCATCACGATCTGTGGGATATGGATATTCCGGCTCAGCCAACGCTGGCAGACATTACTGATAAAGACGGTAAGGTTCAGCCGATCATTTATGTACCGACTAAAGTAGGTAACATTTTTGTCCTGAACCGTGAAACCGGCAAACTGGTTGTACCGGCACCGGAACTTCCGGTACCACAGGGCGCGGCTAAAGGTGACCATGTGTCTCCGACCCAGCCATTCTCTGAACTTACTTTCCGTCCTCAGGCAAAACTGACCGGCAGTAAGATGTGGGGCGGTACGATGTTTGATCAGATGATCTGCCGTATCATGTTCCATCGTCTGAAGTATGACGGTACTTTCACTCCGCCATCAGAGCAGGGGACTCTGGTATTCCCTGGTAACCTGGGTATGTTCGAGTGGGGTGGTATTTCAGTTAACGGTGGCAGCGACTTCGCTATTGCTAACCCGATGCAACTGCCGTTTGTTTCAAAACTGATCCCTCGTGGTCCGAACAACCCGATGGAACCGCCTAAAAATGGTGGCGGTGGTTCAGGTGGCGAAGCAGGCCTGCAGCACATGTATGGTGTTCCTTATGGTGTTGAACTGAATCCGTTCCTGTCACCGTTTGGTCTGCCATGTATGGAACCTTCATGGGGCTTTGTGTCTGCGGTTAACCTGAAAACTAACCAGATTGTGTGGAAAAAACGTATTGGTACTATCCGCGACAGCGGCGGTCCGATTCCTTTACCACCAATCACCGTCGGTACTCCGATGCTGGGTGCACCAATCACAACGGCCGGTAACGTGTTCTTTATCGCTGCAACCCTGGATGACTACATCCGTGCTTACAGCGTACGTGACGGTAAACTGCTGTGGCAGGCTCGTCTGCCGGCAGGTGGTCAGGCAACACCTATGACCTATGAAGTTGACGGTAAGCAGTATCTGGTGATTGTTGCCGGCGGACATGGTTCGTTCGGAACTAAAATGGGCGACTACATCGTCGCTTATAAATTACCTTAACGGTGATTGTTCAGGGTATAGCGTGCTATACCCTGTATACATCCCTGATAAAAAATCCCCGCCGGCAGTATTGCCGGCGGGGATTTTTTTCGGTTTTCGCCAGACTCTGGCACCCCTGCCGATGTCTGTGACTGCCGGTCTGCGGTAAGGGCCTCCGGCAGGCAGCCAGCCATTTTCAGAATGCCCTTCCTGAACTAACCCTATTCATCAGGCCAGGAAGACGGGGTATTTTTGATCACCTGAGTCAGAATATCCTGAGCGTTGCTGACAAACCCGTGCCATTGTTCAGCGCTGAAAGGAATACCCATCAGACCGGTCACGAACCAGCAGGACATGATCACCCCGAAGCCGGCACAGAGAACACTGAACAGAGTAAGGTGATGCCGCCGGCATTTGATCGTGGCGCTACTGGCGAGAAACATCGCCAGTGCACTGAGTAATCCCCAGCGCATAATAAGAAAATTTGCAGTTAATGTAGCCATTTTTACCTGTGACCGGCGCTGAAATAAAGTGCGGTGATCTCTGCCGACGGGTCTCCTGACCGCGGGGGATCAGCAGGCCGGACAGCCTGAATTTGTGATGCGGGTCACATTATAGACGGTTAATCTGCGGGGGAGAACAAAAAATAAGCGCTGAAAAGAGGGGGGAAGCGGCAGAGTACAGGTAATGCCGCCAGCCTGGCAGCATTATCGTTACATCATACCGGAAGCGGTCGCATGATGGCCGGTGGCGGTGCGGCTGTCCGTATGGAATTCATTGCAGCGCATCGTCTGGCGATAAGCGGTCGGTGTCTGGTCGAACTGGCGACGGAACACCCGTGAAAAAGTTTGCTGTGACTCATAACCATACTGTAAGGCGATATCAAATACCGGACGCCGGGTTTTACACAGGGCAACAGCGGCCATCTCCAGACGACGCTCACGAATATAGTCGCCAAGGGTTTGCTGTGTCACTGCGCGGAACATACGTTGCAGGTGCCATTTCGAATATCCCGATTTAGCAGCGACCTCATCGATCGATAAATGTTTCCCGAGATTTTGGTTAATCCACTGGGTTAACGAATGAATGATTTCTTCTTGCATCATAGTTCTGTCCTTTACGGTAAGGCTGGTCACCGGGGGAGTGGTTCGGTATTTATGTCGGGATGGAGTATAATTCCTCAAGTTAACTTGAGGTAAAGGCCGAATATGAAAAAAGAGAGAAACTATCCGAAGCCGGTACTGACGCCAGGGGAAGTTGCGCGCCGCAGCGGGGTGGCGGTTTCAGCCCTGCATTTTTATGAAAGCAAAGGGCTGATTGCCAGTACCCGTAATAGCGGGAATCAGCGCCGGTATAGCCGTGATGTATTACGCAGGGTAGCGATTATTAAAGTGGCTCAGCGGATTGGTATCCCGCTGGCAACAGTCAGTGAAAATCTTGCGCAGATGCCGGTAAATAAACGTATGTCTGTCGGGGAATGGGAAACCCTGACCCGTCACTGGCGCGAAGAGCTGGATAAACGGATTGAGACTCTGACTCACCTGCGTGATGATCTGAACGGATGTATCGGCTGCGGCTGTCTGTCGATGCGTGACTGTCCGTTACGTAACCCGGGCGACCAGTTAGCGGCCAGCGGGCAGGGGGCAGTATTATTAGAGAGAAACACGCCGGCAGACAGTCGCGGGGATCCGCAGCCTGAATCAGGCGGAAAAAGTCTCGCGGAACAAGGATAAATCTGTAAACCCTGCGGGCAGAGGATATTTCGCACACCGGGATGCGTTTAATTGTCTTATTTTGTTTTACACTATCAGGTATATGATTTTGTAATTGATATTTATACGCCTGTGGAAGAGGCTAAAGGAAAGCATGGAAATCTTCTTTACCATACTGATTATGACGCTGGTTGTTTCGCTGTCCGGGGTCGCTGGCAGATTACTCCCTTTTCATATCCCCTTACCGTTAGTACAGATCATTGCCGGTGCGATCTTGGCATGGCCGTCTATCGGCCTGCATGTGGATTTTGACCCGGAACTGTTCCTGGTGCTGTTTATCCCGCCGTTACTGTTTGCTGATGGCTGGAAAACACCGACCAGTGAGTTTCTGCACCATGGCCGGGAAATTATCGGTCTGGCACTGGTGCTGGTGCTGATAACGGTGGTGGGTATCGGTTATCTGATTTACTGGACGGTGCCGGGTATTCCTTTAATCCCCGCCTTTGCCCTGGCAGCGGTACTCTCTCCAACCGATGCCGTCGCACTTTCCGGTATTGTCGGGGAAGGGCGTATTCCAAAGAAAATCATGTCGATAGTTCAGGGTGAAGCCTTAATGAACGATGCTTCCGGCCTGGTATCACTGAAGTTTGCCGTTGCGGTAGCGATGGGGACGATGGTGTTTACCTGGTCCGGTGCGACTATCGAATTTCTTAAAGTTGCTGTCGGCGGGCTGGTGGCCGGGGTACTGATCTGCTGGCTGTACGGTAAATCGTTACGCTTGCTGAGCCGCTGGAGCGGGGATGACCCGGCAACACAAACGGTGTTGCTGATGCTGTTGCCTTTTGCGTCTTATATTATTGCCGAACATTTCGGGTTCTCCGGTATCCTGGCGGCAGTGGCGGCAGGGATGACCATCACCCGGTCGGGGATTATCCGTCAGGCACCGTTAGCCATGCGTTTAAGAGCAAACAGTGTCTGGCAAATGCTGGAATTTGTGTTTAACGGCATGGTCTTCCTGATGCTGGGTCTGCAGTTACCCAGTATCCTTGAAACCTCAATACAGCAGGCGAACGCCGATACCAATGTCAGTATCTGGACTTTATTTGCTGATGTAGCCCTGGTCTATAGCGCCTTATTACTGGTCCGTTTCTGCTGGCTGTTTATTATGCAGCGGCTCAGCCTGCGTGTGCTGAAGAAAAACCCGATGGAGTTCAGTAATTACTCGACCCGTGAGATGCTGATTGCCACCTTTGCTGGGGTTCGCGGGGCGGTCACTCTGGCCGGTGTTCTTTCAATTCCGTTGTATCTGGCGAACGGTGATGCCTTTCCCGCCCGTTACGAATTAGTGTTTCTGGCGACAGGGGTGATTATGTTCTCCCTGATTGCCGGGGTGATTATTCTGCCGGTGCTGTTGCGTGGTATCCCGGGAATGGATAAGAGTGAAAATGCCCGTGAACTGCGTACTGCCCGTGCGGTGATGGCTAAAGTGGCCATCGATAGCCTGTATAAGATGGAAGAGCGCCTGTCGAAAGACCCGGAGGAGAATATTGACCCTGATGTACTGAAAGAAGTCAGCTCCCGTGTGACCGGCAATTTACGCCGCAGGATTGACGGTAAAGACGATGTGGAACGGGCTATGTTTACCGAGAATCTGGAACGGCGTTTTCGTCTGGCGGCACTGCGTGCCGAGCGGGCGGAGGTCTATCATATGCGTGCGACTCAGCAAATCAGTAATGAGTCGATGCAAAAGCTGTTACGCGATCTCGACTTACTGGAAGCCTTACTGATAGAAAAAGAAGAGTAACCGCCCCGGGGGGAGCCAGACAGGCTCCCGCCATGGACTATAAAGAAACCACCGGTGGATTATCCGGCCAGAACTCGCGGCAGCAGTCAATCCAGGCGCGGGTACTGCTGGAAATATAGTTACCGTCACGCCAGACCAGGCCGAGTGTCCAGGTCAGTTCTGACTCCAGGGGCAGCCACAGCAGTGACGCCGGATCCAGCCGCTGGCAGATAGGTTCGGGCAAAATCGCAACGCCCATATCGGCCTGAACCATTGCCGCCAGGAAATCCCATTGTCCGCTGCGGATAGCAATAGCCGGTGTCAGTCCCATCCGCTGGAATAATTTATTCAACTGGCGGTTAAGGGAGAACTCTTCATTGAAGACCAGCAGCGGAAACCTCGCCACTTCCTCCAGAGAAACCCGTTCCCGTTGCAGCCAGGCATCAGTGCGTGGCACCAGTACACATAGCCGGTGTTCCATCAGCGGTAATACCTGTAGCGGAAACTCACTTTCGGCAGGTAATGCGGTCATGGCGATATCAAGACGCCCCTGTAACACAGCCTGCTGGGCCGCCAGCCCGCCAAATTCGGAAATTTTAAGCTCAACCCCCGGATAGCGTTTATGGAAAGCAGAGATTGAGCCGACAATCTGCATACCGACCATTGGCGGTATACCCAGCCGCAGTTCCCCGGTCATTAACTGATTAATGTCGCTTATTTCGGCCTCCAGCTGGCGGAACTCCTGCAGGATAGCGTTTCCCCGTTGATATACGGCTTTACCACTGTCCGTCAGGTACAGCTTACGGCCTTCCCGGAGCAGCAGGGTACAGCCGAGTTCCTCTTCCAGCTGGCGCAGCATCTTACTGATTGTC
Organism: Tatumella sp. JGM91; assembly: GCF_018257575.1. GTDB lineage: Bacteria > Pseudomonadota > Gammaproteobacteria > Enterobacterales > Enterobacteriaceae > Tatumella > Tatumella punctata. The sequence goes on along the minus strand of NZ_JAERJP010000006.1, from coordinate 49,038 downwards.
GGCTGAGTGACGTACAGTTTCTCTGCCGCGCGGGTAAAACTCTGCTGGCGCACAACTTCAGTAAAATACCGAATAGCCTTTACATCCATAACTATTCCTAAATGGCATGGTTAAGATAATTTTAGTTCATTTTATTCACCTGGTGGCCGGGTTGTATACTGACAACATTCACTTTCCACGAGGAATTCACCATGCTTGCAGCCCTTCGTTCGCAGCGGCTGACAAAATTACCCCATTTGTTACAGCTGCCTGTACAGGTTCTGATTTATATCGGCTTATTTTTATTTTCTGAACAATTGGTGGTATGGCTGCATATTCCCCTGCCGGCGAATATTGTGGGCATGGTACTTATGCTGTTGTTAATTGTCAGTCGTGTGCTGCCACTGAAGTGGGTCAAAGCCGGCTCTAACTGGCTGCTGGCCGAGATGCTATTGTTTTTCGTCCCTGCAGTGGTGGCAGTGGTCAATTACGGTACTTTGTTACGTGAAGATGGTGTCCGTATTTGTCTGGTTATCGCTATCAGTACCGTGATGGTGTTAGCTGCCACCTCTTTTGTGGTGGAACATATTTACCGTTATGAAACACAGCGTGCAGCACGTAAGCAGGCCCGCCATGAATGATTTGCTGATCAGTCTGTTATGTTTTGTCGTGACGATTCTGGTGTATTACCTGAATAAACGTTTATATCGTCGCTGGCGTATTCTGATTCTGATGCCACTGGTGATGACACCGATGGTGCTGGTGGCCCTATTACTGGTGACACATATCAGCTGGAACGATTATATCGCCCAGAGCCACTGGTTGTTATGGCTGCTGGGCCCGGCAACCCTCGCCTTTGCCGTACCGGTCTATGAGAATGTCTACATTATAAAACGTCACTGGATGTCTCTGAGTGCCGGTGTGGTGACCGCGACCCTGGTGGCGGTGTGCAGTTCCGTCTGGCTGGCGCGTTTATTTACTCTGCCTGAAGAGATCCAGCGTAGCCTGGCCGTCCGCTCGATAACTACCCCGTTTGCACTGGCTGCGGCCCGGCAGGAAGGGGGACAGCCTGATTTGGTCGCCCTGTTTGTGGTGCTGACCGGGGTCTTCGGGATGGCGATTGGTGATTTTATGTTCCTCCGGCTGGCGATTAAACAGGGGTTGTCAAAAGGAGCCGGACTGGGAGCAGCTTCCCACGGTGCCGGTACCGCAAAAGCCTATCAGCTGGGGCCTCAGGAAGGTGTGGTTTCCAGTCTGGTGATGATGCTGGCCGGGGTGGTAACGGTTCTGGCTGCGCCGATTATTGGTCATATTATGTGGGCGGTGGCATAAGGGTGAACATTATATTTCAGAATATGATGAAATATACTTTCGTTTACCGATAAACAGGTTGCCGCTGCTTTTCTATGCTGGTCAAATGTCCGGGTAGCGCGTCTTTTATTTATCCGGGAGTATTACAATGAAAAAAATTATCCTTGCAGCAGGGCTGGCGGGTGTGATGGCCAGCGGTATGGCTCAGGCTATTGAAGGCAGTGTGGATGTCGGTAAGCACAGTACTAACCTGAGTGTCGGGCTGGGGTCTTCATCACCCGGCCTGTTTCTGAAAGGTAACTGGTTACGCAGCAATGATGACGGCAGTGTCGCCGGAGCAGCGCTGGGATATAATCTGTCGGTGGGGCCGTTAAATGTCTCTCCTGCGGCGAAAGCGTTATTTACGCATCCGGAAAACGGTAAAGACGGCTTTACTGTTGCTGTAGGTTCGGGTGTCAGTTATCAACTGAACAGCATGTGGGGCGTGTATGGTGAATACTATTACGCTCCTGAATCCTTCTCGGCACACCTCAACCACTATGAGGAAGCGGCCGGGGGTGTCAGCTTTACTCCGATTTCATTGCTGACTCTGCGCGCCGGGTATCAGTATGTTGAACTGAATAACAAAGACAGCAATAAAAATAACGTCCTGAATAATGGTCCATACCTCAGCGCTTCTGTCAGCTTCTGAGTGATCAACCCCGCAGCCTGGTCTGCGGGGTTATCTGGCAGTATAAACGCAGGCCGGTTACGGCATTTTTATTGTCTGCTGCTCTTCGAGTAATTTTTCAACCACGCCCGGGTCAGCCAGGGTTGAAGTATCCCCCAGTCCGGTGGTTTCTCCGGTCGCAATCTTACGCAGAATACGACGCATAATTTTCCCCGAGCGGGTTTTTGGCAGCATTTCTGCCCAGTGCAGGATATCCGGTGTCGCGATAGGTCCGATTTCCTTACGTACCCACTGGCGGACGTCGTGATATAGCTCTGCCGTCGGTTCTTCGCCTGCATTCAGGGTGACATAGGCATAAATTGCCTGTCCCTTGATACTGTGAGGAATTCCCACCACTGCCGCTTCTGCTATTTTCGGATGAGAAACCAGTGCTGATTCTATTTCTGCGGTCCCCAGGCGGTGTCCTGAAACGTTAAGAACGTCATCCACACGGCCGGTGATCCAGTAATCACCGTCTTCATCACGCCGCGCACCGTCACCACTGAAATAACAGTTTTTAAAGGCAGAGAAATAGGTTTGTTCAAACCGCGGGTGATCACCGTACAGGGTCCGTGCCTGACCCGGCCAGGAGTCAGTGATCACCAGATTCCCTTCACCGGCTCCCTGTTGCACCACCCCGTGATTATCGACTAACGCCGGCTGTACGCCAAAAAACGGACGAGCAGCAGAGCCCGCTTTCAGCTCAGTGGCACCCGGTAACGGGGTGATCATAAAGCCCCCGGTCTCGGTCTGCCACCAGGTATCGACAACCGGACAATGGCCGTTACCCATATGCCGGTAATACCATTCCCAGGCTTCAGGATTGATGGGTTCGCCGACTGACCCCAGAATTCGCAGGCTGGTACGCTCTGTACCGGCGATGGCTTTTTCGCCTTCTGCCATCAGAGCACGGATTGCCGTCGGGGCGGTGTAGAGAATCGAAACCTGATGTTTATCCACGACCTGTGACATTCTGGCCGGCGTTGGCCAGTCAGGAACGCCTTCGAAGATCAGTGTGGTGGCACCGCAGGCCAGCGGGCCATATAACAGGTAGCTGTGACCAGTGATCCAGCCCACATCAGCAGTACACCAGTAAATATCCTGCGGATGATAATCGAAAACGTATTTAAACGTCGTGGCGGCATACACCAGATATCCGCCGGTAGTGTGCAATACCCCTTTTGGCTTACCGGTAGAGCCCGAAGTATAGAGAATAAACAGCGGGTCTTCGGCATTAACCGCCACCGGAAGGTGCTCTGTACCGGCGGCAGCCATCAGTTCATGCCACCACAGATCACGCCCCTGCTGCCAGCCGGAAAAGCCGCCGGTGCGGCGAAAAACCACCACATTTTCGATAGTGGTGATCGCCGGATTTTTTAGTGCATCATCGACATTTTTTTTCAGGGGGATCGTTCGACCCGCACGTACTCCTTCATAGGCGGTGATCACCAGCCGCGCACCGCAATCAATGATCCGTCCGGCAACGGCATCCGGGGAAAAACCGCCAAAAATGACCGTATGTACCGCCCCGATACGTGCACAGGCCAGCATGGCAATGGCCGCCTCCGGCACCATTGGCATATAAATAGCGACAACATCGCCTTTTTTAACATTTAACTGGCGCAGCATATTCGCGGCGCGGCAGACTTGCTGATGTAACTCCCGGTAGCTCAGATGCCGGCTTTCATCGGGATTATCACCTTCCCAGAGAATGGCTGTTTTATCTGCGCTGGTTGCCAGGTGGCGATCGAGGCAGTTTGCCGCCAGGTTCAGTGTGCCGTCCTCATACCAGCGAATACGGATATTTCCCGGCGCAAAAGAAGAGTTCTTTACCTTAGTAAAAGGAGTGATCCAGTCCAGAATTTTCCCCTGTTCAGCCCAAAAAGTATCAGGGTTGTTCACAGAATGTTGGTACATTGTGGTGTATTGTTGCGGACTGATCAGGGCATGCTCAGCGATGCTCGCGGGGATCGGGTGTTTATAGATCTGGCTCATATCAGGCCTCCTGTAAAATGTTAATATTATGTATTTTTAATGTTATTTAAATGATTACAGAAAGGGATGTTTTGTTTTTGTGTTGCAGATCACGTGACAGAGAAAAGTCGTATTATCGGAGGGTTACCTCATTTCTTACCAAATGATAGTTAAAAGCAGTAGTTATAAAAATTTCTTTTGGTTTGTTATTTGCTTCCTGAATCTCACTCAGGATTAACTGAGCCGGCTGTTACGATAAAATATCGGGGAATGTCTCCTGTTATCACTATTTATAACAGTTACTTATAACATAAATTTGTTGCGGGCAGGCAAGGTGCAGGTTAACTGTGCTTTTTATTCGTTACGGAATAAGGTTGCCATAACCTGTCTAAAAATGTTAATTATCTATCTCTTATGCAGGGTTTGTCAGCAATTTTCTATAAGATTAGTACTGTATTAACCCGGTGTTTGTTCACTTCCCAAAATAATTCTCTGGCTGTGAGAAGAGAGCGGGAAGTCCGACTAAGGAAATAAAAATGAAAAAAGGCATAAAGATTAGTCTTGCCTGGCAAATACTTATTGCTCTGGTTCTGGGTGTGGTAGTGGGTGCTGTCCTGCATAACCAGCCAGATGACCGGGACTGGTTAATTATTAATGTACTTAAACCTGCCGGTGATATCTTTATTCATCTGATTAAGATGATCGTAGTACCGATCGTTATATCATCGCTGATCGTCGGTATTGCCGGTGTCGGTGATGCGAAAAAACTGGGGCGTATTGGCGTCAAAACGATTGTTTATTTTGAAGTCATTACCACTATCGCCATTGTCCTTGGAATTACGTTAGCTAACGTTTTCCATCCGGGCTCGGGTATTGATATGTCGACCCTGACCACGACGGATATCTCAAAATATGAAGCTACTACCCGGCAGGTGGAAAGTGGCCCTCATAGTCTGGTATCGACGATCTTATCCATTATTCCGCAGAATATATTTGCCTCACTGGTTAACGGCGATATGCTGGCCATCATCTTCTTCTCGGTGATGTTTGGTATGGGATTGTCAGCCTTACCGGCAGAACACCGTGATCCGCTGACTGGTCTGTTCCGCTCGGTATCAGAAACCATGTTTAAAGTGACGCATATGATTATGCGTTATGCGCCGGTGGGGGTTTTCGCCCTGATCGCCGTGACCATCGCCAACTTCGGCTTCGCTTCTCTGGTGCCACTGGCAAAACTGGTCGGTCTGGTATATGCCGCGATTTTACTGTTTGCGCTGGTAATTCTTGGGGCGGTGGCCAGGATCTGTGGTCTGCGTATTATGACGATTATTCGCATCCTGAAAGATGAACTGATTCTGGCCTATTCCACCTCCAGCTCTGAAACCGTGTTGCCACGGATTATGGAAAAAATGGAAGCCTATGGTGCCCCTAACTCGATCACCAGCTTTGTGGTACCGACCGGTTATTCCTTTAACCTTGATGGTTCCACCCTGTATCAGAGTATTGCTGCCATCTTTATCGCCCAGTTGTATGGCATCGACCTGTCTCTGACTGAAGAGATCGTCCTGGTGCTGACCCTGATGGTCACTTCAAAAGGGATTGCCGGGGTGCCCGGGGTCTCCTTTGTGGTACTGCTGGCAACGCTGGGCAGTGTCGGTATTCCTCTTGAAGGACTGGCGTTTATTGCCGGGGTCGACCGTATTATGGATATGGCGCGTACTGCACTGAATGTGGTAGGTAATGCGTTAGCCGTGCTGGTGATTGCCCGCTGGGAAAAACAGTTCGATTCAGAAAAAGCGCTGGCCTATGAGCAAAAAATGAAAGCGCATCTGCTCGAAGACTGATGTGTTGATCGACGGGGCCGTAGCGGCCCCGTTATTTTTTCCGCCACGCCTCTCCGCCTATTGGCCACCCGCTGCTTTCGCCTCTGCGCCGCATGTTCTATGATGCAGCCTGACTTGCCACAGGATGCGTAACCGATGACCCCCGACTTAAACAAACTGATTACGGAAGGCCGTAATCCTGCCAGTGAAACTATCGACCAGCTGACGACAGAACAGATGCTGGCGGTAATCAATCAGGAAGATAAAAAAGTTGCCCTTGCGGTAGAAGCTATCCTGCCGGATATTGCCCGCGCAGTGGATGCAATCACTGCGGCTTTTTCCTGTGGCGGCCGGTTAATTTATTGTGGTGCAGGTACCTCTGGCAGGCTGGGTATTCTGGATGCAAGTGAGTGCCCGCCAACCTTCGGAACTCCGCGCGGTCAGGTGGCTGGCCTGATTGCCGGCGGAGAGCCTGCTATCCTGCAGGCGGTGGAAAATGCGGAAGATAATCGTGCACAGGGTGTGCAGGATCTGCAGGCCATCGACTTTACTCAGCGGGATATCCTGGTGGGTATTGCCGCCAGCGGCAGAACGCCCTATGTGCTGGGGGCGATGGAATACGCGGAGCAATGTGGGGCGACGGTGGTGTCCCTGAGTTGTAATCCGGATGGCGAAATGGCCGCCAGGGCGACTATTGCGCTGACGCCGGTGGTCGGACCCGAAGTCATTACCGGCTCTTCGCGGATGAAAGCCGGAACGGCACAAAAAATGGTACTGAATATGCTGTCCAGCGGGGCAATGATCCGCAGTGGTAAGGTGTTCGGTAACCTGATGGTCGATGTGGAAGCGACTAACCATAAACTGGTACAGCGGCAGGTGAATATTGTGATGCAGGCAACGGGCTGTCAGGCTGCCGATGCGCAGCAGGCACTGGACGCCTGCCAGGGACAGTGTAAGACAGCGATTATTATGTTACTGGCAGGACTGGAGGCTTCACAAGCCAGTGCATTACTGGCAGAGCATCAGGGCTTTATCCGTCAGGCATTATTAGCCGTATTACCTGCGCAGCTCTGAGCGGCTGCCGGCTGCTGTCAGCCCGATAACAGCAGCCAGAGAAAGTAGTGGTCACTCACAAACCAGGCATTATTGGTCCGTGGTCATCATAAAATACTATTCATCCAGTATGTAAATGATTATTCTTATCAAATGGAAAATCATTTCCTTATCTTTGATCACGCAGGCCTGATCCGGCCATACCCCGGTTATGTGCCGCTTATTACTCTGGAGACGTTATCGACATGTTTAATTATCATCATGCTTTTTTCCGTCCATTGGTACTGGTTACCGCGTTATTTTCTGCTCACAGCTTTGCCGCAGAAGTATCCGTTATGAGTAAACCCGTAGATAAAGGGTTATATGAACTGGTCTACAGCCAGCCTGACAATACGCTGTTTGTGGCCAGCGCGCAGGGCCGCGACGATCAGGGCGGCATGGTATACCGGCTGGACCCACAGAGCTTACAGAGTGTCCGGACACTGAAAAATACCCATAAACCGTTTGGTGTCGCCCTGGATCAACAGAATAACCGTTTATTCCTCGGTAACAGCCGTGAAGGTGCAGTAACCCTGATCGATGCGAATAGCGGCGCAGAGCTTAAACATCTGGTGCTGGATGGCCGTAAACGCACTGAGACTCTGCGACCGTTACAGGTACGTGAAATCGTGTTTGATGCGGCGACTGACCGTTTGTATATCCCCGGCGTCGGTGCTGACAGCGTGGTCTGGGTGGTTGATGCAAAAAATCTGACATTGCTGGATACGATTAAAAACACAGGGAAAATTGCTACCGGCGTGGCACTGGACAGTAAAAACCACACCCTGTATATCACCAACAGCGATGGTGAGCTGTTGATGATTAACACTGGCAATAATCGTATCGAAAAACGGGTCAGGGTGGTGGAGAGCGGAGACAGTGCGTTACTGAATATTGCGCTGGATAAAACAGGGAACCGGCTGTTTATCACGGACTTTAAACAGGCAGGGGTGCTGGTTGCTGATACCGCGACCGGAAAAGTTATTCATACTATCGCGGTACCTGAATCACTGGCAGTACTGTTTAACCCTGCCCGCGATGAGCTCTATGTTACCCATCGTAAAGAGGGAACTGTCAGTATTATCGATACAAAAGATTATTCAGTGAAACAGACGGTAAAAGCGCCCGGATTACCGAACAGTCTGGCATTGTCCGCCGATGGCAATACCCTGTTTGTTTCGGTTAAACAACCGGCGACACGTGATAAGCCTGCGACTTCTGCTGATGAAGTCATGAGTATCCGTCTGTAAGCGAATCAGATAAAAGGCCCGCCGTTATTGCGGGCCTTTCTCTGTTGCGTCAGCCGTTGAACAACGGCATAACCCTCCGATATCTCAGTCAGGCTTTTTTGGCCGGGGCAGCAAATAACACTGAAAGTTTCCCGCCGGCAGCGCTCAGTTTTTGCAGTTTTTTCTGGTTAACCGTATCCAGTTTACCCAACTGAGCGAGGGTCGGTGACGATGGTTCTGCGGTGGTATGAGTACTGCCATCCGCCTGAGTCATCGCCTGCGCAGCTTTCGCCAGGTAACCTGCATAACCACTCTTACGGGTCAGTGCTCCGTCGTTAAACGGCTGGTTATGACGCAGCCAGTCACCTAAATAGAATTCAAGGAACGGCGGTGCGTTTTCCGGCTTCTTATAGGACACCGAACGCAGGAAATAGACCACTGAACGATAATCATCATTGGCCATAAATTTCATACCAACCTGAGCAGGCAGGTCTGCCGGGGCAACGGCATTACCTGCCGGATCTTTTAACCAGCTAAGATTATGCTGCTGCATCCAGCGCCAGAATGCTGCCATATCGGGCAGTGAACTCAGGTCATTAGTGATTCGGACGCTGAAATTAAATGGCTGATTGCCGGCAATTTCACGGAATACACTGACCGTATGATGACCATCGGTCAGGTATAGCTGGTGGTCAGGCCCGATGACCGCACTTTTAATGGCATTGGGATAAGTACCGTACGGCGACTGGCAACTGAAACTGCCGGGGTTAGTGATCACCGACTGACGGGTAAAGTGACTGACTTTTCCCGCGCCGTTGTTTTCGCAGAAACTATCAAATAACTGGCGAGGGCTGGCCCGGAAAAGGGCGACTTTATAGCGAATTTCATCATAGCCAACCGCTGGCTGGGTAGGATGAATGTCTGTGACCGCAAGCTGTTTAATGGTCGCGGTATCTGCTGCCATACTGTGCATTGAGGCGATGCCGGTCAGCAGTGCCAGCAGACAGGATAATCCGGTGCTTTTCATATTGACGTTCCATAGTAAAACAATTGGGTTCTGCGGAAGCTCATTGATGGCTGTGTCACGGCAGCCGATCAGAATCAACCTGCTTTGTCACAGTACAGCATGACTGCGCCGGACTATCTCCCGGAATAGCGACCTTTTTTACCTCTGTTATCTGAATGAACCACAAACTGCAGGATATCGCGTGTCACTTTGGACGACACGCGATGTAAGCCGGTTTACTCTGCTGCGTCATGCATCATTTCGTCGTGTGGCTTATCCTGCAGGATCTGCTCAAAGCTGCGCAGACGTTTATAAATTGACATCAGTTCAACCAGTGTTGACCAGGAGGTAATCAGATACTGGAAAGATGATCTCACCTGATCAAACACGTTAGAGACCTGGTTCATGATCCCCAGGGTAATGGTACCGGCAACGATAGACGGGAATAATACAAACAAACCAAACACATTATCGACCTGTAAATACAGGATACGGGTGATATTAAAGTACAGATAATGGAAGTACAGGCGGAAGTAGTTATATCTTACCCGGCTGAACAGGTCCTGTACCGTCGGCGGCAGGGCGCGTTCGGCGTTATCTTCACCATATACCAGCTCTTTACGGTAAGCGGCTTCTACTCGTTGATTACGAAATTCCAGTCCGGGTAATTTAATCCCGACCATGGCCAGCAGGCCGGTACCAAACAGGGACCACAGTAAAGCAATAATCACCAGAGCATAAGGAATATTGCCGAGGAAGGGCACGTCTTTCACATGGTGGGATAAACTGACTAATACCGGCAGAAAAGCAATCAGGGTCATAATCGCCTGAATAAAGCTCACCCCCCAGCTTTCGAGAGTGCCGGCAAACCGCATCGTATCTTCCTGCACACGCTGGGCCGCCCCTTCCACCTGGCGTAACTGCTGCCAGTTGGCCATATAGTAGTTATTCATCGCGGTACGCCAGCGGAATACCCAGTGACTGACAAAAAAGGAGTTCATGACCCCGATAACCACCGCGACCAGCGCTATGCCAAGGAAAGCGATCACTTCAGAATAGAAGACGGTGATCGGTACCGAGCCGGCTTTGGTCAGTGCTTTCTGGATTAAATCCCCAAACGGACCATACCAGGCGTTAATCGCGACCCCGACCTGTACACCAAACCAGGTGGAAAAAATGATCAATGCCGAGCCCCAGACCGACCAGAGTTGCCATGGATGGTTATCGATAATCCGCCAGCACAAAGCGAATAAGGCAGTGGCAATCCAGAAGTATAAATAAAACCACAACTGTGACAGATGGATAAAGCGGAATACGGTGGCAGGTAACGGGCTGCTGGCCGCTTTTGCCAGGGCAGGTATCCCCTCTAATGCGCCTTCGCCGGCAAGAAACCAGATCAGAATAGCCACCAGACTCCAGATAGCCGCGCTGCTGAAGAATAGCCCGGGGCGAGGGAAAAAACATTTAAACATAGCAACTCCATTAAATAGTCACATCCTGTTATAGCGTTAAAGCCTGTTAACTGTCTGTTGAAGGATGTTTCTGACAGTGACAAGCCCCGTGTAACGGGGTTATCACCTTCCGCAGTACAAGAAAATGTTAATAAAAATAGAGTTTGATGTTTTTTTCTGCTGAACCTTATTAATAACAGGTATACAATAAAGCACATTGTTACCGGTAACACCGTTTTGTTACTTTTGCTGGTGACAAAATAAACATCAATATAAAATTTAACATTTCATGCCGCATTATATGCGGTACTGAGGCAATGTCATGTCAGAACATAAGAACGGACAGTCGCGCAGGGATTTTTTACTAAAAACGATCACTTTAGCTCCTGCAATGGCTGTTGGTAGCACCGCCATAGGTTCACTTGCATTTAGTCCGGCAGCCATGGCTGCCGATCGCCCTGATAATGGTCCTCAGCAGGCCCGCGAATATCAGCCATCCTGGTTTACCGCAGAAGAGTATGCGTTTATTACTGCGGCGGTTGCCCGGTTAATTCCCGCCGATGACCGCGGCCCGGGTGCACTGGAAACCGGTGTCCCTGAGTATATTGACCGGCAGATGAATACGCCTTATGCGACCGGGTCAAACTGGTATATGCAGGGACCTTTTGCGCCGGATACCCCGAAAGAACTGGGATACCAGTTGCCGCTGGTGCCGCGACAAATTTATCGCCTCGGTCTGGCAGAAGCAGATGAGTACAGTAAAAAACAGTACCAGAAAGTATTCGCTGACCTGAATGCTGACCAGCAGATCGCGGCCCTGAAAGCGTTTGAAACCGGTCAGGCTCAGTTCACACAACTGCCAAGTAAGCTGTTTTTTTCCTATCTGTTACAAAATACCCGCGAAGGGTTCTTCAGTGATCCGATCCACGGTGGCAACCAGGGAATGGCTGGCTGGACGCTGATAGGCTTCCCCGGTGCCAGAGCTGATTTTATGGACTGGGTAGAACGTGGTGAACATTATCCGTTCCCACCGGTATCAATTCGCGGAGAAAGGGCATAATCATGGCCAATGAAATGAAAAAAGCAGATGCAGTGATTGTCGGTTTTGGCTGGGCCGGGGCGATTATGGCCAAAGAGCTGACCGAAGCCGGTCTGCATGTGGTGGCACTGGAACGCGGACCACAGCGTGATACGTATCCTGATGGCGCATATCCTCAGTCTATTGATGAACTGACCTATAATGTGCGTAAAAAGCTGTTCCAGGATCTGTCTAAAAGCACCGTGACCGTCCGCCACAATCCTTCGCAGACGGCTGTTCCGTATCGCCAGTTAAATGCGTTCCTTCCTGGAACCGGTACCGGAGGCGCGGGACTGCACTGGTCAGGCGTTCATTTTCGTGTTGATCCGGCTGAGTTGCGGCTGCGCAGCCACTATGAAGAACGTTACGGTAAAAACTTTATTCCACAGGGGATGACGATCCAGGATTTTGGTGTCAGTTATGATGAGCTGGAACCTTTCTTTGATCAGGCAGAAAAAGTGTTTGGCACTTCCGGTACCGCCTGGACAGTCAAAGGAAAACTGGTGGGTAAAGGGAAAGGCGGTAACCCGTTTGCCCCGGACCGTTCTGATGATTTCCCGTTAAAGGCCCAGAAACGGACCTATTCAGCACAGTTGTTTGCTGAGGCGGCGGAATCGGTCGGCTATCATCCTTATGATATGCCTTCGGCGAATACGTCCGGTCCTTACACTAACACCTATGGTGCACAGATGGGGCCTTGTAACTTCTGCGGCTATTGCAGTGGTTATGCCTGCTATATGTATTCAAAGGCCTCGCCGAACGTCAATATTCTGCCAGCCCTGCGTCAGGAGCCAAAATTCGAGCTGCGTAATGACTCTTATGTGCTACGGGTGAACCTGACGGACGATAAAAAACGGGCGACCGGTGTCACTTATGTGGATGCCAGCGGTCGCGAGCAGATCCAGCCAGCCGATCTGGTGATCCTGTCAGCCTTCCAGTTTCACAATGTCCATCTGATGCTGCTGTCCGGCATTGGTAAGCCTTATAACCCGATAACTAATGAAGGTGTTGTCGGCCGTAACTTTGCCTACCAGAATATCTCTACCCTGAAAGCGCTGTTTGACAAAAATATCACCACTAACCCGTTTATCGGTGCCGGCGGTGCAGGGGTCGGGGTCGATGATTTTAATGCCGATAACTTTGACCATGGTCCGCTCGGTTTTGTCGGTGGCTCACCTCTCTGGGTTAACCAGGCCGGTGTGAAACCGATCTCCGGGCTGCCGACACCACCAGGAACCCCGGCGTGGGGCAGTGAATGGAAAGCGGCGGTGGCTGATACTTATACACACCATGTATCGATGGATGCTCATGGTGCGCATCAGTCTTATCGCAATAACTATCTTGACCTTGATCCTAACTATAAAGATGCCCACGGTCAGCCGTTACTGCGGATGACTTTTGACTGGCAGGAAAACGACATCAAAATGTCGCAGTTTATGGTGTCGAAAATGCATAACATTGCCAAAGCAATGAACCCGAAAATGATTATCGGCGGCGCTAAGACGGCAGACACTCATTTTGATACCACCGTATATCAGACCACCCATATGAACGGCGGGGCGATTATGGGGGAAGATCCAAACACCAGCGCGATTAACCGCTATCTGCAGAGCTGGGATGTGCCAAATGTGTTTGTACCGGGAGCCTCAGCCTTCCCGCAGGGACTGGGTTATAACCCGACCGGGATGGTGGCTGCACTGACCTACTGGTCAGCAAAAACCATTCGTGAGGTTTACCTGAAAAACCCGGGTCCGTTGGTACAGGCATAAGAGGCACAGACAATGAAAAAAAGAATAGTAACGCTGTTGCTCAGTGCAATGGCTTTTTCTGCGGTGGCTGCCGATAACAGCGGGCAGGATTTAGTAAAGCGTGGTGAGTATCTGGCCCGTGCAGGAGACTGTGTGGCCTGTCATACCAGCGAAGGAGGAAAACCCTTTGCCGGTGGCCTGCCAATGGCAACGCCAATTGGCACGATTTATTCGACCAATATTACCCCGGACAAGACCAGCGGTATCGGTGACTACAGCTACGATGATTTCCAGAAAGCGGTGCGCCACGGGATTGCTAAAAACGGCGACACTCTTTATCCGGCAATGCCATATCCGTCGTATGCGGTGGTCAGTGATGACGATATGCATGCCCTGTATGCCTACTTTATGCATGGGGTGGCACCGGTAAGTCAGAGCAATCACGCGACCGGCATTCCGTGGCCGCTCTCTATGCGCTGGCCGCTGGCGGTGTGGCGGAAAATGTTTGCCCCTGAGGTGGCTCCGGCGCTAGCGGCCGCCGGAGAAGATCCGGTACAGGCCCGTGGCCGTTATCTGGTCGAAGGCCTCGGACACTGTGGTGCCTGCCACACACCGCGCAGTATCACTATGCAGGAAAAAGCCCTGAATAATCGTCAGGGCACCGATTATCTGTCCGGCAGCAATGCGCCGATTGATGGCTGGACGGCCACCAGTCTGCGGGGGGATGATCGTGATGGTCTGGGACGCTGGAGTACGTCAGATATCGCCCAGTTCCTGCGTTACGGCCGTAACGATCATACGGCTGTTTTCGGCGGAATGACGGATGTGGTACAGCACAGTCTGCAATATCTGAGCGCCGATGATATCAATGCCATTGCCAGTTACCTGAAATCTCTCAGTCCACGGGATGCCAGCCAGCCAGGGTTTACAGCGAATGATCAGACAGCTCAGGCACTGTGGAAAGGTGACGATCATCAGACCGGTGCTGCACAGTATGTGGACAGCTGTGCTGCCTGTCATAAAACCGATGGCACAGGTTACACCCGTTTCTTCCCGGCACTGAAAGGTAATCCGGTAGTATTAGCGCAGGATCCGGCATCGCTGATCCATATTGTGCTGACAGGGGATACCTTACCCGGGGTCAATGGCGCACCTTCTGCGGTCACCATGCCGGCTTTTGGCTGGAGACTTAACGACCAGCAGGTGGCTGATGTGGTGAACTTTATTCGTAACAGCTGGGGTAACACTGCCTCGTCGACAGTTTCAGCGGATCAGGTCGCAGATATGCGGAAATCGGCGACGATCAGTACCAAACAAGGTGCGGCGACGGTTGAAGGATTATCAAAACAGCCGTAACCGTATGATCACTGACAGACCTTCCCCGCAGAGATCGCGGGGAGGGTCTGTTATATATCAGATATTTTCCAGGTCGCGTCCGCGGGTGGCGGGGCCAAAAATACCCACCGATAACATTACCATCAGCATACTGAACACGATAAAGGCAATCACCCCCTGACTGCCGGCGTATTGCAGTATCACGCCGATCATAATACTGCTAAAGACTGTCGACAGGCGGCTGAATGAATAACAGAAACCGACGGCCCTGGCACGGATATGAGTCGGAAATATCTCGGTCTGATAAGCATGATAGCTGAAGGTCAGCCAGGCATTGGAATATGTCACCAGAAAACCACAGATAATCATCAGCAACGGACTGTCCGCCAGCGCAAACAGAGTACCGAAGATGACAGTCATTAACGATGCCATAACGATCTGCCATTTATTTTCAAACTTATCGGCATAACGGCTGCAAATCAGTGAACCGAGCGGATAAGCGAGGGTGATAAAAAAAGCATACAGCAGGCTGTGGGTCAGGCTGGTGCCTTTACCCGACAGTAGTGCCGGCAGCCAGTTACCAAAACCAAAGAAACCAATCGCCTGGAAAAAATTCATCACCACCAGCATCAGGGTTCGTTTACGCCATTGGCGGGCCCATATTTCGCGGAAGCTTCCCTGTACACGGGGCGAGTTCTGAACTGCCGCGGGTAATATTTCCCCCGGTGGCGGTGTGATACCGCAGCGCTTTTCCATTGCACTCAGTACCCGGTGGGCTTCCTGATAACGTCCCTGTTGTTCCAGCCAGCGGGCCGATTCGGGCAGGTTACGGCGAATACGCCAGATCACCAGTGAACATACCGCCCCGGCAATTACGACCCAGCGCCAGCCTTCCAGATGTAACCAGCTCTTCGGGATCAGCCACCAGGACATCAGGGCAACGACAGGTACTGACAGAAACTGAATAAAAAAAGAAAAGGCAAATGCCCTGCTGCGTAAATGTGCCGGCATCCACTCTGCCAGATAGGTGTCGATAGTGACCAGCTCGACCCCCAGCCCGATACCGACCAGCAGACGGCATAAAATAATCCCTTCGGCGGTATTCTGAAACGCCATCATTAACGAGAAAATACCGTACCAGCCGAGGGCGAAGATGAAGGTCATACGGCGGCCAAATTTATCTGCATATTTCGCCAGTAAGCTGGCACCGATAAATAAGCCAAGGAAAGTGACGGAAGCAAATGCGGCCTGATCAGATATTCCGAAAATACCGGCATTCCCCGGATGAAATATTTTCTCAGAGAGTAAACCTGAACTAATATATCCCGTTTCGAATAAATCATAGAGTTCGAAAAAACCACCCAGAGCGAGTAAAGAAATAAAAACCCACAGGCTTTTACCGGAAGGTAATGCATCAATTCGGGCGGCAATAGTGTATTTATTATTTTGCTGAACAGCAGAGCAGGTCTCTGCTGCAGTACAGACGGATGACATAATGAAATTAACCTCGGGATAGCTGTATTTGCGATGCTGCTGAACAGATTATTAGTATTGAATAGAGGGAGTGAACAGCAGTGAACAAATAGCAGAATAAGCGAAGAAAACAAAAAAAACGAGGTTAAATAATATTAATTCTGCGGGGCGATTGGAGCGTTTCTTTCCCCGGCCGGACAGGGGGTGCCGGCCGGGGGATATCGTCAGCAAAGGACGATACGAGTTAACGGATAATTATCAGAAATTATAACCAATGACCGCGTAATAACCCCAGCCAGTGTTTTTGGTAGTGAAGTTGCCTTTACCAAAATTAAGTTCTGAACCGTCGGCCCACTGTCCGCCATTATGGAAATAACGGGCAACCAGTGAATAATGCCAGTGGTCATAACTCAGGGCGAGAATATGGCTGGAAGCAATAGAATTACTGGTACGGACCGGACCGGATTTTTCACCAAGATCTGAACCCCAGTCAATATTTGTAAAACCGATATAACTCAGGTTACCGCCCCATAATGTCGTCAGAGGCAGGAAGTATTTAATTTTGAAACGATAGCCGTCCCAGCTATTCTGGTTTGCCGCGCCGTAGTTTTCCCACTGATATTTAGCATAAACGTTCAGTGATAATCCCAGTTTGGTGCCGGTATCTATATCTGTACCCAGACCCATATACCAGGTGTTCTGACGGTTAGCATTGTTCGGGCCCATGTCATAGATATAGTTGTTAGCAAAGTACCATTCTTTGAACGGGCCAAAGGCCAGGCTGGTACCGGTCAGCTTATCAATAGAAAAGCGTGGTTCGATTTCCATAAACAGCGGAGAACCTTTGCCTTTGTCCCAAATCCCTGAGTCGTTACCGTTACCGGTGCCGAAGAATTTAGGCACATCTACATAACCGTAGAAATCGAACCAGTCTTTGTGAGCAAAAGCTTCATACTCCAGATATAAATCGTTATTTAGCTGGGGTCCGAACCGGGTATGGTAACTGCCCACGACATTGACACTCTGGTGCCACCAGTCCGACAGGTACTGAGGTGATGTATCTGCCGCATAAGAAGGACTGATTGCTGAACCCGCCAGCAAAGTTGCTGCCATCATTAATTTATATTTCATTTTATATTAAACACCCGCAATTTGCCTAAAGAGTACCCCTGTTATCACAGTCAGCAGAGGTACAGAAAAAGAAATCAAACCGGAAAAACAGGTTCGATATCATCGAAACCTCACCAGGCTGGATCATGCCGGATATCATACCCGAGTAATTCGATGTAATTCACAATTGACAAAATATGTTGCAGTTTTAATCATCATTAATGTGATACAGATCACATTAATTTACGATATAAACTGAACTTTTTACTGCTTAAGAAAGGTAAACTCTGTGGCAGTTAGTAAAAAGTAACCGGTTGCGGGCCAGAAAAATGTCATAGACAGCACCCTGCAGCCAGCAGGAAAATCCTTGCGGGTTACCTCACCGCGCACGTTTCAGACTGCGGTTATTATGATCAAAACATAAATAAATATTATGATTCATCTTATGCAATCTTATAATCATCCGGGGGCGAACCTCGCTCCGGATGACATCACCCCCTGAGGATATCTGATGGCTATAAAACAGCACCACTACCAGGTTACCCTGCTCTGGACAGGAAACCGCGGGGAAGGGACCGCCTCCTATAAGGCGTATGATCGTTCTGCAGAACTGCATGCTGCTGGCAGAGATACGATAGCCCTGAGTGCTGACCCTGCATTCAGAGGTGACAAATCATGCTGGAATCCGGAACAACTCCTGTTAGCCTCAGTATCTGCCTGCCACAAATTATGGTATCTGCATTTGTGCGCGGATGCGGGAGTGGTAGTTGACGGATATCAGGACAACCCGGAAGGTACGATGGTGGAAGGGGACCGCGGGCATTTCACGCAGATCACTCTGCGGCCGGAAATTACCTTGCGTAATCTGCAGCAACAGTCACTGGCTGCTGACTTACACCATAAGGCACACGAGGCCTGTTTTATAGCTAATTCACTGAATTTCCCAGTGAACTGCGAACCGGTGTTTCTGGCCGGATGCGGGGCTGATTCCGCACCGGCTGACTGACAAAGGAACCCCGATGCAACAGGGTGAAAATATCACCGCGATGTACATTTTTTGCAGGGTGGCTGAACAGCAGAGCTTCAGTCATGCGGCAAAAATTCTGGGCATTTCGACGGCCAGTGTCAGCAGAGAAATTGCTGCACTGGAAAAACGGCTGGCGATAAAGCTGTTGCAGCGTACTACCCGTAAAGTGACGGTCACTGAGTGTGGCCGGTTATATTACCGTTACTGCCAGCGCATCAGCGAACAGCTTGAACAGGCTGATGATTTTATCCGGCAAATGCACCGTCAGCCCACGGGACAGGTCAGGCTGATGACACCGGTCACTTATGGATGTCAGTGTATTGTGCCGCTGCTCCAGACCTTTATGCAGCAGCATATTCATGTCAGGATCGATCTGGACCTGAGTGATCGCGAACCTGACATGGCGCAGGATGATATTGATGTGGCGATTGTTGTCCGTCAGCGTCCGCCGGACTATTCGCGGGTCAGACCTTTATCTGCCATTCACTGGGGCCTGTATGCGGCCCCGCAGTATCTGACCGGACATGCACCGGTTATCCGGCCACGGGACATTAACCGTCATCAGTTACTGACGTTCCATGGCCAGGCACATCAGGCCGCGCTCTGTTTTCGCAAAGATAAAAAACGGGTTGAAATTAATGCGGTCAGCCGGTTGCGTGCCAATAACAGTATGGCTTTGCTCACGGCGGCCTGCGCCGGGGCAGGAATTGCCTGCCTGCCGTCGTATATGGTGCATCAGGCGCTGGCGGACGGTAGTTTGCAGCCGGTATTACCCGGCTGGCAGTTACCCAGCTACCACAGTTACTTATTACTTAAACAGCCGGCAGAAAGCTTATCAGCGGTCAGTCTGCTCTGCGATATGCTGGCAGAGAAACTGAGTCATCAATGATTATTACGCTGTGGTAATAATCGACGGGCTGCCGGTAAATATCCGGCCGGAGATATTTCTGACAGACATTGAAGGTTATTGTAGGTAATTCCTTAACAATACACAGGTTACTTTCGATGACAGGCTCTTCTGGCAGTACGGCGGAACCAGATATTTATTGGCGGCGTAATCTCTGGGTATGCACCTTCGGGTCATTCACTACCCTGGTTGCCATGACCTTACTCCTACCATTCCTGCCGCTGTACCTCCGTTCTCTGGGAGTGGACAGCAATGACAGCATCGCGCACTGGTCGGCTGTCGCCTATGGAGCAACTTTTCTGACAGCAGCGTTAACGGCTCCGTTATGGGGACGGCTGGCTGATAAATACGGCCGTAAGCTGATGCTGATCCGTGCCAGTGCAGGGATGGCGATTGCCATGTCGCTGATGGGAATGGCTACAGCGCCCTGGCAGCTGGTAGCCCTGAGGTTACTGGCCGGATTACTCGGGGGTTATGCTTCCGGGTCGATGATTGTGGTGGCTTCTCAAACCCCGAAACAGAAAACCGGCTGGGCGGTGGGGATCCTCTCCTCCGGCATTATGGCGGGTAATATTGCAGGGCCGCTGGTGGGCGGGATCCTGCCCGGGCTGATCGGCATCCGGCAGACGTTCCTGCTGACCGGAGCAATTATTTTTCTCACGTTTCTGGCGACATTATTATTACTTAAAGAACATCCACGGCCGGTTAAACAGGTCAGGTCAGGGACGCGGGAAACCACAGCGGCGATTGCTTTTCCGGTAAAAATGATGTGGGTCACGGGAATGTTACTGGTCTTTGCCAGTATGTCTGTGGAACCAATTATTACGTTATATATTGCGACGTTAACGGCGACACTGACACAGGCCACTTTGCTGGCCGGAATCGTGATGGCGGCCACCGCCGCCGGCAGTATTCTGGCGGCTCCGCGTATCGGGGCACTGGCTGACAGAATAGGGCACTGGCGGGTCTTATCGACAGGGTTACTGATATGCGGAATATTACTGATTCCGCAGGCATTTGTGAACCAGGTCTGGCAACTGGTGGTATTACGGTTTGGTATGGGGCTGGCGCTGGGAGGCATGCTGCCCTGTATTACGGCCATTATCCGCCATCACAGCGAGGCCAGTAATACAGGGCGTTTGCTGGGATATTCCACTTCAGCACAATATGTCGGTCAGGTCAGCGGACCGTTATTTGGCGGTCTGGTCGCCGGACAATGGGGGACTGCGGCCGTGTTTCCTGCAACGGCAGTCGTTATGCTGGCGGCGGGGTTACTGAATCTGATCTGGCTTCAGAAAAGCACGGACTGAACAGGGGAAAGTATACCCGCCCGGCACAATTACAGGTGCCAGGCGGGTAGCAGATTACTGTTTTGCGCTGACCAGAGGAGTGATCAGACGACGAAGTAACGGAATAAGCAGTGCGATGATGGCGGCGGCAATCACCGAGCCCCAGCCCAGCATATTAAAGATATGGCTGTATCCGGGATTGGTTGCGACCGGGGTCGAGCCGCTGTTCTGTGGCATCATACCGGAGAAGTATCCGGCCAGTACCGAAGCAACGCCGGTCACCATCATCCAGCTTCCCATCATCAGGCCCTGATGTTGTTTAGGTGCCAGTTTTCCGATCATGGCGTAACCAATCGGCGAAATCAGTAACTCACCGATACTCTGCAGAATGTAGCTGATTACAATCCATTTAAAGGCCATTAACCCATCGTTACCCGCCAGGTCGATACCCACAGGTAAGACCAGCATCCCCAGTCCGATAAATACTAAGGAAGAAGCAAACTGTAAGGGGATATCAATACGGAAGCCTTTGGCGCGTAACCGGTTAAAGAAGGCCGCCATTAGCGGGCCACCGATAACAATAACAATGGTATTAATATCCTGAATCCACTGGGGAGCAACCTGCCAGCCGTAGACATTCAGATTGATATTATTTTCTGAAAACAGCATCAGGCCCATAGGTGCCAGCTGGTACAGAGACCAGAATACCAGTGAACCCAGCATTAGGATCAGGTAAGCCCCCATCCGTGAACGCTCAGCAGCCACCGGATGTTTCGCAGCCATCAGACACAGCAGGATAAATACCAGAATCCCGACCGCAATAACAAAATAGCTGCTGATACCGGCATGGCCCAGCATTATACGGATCACCGGCAATAAGATGATCAGGATAGCTATACCGGTGAGTAACCGCTTACGGAATACCGCCGGGCTGACAGTAGTTAATGGCGTATCTTTATCTTTTAACTGTTTCCAATAGATCAGCGTCAGCAGGATGGCAAGAATATTACCTAAAGTGGCAAACAGGAACAGTGTCCGGTAGTCAGCATCTAACTGGTAATATCCTGCGACAGTAAATCCGAGGAAAAAGCCGAGGTTCATCCCTGCATAGTTCCACAGGAAGGCACTTTCACGGCGATGGTCATTTGGTGCGAAACGTTGTGTCAGCATCATATTCAGGCAGGTCACGTTCAGGCCACTGCCGGTCAGGAACATCGCCAGTCCCCAGTATAGTCCGCTGACTCCGGCGGTCGCTATCAGGTAACAGCCGATAATCTGCAGCACCATCCCCAGCACAAACAGGTTACGGTTACTCAGGTAACGTCCGCCAAGATAGCCGCCAAACAGGTGCAGGCCATAGTTAAATGCGCCGAAAACGCCCATAATGGCGTTAGCTGAATCTTCACTGAATCCGAGCTTTTTGGTGGCGTACAGGACCAGAGTGGAGTACAGCACGGCAAAGCCGAGGGTCGAAAACATTTGAATGAAAAAAAGCACACCGGAACCGGCGCTTTTTTCTGAGAGAGTTTTAACTGAAGCGTTCAACGCTTTCCCCTTGTTATAGATGATGTTGTGATATGTTGTTACGGGCTTTCACGGGGAAAATCCGGCAGACCCTTTGTAAGGTTTGTAAAAAAATGCCAGTTTTCCGTAAAACTCTCAACTGTTTACTTTGATTTTTTATGCATTTTATATGGTTCATGACGCATTTTATTAAAAATAATATGATCTTATAAGTTAACGACAGCATAAAAAACCGGTGCTTATCGCCGGATGTTCCGGCCGGTAACGGGGAGACAGGGGCCGTTACCGGACCCGCTGATCGCGGATGATCATGTCACGGCATAACCCGCTGTTGCCCTGAGTATGCTTACCGCAGCGAATGTAAAGGCGGTTATGTTATCCTTATCGCCTTATTATGCAGGGAAAATTAGCAGCTATGGTGTGTTCTGATGCGGATTACCGGATGATTAAAAATGATCGTTTTGAGCTGATGGCTATTCTCAGAACTTTATTCAGGGAAAAAGAACACCTGCAGCTTAGCAGCGGGCAGGGGATCGGTTTTGAAGTCGTGCGCCTTGAAACGGGGCGTATTTTTCTGCAAGCTTTGCAGGAAACGGTGTCCCTTCCCGGTCAGCTCGATTTGATTGCCGAAGGCAGTGAAGCAAAAATAATATTTACTATTCACCCTGAAACTTCACCGGACATGGCTGCAGACGGATTAATTACCGGGACTATCCCTGATAATTTTTACTACTACCAGCGCAGAGTTAATTTGCGGGTACCACTGCCATTATGGAAACATTTCACCCTGACTTTACCCGCCTCTGGCCTGATCGTACCACAGCCTTTTTTTATTTATGATTTTTCTGCCGGCGGAGTGGGGGTTTATATTCCGAAGATATTACCTGAAACGGTCACTGTCGGTGCAGTATTTAAAAAAGCCCGGTTATCGCTCGGCGAATATGGTGACTTTAATACCAGCATCGAAATTATTGCGATTAATCCGCTGGAAGAAGAATTAGCCGGCCATCCGGGGTATCAGCAACGTATGTCGGTCAGATTCACGCATCTGTCATTAATTAATCAGCGAAATCTGCAAAAAATAGCTTATGCATTTGAGGTGAATTTTAAGCGTAAACGATAATTTATTTCTCTTATAGAAAAACGGTTATTTTCCTGTCACTGACGGGTTGTTTTTGCTGCCGGAAATCTTGTCTCCGCATCTCTGTTGCCGCCCGTTACGGTTCAGAATAGCGGAGACCTGACCGGGGAGTATGTCCCGGTCAGGTGATGCATTATTTCACGCGGAAACGGTAACTGCCGGTTGTTTTATGACCGTCAACCGATAACGCATGCCAGTTGACCTGGTATGCGCCGTGACTTAACGGGTGAGTGACCGGTACAACCAGAACATTTTTCGCTGATGCTTTTACGGTTCCCTTCCCGGTAGTGACCTTGCTGCCGTTTTCGTCGGACAGGCTGGCACCGGTGAATGCGGGTTCCAGATCTTCTGAAAAATGCAGGGTTAGCTGCTGCGGAGGTACTGATATTTCGCTCTGGCTGGCCGGTGAAGCCAGAGTCAGGTGCGCGTGTGCCAGTGCCTGCTGGCTGAGCAGTAAGCTGCCCGGTAATACCATCGCGAATATCACAGATTTAGAAATAAAAGACATGATTATTCCTGTAACGCCGGGGCCGCTAAAGACGATATACCGGCCCTGATTAAGGTTATTTATACCGGTGATGATTAAAAAGGCGTTCCCGCATATCTGAGCAGCGGGTCCTGATAACACCGGCTGATACTGATAATCTGCATCGCCAAAAAATCTCAGCAGATCTGCCAATATTCACTGGCCGGGGGAGCCCGTGGTTGCTGATCTCCGGCGAACTGCGCGGCTGGCAGAATCAAACGCTGTATACATGGCTTTTCCCTGCATAATCTCAGACTGAGATTGCACAGAATAATCATCATTATCAGTAGTATTGGCATGTGCAGCAGCACACAGTAACCGCAGACATCCTCACCCGGCATTGTCATGGGCGGCGCGGCCGGTACAGGGTGAATTGCCGCAGTCTTTTCGGCCGCTGACAGAGCAGTTACTGTCATCTCTGCGGACATACTGTTTGCAGTAGCAACAGACTGCCGGGCCGTCTGAGTATCAGACAAGGGCGAATGCAGGTTACGGGAGATATCCGGAGCAATAAACAGCATCAGCATTGCCAGAATAGCAACAACAGCAGGAAGCTTAGTGTGTGACAGCCGTATCAGAAATGACAAATAGCAATTCCATAAGACACCGGTAAGTTATGCCCGCAGTGTAATATTTTTTCAGCTTGTTTGTTAATGATAATGATGGTTTTTATTATCTTTATTTTGCATTTACTTTGCGTATTTATGAGCGGAGGTCAGGCCGCGGGCTGACCGTAAAGAACGTGCGGGGTGGATGCCGGGGACCTTTTCCCGGCTTTTCTGCGACCATGACGCTTAGAGATATCCCGCAAGGGAAACACCTGAAGCCAGCCTCTGAGAACGGCTATTGCCTGACAATTATCGAGGGTAAGTCTTTACTTACTGACGTTTCTGATGATGCCCTGACATCAGGGCCTGTCAGCGATGTTTTCTCCATGAGACCGGGTATTATCGCTGTTAAGTAAGTGAGTGTTTACATCCATTCTGTTTGCCGGTTTGGGCAGAATGATGTTCAGTATAATCGCCAGTAAACCGCCTCTGGTCACGGCATTCTGCATCAGTGTCCGGGCAAATGCCGGTAGCTGCTTAATAATATCCGGCTGCGCTTCAATGCCCAGGCCGACCCCGAAAGCAATGGCAATAATCAGCATACCGCGGCTGTCAATCGGTTCATGACCCGGATACCGGCAGCGATAACATGACCAAACATCACCAGTGTAGCGCCGCCCAGTACCGGTCCGGGCAGCTGTTCCAGCAGGTGACTGAACTCCGGGAACAGACCCGGCACGATAAATATTCCGCCAATCCGGAAGCCGGCATAACGGCTTGCGACCCGGGTCATCTGTATGACGCCGTTATTCTGTGCAAAGGTGGTGCAGGGGAAGGTACTGAATATGGCTGCCAGCAGGCAGCTAATGCCATCTCCCAGAATGCCGCCTTTCATCCGTTGTTCAAACTCAGGACCAGTCAGTGGCTGTTGTGACAACACACAGTTAGCGGTCAGGTCTCCTGCCGCTTCAATAATCGAAATAAACGACACCAGGGCGACAGGAATAAATAAGCTCAGGGTAAAGTCCAGCCCGAACCGGAAAGGCACCGGTAATGTCAGTAAGGGACCTCCGGGGGCAAAATGCGGATGGAAAGAACCGGTCAGCCAGGCGGCCACACTGCCAGCCGCAATACCAGTAATAATACCCGACAGCCTGATCCACGGTGAACGGCTGCAATTCATGATGACAATCACCGCCAGGGTCAGAGCACCTAAACCAAGATTCGAGGGTGCCCCGAAATCGGCAGCACCCAACCCGCCTCCCCAGTCGCTGATACTGACCCTGATCAGACTGATACCAATCAGAACAATCACGCTGCCGGTGACCAGAGGGCTGAGCAGACAGGACAAGCGGTGGATAAAACGGCTGACGAGCAACGGGATAATTGCCGCGACCAGATTACAACCAAAGATCATGGTCAGTATCTGATCAGGGGTGCCTCCCTGTCATCATCGCCGTTCAGTGGTACTGTCAGGTCAGGGACAGAAAATTGTCTGTGGCGCGGATGAAACAACAGATTCATCATTGATCTGTTTGCTGCTAATTGGTTCATTCACAGGGGCGATGCACCATAAAAGAACTGTTCGGGTAGTATCAGGACCTGCGGGGGGCTTAAGCGCGGAGGCTGGCTACAGGGCAGAGACAGAGAGGTTGTGTCTGGTGCGTCGCGGGGGGATTCCGTCCGGCAGGAAAATGCCCTTCCTGGCGGAAGGGCTGAGCATCATCAGAAATTGATAACGGTACGGATAGATTTACCTTCATGCATCAGATCAAATGCCTGGTTAATTTTATCCAGCGTCATGGTATGGGTAACGAAAGGTGCCAGCTCAATGTCACCTTTCATTGAGTCTTCTACCATCCCCGGTAACTGGGAACGGCCTTTGACACCACCGAATGCGGAACCTTTCCATACACGTCCGGTGACCAGCTGGAACGGACGGGTGGAAATTTCCTGACCGGCACCGGCTACCCCGATAATGACAGACTGTCCCCAGCCACGGTGAGCACTCTCGAGGGCAGCCCGCATGACATTGACATTGCCGATACATTCAAAGGTATGATCGACGCCCCATTTGGTCATCTCAATAATGACCTGCTGCACAGGCTTATCATAGTCATTCGGGTTGATAAAGTCGGTGGCACCGAACTGTTTTGCCAGTTCGAATTTGTCCGGATTAGTATCAATAGCAATAATACGCCCGGCTTTTGCCTGACGAGCACCCTGCACTGCAGCCAGGCCGATACCGCCCAGACCAAAGATAGCCACAGAATCCCCGGCCTGTACTTTAGCCGTGTTATGTACCGCGCCTATGCCAGTGGTCACCCCACAGCCCAGCAGACAGACATGTTCGTGGTTCGCTTCCGGGTTAATCTTAGCCAGTGAGACTTCAGCCACTACGGTATATTCGCTGAAGGTTGAACACCCCATATAGTGATACAGAGGCTGACCATTATAGGAAAAACGTGATGTTCCGTCCGGCATCACTCCTTTGCCCTGGGTTTCGCGTACCGCGACACACAGGTTAGTTTTACCGGATTTACAGAAGTCACACTCTCCGCATTCTGTTGTATACAGGGGGATAACGTGATCACCCACATTGACACTGGTTACACCTTCACCCAGTTCGACGACCACACCGGCCCCTTCATGGCCCAGGACCACAGGGAACAGGCCTTCAGGATCATCGCCTGACAGGGTAAAAGCATCGGTATGACAAACGCCGCTATGGGTAATTTTGATTAACACCTCACCCTTTTTAGGCGGAGCGACATCAATCTCGACGATTTCCAGCGGTTTTCCCGGCCCGAAAGCGACCGCAGCACGTGATTTCATAGTGAGTTTCCTTTGTTCAGCGGAGGATCTGGTTACTTAAGATAAGCGCGAACCAGCCCGATCGTATCGTTAACTGAGGTATTGAGCTGCCGGCTATCGGTTTCACTCCCCTCAAACGTTTCTCTGATATGGCTTTCCAGAACTTCGGCCATCAGACCATTGACTGCACCACGTACCGCAGCGATTTGCTGCAATATTGCACGGCATTCATGCCCGTCATCCAGCGCTTTTTCGAGGGCATCAATCTGCCCGCGGATGCGTCTGACACGGGTCAGGGTTTTCTTTTTTGCTTCAGGGGTACTTGGCATCGTACATTTCTCACTCAGGTGATGGCGACTAATATACTATATGGGAGTATAGTATTGGAAGGGGTGTTAATATTTTTTCGTACCGGCGGGTGGCCTCAGGCAACAAAAAAACCTGTGGAATGGCCGGTGCCGGAACGCTAAACCATATGATTTAAATAACGATTTTAATTGCGGTGAATTACCCGCAACATTATCGCGCTGCCGCTCGGGACTGGTATCTGGCAGGGCGGAACCCGGCACGGGCCATAATCCGTGACTGCACAGAATTTTATTGCCGGCAGATAACCTAAAAACATAGTCTGTTCAGGCATTGTAATTTACACTGCGCGCTGCAAAAATTGGGCAGATAAACGAGTGAACAGGCGGTAATAGCGATGAACGGAACGATCACAACCTGGTTTAAAGATAAAGGCTTTGGATTTATCAAAGATGAAAACGGCGATAACCGTTATTTTCATGTGATTAAAGTCGCCAACCCGGAGCTGATTAAGAAAGATGCGGCAGTGACTTTTGAGCCGACCACCAATAATAAAGGCCTGTCTGCTTTTTCGGTAAAAGTGATCCCTGACAGCAAATATATCTATATTGCCGGAGAGCGTCTGAAGCTGACCGCAATTAAATCGTTTGTGGTATACAGTGAGGAAGTGCCTGTCGATGCGGGTATCGATAAAGAAAATACAGTACTGTCGGTGGGGGCACTGATGAACAGCATCCGGCCAAAATCGTCAGCCACCTCCGGCGGAATGCGTTCACTGAAAAAACTGGCGATCACCACTTTCCAGGGAACAACTCTGATCTTTTCTGAAGATGAAATTGATATCGACTATACGGTTAAGTTACTTAAGGTTCGATAAGTATCGTACTGTCCGGCGTCAGCGCCCTGCAGTATAAGTCTGTGGCGCTATCCTGATGTAAAAAGGGGGGAATGGCAGAGAATCAGATCCCCTATTTACCTTCACATCTTAAAAAATGCCTCTCGCTTTTATCGTTTCAACTTCCATACAGTCTCTCCTTGTTAATGCTAATGCATGCGTACCTTAGCATTAAGTTATTCAGACAGAGTGGCATTTAAGCAAGTGAAATGCAGCGGCGCACTCCCCATAACGTCTTATTGCATGTACGATAACCAAAGTCTCTGTGTTCGCTTATCGGGACCGGTAAGTTAAATTGCAACAGGACTACCATGATTGAAAAAAGTAGCGAGGAAAAGCTACTCAGTGCGCTGGCATGTCAGAGATCAGAACTGAAATCGATCGTATCGATCGTCAGGTAATCTCATTACCTGGTGAACGATATGAATTTGTTAAAGCAGCATCCCGATTTGACGCCATGGCTGAAATAATGCAGAGCCCGGGCTGAAGAACAGGGGTTAAGCTCAGACCTTATAGAAAAAATTTATAAGCAGATTGTTAACTGGTTTATCTCAGAAGAAATAAAGCACCGGGAAGAAACTCAACCTGATTTAACGTAAATCCTTCTTTTCCTTTATCACAGAGAGTGCGTAATGTCTTACAGTCTTGGGGTGTTAGCCGGCATGGGGCCTCGTTCCACAGCGCCTTTTATTGATATGCTGGTCGATGAGTGCCAAAAGCAATACGGGGCCAGATTCGATATCGACTATCCAAAAATGCATATTATTTCCTTGCCGACTCCTTTTTTCCCTAACCGTGTGATTGATGATGCCGCAATGTCCGCGGCATTGCGCGATGGCACTAGCAATCTGGTAAACGCCGGGGTCAATTTGATCGTGGTTCCCTGTAATATGGCACACTGCTACTTTAATGAAATGCAGGAGGCCAGCGGCGGTATTCCTGTCCTGCACATTGCCGACTGCGCACTTGAATGCCTGCCGTCCGAAACGGAGAACATCGCCGTGATTGCTACTGAGGCTACGCTTGATGCGGGTTTTTATCAGCAGCGTTTACATCTGATGGGAAAGCACTGTGTAGCTTCTGACCCATTACGTGCTATCACTACACATTTGATAGCGCTGATTAAGCAAAACGGATTTACCTGTCCTGAAGTGATAACGCAGTGGCGAAACCTGACTTCTCTGGCGCAGGAAGCTGGCGCCCAGGGGCTGATTATTGCCTGTACTGACATCAGCCCATTACTTAAAAGCCATCCTCAGCAGCATCTGTCAATTGTTGATACTGCATCAAGTCTGGCTGAAGCGACCATTCGCAGTTTTGCTAAGGCGAGGTCAGCTCAGTCGCTGCATGCACCATCATGTCTTTAACAGGAACAAGAAAATATGTTATCTGTTCAATTTTTTGCGCCATTTTTTAGATAAAAAGAACAGAGCATTGAAGGTTTATCGATTTCCCGGAAGCAGATCTTTGATTTTACCCACGTAATGTCGACATAGCCCTAAGCGGGTTTCTGGTGTTCAGAGGGTTCGGGGCTGAGACCGCCACAGGCACTGTGACGACGCCAGCGATTGTAATCACACCCGATATAATTAAATGCCGTTTCCCGCATTATTTCCTGACTGACCAGGCATTCACCCCGGATACCTTCGGCTTTCAGCCAGTTGACGCTTAAGGCGGGCAATTTCAACAGATGTTTCCTGCTCACGCCGGGAAGATGAATGGGCACTCTTTAGTGTGCTGCGTCTGGCATAGCGCTGAGATTCATACAGGCTGAGCTCACGTGCTGTGGCCACAATGCCGATAGGTTCAGCGAGTTTCAGGGCTTCATCGCGTAATCCGGATGTGTACTGTTTACGGGTGAGATCAGATCAAGTCTCAGGGAAGAGGCGAGTGTGCCGGACCCGCTTTTATGGATCAGCGGTGCGCAGAAAGCAAAAAACCCGCCAGAGGCGGGTTTTTCAGAATAGTGGTGCCCGAACTCGGAATCGAACCAAGGACACGGGGATTTTCAATCCCCTGCTCTACCGACTGAGCTATTCGGGCAACGGGGCGCATTAAACCGTAATGGCCCTGATGCGTCAACTCTTTTTACTGCAGGAAATGCT
The DNA here is from genome assembly GCF_018257575.1 of Tatumella sp. JGM91. Classification (GTDB taxonomy): domain Bacteria; phylum Pseudomonadota; class Gammaproteobacteria; order Enterobacterales; family Enterobacteriaceae; genus Tatumella; species Tatumella punctata. The sequence continues at coordinate 18,638 of NZ_JAERJP010000006.1, read as the reverse complement.
AAAATCGCACTGACTGATTGCTTTATATACGAAAACGGCTATTTTACTGACTTTTACTTTACTATCGCCACGGATAGATGCGCTGACGGGCAGATATTCTGCCGGGGAATCCCGATTAATGTCTTTGCACAGGCTTTTTACCTGACAGTGATCACGTCTGTACCTATATGATTAATTATCAGCAAATAACTGACCGGAAAGCTTGAGTAGTCAGGCATTCGACGGCTGTGTGATCATGCAGATCGTTATATGGTCAGCCATTCAGGCAATACTCTGATGTGCTCTGCACCGGGAACCTCTCATCAGGCCGCCCCGGATTTTACCAGACAGGCAGCAGCTTGTTTTATCATGGAACCTGCGGGTTTGTTACTGCATCGCTGGCAAGCGGGGGAGGATATGGTGACCCATTATTTACCGGCAGGCAATTATGACAGGCCCGGGCCTTGATTGATTAAGGGTACCAGAGCGGCCTGAAGATAACAGCCCTGGCAAGCGGTGGTCAGCTGAGAGCACCGTTCTGGCGGCACAATGCCACTTGCAGAATATCTTCTGCCAGCCGGCGGGCGGTGGCAATATCCTGAAGATTACGTTTAACCAGTAGTTTACTCAGACAACCCTCCAGCACCAGTTCCAGCTGGTCGGTGACCATCGTCGGATTATCCAGTTCCAGGGCGGTTAGCTGCCGGTGGGTATATTGCCAGGAGGCCTGTTTTTGTTGCTCTGCCACCTGATGTATCGGGTGGTGTGGCGCCGGGTAAATACTGCAGGCAGCAATAAACAGACAGCCCGGGAAACGGCCACGGCGGACATGTTCCTCAAGCAAAGTGTAACGCATCAGTAATTTCTGGCTGCTGGTCAGTGCTTCGTCCTGTGTTATCCGTTCGCGCCATTCGCTGATCTGCCGGCCGTGAAAGTCGAGGGCATCGCGTAATAACAGCTCTTCAGAGGTCTGTTCAGGGAGTTCTGCTCCCCGGGCCTGTAATTGCTGTTTCAGGTTGCCGGCGGCCGCCAGGCCCTGTTGTTCCAGTAAAAGTAATACCTGCTCAAGTATCTGTTCCTGCGACACATTAACCTCCGTAAATGCAGCACCGGCCACTGCCGGCGCATCTAGATGATGTTATTCAGCGCGAAGCTTCTGTAAATGTGCCAGAAATTCTCCGGCATTCATATATCCGGTGACCCGTGAGTCCGGGATTTCATTACCGCGGGCATTAAAAAACAGCAGGGTCGGGAGCCCCAGCACGTTCAGTTGAGTCAGCAGCGCATTATCCTGTGCGGTATTGGCAGTAACGTTTGCCTGTACCAGCTGATATTGTGCAAACTCCTGCCGGACTTGCGGGTCTGTAAAGGTGTATTTCTCGAATTCTTTACAGGCAACACACCAGTCGGCATAAAGATCAACCATTGTGATTTTGCCCTGTGCCTGACTCAGCTGTTGTTGCAGACCGGCAATGTTGCTGATGTTGTGGAATACAGGAGACTGATCTCCGCTGTTATTAGTCGGCGCGGCAGAAAATGCCCAGTCCTGTAGCGGACGCGCCGCGACTAATGCCAGCAGTAGCCATAAAATTTGTAATATCCGTACCCAGCCTTTCGGACTTCTCAGACTCAGGGCAAAAGCCCAGCCAAAAAAGGCTACACCCAGCAGACTCCATAGCCGTAGCCCCCAGACGTCCCCGACAATACGTTCAATCAGAAAGACCGGTAACGCCAGAATAACAAAGCCAAAACCTTCTTTGACTGACTGCATCCACGGGCCGCTCTTAGGCAACAGTTTATTGCCAAACAGGGTGACGATAATTAACGGCAGCCCCATACCCAGGGCATATAAATACAGGGTCCCGCCACCGGCCAGCATATTACCGCTCTGTGCGATATACAGCAGAATTGCGCTAAGAGGTGCGGTGGTGCAGGGGGAGCAAATTAAACCGGCTACGGCCCCCATCAGAAATACGCCGCCGGCAGAGCCGCTTTTTTGCCGGTTACTGAATAGCGCCAGCCGTGTCTGCAGTGATGCCGGCAGTTGCAAAGAGAACAGGCCAAACATTGATAATGCCAGCAGGATAAAAACGGCAGAGAGTGTCAGCAGTACCAGCGGACTCTGTAATGCGGCCTGAAAACGTAATCCGGCGGCGGCCACAATAATGCCCATCAGCGTATAAGTGACCGCCATACCCTGCACATAAATGAAGGCCAGCAGCAGTATACGTGATGCAGAGATATCGCGACGGCCACCGAGGATAATTGCCGAAATTAACGGATACATCGGCAAAACACAGGGAGTGAAGGCAATACCAATACCGATCAATAGAGCCCAGAACGGAGAAAACGGCAGGCGTGACGAAGGTATACCGGCCCCGGAAGCCGTGGCCGGGACACTGGCGGCAGGCTCAGGGGAGGGGCTGTCCGCCGTGATTTGTGACAGGGGAATTTCCCGGGTTTCCGGCGGATAACAGAACCCTGCTGCTGCACAACCCTGGTAGCTGACTTTCAGGCTGGCTGCCGGCCCGGTACTCTTCAGTATCACCGGAACTTGCAGGTCTTCGGGGAAGATCTGGCTTTTACCAAAAAACTCATCTTCATGAGGCTGGCCCTGTGGCAGATCTATGCTGGCAATAGTCGCGTTGGCCGCAACGATACTGATTTGCTGGCGGTACAGGTAATAGCCGGACTTTACCTGCCACTTCAGCAGGACGCGGTTGTTATTCTGGCTAAAGTCAAAGCCAAAGGCCTGATTCACCGTAACAAAGCGAGGTGATGAGCCATTATCGAATAAGGCAGCCTGCGTCTGCAGGCTGAATAATGTAACTGCCAGAAAAATCAGGCGAGTGAGGCGTGCAACCATGACAAGTATTCACTATCTCCGTGTTGAACAGGGATCACCAGTAATTCAGGGACATCATAAGGATGGGCCTGTTTCAGCAGTGACAGTAAGTCCTGTTGATGTTCCGTATCACTTTTGAAGATCAACTGTACTTCTTCGGAACATTCCAACTGGTCCTGCCAGGTGTACATCGAGGTCACGCCCGGCAGGAGATTAACGCAAGCGGCAAGCTTACGGCGGATGGCCAGTCGGGCCAGGGCGGTCGCCGTAGCCTTGTCGGGGGCAGAACATAACACAATAATGGCAGAACAAGGATTCATTGCTCACTCCTGAGTCAGGGGGGCATGATAGCATTTTTTTTCAGCAGCAACAGAAGACAGAGGGTAACAGAAATATTCAGAAAAGAGCTGAACGGTGACAGGATAGGGCCTGATGCACTGGCATCAGGCCGCGGGGGATTACTGGTTATCTTCCGTATAACGTCTGGCTTTATATACCGGGTGCATCAGGTTTTCGACTGAAAAAATATCATCCAGCTGAGCATTGGTCAGCAGACCTCGTTCCAGCACAACTTCACGGACACTTTTTCCGGTTTCAGCACAAATTTTACCGACAATATCGCCGTTATGGTGACCGATATAAGGGTTCAGATACGTCACGATCCCGATGGAGCTGAATACATAAGACTCACAAATCTGCTGGTTAGCGCTAATGCCGGTAACGCATTTTTCCAGTAAATTGAAGCAGGCATTGCTGAGAATGGAAATGGATTCAAAAACAGCCTGACCAATTACCGGCTCCATCACATTCAGCTGCAGCTGACCGGCTTCGGCAGCCATTGTGACGGTGGTGTCGTTGCCTATGACTTTAAAACACACCTGGTTAACGACTTCAGGGATCACCGGGTTGACCTTGGCTGGCATGATCGATGATCCGGCCTGTAACTGCGGTAAATTAATTTCATTCAGACCAGCACGAGGGCCGGAGGAGAGCAGACGCAGATCATTACAGATTTTAGACAGTTTAACGGCCAGCCGTTTCAGTGACGAATGCACCATAACGTAGGCACCACAGTCTGAGGTCGCCTCAATCAGGTCTTCGGCAGCAACCACCGGTAACCGGCTGACTTCGGCCAGATATTTCACTGCCAGTGGCTGATAACCGTCCGGGGTGTTCAGCCGTGTGCCAATAGCGGTTGCGCCGAGGTTAACTTCCAGCAACAGTTCGGCAGTACGCATAATGCTGCGGGTCTCTTCTTTCAGCAGCACGCTGAATGCGTGAAACTCCTGACCGAGGGTCATAGGGACCGCATCCTGAAGCTGGGTACGCCCCATTTTCAGGACAGTCTGGAATTCTTCGGCTTTACGCTGAAAACCCTCAGACAGTGCATTGATAGCATCGACCAGCTTCAGCAGTGAATTATACACAGCAATACGGAAGCCTGTCGGGTAAGCATCATTGGTCGACTGACACATATTGACGTGGTCATTCGGGTTAAGATATTGATATTCGCCTTTATTATGTCCCATCAGTTCCAGACCAATATTGGCCAGCACTTCATTGGTGTTCATATTGACAGAGGTACCGGCACCGCCCTGATAGACATCGACCGGGAACTGGTCCATACAGGTACCGTTATTCAGTACTTCATCACAGGCTTTAATCAGTGTTTCTGCAATATGACGCGGGATGGTCTGCAGATCCCTGTTAGCCATGGCTGCTGCTTTTTTCACCATCACCATGCCGCGAACAAACTCTGGTATGTCACTGATTTTACTGCTACTGATATAGAAATTTTCTATTGCGCGTAGCGTGTGAATTCCATAATAAGCATCCGCCGGAACCTCGCGCATACCGAGCAGGTCTTCTTCGATACGAATGTTGTTAACCATGATAACCTTCTTATTGTGCTTTCTTACTAAAGCTGTGTGCCGCAGAGAGTGTGAGTATTTATTGTGTACCACTGATACCGGAATTTTATCTGTATATCAGTTCATCCGCACGATGATATTCTGTTTACAGAAAAAATAAGCAACACAGATCACTTTATAGTCACTTGTTTATAACATAACCGCTAAAAACAGCCGCCGGCTGTAAATGACTGCAGGCCGGTAAAGCGTACAGACTCACGGAGAGTTAGTTATAACGAATTTACCGGCAATGGTTGAAATCACTTTTTGTTATACCCATCTATCAAACTATCATCCTGAGGATGTTATTGATTTTTCAGCCCTGCTGTAGCACGGGCGTTACTTACAGGAGACCGCCGTGCGCTGGTTACCGTTTATTTTCTTTTTCCTGCTTGCCTGGGTAGAAATTTCACTGTTTATCCAGGTAGCCCATGTTATTGGTGTATTACTGACGCTGATACTGGTGATCTTTACCTCTGCTATCGGCATTTCGCTGGTGAAAAATCAGGGCGTGAAGAATTTTATGTTGTTACAGGAGAAGCTGGCCCGTCACGAAAATCCGGCCGCCGAAATGACCAAAAGTGTGTCATTAATCATTGCCGGATTTTTACTGGTCCTGCCGGGCTTCTTTACTGATTTCCTGGGATTGTTGCTGTTGTTGCCGCCGGTACAAAAACATCTGACCCTCAAAGTGATGCCTTACCTGAAAGTCTGGCGCGGCGGAGGAGCGGCGGCGAATGACGGCGGTTTTACCGTTGAAGGCGAGTTTGAACGTAAAAACCAGCATGTGATCGAACATAAAGATGATCACTCTTCAGATAACCGTTAGGCTCTGGCTTTGGTCCCGCAGGTGGGGGGGCTGGATTTGAACGGTTTTTTCGGGGGCGGCGGAATGCCGCCCTTTTTGTTACGGTTACAGATAAATTCAGCATTTTATGGTGTCCCGAAGGCCAGTTATGCCCATAATGCGGCAGACTGTTCTGCAATCTCATGGGAAACAGTGATTGTTATCCAAATTAAAAAAATTATTTTTTTTACCCTTGAAAGGTTCTTCCCCTGACCCTATCTCTGGTTGCATGAAGCCGATGCCTGAACGGCCGGTATTCAACCTAAATAAACCAGTGACTGGGCATTTCAAAGGAGAGCTATCAAAATGACTATTCGTCCATTGCACGATCGCGTTATCGTCAAGCGTAAAGAAGTAGAAGCTAAATCTGCTGGCGGCATCGTTCTGACCGGTTCTGCTGCGGGGAAATCTACCCGTGGTGAAGTGCTGGCCGTAGGCAATGGCCGCATTCTTGAAAGCGGCGAAGTTAAACCACTGGACGTGAAAGTGGGTGATGTCGTTATTTTCAACGAAGGTTACGGCGCTAAAACTGAGAAAATTGATAACCAGGAAGTGCTGATCATTTCAGAAAACGACATCCTGGCCGTGGTAACCGAGTAATCCGGCAATCTATTCCACCAACGAACTAAATTTAAGGAATATCTCAAATGGCAGCTAAAGACGTAAAATTTGGTAATGACGCGCGGGTGAAAATGCTGCGTGGTGTTAACGTACTGGCAGATGCAGTAAAAGTTACCCTGGGCCCGAAAGGCCGTAACGTTGTGCTGGATAAATCTTTTGGTGCACCGACCATCACTAAAGATGGTGTTTCTGTTGCGCGTGAAATCGAGCTGGAAGACAAGTTCGAAAACATGGGTGCACAGATGGTTAAAGAAGTTGCTTCTAAAGCTAACGACGCGGCCGGTGATGGTACTACCACTGCGACCGTTCTGGCTCAGTCTATCGTTAACGAAGGTCTGAAAGCAGTTGCTGCGGGTATGAACCCGATGGACCTGAAACGTGGTATCGATAAAGCTGTCGTTGCTGCAGTTGAAAAACTGAAAGCCCTGTCTGTTCCTTGTTCTGATTCTAAAGCCGTTGCTCAGGTAGGTACTATCTCTGCAAACTCTGACGAGTCTGTCGGTACTCTGATTGCTCAGGCGATGGAAAAAGTCGGTAAAGAAGGTGTTATCACCGTTGAAGAAGGTACCGGTCTGCAGGACGAGCTGGACGTAGTTGAAGGTATGCAGTTCGACCGTGGTTACCTGTCTCCTTACTTCATTAACAAACCGGAAACCGGTGCCGTTGAACTGGAACAGCCTTTCATCCTGTTAGCGGATAAGAAAATCTCTAACATCCGTGAGCTGCTGCCAGTACTGGAAGCGGTTGCTAAAGCAAGCAAACCCCTGCTGATCATTGCAGAAGATGTTGAAGGTGAAGCGCTGGCAACTCTGGTTGTTAACACCATGCGTGGTATCGTGAAAGTTGCTGCGGTTAAAGCACCAGGCTTCGGTGACCGTCGTAAAGCAATGCTGCAGGATATCGCTATCCTGACCGGTGGCACTGTTATCTCTGAAGAGATCGGTATGGAGCTGGAAAAAGCTGCCCTGGAAGATCTGGGTCAGGCTAAACGTGTTGTTATCAGCAAAGACACCACCACTATCATTGATGGTATCGGTGACGAATCTGCAATCAAGGGTCGTGTGACTCAGATCCGTCAGCAGATCGAAGAAGCAACGTCTGATTATGACAAAGAAAAACTGCAGGAGCGCGTAGCGAAACTGGCCGGTGGTGTTGCCGTGCTGAAAGTCGGCGCAGCGACTGAAGTTGAAATGAAAGAGAAAAAAGCCCGCGTTGAAGATGCTCTGCACGCAACCCGTGCAGCAGTTGAAGAAGGCGTGGTTGCCGGTGGTGGTGTTGCTCTGGTACGTGTCGCTGCACAGATTGCAGAGCTGACTGGTCAGAACGAAGACCAGAACGTGGGTATCCGCGTGGCACTGCGTGCGATGGAAGCTCCGCTGCGTCAGATCGTCGACAACGCCGGTGAAGAACCTTCTGTTGTGGCTGACAAAGTGAAGAACGGTGAAGGTAACTTCGGTTACAACGCAGCAACCGAAGAGTACGGTAACATGATCGACTTCGGTATCCTGGATCCGACCAAAGTTACCCGTTCAGCGCTGCAGTATGCTGCATCTGTTGCTGGTCTGATGATCACTACCGAGTGCATGGTGACTGACCTGGCGAAAGAAGACAAAGCTGACTTAGGTGCTGCCGGCGGTATGGGTGGCATGGGCGGCATGGGCGGCATGATGTAATACCGGCTGTACTTACCTGCGGGTAAGTACAACCGCAGTCGGTCAGGGCATTGCTGCTGTCTGATTGTTTCATTGTTCATCCGCAGACCCGGTATCCTTTGGATCCGGGTCTTTTTTTTTCGTCATAAACTTGTGTTATAACAGTCAGGCTCCGTATCAGACGGAGATTGTGTGCCAGTGCATTATGTGGCTGGTTTTTTAATTTGTCAGACGCTATGGTGTAAAACACTATTGCGGATTATATTTCCCTCTCTCTGGTTAAATGCTGCCATGGTTGTCGGTTCTGGCATAACGAAAATAATGAGGAAGAATATGCGTTTAAAAATCTCTGCAGGGCTGTTTCTGGCTGCTGCAATGTTGACGGGATGTAGTTCTGCCGGTAATCAGTTGACGTCCAGTGGTCAGAGTGTCCGTTTTGTCGATGAGCAGCCTTCTGCACAGTGTAAATTCCTCGGTAATGCCATCGGGGAACAAAGTAACTGGTTATCAGGTCAGGGGGCTGAGGGGGGCAGTTCCATGCGCGGTGCGGCAAATGACTTGCGTAATAAAGCGGCCGAAATGGGCGGTAATGTGATCTATGGTGCCAGCACCCCGGGACTGTCGATTGTCTCCAGTTTTGTGCCGGTGGCGACAAAAATGTCGGGACAGATTTATAAATGCCCGTAACACTGTCTGAATAGTCGCGGTAGTGGCGGGGACTTTCCCCGCGCACCGACAGGGACAGACGGAAGCAGGGCCTCTGTCTGTCGCAGTAGTATTATTTCAGTGAGTTCAGTTCACTATTCAGCTGATCAAGATGGCGGGTCAGTTTCTCGAGGTCCTGTTTTTTCTCAGTCACTTTTTCCTGATATTTATTAATTTTGCTTTTGTTGTCACGGGCAATGGCCTGGTTCAAATCCTGTTCAGCTTCCCGCAAATCATTCTGTTTTTCGCTCAGTTTCTTTTCGGCCTTTCTCACCGCCTGCTGTGCATCGTTACGCACTGATGCGGCAGTACAATGGGTATTCACTTCATCGAGTGCTTTCTGCAGCCCCGCCAGTTTAAAGGTGTTGTTATGCTGGCGCGCATAGCTGATTTCTTTCTCGATAGAAGCGCGCTTATCAGCACAACTTTCTGCGGCACTGGCAGCATTAATCGTCAGCAGAGAAACTAAGGTCAGGCTCAGGGCAGTTACTGTTCTTTTCATAAATTATCCTTAGATATCGTTTTTCGCGTTGTGCCGGACAGGCGCAACAAAACAACGTTGTCCGGGCAATTGGCAGCCCCGGACAAGCCGTGGCGGGGATAATAGAGGTTTTATGACGCAGTTTAGCTGCGTTTGATCAGTAAATATTCTCTTTCAGTTTTGTCTTAGTTGTAAATCCAGGGGGGTTTTGCTTGGCTCCCCGCCGATTTCCCGGGCCAGTTTTGGCACCATATAGCCTGATACTTGCGTCAGCAACTGGCGCATGATTTGTCGTGCTTGATCATCAGAGACATAAAAATGTGCAGCGCCCTGAACTTTATCTAATACGTGCAGATAATAGGGCAAAATGCCGGAGTCAAACAGGGCGTTACTCAGCGCCGCCAGCGTCCCGGCATCATCGTTCACCCCGCGTAATAACACGCTTTGATTCAGCAGGGTCACACCTGCTTTTTTCAGCAGACCCATGGCATCTTTCAGTGGCTGGTCTATCTCATTGGCATGGTTAATATGGGTCACCATAATGACCTGCAGCCTTGTGCCGGTCAGACGCTGACACAGGCGATCAGTAATCCGTGCCGGAATAACGACCGGCAGCCTGCTGTGGATCCTTAGCCGGCGAATATGCGGTATTGACTCCAGTTCGCTGATCAGCCAGTCCAGTTCATGATCTTTGGCCATCAACGGGTCACCGCCGGAAAAAATAATTTCATCCAGTTCCGGATGCTGGCGAATATAGTCCAGCGCAGCGCGCCAGTTTCGCTTATTTCCCTGATTATCCTGATAAGGGAAATGGCGGCGGAAACAATAACGGCAGTTCACCGCGCAGCCGCCCTTGACCAGTAATAACGCCCGGTTACGGTACTTATGCAGTACGCCGGGGACCGCGCTTTGCTGCTCTTCCAGCGGATCGGTACTGTAGCCGGGGGTGACAATAAACTCTTCCTGCAGAGTCAGTACCTGGCGTAATAACGGATCATCCGGATTGCCTTTTTCCATCCGCCGGATAAAAGCACGCGGTACCCGTAAGGCAAATAACCGGCGTGCATCGGCTCCGGCACTCAGTGCCGGCAGGTGTTCCAGATTTAAAAGTTTCAGTAATTCATCAGGTTCGGTGACAACTTCCGCAAGTTGATGCAACCAATCTTCTCTGGAGGGGGTATTTAGGGTTACAATGTTTGCCATTTTTTTGGCTTAGTCCAGTATCCATATGTCGAGGGCCTTCATGGCAACATATTCTAGCAACGATTTTCGTAACGGTCTTAAAATTATGTTTGATGGCGAACCTTATGCCATCGAAGCGAGTGAGTTTGTTAAACCTGGTAAAGGTCAGGCTTTTGCCCGTGTAAAAATGCGTCGTCTGCTGACCGGTAAACTGATCGAAAAAACGTTCAAGTCTACTGACTCTGCTGAAGGTGCGGATGTTGTTGATGTGACTCTGACTTATCTGTACAACGACGGTGAGTTCTGGCACTTCATGAATAACAATACCTTCGAACAGCTGGCTGCGGATGAGAAAGCTGTAGGCGAAAACGGTAAATGGCTGCAGGATCAGGCAGAATGTATCGTTACTCTGTGGAACGGTAACCCGATCGCTATCACTCCGCCGAACTTTATCGAAGCAGAAATTACCCAGACCGATCCCGGCCTGAAAGGTGATACTGCCGGTACCGGTGGTAAACCTGCAACCCTGACAACCGGTGCGGTAGTCAAAGTACCATTATTCGTTCAGATTGGTGAAGTCATTAGAGTTGACACCCGTTCCGGCGAATACGTATCACGCGTTAAGTAAGTCTGTCAGGCGCATCGCATCGCAGCGGTGCGCCTGCATGACGGATTGAAGAAAATGAAAAAACGCAGCCTGCAGATCCTGTTACTCTGTTTACTGACATCAGTCCTGAGCGGATGTAATACCTTTCATGGTTTTGGTGAGGATGTTTCGCACCTCGGTAATGCTATCTCCAGAGTCGCTGAATAAAACGCGGACAAAGCGCACCTGATGGCTGCTGTGTTGTCTGCTGTTTTACTGCCGGATTGACAGGCTATCAGTTCATCTTCGACGGATGCCGGTTGTTATGCCGCTCCGCTGACAGAATATCCCTGTATTCTCTTTATGCTCTCACGGAGCAATTTTACTGGCTGGCGGAGGCCTGCGGCTGGCTGGTCGCTGGGTGAGCGGCTGTCACCTTTTTTGTCCTGTATTCAGACCGGTCATAGGACAAGATTGTTTGTCGTTTAAGTTGCATGCATGTAGACTGCCTCCCTTTTGTCAGATCAGGAGTACTACAGATGAACGAAACCGCAACCTGGCAACCCAGCGCCCCGGTAGCTAATCTACTTAAACGTGCGGCTATTCTGGCGGATATCCGGCGTTTTTTTGCAGATCGCGGTGTCCTTGAAGTAGATACTCCAGCCATGAGCCAGGCAACGGTGACCGATATTCATCTGGTGCCTTTCCGTACCCGGTTTGTCGGCCCGGGGGCCTCTGAGGGCCGTGACCTGTGGCTTATGACCAGCCCTGAATATCATATGAAGCGGTTACTGGCCGCCGGCAGTGGCCCTATATATCAGATGAACCGCAGTTTCCGTAACGAAGAAGCCGGCCGGCATCATAATCCTGAATTCACCATGCTGGAATGGTACCGTCCGCACTATGATATGTACCGGCTGATGAATGAAGTGGATGATCTTCTGCAGCAGATTCTGGAATGTGACAGTGGCGAAACACTGTCTTATCAGCAGGCATTTATTCGTTGCCTGAACATTGATCCGTTGTCTGCGGATAAAGATGCGTTAGTGGCGGTGGCTGCTAGCCTGGGAGCCGGTGATTTAGCCGCATCTGAAGATGATATTGACACCCTATTGCAGCTGTTATTTATGCTGGGTGTTGAACCCCATATTGGTCAGGATAAACCGGCATTTGTGTACCACTTCCCGGCATCACAGGCCTCACTGGCCGAAATCAGTACCGAAGACCACCGTGTTGCTGAGCGTTTTGAGGTCTATTACAAAGGCATCGAACTGGCAAATGGCTTTCGTGAACTGACTAACGGCGATGAGCAGCGGCAGCGTTTTGAGCAGGACAACCGGCGTCGTGTCGCGCGGGGACTGCCTGAACAACCGATAGATCAGTTTTTGCTGGCAGCCCTTGAGTATGGCATGCCCGATTGTTCCGGAGTTGCGCTGGGGGTCGACCGCCTGATTATGCTGGCACTGAAAGCCACATCGCTGAGTGAGGTGATCGCTTTCCCTGTTGATCGCTGCTGACAGCCACTGGCCCTGAATTCTTCCGGGCCAGTAACTCTCCCCGAATTTATAGTCCGCCTGATTTATAAGTTTTGGTCGCAGGTGTTCCCTGGCTGCCCGGTAATGCACTGCCGACCTTTTCCATCCGCACCTGGAATGGCGGGAAGGGCATCTCAATGTCGTTTTGCGCGAAACCATGCAAAATTAACTGATGAAGCTCATGACGTAATGGCATGCGGTGCCCCATTTCGGCCGCATAAATACGCAATTCAAATAACTGTATCCCTTGCTGAAGATCGACCAGAAAGGCCTCCGGCGGTGGGGTACTGAGTACGTAACTGCAGCGTTCAGCTGCCTGTTTCAGCACCCGGGTGACCAGTTCACTGTTAACGTGAGCAGGGGCCGGAATGGTCAGAACCACACGGGTAACAGCATCGGACAATGACCAGTTCACAAACTGTTCGGTAATAAATGCCCGGTTTGGCACAATAATCTCTTTACGATCCCAGTCTGTGATGGTGGTTGCCCGGGTATTGATGCGGGAAATGGTGCCGGTCAGTTCACGGATAGTTACGGTATCGCCGATGCGGATCGGTTTTTCGAACAAAATAATCAGGCCGGAAATAAAGTTTGCAAAAATCTCCTGTAGTCCGAAGCCCAGCCCGACACCTAAGGCGGCGACCAGCCATTGCAGTTTTGCCCAGTCTATTCCCAGCATAGAAAATGCTGTCATTACCCCGATGATCATTAACAGATATTTGGTCAGGGTGGTAATAGCATATCCGGTCCCCGGGGTCAGGCTGAGATGTTGTAATATTGCCAGTTCCAGCAGGGCCGGCATATTCCGCACCAGCTGCAGGGTGATAATCAGTACCAGAATGGCAATCAGTACCGCCCCGAGAGTCACAGACTGAATAGTTTCACCGGCGGCAGTCCCTGAACCGGCATCCCATAACGGAATATTTTCCAGAAAAGAGAATGCCGAATGCAGTTCTGACCACAGCAGAATCAGGGATACCAGAGCGACCAGGGTAAGCAGAGAACGTACCAGCCGCAGTGATTGCGCACTGATGGTATCAAGATCCACCACCGGCTCTTCAATGTCAGGCGCTTCTGTGGCAGAACCGTGGTGTTCCTTTTCTTCTTCTCCGCTGCGGGCACGGCTGGCCAGCATATCGGCACGTTTTTGCCGTGCACGGTCGAATTCAATTCTGCGTCGCTGAATCAGCATCCAGCGACGGATAATATGATAAATCACCAGCAGTACAAACCAGATGCCCAGTGAACTTTCCAGCCGGGCAAGCAGGGCCTGCGCTGTTGCCAGATAACCGACACAGGATGCCAGTGCTGCGATAGGCGGGATAGCCATCATGACATCCCACAGCAGGGTGTTAGTCATATTGTCGCTGTTGCCCTGCCTGTCAAAATAAAGCGGCAGGCCGGCCCGTTTCAGGGCATTAGTGACGACAGTCAGGGCGATACAGATAAGAATAAAGCTCAGGCGGCCGAGTGAAGCAGAAAACTGTCTGTCATCCAGATTATCGAAAGTAATCAGCACCATGATCAAAGGGACAATGACCCCGACGGTCAGCGAATAGTAGCGCATTGCTCTGGCCACACTGGCCTGCGGCCAGCGGAAATGAGCAATAAACAGCCCGTGAGGCCGGGCAAACGATGCACTGATCATAAATGCCCATAATATCGGCAGGGTTGCGGTTACCCCGTCGCCAATGGCGACCGCGATAGGATAGGGCCAGGCATGTTGCAGGCCGTAACCGAGCGCAGCCCATAGCACCGGCAGGGGCAGGGCGACCAGAATCGACCAGAACACCGTACGTACAGTCAGACTGAAACTGTCCAGTGTTACTTTACCGACTTTAGAGGCCGCGCGCGCCAGAAAGGCCCGGTAATGGCGGCGGGAACTGAGACTTATCGCCACCAGGAATAATGCGCCCACCACCGGAATAATCGACTCCCTGGCAGTGAACATCATCATAAAGGCCTTACCCAGCTGGCCAAAGGTATCCAGTGACAGCAACCGGGATAAGTCCTGGGCAACCTGCACCGGATAATGCAGAGTGACCGGGCCGACATCAGCGGTCCAGAACAGATAACGATGGGTGGCATCTTTGACATCGTTCAGAGCATCCTGTAGCTGTGTGTTAGCTACTTTCAGCTTGGTAATTTCAAGGATCAGCGAATCACATCCCGAAATCAGTGAATTGAGTAATTCCCGCTGGGTTTTTAACTGGGCGTCAAGAATCTTTACCTGCTCACTGGTCAGTGCTGTACCGTTTTCCTGGGTCAGTGAATGCAGACTTGCCTGACGATTAAGCAGATCTTCATAGTGGAGACGCTGAACCCGTAACTCTCCCATTTCACTGTCAATCTGTTGCGACTTAGGCACTTCCGGTAAACGGGCCACCTGTGCCCGCAATGCTTCTCCCAGTAAATTGGACTCTCCCAGCCATTGTGACTGTTCACGTAACGTGCTGAGGGCCTGACGAACCTGTAATGTCTGGTTAGCCGCCAGCCGCTGCTGGGAGGTCACCAGATCCATACGCTGGGCCTGCTGATTGAGGTCCGCTGAAAGATCACGGTTAATATTGAACTGTTCGCTGATCCCCGGCGGAAGTTCGCCGCTGTTCTCTGCTAACTGCTCGGTACGCTCCAGCGCCTGCTGGGCTTCCTGCTGACGCTGATTATTTAGCTGATTACGCAATGCCTGCAGATAGGCATCCAGTTGTGACATCGTTTTCTGGTGGAGCTCGGCCCGCAGGCGGGCAAGTTCCTGACGGTTACTGGCAGACAACTGTGCCAGCTCCAGCTCATTTACCCGCGCTTTACTGGCTGCATTTCCGGCCTCTCTGGCCCAGACTCTGGCCTGTCCCAGCCGGGTCGCCGCAGTTTGCTGACCCTGGATACGGCGATCACTGTCAGCCAGAGCTCGGCGGGCTTCTGTTTGCTGCTGAGGCAGCTGGGTTAACGAGTCGCTGATTTCCCGTGCCCGATCCTGTTCCTGCTGAGCCTGACGGCCTTCTTCCAGTAACTGGCTACTGGCCCGCAGGATTTCCTGTTCCAGGTCACTGCTATTAAGCGACGGGTTAACGGTTTTAGGGTTATCTGTGACTGAGGCAATTTGCTGCCTCAGTTGTTTAGACAGTTTAGGGAAATTATCAATAACAGACTGATACTGACGAGCCTGTTCAAGAGACGCCGTGCGCTGATCGATAGACTCAAGTGCAGCCTGTAATAACTGTACCTGCTCGGTCTGGGCGGCACTGATTTTAGCGCTTCTGGCCTCTTCCAGTGCCTGTTTTAGCTGTGTTGCATCAGGAACAGAGGCCGCATACAGTGAAAAACTGAGCGTTAATCCCAGCAGTAAAACCACAATCGCGCGCACGTTATCGTTCTCCGATTTATCCTGTGACAGTGCTGTCGGTGCTGATATCCGTATACGGGGTAGCCAGTGGCTGGCCGAGACGGGTTTTCGTTTCGGCTTCCAGAGACTCACTGAAGATAACTTTATTGCGGGCAAACAAGTTAATTACCGTAGAGCCCAGTTTAAAGCGGCCCATCTCGTCGCCTTTCAGTAGCACTACGGCGCCTTCAGCATCCGCTGCCGGATAATGCCAGCGTTTGATCACACCTTCGCGTGGCGGAGTAATCGTTCCTGCCCAGACAGTTTCGATACTGCCGACAATGGTGGCACCGACCAGAATCTGAGCCATAGGGCCAAAGTCTGTATCGAAATAACAGATAACCCGCTCGTTACGGGCAAACAGATTCGGGATATTGCGTGCAGTTAACGGGTTAACCGAGTACAGATCGCCGGGGACATAGACCATCTCTCGTAAAATACCATTACATGGCATATGAACACGGTGATAGTCGCGCGGAGCAAGGTAGGTCGTAATAAACTGGCCGTTCAGGAAGTCGGCAGCCCGCGTGTCGTTACCCGCCAGTAAGGCTTGCAGAGAGTAATAATGGCCTTTGGCCTGAAAAATCTGGTCTTCTTCAATCCGTCCGGCCTGACTCACAGCACCATCGGCGGGCTGAATCAGGTGGTTCGGGTTATTATCGACAGGCCGCGCACCTTCTTTAAGGGGGCGGACAAAGAAATCATTAAATGTCGGGTAGGCAGAGGTGTTCTTCTGTGCAGCCTCTGACATATCAACTTTGTAATACCAGACAAAAATATCAATCAGAGTACGGGTCAGCCAGCCACCACGACGGCTTGCTGCCCACCCGGCCAGTTCGGTTAACTGTTTTTTGGGTAAAATTGCGTTAATGCCAAGTTTGATTCGTTCCAGCATTTTGCCTCCTGGCGTAATCACGACGTTTAAAATAAAAAAGGCGAACGCGAGCGATGCCTTAATGAGATGGCGAAACCCGCCGCTATGTCAGTCAGTCCTCACTGACAGAAAAATTTTTTCTGACTTTCACTGAAGCCATACTTTCCAGAATCCGGTGATAGCTGTCGAAGCGGATTTCATTAATTTTGCCGTCTTCTACTGCCTGGCGGATAGCACAGCCCGGATCTGTATCATGTTTACAGTCACGGAATTTACAGTGACCAATATAGTCAGCGAATTCGACGAATCCGCGGGTGACTTGTTCTGCATCGAGGTGCCAGAGACCAAACTCCCGGACTCCCGGCGAGTCAATAACGTCGCCGCCTTTCGGAAAATGATACAATCGTGCTGCGGTGGTGGTATGTTGCCCCAGACCTGAATTATCAGAGACTTCGTTGGTCAGGATTTCATTTTCACCAGCCACTGTCAGTCCCAGCAAGGTATTCAGTAAGCTGGATTTCCCGACGCCGGACTGTCCGGCAAAAATACTGATTCTGTCAGTGAGCGCTTGCTCTAAAGGCTGTAACCCCTGCTGGTTATGGCTGGATACCATCAGTACCTGATAACCGATATTGCGGTAGATATCCATTTGCTGGTCAACAAAATGACGTGCTTCTTCGTCCAGTAAATCGGTCTTGTTGAGCACCAGTAATGGCGCGATATTCAGGGTTTCGCAGGCAATCAGGTAACGGTCAATAATATTCAGCGATAATTCTGGCAGGATAGCCGACACAATGACTATCTGGTCAATATTCGCGGCAACAGGTTTCAGGCCGTCATAATAATCGGGACGGTTAAGTACCGAAGTCCTTTCATGTACTGCTTCGACAATACCTTTCCCCGTACCGCTTTTCGGCGCACGCCAGACCACACGGTCGCCGGTGACCAGTGAACGGAGAGTACGGCGAAGATTACAGCGCAGGGTATTTCCCTGGTGGTCTTCCACGTCGGCATGCATCCCCAGGCGACTGATGACGATACCTTCCTGCGGTTCACCAAAAAGGCTGTCATCCGGCTCCGCTTTCTCAACACGTGGCTTCAGGCGTCGCTGATGGTTAGCATTGACACGGCGTTGCTGACCTTTTGACAGTTTATTTTTGCTCACACTTCCTCTCATGTTGTGCCGGACTTCGCCCGACGGTACAAAACGGCTATGATACCATTAATAGTCATCAATAGACGATTTTAGCAACGGTGAGAGATAAGCATGGCAACAGCAAGGGAAAATAACCTGATTTGGATCGATCTCGAAATGACCGGACTGGATCCGGAACGGGATCGGGTAATTGAAATTGCTACCCTGGTCACCGATGCTGACCTGAATATTCTGGCGGAAGGGCCGGTTATTGCGGTCCGTCAGTCAGATGAGCAGCTTGCCCTGATGGATGACTGGAATGTCCGTACCCATACGGGGAGCGGGCTGGTTGAACGTGTCAGAAACAGCAATCACGATGACCGTGCTGCTGAGCTGGCAACACTGGAGTTTTTGAAGCAGTGGGTACCGGCGAACGCTTCACCTATTTGCGGTAACAGTATCGGCCAGGACCGCCGTTTTTTATATAAATATATGCCGGAACTTGAAGCATGGTTCCATTATCGCGCTATTGATGTCAGCACATTAAAAGAGCTGGCGCGGCGCTGGAAACCTGAAATTCTGCCGGGTTTTAAAAAGACAGGGACCCACCAGGCACTGGACGATATCCGTGAATCGGTGGCTGAGCTGCGTTATTACCGCGAAAATTTTCTTAAACTCTGAAAACAGGCGGATTACTCAGCAATTTGCCGATTAAACCAGCAGTCAGCACGGATAGACGAAAAATATCATCTGCGGGGCTTGCGCAGGGAAATTATTCTCGTATAATTCGCACCCCGTAACGATGAAGAATTTTATACGTTACCGGCGCGGGAATAGCTCAGTTGGTAGAGCACGACCTTGCCAAGGTCGGGGTCGCGAGTTCGAGTCTCGTTTCCCGCTCCAG
>NZ_JAERJP010000005.1 GCF_018257575.1 Tatumella sp. JGM91 | reverse complement strand
CCTCTGTCCCCCCCCCCCCCGGAGCTGTTCCTGATAATGGATAAACTCAGAAGACGCCAGGCTCTGTCACAGGAAACAGACGAATGAATAAAACCGCCCACGCCGATGCCCCGCCACACCCCGTATCGGTACGCTGGCAGTTATGGATTGTCGCTGTCGGTTTTTTTATGCAGTCACTGGACACCACAATTGTAAATACGGCGTTGCCATCAATGGCCAAAGCTCTGGGCACCAGTCCGTTGAATATGCATATGGTGATTGTCTGTTATGTACTTACGGTCGCCGTGATGTTGCCCCTGAGTGGCTGGTTATCTGACCGCTGTGGGGTGCGTAACGTATTTTGCGGAGCGATTAGTTTGTTTACCCTGGGCTCCCTGTGTTGTGCCTTATCTGCAAACACCGACCAGCTAATTCTGTCACGGATCCTGCAGGGCATCGGCGGAGCAATGATGGTTCCGGTGGGCAGGCTGACGGTGATGAAAATTGTTCCGCGGGCCCAATATATGGCGGCAATGACATTTGTCACCTTACCCGGCCAGTTGGGGCCGCTGGCTGGCCCGACGCTGGGGGGGATACTGGTCGAATATGCCAGCTGGCACTGGATTTTTCTGATCAATCTGCCGGTCGGTATTATCGGCATTATCGCCACCCTGAAATTACTGCCCAATTACCGTTTGCCACCCCGCCGTTTCGACTTCGGGGGATTTCTGCTGCTGGCAATTCCGATGGCAACCCTGACGCTGGCTCTGGAGAGCCATCAATGGACAATCACGCGACAGGGGGTATGGCCGTGGCTGTTGCTCAGTTGCGGCATCGGTTGTCTGCTGTGGTATCCCTGTTATGCCCGTCACCGGGATAATGCGTTGTTCAGCCTCGATTTATTCAAAAACAGGGTCTACCGGACAGGACTGATTGGCAGTATGCTGGCCCGTACCGGCAGTGGTATGCTGCCCTTTGTAATGCCACTCTTCTTACAACTGGCACTGGGTTACAGCCCTTTTCATGCCGGGCTGATGATGATTCCGATGGTCGTCGGCAGTATGCTGATAAAACGCGTGGTAGTACGGCTGGTAAACCGGGCTGGCTACCGTAACGCCCTGACCGGCGCGACCCTGTTGCTGGGTACGATCGTCCTGCTGCTGCCATTACTGATAAAATTCAACCTGCAGGGCGGATTACCGTTACTGCTGTTCCTGCTCGGCGGTGTCAACTCGATACGTTTTACCACCATGAATACCCTGACCCTGAAAGAATTACCCGATACGCTGGCATCCTCCGGTAACAGTCTGTTGTCGATGGTGATGCAACTGTCGATGAGTACCGGGGTCAGCCTGGCCGGATTACTGCTGGCAGCCTTCAGCGGCGGCCAGGTCACTGACAAGGCTGCGATGCTCAGTACCTTTAGTTATCTGTGGGTAGCTATCGGTATTTTCCTGTGGCTGCCTGTCGCCGTGTTCTGGTTTATCCCTGCCGGCCTCAGCCGTAACAGCCAGTTAAAAAAATCAGGTAAGCCATTATGAAATACCGCTGGCCCTTTACTATCGGCAGTAAGCTATTCATCACTCTATTTGCCACCTGTTTACTGGTACTGGTCACCATGCACTGGGCGGTCAGGATCAGCTTTGAACACGGCTTTGTCGATTATATCCGCGAAAGTAATGAACAGCGGCTGAACCTGCTCAGTGAGGCGCTGGCAGAACAATATGAACAGCACGGCAACTGGGACTTTATGCGGAATAATAACCGCATGATTTACACTCTGCTTCATTCCCTGGAACAGAACCAGCAACAGAGTAATTACCCGCAACCCGGCTGGCGGACGCCCTTCTGGATCGTTGACAGTCACTATCGGGTGCTGCTGGGGCCCCGTGAGAAAATCCCCGCCGAACGGGTGGAGCATCCTGTCACTACCAGTCAGGGAACAATTGTCGGCTGGGTATTAGGTTCACCTCCGGAACAACTGACCCGCAGTACTGATATCAGCTTTGACCAGCAACAGAAAAGAGCCAGCTGGAGCATCGTCGGTTTAATTACCCTGCTGGCAGCAATTGTTGCCTGGCTGCTGGCCAGGGGCTTACTGGCCCCCGTGAAACGTCTGGTCAATGGCACACACCAGCTGGCGGCAGGCCAGCTGAACACCCGGGTGGAGGTCACCACCGGTGATGAACTGGGGCAACTGGCCCGTGATTTTAATCAGTTGGCCGAATCACTGGAGAAAACCGAAACCAATCGCCGCGCCTTTATGGCTGACATTTCTCATGAACTGCGCACGCCGCTGGCGATATTGCAGGGAGAACTGGAAGCGATTCAGGATGGTGTCCGCAAGCTAACCCCGGAGGCGATACAATCCCTGCAGAGTGAAGTCATGATCCTGAAGAAAATGGTCGATGATCTCCACCAGCTGGCTCTCTCCGATGCCGGTGCATTGCGTTACCAGATGATGGACTGTGACCTGAGCGAATTGCTGACCAGTCTTACAGAAACGTTCCGCCCGCGCTTTACCGCCGCAGGCCTGTCTCTGGAGTGCCAGTGCCCTCCGGAGGTACCGTTCCATGGTGATATCAACAGACTGAACCAGTTGTGCCACAATTTGCTGGAAAACAGCCTGCGCTATACCCGGTCTCCCGGCAGCCTGGAGATTCGCCTGACAGCGCAAGAAAATGACTGGCTGTTGCAGTTTTCTGACAGTGCCCCGGGCCTGACTACAGAGCAACAGCAGCATATTTTTGAACGTTTTTACCGGGCAGAAGATTCCCGCAATCGTGCCAGCGGCGGCTCCGGTCTGGGGCTGGCTATTTGCCGGGCGATTGCCGAAGCGCACCAGGGATCAATCAGCAGCCAGCACTCGCTCACCGGAGGTGTTACTATCAGGGTGATATTACCTTTCACTTCAGGCGGACGACCGTTATGACCGGGCAGTTACAGACAGCACATATTATGATCGTTGAAGATGAGCCAAAGCTGGCACAACTGCTGGTGGATTATTTGCAGGCTGCCGGTTACCGCACCACTGTAATTCACCGTGGTGACGAGGCGATTTACCAGCTAAAAATGCTGCAACCCGATTTAATGATCCTTGACCTGATGCTGCCGGGCAAAGACGGGCTGAGTATTTGTCGTGAACTCCGTCAGTTTTCAGATCTGCCGGTCATTATGCTGACAGCACGCAGTGAGGAAATCGATCGCCTGCTGGGCCTTGAAATTGGTGCCGATGACTATGTATGTAAGCCGTTCAGCCCGCGGGAGGTGGTGGCGCGGGTGAAAATAATTCTGCGGCGTTGTCTGGTAAGCCGTGAAGCACAGTATACCCGGCCTGCGGGGCTGCTGATTGATACGGGACGTTTTCAGGCCAGCTGGGAAAATCAGCCCCTGGAGCTGACACCTGCCGAATTCCGCTTACTGAAAACCTTGTCACAGGAACCGGGTAAAGTTTTTACCCGCGAACAATTGCTCAACCTGCTGTACGATGACTATCGTGTGGTTACCGACCGGACTATCGACAGTCATATTAAAAATCTGCGGCGTAAGCTGGAAAATCTGGACAGCGACCAGACTTTTATCCGTGCTGTTTATGGTATCGGTTATCGCTGGGATGCCGACAAAAGCCGGCTTCACTGATCCGCGTCATCCTGCCACGAAGTGATTTACATCGTTAGCGTCCCCCTCTACAATTCCCCTTCTTTTTGTAGGGTCGAATTTTTTCGTCCCGGATAACACTCACTGAGTGTCCTGACCTGATATCAGAAAACGAGAATGACCATGTCCAAGCCTGAACTGCTTTCCCCCGCCGGTACCCTGAAAAATATGCGCTATGCATTTGCCTACGGTGCAGATGCTGTCTATGCCGGTCAGCCACGTTACAGTCTGCGGGTTCGCAACAATGAATTCAGCCATGAGAATCTCCGGCAGGGTATTCAGGAAGCTCATGCCCTCGGTAAAAAGTTTTATGTGGTCGTCAACATTGCGCCGCACAACGCTAAGCTGAAAACCTTTATCCGTGATCTGCAACCGGTGGTGGATATGCAGCCGGATGCACTGATTATGTCCGATCCCGGGCTGATTATGCTGGTGCGTGAAGCCTTTCCCGACATCGCTATCCATCTGTCAGTACAGGCCAATGCTGTTAACTGGGCTACGGTTCGTTTCTGGCAGCAGATGGGGCTTAGCCGGGTTATTTTATCCCGTGAGTTATCTCTCGAAGAAATCGGCGAAATTCGCGCTCAGGTACCGGAAATGGAACTGGAAGTTTTCGTCCATGGCGCGTTATGTATGGCCTATTCGGGTCGTTGCCTGTTATCCGGATATCTGAACAAACGCGATCCTAATCAGGGAACCTGTACCAATGCCTGCCGCTGGGATTACCGGATGGAAGAAGGTAAAGAGGATCTGAACGGTAATATCGTCGAAAAATACCCGCCGATTCCGGTTAAACAGGCTGAACCGACTCTTGGCAGCGGACCAGTCACCGACAAAGTTTTCCTTATCACCGAAAAAATGCGGCCGCAGGAGCCGATGAGTGCTTTTGAAGATGAACACGGCACTTATATTATGAATTCAAAAGATCTGCGAGCCGTGGCCCATGTCGAACGTTTGAGTCAGTTGGGCGTTCATTCGCTGAAAATCGAGGGCCGCACCAAATCGTTTTATTATTGTGCCCGCACCGCACAGGTATATCGCCGGGCGATTGATGATGCTGCGGCAGGCAAGCCTTTTGATACCAGTTTGTTACAGACACTGGAAGGGCTGGCACACCGCGGTTATACCGAGGGTTTTCTGCGCCGCCATACCCATGACAGTTACCAGAATTATCAGCAGGGATATTCTGTCTCTGACCGGCAGCAATTTGTCGGTGAATTCACCGGCCAGCGCCAGGGTGACTATGCGGAAGTTGCGGTAAAAAATAAATTTCTGCTGCACGACTGTTTAGAAATCATGACACCTGCCGGTAACCTGACTTTCACTCTGCAGGAAATGCAAACAGCCAAACGGCAACCCGCTGCGGTCGCCCCGGGAGATGGCCATAAGGTATGGCTGTTGGTACCACAGGATATCAGCCTCGACTACGCTCTGTTACTGCGAAATCTGCCGGAAGGGTCGACAACTCAGGCACCACACAGCCACGCAGTACAGGCATAACTTTTCGCTATTTAGAATCAGATCACAGTTATCTGCTGAGCCTGCGGCTAAAATAGCCCCATTATAAAAAAGGATAAAGACTGTCTGATTACCTCAGAATCCACCTTATTTACCCGCCAGGTCCCCCCGGCGGGTTTCTTTTTTTCAGCCTGTCGCCAGTGAAGCCTGCCGCGCTTTTATGTTATAAATTCCGGTAGTCTGTTTACAGTGCCGGGAAAAAATTCATGAATTCCACCAGCAAAGCTGTTGTGATCCTTAACGGAAAGAGTGCCGCTAATGAGCAGTTACGTCAGGCAGTCATAGATCTGCGGGCCGGCGGGTATCAGATCGAGGTACGGGTCACCTGGGAGGCGGGAGATACACAACGCTATCTGCAGGAAGCCCTTAGCCTGCAGGCAGATACGGTGATTGCCGGAGGCGGTGACGGCACCATTAATCAACTGGTCAGTTGCCTGGCACAACTGCCACCGGCACAGCGTCCGGTTCTCGGTATCCTGCCTCTGGGCACAGCGAATGACTTTGCCCGCAGCGCTGGTATCCCTGAACAGATGGCACCGGCATTACAACTGGCTGTCAGTGGAACTGTATCGGCAGTTGATATCGTGACCGTCAACCGGCAGCGTTATTTTATCAATATGGCGACCGGTGGCTTCGGCACCAGAATCACCACCGAAACCCCGGATAAACTGAAAGCCGCACTCGGCGGTGTATCTTATGTGATACATGGCTTGCTGCGTATGGACACCCTGAAAGCAGATCACTGTGAAATTATCAGCGAAACCTTTCACTGGCAGGGCGATGCCCTGGTGATCGGTATCGGTAACGGCCGTCAGGCTGGGGGCGGGCAGCGTTTGTGCCCTTCCGCATTTATCAACGATGGTCTGATGGATATCAGCATCGTTACGGCGCAGCAATGGCTGCCGGGCATTGTCCATAACCTGACGGGGAATAGCGATAACCCCGCCATAACCAGCGCCCGTTGTCGTTCACTGGAGATTAAAGCCCGTCACCCGATGACATTTAACCTTGACGGTGAACCCCTGAGTGGCGAGCACTTCCGGATGGAACTACTGCCACAGGCAGTGCGCTGCAGGCTGCCGGAAGAGTGCCCGCTGCTGAGCCACCGGCAACAAGCGTGATCACCACCAGCGATAAAAATGATGTACCGGGCCGTTACCTTTACCTGCCTGTAATGTATCGGCCATTTCTATCGCCCCGCACAGCCACTGCTTAGCCGCATCCACGGTTGCCGCCCAGTCCGGATAACGGGGCCGTAGTGCACAGAGCGCCGCCGATAAACTGCATCCGGTACCGTGGGTATGACGGGTGTTAATCCGCAGGGTGGTAAAACGTTTCTGAAAACCGTCACTGACCAGCCAGTCCGGACTTTCTTCTCCGCCCAGATGCCCGCCTTTGATTAAAACGGCCTGGCATCCGGTTTCCAGTAACTTTTGCGCCTGCAACAGCATTTCCTGCTCGCTGACTGCTTCACGGCATCCCAGCAAGGCAGCAGCTTCCGGGAGATTCGGGGTGATCAGCGACATCCGGGGTAACAGTTTATCCCGCAACAGACTCACAGCCTGAGGATCCAGCAGAGGATCGCCGCTTTTGGCCAGCATAACCGTATCCAGTACCCGCCAGGGAACCGTGCAGTGACTCAAATCATCAGCCATAGCACGGATAATCTCTGCGTTATGCAGCATACCCAGTTTCAGGGTATCGATACGAATATCGTCCATCACTGCGGCAAGTTGTTCGCGCACAAAATCCGCCGCCACCGCCCGGACTGAACGTACCCCACAGGTATTCTGGGCGACCAGGGCAGTAATCACACTGGTACCGTAGGCGCCCAGCGCAGAAAAGGTTTTTAAATCAGCCTGAATACCCGCCCCACCGCTGGGATCCGTTCCGGCAATAGTTAATGCATTAATTCGCCGCATTGTCTTGTCCCTCCTGTCGATGGGTCTGGCATAGCTGCCAGAGAGCATCGATTAACGCGATTGAAAAACTGCCGGGCCCGCGGGACTGTTGTGCTGCCTGTTCAGCAGCCTGTGACATCAGCCAGCAGGCTGTCGCCACATGATATAACCGGTTGCCGGGCAACGTGCTGAATGCTGCCACCAGGGCTGATAACCCGCAGCCAGTACCGGTCACGGCCGTCATTAACGGGGACCCTCCTGTCAGCGTCAGGACAAGATGACCATCGGTAACATAGTCAGTCGCCCCTGATACCACCACAATACAGTTCTGATCTGCCGCCAGCTGTACCGCCGCGCTCACTGCCCGGCATGAATCATCCTTGCTGTCCATCCCCCGCCCGCCTTTTCCGGCCCCCGCCAGTGCCAGAACTTCAGAACCGTTGCCGCGGATCACCGCCGGAGAAAAATCCAGCAACTGCCGGCAAAAATCGCTGCGCAGTGGTAATACTCCCATCGCGACCGGGTCCAGTGTCCAGGGAACTGCGGCGCGGTTGGCGGACTCCACAGCGGCCTGCATCGCGGGGATTGCCTCGCGGGTCAGGGTACCGACATTAATCAGTAGTGCTGACGCATGCGCCGCCATCACCGGCGCTTCCTGCAGATCAATGACCATGGCCGGAGACGCTGAGCTGGCAAGCAATATATTGGCGGTCAGTGACTGTACCACCTGGTTGGTCATACAATGCACCAGCGGCGGGGTCACCCCATAGAGATGCCGTGAGGCGGAAGCTTCACGGGCAGAAAAAGAAGAATAAACCACTGACATTTCAACGCTCCTGACGGGCATCAGGAAACGGATACCGCATACAGCAGTATCAGACTTCCCTCCGCCGGCATTATCCGGTTCAGGTTCAACGGGTGTTTCTCAGCCATAACCGGCACCCCGAGTCATCATACGTCGTACAGGGTAAGGCAACTCTCTGCCGCCGCGCAAGTCACAACTATAATTCCGTCGCGGCGAAATTATTTTAGCTCTGCCGAAGCAGGCGGATCTCTGCTATTATGTCTGCTTATATATCCAGCCTGACGGTACTGTTTGCATCACTGCGCAGCCCCGGCAGTCCTGCGTCCCCTGATAATTGTCTGAGTAGAGTACACCCTGTGACCCAATCATTTGCATCTCTGTCGCTGCCCGCTGCGCAGCTCGAAAACCTTACCGAACTCGGTTATTCGGCTATGACGCCGGTACAGGCTGAGGCGTTACCGGTTATTTTACAGGGCCATGATGTCCGTGCGCAGGCAAAGACCGGGAGCGGAAAAACAGCCGCCTTCGGCATCGGCCTGTTACAGAAAATAGATGCTTCGCAGTTTACCACTCAGGCAATGGTGTTATGCCCGACCCGTGAACTGGCGGATCAGGTCACCAAAGAACTGCGCCGTCTGGCACGCTACATTCCGAATATTAAAATTCTGACCCTGTGCGGTGGTCAGCCGATGGGTCATCAGCTGGCATCTCTGGCCCATGCTCCTCACATTGTGGTGGGTACGCCGGGACGTCTTCAGGAACATCTGCGCAAGCAGAGTTTACTGGTTCAGGGACTGCACGTACTGGTGCTCGATGAAGCTGACCGTATGCTTGACATGGGATTCAGTGAAGCGATTGATGATATTATCGGCTATCTGCCGGTCAAACGTCAGACACTGCTGTTTTCCGCCACCTACCCGCAGGGCATTGAAACTATCAGTGCACGGATCCAGCGTTCACCGGTCAGTATTACGACCGGTGATGTGTCGGTACTTCCGGATATTGAACAACAATTTTATGAAGCCTCACACGGCGGAAAACTGTCACTGCTGAAAACGTTACTCGGCCACCATCAGCCTTCTTCCTGCGTCGTTTTCTGTAATACCAAACGCGACTGTCAGCAAGTCTGTGAGGCTCTGACGGAACAAGGGATCAGTGTGGCCGCGCTGCACGGTGATTTAGAACAGCGTGACCGTGATCAGGTGCTGATACGTTTTGCTAACCATAGCTGCCGGGTACTGGTCGCTACGGATGTGGCTGCCCGTGGACTGGATATTAAAGATCTGCCGATGGTCGTAAACTATGAACTTTCTTTCGACCCGGAAGTTCACGTACACCGGATAGGCCGTACCGCCCGTGCAGGTGGCAAAGGTCTGGCCGTGAGTCTGGTCGCCCCGGCAGAGATCACGCGGGCTAACGCACTGGAAGATTATATCGACCTGAAACCACAGTGGTTGTCAGCCGGTGACCTCACCGTTGCTGCCGGAGTATCACTGGAGGCCGACAAGGTAACACTCTGTATCGACGGTGGCCGTAAAGCCAAAATACGCCCCGGTGACATTCTTGGCGCTCTGACCGGGGATGCCGGACTGACAGCCGATGATGTCGGTAAAATTGATATGTCAGCGATGCATGCTTATGTGGCTATTCGTAAAGCAGCGGCCAGTAAGATGTTTCGTCAGCTACAACAGCTGAAAATCAAAGGTAAGAACTGCAAGGTCAGATTACTGAAATAATTATTGCCGATTTCTGCTTAGCTCTCCGCCCCGCTGGCGGGCGGAGAGCGTTCTTATTTTTTACAGTTACCACCGGCTGGCTTTTCTGACCATTTCACGAATAGCAGTTTCAGATGCAGGGCTGACCGCAGGGTGACTTTAGCTGCAATCCGTCTTAATAACCGGCCGATGCTGGCTGACGTTCAGCGCTTCCCGACGCTATTTTTTTGCAACTGTCGCTGATCACTTTTCTGTGCCGCCTCTGCCAGCGCAGGAAAATCCTGCCAGCGGTAAAATGTTTCCGGTGCAGGAAGCCTGACCATCGATTTACCGGGCAGCAATCGTAATTCGGCCAGAGAGTTAATTTGCTCACCGGCATAGCTGGCAGGAAATGTCAGGGGCAGACTGGCTTCCGGTTCTCCCGGGACCGGGGTCGGTACCCTGTCATTGCCGGTCAGATAATTACGTTTCAGCAACAGGAACTTTTCCGGTACCGCTTTGCTGCTGTCCCACCACAATTTATCGACCATATCAAAATGAAAACGTGTCTGGCTGGCACTGACCGCGCCGAGACGGTGTAACGCCTGTGGCAGTATTGTCGTCATCGCCAGATTAAAACCACGTTTACTGTAAACCGTGTCCGGTCAGCAATAACGTCGCCGCCAGCCTGGCCCCGACCATATTTGAGTAGAGATCTTCCGGCGAGAAGGCTGAAATCCCCTCAGAAAAACCGGGAATTGATTCGAAACCATACCACTGAGCAACTTCATGCCAGGCTGCAATATCATAGGCAATTGTCGCCGCGATCCATACGGCCAGTGTATAGGCCTGTGCCGGATCCTTCGGTGGGGTAAATGCCCTGAAAACCACTTGTCGTTTTGCCAGCTCTTCCTCACCGGGAGAAAGGGTAAAGGCGGTGCCCAGTCTTGGGTATAGCTGGCTGAATAACCAGAAAGTCATATCCGCACTGTCACGAATATGAGCAGTATCAATAAACCCGCCACGCAGAGTATAAACAATACCGTTATGCTCTTTTCCCAGCCCGCTAAGCGCCAGTAATGAATTCCAGTGACTGTCGTTATAGTTATGTCTGCCGAGGTTATCTGTTTCAGCGACATTATTAATCCGGTAAAAAGGTACCGGTACGCCCAGCAGTTGCGTTTTCAACCGGTAACCAAAAGCACAGCAAGGCCGCAGACCATCAGGCGGTGACAGCGGCACGCTGACCGGCCAGGCTTCTGCGGCCTGCTGCTGAGGAATATGGGAAAAATCACTGCCGATCTCAATACGGGCGGATACGGGTGATGTGCTGAATAATACCGCTAACAGCGGCGCGTAAATCCATCCTTTCAAAAAGCTTCTCCTGCCTGAAAATAAAAAGCACTGCTGTTTTTACCTATTCCGTAGTCCAGCCGGATATTGACGCCCGGTTTAAACGCAAACCGGTATCCGGCCCCGATGGTCGGTAACCAGCGCTGCCCTGCAGCGGCTGAAAAATGTGATGCCATAGTGCCGCTGCCAATCCAGCCGACAATACCGTTTCGCCAGCTAAGTGACTGACGGTATTCAAGCTGGGTACTGATAACATCACGTTCGCGGTAACGTCCCGGGTAATACCCCCGGAAATGATCACTGTCCCCCAGTGATGGCAGCATATTCCACGGCACCTGGCCGCTGGTAAAAGCGCCATTGATCTCCCAGGCCAGTACCCGTTTTTTATCAATTTCATGGTAAGCGCTAAAATGGGCCGTCCATGCATCAAAACGCGTATTGCTGCCGGTTTGCGGGCTGTAGCGGATATATTGCAGGCTGGCTGAAATACCTTTATGCGGGTTAGGTAAAAAGTCCCGGCTGTCATAGCTCAGGCTAATCAGTGGCCCGCTACTGAACACTCCGCGCCCGTCGGCTTCCAGGGCAGGCCCGTTTTTTTGAGGATCATGTACCGATCCGGCCTGCATGTTGTTCAGCGACCAGCCCAGCCCGAAATAAGTCCGGCTGGCTATCTGCCGCATCACCTGCGGCATCATGCTGATTTCCCGTGCAACGTAGCGCTGTTTATTCCGGTTATTACTGCCAGCGCGAAACCCTTTTCCCCAGTACCATGTCGGGGTATCGCTTAGTTCTCCCTGTACAAAGAATCGCCACTTGTCCTGGTCATAAAACCCGTAATTATTGACCTGCAGTCCGAATGCGCCGGTGCTGCTGGCGTAACTACTTAATGTGACTGATGAATTCTGACTGATATGATCATCGGGATCGGGCCGGTATAACCCGGCGACCACCGCCCCCACCCCGGCGCCCAGCTCCGGTGTATAGAAGGGGCCCGGCATAATTCCCCAGTCGATCCCCTGGTCCGGATTAAACGTTCGGTTAGCCCCGAGGGGAGCCAGCCAGCGGTCAACCTGTTGTCGGGTGGGGATTATTCCGGCGGCTGCCTCTGAGGGCCAGAGAATTACAGCCAGTATCAGCACACTCAGCCGCCGCAGTAACATCAGAAACGATACTCTCCGGATACCATAATGCTGTTGCGCTGAGCAAAGCCCAGTTCTGCGGCAATATTAAAATGCCGGGTAATGCTGTACTGTGCGCCCGCCAGTACATTCCAGGGGGACTGCAAATGCTGCTTAACATCAAAACGGCCATTACCATTTCGGTTAGCCAGAGCCATTAATTGCTGTAATGAACCCGGCATCGCCAGATCGTTAAGACTGCCTTTAAATTCCTGCTGAACATCCTGATACATGGTCCCTACCCAGACATTCAGTTTTCCGGGTTCCAGCCCTATCGCACGGATCCCCGGAGTGGTAAAGCGGTAACCTACGCGCGGTGACAAGGTAAAGGCATTAATACTGCCGTCGAGAATATCGAACCTTGTCTGGGTATAGTTAAAGTCCACCAGCCCGTACCAGTCACCGACCCCTCCGGCCAGCACTGTCCCGACGCCATACGTGGTGCCTTTAAACTTAAGTTCAAAATTCAGATTATCGAACTGCCCTGCGTTATGCATGTTGTGCACCACACCGGAGATTAGCTGGTTCAGAAAGTCCCCTTTAAACTGAGAGGGGTCGGAATCAACGCCAATCGCTGAAATGGAATGACCACGGGTTTTACCGACAATCCCGTACAGGTTCCAGAACGGCAGCAGCCAGGCATCCAGCCGCAGAGTCGTCGTTTTACTGTATTGCCGGGTTTTACTGGCATCTATATTAAACAGGTTGG
This sequence comes from Tatumella sp. JGM91, assembly GCF_018257575.1. Taxonomy (GTDB): domain Bacteria; phylum Pseudomonadota; class Gammaproteobacteria; order Enterobacterales; family Enterobacteriaceae; genus Tatumella; species Tatumella punctata. The sequence continues at coordinate 177,355 of NZ_JAERJP010000005.1, read as the reverse complement.
ATGGGAAATTGAGTTTTCCCAGGCCAAGTCCGCTAAAATTAATCGAGTCAACACTGATATTCTGGCGAATGTTCATATAATTAATACCGATACCAAAAGGTTCCGGTAATTCATATCCCATTTGTACTGCTTTATCGCCAAGCAACGGGAACCAGCGATCATAGTGTTTAATTGCCGGAGGCGTCGGGGGCTGACTATTCAGCCGGTTATCTGCCGCCGGTATCTGGCTGGATTCCGGAAGCTGATACAGGGAGCTAAGGTCCCGGGGCGTGGCTGCAAAAGATTCGGTAAATATGCCGGGAATAGCCAATAACCCCAGGGCCAGATATCTGATTTTCATTGTTTTTACGATCTGCCATTGCCAGAAATAATAAATAAATACCGCGGTAAAGTGGCTGAAATTATGCGGCAGCCGTTAAATAACTTATCAGCATAACGTGCTAACAAATATAATATTTTAAATTAAAATATTACATTTAAATTAATTTAAATTTATTAATTCTTAACAGATAAATAAAAAGAATGAATTATAAGAAAAAATATATCAGATGTTATCAGAAACAGTTAATTAAGCGGGCTGATAATGAAGGAAATGATTAATAATGTGCGAAATATGAAGTGTAATTAATATATATAATTCATCATTGTATAATGCTGATTATATTAAATCCGCGGACTGTGAGCAGGCTGGCGGATAAAGAATAGCCTGCTCAGGGTAACGCTTATTCAGATACAGGTGAGGTTCTGATCAGATAATCAAAGGCGCTCAGTGATGCTTTAGCCCCCTCTCCGCTGGCAACAATAATCTGCTTATAGGGGACAGTCGTACAGTCACCGGCGGCAAAAATACCCGGCTGGCTGGTTGCACATTTGGTATCGATATCAATTTCACCAAACCGGTTACGCGCCACAGAGTCACCCAGCCACTGGGTATTTGGCAGCAAACCAATCTGCACAAAAATACCGGAGACTGCCAGCCCCTGCTGTTCCATCGTCTGACGATGCTGATATTGCAAGCCGGTGACCTGCTTACCATCACCGGTAACTTCCAGAGTCTGTGCATTAAGGATGACTTCCACATTTTTCAGGCTGCGCAGTTTCTCCTGCAGTACCTGGTCGGCTTTCAATTCTGCTGCGAATTCCAGCAAAGTGACATGGCTGGTGATCCCTGCCAGATCAATCGCCGCTTCCACCCCGGAATTTCCTCCGCCGATCACGGCAACCCGTTTTCCCTTAAATAAAGGGCCGTCACAGTGCGGACAATAGGTCACACCGCGCGTCCGGTATTGCTCTTCGCCCGGTACGTTCATATTACGCCAGCGGGCACCGGTTGCCAGGATAACGGCTTTTGCCTGCAGGGTTGCCCCGGAGACTGTGGCTACTGAATGCAGCCCTCCCGGTGCCGCGGACGGTAACAACTGGCTGGCAGTCTGTGCTTCAATAACATCAATCTGATAATCAGCCACATGCTGCCGCAACGCACCCGCCAGCTGACTGCCTTCGGTTTTGGGTACCGAAATATAGTTTTCGATATCTACCGTATCTAATAGCTGCCCGCCAAAACGTTCCCCGAGTAACCCGGTACGGATCCCTTTACGCGCCGCATAGATAGCCGCTGCCACACCAGCCGGACCGCTGCCAACGATCAACACATCGTAGGGCTGACGCTGATTCAGGGATTCGGCTGCTTTTTTCCCGGCATTGGTATCGACCTTACTGACGATCTCACTCAGACTCAGGCGCCCCTGGGCGAAGCTCTGACCATTAAGGTATACCGCAGGCACCCCCATCACTTCACGTTGTTCTATTTCATGCTGAAAAACGCCGCCATCTATCGCCGTATGGCTGATCCCGGGGTTGAGGATCGCCATCAGGTTAAGCGCCTGTACCACATCCGGACAGTTATGGCAGGACAGTGAATAATAGGTTTCAAAATTCAGCTCAGTATCCAGCGCTGCCACCTGAGACAGCAGCGCCTGACTCTCTTTCGATGGATGACCGCCGGTTTGTAAAAGAGCCAGTACCAGCGAAGTAAACTCATGGCCGAGGGGAGAACCGGCAAACCGCGGACCATGGTTCTGGCCGGGGGCTGAAATCATAAAAGAGGGTTTACGAACTGCCAGGCTGTCATCCAGCCGCAAACTGATTTTATCTGATAACCCGCTAATTTCTTCCAGTAATTCCCGCACTTCGCCGGAGGTGTTACTGTCATCCAGAGTCGCAATCAGCTCTACCGGACGGGTTAATTTTTCAAGATAAACGCTGAGTTGATGTTTTAATGTATTATCGAGCATGGTGATCTCCCTGGCAGAAAAACGGGTGCCTCAGCACCCGTGAAAAAACAAACCCCTGGCTGGCGCACTGATCAGATTTTACCGACCAGATCTAATGAAGGAGACAGTGTCGCTTCCCCTTCCTTCCATTTTGCAGGGCAGACTTCACCCGGATGGCTTGCCACATACTGGGCTGCTTTTACTTTACGCAGCAGGTCAGATGCATCACGACCGATGCCTTCTGCGGTAATTTCGATCGCCTGAATGACCCCTTCCGGGTCAACAATAAAGGTGCCACGATCTGCCAGTCCCTGTTCTTCACGCATAATTTCGAAATTACGCGTCAGTGCTCCGGTCGGGTCACCGATCATCGCATAACGGATTTTGCCGATAGTTTCAGAGCTGCCATGCCATGCTTTGTGGGTAAAATGGGTATCCGTGGAGACAGAGTAGATATCGACACCCAGTTTACGAAACTCATCATAGTGATCTGCCACATCACCCAGTTCGGTCGGGCAGACAAAAGTAAAATCAGCCGGGTAGAAAAAGAAGACACTCCACTTACCTTCCGTATCTTTCTCTGTCAGTTCGATAAACTGACCTTCTTTGAATGCGCTGTTTTTAAACGGTTTGATCTTAGTGTTGATAATTGACATCAGTTGCCCCTCCGTAAAAGTAGGATGCCAAAGTAACCTCTTTAGCGGGCAGCGGCTAATACTCTGTTATTATCGATTTGATAACTAAAATCTATTAACCCCGCGCTCAGCATTGTGCTGAACTGGTCACCTGAATTTACCCCATGGGAGTCTGTTATGGGCCACTCTGCGCCAGTCATCATTCGTGATTATGATGAGGCTGATCGTCCCTTTCTGCGAACGTTATATCTCGCCAGCCGCCGTGCAAACTGGCACTGGCTGAAAGGTGAAGACTGGCAACTGGAAGATTTTGACCGGTTAATTACTGGCGAAAAAGTGCGGGTTGCCATGGACGGTGAACAGCGGGCCGGATTTTCATCCTGTGCTGTAGTGGATAATTTTTTACATAGCCTGTTTGTCAGCCCGTCCTGTCAGGAGCAGGGAATTGGCACAGCCTTATTACAGGATGTCTGCCGGCGATTCACCGCCACTGGCAGCCTCAAATGTATGGCGGTAAACCAGCGCGCCCGCCGTTTTTATCACCGACACGGCTGGCAGGAGATTGCCACCGGCTGCGGAGAAGAAGGTGACTATATCCTGATGCATTACCCGCGCCAGCCGTGACTTTCCACTGGTGCCGGACGCAACATTCGCTTACAGGGCGCGGAAGCTGATATCGGCAGGAATAACCTCACCCTGCCAGTACAAACCGGCAGCAATGCCACCGGCGATCTGCCGATATCGCCGGGTAAACTCACCGTCGGGCTGACGGGTCACCGTCGGCAGCCCGGCATCCAGATCTTCACGTAACGAAATATGCAGCGGGATTTGCCCGCACAGAGTAATACCATACTCTTCAGCCAGCCTTTCTGCGCCGCCGGTGCCGAAAATGGCTTCATGGTGCCCGCAGTTGCTGCAAATATGCTGGCTCATATTCTCGATGATCCCCAGCACCGGCACATCAACTTTGTTGAACATCACGACCCCTTTACGGGCATCCAGTAAGGCCACATCCTGCGGAGTGGTAACCACCAGGGCCGCAGTCACCGGAATATTTTGTGCCAGTGTTAACTGGATATCACCGGTTCCCGGGGGCATATCGATGATCAGATAATCAAGATCCGGCCACAGGGTTTCATTCAGTAATTGCAACAACGCTTTACTGGCCATCGGCCCGCGCCAGACCATCGCGTTTTCTTCCGTGACCAGGTAACCTATTGAATTGGTCGCCAGACCGTGTGCCATCACCGGTGCCATATGCTTACCATCCGGTGAGGAGGGCCGTTGTTGTTCGGTCCCCATCATCAGGGGTACCGACGGGCCATAAATATCAGCATCCAGCAAACCGACCCGTGCGCCTTCTGCCTGTAAGGCCAGTGCCAGATTAATCGCCGTGGATGATTTACCTACTCCCCCTTTTCCGGAACTGACAGCAATAATATTTTTTACCCCGTGGCTGGAGGGCTGATTTTTTACCCGTTTCAGGGTGGCAATATCACAACTCAGTCGCCATTCAATGCCCTGTGCACCGCTCAGCTGCAGTAATTGCTGCTGAGCGGTGCGTTGTAACGCCTCAAATGCTGACTGCCAGGCAAAGGGCATCACTATTTCTATATGCAGTATATTATCCAGCAAAGCCACATGGCGGACAGCTTTCAGCCGAATCAGATCCTGTTGCAGTGTCGGGTGTTCAAAGCGTTGTAATACGGCGCTGACCTGCTGGCGCAATATTTCCGGTGAGTGATGCTGACGGGCATCTGACATCATCCCTTCTCCTTGTAACGATGCATTGTTAAAACAACGTAAAAAAATCAATCAGTCTCTATCCTAGCAGAATGGCCGGCGTAACGGCGACACCGGATAAGCATTATCACCCGCCACTTGTTTACGTTAACGGTGCCTTCGGTTACCATTCTATGTTCTTTTCCAAACCAACAGAAAGCTACGCAAACTATGACTCAAGTCGCAAAAAAAATAATGGTAACGTGCGCTCTGCCGTACGCTAATGGATCTATCCATCTCGGGCATATGCTGGAACATATCCAGGCAGACATCTGGGTACGTTACCAGCGAATGCGTGGCAATACCGTGTGGTTTATCTGTGCTGATGATGCCCACGGTACTCCAATCATGCTCAAAGCGCAGCAACTGGGTGTTGCTCCGGAAAAAATGATTGATGATATGAGCCGGGAACATCAGACGGATTTCGCCGGGTTTAATATCAGCTATGACAACTACCACTCAACCCACAGCGAAGAAAACCGCGAGCTGTCTGAACAAATCTATGGCCGGCTGAAAGAGAACGGTTTTATTAAAAACCGTACCATCTCCCAGTTATATGACCCGGAAAAAGGCATGTTTTTACCGGATCGCTTCGTAAAAGGCAGCTGTCCTAAATGTAAAGCTGCCGATCAGTATGGCGATAACTGCGAAGTCTGCGGGGCAACCTACAGCCCGACCGAGCTTATTGAACCGAAATCGGTGATTTCCGGTGCAACACCTGTAATGCGTGACTCAGAGCATTTCTTCTTTGATCTGCCATCATTCTCTGCCATGTTGCAAACCTGGACCCGCTCCGGTGCGCTGCAGGAACAGGTCGCTAATAAGATGCAGGAGTGGTTCGATTCCGGTTTGCAACAGTGGGATATTTCCCGCGATGCGCCTTATTTCGGTTTCGAAATCCCCGGAGCCCCTGGTAAATATTTCTATGTCTGGCTGGATGCGCCTATCGGTTACATGGGGTCGTTTAAAAATCTGTGTGATAAACGCGGTGATCTGGATTTTGACGAATACTGGAAGAAAGATTCTTCTACCGAGCTGTACCATTTTATCGGTAAAGATATTGTTTATTTCCACAGCCTGTTCTGGCCGGCCATGCTGGAAGGCAGCCAGTACCGTAAACCGGATAACCTGTTTGTACACGGTTATGTGACGGTTAACGGCGCTAAAATGTCAAAATCGCGGGGGACTTTCATTAAAGCCAGTACCTGGCTGCAACACCTGGATGCCGACAGCCTGCGTTACTACTATGCGGCTAAACTCTCTTCACGCATTGACGATATTGACCTGAACCTGGAAGATTTTGTCCAGCGGGTAAATGCTGACATCGTGAATAAAGTGGTTAATCTGGCGTCACGCAATGCCGGGTTTATTACCAAACGTTTTAATGGTCAGCTGTCAGAGACTCTGGCAGACCCTGCCCTGTATCAGACCTTTGTCGATGCCAGCGAGAAAATTGGTGAAGCATGGGCAAGCCGTGAGTTCAGCCGTGCGATCCGTGAAATTATGTCACTGGCAGATATGGCAAACCGTTATGTCGATGAGCAGGCCCCGTGGGTTATTGCGAAGCAGGAAGGCCGTGATGCTGAACTGCAGTCTGTCTGCTCAATGGGTATCCATCTGTTCCGCGTGCTGATGACCTGGCTGAAGCCGGTACTGCCGGAGCTGGCTGAACGTTGTGAAAACTTCCTAAACAGTGAGCTGACATGGGACGGTGTGGCCCGGCCTCTGACTGGCCACACTGTGGCACCATTTAAAGCACTGTATCAGCGTATTGAAATGGCAAAAGTTAACGGACTGATCGAAGCCTCTAAACACGATGCTGGCCAGACCACAGCACCGGCTGCCGCCAAACCGAAGAAAACCGCTGTGGCCGAAAAGCCGGCTAAAAAAGCAGATGTACAGGCAGAAGGTATTATTAGTATCGATGATTTTGCCAAAGTAGATATGCGGGTAGCGCTGATTGAGCAGGCTGAACTGGTCGAAGGGTCTGATAAACTACTGCGCCTGGTACTGGATGTCGGCGGTGAAAAGCGTCAGATTTTTTCAGGTATCCGTGCGGCCTATCCGGATCCGTCGGTACTGACCGGCCGTCTGACCATTATTGTAGCAAACCTTGCACCGCGTAAGATGCGTTTTGGCGTATCGGAAGGCATGGTGTTATCTGCCGGCAGTGGCGGCAGCGATTTATTTATCCTGTCCGCCGACAGCGGCGCACAGCCGGGCATGCAGGTCGGTTAATTCTGCCAGCCATGCCCTCAGTCCATAAGCCGGTGTAAACCGGCTTTTTTTTCCGCGGAATTCATCCTTCCCTCTGAATCTTGATGTCTGTCAGAAAAACTTTGCGATGAATCGCGCAAAGTTGTAATGCAAACCGCCGTGTACATTGTGCATTTGATAGAGATCACATATAAAAATCAGATACCGCAGTTTCACTGAATGAGGCTTCGTATGCACCCACGTTACACCACCGCATTTGAAACACTGACTCCCCGCTTACAGGCCGCCCTGCGTCCTGTGCTGGAGGATCCGCAGTTTACAGCGATTCTGTCCGCGCAGACAGTGAGTCAGTTAACCGCAGACACAGGTCTGGACGAGAATGCCCTGGCTCTGGCCTTACTGCCACTGGCTGCCAGTTGTGCGGTGACACCATTATCCGCGTTTAATGTCGGCGCAATCGCCCGCGGCACCAGTGGCAACTGGTACTTCGGCGCCAATATGGAATTCCGCGGCGCCACCATGCAGCAAACAGTCCATGCCGAACAGAGCGCTATCACCCATGCCTGGCTGTCCGGTGAAAAGAAACTGGCGGCGGTGACCGTCAACTACACCCCCTGCGGCCATTGTCGTCAGTTTATGAATGAACTCAACAGTGGCGGAGAGCTGGTGTTGTGTCTGCCCGGTAAACCGCCACGAACTCTGGCCGACTATCTGCCTGATGCTTTTGGCCCTGCAGATTTGCAGATCAATGATCTGCTGATGGATGACCAGACGCAGAATTTCCCGGTCAGTGGTGATGCCCTGCAACAGGCGGCTATCAGGGCAGCGGCTAAAAGCTATGCTCCCTATTCTTCTGCCTATAGCGGAGTGGCCTTAATGACCAGCAACGGTACTATTTATGCAGGTCGCTATGCAGAAAATGCCGCCTATAACCCGTCACTGCCGCCGTTACAATCCGCCCTGATACTGCTTAACTTACAGGGGGGCAATTGCCTTGATATTCAGCAAGCGGTACTGGCCGAATCTGAACAGGCCGCAGTCAGTCAGCTGGCGGCGACCCGGGCAACCCTCGCGGCTCTGGGGTGTGATCAGTTACGAGAGGTCAGTCTGTCACTGTAGCCCCCGCCGCGGCTAAATTTGCGGCGGCATTAACATTTTATTGATTTTTTCTGCTTATCATCGGCAGCTGAAGGCTATATTTTTGTCTTACCCTGATACCTTCGGCCAGCCGCTGTGGCCGCCGGAGAAAACGCTGAGGAGCATGCACGACATGGAACTCGATTACGAAAGCAAACGCCCGCTGTATATCCCTTATGCCGGCCCTATTCTGTTAGAATTTCCGTTACTTAATAAAGGCAGTGCCTTTACGCAGGAAGAACGTAACGAATTTAATCTTAACGGATTACTTCCTGAAACCGTAGAAACTATCGAAGAACAAGCAGAACGTGCCTGGCACCAGTTTCAGCAATTTAAAAACAATAACGATAAACACGTCTTTTTGCGTAATATTCAGGATACCAATGAGACACTGTTTTACCGTCTGCTGGATGACCATCTGGAAGAGGTGATGCCAATCATCTATACCCCGACCGTCGGCACGGCCTGTGAACACTTTTCTGAAATTTATCGCCGTGCCCGCGGTGTTTTTATCTCATACCCTAACCGTGAGCATATCGAAGATATGCTGCAAAATGCCACTAAGCAGAATGTCAAAGTTATTGTCGTCACTGACGGCGAGCGAATTCTCGGTTTAGGCGATTTAGGCATTGGTGGTATGGGAATACCTATTGGTAAACTCTCACTGTATACCGCCTGTGGCGGCATCAGCCCTGCCTATACGTTACCCATAGCGCTGGATGTCGGTACTAACAATCAGCAATTACTCAACGATCCTCTGTATATGGGCTGGCGTCATCCGCGGATCAGCGGCGAAGAGTACACAACATTTGTGAACGAATTTATTTCGGCCGTCAAGCGCCGCTGGCCCAATGTTCTGTTGCAGTTTGAAGACTTTGCTCAGAAAAATGCGATGCCGTTGCTGGAGCAATACCGCGACGAACTGTGCTGTTTTAACGACGATATCCAGGGCACTGCAGCCGTCGCTGTCGGCACCCTGGTGGCGGCCAGCCGCGCTGCCGGAAGCCGGATTTCTGAGCAGACCGTCGTCTTCCTCGGTGCCGGCTCTGCAGGCTGCGGAATTGCAGAACAAATTATTACCGAGATGAAAGCGGACGGACTGAGCGATAAACAGGCCCGTCAGCGGGTAATGATGGTCGATCGTTATGGCCTGCTCACGGATAAACTCACCAACCTGCTGCCATTCCAGACCCGCCTGATTCAGGATTCTGCGCATATTGCCGGCTGGCAGACAGAAAACGATGCTGTATCTCTGCTGGATGTTGTACGTAACGCAAAACCGACCGTACTGATTGGCGTCTCCGGACAACCGGGGCTGTTTACCGAAGAAATTATCCGGGAAATGCATCGCCACTGTCCGCGGCCAATCATTATGCCGTTATCTAATCCGACATCACGGGTTGAAGCGGTACCTGCCGATCTGATCGCCTGGACCGAGGGCGCAGCCCTGGTCGCCACCGGCAGTCCCTTTGCCCCGGTGACCTGGCAGGATAAAACCTATCCGATTGCACAGTGTAATAATGCTTATATCTTCCCGGGAATCGGTCTTGGTGTACTGGCTTCTAAAGCCAGCCGGATCACCGATGCCATGCTGATGAGCGCCAGTCGGGCGCTGGCCGACTGCTCACCGTTAGCGACCCGCGGTGAAGGTGCTGTTCTGCCAGAGTTAAAAGATATCCAGCAGGTCTCCCGTTATATCGCGATAGCCGTTGCAAAAGCGGCACAGGCCGAAGGTGTGGCCGCGGAAACGTCAGAAGAGGCTCTTTCACAGGCAGTAGAAGATAACTTCTGGAAACCCCTGTACCGTCACTATCGACGTACCTCAATCTGACAGCGGCTTCCCGGCAGTAACTCTCTGACATTGCCGGAGCCAATATCAGACCTTGCCTGCCCGAAGTGGCTCAAGTACCCTTGAGTCACTTTAACCGTCAATAAGTGAGTAATAAGGCCGCATGCTGAGACGTATCTTTACCATTACCTGTTGCCTGATTTTGCTGGCAGGAGTAACAGCATTAGGTCTCGATCGCTGGATCAGCTGGAAGACTGCACCTTATATCTATGAAAACGTCAGTGATTTACCCCATCGTGCAGTCGGCGTGGTGCTCGGTACGTCAAAATATTACCGTGGCGGTGAACCAAATCAGTACTATTTATACCGCATTCAGGGTGCACTGAACGCCTATAACAGCGGCAAAGTCAATTACCTGTTATTAAGCGGCGACAATGCCCTGCAAAGCTATAATGAACCCCGCACCATGCGTAAAGATCTTATCAAAGGCGGAGTCGATCCGGCCGACATTGTGCTGGACTATGCCGGATTCAGAACCCTGGATTCAATTATCCGCACAAGAAAAGTCTTTGATACCAATGACTTTATTATCATCACTCAGCGTTTCCATTGTGAAAGGGCGTTGTTTATCGCTATGCACCAGGGGATCCGCGCACAGTGTTATGCGGTCCCTTCACCGAAAAATATGCTGGGGATCCGTATCCGCGAGATTGGTGCGCGCCTGGCTGCACTGGCAGACTTGTATATATTCAAAAGTGAACCGCGTTTTCTCGGACCATTAATCCCGATACCCTCGGTGACAGAAATACCGGAAAACAGTCCCGGCTATCCGGCGGTGACCCCGTGGCAGGTCGATACAATGCCAGCGGCCCCCCGGCCGGCACCGGCAGCCACCGATAAACACTCGCCGGGTAATCCAGCCAGCGGCAGCGTCAAAGTGCTCCCGCAGCCTCCGGTACACAACAATACCAGTACTTCTGATTCAGGCGGTTTGCCGGGTCAGATACCGCCACAGGGCCTCCAGCGGTCCGCGACGGAAAAAATGCAGCCAGCAGACGGAAAACAACAGACTGACCAGCCAGATACAGGGAACGATCAGCAATAACTGCCAGCGTTGAAAATGCATAAACAACCCGCCAGTCGAAAAAATCAGAGTGCAAATCAGTGTCTGTAAAATGTAATTACTCAGGGCCATCCGGCCAACACAACACAGCAGATAACACACTCTGCTGGCTGCTATTTTTTTCCAGAAGCCGAGCACCAGGGATACATATCCAAGGCTGACCAGCGGACTGGCAATTTCTCCGGGCAACTGCAGATAAAAACCACTCCAGCGAAATGACCAGCCAGTCAGCCATTGGGCAGTCACCCCGGCGGCTTCCAGAGAAAATCCTGCCACCAGTAATAATCCGCCGCTACGGAGATATTCAGCCTGACTCCGCTTACCGATCAGCCAGCCGTTATGTACCAGTGCAGCACCGGCCAGCATCAGTCCGGACAATTCCCAGCCGTACTGGGTAAAAAACGCCAGCAGCATAGACCCGAGATGATCGAGCCGGTAATTTATGGCCACCAGCCCGGGATGCAGTTTCGTCTGTTTCTCGAAAGCGATTTCCGCCAGACCGGGTAACCAGCTACTGCCGCCCTGCCCGCCAGATAACATGCCAAACACCAGCAACATCAGGCAGCCGACCGTATAAAACAGTATCCCGGTGCGTAATAATGTCTGCCAGCTGCGAGCGTCCCGGATCAGCCGCCAGCTCAGTATACCGGCTATCCCCCATGCGACCAGGATATCTCCTTCCCAGAGCAGTACTGCGTGCAGCAAACCAAAAACAATCAGCCATCCCAGTCGGGATTGCAGCCAGCCCGTTCCTTTGGGCAGCAGGAACACCAGACCGGCCCCAAACAACAGTGCAAACAGATTAAGAAATTTCAGGCGGGCCACCATCTCCAGAGCTGCCCAGCAGACAGCATCCGCCAGGCTGACAGTGCCCTGCCAGGCCGGATTCAGGTAAGCCGCAGAAGGTAAAGCAAAGCTGATAATGTTAAGCAGTAAAATACCGAGGATCGCGGCACCACGGATAAAATCGAGCTGGGGATAACGTGGCATGGGTGTCCTGCAAAGCAAGCCAGGGCCGGCACCGTATTCACCGGCGGACCCTGTAAAAAAGAGATCAGTTATGTCTGACGGACCGTAAAAACTCCTGGCGGGTATTCTGACTCGACTTAAATAATCCCCCCAGTGAGGTGGTGGTGGTTGCACTGGTGGCATCCTGCACCCCGCGGGCTTTGACACAATAATGCACCGCATCAATACACACTGCGACATTATTGGTTCCGAGCAAAGTTTGCAGCGCGACCAGCACCTGCTGGGTCAGACGTTCCTGTACCTGCGGACGCCGTGCAAAAAACTGTACAATCCGGTTAATCTTTGAAAGACCGATCACTTTATCTTTCGGGATATAAGCGACCGTCGCTTTACCGTCGATCGTCACAAAATGGTGTTCACAGGTACTGGTCAGGGAAATATCACGTACCGTGACCATTTCATCGACCTTCATTTTGTTTTCAATAACCGTAATCTTTGGGAAATTCGCGTAGTCCAGACCGGAAAAAATTTCATCGACGTACATTTTAGCAATACGATGAGGCGTTTCGGTCAGGCTGTCATCCTGCAAATCCAGATTCAGTAACTGCATAATTTCGGTCATATGACCGGCAATAAGCGATTTACGTGTCTGGTCATCCAGCTCACGCGCAGGCTTACGTAAAGGGGTTTCCAGACCGCGTGCCACCAGTGCTTCATGTACCAGTGCCGCTTCCTGACTAAAAATGGACATTATTTCTTCTCCGGCAGGTGAATTCTCTGCCCTGAATGCGGACGGAGCATCATCATCAGCGCATATTGTGAAGCAGTCCACGAGGATTATCCAGTCTCTTACCGCAATCATCCTTTATCACTGTGTAAATATATTCACTGATTACTCCGCACAACAAGGTTGCCTGGCATCGGCTCTGGCCGTAAAATAACTCAAATCGTGAATAACCTGTTTAAAGTTAGTTTCATAAAGAGAATAATTATGGATTTGGTCCAGCTCCGGATGTTTTGTGCTGTCGCAGAAACCGGTTCCGTTGCCCGTGCCGCGGAACTACTGCACCGGGTTCCCTCAAATCTGACGACCCGGCTAAAACAACTTGAGGAAGAACTGGGGGCCGCTCTGCTGATCCGCGAAAAGCAGCGGGTGCGTTTATCACCGATGGGCCACAATTTCCTCGGCTATGCTCAGCGTATACTTGCCCTGAGCGAAGAAGCCATCAGTATGACCCGCCAGGGTGAACCCTCGGGTAACTTTGCTCTTGGCACCATGGAAAGCACTGCCGCCACCCGGTTACCGGCGTTATTGTCGGCTTACCATCAGCGCTACCCTGCCGTCTCTCTGTCACTGATCACCGGCACTTCAGGTGAAATTATCGATCATGTCCGCGAAGGTACGGTTGCGGCGGCACTGGCCGACAGACCGGAAGGTTACGATGAGTTAAACAGTTGTGTGGCTTTTGAAGAAGAGCTGGTGCTGATCACCAGTAGCGAACGCAACCGGGTCACCTGCCCGCGGGATGTACAGGGTGAAACTTTTTTCGCCTTCCGTAACAGCTGTTCTTACCGGTTAAAACTGGAAGAGTGGTTCCGCGAAGGAGATGCTCAGCCGGGCAGTATTATGGAGATACATTCTTATCATGCCATGATTGCCTGTGTGGCCGGAGGGGCCGGACTGGCCATTGCGCCTGCCTCGGTACTGGCACAAATCAGCGATCGTACACGGATTAAAACCCACCCTCTGCCCGAAAAGTATGGGAAGGTGTCAACCTGTCTGATCTGGCGACGGGATGCATTTACCCCCAATGTCGAAGCACTGAAAGAATTAATGCTGACCTTATTTACCCCGCCGCCAGCCTCCGGACGGCCAGTCAGCACCGGTAATTTGTAATAACGCATCACTGCCCGGACCGGCAGTGATGCACTCTGAGAACAAGACAGGAGCCATTATGTCCGAGATGACACTCTGCGAAGAACACCTGATGTTCGGCGGCCGCCAGCAACGCTGGCAACATCATTCTGCGGTGCTGGGATGCACCATGAGATTCAGCCTGTTTTTACCCCCGCGGGCCGCTACCGGCCCGGTACCGCTGATCTGGTGTCTTGCCGGTCTGACCTGCACCGATGAGAATTTTTCGATAAAGTCCGGGGCCCAGCGGCTGGCTGCACAAGCCGGTATCGCGCTAGTCATGCCTGATACCAGCCCGCGCGGAGAGCATGTTGCCGATGATGCTGCCTATGACCTGGGACAGGGTGCCGGTTTTTACCTGAATGCCACCCGTGCCCCCTGGAACCAGCACTACCGCATGTACGATTATCTGACCACTGAATTACCGTCATTACTGGACGGACTGTTTTCATTCAATGGTCGTCAGGCGATTATGGGGCACTCCATGGGCGGACACGGGGCCCTGGTACTGGCCCTGCGTGAGGCTGGCCGCTTTACGTCTGTTTCGGCCTTTGCTCCGATTGTCAATCCGGCGCAGGTGCCCTGGGGACAAAAAGCATTTACGGCTTACCTTGGGGAAAATGTTGCTGACTGGCAGTGCTATGATGCCTGTGCCCTGATGCAACAAGCTTCTCACCGGGTGCCGGTACTGATTGACCAGGGCAGTGCCGATACTTTTCTGCCCCTGCAATTACAACCAGAAGCCCTGGAAAAAATAGCACGTCAGCAACAGTTCGATTTCACATTACGCTGGCAGCAAGGCTACGATCATAGCTATTATTTTATTGCCAGCGTGATAGACGACCACCTGCGGTTCCATTCCCGTTATTTACAGGACGACGCAGAATAGTCTGCCGTCGCCGGACGGCGATCAGCGCAACATTAACCTCTGCTGTAAGTAAAAAAACCATGCCGCGGCATGGTTTTTTTACTTTATCGCTGTTTAGTCAGTATCAGTGCTTATCCTCACCGACAGCAGGAAATTCCATATCCTGATATCTGACAAACCGGGTGCCGCGGGACCATTTATAGCCCAGCCAGATCAACAGGAACAACGGAATACCGATATAGGTTGCCGTAACCCCATACCAGTCAATATGGTCTTCCATAAAGGCCTGATAGTTCTGTCCGAGAGTAATCAGCAGACAAAGCACAAAAGCAAACACCGGACCGAGCGGGAATAATCCGGAGCGGTAAGGCAAGGCATCCAGATCCAGTCCGCGAGCCACATAGCCACGGCGGAAACGATAGTGGCTGATGGCAATGCCCAGCCAGGCGATAAATCCGGTCATACCAGAGGTATTCAGTAACCACAGATATACTGTCTGGTTACCAAATTTTGACGACAGGAAACATAAGCCGGCAATTACCGTAGTCGCAATCAGGGCGTTACGTGGTACCCCGTTTGCCGTCAGGCGCGCAAAAATCTTTGGCGCTTTACCTTCCTGAGCCAGGGTAAACAGCATACGGGTTGAAGCATACATCCCGGAGTTACCGGCAGACAACACTGCCGTCAGGATCACCGCATTCATCACCGCTGCAGCAGACAGTAACCCGGCATTCTGAAACACCAGAGTAAACGGACTGACACTGATATCTTTAACATCATTGTGCAATAGCCGCGGGTCCGTATAAGGCAGCAGCAGGCTAATGATCAGAATCGCCAGCACGTAAAACAGCAGAATACGCCAGAAAACCTGCCGGACCGCGCGCGGAATATTTTTACCCGGATTTTCGGATTCCCCGGCAGCAATACCGATCAGTTCAGTGCCCTGGAAAGAGAACCCGACAATCATAGCCACACCAATCATGGCCGAAAAACCGCCGGCAAAAGGCGCATCGCCGATAGTCCAGTTATGCCAGCCGCCACCTGTACCTGCGCCGCGCATAATCCCGGTGACCATCAGCAGACCGACAATGATAAATACCACTACGGTGACAACTTTAATCAGTGAGAACCAGTATTCAGCTTCACCAAAGCCTTTAACGGAAATCACATTCAACAGGAAGATGATCGCCAGGAACAGGCAGCTCCAGATCCAGCCCGGTACTTCCGGCAGCCAGTAGCCCATGACCAGTTGCGCTGCCACCAGATCAACAGCGATGGTTACCGCCCAGTTGTACCAGTAGTTCCAGCCGAGGGCGAAACCAAATCCTTCTTCAACATATTTTGACCCGTAGGTTGCAAAAGAACCGGAGACCGGCATGTAAGCGGCCAGTTCCCCGAGGCTGGTCATCAAAAAATAGACCATCAGGCCAATAACGGCGTAAGAGAGCAATGCTCCCCCCGGCCCTGCCTGAGAAATGCTGGCACCTGAGGCAACAAACAAACCGGTACCAATTGAACCGCCAATGGCAATCATGGTCAGATGGCGGGCTTTTAATACGCGCTTCAGGGCAGGCTTATCTGTGGTATTTGAATTATTATTCATCAGTAAACACTATGCTGGATAAAAATGAGGCGCGATTGTACCAGCTAACTTATCACTGTATAGCATTACCACGGTTGTTATTAGTTACCTTCATGATTGTCCGGCGATTATTAGCAAACCTGCCATAAAGCAGGAATAAATACTGCCTCGCCGGTTCTTTTGGCTATCATTTTATTCATGACAATAGGACAAAAAACGCAGTAATGCGCGGGATAAATGCTTCTGCTGATGATGGATCCGGTACAGGGTCCGTGTCAGTGGCGGTAATGGCAGCGCTACCTGTCGCAGGCTGCCATTTTCCAGCTGGTCGGTAATTACCCGCCGTGACAGGCAGCTGACCCCCATACCATAACGGACCGCATGTTTGATGGCTTCGGAATTCCCCAGTTCCATCCCGACCCGGAAATAAGGTAAATGAGATAACAGAAGGTAATCGACAATCTCACGGGTACCGGATCCCCGTTCACGAAGGATCCACGGTGATAACGCCAGTCTTTCAAGGGTAACCGGCCGGGAGAAAATATCAGCACGGGGATCTGCGAAAACGACCAGCTCATCATCCATCCAGTTCTCACTGACAATCCCGGTCACATGACAAGGGCCTTCAATCAGCCCCACATCCACACGAAAATCGCTTACTGCCTGAATCACATCCTGACTGTTACCCACAGTCAGTTCCAGCGGGGAATGGGGATAGTCGCGACGGTAATTTGCCATCATTGCCGGCAGTAAATAATTCCCGATGGTACTGCTGGCAGCGATCTGTATCGCCCCTTCATCATCACAAAACAACTGTTCGGCTTCTTTTGCCTGTTCCAGTAAAGAGATGGCTTTCGGGTACAGCAACCTGCCATGTTCGTTAACCACCAGTCTTTTTCCTGCCCGGTCAAATAACTGTACCGACAGCTGGTTTTCCAGGTCTGCAAGGGCCGCACTGACAGCAGACTGAGACAAGGCCAGCTGTCGGGCAGCCTGAATGGTGGAACCATTCTTAACAATTGCACAAAATACGTCCAGTTGTCGCAGGGTAATATGCATGCTCTTTTCCTCCGGCAGGCGCGCAGACCAGGCTGCTAATTTACTTACCACTTATAATGGTTAATTATAAAATTATAATCAATTTCTCTTTTAATGAAAATCAATGCAGGATCGCGGGTGTTCAGCATACAGAGGAGAATGCCATGCACACCCGATACCAGGGATACAATCCTGCCGCAGCCATTAACTGGCTAAGTGGTATAGCCGTCACCGTGCTGATCGCTGCCGGTAGTATATTGCTGACACAGATTCAGCAAATTACAGCCACGGGACTGGGCACTCTAACCCTGGCGATTATTGCGGGAATGATTATCGGTAATCTGCTTCCGGCCCGCATCAGTGAGCACTGCACCGCCGGAATAAATTTCAGTAAACATTACCTGTTACGTGGCGGTATTATTTTGTACGGCTTTAACCTGACTTTTCAGCAAATCGGGACCATCGGTTATCAGGGCTTGTTTACCGACCTTATTATGCTGAGCAGTACCTTTTTTCTGACCTGTCTGGCGGGGATCTGCTGGCTGAAACTCGACCGGCAGACCGTCTGGCTGATTGGGGCTGGCAGCAGTATCTGCGGCGCTGCTGCGGTACTGGCCACCGGACCGGTGATCAGAGCCGGAGCAAATCACACGGCGGTGGCGATAGGGACAGTGGTGATCTTCGGCAGCAGTGCAATTATAATTTATCCGTTACTATGGAATCTTATCCATCCTCTGTACCCTGCCCTGACCGCCGCACAATTCGGTATTTATACCGGGTCCACAGTCCATGAAGTTGCCCAGGTCGTGGCGGCAGGTCATTCGATCAGTACTGAAGCAGAAAACAGTGCCGTCATTGCCAAAATGCTGCGGGTGATGATGCTGGCACCCTTTCTGTTATTGCTCAGTCAGTGGCTCACCGGCACCCTCCCGCAGCATGCCGGTCCGCAGGGCAAGATTCGTTTCCCGTGGTTTGCGCTGCTGTTTATGCTGGTGGCAGGGATTAATTCTTTCCATTTATTGCCGCAACCTGTGCTGCAACTTATCCATCATACCGATAATCTGATGCTGGCAATGGCCATGGCGGCCCTGGGGCTGACAACCCGCACCAGGCAACTCAGACAAGCGGGGCTGAAACCCATGCTGCTGGGTCTGCTGATATTTATCTGGCTGATTATTGGTGGTGCCGCGGTCAATCTGTTGCTATGGCATGTTATGAAGTAATTCCTCAGGTATTATAGTGTTAAATCTATCGCAAGCCCGATACTGAGGAGAAACGGCTATGAAGTTTATTGGTGCGCATGTCAGCGCTGCTGGCGGAGTCGAAAATGCAGTCCTGCGCGCACACGAATTAGAAGCTACCGCTTTTGCTCTGTTTACCAAAAATCAGCGTCAATGGCGGGCCGCAGCACTGACATCACAAACTATTGATGCGTTTCGCCAGGCCTGTGAAAAATATAATTTCAGTACGGCACAGATCCTGCCCCATGACAGTTACCTGATCAATCTGGGACATCCGGTCAGTGAAGCGCTGGAAAAATCACGGCTGGCTTTTATCGATGAAATGCAGCGGGCCGGATCACTGGGGCTGTCATTACTTAATTTTCATCCCGGCAGTCATCTGCAGCAAATTACTGAGTCAGCCTGTCTGAAACTGATTGCTGAGTCGGTGAACATTGCCCTTGATCAGACCGAAGGAGTGACTGCGGTGATAGAAAACACCGCCGGTCAGGGCAGTAACCTCGGCTTTCGTTTCGAACATCTCGCAGAAATCATTGACCAGGTTGAAGACAAAAGCCGGGTCGGGGTGTGTATCGATACCTGCCATGCTTTTGCCGCTGGCTATGATTTACGCAGCGTCGAAAGCTGTGAAGCGACTTTCAGGGAATTTGAACGGGTGGTCGGCTTTAAGTATCTGCGCGGCATGCACCTTAATGATGCAAAAAGCGAGTTCGGCAGTCGGGTCGACCGGCATCATAGCCTGGGCCAGGGAAATATCGGCAATACCGTTTTTAGCTGGCTGATGAAAGATCCACGTTTCGACGGTATTCCGTTAATTCTGGAAACCGTTGATCCGGAGATCTGGAAAGACGAAATCGCCTGGCTGAAAGCGCAACAAACGGCCTGAAAAAACTAAAACCCGGGGCGCTGTGCGCCACGGGTTTTTTTTCTGCTGCCAGCCGTCAGGCGGTAGCCGTGGTTGCTGCCACCGTTTCCGGTCTTTTCAGCAGCGCATAGGCGATACCTGAAAGCAGAGTACCCGTAATAATCGCCAGCAGATAACCTAATACCGGGGTGATCGCACCGGGGATCAGCAGAACAAACAAACCGCCATGAGGTGCCATCAACTGTGCGCCAACCGCCATAGAAATTGCGCCTGTTACCGCCCCCCCGACCATACAACACGGGATCACACGGATAGGATCCCTGGCGGCAAACGGAATCGCCCCTTCAGAAATAAAGCATAAGCCCAGCACCAGTGCTGCTTTACCGCCTTCCTGTTGTCCCTGATTGAATTTTTTACGGGCCAGCAACGTCGCCAGACCCATTGCCAGCGGTGGTACCATACCGGCGGCCATAATCGCAGCCATAGGCCCATAGGTTTTGGTACTTAACAGACCCACCCCAAACGCGTAGGCCACTTTATTGACCGGTCCGCCCATATCCGAACACATCATGCCACCCAATACCGCGCCTAACAGCACCGCATTCGCCGTTCCCATATTACCCAGCCAGTGGGTCAGTCCTTCCATTACCGCCGCAACAGGTTTACCGACAACGTAGATCATCAGCAATCCGGTCACCAGACTGGCCAGTAGCGGTATAATCAGAATAGGCTTCAGCGCTTCCATACTTTGCGGTAACTTCAGCCGGGTACTGATAAATTTAGCCACATAACCGGCAATAAACCCGGCAATAATCCCCCCGAGGAAGCCAGCATTCGTGCTGGTAGCCAGCATACCGCCAATCAGGCCCGGGGTTAAACCAGGACGATCGGCAATCGAGAAAGCGATATACCCGGCCAGTACCGGCACCATCAGGGCAAACGCACTGCCACCACCGATTTGCATCAGTGCGGCTGCCAGTGAGCCTTCCTGTTTAAAGGCATTGATACCAAAGGCAAAAGACAGAGCAATACATAACCCGCCGGCCACCACCATCGGTAGCATGTAAGACACCCCGGTCAGCAGGTGTCGGTAAGCACCGGCCTTTTCTTTACTGCTGTCACCACTACCCGCTGCAGCCGCCGGACTGCCGGCCGGGTTGTAGGGTTTCGCTTCACTCAGGGCTTTATCAAATTCCTGAGCAGTTTTCTTTAATGCCAGGCTGGTCGAGGTCCGGTACATTGGCTTGCCGGCGAATTTTGCCAAATCCACTTCGATATCTGCAGCCACAATGACCAGATCTGCAGCAGCAACTTCTTCGGGCGTAATCGCATTGCCAGCCCCGACTGAACCGCGGGTTTCGACCTTATACCACCAGCCACGTTTTTTCGCCTCTGCCTCAATCGCTTCTGCCGCCATAAAGGTATGCGCCACACCGGTCGGGCAGGCGGTGACCGCAACAATACGCTTAGGTCCGCCCGGCAGGTCAACCGCCGGCAGGACAGATTCGGCAATATCGGTGGCCTGCCATTCGCTGGCTTGTTCACGGGCAGTGGTCAGAAAAGCCACGCTATCATTCAGTAACGCCTGCAATTCACCTTGCCAGAGTTTTTTCCCTGACAATCCGCCGTCAGAAGGCAGAGTATTGCCTGCAACAATCACCAGTTCTGCATCTTCCGCTGAGGTGGTAAGTGTAATTCCGCTTTTTTCGGCAGCAGCTTCAGCCGCTTTGCCTGCAAAAAATGCACTGGCTTTGCCCAGTGATGCATCAGTTATCAGCAGCGCTTTCATCATTTATTCCTCTTCTGCTGTCAGTGGACGGGTTGTAAATCGACACGTGCCATCATTGCCGCCAGTTGTGCCCTGTCGGAGACGCCTACATTGCTCTGGCTGACAGCCAGTGCAGCCACTGCCGTTGCCAGCCGCAAGGTATGCTCACTGGACTCACGCATCAGCAGGCCATAAATCAGCCCGCCGACCATTGAGTCTCCGGCCCCCACAGTACTGACGACTTCACAGGCCGGGGGCTTCGCCAGCCATTCACCCGACGCATTAACCCATAATGCACCTTCGGCCCCCAGAGAGATCACCACATGGGCAATCCCTTCTTCACGTAACCGGTGGGCGCTGTCAATCACATCCTGCAGGGTTGGCAGTGGTTTTCCGGCCCAGGTTTCCAGTTCACGGCGATTAGGTTTAACCAGCCATGGTGCTGCTTTCAGCCCCGCTTCAAGTGCACTGCGGCTGCTGTCAAAAATAATGCACGGACATAAGGAACGCAGGGCTTTCATCCATTCGGTAAAGGCTTGCGGGGAAACACCTTCCGGCAGACTTCCGCTGACACAGACCATATCAAACTGACCCAGCCAGCTAAGGGAGTCCGTCGTAAAACGATCCCAGTCGCGGGGGGTGACACTGAAACCGGAGAAGTTAAAATCTGTCACATCACCGGTTTGCTCAGTCAGCTTAACGTTAATCCGGGTACGGCCCTCAACTACCTGAAAACGGTTAGCAATCCCCAGTTCACTGAATAATTGCTGAAACCCGTCCTGGTTTTCTTTGCCCAGAAAGCCACCCACAGTGACATCAATCCCCAGGTCTTTGAGTACCTTAGCAACATTGATACCTTTACCTGCAGCATGCAGGCCGGTAGTTTTCACCAGGTTAACTTCACCGAGTTCCACTGCCGGGGTCGAGCCCACCAGGTCATATGCCGGGTTTAATGTAATAGTCGCCACTCTTCTGCTCATGCTGCACCCTCCCCGAGACCACTATCGATGGCGGCTTTGATAGCGTCGATTGCCGCATGGGCATCTTCACCGCTGGCGGTGAAACGCAGCCGGTGGCCTTTTTTGACCCCGAGGGCAACGACTTTCATCAGGCTGCGTCCGTTGGCTGGTTTACCGCTGCCATCAAGATTAGTGACAGTAATATCACTGTTAAAGCCTTTGATTACACTCACCAGTGCGGTACTTGGTCTGGCATGCAAACCATGCTCATTGCGGATAACAAACTCAGCCGTAACGGCTTCACTGGCTGCCACATACTCACTGGTCAGCAATGACAGAATGCCTGCCTGATCGGCGGTAAGCAGTTGTCCGGCGTTATTACTGACTAATAATTTATGCAGATAACCTAACGCGCCCAGAGGCTGATCATCGATAGCGGAGACCGTAATCAACAGCGCAACCCGTTCATTGTCTGCCGTGGTGAAAGGCGTTGCCGGACGACTGACCGCAATCGCACTGAAAATATTGCCTGCGGCACTGTCATTCAGCCAGATACCCTGTCCCAGGTTCAGTGGTCTGGCAGAAATTACCTGACTGACAAAAGAAGCATCCACCGCGCCGGCGGCCTGTAACCGGCCGGCATTCAGTGCCTGCAGGGTCATCAGTTCAGCCGCAGCAACATCTGTCACAATCATTGAGGTATCAAAACGGAATTCTGCCGCCTGTTTTTCCCCCATCAGAATGGCGCGTAATTCTTCAGCTGACGCGGTTTTAAGTGTTTCAGCAATGCTGTCATCACTTAACACATGTGTCAGCTGACGCAGTAAAGTCAGGTGTTCATCAGATTTGGCCGCGATACCAATCACCACATAGGCGGTCTGGTCTTCACCCCAGCTAACGCCCTGCGGAAACTGAAATACCTGCACGCCGGTTTTCAATACCAAATCGCGGGTATCGGTCGTCCCGTGGGGTATGGCAATACCATTGCCGAGGAAAGTAGAAGTTTGCTGTTCGCGTGCCAGCATTCCGCTGACGTAAGCTTCGGTCACATTACCGGCAGAAGCTAATGCCGCCGCAACCTGACGAATAGCATCGGTTTTATCACTGGCGCTGGCACCCGTGTGTATCGCCTGAACATCGAGCTGGAACATAGTACTCCTCGCTATCTGCTGTTGAATCGTTTCAGCAACTTCCCGAAAAAAAATCACCCGGTCTGAACACAGGATCCCCATAAACGCTGAAACGTATCAGTTATACTGAAGTCGAAATGATTATGCCGCAAGAAATAACCGGATTTCGATTGTAAATTTTTGAGGCCACGCACAATTCATAATTGTTACTGACGATTCTACGGTATTCCGCTCAGAGAAAATTGATACAAATCATTGACGCGAATCCTTTTCAGCAAGCTTCAGCAAACAGTATCAGGGCGCAGTGGGTCAGCACCTAATCCACCCGCACAGCCCGTCGCCTGCCGTCGGGAGTCAACCCCGGCGCCCTGTAAAATCAGATGTTGTGCTGAATGAAACAGACTCGCGAGGAATATCAGCTTTTCATCCAGCCTTCAAAAGCAGCCTTCCAGTCAGGATGCCAGCGAGACAGAGCCGGACGGTTTTCGGTGATATCCTGAGTAGCCCACAGGATGCGTTTAGCATCCATTTCACTGGTAACGGCATTATCAGGACAGATAATGTAGAAGTCCCCGCGCTCAAAGCGCGGCAGAAAATAGTCGATAACCTGTGTTGCCGTCCATGCTTCATGCGGTTTTTTACCGTTATGCTCATCCATACCCGGATCATTCATATCAGTCCAGGTATAGCCCGGAACCAGAAGATGAGCCGTGAGTCTGGTACCGGTTTCCTGTAACAGCTGATGCGACAATTGTTCAGTAACAACTTTTACTGCGGCTTTTGAAGCATTATAAGCCGCAAATCCTGGCGGGGTTGTAATGCCTTCCTTTGACCCGAGGTTAACAATTGCTCCCTTTTTCGGCATTTTTAACATTTCAGGGAGAAACATATGCTGGACCGCGACCATTGACAACAGATTAACCTCCATCTGTTCTCTCCACAGATCGGGGGAATCACTGGCACCGGCAGTAATCTTGACCCCGGCATTGTTAAATAACAGACTCACCTCTAGCCGGGCACTGTAAACCTTGTCCATTAGCTGTTGCCGGTGTTCGCCACAGGTAATGTCACCCACCACCAGCTGTACTTTCGTATCAAGTTCGCTGGCCAGTTGTTCAAGCCGATACTTGTCACGATCGAAGAGAAACAGCGTCATCCCTTTTTGGGCCAGTACTCTTGCCGCCGCCGCTCCGATACCTTTTGCTGCACCGGTAATGACAGCAACATTACCTGCACTAATGATTTTGTCGTTCATGTGTGACTCCTGTCTTTTATACGTACTGATAAAAACATAATAAAAAGTGCCAATATGGAAAAACACGCCCCTACCCAGCCTGTAGAAATCCAGCTACCGCCCGAAACGATAATAAAACCGCCTGCTGCTGCGCCGAGGGCATTCGAAATATTAAATGCACTGTGAGTCAGTGATGAAGCAAGGGTCTGTGCCTCACCGGCAATATTCATCATATGTGACTGAAGTGCCGGTACGAGGGAAAAGCCACATCCGAGCATAAACAGCACAATAAGTGCCGGAGCTTTCAGGGTACCGGTCAGGGAAAACAGCCCGAGAAAAACGATATTCCAGAGAATGATCCCAAAAATTGAAGGGACCAGAGCAATATCAGCAAGCCGGCCGCCGATAATATTGCCGGCAACCATACCTGCTCCCCAAAGAGCAAGGATCCAAGGTACAGCCCCGAGAGGAAACCCTGCTGTATCCGTCAGCGCAGGAGTAATAAAGCTGTATACAGCAAACATCCCGGCAAAACTGACCGACGCGACTGCAAATGTCATCAGAATTTGTGGCTTTTTCAGTGCGCCAAGTTCTTTCAGCGGGGATGCTGACTTGTCTGCCGCAACAGATGGAATAAACAACACAACCATTAAGGCTGTCAGGACCAGACCCCAGGCTACGATCCAGAAGGACATACGCCACCCCAGCGCCTGCCCCGCCCGGGTAACCAGTGGAACGCCGGCAACGTTGGCTATGGCCAGTCCCAGCATGACATAACCGATATATCTGGCTTTATATTGCGGTGACACCATTGAAGCCGCCACCAGGGCGGAGACGCCATACCAGGCACCGTGAGGCATACCCGCTATAAAGCGGGCTGTCAGCATAGCATTATGACCTGCGGCCAGAGCGGTCAATGCATAGCCTGCAAATGCAATAACCAGCAACACCAACAGTAATGTTTTACGGTTATGACGCGCCCCCAGCACCGTAATCGCCGGGGCACCAATCACAACTCCGGCCGCATAAGCGCTGATATAGCCACCCGCTACAGGCACAGTGACGCCTGTTCCACGCGCCAGATCCGGCAGAAGACTCATCGGCGCGAATTCGCCCGTCCCTATAGATAATCCGCCCGCTCCCAAGGCAAGCATCGCAGGGAAAAGCCCCACAGGCGGGCGAATACGCTCATTCTGTCGGGAGAATGTTTGTTCAGACATTAATTATGACTCCACATCTATTCAGCTGCCTATAGCAAAAAATAAGAACCACTCCCCCCCGGGGTAATAATTTCCACCAGAGCGCTCCTTATCGTTCATAGCGCTGCGGGGAAATCGGTAACAGGAAATGGTGTATTAAACTGAAGTAAACTTTAACGTCTTCGAGGAAAATATTGATGAATCAGATCGCCAGCAACGATGAATCTGATTCAACAATGTACGTTATTTAATTTTACAGATAAGCACTCAGCCAGCCCTTAAGGCGACAGACCAGACTTTTTCTGTTTACCGGTAAATAATGTTTCTGGCAGAAAAATCGTTCTGCGAGGCAGCGTCGGGTTGCATCATTTTGTTCAATGAGTCTACACTTACCACCTTTCAGGTACGATTCTGTGTGTTGTTATTTGACAGTGTATTGAATTTTTATCAACGGTCTAATCTCATGTCCGCCAGGCATTCAACAACTCTGACCCGCAGCGATCTTGCTGAACTCAATGCGTTTCTGATTACTGAAGAAATGCGAAGTTTTACAAAAGCAGCTATCGCATTAGGGATTACCACTTCTGCACTTAGCCATACCATACGCAACCTTGAGACCAGACTGGGTGTCAGGCTGCTGAACAGAACCAGCCGTACGGTTTCACCTACCGAGGCAGGAGCAAGCCTTGCACTCCGCCTTGCAATGGGTTTCAAAGAAATAGCAGCCGCTCTTGAAGAAATTAATCGTCTGCGTGATACCCCCGTCGGGAAGCTCAGGCTTAATGTGCTAAGTGACGGGGCACGTCTTATTATCGCGCGCCACCTGACGCGTTTCATCAGCAAGTACCCCGAGGTAGAACTGGAAATCAGTGTAGATGACAGGATGGTTGATATTATCTCGGAAGGCTTTGATGCCGGGATACGTTTTGGCGGAACCGTCCCTGAAGATCTCGTCGCGGTCAGACTGGGAAAAGAACTCAGATGGGTGGCCGTAGCATCACCACGCTATCTTTATCAGCATACACCGCCCGCTGTGCCTGAAGATTTGCGCCTGCATGAATGTATTCAATTACGTACCGGACAGGGAGTCATTTATAAGTGGGAATTTCGTAAAGGTAATGACTATCGTGTAATTGATGTCAAAGGGCAGATCTGCGTGAGTGAAACAGCACTGGCCATTGAACTGGCCTTATCCGGGGCCGGTATCGCCTACTGCCTTGAAGAACGAGTCCGTAGTTATCTTTATGATGGCAGTCTCAGAGCAGTGCTCCCTGACTGGGCACCTGTAGAAGATCCTATGTACCTCTACTATCCTGGCCACCGGCAGGTTCCACAGGGCCTGAAGGAGCTAATTGAGGTGCTCAGAGAAGAGATTGACACGGATAATTCCATTTATCCTGAATGACCTGCGGCCTGCTCTCAGCCGTAATTTATCGTGAACTGACCAGACTGATATACGCAATGACCTGATATTACGGCGCAGTTACCGCTTCTAACTGCAATAAATACGTCATCGCTGCATCACGATCCGTCAGACACATATCCTGAGAAGGCTGAAGATTTCCGCAGACTTCAGGCCGCAGGGCTGAACCAAAAATATTGCATAAGTTCTCTTCAGATAACTGAATACATCTGACATTCGCGGGTTACCGAGAGGCATTCCGGGAATAGGGGAAGAGATTGACGGGGCAATACAACAGGCCCCGCATTGCGAACGACATTCCACAGGATACTCCGCTAACGAACGAAAAGGCCGGGGCCGGAGCAGTCAGGGTAACATTTATTCCGGTAGCGAACAGCTATCGGTAAACATTTTCTCTGTTGCCCTATTGCCTGCCGGCGATTGCGCGGGTAACGTTGCGCCAAAATTCTGTTTTACTCACATAGAGAGAGTTCTGATGCCAAAGGCAAATGAAATAAAACGTGGTATGGCAGTCACCTGGAACGGAAAATTACTGCTGGTGAAAGATATTGATGTACAGAGCCCGAGCGCCCGCGGCGCTGCCACCCTGTATAAAATGCGTTTTACCGATATCCGTAGCGGTATGAAAGTGGAAGAGCGTTTTAAAGGTGATGATATTGTCGATACCATCGCACTCAGCCGCCGCGCGGTGACTTTTTCTTATATTGACGGTGACGAGTATGTCTTTATGGATGATGAAGACTATACCCCCTACCATTTCAATAAAAATCAGATCGAAGAAGAACTGCTGTTTATTCCGGAAAACGGTATTCCCGGGATGCACGTACTGACAATGGACGGCCAGATTCTGGCCCTCGAATTGCCCCAGACCGTGGATATGGAAATTACCGATACCTCTCCGGGCATTAAAGGTGCTTCAGCCAGTGCCCGCACTAAACCCGCAGGTATGGTGACCGGCCTGGTTATTCAGGTCCCTGAATACCTGAGTAACGGTGATAAAATCAGGATCCATATTCCTGAGCGCCGTTATATGGGCAGAGCAGATTAAGTATCACTCCCCTGCTATCCGCGGCAAAAGTGACCTCTGGCCAGAGCATTAACCCGGCCGGCGGGTCACTTTCTGCCACAGATCATAGTGCGATCCTCTGTGCCAGTTAATGTGCTATTTTTTCACATTTCAGTGGTAAATATTTACAGTTTTCTACTCCTCATCCCCTGATTCGTTCAATGTAATAATGGATTAACCGTTATAATCGCCGCGTTTTTATTATGATGACCGCAAGTCTGCGTCTGGCTTCGCTGTCCATTCAGGGAATATTAAACATCTGTTTAATTTTTCTGCCTGAGTTTGTTGAATTAATTTTATTCTGAGTTTAAAAATGCGCCTTTCACGTCTGATAACTATTCTCCTGCTTAACGCTTCAGGTCTTGCTCTGTTTTTTTCATGGTATCTTCCGGAACATCACGGCTTCTGGTTTGCTATTGATAAATCGATATTTTTCGACTTTAACAGCCGTATGGTATCCCATCCTGCGTTTGCAAAATTCGTAGCAATTACTAATTACCGCGGGTTTGATGCAGTTTCTCTGATTGCTATGGGATTACTTTACTATTCTTACTGGCGGAAAAATTCTCCGGCCGGACGTCATCGAATGCTGGCGATCGGTATTACCCTGTTACTGAGTGCCGTTGTGCTGAATCAGCTGGGACACAGAATCCCGGTGGTGCATTCCAGCCCGACCTTGTTTTTCCAGAACGTTCACCGGGTCGGCGAACTTACCGGAATTCCGACGAAAGATGCCTCGTCAGACAGTTTCCCCGGTGACCACGGTATGATGCTGATGATTTTCGCCTGCTTTATGTGGCGTTATTTTGGTGGTCGTGCTTTTGCCAAAGCCGCAGTCATTTTCTTTATCTTTGCCCTGCCGCGGGTGATGGCCGGTGCGCACTGGTTTACCGATATTGCAGTCGGCTCCCTGTCGGTGGTGCTGGTCGGTATGAGTTGGTGGCTACTGACACCAGGCAGTGATGCGGTGGTTAACTTTCTGGACAGAAAGTTACCACGCCGTAAGTAGTAATCAGGTTGTACCGGAGTAAAAAGCGCCAGTCAGGCGCTTTTTACTGTGAGTCTGCAGTATTTAACTATTCAGTTCTTCATTATCGGTAATTTCAGGCACCGGCAGGCTGGTAATAACCCCCCAGTAGTAACAGACCAGTGCAATAATCGTTACCAGGATCATATCTGTCGGGGCAGCAATGATATTAATGCCACCGAAAGTTCCCAGATAAGACACCAGCAGCACCAGCAGATAGTACACCAGTAACCACCAGCCACATTTCAGATCCCGTCCCGAAGTGACACTCTTATTACCGAATAAGACGTAACCGACCCAGGCAATCACCAGTACCGGAATTAACAGTTCATTGACCGACCAGCCGCTCCAGTAAATCAGTAAAGTACTGGCAACAAAAGCCAGCGGGCTGAAAATCGCCGCAACCGGCAGACGGAAAGGCCTAGCCATATCCGGCAGATGACGACGGAATGCGCCAAGAGTGACCGGCCCCGGCATATATGTAAAGACGGTCGCCGAGGTCACAGCGCCAATCAGCCCGCCCCATACCTGAAATTCGGAAGGTAATGTCCAGGCAATGGAAAGCATCAGTGACAGCCATAAAGCGCCGCGCGGAACACCGGATTTAGGGTCAACTTCACCAAACACTTTAAATAAATGACCATTACGCGCCCAGGCAAATAATACCCGGCTGGCACCCGCCAGATAAATATTACCGGTACCGGCAGGAGAAATAACAGCATCCACCAGGATTAGATTAATCAGCCAGGTGATACCGAGACTGCGTGCAAGATCAGCGTAAGGAGACTGGAAAACAGCTTTAAGGCCATCCCAGCCATGGGCTGACAGAGCTTCTGAAGGCACAGCCCCCATAAAAGCATACTGTAATGCGATATAAATAATAAAGCTGACAGCAATAGCGATCATAATTGATAGCGGGACATTACGCTGCGGATTTTTCGCCTCACTGGCAAAATCCACCGCCTGACGGAATCCCAGATAGGCGAAAACAATCCCTGCCCCCGTCAGAGAGGTGAAAATACCGTGAGCACCGCCGGGCGGCGGCGGTGGCACATCCAGATTAGCACCATGGTAATACATAAATAACGTACCAATCGTCAGCAGAGGCACAATAAATTTAAAGGTAGTAATAATAGTATTTACCCGGCCGAAAACACTGACACTCCAGTAATTTAATAGGAAAAAACCCACCAGCAGCAGAATTTGTACCGCAAAACCAGAGGCTGTCGGACTGCCATCCGGGTGGCTGAGCGCGGGCCACCAGTATTGTGCATATTGTCGTACCGCTTCTACCTCAACCCCGGCAGTACTGGTATATGCCAGCAGCGAGCTGACGCCGATAACAAATCCCACCACATTACCGTGAGAGAAATTAGGGTAACGGACAAAGCCGCCAGCCCGTGGAATAGCCGCCGAAAGTTCGGCAAACACTAAGCCAATCAGCAATACAATGATTGCTCCCAGTATCCATGCCCAGCCGGTCTGTGCACCTGCATAGCCTGAACTGGTCAGTGCTGCATACAACCAGCCGGAACCTATCATTGACCCTATACCCAGCAGGCTGAGATCAACCAGTCCTAATTTTTGTTTAAATGCACCCTTTGCCATAAACACCTCTTAATGTGATATCCCGACCAGACATCTGGTTTAGGTTATGGTTTATGTATTGCTGTTGTTATTTCCTTTCCCTTCAGGCTTAGCATTTTGCATGCCATATATAACAACAACCCCACAGTGGTCAGGGTGTTACCCGTAAAACATGCCAGTACACACTATGATTCCGCGGCTTACCCCCGCAGACAAGGCAGAAAAAATGCCAAAAAAGAACCACTCAGCATGTACAATGGCAGTGCGTACTGCACCCGAATGATGCTGACTTAACGAAAAGTTACATTCAGAAATTACAGCTTATCCAGCGACAATCTGCTGAGCACTATCCGGCAAGAGTGTTCCCTTTCAGGGCAGGCGGTCAGGCGGTTTAACGGGGAAATAGTGCACAAAAATACGCCAGGACACATTTCGTAAATTATTCAAATTAATCCATGTCAAAAAATTACTTAAAAGCTCTCGCCAGTTGTCATTTTATGCGGTAATCTGAATTTCGTATCAGCGGTTAATTTTAGATAAACAGCTCATTACGGTGGTTTCTGCGTATTTATTCGTGCTCCGTAAAACAGTTTATTAATGGCTGATTATCCTCTTTCTGTTCTGTCATCTGGCTAGCGGCAATTCTGTCGTAAGGACTTTGAAGGAAACTCTGAATAATGGTCAAGTCTCAACCAACTCTGAGATATATCTGGCGGATTGTTCCTGCCATTGCATTAGCAACGTTACTCTCAGCATGCAGTACCCCGGCTAATAATACAGCCCGGATCGAGAAGCATGAAGTTAACAACCGTAGTGGTTTTTTACTTCAGGCGTCTCAGGATGAATTCGAACAGATGGTTCAGAGTGTGGATGTTAAGTCCCGCATTATGGATCAGTACGCTGACTGGAAAGGCGTACGCTACCGGATGGGCGGTGACACTAAACGCGGAATTGATTGTTCTGCCTTTGTTCAGCGGACATTCCGTGAGCAGTTTGGCCTTGATTTACCACGTTCTACTTCAGGTCAGCAGTACACGGGTTCTAAAATTTCACGAAATAAACTGCGCCCGGGGGACCTGGTTCTGTTTCGTGCCGGCTCTACCGGCCGCCATGTCGGTATTTACCTGGGCAACAATAACTTTGTCCATGCATCTACCAGCAGTGGTGTAATGATTTCGAGCCTGAATGACAGTTACTGGAAAAATCGCTACCGTGAAGCCAGACGGGTACTGAGTAACAGCGCCCACAGTTGATATTGTCAGGCCTTCCGAGTCTTTAGCCAGACAGAAACGCTGCTTTTAAGCAGCGTTTTTTTATGGTTATTTTTGTCTGTGACTACTGCGGGAAATTCTCAGCAATCGCTACCCCGTTATTCTTCAGACAGCAATTTACCGTGGCTTCATCGGTGCTGGCAACCAGCAGGCAGGCTGTACCGCGCCACTCAATAACGTTACTGTCCGTATCGACCTCTGCCAGCATTTTTTGTAGTGCTAACATCACCTGCTCAGATTGCTGCTCCTGAGAATCCAGCAGTTCAAAAATAACCACATCTTCACCACGACCGGAATGCACTACCTCGCTCACTGTGAGAGCTGAAGGCATCGCAGGTGACCAGTGATAGTAATCAGGTAACCGGTGTATAACCGATAACTGCTGCCTGTCCAAATAATCTCTCCCCGCAAACAGAAGTTCATCCGGTCCGCGTTCCGTAACCGGCAGGAAAATAACTGTGGATATTCCGCTGCCTTAACAAAGATCGCCTGTCACCGGCTGACTGATAAAAACAATCACAAACTGATGATTATTTTTATCACTTTAACTACAAATTATAAACAATAAAATAAAATCCCGCCCCACACACAGGAGGCAGGACGGTGACTCAGAGGAAGAATTAGCGCAGAGTATGACGGGATGCAAACCAGAATAATAACAGCGATAAGCTGGCACAGCTGGCAATCATCACTGCCATTGGCCAGGCTGAAGAAAAACTAAACAGTGACAGGATGGCACCGGTAACAGCCCCCACCCCAAAGCGTAATGTCCCGGCAAGAGAAGAAACAGTACCGGCGATATGCGGAAACTCATCAAGTATCACCGCCATGGCGTTGGAGGCCACCATTGATACGCAGCCGATAAACACAGCAACCCCCAGTACCAGCGGATAAAATCCAAGACCGACAGCACAAACCACTAATAGCCATATCCCGCTGATAAACTGAATAATAAGCGCAATTCTGAACAATAATAACGGACCGGCCAGCCGAACCATACGGCTATTAATCAGGGTCATCAGAAACAGAAATACGATATTCAGCGCAAAGTAATACCCGAAATGCTGCGGAGAAACATGGTACAGCGTGATGTAGACAAAAGGCCCCGCATTAAGGAACGCGAACAGCCCGGCAAACGAAAACCCGCTGGCCATCATCAGACTGAAAACTTTTTTATTACGGAACAAAATAATAAAGTTGCTGATAATAGTACGCAGATGCAGAGGCTGACGTTTATCTGCCGGTAATGACTCGCTGATCCCAAAAATTACCAGCAAAAAACCGACAGTTGCCGCAATCGCCAGTGCCCAGAAGATGGACTGCCAGTTTCCGGCCAGCAGTAACCAGCCCCCGAGGATAGGTGCCATCAGGGGAGCCAGGGTGGTAATCAGCATCATAATCGACATCATACGTGAGAAATCTGCACTGGAGTAGCTGTCCCGGATAATGGCATTGATTACCACCCCGGCCGATGCTGCCGCAAGACCATGCACCAGTCGCATCCAGATCAGGTGGTCAATCGTCCCCGCCATGGCGCACCCGGCAGCGGCAAGAATAAATATCAGTACCCCGGGTAACAGCACCGCTTACGGCCAAGGCTGTCAGATAATGGCCCGTAAAACAGTTGTCCGACGGCAAAACCCAGAATATAGGCGTTCAGCGTCATCTGAACCTGACCGGAAGGTGCCAGAAATTCGCTGGCAATCTGTGGCATCGCAGGAAGATACATGTCGATAGACAATGGCATCAGCATTGCCAGCAAACCCAGAATAACTATCAGCCTCAATTTCTCTCTCCGCACAGGGGACTATCAGCCTGATTATTTTCGCTGCAATTCTGCAGGTAAGCCTGCACTGTCAATTTCCTCACGACTTAATTCACGATACTCACCGGGTTCAAGAGTGTCATCCAGAACGATGTCACCAATTTGCTGACGATGCAGGGCAACCACATGATTCCCTGTGGCAGCAAACATACGTTTTACCTGGTGGTAACGCCCCTCACTGATGGTCAGCAAGACTTCCGTCGGTGTCAGTATTTCCAGTGAAGCGGGCTTAGTCGGTTGTTTATCCCCGCGTAATTCAATGCCTTTCTTAAACTGCTCTGTCGCCTGTGCATCCAGCGGATTTTCCAGAGTAACATGATATGTTTTCTGGCAATGATGACGAGGAGAGGTGATACGGTGTGACCATTGGCCATCATCGGTCAGTAATACCAGCCCGGTGGTATCGATATCCAGCCGCCCTGCTGCATGAAGTTTCCATGCCATTGGCTCTTCCAGAAAGTAGAGAATTGTCGGGTGA
This sequence comes from Tatumella sp. JGM91, assembly GCF_018257575.1. Lineage (GTDB taxonomy): Bacteria > Pseudomonadota > Gammaproteobacteria > Enterobacterales > Enterobacteriaceae > Tatumella > Tatumella punctata. Next base: position 142,954 of record NZ_JAERJP010000005.1, on the reverse strand, counting down.
TCTTCATCTTCTGTCGCGCATACATAACCCTGCGGCTTGTTAAGCATAAAATAACGGGGCCCGGATTGTTGTTGCAGGCTGTTACCTTCATATTCGACCTGATGTTCCGGTTTAATTTTGAAAGCGCTGTCCTTAACAATCTCGCCATCCACAGTGACTTTCTGTGCACGAATTTCACGTGAGGCAATGGCCCGGCTTATTTCCAGTTGTTGAGAGATGAATTTATCGAGTCGCATGAATTTCTTTTTGCCTGTAGCAGCGAAGGGAAAATACAATGACGCTTATCGTCATGTTCAGTCTTCCAGTATAACGTGAACCTGAGCTGGCTGTCAGTGACGATATATCGTCGATTGTATACTCCTTTTAAAAAGTGATGTTTATGTCTTTTACTCTGCGCCCTTATCAGCAGGAAGCGGTTGATGCAGCTATCCGCTATTTTCGCCACCATTCGCAACCTGCGGTGATCGTACTGCCTACCGGCGCGGGGAAAAGCCTGGTGATTGCCGAACTGGCCCGTAAAGCCCGCGGACGGGTACTGGTGCTGGCTCATGTTAAAGAACTGGTGGCGCAAAACCATGCAAAATATCAGGCGCTCGGCCTGACGGCCGATATTTTTTCTGCCGGCCTGCAGCAAAAAAAGAGCCGGCAGAAAGTAGTTTTCGGCAGTGTGCAATCCGTTGCCCGCAACCTTGATGCCTTTGATGCTGAATTTTCTCTGGTGATTGTCGATGAATGCCACCGGATCGCCGATGATACAGACAGTCAGTATCAGACTATCTTTAGCTTTTTGCGGCAGCGGCGTCCGGATCTGAAGCTACTGGGACTGACAGCCACCCCTTTCCGGCTGGGGAAAGGCTGGATCTATCACCTTCATTACCACGGGATGGTTCGCGGTGATGCACAGGCTATGTTCTATGAGTGTATCTACGAACTGCCCCTGCGATACATGATCAAAAATGGTTATCTGGTTGAACCACAGCGGCTGGATATGCCGGTGGTGCACTATGATTTCTCGGCTTTATATGCCGCTAATCAGGGGCTGTTCAGTCAACGAGAGATGGATAAACAGCTGCAACAGCAACGCCGGGTGACGCCGGCCATTATCCGCCAGATTATCGAACTGTCGGAAGAGCGGCTGGGGGTGATGATTTTTGCTTCAACAGTGATGCATGCCAAAGAGATCCTCGGTTTATTGCCGGAACAGAGTGCCCTGATCAGTGGAGATACCCCGGCAAAAGAGCGCGATAAAACATTACAGGCATTTAAGCAACAACAGATCAAATATCTGGTCAATGTTTCGGTACTGACCACCGGATTCGATGCCCCCCATGTCGATGTCATTGCGATACTGCGCCCGACAGAATCTGTCAGTCTGTATCAGCAAATTGTCGGGCGTGGCCTGCGCCTGTCACAAAACAAAAAAGATTGTCTGATCCTCGATTATGCCGGTAATCCTCATGACCTGTTCAGCCCTGAAATTGGCAGTCCGAAAGGCTCCGCTGATAACCAGCCAGTGCAGGTGTTCTGCCCTGCCTGCGGTTTTGCCAATACTTTCTGGGGAAAAACAACCTCCGATGGCACGATTACCGAACATTTTGGCCGGCGCTGTCAGGGGATTATTGAAGCCCCTGATCAGCCACGCCAGCAGTGTGATTTTCGCTTCCGCTTCAAATCCTGCCCCCGGTGTAATGCAGAGAATGATATTGCGGCCCGGGTATGTCATCAGTGCCAGGGTATTCTGGCTGACCCCGACGATATGCTGAAAGCGGCACTCAGGCTCAAAGATGCCATGGTCCTGCGTTGTGCGGGAATGACATTACATACAGGGCAGGACAGCCGGGGTGAATGGCTAAAGGTTATTTACTATGATGAAGATGGCAGCGAAGTCAGCGAACTGTTCCGTTTGCACACCGCCGCACAGCGACATATTTTCGAATTACTGTTTATACGCCACCACCATAAAGCCCCCGGCACTCCCCTAAGCTGGCAACATGCGGTTGATTTGCCTGCCCTGAGCGATGCTTTCCGTTATCCTGATTTTATTGTTGCCCGTAAAAAAGGTCATTTCTGGCAAATCCGTCATAAAGTATTTGATTATCAGGGGCGCTACCGTAAAGCGAATCAGTTACGCTGATGGCGGGAAACCGCTGAATTTATTTGCCCGCCACAGGGGAAGCGGCTATAATGCCGCGCACTTTTACATTCGGTAAAAGTACATTCAAGATAACCTTCTGTTGCTGGGTCGCCTGTAGCAGAATTACAAAGAGAAATTAAGATGTTCACTATCAACGCAGAAGAACGTAAAGAGCAGGGTAAGGGTGCGAGCCGCCGCCTGCGTCGTACAGCTAACAAATTTCCGGCTATCATCTATGGCGGAAACGAAGCAGCTGTCGCTATCGAACTGGACCATGATGTTGTTATCAACATGCAGACCAACCCTGAGTTCTATTCTGAAGTTCTGACCCTGGTTGTTGCCGGTAAAGAAACTAAAGTTAAAGTTCAGGCTGTTCAGCGTCACCCGTTCAAGCCAAAACTGCAACACATCGACTTCGTTCGCGCGTAATTGCCCGATCAGTCAGTAAAAAACGCCGGGTAATACCGATCTGTCAGAGCTGACATTAACGGTTAAACGATCAGGCGGTTGTATAAAAATCCGCAATCTTTTACAAGGTTGCGGATTTTTTTATGCTGCTAAGTCAGGCGACGCAGCCGTGTCTCCGTTTGCTCAGCCAGTATTCTCCGGGGTCTGAGCCCCTGCCCCACCGTTGCTGACCGCAAACGTTGTTCCGCAACTTACCATCAACCCGCCAGCCTGATTCCGGGGTCAGCGGAAAGCTGCCACAGAGGGCAGAAGACAGAGTGCGGGAAAAAGAGACCGCAACACGGCAGGTTACGGCTTCTTTCTGACGGTTAACTGACAAATATGACGCGTAATCGCGCGTTTTTAGACAGTTATTTATTGTTTTCTCCGGTACGGCGTTGCAGCTGATCACGCAAATTCGGTGGCGTTCCTTTGATGGTCAGCGTATCCGTTGCCGGATCCCAGAAAATACGCTCACCCAGTAACATCGCATCAAAGCTGAGTGTCAGGCCGCCGCCACTGCCGGAAAATTTAGTTAACTGCCGCAGGGTACTGCGATCGGCAGGGAAACTCTCTTCCAGCGAATACTCCTGCTCGCGGGTAAAGGTTTCAAAACTTTTATCGCCCATCGCTGGCAGTTCGCCAGACAGTTCCTGAACTGTAATTTCTTCCCCGGCTTGCAGCTGCTGGTTACAGTAGCTGTAAACCTGCTGACGGTATTCCTGTCGTTGCTGTTTTCCCAGGCTGGCGTCTTCACAATAATCGTCCACTGCCTGCAACAGTCTGCGGTTCTGTGCTTTGGTGTCCAGCCCGACACTGGCCCCGAGGAAATCCATAAAGAAATCAGAGACTTTACGGCCAACACGCCCCCGTAAAAAGGTCAGGTAGCGTAATGATTCAGGCCGGGTTTCCCATTCGGTCAGGTCGATCCTTGCCACAATATCCGCATGGTTAATGTCAAGATAGTGGGTGGTACTGATATCCAGTGTTTCGTTAATCCGCATACTGCTCTGGCTGTTAAGTACTGAAATCAGAAGATATTCTGTCGCCAGGTAACGGTAACGGGCAAACAACACTACACCGCCATCGGCAAAAGGATATTTCGCCAGTTCATCACGTAAACGTCCGGTGGCCGCACGGCTGAAGGCTAAAAAATCCTGAGAACCCTTACGGCATTCACGTAATGTGTCAGCAAGTTCACTGTCTTCATTAAACAGACCATAGGCTTTATTTTTAGCACTGTAGACACGATGTAGCTCTTCCAGCATATCAGCAACGGCTTCGCTGGCTGTCAGTAATGAATCGCGTAACACCAGCTCCAGTTGATCTTCACCACGTTTAATCAACTGATGGACGACAATCTGGTCAATATCCAGACTCATGGTAGACTCTCCTTCTCAATCAGGTGCGTATTCAACCATTGCCCTGCCCGTCTTTCAATGCTAATCCGCATTTAAGCTGCAGGGTGACCAGAAAACGATGGTGCAGGAAAATCGTGAAAACCGGGCCACAATACGCTACAACAGTATTTAACAAAAATGCGCGGATTATTAAGTTAAACAGACAATAAAATTGCAGAAAAAAAGTGGCGTTTGCAGTAGAATGTCCGCCTTTTACGACTTAGCAAACTGATATTATGCCTCAATCATCCCGATATAGTGACGATCGCGTGGAACAACTCCTCGCCCAACTGGCAGAAGTGCTGGAAAAAGATCAGGCCCCGACCGACCTTTCCCTGATGGTGTTAGGCAATATGGTGACGAATCTGATTAACTCCAGCGTTGCACCGGCACAACGCCGCTCGATCGCCCGTACCTTCGCGGAAGCCCTGCAGGCTTCGGTACGCGAAGATCATGCACACTAAAGATATGACCCGATCAATATGGTAAACAACCAGCAGCGCTACAGGGAAAAAGTCTCTCAGATGATTAGCTGGGGCCACTGGTTTGCCCTGTTTAATATCTTTTTTGCACTCATTCTCGGTAGCCGTTATCTGCTGGTCACCGACTGGCCGGCCTCGCTGGCGGGCAGAATTTATGCTTACTGTAGCTGGATCGGGCATTTCAGTTTTCTGGTATTTGCCGCCTATTTACTGGTGATATTTCCGCTGACGTTTGTCGTGATGTCGCAGCGGCTGCTGCGGGCACTGTCGGCAATACTGGCGACCAGCGGGCTGACGTTACTGCTAGTCGATAGTGAAGTCTTCAATCGTTTTCATCTTCATCTGAATCCCGTGGTCTGGGATCTGGTCGTCAATCCCCAGCAGAGTGAAATGACCCGCGACTGGCAGTTAATGTTTATTGCCGTACCGCTGATCTTTCTGGTGGAGATTCTTTTCGCCACCTGGAGCTGGCAGAAATTACGCAGCCTGAACCGGCGTAATTTCGGTAAACCGCTGGCGATACTGTTTATTGTCGCCTTCTTTTCCAGCCACCTGATGTATATCTGGGCGGATGCCAATTTTTACCGTCCCATCACCATGCAGCGGGCAAACCTGCCGTTATCCTATCCGATGACTGCACGCCGCTTTCTGGAAAAACATGGTTTACTTGACCCGCAGGAATATCAGCGCCGTCTGATACAGCAGGGTGACCCGGATGCCGTCTCGGTTGCTTATCCGTTAAGTGATATCAGTTTCCGGCAGAGCAGCACTCACCATAATCTGTTATTGATTACCGTCAATGCTATTAATGAAACGACGGTAGCCAGTGACTTCCCTGTACTGAATGAATTTGCCAGCCAGAATGTGCGTTTCACCAACCATTTCAGCTCCGGCACCACCGATGAAAACGGACTGTTTGGCCTGTTTTACGGTATCTCCTCCAGCTATATGAATGGTATTCTGGCAACCCGCACGCCGTCAGCGTTGCTCAGTGCACTGAACAGCCGCGGTTATCAGTTTGGTCTGTTTTCTTCTGATGGTTTCAGCCAGTCACTCTATCGCCAGGCATTACTGGCAGATTACTCATTGCCGGCGGCCAGGCCACAGACAGACCAGCAGACCGTTTCACAATGGCAGGACTGGCTACAGAAACAACAACATTCTGCCACCCCCTGGTTCTCCTGGGTGTCGCTGGATGGCATCAATAATGACGGCAATAGTGATAATGCGCGTCAGAAAAATTACCTGAATTCGGCTAAAGCCACCGACCAGCAGATTGGAGAGATACTCTCCCAGCTGAAAAAAAGCGGAGAACTGGATAATACCGTAGTTATTATTACTGCACGCCACGGTATGTCCCTGACCGACAGTAACAATAACCAGGATCGTCAGTTGCTGCAGGTCCCCCTGGTGGTCCACTGGCCATCGACACCCGCACAGTCAGTCACTAATCTGACCGACCATCAGGACGTCATGACAACCCTGATGCAAAGATTACTGCATGTAACCACCTCGCCGGAAGACTATTCTCAGGGTGAGGATCTTTTCAGTCCACAGCAGCAGCATCAGTGGGTGACCGGCAGTGATGACAGTAACCGGCTGATTATTACCACCCCGGCATCAACGCTGGTACTGGATAATCAAAGTAATTACACCACTTATGACACAGCAGGCAACGAACTGAAAAATCAGCGCCCTGAACTGGGACTGTTATTACAGGTGCTGACAGAAGAAAAGCGCTTTATCGCAAACTGATTATTAATGAGTCAGTTAGCATAACCGGATATTGCAATCTGCAAAATTATCCGTACTATGTGGTGGCAACAGTATCGGCACGTAGCGCAGCCTGGTAGCGCACTGTCATGGGGTGTCAGGGGTCGGAGGTTCAAATCCTCTCGTGCCGACCAAATCATTATTCTGTTAGTACCGGTTACTGATGGAAACCCCGCAAAAACCCGTATTCTCACTGAGTTTACGGGTTTTTTGTTGTCTGTTTCCGTAGTAATATCCATGCCGTGTCTCAGCGGCCCGCGAGCCCTCCTTCCTGTATCAAAACAGTTACCGCCATTCTTATACGCAGCTCTGCTGTCCGTGTGTAACGTTCAGCATCTGGTGCGGATAATCACAGCTGCAAGCAAAGTCATCAGCAGAGAATCAGAGGCCGAAAACCACTTATTCCATTAACCAGTAAGTTAACGTTGCCGCAGATTCGGGAGGTAACCATGAATATGAAAAATAATGACACCTTAATAGATTTCAAAGGAAAGCCGGGCCGGTTACTGTATTTCTCTTTCCTGACGTATACCCTGCTGACCCTGGCAGGGATTATCGTGCTGGCCGCAGCAACCACAGCTCTGTCAGACATCGAAAGCTATTTTTATATTGATTTTATCACGGCGGTAATGATTGCCTGGTTTTTATCCAAATCTCTGCGGACCCAGCCTTATGAGAGATACGTAGCGTTATTCAGAACCGGGTTATTTATTATATTTAACTGCCTGCTGGTTATTTTGCTCACCGGCCTCGACATATTATCTGCCCGCTGTTCACTGGTCATTGTCTCTGTTGTGTTTATTCCGGCCATTTTGCTTATTATTACCTCATTTAACGAGTTTATTTCCTTCATAAACTTTAACTATAAATCCGCCGTTAACCTGTCTTTAACCGACGAACTGACCGGACTGCCAAACCGAAGAGCGTTAAACTTTACTCTCAGGGAATTGGAGAAAAAAGCAGCGACGGTATGTATCCTTGATATTGACCATTTCAAACGTATCAATGATTCCTTTGGCCATAAAATGGGTGACAAAGTGCTGATTTCTGTCGGTCTGGCGCTCAGTGAGTTCAGAGACGAAAACGTTTCTGTCGCCAGGTCGGGGGGGGAAGAGTTTTGCCTGATCATTAAAGATAACGTTGACGCTAATCAGGTTATCAGCAGGGTAAAAAAATCGCTGTCCATTGATTATAATAACGATATCAAAATCACTATCAGCGCCGGAGTGGCATCTAAAGGACGCAACGAAAACTTCACTTCTGCACTGATTTACGCGGATGAAGCCCTTTACCGTGCCAAACGAGAGGGTCGCGACTGTATCGTATTTGCGGACAACGGAACGATTCAAAGATAATCGCCGACAACGACGCAAAAAATGCGTTATATCGCAAAAAAATGCTGCGTCCCCGCGGGTTAACTGCTAAATTACTGGTTATATAACCAGTAATGAGTGCCGCCATCATGTTTGTAGAATTAGTGTACGATAAACGCAATGTCGCCGGTCTGGAAAATGCCAGAGAGATTATCCTGGAAGAACTTACCCGCCGTGTACAACGTATTTTCCCGGAAGCTGAGGTCAGAGTAAAACCGATGCAGACCAACGGACTGAACAGCGATGCCAGTAAGAGTGACCGGGAAAAACTTAACCGGATGCTGGAAGAGATGTTTGATGAGTCGGATATGTGGCTGGTAAACGAATACTGATATTTTTACTGGCGACAGCAATACACTCCGGACCGCTCAGCCTGAAAAGTCCGCTACAATATCGTCTGTTACGGCTGCCGGTAAAAAACCGGGGATTCCCCCCGGCATTTCAGAAGGCTGCCCGCTTATTTACGGTCAATGGAGTATCTGCCCGGGCCGGTCAGCGCCAGTGCCAGGAAACCACCGGCAATACTGATGTTTTTATAGAAGTTAATCATGGCACCATACTGCGCCATTCCTGTCATATGCCAGTACTGATGCCCCATCAGGCCTGTTGCAACAGTATAAACGGCCAGCACTATCGCCAGCGGGCGGGTGTAATAACCAGCAATAATCAGAACACCAAAAACCAGTTCAACGACCACCGCAACTACCGCCGCGACAGCAGGTAAAGGCGCACCCACTGATGCCATATAACCGATAGTCGCTTCAAAACCCGCCAGCTTTTCCCAGCCAAAAATGACAAACAACAGCATCAGTAAAATACGAGTCAGTAACAGAAGAGCATCACGATATTTTTCCAAAGACAGATATTGCATATTAATTACCTCAGGGTTAATTGCTTATACCGCGGCTCTCCGCTGCGGAAAGTATATTGATAAGTATTGAAATTATTACGTTTCTTACATGAAATAAAGAGAAGGCAGGCTCAGGATCGTTCCGTGTTCTCTGGTGCACTGATGTTACATCAACCATATTGAACATCAACACAGCAGATTGATAATCACTGTCCCTCCTCAGGTGACAATAAGGGCTGGAAAAACTGCCGGGCCGGCTAACATGAACAGTACAATTCGTCAGTCAGCAAACAGGAATTAAACATATTACTTTCTAAAACAACACGTTAATAAATTCATTGATAAACTATCGGTGAAAATCAGAATAAATATTCCCCGGACAATAATCATCAGTATTTTTGAATAAGTTGAGCAGAGAATTATAAGAAGATAGATTGCCTGCCACAGGCTGCCTGTGCTTTCAGGCCGGGAGAATACCGTTCTGCTCACCGGAAGGGTGGCTGGCAGTAATATGCGGGCTGATAAATGCCAGTAATGCACGGATTACCGGGTTGTGCTGACGATGACCGGGATAGATGGCGTTCAGTGATAACCCCTGCGGGGTAAAATCGGCTAACACCGGAAGCAGTCTGCCTGCATTAATCGCGTCATTAACAATAAAGCGGGGTAATAATACCAGCCCTAACCCTGCTTCTGCAGACTCTCTGAGTACTTCCCCGTTATTACTTGATACCGGGCCGTTTATCGCAAAGAAACGGCTCTTCCCCTCAACCAGCAGGTTCCAGCCCGATGGCCCTGCGGTACCGTATCGCAGACAACGGTGACGGCTGAGATCGGCGGGAAGTAAGGGTATACCCGTCTGTTGCAGGTAGTCAGGACTGCCGCAGATAACCATCGGCAATATCCCCAGTTGACGGGCAATCATGCTGGAATCAGCCAGTGCGCCAATCCGTAATACCATATCGAAACCTTCGCCGATCAGATCGACAAACCGGTCATTAATTTCGATATGCAGACTGACTGACAAATGCTGATGCTGAAAACGGGTAAGCAAAGGGGCAATATGCCGCAACCCGTAGGTGTGTGGCAGACTGATCTTGAAATTTCCCACCAGCTGACTCTGGCGTAGCGATATCGCATCTTCAGCCTGACGGACTTCATCAAGAATACGGCTGGCATGTTGAAAAAATACCTGTCCGGCATCAGTCACTGATAAACTGCGGGTATTACGTACCAGTAGCTGCGCGGCCAGACCGGTTTCCAATGCACCGATCCGCCGGCTGACAAACTGTTTTGATAACATCAGCCGGTCTGCCGCTGCGGTGAAGCTGCCGGTATTTACAATGGCGACAAAAATACGCATATCATCAAGGGTCATGGTGTCGATCCGGAATATCGGTTTTCTGCCAGATTGTCCGGCTGCCTGCCCGGCAGTGTATCACCCTCCCCCGGGCTCTGTACTGACAGAAAAGATATTTCACACTTCAGCCCGGAAATATTGTTCCACCGGAATCAGGCTGACACTTATAGTAGGTTTTCCACGCCACTGACTGACAGGAAAAGAACAATGACTGACAGAATCAATAAGTTCGGACAACCCATCGGCCTGCCGGTGGATACCTGGCAACCCGCAAAGCTCCCTGAAGCAGTAACACTGACGGGCCACTATTGCCAGTTACAGCCGTTAGACAGCCAGCGCCATGAACAGGATCTCTGTCAGGCACTACAGTGTGAAACAGGCGGTGAATCTTTATGGACATATATGTTTTCAGGCCCCTTTACCTCGCGGCAGCACTTTCATGAATATATTCGCGCCGCTGCTAACAGCCGCGATCCATTCCATTTTGCTGTTATTGATAACGCTACCGGTAAAGCCACAGGCAGCTTGTCACTGATGAGAATCGATACGGCTAATGGCGTGGCAGAAGCCGGACATGTTATGTTTTCACCACAACTGCAACGTACTCCGCTTTCTACAGAAGCACAGTATTTACTGATGCGCTACGCATTTGACACTCTGGGTTATCGTCGTTATGAATGGAAATGCGACAGCCTGAATACACCTTCACGCAATGCAGCACTCAGGCTGGGATTCCGTTTTGAAGGTATATTCCGTCAGGCGATGGTGTATAAAGGACGCAACCGCGATACTGCATGGTTTTCCGTAACCGACGAGGAATGGCCCGGATTGCGATCAGCATTTACACAATGGCTGAGTGCAGACAATTTCGACTCTGCGGGGCAACAGCGTTATCCGCTACGTTATTTTCGCTCCGGCACGCTATAATTCTGCTGCCGGCTGAATCCGCCGGCCTGATTTTATTCCCGGAGCCGGTTAAGCCGGATAACTATGCTGATGTCTGCTGAGTTCCCTTCTGCCGTTACCGAAAATTTAGTCCTGCCTGACGGACAGTTTATCTGTCGCGCGGCTTTTTCTGCGTCATCTCCGGTTCTGGCCTGTGCTGCCTTTGATAGCGCAACCTTCAGTCCGCATCTGTACCAGCACTATAATATTCCCTGCCCGATGGCCATCAGCGGGGCTGCCCGTAAACGCCAGGCAGAATACCTGGCCAGCCGCTGGCTGGTCAGATCAATTGCCGCCAGCTACGGTATTAAAAATTTTATACTGACCAACAATCCTGATCGTTCGCCCCGCTGGCCCCCGGCCCTGACGGCATCCTTGTCACATACCAGCGGAATGGTATTTTTGCTGGCAGACCCGCAAAAGCGTCTGGCAGGAAACGATACGGAACAGTGGATGAACCGCCATACGACCAGCCAGATCAGGGATATCCTGATGGATAAAGAAGAAGGGAAGCTGCTGGCTTCAGTACAGTTACCCCCGGAGCAGGCAGTAACCCTGCTATTTTCTCTGAAAGAGAGTCTGTATAAGGCATTATGGCCGGAAGTCCGTCAGTATATCGACTTCCTGCAGGTAAGATTACTGACTATTGATGAAATGAACTCGACGGCCTGTTTACAGCTGAAACAGACTCTGTCACAGGACTATCCCCAGGGCCGCTGTTTTACTGTCAGCTATGCTATTACCCGGCAACGCGTATTCAGCTGGATCAGTCACTGATACACCATTACCCGGCACAACGAAACGTCATATTATAACGGTATTTTCCGGTCAGGGGATGTGAGCCTGGTTTCAGGGGTAAAATCCCGTGAAAACGCAGCCGGGAACGTCCCCCCCAGACCACGACATCCCCGTGTTCCAGCATAACTTTAGTCACCGGATCGCCGCGTTCAAAGCCTCCGAATTGAAATACCGCAGCCAGCCCGAGAGATACAGAGACAATCGGCTGACGCAGATCCTTTTCGTCTTTATCCTGATGTAACGATAACTTGCTGTCGACAGCATAACGGTTCATCAGACAGGAGTCTGGCCGAAAGCCGGTGAAACCGGCACTCAGGGCGGTAGTAATAGCGTATTTTCTTAAGTTATCAGGCATCAGCAACCCGCCATTAATCGGATGAGCGTCTGCGGGCCGGCCATACAGGCCACAATGGGTCATCGCCACCGACATCCGAAAACCGCCGGGGGTAATCCGGTGCTGAAAGGGACGCTGGCTGGCAATCGCCATAATCTGGTCGAACAGCCAGTGATCATCATGCCTGGCATAACGCCGCAGGATGACAGCGTCTTCTGCCAGTGCCTCCTGCCACGGGGGGGCGCCCTCAAAAAGATCCAGCATGGTTTATTATTACTCCGCAGAGGTTACTTTGCTTCAGTAAGCAAAAATGATTTAAACAACGGTGAGGCCCAGCTTTCAAATTTATCTCCGTTACGGGTAATAAGAAAAACAGCCAGATGCTGTTTCAGGGCCAGTGCTTTTGCTTTTTCCGTCCCCAGAACCATCAGTCCTGTATCCCAGCCATCAGCTTCTCCGGCAGTGGTGGCTATCACAGTTGCTGATGCCAGTTTATGCTCAATCGGGCGGCCGGTAGCAGGATCGATAATATGAGAGATACGCTGACCATCCAGCTCATAATAGTTACGGTAATCACCCGAAGTACTGATACCATGCCCCTGTAAATCCACTACTGCCTGTGCTTCATTTTCCAGATCCGTTGGCTTCTGAATGGCTACTCGCCAGGGTTTACCTTCTGCCGTATGCCCCCGCGAGAGCAACGCCCCCCCGACAGAAACAAGGTAGTTAGTAATTCCCTGAGATTCCATTAAACGGGCAAGATGATCGGTGGCATATCCTTCGCCCATGGTTGACAAATCAACATATAAATCAGGAAGATCTTTTTGTAACGCCTGGCCATCCGCCGTCTGAATGACTTTGAGATGTCTGAGTCCCGTCCGGGCTTTGGCCTGATCAATCTGTTGTTGTGCAGGAGTATGTGCCGGCATTTTTTCCGGACCAAATCCCCATAAATTGACCAGCGGCCCGACCGTAATATCCATTGCTCCGCCGGTTTTGGCACCGATACGCAATGCCATGGTAACAATATCGGCCATCGCTTCGCTGACCGGCCAGGGCCGGGTGCCGGTGTATTGGTTAAAACGCGACAGTGCCGAGTCAGTTTTCCAGGTTGAAAGTTCCTGATCATCATTATCCAGCTGTTGCTGAATAACCTGCTGTAACTGACTGCGGCGTGAGGCAGGTACATCAGCGACAGTCACACGCCAGACCGTACCCATGGTTTTACCTTCCATCACCAGATTCTGACCGGAGGAAGACGTTGCATTATCACAACCACTCAGGGCGAGTACCATACTCAGTAGTACGGTGCCGCAGCAAAGAACTCTCATCAAATTTATTTCCGGAATTATAAGCCAGGTTCAGCCGGAAGTTCACCAGCCACCACAGGGCAAAGACGCACCAAAATGAGGCGCTATACTAACAAAATGACTGCCGGGCCCCGTGAATATCCGTGCTATCTGCTGGCATAAATTTTGCTGTCAATAGAGTGAATAACCGGTGAAGTAATAATGAGGTACTGCAGATGAAGAAATTTTCGGCGATCGGTCAGCAGCTAAAGCAGTTATGGGCACAATGGTTATTGTCCGCGGTTTTTACCCAGGCAGGCTCGGCTCTGGAAGGAACCCATCGCCACTTATCCCGCCCATTAAACCGTGGCGGGAAAAGTGACAACAGGTACTGAGGATTCAGGCTACCCCGACAGGAAACAGGCAGCACATAACATTCGCTGCCTGTTTTTTATCAGAACTGATATACCAGACCAAGTGCAACAATATTATCAGTATTAATATTGGCCGCTTCAGTGAACTGGTTGTTTTTCAGCAGGTTGATCTGATAGTCAACATAGGTAGACATATTTTTGTTGAAGTAATATGTGGCGCCGACATCCACATAACGTTTCAGGTTCTGTGCACCGTATTTTTCCACACTGGTACCCCGTGAAGAAATAAATGCCAGAGACGGACGTAAACCGAAGTCAAACTGGTACTGGGCAACTAATTCCAGATTATCGGCTTTATCCGCATAACCGTAAGCGGTTGAATCGCTGCTGTTACCAAACCGGGTCGCATTATAAGAACGGGTATACATAGCCGCCAGATAAACATCGCCGTTGTCGAATTTCACACCGCCTGTATAGGCTTGTGCTTTATTACCTTTACCCAGAATGTGATTTTTATCAGCGCTGATATAGTTATTCTGTTCCGTGGTCCGATTGGAAGAGAACATCGCCGCACCCAGAGATAAGTCCGGACTAAGATCATAGCTGGCACTCATACCCCAGCCATCACCGTTCTGACCTAAGACATCACGGCCATTGGCGGTTTCACTGGAACTGCCATTTTTTCCCTGGTACTGCACTGCAATCTTCAGGCCGTTAATCAGTCCCCAGAAGTCTGAATTACGGTAAGTCAGCAATCCGCTGGAACGCTGGAACATAAAGTTATCCGAACCGTAGGTATCGCCGCCAAATTCCGGCAGTACATCCGTCCAGCTGGCAATATCATACACAACACCGTAATTACGGCCATAATCCAGTGAACCGTCATTATCAAATTTCAGCCCGGCAAAACCATAACGGGTATAGTTGTCAGCACTGCCCTGGGACTCAGCATTATTCACGGCGACCTGATATTCCCATGCGCCATATCCTGTCAGTTGATCTGAAATTTGCGTTTCGCCTTTAAAACCAAAACGCATATATGACTGATCACCGTCTGAGCCATTATCCTTTGAGAAGTAGTGTAAGCCGTCAACTTTGCCAGACAAGTCTAACTTGTTACCGTCTTTATTATAAATTTCGGCTGCACTGGCTGATCCTGCAGCCATGAGCAGTGCCGGTACCAATAGTGAAAGAACGCGAAGTTTCATGTTATTACCCTCGAGTGGGACCCGTAACGTCAGAGACTGACTCAGGAAAATTATATAAAAGTAAAGCAAGTGTTTTCTTAAGTCATGTTAATTCAGGATAAGAAATAATCTATCCGCAAAATGATACTAAACAGACGAAAATGCTTCAATTTATTTCTAAATAATTTCAGAATGTAAACCTTGCGGAACTTTTTCAAACCAGGCACCACTATTAATGAGCACTAAAGGTTAAATCAACAAAAAAATTATTCCGGTAAAGAATTAGGCACTAATTGTCAAAGAGTTAAATGTTCTTGTAAATGCTTTGATGTTAAAAATAACCGCACTGAATGATAAATAAAAACGGGGTGACGGGAATATAATGTCAATTGCTATCATCATTTATTTTATTATTACCTTCATTCACCCCGAATGATTATTGTCTTAACATTCCCTGCCGGACTTCGCGTCCGGTTTTTTTTGCCCAAAAAACAGTCTGATAATTACTCCCCCCCTGCCCTGACTGACATCTTATTTTGTGCCGGTCAAATAATTAATATCTTTTAATAATTATCCTGCGCGATAAATATCACTTAACGAAATTAAATAATGATTAATATTACTCATGATTAACGATGGTTTTTCAGCCTCACGGCTTCTGCCGACAGAATTTATCAGCGTCCTGATAACCGGCAGCTGACTTCAGGATGTTCAGTACTGATAGTTATAAGATGTTATCCGTGCTGGCGCTTGTCAGGAGCCGATTGCCGGTGCCCGTATCAGCGGTAAGTTATTTCGGGACGCAGCTTTACTTCCTCACCTATTGAGGATATTTTTAGCGCACAATAGCGTCTGCCATTACGGACCTGGATAAGTCAGTGGCCTGGTATCAGCCCGGCAAAACAGGTTACCCTGTGCGGTACTTCGCTGATATCCATCGTCACAGTCCATCTTTTGTGGGAGCGATTCCACATTACCTCAGGTTCAGAAACTTTTATGTCCGGAAAAAATAATTCGCCGCTGTCAGGTCATTTACTTAAATTTCTTATTTTTTTCAACGTGATAGTTATTGCTATTATCATCAGCGTTATCTATGACAGCCTGGGTACCCAACTGCATCACCAGCAGACTCTGGTAGAGAATTTTGCACGCTCAACACAACTGCGCATTGATAACTACCGGTTTGCCACCTGGCAAATATACGGTAATCAGACCTCCGCTGATGATGCTACCGACGATGATAGTGCCACCCTGCAGGAAACCCGCTTGCGGGCTGATGTCTACGCCCCGGCGCAAGATCGCCATAAAACAGAAGCACTGATTTTTGGCTCTCATGACAGTAATACTCTCGCCAGCGCCCGCAGCGCGACCGATTTCCTGGACAGTTTCTGGGCATTAAAGAAAAATACCTGGTCAATGTATTACCTGAATGGCCAGGATAACAGCCTGACGATGATATCCACTCTGCCACTGAAAGATATGCTGAGCCGCTATAACGGTGAAAGCATTACCGGACTGGTTTCCGCACGCCGGGCAGAAATGCTGCAACAGGCAAATACCCTGGATGAGCGCGAAAGTTTTTCCGGCCTGCGGCATTTACCTAACAGTAATGACTACTACTTCACATTAAGAACCACCTTTAACCAGCCGGGCCACCTGGCCACGGTACTGGCATTTGACCTGCCGGTGGATGACTTACTGAACGGTGATTTGCGTCCGGAATGGTTAACTTTTCATAATACAGAGAACCTTAACGGTAATAATGATACCCGTAACTCAGACAGCCTGAATCTGGCGACCACCTCCGTTGATCTGGTCGCCCCGTTAAATGCTTCACCGATGACTATTACCTATCATCTGCCGGTGATGGTATTACTGCATCAGGCTCTGCAGGGATCTTTTTTAACTTTATCCCTGTCGCTGCTATTACTGATGCTCTCGGTAGCCGGCAGTTTCTGGCTGCGCCGTGTACCTGCTCCGGCAGAAGAATCACCTGATCCGGAAACAGATTTACTGCGTCAGATGAATAAAGAAATGGTAGACAGTCTGCCGATAGGTTTCCTTATTTATGATTTCAATACCCGCCAGGAAGTGGTGAGTAATGAAAAGGCCGCTCAGCTGATCCCTCATCTCAACCTGCAGAAAATTATTACGCTGTCAGACGGTGATCGTGGCGTGTTGCAGGTAACTGTTAACAATGAAGTCTACGAAGTCAGACACCAGCAAAGTCAGTGTTCCCCTCAATACTGCTTCTTTATGATCCGTAACCAGGACAGGGAGATCCTGGTGAATAAAAAACTACAGCACGCCCAGAAAATTCTCGATCAAAACCACCAGATGCGGCATCAGTTACTGGAAAATATCGGTAACGCTTTTCGCCAGCCTCTGCACCGGTTACTGCAGCGTCTGACTTCCCTGCATGGCCAGCTGGATGAACCCGGCTGGCAGCAACTGATCGATTCAGGCGAACATCTGGTGCGGATGACCGGCAATATTATTTTGCTGACCCGGCTGGAAAACCGGCAGTGGTCAGCAGACCTGCAGCCTTTCTGTCTCCAGCAACTTATTGATGACATAGTGAGCACTTTACTGCCATCAATTAACCAGCGTGGTCTGGAAATCATTGTCAGTAATTTACGGCCTGCGGACGAAATTCGTCTCGGTGACCGTAACCTGTTACGTGAAATTCTGCTGACACTACTCTGGTACTCCTTCGGAACGACCCATTGGGGTAAAATATCTGTCAGGATCAGCGCAAGCCCGGAACATACTGATCGACTATTGATAAATATTGTAGATACTGGTCAGGGTCTGAATAAGACAGAATTAGCCAATGCCGATTTTCCGTTCAGCGGAGAAGTCAGTACGGTCAATGATGAAAAATCAAACAGTATGGATTTGTTTTTTTGTCGCCAGTTTTGCCAGACCCTGAACGGAAAGCTGGATATTATCTCTAAACCCGGTATCGGCAGCCATTTTAGTCTGTTGATGCCTCTGCCGGTTCAGCAACAGGGAATCGATCAGGAAGAAAAAATACTGGATGGAATAACAGTATTGGTGGATGTGGTGGTTGATGATATCTATAAAATTGTCAGTCGTCAGTTAGAGTTCTGGGGAGCAAAATGCCTGATAGCTGACGACCGGGTGCCGGGCCAGGACTATGATTTTCTGCTGACTGATGTGCCCGCCAGACTGAGCGGATGGGCACTGCTGATCACCGGCTCAGAGCAGGGTTATACTGCGATTAATGCGCAACAGTACCGGGTGAATTATAATCTGAACCAGGCATTTCTGGATGCGCTGTTATTACTGATTGAGAAACAACTGACTAAGGACGAGACGGAGGAAGCTCCTGAGAGCAACACGGGCGATATGCTAAAAGAACCCGAGTACTTTCAGATATTTAAGGACACAGTGCCCGATGATGTCGAAAAATTATATCTTGAAATTTCTGATAACGATTATGCTGCGCTTGCCCTGACTGCTCATCGTCTGAAAGGCGTTTTCGCGATGCTTGGCCTGCAGGATGGCAAAGTATACTGTGAACAGTTGGAGCGTTTGATTGAAGAGCGCGATGATTTAAACATTAAAAATACCACCAGTGATATCGAACACTACGTGAACTCACTGCTGCAGTAAGGTAGCTAAAAAAAATGGATAACTTAAACGTAATTATTGCCGATGATCATCCGATTGTTTTATTCGGGATCCGTAAATCTCTGGAACAGATAGACTGGATTAACGTCGTCGGTGAGTTCGAAGATTCAACCACACTCATCAATAACTTATCTAAGCTCGAAGCCAATGTCCTGATCACCGACCTGTCGATGCCGGGTGATAAATACGGCGATGGGATCACTCTGATTAAGTATATAAAACGTCATTATCCGGATTTGGCGATCATCGTGCTGACGATGAACAACAACCCGGCGATTCTCAGTTCGGTACTGGACCTGGATATCGAAGGCATTGTACTGAAACAAGGTGCTCCCACCGATTTACCTAAAGCTCTGGCCGCCCTGCAGAAAGGTAAGAAGTACACTCCGGAATCTGTTGCCCGGTTACTGGAAAAAATCAGTGCCGGTGGCTACGGAGACAAACGTCTGTCACCGAAAGAGAGTGAAGTACTGCGCTTGTTTGCTGAAGGTTTTTTAGTAACAGAAATCGCCCGCAAACTGAACCGTAGTATTAAAACCATCAGTAGCCAGAAAAAATCTGCCATGATGAAGCTGGGTGTGGATAACGATATTGCCCTGCTTAACTATCTGTCTTCTGTCAGCGCAACACCACCAAAAGACTGATTATCTGAGCAGCCTCGTGCCCTGAGGCAGAGGCTGCTGTTCTCTGTACTGAAATGAAAAATCCAGCCAGTTACGCCTGCGATGGTCGGGACTTTCTGACCTGCTCTGTATAACTGCGCAAGCTTACTTTCAGCTCCTGTAATGTGACTGGTTTTGATAAACAGTCATCCATTCCCGCCGCCAGACAACGCTGTTTCTCATCAGCCAGCGCATTGGCTGTGACGCCGATCACCGGCCGCTGATAGCCCGACTCACGCAAGGTCTGTGTCAGCGTATAGCCATCCATATTCGGCATATTGACATCACTGAGCACAATGTCCGCATCAATGCGTTTCATCACGTTCAGAGCATCCACCCCATCCTGAGCCGTTTTTACCTGGTATCCCAGGGTGTGCAACTGGCCGGACAACAGCATCCGGTTAATCGGATGATCGTCCACCACCAGGATAAGAATATCTTCATTGGCACTATTATCACCATTATCCGGGGTCTGCTCTGTCAGTAATTTCACTTCACTGACCGGCCGGTAAATGCGGCGCAACAGTTCCGGCAACTCATGGGGCATCGAAGTGGTGATCAGCCATACTCCTGGCCTGATTTCACTCGGGAAATCCGTGTGCTCACTGCTGAAACAGATACGTGCTTTACAGGCAATATCGGCAGTATCGTCACAGTCGGTCAGCCAGATATCCTCCGGGGTTAACTGCTGTTCTGTGGTCAGCAGCGTCACCGATAATGCCAGTAACTGGCGTCGCAGATAATCGGCAAAACAACGGTTTTTCAGGGAGAGATATATCCGCCTGCCTTTGAGATCACTGGCTGCCGGTGTCCATAGTCCCTGATATACCGGCAGACGCACCGTAAACTGGCTGCCCATACCCGGTTCTGATTCCACATCAATATCGCCATCCATCATATTGATCAGTTTTTCACAAATAGCCAGTCCCAGTCCGGTTCCCTGGAAATTACGTTGTACTCCGGTGCCCACCTGAAAGAACGGGTCAAACAAACGCAGTACATCGCGGGCGGGTATCCCTACCCCCGTATCACGTACCCTGAATGCCAGGTACCCCTGTTGCTG
Source organism: Tatumella sp. JGM91 (assembly GCF_018257575.1). Taxonomy (GTDB): domain Bacteria; phylum Pseudomonadota; class Gammaproteobacteria; order Enterobacterales; family Enterobacteriaceae; genus Tatumella; species Tatumella punctata. The sequence goes on along the minus strand of NZ_JAERJP010000005.1, from coordinate 122,826 downwards.
ATAGACATGAAGTACGATAACCCCGGTATGGGTAAACTTAATCGCATTACTGAGCAGATTAGAGACAACCTGCTGCAGGCGCATGGCATCGCCAAACAGGGCGGTCGGAATATCATGTTCGATCAGGCAATACAGGGTCAGGCGTTTTTTTACCACCAGGGACAGGTAGTTAGAGATAATATGTCCCATCATCTCATGGGGGGAGAATGTCCCTGGTTCAATTTTTAACTGTTCAGATTCAATCTTGGAAAAATCAAGAATATCGTTAATGATCTTCAATAAAAGATCTGATGAGTTCGTCATCGCACTGACCAGTGCGTCTGAATTTTTCGGCAGTTCGCGGGTTTTCAGTAAATCCAGATTACCGATAATACCGTACAGAGGCGTACGCAGTTCATGGCTGACGGTAGCAAGGAACATAGATTTTGACTGGCTGGCCTGTTCCGCTGAGTCGGCCATTTCCTGCAGAGACTGCTCCATTTTTATCCTGGCACTGACATCCACCAGTACGCAGATAGCGACATCTTCATTACGGTAACGGCTATGGACAAAACTGATTTGCAGGTTAGTGTTAGAGCCGGTCAGCACATCCACAAAATTCACCTGCTGTCCGCCTATAATTTCTGTCAGCCGCAGTTTATCTTCGGCCGTCAGCAGCGTCAGATAGTCATGTGCCAGTTCGTTACTCAGAATATTACTGCCATCACTGGTCCGCAGGATACAGATGCCGACCGGTGCAGAGGCTACAATCTTCCGGTTAAACTGCTCATGTTCCTCCAGACGCAGTGCATTATCTTCTGCTGGCAGTAACATCCGCCGTTCAAAGATGATCGTCAGTGCAATAAGAATTAATGCGCTGAAAATGTTCAGCAGAATGGCATTGATGATCATCAGTTTCATCTGATTAAACAGCAAACCGGTCGGCAGAGAATAGATAATACTGAAAGGGCTCGGTGACAGTGACTGCTTCAGTATTAACTGGCTATAGCCATTAATATAGCCAAACCACTCCCGGCTGTCGGGCAGCGATTCGAAACTATGGCTGCTGATACTGCTGTCCGTGGATAACACCAGCTGATCATCATCATTAACAATCGACGTAGCCACCGGGGTACTGCCCGGGGTAACCAGCTCATCCAGCCGTAAGTTTTGTTCAAAGCTCAGCAAAGCGACCTGCTGATTGCCCGTATACACCGGCATCATCATATAAAATGCCCCGACGCCCGGCTGATTCCCCGCCGTGATCCAGTAGACAGGGTTACGTTGTTCTGCCGCAGAGCTGTTATTAAATCTCAGCACATTTTCCTGCAGGGAATTCATGCCGGAGTCACTGCTGACTTCGCTGGTTGTAAAGGAAAACGTCGCCAGACAATTACTGCCATTATGCAGCAGAAAAATCCGGCTCATTTCATAAGATGAGACATACTGGCTTTCCCAGTAATGCAAAAAACCGCCCAGCGTGGATAACGTAGTCCGCCAGCCTGTATCGACGCTGCTGCAATCATCGTCACTGAACAACGGTGAAAACTGAGGCGAGTAATTTTTGCTGCTGCTCAGGGTAAAAGAGTTATCATCGGGGCTATTATTTAACTGCCCTTCGGTAATGTATTTCAGTTCCCGCATCGCTTCATTGGAATGGGCGATATACCAGCCGGCCAGACTGTAGTTGCCGGAAAGCTGTTCCCTGATATCCGATTCCTTTTCATGTAACACATTCAGCAGGTAAAACGCGCTCAGTAACCCACCCAGCAGCCAGAGCAAGAGTGCCAGTATGCGAAACAGATAACGAGAAACCCGTAGCGTGGTACGAAAAGAGACAAGATATTTCACTGGAAACTCACTGCAGTAAGTCGGAACGAACAAAACGATGAATGGGGTAACCGGCTCATCAGTACAAAGTGACAGCAACCGCTGACGGGCTTAAGACTATCACATACATTTTAATTTTACAGAGATGCCACCCCGAAAGCACCGGCAGACAGACATAAAAAAGAGGCACCACAGGGATGCCTCTTTTGCTATCTGCTGAACGCAGGGAAATTATTCGTCGTCAGACTCTGTATCATCATCTGTTTCAGGTTCCTGAAGCAGATCATCATCGCCTTCGGCCACCGAACCATCAATTGCATCCAGCTCTTCTTCAGCAACCGGTTCAGCAACACGCTGCAAACCGACAACATTTTCATCGTCAGCCGTACGGATCAGGATTACGCCCTGGGTGTTACGACCCACAACACTGACTTCGGAGACACGGGTTCTCACCAGGGTGCCGGCATCGGTGATCATCATAATCTGGTCACTGTCATCAACCTGTACCGCACCGATCACCGGACCATTACGCTCCGTCACTTTGATGGAGATCACCCCCTGGGTGGCACGGGATTTGGTCGGGTACTGCTGGTTAGCGGTACGTTTACCATAACCATTACGGGTAACCGTCAGAATAGCCCCGTCTTCACGAGGAATAATCAGTGAAACCACCCGATCATTTTCTGCCAGTTTGATTCCGCGGACCCCGGAAGCAGTACGCCCCATCGCCCGCACGGCCTGTTCGGAGAAACGGACCACTTTACCGGCAGCAGAGAACAGCATTGCTTCATCATTACCGTCGGTCAAAGCCACACCGATAAGCTCATCGTCATCACGCAGATTAACCGCAATGATCCCGGCACTGCGCGGGCGGCTGAATTCGGTCAGTGCCGTTTTCTTCACTGTCCCGCTGGCGGTTGCCATAAAGATATTCAGGCCTTCAGCATACTCACGTACCGGCAGGATCGCGGTAATACGCTCGTTGGCTTCCAGTGGCAGCAGGTTAACAATCGGACGTCCGCGGGCGCCACGGCTGGCTTCCGGTAACTGATACACTTTCATCCAGTACAGACGGCCACGGCTGGAGAAGCACAGGATGGTATCATGGGTATTCGCCACCAGCAGGCGATCGATAAAGTCTTCTTCTTTGATCCTGGCAGCGGATTTACCTTTACCACCACGGCGTTGTGCTTCGTAGTCTGTCAGGGGCTGATATTTTACATATCCCTGGTGCGACAGAGTAACGACCACATCTTCCTGGCTGATCAAATCTTCGATGTTAATATCAGCCGAATTGGCAGTGATTTCCGTGCGGCGTGCGTCACCAAACTGCTCACGGACCGCAACCAGTTCTTCACGGATCACATCCATCAGACGATTAGCATCTTCCAGGATAAAGATCAGCCCGGCAATTTCACTCAGTAACTGCTTGTACTCATCCAGCAGTTTTTCATGTTCCATACCGGTCAGTTTTTGCAGACGCAGGTCGAGGATCGCCTGAGCCTGTTGTTCTGTCAGGTAATACTCACCGTCACGGATACCATACTCCGGTTCCAGCCATTCCGGACGCGCTGCATCATCGCCGGCTTTTTCCAGCATAACGGCAACGTTACCCAGCGCCCAGCCCTGAGCAACCAGTGCAGCCTTCGCTTCTGCCGGAGAAGGTGCGCGGCGGATCATCTCGATCACCGGATCAATGTTCGCCAGAGCAATCGCCAGCCCTTCAAGAATATGAGCACGGTCACGCGCTTTACGCAGTTCATAAATGGTACGACGGGTAACCACTTCACGGCGGTGACGGACAAACGCTTCCAGAATATCTTTCAGTGGCATAATTTTTGGCTGGCCCTGATGCAGTGCCACCATATTAATACCGAAAGACGTCTGTAACTGGGTCAGAGAATAGAGGTTATTAAGCACCACTTCACCGACCGCATCACGTTTCACTTCAATGACAATACGCATACCGTCTTTATCAGACTCGTCACGCAACGCACTGATGCCCTCAATACGCTTCTCTTTGACCAGCTCCGCGATTTTTTCGATCAGCCGGGCTTTGTTCACCTGATAAGGTATTTCGTGGACGATAATTGTTTCACGTCCGGTTTTAGGGTCTGTTTCCACTTCACCACGGCCGCGAATATAAATTTTCCCGCGTCCGGTACGGTATGCTTCTTCGATGCCACGACGACCATTAATGATCGCTGCCGTCGGGAAGTCCGGTCCGGGGATGTGCTCCATCAGACCTTCAACGGTAATATCGCCATCGTCGATTAATGCCAGACAACCGTTAATCACTTCATTCAGGTTGTGCGGAGGTATATTGGTCGCCATGCCGACGGCAATACCTGACGAACCATTGACCAGCAGGTTAGGGATCTTTGTCGGCATGACTTCAGGAATTTGTTCTGTGCCATCATAGTTAGGCACAAAATCAACCGTTTCTTTGTCCAGGTCTGCCAGCAATTCATGGGCGATTTTTGCCATACGGATTTCCGTATAACGCATCGCCGCGGCGGAGTCACCGTCAATAGAACCAAAGTTACCCTGCCCGTCTACCAGCATATAACGTAATGAAAACGGCTGTGCCATACGGACAATCGTTTCATAGACTGCGGAGTCACCGTGCGGGTGATATTTACCGATCACATCCCCGACAACACGGGCAGATTTTTTGTAGGCTTTGTTCCAGTCATTACCTAACTCGCTCATGGCAAACAATACACGACGGTGTACTGGTTTCAGGCCATCACGCACATCAGGTAACGCACGGCCAACGATGACCGACATGGCATAATCGAGATAAGAATTTTTTAATTCTTCCTCGATATTAACCGGTGTGATTTCTCTTGCTAAGTCGCTCATGGAGCCGATATCCCTCTAGATATTGCCGACTATTCAGGCGGCGAATCATATCACAGTACCACCCTGCGGTGCACGTCAGCATCAGATTAGTTATGCAGATCCACAGACTAAGGGTGCCGCTGGCCGATTAAGTGTTTATACTCGGTAAAATTTTTTCAGGAGTCGTAATCCATGAATATGCCTGCACAGGAAAATCAGTCAAACCAGAACGTTGACCATCAGGAGATTGCCAAATTTGAAGCAGTCGCCTCCCGCTGGTGGGATTTGGAAGGCGAATTCAAACCTCTGCACCGTATTAACCCGTTGCGTCTCGGTTATATCAGCCAGAACAGCCACGGGTTATTTGGCAAAAAAGTCCTGGATGTCGGTTGTGGCGGCGGGATCCTTGCCGAGAGTATGGCCCGCGAAGGGGCTGAGGTGACCGGTCTGGATATGGGAGCAGAACCTTTACAAGTTGCCCGGCTGCATGCCCTGGAAAGTGGCGTCAGCGTCGATTATGTGCAGCGTACGGTCGAAGAACATGCCAGCGAATTTGCAGGACAATACGATGTTGTTACCTGTATGGAAATGCTGGAACATGTGCCAGACCCGCGTTCGGTGGTCCATGCCTGCGCCAGACTGGTGAAACCCGGCGGGCAGGTATTTTTCTCGACCATCAACCGCAACCCTAAAGCCTGGCTGATGGCGGTATTCGGTGCAGAGTATCTGTTACGTATGGTACCGCGCGGCACCCACGATATTAAAAAGTTTATCCGTCCTGCGGAGCTGCTGAACTGGGTAGATGAAACTCCGTTACGCGAAGAAGGCATGATCGGCCTGCACTATAATCCGCTGACCAGCCATTTCCGCCTCGGTCATGGTGTCGACGTCAACTATATGGTACATACCAGCTGCCCGGAAAAATCCTAACTCCGGCATTTTATGCTTAAAAAGTTTCCGGCAGAAGAACAAAACCAACCTGCCGGAAAATAAAGCAGTCTCTGTCTCCTGAACCATTTCGTTTGTCAGTGTAAATGCCTTCCCCGGTTCTCCCTGAATGAAAAATCGGCTACCGATCATAAAAAGAATTTTTTTCTTCCAAATGTTGACATCAGATGGTGCCTTTAATCATGCGGGCTACGAAAAAAAACAAAAATTACAAGTCAAATTACGCCCTATTTTTGCACTTGTTAACTCCGCGGAAGTCACTAAAATACAGCCTATCTTGTTATATATTTTATCGACACCCCCTACATGTAGTGGTTATCCACAGTTTTATTCACAATGAGAATACTGTGCATAACTACACGAAATATATAACTCACTGATACTAATGCATAGATAGGTAAACGCGACATGAACCAAAGTCTGCTCGTTACGAAACGCGATGGAAGCCAGGAACGAATCAATCTCGATAAAATACACCGGGTACTCGACTGGGCAGCGGAAGGTCTTCACAATGTCTCGGTCTCACAGGTAGAGCTGCGCTCGCACATTCAGTTTTATGACGGCATCAGAACCTCCGATATTCATGAAACCATTATCAAAGCAGCCGCGGACCTGATTTCCCGCGAAGCGCCTGATTACCAATACCTGGCAGCCCGACTGGCTATTTTCCACCTGCGTAAAAAAGCGTACGGACAGTTTGAACCACCGGCACTGTTTGACCATGTCACGTCAATGGTTGAACGCGGTAAGTACGATCCACACCTGCTGGAAGACTACACCGCAGAAGAGTTTGCTCAGATGGACAGCTTTATCGACCACTGGCGCGACATGACCTTCTCTTATGCTGCGGTCAAACAGCTGGAAGGTAAATACCTGGTTCAGAACCGTGTCAGCGGTGATATTTACGAGAGTGCACAGTTCCTGTACATCCTGGTTGCGGCTTGCCTGTTCTCTGCCTATCCGCGTGACACCCGTCTCGACTACATCAGACGTTTTTATGACGCGGTATCGACCTTTAAGATCTCGTTACCTACGCCGATCATGGCCGGTGTGCGTACCCCGACCCGCCAGTTCAGCTCCTGTGTATTAATTGAATGCGGCGACAGTCTTGATTCCATTAATGCTACTTCCAGTGCGATTGTGAAATATGTCTCACAGCGCGCCGGTATTGGTATTAACGCTGGCCGTATCCGTGCGCTGGGCAGCCCGATCCGTGGCGGCGAAGCCTTCCATACGGGATGTATTCCTTTTTACAAGCATTTCCAGACTGCGGTTAAGTCCTGTTCTCAGGGTGGCGTTCGCGGCGGCGCAGCGACCCTGTTTTATCCATTATGGCACCTGGAAGTCGAAAGCCTGCTGGTGTTAAAAAATAACCGCGGTGTCGAAGGTAACCGCGTCCGTCATATGGATTATGGCGTACAGCTCAACAAGCTGATGTACCAGCGTTTACTGAAAGGGGAAGATATCACCCTGTTCAGCCCGTCTGATGTGCCGGGTCTGTACGATGCCTTCTTTGCCGACCAGAATGAATTCGAACGTCTGTACGTAAAATACGAGCAGGACAGCACCATCCGTAAACAGCGGATTAAAGCGGTAGAACTGTTCTCCCTGATGATGCAGGAACGTGCGTCTACCGGACGTATTTATATTCAGAACGTTGATCACTGTAATACCCATAGCCCGTTTGATCCGGCCATTGCTCCGGTCCGTCAGTCGAACCTGTGCCTGGAAATTGCGCTGCCAACCCGGCCGCTGAATGACGTAAATGACGAAAATGGCGAGATTGCCCTTTGTACGCTGTCTGCCTTCAACCTGGGTGCCATTAACAGCCTGGATGAACTCGAAGAACTGGCAATCCTGGCAGTACGTGCGCTGGATGCCCTGCTGGACTACCAGGACTACCCGATCCCCGCAGCACAACGCGGGGCCATGGGACGCCGTACCCTGGGGATAGGTGTGATCAACTTTGCTTACTACCTGGCGAAACACGGTAAACGTTATTCCGATGGCAGTGCAAATAACCTGACGCATAAAACCTTTGAAGCGATTCAGTACTACCTGCTGAAAGCCTCAAATGAACTGGCTAAAGAACAGGGTGCGTGCCCGTGGTTTAATGAAACCACCTATGCCGCCGGAGTACTGCCGATCGACACTTATAAGGCTGACCTGAATGCGATCTGTGATGAGCCTCTGCATCTGGACTGGGAGTCCCTGCGCGAGTCGATCAAAACTCACGGTCTGCGTAACTCAACCCTGTCCGCGCTGATGCCGTCAGAAACCTCTTCGCAGATTTCTAACGCCACGAATGGTATTGAACCTCCGCGCGGTCATGTCAGTATTAAAGCGTCGAAAGACGGTATTCTGCGCCAGGTCGTACCGGACTATGAAACCCTGAAAGACAACTATGAACTGCTGTGGGAAATGCCATCTAATGACGGATATCTGCAGCTGGTCGGTGTGATGCAGAAATTTGTCGATCAGTCGATTTCTGCCAATACCAACTACGACCCTTCCCGTTTCGCTAACGGCAAGGTGCCGATGAAGCAGTTACTGAAAGATCTGCTGACCGCCTATAAATTTGGTGTAAAAACGCTTTACTACCAGAACACCCGTGACGGTGCCGAAGATGCTCAGGATGACCTGGCCCCGGCGGACGACGGCTGTGAAGGCGGCGCCTGCAAGATTTAACCCTTTCCGTCAGGAGCCGCCGCGGCGGCCCCTGACTTTAGCTTTTTAACCGCTGAAACGTCAGCCAGTATTTATCGGATGTTTCCTGATGGCCTACACTACATTCTCGCAAAACAAAAACGATCAGTTAAAAGAACCGATGTTCTTCGGACAGTCCGTCAACGTTGCCCGTTACGACCAGCAAAAATATGATATTTTTGAAAAGCTGATCGAAAAACAGCTCTCTTTTTTCTGGCGTCCGGAAGAAGTTGATGTTGCCCGTGACAGAATTGACTATCAGTCACTGCCTGAACACGAAAAACATATCTTTATCAGCAACCTGAAATATCAGACTCTGCTGGACTCTATCCAGGGCCGCAGTCCTAACGTTGCGTTGCTGCCGTTAGTCTCCATCCCTGAACTGGAAACCTGGATTGAAACCTGGGCATTTTCCGAAACGATCCACTCACGTTCTTACACCCATATTATCCGTAACATTGTCACAGACCCGGCACTGGTGTTTGATGATATCGTGACTAATGAACAAATCCTTAAGCGTGCTGAAGATATTACCGGCTATTATGACGATTTAATCGAAATGAGCAGCTACTGGCACTTACTGGGAGAAGGTACTCACCAGGTCGCCGGTAAAGAGGTCGTTGTCAGCCTGCGTAACCTGAAGAAACAGCTTTATCTGTGTCTGATGAGCGTAAATGCGCTCGAAGCTATCCGTTTTTATGTCAGCTTCGCCTGCTCTTTTGCTTTCGCCGAACGGGAACTGATGGAAGGTAATGCTAAAATTATCCGCCTGATTGCCCGCGATGAAGCCCTGCACCTGACAGGTACCCAGCATATGCTGAACCTGATGCGCAGCGGGGAAGATGACCCGGAAATGAAAGAGATCGCCGCGGAATGTCAGCAACAGTGTTATGAGCTGTTCAAAAAAGCCGCCATTCAGGAAAAAGAATGGGCAGAATATCTGTTCCGTGACGGTTCAATGATTGGTCTGAACAAAGATATCCTGTGCCAGTATATTGAATATATTACCAATATCCGTATGCAGGCTGTCGGGCTGGATCTGCCATTCCAGACCCGCTCCAACCCGATCCCATGGATTAACTCCTGGCTGGTATCAGATAACGTTCAGGTCGCTCCGCAGGAAGTGGAAGTCAGTTCTTATTTAGTCGGCCAAATCGACTCAGAAGTCGGTGCTGATGATTTTAACGACTTCCAGCTGTAACCATGCCGGATAAACCAGAGGTCATTACGCTCAGCCGTTCGGGGCGGCAGCTCGAATGTGCTAAGAATACCTACCCTGATTTGCTCACTGCCCTTGAGGCCCATCAGCTTCCGGTCGAGTATCAGTGTCGCGAAGGTTACTGTGGTTCCTGCAGGGTCAGACTGCGTAAGGGCCAGGTGTGCTACCGCAGTAAACCTCTGGCATTTGTCGGACAGGGTGAAATACTGCCCTGCTGCTGCCGTCCGGTCGGTGATATAGAGCTGGATCTGTAACCCGCGACGCTCCACAGCCAGTGACGCAGGCAAAGCTGCGAAGAAAATAGTCAGCAAAGACTCAGAGGCCCGCCGCACACGGCAGGCCTCTTTCAGCACAATCGCCCGCCGGCCTGCCCGGAAAATATCGTCACCGGTTCAGTACCTCAGTCACTTCCAGCCAGCTATAGCTTCCATGACTGTTTTTCCCCTGTAACCAGCGCAACAGCATATGCATGGCAACGGTACTGATCAGCTCCTGCCGGGCGGCCTGCGAATGACGCAGGGTAGTAAATGTCAGGGCCTGCGCCCGTATTTCCTGTGGTGTCACCAGACAGATGCCTAATGACTGGTCACTGAGTTCACTCACCCCGAGTGCCAGCGGCACCTGTTGAGACTCAGCCAGCAGTTGCAGCCGGTCTGCCAGCTGTCCTAAGCTTTCCCGGCCTGGCCGCGGAAGATCGCCGCCGCTGAGGGGAACATCCGCCGCCGCCAGCGACCAGTGCAGTAATCCGGCCGTAAAAACCTCACTTACAGCCAGCCGCAGATCACGACCCATAAGCTCACGGGCCAGTAATGCCGGCAACCCTTCAGTTCCTTCAAACAGCGTCCAGTCAGCCAGTTTCTGCCGGATAAGCTGCCAGCAGCTCTCCATCTGCTGACGTTCACTGGCGGGCCCCGTCAGCTTAATTTCGACAATCGGCATCGCGGCACGGTAGCCCAGGCTGACGCCCTCGGGCAACGGCAGGTGGTCAAACTCTTCGGCCAGTTCACTCTCTCCGCGACCGAACGTTGTCAGCCGCAGACAAACCGGGGCGGCAGGCAGGCTGTACTGCGCCGCCAGACGCGGCAGAATCTGCTCATTCACCATCACCTTAAACTCAGCAGGAACCCCCGGAGTAAAAAAAATACGACATTTATTCAGTGTTACTGCAAAACCACAGGCGGTACCGACCCGGTTATCAATAACCTCTGCATGACGGGGAATTTCTGCCTGTTTACGGTTAGACGCCGCCATCGGCCTGCCCCGTTGACGAAAAAAGGCTTCTATCTGTTGCAGCCACTGCTGATTCAGTTCAAGTTCAACCCCGCAGGCCATGGCTGCCGCCAGCGCACTTAAATCATCACTGGTCGGTCCCAGCCCGCCATTAACAATCAGAATATCCGCATACTGACTGCGCTGTTGCAATTCTTCCACCAGCGGCCCCAGTTGATCACCGACGGTCGAACGGTGGGTCATCACCAGTCCGTGCGTAAATAACCGGTCAGCCAGCCAGGCGGCATTGGTATCAATAATCTGTCCGTACAGTACTTCATCACCGGTCGACAACATTTCAATATTCAACGTGCAACTCCTGCGCATACAGCGGAAACAGGCCCGGACAGCCAGACACACTGACCGGAAAAGTAAACATAAATTCAGTCAGTTATTAAAGTCCTCTCCGCACGCTATTACAAGAACGATATTCAGTGACTGCCTTTCCGCCGATAAAATAACTGCCGCAACCCTGCGGAAAATGCATCGTTTCTCTGATTATTCTGATAAATTTCTGATTAATGAATTTTACCCGTGGCGATCTGTCGTAGTGAATGAACAACGTTTACTGGCATAATCTGCTGTGACAGGGTTACCGCAGCCACCATACACCTGAACAACCAAGGATAACGTTTTCGGTATGAATCGCAGAATGTTTATGAAAGGCTCGCTGGCGGTTTCCGCCCTCGGGACAATGACAGGGTTATCTTCACTGCTGGCAAATTCAGCCTGGGCTGCCGACGGTATCGCCGACGGAAATGCCAGAAAATTCGATTTCGCAAAACTTAAGCAGCAGGCCGCCGCACTGGCAAAACAGCCCTGGGCCGGGGCGCCGGGGCCGCTGCCTGAAACACTGGCAAACCTGACGCCACAGGACTATAACGCCATTCAGTATGATGCTAATCATTCACTGTGGAACAACATCCCTGACCGTCAGCTGGATGTGCAGTTTTTCCACACCGGTATGGGGTTTAAGCGACGGATCAGAATGTTCTCGGTTGACCCTGATAACCGTGAGGCACGGGAAGTCCATTTCCGGCCTGAATTGTTCAACTACAACGATGCCCATGTCGATGTAAAACAGCTGGCAGGTAAAACAGATCTCGGTTTTGCCGGATTCCGTGTCTTCAAAAAACCGGAACTGGCCCGCCGTGATATCGTTGCATTCCTCGGTGCCAGTTATTTCCGTGCGGTAGATGATACCTATCAGTACGGTTTGTCGGCCCGTGGTGTGGCGATTAATACTTTTACCAGCCATGAAGAGTTTCCGGATTTCACAGCATTCTGGTTCGAAACACCGAAGCCGGAAGATACCCGTTTTGTGGTATACGCCCTGCTGGATGGTGCCAGCATCACTGGTGCGTTTAAATTCACTATCGACTGTGAAGAAAAACGGGTGGTCATGACGGTCGAAAACAGTTTGTATACCCGTAAAGCGATAGAGCAATTAGGTATTGCGCCGATGACCAGCATGTTCAGTTGCGGCACTAATGACCGCCGGATGTGCAACACCTATCATCCGCAAATCCATGATTCGGATCGCCTCTCTATGTGGACCGGTAACGGTGAATGGATTGCGCGGCCGCTGAATAATCCTCAGCGCCTGACATTTAACAGTTTTACCGATGAAAACCCACGTGGCTTCGGACTGTTGCAGCTGGATCATGATTTTAACGATTATCAGGATGTTATTGGCTGGTATGACAAACGTCCGAGTCTGTGGGTTGAGCCCATCGGTAAATGGGGAAAAGGCGCCATCAATCTGATGGAAATCCCCACGACCGGGGAAACGCTGGATAATATCGTCTGCTTCTGGAGGCCGGAGGCCGCGGTCGATGCAGGCAGCGAACTCAGCTTTGAGTATAAATTATACTGGAGCGGACTGCCGCCGGTCGAAAGCTCACTGGCCCGGGTCGGGGCCACCCGCACCGGTATCGGCGGATTTCCTGAAGGCTGGGCCCCCGGGGAACATTTTCCTGAGTCCTGGTGTCGCCGTTTCGCTATCGACTTTGTCGGCGGTGACCTGAAAACTGCCGCCCCTAAAGGTATTGAGCCGGTAATCACTGTTTCTTCCGGTACCTTTAAACAGGTTGAGATCCTGTATGTAGAGCCGCTGAACGCCTACCGGATCCTGTTTGACTGGTATCCGGACAGTGATTCGACCGATCCGGTCAATATGCGTCTGTTCCTCAGAAGTCAGGGACAGACCCTCAGTGAAACCTGGATGTATCAGTATGTGCCGCCGGCACCAGACCAGCGTAAATATGTAGATGACCGGCAGATGACAGCCGGATAACCTCAGGGCGGCGGAGCGCTGCTTCGCCGCTACAGAGTATCTCCCGCCTGAAGCAGCATACCGATATGGTCAATCCCGTCTTCCTGATAAACCTCAGTGCAGGCGGCAAAACCCTGTGCCCTGTAAAACGACTGCAGATGGGCCTGGGCCGATAACCGGATTGTCCGTCGGGGATAATACTTCTGACAACTTTCCAGTACTTTCTCCAGTAAATGGTGGCCCAGCTTTCGTCCGCGGGCATACGGCGCCACAATCACCCGGCCGATGCTCAGCGGTTGCCGGTTGTCTGCCGGTACCAGCACCCGGGCACAGGCTGCCAGCTTATCGCCGTCAAATCCCAGTAAGTGGCGGTTATCTCCCTGCACATCTTCCCCGTCAATATCCTGATAGGGGCAGCATTGTTCGACAATAAACACCTGATTACGCAGCGCCAGTAGCTGATAAAGCGTCGCGACTGTCAGTTCACTGTGGTGCAGATCTTTCCAGATAATTTCAGACATAACGTTTCCCATCATCCCGCGCTGCCGGTCTTCACCGGCAGTTCTGATTAACAGTAAAAAAAAGACCATGCGATGCATGGCCTTTGTGGTTATTCCCTGCGGCTAAACAAGTCACTCACATCAGCGGCTGTGCCAGTTTTACCAGCGAAATCAGCGGCTGCGGGAAAATACCCAGTAACATCACCAGTATCCCGGACACCAGAATCACTACCCCGCCGGCAGTATAGCCCCAGCCATCAGTAGTATCCCGGTGATGTAACCCCGGAGCGCTCAGGAACAGACTGACAGTAACCCGCAGGTAGTAATACAGCCCGATAGCACTCCCCGCAACAACGGCTCCCGCCAGCCACCATAACTGGCCGTGTATCGCCGATGCCAGCACATAGAATTTACCAATAAAGCCAAGGGTCGACGGGATCCCTGCCAGAGACAGCATCATTACTGCCATCACGGCAGACAATGCCGGCCGGTGCCAGAATAACCCGCGATAAGAATACAGAGAGTCCGTATCTGTCTCCTGACCGGCTGCTGACATCAGGCTGACGACCCCGAAAGCGCCAAGGCTGCTGAACAGATACCCTGCCAGATAAACGCCGGTGGTTTCCAGAGATAATTGCTGTGATCCTGCGGCAATTAAGGCCACCAGCAAATATCCCAGATGTGCAATCGAAGAATACCCCAGCAGGCGTTTAATATTGCTCTGAGCAATAGCCATCAGGTTACCGAACAGAATAGACGCAAAGGCAATGAATCCCAGTGCCGTCCGCATACCTTCACTATGGGTTAATGGCGTTTCAAGGAACAAACGCATTATCACCGCAAAGATAGCAATTTTACTGCCGGTCGCCAGGAACGCAGAGACCGGAGCAGGGGCGCCCTGATAAACATCCGGCGTCCAGAGATGGAAAGGCACCAGTGACAGTTTGAAACCAATACCGATAACGATCATCCCGAATCCGGTCAGCATCAGAGGTGAATTCAGACCAGCCGCCAGCAGGTGACTTCCCAGCCCGGAAAAAGTTAAATCACCACTGCCGGCATACACCAGCGCAATACCGAATAGCAGAAAGGACGAAGCCGCTGCCGACAGAATCGTATATTTCAGTGCCGCTTCCAGTGACCGTTTATGACGGAAGGCATACCCCACCAGCCCGAACAACGGCAGGGAGAGCAACTCCACTCCGATAAACATTGACGCCAGATGATCTGCACTGGCCAGTACTATCCCGCCCAGAACCGCGATGCTCAGCAGCAGATAGAACTCATCGCTATTATCCCGGAAAGATTTCAGCCATGGAAACGCAAAGGTACAGGTGGCTAAGCCCGCCATCAGTACCAATGCGCTGTAGAACACCGAATAACCATCCACCCGTAACAGGGAGGTCACGTCCGTTGCTCCGTTATGGCCAACAAACCACAGAGATAACAACGCAAGGTTAAGACCAATGACTGTCAGTGTGGCGTTCACAACCGGGTTGCGTCGCCATGCAATGGACAGCATCACCACCACCACAGTTAATCCGGTGATTAACAGGGGGAGAAGCGCAATCAATTGTTCAGTAGTTATTGTCATGGCTAATCATGGCCTTGTTATTAAAGTTGAAGCGGTAAACCAGTGTTGAATATTACTCATGGCCGCACTTGAGGTATCGAGAATCGGTTGCGGATAAACCCCCAGCAGCACCAGCAATACCACCAGTACCAGAATCATCAGAAACTCACGGGCAGACATGCCCCGCAGCGGCGTCAGAGATTTGGGTGCACCGTAGTATGCCCGCTGCATCATAATTAATGAGTATACGGAAGCGAATACCAGACCAAAGGTGGCGATAATAATCACCACCGGCACTACCCGGAAACTGCCAGTCAGGATCATAAATTCACCGACAAAGTTACCGGTGCCCGGCATCCCGAGGTTAGCCGCCGCAAAAAACAACGACAGCCCCGGTAACCATTTAATTCTTGACCACAGTCCCCCCATCAGACGCATATCACGGGTATGTAACCGTTCATACAACTGACCACACAGAATAAACAGGGCTGCAGAAGATAACCCGTGAGCGATCATTTGTACCACGGCGCCCTGGAAAGCCAGCATACTGCCCGTATAAATCGCTATCAGCACAAACCCCATATGAGAAACAGAGCTGTAAGCAATCAGACGCTTAATATCCGTCTGGGCAAATGCCATCCAGGCACCGTAGAAAATCCCCAGTAAACCCAGCCCCATCGCGATGGGGGCAAATTCAGCTGATGCCTGAGGAAACAGCGGCAGACTGAAACGTAATAAGCCATAAGCGGCTGTTTTCAGCAGAATACCCGCCAGATCGACTGAGCCTGCTGTCGGGGCCTGGCTATGGGCATCCGGTAACCAGCCATGCAGCGGTACCACCGGCATTTTTACCGCAAATGCGATAAAGAAACCCAGCATCAGCAAATATTGCACAGGGTAAGACATCGGTGTGTTCAGTAGTTGTTCATAGCTGAACGTCAGCACTCCGGTTGCATCGAAATGTACGAACACTAAGCCAAGGATGGCAATCAGCATCACTAAACCCGACGCCTGGGTATAAATGAAAAATTTTGTGGCGGCTGAGATACGCGTTTTACCATCTGAGGCTTTATGTCCCCACAAAGCAATCAGGAAATACATCGGTACCAGCATCAGTTCCCAGAAGAAGAAGAACAGGAACATATCCATCGACAGGAAGACACCGACCACACCGCCCAGGATCCACATCAGATTCAGGTAAAAGAAACCCTGATATTTCTGAATTTCATTCCAGGAACAGAGCACTGCCATTGTCCCGAGTAACCCGGTCAGCACCACCATCAGCAGCGATAATCCGTCAATCGCCAGATGGAAACTGATACCCAGTGCCGGGATCCAGGGCACCGAAAATTCAGACTGCCACTGCGGGATACCCGCAGCCTGAGTTAATGAATACCCTCCCTGCGACCAGAGCAGCAGGGAAAGTGCCAGTGTTAACCCCATTGTTAACAGTGCTATCCAGCGTGGTGCTTTAACACCAAAACGTTCAGCCAGCCAGCAAAGGAAGCCGCCAACGAAGGGGATTATAATTAGCCAAGGTAGTAACACGGCGTTTGGTTCCCTTTTAGTGATCCGCGGGTGTCTGCGACCCGCGAAAATTTATCAAGCATGGAAGGAATGACATAATGTCCCTGCCAGCTCACCTCAAACCACCAGCATTAACGCCAGCACCACAACTGCACCGATGCCCATTGAAGCGACATACCAGCGCAGATAACCATTTTCGCTCACTACCAGACCTTTACTGGCCAGCCGCGAACCGCCTGCCAGCAAGCCAATCAGCGTATTTAACGGGTCCGATTTCAGTAACCAGGCAATGGCGCGATAAGGTCTGACAAATAACAGGTCATATAACCAGTCGAAACCCCAGGCAGCGAACCACCAGCGAGAGAGAATGCGTCCCGGTGCACTGGCTGCCACCGCTGACACCAGCCGGCGTTTACCCAGCCACAACAACCCGGCAATCACAAGACCGGCAACGGCAACAATCCCTGACGCGATTTCCAGGGCCATTTTCCCGCCATCAGCACCGTTACCCTGCGGCAGAACGTTAGCCAGCGGTGGTGTGATTAATGCGCCGACAAAAGTCGAAAGCACCAGTAATACCAGCAGCGGTAAACTGTGAGTGATCCCTTTTCCTGCATGAGCCTTAATTTTCTCTTCACCGTGGAACACAATAAAGATCATCCGGAAGGTGTACAGGGAGGTAAGGAAAGCCCCGGCCAGACCGGCTGCCAGTAAAGCATTGTGGCCGCTGCTCATTGCACCGTAGAGAATTTCATCTTTACTGTAGAAACCTGCGGTGATCACCGGTAACGCAGACAACGCGGCACCGCCTACCAGGAAACAGGCATAGACCAGCGGCAGGCTCTTACGTAATCCCCCCATCTTGAAAATGTTCTGTTCATGATGACAGGCAAGGATCACCGAACCGGAGGACAGGAACAACAGAGCCTTAAAGAACGCATGGGTCATCAGATGGAAAATGGCAGCATCCCAGGCCTGGACCCCCAGCGCCACGAACATATAACCAATCTGGCTCATGGTCGAATAGGCCAGTACCCGTTTGATATCGGTTTGTACCAGTGCCGCAAAGCCTGCCAGCACCAGGGTTATTGCGCCGATAATCCCCACCAGATGTAAAACGTCCGGTGTCAGCAGGAACAGGCCATGGGTGCGGGCAATCAGATAGACTCCGGCGGTGACCATAGTCGCCGCATGGATCAGTGCAGATACCGGCGTCGGTCCGGCCATTGCATCAGCCAGCCAGGTTTGTAACGGTAACTGGGCCGATTTCCCGACAGCCCCCCCCAGCAACATCAGGGTGGCGAATTGCAGCATATGATTATCCGCCGCAAAGTGCGCAGGTGCCAGTTCGACCATTTCACGGAAATTCAGCGTACCCAGCTCGTTGTAAAGAATAAACAACGCAATGGCGAGAAACACATCCCCGATACGGGTAATGATAAATGCTTTCATCGCGGCTTTGCCGTTATCCGGATTGGTATAATAGAAACCAATTAACAGATAAGAGCACAGCCCTACTCCTTCCCAGCCGAGGTACATCAGCATCAGGTTATCGGCAAGTACCAGCACCACCATACTGGCGATAAACAGGTTGGTATAAGCAAAAAACCGTGAATACCCTTCTTCACCGCGCATATACCATGAGGCAAACATATGGATCAGGAAACCCACACCGGTCACCACCGACAACATAGTCAGGGACAGGCCATCCAGCGTCAGGTTCACCTGAATATTAAATTGCCCGACCTGCATCCAGGTCCAGAGGGCCTGCTGATAGACAGCCTCGCCCCGGGCGAAGAAATCCATTCCGGCATACAGCGTAACCAGCGCAGCCAGCCCCACCGAGCCAATTCCCACGGTGGCGGAGACATTCTCCGACCAACGGCCACGGGAAAATGCCAGTAACAGAAAGCCGATCAGCGGCAATAAAATAGTTAAATAGAGAAGGTTCATCCGCGCATCTCGCTCACTGAATCAATATTCAGAGTCTGACGACGACGATGCAATTGCAGAAGTAAAGCCAGCCCGATACTGGCTTCTGCAGCCGCCAGACTGATCGCCAGAATATACATAACCTGACCATCCGCCTGCCCCCAGTAACTGCCGGCAACCACCAGTGCCAGTGCGGCCGCATTAATCATAATTTCCAGACCAATCAGCATAAACAGTAAATTACGGCGCAGCATCAGTGAGGTCAGCCCCATCACAAACAGAATTGCCGCAAGAATAAGTCCGTGTTGCAGAGGGATCATATCTGTTCCTCCTTGTTACCTTTGATTGTGTCGTCGGGCCGGTTACTGAGCACCTCACCCCGTCTGTCTTCACGGCCAATATGGTAAGCCACCACAACCCCCGCCAGCAGCAGCATCGACGCCAGTTCCACCGCCAGCACATAGGGGCCAAACAGGCTGATCCCTACGGCTTTAGCGCCCATCACCGTACCGTCGATCCCCTGATCGTTAATGCCGGAAATGGCATGAACCAGAGCAATCAGTAACAGTAATGAGATAGTCCCGGGTCCGAACCATAAACCCGGCTTCAGCCATTCACGTTCCTGTTGCTGCTGAACTTTGCCGAGATTCAGCATCATCACCACAAACACAAACAGCACCATAATTGCACCGGCATAGACGATAATTTCCAGTGCGCCGGCAAAATAGGCGCCGAGGGAGAAAAACACGCCTGCCACTGCCAGCAACGAAACAATCAGATACAGCAGGGCATGTACCGGGCTGGTGTGAGTAATCACCCTGAAGGTGGTTAACACCGCAATTGCCCCACAAAAATAAAATGCGAACTCCATTGCCGACTCCTTAGGGTAATAAGCCTTTAACGTCGATAGGTTTGGCTTCGTTTTCGGCAGAACCTTTATCCTTACCGTCGATAGCCATACCGGCCATACGGTAAAAATTATATTCCGGATATTTGCCGGGGCCTGAAATCAGCAGATCACCTTTTTCATACACCAAGTCCTGACGTTTAAATTCACCCAGTTCAAAATCAGGTGTCAGCTGAATCGCAGTAGTCGGGCAGGCTTCTTCACATAATCCGCAGAAAATACAACGCGAAAAATTGATGCGAAAAAACTCCGGATACCAGCGTCCGTCACTCATTTCCGCTTTTTGTAAAGAGATACACCCGACCGGACAGGCTACAGCACAGAGGTTACAGGCCACACAACGTTCCTGGCCGTCAGGGTCGCGGGTCAGCACAATCCGCCCGCGATAGCGCGGCGGCAGATAGACCGGCTCTTCCGGATACATCTGGGTTTCGCGCTTAGCAAAGGCGTGCATTCCGATCATCCAGATACTGCGCACCTGTGTCGCAAATCCCACCACAATATCTTTTAATGTCATGGTGTAGCTCCTTATTGCGCGTTGTACAGAATCACTGCTGCGGTAGCCAGCAGGTTCAACAGCGTCAACGGCAAACATACTTTCCAGCCGAACGACATCACCTGGTCATAACGCGGACGCGGCAGCGCAGCGCGGATCAGAATAAACATCATCATAAAAAATGCCGTTTTGAGGGCAAACCAGATAAATGGCGGTAACCAGGGACCTAACCAGCCGCCAAAGAACAGTGTGACAATCAGTGCCGATACTGTGGTAATAGCCACATATTCACCGACAAAGAACAGACCGAATTTCATCCCCGCATATTCAATGTGATAACCATCCGCCAGCTCCTGCTCAGCCTCTGGCTGGTCAAACGGATGACGGTGACAGACCGCAACGCCGGCAATACAGAAGGTCAAAAAGCCAAAGAATTGCGGAATGATATTCCACAGATGAGTCTGACTGACGATAATATCGGTCATATTGAACGAGCCCGCCTGCGCCACGACCCCCATCAGGGATAGCCCGAGGAAGACTTCATAACTGAGCGTCTGGGCCGAAGCACGCATCGCCCCCAGCAGTGAGTATTTGTTATTACTCGACCAGCCAGCAAACAACACCGCATACACCGCCAGCCCTGCCATCATCAGGAAAAACAACAATCCGATATTCAGATCGCTGACCATCCAGTCCGGAGAGACCGGGACAATGGCAAACGCCAGCAGTAAGGCGACAAAGGCAATGACCGGTGCAAGGGTAAAAATAGCCCGATCAGTAAAAGGCGGAACCCAGTCCTCTTTAAAGAACATTTTGATCATATCTGCAGCCAGCTGCAGTGAGCCCCCCCAGCCGACACGGTTTGGCCCGTAACGGTTCTGGAATAACCCCAGCAGGCGGCGTTCGGCAAAACTCATCAAGGCGCCACAGGCCACAACCACCAGCAGGATAACTATTGCCTTCACTATTTGGATCAGTACCGCGATGACTTCAGGAGTAAACCAACTCATTGTGCTGCCTCCTGCAGTTTTTCAATAGTGGCACCGGACAGGAACAGAGGAACCCCCGGCATTCCCAGCGGCAAGCCTGCCTGACCGGCAGGTAACGTCGCTGAAAAACGGACCGGCAGGCGGAGGGTTTCACCGGCGCATTGCAGTTCCAGCCATGTGCCGCGGGTGATACCCAGCTTTTCCGCCTCCCCCTGATTCAGAACCACACAGGCTTCAGTCATACGTTCACGGAACACCGCCGAGCGCTGTGACAGCTCTTCACTGCCAAATAAGCGATACAGAGGGGCTACCTGCCATTGACCACGGATCACCGGGGCTGGCAGCGGCGGCATAAACCACTCCAGTTGTCCGGCAGAAGGTTCGATTAACCGGACCCCGGGGTCGCCATGACGTAAATGCCCGCCGACCTCATCCTGGAATTTATTCCACGCCTGAGGTGAATTCCAGCCGGGTGCCCAGGCGAACGGCACCTGAGAACGCGGTGCGGAAGGCTGGTTATTCCCTTCCATGGAGAAGGCGAACATCGTATCAATATCCTGCGGCTGCCGCGGTTCATGCACACTGATATTGGCGCGCATGGCCGTACGCCCGCTATAACGATGAGGTGAGCGGGCCAGTTTCTGCCCGCGGATACGAAAGGCTGCGTCCGGAGCGGCATCTTTAATCGCCGCCAGCTGAGGCTGTGCAGCAATCACTGAGTCAATAACATGATCCAGCTGTGACCAGTCAATTTTCCGGCTTTCCAGCGCCACATGCAGCGAATGCAGCCAGCGCCAGCTTTCGGTAATTTGTACCGAATTATCGTAGAATGCAGGGTCAAATACCTGGAAGAAACGTTGTGCACGCCCTTCCTGGCTGACAACGGTCCCGTCAGCTTCGGCAAAAGTTGCCGCAGGCAGTACGAAACTGGCTTTATCCAGGGTTCTGGTCTGCTGGTGATCCGCCACTATGACCTGCTGGCAACGTGCCAGCGCCGCATCCACCAGTGATGCCGGAGCATGGCGATAGAGGTCATTCTCAAGGACTACAACCGTATCAGCGTCCCCCTGGTGCAGCCTATCCAGTACCGGCTCAAGCGGCTGACCACCGAGCATCGCCAGCCCGAGGCTGTTAGCCTGAGGCAACAGGAGAGTGATACCCACATCTGATCCGCGGTTTTTCAGTGCTCTGGCCACATTGGCCGCGGCATCGATTATTGCCTGGCTGCCGGAGTGAGTGCCGGAAATAATCAGCGGTTTCTTCGCACCACTCAGTGCCTGCACAATCACATCCAGTTTGCCCTCCAGAGAGGCGTCCATCTCTCCGGCCGCCGGTGCCGAGCTGTCGATGGCATGGGCAATCGCAAAGCCAAGCCGGGCCTGATCTTCCACCGCTGCCCGATAGCTCCAGGCAGCAATATCATCCAGCCGGGTTTCCTCGGTATGGGTTAAAAATAGCGGATGTTTCGCATGCTGGCCGATATTGAGGATCGCCGCAATCTGCCAGTCAGCCACTTTCTGGGCCGCTGCCATTTCACGCGCTTTTCCTTTCAGGGCCTGACGTACGGATAAGGCTACCCGCGCCCCTACCTGGGTCAGGTCTTCTCCCAGTACCAGTACGGCATCATAAGATTCGATATCCCGTAAGGACGGCGTGTTGATACCGCCATCACGCAGCACCTGCAGAACCCGCATCACATTATTATGTTCACTGCTGGCCATTCCGGTCGAAAAGTTTTCTGCTCCGACCAGTTGCTGTAACGCAAAGTTACTTTCTATACTGGCGCGTCCGGAGCCGATACCAATGACCTTTTTCCCCTGACGTATTATATCGGCAGCCGCATTAATCACCTGTTCTGAACTCAGGGTAACCCAGTCACTGCCGTGCCGCTGGCGAGGATGACGGGGACGGTCATCACGGTTTACATACCCGTAGCCAAACCGGCCACGGTCACACAGGAAATAGTGGTTAACACTGCCGTTAAAACGGTTTTCGATACGTCGCAATTCACCATAACGCTCACCGGGGCTGATATTACAGCCGACGCTGCACTGCTGACAGATGCTGGGAGCGAACTGCATATCCCATTTACGGTTGTAGCGTTCGGAATGAGTTTTGTCGGTAAACACGCCGGTCGGGCAGACTTCTGTCAGGTTACCTGAAAATTCGCTTTCGAGGGTGCCATCCTGCGGCCGGCCAAAGTAGACATTGTCGTGGGCACCATAGACCCCGAGGTCGGTACCACCCGCATAATCTTTGTAATAACGGACGCAACGATAGCAGGCAATACAGCGGTTCATCTCATGAGAGATAAAAGGCCC
This sequence comes from Tatumella sp. JGM91, assembly GCF_018257575.1. Classification (GTDB taxonomy): domain Bacteria; phylum Pseudomonadota; class Gammaproteobacteria; order Enterobacterales; family Enterobacteriaceae; genus Tatumella; species Tatumella punctata. Next base: position 99,511 of record NZ_JAERJP010000005.1, on the reverse strand, counting down.
GAGATCCTGGTTACGATGGGTGCGTTTGGTGAAACGATAACGCCGGAAACTGTGTCCGGTCATCACCGTCATGTCCTGCAGATGACAATTCCCCCCTTCTTCACAGACAGGACAATCATGGGGATGATTGGTCATCAGCCATTCAACCACACTTTCACGAAACTCTTTCGCTTCGGCATCTTCCACCGAAATAAAAGTGCCGTCAGAGGCCGGGGTCATACAGGACATCACCAGACGTCCACGGGTATCTTCGGCATTCTGGTATTGCTTTACCGCACACTGACGGCAGGCACCTACACTGCCCAGCGCCGGATGCCAGCAAAAATAAGGAATATCCAGCCCGAGAGAAAGACAAGCCTGTAACAGATTGTCAGCCCCGTTTACTTCATATTCTTTACCGTCTACATGAATAGTAGCCATAGTGAACATGCTTCCGTAAGGCTCGTGCCGGCACGAGCGTTAAACATAATACTTATAATTTATCGTGGTGAATCAGGCGCCAGGCTCCCCTGACCGCGGGGAGGCTACCTGACTTACCATCGTGATTTCAGCAGGTTAGGCTGAATACCCTTCACAGGACGGATATTGCCGAATACCTGGGGTGCAATACCCGCTTCAAACTCATCACGGAAATATTTAATCGCACTCTGCAATGGCTCTACGGCACCAGGCGCATGGGCGCAGAACGTTTTGCCCGGGCCTAGCTGGCGACAGAGTTGTTGCAGCGTTTCAATATCCCCCGGCTGCCCTTTTCCCTGTTCCAGAGCGCGAAGAATTTTGACACTCCACGGCAGGCCATCACGGCACGGGGTACACCAGCCACAGGACTCGCGGGCAAAAAACTCTTCAAGATTACGGACCAGGGAAACCATATTAATTTCATGATCAACCGCCATCGCCAGCGCGGTCCCCAAACGGCTGCCGGCTTTACCAATACTGGCAAACTCCATCGGTAAATCGAGATGCGCATCAGTCAGAAAGTCGGTGCCTGCACCGCCGGGTTGCCAGGCTTTAAACTGCAGCCCGTCACGCATTCCTCCGGCATAGTCCTCAAGAATTTCACGGGCAGTAATCCCGAAAGGCAGTTCCCAGACACCGGGGTTTTTCACCCGTCCGGAAAACCCCATCATTTTGGTCCCGGCATCATCACTGCCGGAAATCCCTTTGTACCAGTCCACCCCGTTGGCAATAATGGCCGGCACATTTGACAGGGTTTCAACATTATTCACACAGGTCGGTTTACCCCACACACCAGCGGATGCCGGGAACGGTGGTTTGGAGCGCGGGTTAGCCCGGCGGCCTTCCAGTGAGTTAATCAGAGCGGTTTCTTCACCACAGATATAGCGCCCGGCGCCCGTATGAACGATCAATTCAAAGTTAAAACCGGTCCCAAGGATATTTTTTCCCAGCAGGCCCGCCGCGGTCGCTTCATCTATTGCCCGTCGCAGGTGCGCGGCCGCTTCAATATACTCACCGCGCAGGAAGATATAGCCGCGGTAGGCTTTCAGAGCAAATGCCCCAATCAGCATCCCTTCCACCAGCTGGTGTGGCATCTGTTCCATTAGCAGGCGGTCTTTATAGGTGCCGGGCTCCATCTCATCCGCATTGCATAACAGATAACGGATATTCATGGATTCATCTTTAGGCATCAGGCTCCATTTCAGGCCGGTGGAGAAACCAGCCCCGCCACGGCCTTTCAGCCCGGAGTCCTTGATTTGTGCCACAATGTCATCCGGCGACAAACTCTGAAGTGCTTTTACAGCACCGGCATAGCCATTTTTACTGCGGTACTCTTCCAGCCACACGGGTTGCTTATCATCCCGCATCCGCCAGGTCAGAGGATGGGTTTCCGCAGTACGAATGATTGTTTTAACGGTCATTGATACTGCTCCAGTAAAGTGGCAATTGCTTCCGGTGTCAGATGGACATGCGTCTGCTCGTTGACCATCATGACCGGCCCCTTATCACAGTTTCCCAGACAACAGGTAGGTAACAGCGTGAAGCGCCCGTCGGCGGTGGTCTGTCCCGGTTTAATATTCAGGGTGTGTTCCAGTGCCGTCTGTATCCCCTGGTAGCCGGTAATATGACAGACCACGCTGTCACAGTAGCGGATCACATACCGGCCGACCGGCTGGCGATAAATCTGGCTGTAAAAGGTGGCGACCCCTTCGACATCACTGGCCGGAATACCGAGCACACCGGCAATCGCATCAATCGCCCCGTCGGGAACCCAGCCGCGATGTTTCTGGACAATTTTCAGAGCTTCTATCGACGCGGCGCGGGCATCTTCGTAATGATGCTTTTCGTGTTCAATGGCCTGATGTTCTTCTGCGCTCAGCACAAAAGTTTCTGCAGGGTCTATCGTTTTAACGGCTATTTGCTGGTTATTCATCATTAGCGGTCCACGTCAGACATAACAAAATCAATACTGCCAAGATAGACAATCAGGTCTGATACCAGGCTGCCACGGATCACCGAAGGGATCTGCTGTAAATGCGGAAAGCTCGGCGTTCTGACCCTGGTCCGGTAACTCATGGTGCTGCCATCACTTGTCAGGTAATAACTGTTGATACCTTTGGTCGCTTCAATCATCTGGAACGATTCATTAGCAGGCATCACAGGACCCCAGGAAACCTGCAGGAAGTGGGTAATCAGCGTTTCGATATGCTGCAATGTGCGCTCTTTCGGCGGTGGTGTTGTCAGAGGATGATCCGCTTTAAACGGACCCGCCGGCATATTTTTCAGACATTGTTCAAGAATACGCAGTGACTGCCACATCTCTTCCATCTTCAGCATCACGCGGCTGTAAGCATCGCTGACGCCCCCGCCGACCGGAATGTCAAACTCAAAGTTTTCATAACCGGAATACGGGCGCCATTTACGGACATCAAAATCCAGCCCGGTGGCACGTAATGCGGCCCCGGTAGTTCCCCAGGCCAGGGCTTCCTGCTGGTTATAGGCGGCGACTCCCCGCGAGCGGCCAACCAGCACACTATTACGCAATGCGGCTTTGTCATATTCTTTGAGCCGTTTTGGCATCCAGTCGAGAAAGTCACGCAGTAACCGTTCCCAGCCGTTAGGAAGATCATGAGCAACGCCACCAATACGGAACCAGGCAGGATGCATCCGGAATCCGGTGATCGCTTCCACCACATCATAAATTTTTTGCCGGTCAGTGAAGGCAAAGAATACCGGGGTCATCGCCCCCACATCCTGAATAAACGTCGAGATATAAAGCAGATGGCTGTTGATACGGAACAGCTCAGAAAGCATCACACGGATCACATTGACCCGATCGGGAACAGTGATCCCCGCCAGCTTTTCGACAGCCAGTACATAAGGCATTTCATTAACACAGCCGCCGAGATACTCAATCCGGTCCGTGTAGGGAATATAGCTATGCCATGACTGGCGCTCTGCCATTTTTTCAGCACCACGATGGTGGTAACCAATGTCCGGCACACAATCGACAATTTCTTCACCATCCAGCTGCAGAATGATCCGGAAGGCACCATGGGCTGACGGATGGTTAGGGCCGAGGTTGAGGAACATAAAATCTTCACTGGCCGTACCGCGCTTCATGCCCCAGGCATCGGGATTAAATGCCAGAGCCTCCATTTCCAAATCTTCTTTCGCTTTGGTCAGGGAAAAAGGATCAAACTCCGTGGCACGGGCCGGATAGTCTTTACGTAACGGATGACCACTCCAGGTATCAGGCATCATGATACGGGTCAGGTGCGGGTGTCCGCGGAACGTAATGCCAAACATTTCCCAGGTTTCCCGTTCATACCAGTTGGCATTGGGAAAAATTGTGGTCAGAGTCGGCAAATACAGATCGCTTTCCGCTAACGCTACCTTGATCACAATATCGCGGTTACGATCAATCGATAACAGATGATAGAAAACAGAAAAGTCAGCAGCAGGCAGCCCCTGACGGTGGGTACGCAGCCGTTCATCTGTTCCATGCAAATCGTAAAGCATGACATAGGGTTTAGGCAGTGCGCGTAAGAAGGTGATTACTTCCGGTAACTGTTCACGCGGAACCCAGACCACCGGATGCCCGGTACGGGTTGGCTGAACAGTAAAGGCCTCAGGGCCAAAACGATTACGCAGTTCACCGATAACAGGATCATCAAGATGATCTCTGGTTTGCCAGGCGGGCAGAACGGAGTCTTGCGTGTTCAAATCAGTCATACGATATTCACCATTCCGGCCTGTATTCAGGCACTTATAAGATGACGTCAGGATGGCGGCCGGCGGGATGATGGTTCAGATGACGCCGGGATACACTCATCCCTGAATAACCGGCTTAGATTTCATCCGGGGTGCGTAAAGTTGTCACAGCAATACGTTCGCCACGTTTTCGTTCACGCTCTGAAGGCATATTGGCCCGGTAGACCCCCTGATCCCCGACCACCCAGGAGAGTGGCCGGCGTTCTTTACCGATCGATTCCTGCAACAACAACAGGGCCTGCATATAGGCTTCAGGACGAGGCGGGCAGCCGGGGATGTACACATCCACCGGCAGGAACTTATCAACGCCCTGCACAACAGAATAGATATCGTACATACCGCCAGAGTTGGCACAGGCTCCCATTGAGATAACCCATTTTGGCTCGAGCATCTGGTCATAGAGACGCTGTATTACCGGGGCCATTTTGGTAAACGGTGTCCCGGCAATCACCATAAAATCAGCCTGACGGGGAGAGGCACGCATCACTTCGGCGCCAAAACGTGCTACATCATGGACAGCAGTAAAAGAAGTGGTCATTTCAACATAGCAGCAGGAAAGACCGAAATTATAAGGCCATAGAGAGTTTTTTCTGCCCCAGTTAACCATGTCATGCAGCGCATGCTCCAGCTTGCCCATATACACACTGCGGTGTACATGCTGTTCCAGCGGATCGCTCACAATCTCCTGTTTTTGCAGGGGATAACGATCATTATTCCCGCTGCCTTCAGGGTCTATGCGGGTCAGCGTATAGTCCATTCTAATGCCTCACTGTTACTGCTTTTGAGAAGGGATATCACTACGTCCGGAATCTGTGGTGACGCGACGACGGGCAGGTGCCCAGTCCAGCGCACCGATACGTGCCAGATACACCAGACCCGCCAGTAATACCAAAATAAAGATCGCCGCTTCGGCAAAGCCTATCCAGCCGCTTTCGCGCACAGAAACTGACCATGCGTAAAGAAACAGCGCTTCAACATCGAAAATGACGAAGAACATCGCCACCAGGTAGAATTTTGCAGACAAGCGCAGCTGGGTATTACCGACCGCGTCGATACCCGACTCGAAAGGTGTATTTTTGTATCTTGCTTTTGCCCTGCCCCCGAGTAACCAGCCCCCGGTTAACATGAAAGCACAGAGCCCGAAAGCAATAATGACAAATACAACGAAAGCCCAATGATGTGCGATTACTTCAGTGGTTGTTGACATACTCATGCTTACTCATCAAACGTAGATCCGGAAGCCAGCTGACGCTTAACGCCCGTCACCACAATCATTCAAAGGAAGGGTTAACCTTATAAAAATCTGCTGCACCTATGGTACCCACAGTATAATTATGGTTTATCTACCCTCTACAGTAACCTTTTGTCAACACTGACAATTATAATTAAAGACTAATTCACAAAACACACATATTATTAACAAACAGTGCGACTTCGTCCAGCTAAATCGCTTCAGTCATGGTTGCTCATAGGGCGAACTGTTTAATTTAGCAACGATGTCCTTATAGTCTGGCAGGTCTTTTTCAATTTACCCCGGAAAGGATGAATTATTTTTTGATCGAGAGCAGAATTCAGAGAAGGATGAATAAAAAACAGCCAGATTGCGGGTTTTTATTCAAGTTTTTGCGGGTGACGGCAATAAAAAACCCGCCACAGAGATGACGGGTTTTAATAATCAGTAACGCTAACGGCTGTTCCGCTAGTGATCTTCACTATTTCCCGGGATGACATCCGTCAGATCTTCATCCTCTTCTGGCAGAGTCTCGTTATCTTCAGATAACGGATGTGACGGATCAGCCAGCGGCTGTAATACGGTAAAGACCGACCGCAACAGTTCGTTATCATTATCTTGCTGACGACACACCAGATACTGGGTATCCGGCAGAGCAGGCAGTCCTTCCGCATTGCCCAGCACTCTGACTTCCGGGCCGATCATTTCGGCCGGACGTGCTGTTGCTCCCAGGCCTGATTTTACCGCGACTTTCACCGCAGACAGAGAGGTCGCCACGTAGGAAATACGCCATGGCGTTCCATTACGATTAAGATTTTCGATGGCCATTTCACGATAAGGGTTAGACTCATCCTGTAAAACCAACGGCAAGGCTTCACCGTGCCGGAAAGCATAATCTGCGGCACAAAACCACAATGTCGGAGAAGTACGCAGTACCTGGCTGATAACGCCATCACCGGCTGAAGTGCTCAGCACGATATCAACCTCTTTTCTCTCCAGCAGCTCAAACACAGTGGCCGACGGGGTAATACGGATATCAATCGTCAGTTTCGGATATAACGTGGTAATACGGTTAAGCACATAAGGAAGCAAGGTCTCGGCCGTGTCCTCAGTCACACCGATAGTCAATACTCCCTGCACATTGCTGTACATCAGCGATGCACAGGCTTCATCGTTAAAACGTAAAATTTTACGGGCATAGCCAAGTAACTGAATACCGTGCTCTGTCAGTAATTTATTACGCCCGTGTCGTGCAAACAGTTCTTTTCCGACCAGTTGCTCAAGCCGCTGCATTTGCTGGCTGACAGCTGACTGAGTACGGCACACAGCCGCGGCGGCGGCGGCAAACGTATTCAGATCCGCTACTGCGACAAATGTTCTTAGCAGGTCGAGATCCAGATTCATAATTGGAGGATTAGTATTTGTCATATTTTTTAGTCACTTATAAGATTTTTATTACTTACTGCCCTGGTATTACTTCAAAACCTGCCTGCCGGCAGGATACAAATCGGGGTGAGTATTTCCAAAAAAGGGTCCATCGGCAATAAGCGCAGACAGAAAAGCGGCCCTGTTTCAGAAAGTTCTCATTAACACAATTATTTCTATGTTGCGTGAAAGAAGACATTTTCTCCGGAAATGTTTCACGCTTCTGCTGAATATTTATCCTGACCAGAAAATGGCAGGTCGTAAAATTTATTGCAGATTTTAATCGCATTAAATTTATTAATAATACTTAATCATTTTTAACCGGGAATTGGAATTTTTTTTATATAAAAGTACATAATTTTTGACCTGCTTCATATTCAGAGAGCGGTATTTACCACTGACATCATCCCGGCGAGAAAGATAACCGAAAATAGTTGAGCAAAAAACCCTATCCTGCTGTTTTTTATATGTAATATAACATCATCAATATAAATAAAATCAGGACAATCATTAAAATTTAACAGAATTATCTTAATTAACTATTGATTTGAAATGCTGTTTGCTAATTTTCTTATCTATACAATAAAAATGGAACCGATTACATAAATAAACAATTAATCTGTCCTTACTAATAATTTACAGTTTTATCTTTACCTTCGGTTAACTGTTCATCTTTTACACGGTAAATTTCAATCAGATAGCCTGAAAGCAACAACCAGAATAAAATTCTATGTTTATAGAGATTGCTGGTTAATTAATCTGGTTTTATTATATTTTACATTATATGATAATATTAAAATTACTGATGAGCTGAACAAATCCCCAAAAGATGCCTTTACCCTTCTTTTAGCACCATCAGAAGAGTACATTTATAGTGTTGACTCACAGGGCAGACACATGGACTCTGCCATCCAAGGCGATTGTAATGACTTATAAAATTGAAAAATCTGCGAAGCTTGAGAACGTTTGTTACGACATACGCGGCCCGGTACTGAAAGAGGCTAAACGCCTTGAGGAAGAAGGTAATAAAGTACTCAAACTCAACATCGGCAATCCGGCACCGTTCGGGTTTGAAGCGCCGGATGAAATTCTGGTGGATGTGATTAAACATCTGCCGACCTCCCAGGGATACTGTGATTCAAAAGGACTCTACTCCGCCCGCAAAGCCATTATGCAGCACTATCAGAAACGGGGTATGCGTGATGTCACTGTTGAAGATATCTATATCGGTAACGGTGTTTCAGAGCTGATCGTGCAATCTATGCAGGCGTTACTGAACACCGGTGACGAAATGCTGGTACCGGCACCTGACTACCCGCTATGGACAGCGTCGGTCTCCTTATCCAGCGGTAAAGCGGTACATTATCTCTGTGACGAATCTGCTGGCTGGTTCCCTGACCTGGACGACATTCGGGCCAGGATCACTCCGCGGACCCGCGGGATTGTTATTATTAACCCGAATAACCCGACAGGTGCGGTGTACAGCAAAGAACTATTGCTGGAAATTGTGGCTATCGCCCGTGAACATAACCTGATTATCTTTGCCGACGAGATTTACGATAAAATTCTTTATGATGAAGCCCGGCACCAGTCTATTGCCGCTCTGGCTCCGGACTTACTGACTGTCACCTTTAACGGATTGTCCAAAACTTACCGTGTGGCCGGTTTCAGACAAGGCTGGATGGTGCTGAATGGCCCGAAAAAACATGCCAAAGGCTATATCGAAGGCCTTGAAATGCTGGCCTCTATGCGTCTGTGTGCCAACGTACCGGCGCAACATGCGATCCAGACCGCATTAGGGGGTTATCAGAGTATCAGCGAGTTTATTACTCCCGGCGGGCGTCTTTACCAGCAACGGGACCGTGCCTGGGAACTGATTAACGAAATTCCCGGTGTCAGCTGTGTAAAACCACAGGGCGCATTATATATGTTCCCGCGTATCGACCCGAAAAAATTCAATCTGCACGATGACCAGAAAATGGTACTGGATTTTCTGTTACAGGAAAAAGTCCTGCTGGTTCAGGGCAGCGCGTTTAACTGGCCATGGCCTGACCATGTCAGGATTGTCACACTGCCACGTGTTGATGACCTCGAAATGGCTATCGGTAAATTCGGCCGGTTCCTGGAACACTACCACCAGTAATCAGCGGCATCCGACCTGCCCGGATCAGCAGATTCCGGGCATTTTTATTCTCCTGAATTCCGTATTTCACCCGCTCCGGTTTCCCGCCTGTCATTATCCGCTGCTATTATTGATGCCACTCACGACGAGAACGGCAGGTAAGGAGTTTGTGTATGAAGTTACAAAGTACGTTTATGGCATGGATCACCCGCATGCCACTGATCAAACGCTGGGCATTAATGCATTGTTTTCAGGAAGAGAATGTCGCTGAGCATAGTCATCAGGTAGCTGTGATTGCCCATTTACTGACTGTCATCGGTAATACCCGTTATGGAAATACTCTCAATCCTGATCGTGCTGCAGTCATCGCCTTATATCATGAAGTCTCCGAAACCAAGCTTCAGGATATCAACTCCAAGACCAAGTACCATAACCCCCGTTTCACGGAGGCATTTAAACAGCTGGAAACTCTGGCCGAGCAGGAGTGTATTGAGACCTTACCCGAAGACTTGCGGGCAAGTTTCTCGGGGCTGATCATTCAGAATGATGTCGATCCGCAATACAAAGCTATCGTCAAAGCGGCAGATATTTTATCCGCTTATATCAAAGCATTAAACGAGTTACGCTTTCATAACGATGAGTTTCAGCATGTCAAAGAAGGACTGGAAGAACGTATCGGCCAACTACGCCATGAGATGCCGGAAGTGAACGATTTTATGGCAGTATTCTGTGCCAGCTGTACCACTACCCTCGATAAAATCTCGGAGCACTATCGCTAGCCGATACCCCGGATATCATTTTGTCCCGCAGGGTTATTGCCTGCGGGCAGAGAGGAACAGGGTATCAGTCAGAGTTCATCAAGAAAGGTTTTATCCAGCTGGTTAAAAGCCCGCTTAAGCACATCCGCCAGAGACTGGTACGTCGGAGAACCTTCCGGCATAGCCGTTGCCTGGCCCGCATGGGCCAGTTTTTCCCGTAACGAATGATACCACTGTAATAATGACGGCGGCAGAGGCTTAACCGAGCGTTTGCCCATCCACCATAATCCCTGCAACGGCAGACTGCAGGCAAATAGCGCGCTGGCTACCGCAGGACCTAATTGTGCATGTAACGCAATTTGCCAGCACAGGGTGAATATCGCCAGCGGTGGCATAAACCGGATACCAAACCGTATCGCCTTACCGATGCGGTGTTCAGGGAATACCGGCCTCAGACGCTTATCATCAGGCCAGGTTTTCATATAGTGCTGACCGCGTTGTAATATACCAAACCAGCTTACATTGCCTGAATTACTCATCACGGAACCTCAACTATATCAATAAAACATCAAAAAAATTTTAAAACAGTCACTAATCAGGTGAAATTTAACATCGCTTTAAATACCATAGGCTTTTTTACAGCAGATCATCCCCGGTGCCGCTCGCAAAAAATCATCGCTGCACATTCAAAAAAAAATGCAGAAATTACAGTTTTTTTTGAGTATGGACAATATTTTGCTCCGGCCGGGTATTTATTCTAACCCCGTCAGCATTCATGGGTTACATTAACGTCTGATGGCGCTGTTCATCGCCACTTTAAACAAATAGGTGCTTCCATGTCGAGTAAGTTAGTCCTGGTCCTCAACTGCGGCAGTTCTTCCCTGAAGTTTGCTATCATAAACCCTGAAAACGGTGATGAATATCTTTCCGGACTGGCAGAATGCTTTAATTTGCCGGAAGCACGGATAAAATGGACTCAGGAAAGCGGTAAACAGGAAGCATCTCTTGGCGCTTATGCAGCCCACAGTCAGGCACTTGATTTTATCGTCAGTAATATCCTTCGCCAGCAACCGCTGCTGTCAGAACAGATTGTTGCTATCGGGCACCGGGTAGTACATGGTGGTGAGCGCCTGACCCAGTCAGTGATTATTGATCAACACGTGATTGCAGAAATCCGTAATGCGTCCGGCTTTGCGCCATTGCATAATCCGGCACATCTGATTGGCATCGAAGAAGCATTAAAAAACTTCCCGCATCTGTCGGACAAAAATGTCGCGGTATTTGATACAGCATTCCACCAGACTATGCCCGAAGAAGCTTATCTTTATGCCCTGCCTTACCCGTTATATACCCAACATGGGATACGTCGCTATGGTGCCCATGGCACCAGTCACTATTATGTATCACGTGAAGCCGCAAAGATCCTGGAAATCCCGGCAGAGTCGCTGAATGTTATTACCTGCCACCTGGGGAACGGGGCTTCAGTGGCGGCAATCCGTAATGGTGAATGCGTTGATACGTCCATGGGGTTAACGCCGCTGGAAGGACTGGTCATGGGAACCCGTAGTGGTGATCTTGACCCGGCAATTATCTTCTTCCTGCATGATAATCTGGGGATGACAACCGACCAGATTAACCACATGCTGACCAAAGAATCCGGGCTGCTGGGGCTGACGGAAGCCACTAATGATTTCCGTTATGTGGAAGAAAATTACCTGACGGAAGACAATGCGCGCCGGGCAATGGATGTGTTCTGTCATCGTCTGGCAAAATATATCGCCTCCTACACTTCATTAATGGATGGCCGGTTAGATGCCGTCGTCTTTACCGGAGGAATTGGTGAAAATGCCGCCAGAGTGCGTGAACTGACCCTGAAAAGACTGGCATTACTGAATCTGGATGTTGATCATGACAGCAACCTTGCTGCCCGTTTCGGACAATCCGGATTTATCAATAAACCCGGCACCCGGCCGGTGCTGGTGATCCCGACAAATGAAGAACTGGTGATTGCCCGGGATGCCGCAAGGCTCACCGCCTGAATTTATTATCTCACCGTCAGCTCAGGCTGACGGTGTTGTTTTTAAGACCCGACAAAATGAAGAGAGGTCGATAGTGTCCCGCACAATTATGCTTATCCCCACCGGCACCAGTGTCGGTCTGACCAGTGTCAGCCTTGGCGTACTTCGCGCTATGGAACGTAAAGGGATGCGCCTCAGCATCTTTAAACCTATCGCACAGCCCCGTTCAAATAGCGATGCGGAAGACCATACCACCGCAATTATCCGCCATAATTCAACCATCCCTGCCGCCGAACCGTTCCGCATGTCTTACGTGGAAAACCTGCTGGGCTCAAACCAGCAGGATGTGCTGATGGAAGAGATTATCGCCCGCTATCATGAGAACGCCGGTGATGCAGAGGTGGTACTGGTGGAAGGGCTGGTTCCGACCCGCAAGCACGAATTTGCCAATGCACTGAATTACGAAATTGCCCGTACTCTGAATGCTGAGATTATTTTCGTCATGTCACCCGGTAACGATTCAGCTGCGCAATTTAAAGAACGGATTGAGATCGTTCAGGGCAGTTTCGGCGGGAAAAAAAATAAAAATATTTCAGGCATCATTATCAATAAGCTGAATGCACCGATCGATGATCAGGGCCGGACACGTCCTGATCTGTCAGAAATTTTCGAAGATTCAACCGAAGCCGGCGTTGCCAGCCTGGAAGGCGAACAGTTTCGTGAAATCAGTCCGTTGCCGGTCTTAGGCTGTATTCCCTGGAGTTTTGACCTGATAGCGACCCGGGCTATCGATATGTGCCGTCATCTGAATGCGCGGATCGTCAATCAGGGTGACATCCGCACCCGGCGGATAAAATCAGTGACCTTCTGTGCCCGCAGTCTTCCGCATATGCTGGAACTGTTCCGGCCGGGATCTCTGCTGGTCACCTCAGCTGACCGGCCGGACGTACTGGTATCAGCATGTCTGGCTGCGATGAACGGTGTGGAAATTGGTGCCATTCTGCTGACCGGGGGATATGATATTGACCCGCCGATCCTCGATCTCTGTTCGCGGGCGATGCAAACCGGTCTGCCTGTGTTTACGGTCAACACCAACACCTGGCAGACATCGCTCAACCTGCAAAGTTTTAACCTGGAAGTGCCGGTGGATGATACCCAGCGTATCGAAAAAATACAGGAATATGTGGCCAGCCATATCAGCAGTCACTGGGTTGATTCACTGGGCGAAACATCGGTACGAAACCGCCTGCTCTCACCTCCTGCCTTCCGTTATCAGTTAACTGAACTGGCTCGTCAGGCGGCTAAACGTATTGTGCTGCCTGAGGGGGATGAGCCCAGAACGGTGAAGGCTGCTGCCATCTGTGCTGCCAGGGGTATCGCGACCTGTGTGCTGCTCGGTAATCCGGATGAAATACACCGTGTCGCCGCAGCCCAGGGCGTCAGCCTCGGTCAGGGTATCGAAGTGATCGATCCGCTACAGGTACGGGAAAAATATGTGCCGAGGCTGGTTGAGTTGCGCAGGAATAAAGGGATGACCGAAATTGTCGCCCGCGAGCAACTGGAAGATAATGTGGTCCTCGGAACCCTGATGCTGGAACAGAACGAAGTCGACGGGCTGGTTTCGGGGGCTGTTCATACCACCGCTAACACTATCCGTCCGCCATTACAGCTGATTAAAACAGCGCCTAACAGTTCACTGGTATCATCGGTGTTCTTTATGTTGCTACCGGAACAGGTACTGGTTTACGGTGACTGTGCGATTAACCCGGACCCGACGGCAGAGCAACTGGCAGAAATTGCGATTCAGTCAGCAGACTCAGCCCGTGCCTTTGGTATTGATCCGAAAGTCGCCATGATCTCTTACTCCACCGGAAATTCCGGGGCCGGCAGTGATGTGGAAAAAGTCAGGGAAGCTACTCGTCTGGCCAGAGAAAAACGGCCTGATTTAATTATCGACGGTCCTTTGCAATATGATGCCGCCATTATGGAAGATGTGGCGAAGTCCAAAGCCCCGGATTCCGTGGTCGCAGGCCGGGCAACGGTGTTTGTCTTCCCGGACCTGAATACAGGTAACACCACCTATAAAGCAGTACAGCGCTCTGCAAATCTGATCTCTATCGGGCCGATGTTACAAGGCATGCGTAAACCGGTGAATGACCTGTCACGCGGAGCACTGGTCGACGATATTGTCTACACCATTGCGTTAACCGCGATTCAGTCAAAACAGGCTGAAAATAATCACTAATCTCCGGACACAGACAGGCGGGCATTGATGCCCGCCTGTCTGTTATTTATGCCGGCTAAATACCATAAAGATTATGGCTGCAGCTCGTTAGAAGCGCGACGGCCTTCGTTATTACGGCTCATCCATAAAGATAACGCCTTCAGAGAATCATCGGTGAATTCGTCACAACGAACGGTAATTTCTTCAGGTGTCATCCAGAAAATTTCAGCCACTTCTGTTTCCTGCATGGCAAAAGGCCCGCGGCAAACACAACTGAATAATGATCCCCAGACACGGCAATGCTCATCTTCAAAGTAGAATTTACCGTGTTCGGCAAAAGGAACCGCCGCAATTCCCAGTTCTTCTTCAGCCTCGCGGCGCGCTGATGCCAGCACATCTTCTCCGGACTGAACGACACCACCGGCAGTCGCATCCAGCTTACCTGGCATAAAGTCTTTAATTTCGGTCCGGCGCTGAACCAGTATCCGCCCCATTCCGTCATGCACCACGATATAGGTTGCCCGGTGACGGAGACACTCGGCACGCATTTGCACGCGACTGGTTGTTGTGACAACGTTATCGTCTTCACTCACGATATCAACCTGCTCAATACCGTTTTCAGAAATTTGCTCCACCATCCGTAACCCTTTTATCCAGCTGATACTCACTGTACTAATATTATCAGACAATTATTACAATGAACCAAAAGTCAGTATGAAATATTACTCTGTCACGGCACGCTGGCTGATTTTTCCGCAACCTCACCGGAAAAACCGCACGTTCAGCCCCCTTTGCCGGTTGCCAGATACCCCGCCTCAGCCCGCAGGCCAGGCGGGACAGGATTATTTTAATGCACCGGAAAGGAATTGTTGCAGGCGCGGGCTTTTCGGCTGACTGAATACCGTCTGCGGATCACCCTGCTCTTCGATTTTCCCCTGATGCAGGAAAATAACATGATTTGAAACGTGACGGGCAAACTCCATTTCGTGGGTAACGACCACCATGGTTTTTCCCTCTTCCGCCAGCTGCTGCATAATACGCAGTACCTCACCCACCAGCTCCGGGTCCAGTGCTGATGTGGGTTCATCAAACAGTAACACTTCCGGTTCCATCGCCAGGGCTCTGGCAATCGATACCCGCTGTTGCTGTCCTCCCGACAGATGTACCGGGTATTTGGCACGGGCCCGTTCATCAATACCCACTTTATCCAGGTATTTAATCGCCCGTGCACGGGCCTCCTGTTTACTGACCCCCAGTACCTGCACCGGGGCTTCCATCACATTATCCAGCACCGTCATATGGCTCCACAGATTAAAGTGCTGAAACACCATCGTCAGCCGGGTACGTAATTTGCGCAGCTGTTCTTTATCAGCCACTTTCAGTTGCCCGTCGTTATCCCGTACCAGATGGATATTTTCATTATTCAGGGAAATAGAGCCTTCACTGGGTTTTTCAAGAAAATTGATACAACGTAAAAAGGTACTCTTACCGGAACCGGAAGATCCGATAATACTAATCACATCACCAGCCGCAGCCTGTAATGAAACGCCTTTGAGAACCTCATGCTCGCCATAACGTTTGTGGAGTTCTGTCACACTTAATTTTATATCAGCCATAATTTTACTCTGCGAAATCAGGAGGTAACGTGGGGCAGCCAGCGACGCTCAGCCATACGGAACAACGTAATCAGACAATAAGAAATAATCAGATAAATAACGGCAGCAATACCAAACGCAGTAAATGGCTGATAAGTAGCCGCATTAATATCTCTGGCTATTTTCAATACATCCGGTACGGTCGCGGTAAATGCCAGTGAGGTGGAGTGCAGCATCAGTATCACCTCATTGCTATAAGCTGGCAGCGCGATACGCAAAGCGGCAGGTAAGATGATACAGCGGTACATTTTAAAACGAGAGAACCCATAAGCCCTCGCTGCTTCAATCTCACCATAGGGCACCGAACGGATAGCCCCTGCAAATACCTCTGTCGTATAGGCACAGGTATTCAGCGTAAACGCCAGGATGGCACAATTCATGCCGCTACGGAAAAAAGCATTCAGCAGTTCGTTACCTTTCACTATTTCCAGGGTATACATCCCGGAATAAAATACCAGTAACTGAACATATAACGGCGTCCCGCGGAAAATATAGGTAAACAGCCAGACAGGGGTACTGATAAACCGGTTAGAAGAGACTCTGGCAATCGCCAGAAAAATGGCCATCACGCCACCAATAACCACAGAAATGATCAATAACCACAGCGTGATAGCAACCCCGGTAAAGCGATAGCCATCAGTCCATAACAATGACTTCCAATAGTCGTGAAGAATATCAATCATAATTCAGCCTTTTTCACCCCAACTGAATAACGGCGTTCCAGCAACCACAGCACCCCGTTAGACACCGTAGTAAAGAACAAATAAATTACCCCGGCAACGATGGCAAAATAGAACGGCTGCCAGGTACTCTTACCGGCCAGTTGCGTAGCTTTGATCACATCTTCCAGGCCGAGCAATGACACTAACGCAGTAGCTTTCAGGATCACCTGCCAGTTATTGCCAATAGCAGGTAATGCAAACCGCATCATCAGCGGAAAGGTGACTCGGCGGAAAATCTGAGCCCCTGACATACCATAGGCCGTCGCCGCTTCAATTTGTCCTTTAGGTACCGAGAGGAACGCTCCGCGAAATGTTTCGGTAAAATAAGCACCGTAGATAAAACCAATGGTAATGATACCGGCAACCATCGGGTCAATATCAATTTGATCCCAGCTCAGTGCGTCAGTCAGCTGATTGAGGACAATCTGTAAACCATAATAAATCAACAGCATCAGAACCAGGTCAGGAATACCGCGGATAATAGTGGTATACAGGCCGAAAATAGTCGATAAAAGGCGGCTTTTAGATAACTTCGCCGCGGCACCTGTCAGGCCCAGAATCACCGCCAGAACCACAGAGCTGATTGCCAGTTCAATTGTTACCAGCGCACCTTTCATAATGACGTCGGTATATCCATAGAGCATCAAAAAATTCCTGCAACAAAAGAAACAACAACTGCCCGCACACTAAAGCGGGCAGCTCGCGACGCACTAATCGCCGTAAATATTAAAGTCGAAATACTGTTTCGCCAGTTTTTGGTAAGTACCATCCTGCCGCATTGACTCGAAGGCTTTATCTATTGCGGTTTTCAGCTCATTATCACCTTTGCGCAGCCCCATTCCGGTACCGACACCAAAAATCTTATCATCTTTAACTGCCGGGCCAGAGAAGGCATAGGCTTTACCCACCGGACTTTTCAGGAAGCCTTCTTCGGCCTGTACTTCATCCTGGAAAGCCGCATCGATACGCCCGGCATTCAAATCCTGATACACCTGATCCTGTCCGGCATAAGAGACCACATTCACGCCTTTCGGACGCCAGTATTGGTTAGCATAAGTCTCCTGGGTCGTCCCCTGTTCAACACCGATGGATTTACCTTTCAGTGAAGCGATTGTTGGCTGTAAGACTGAACCTTTCTTCGCCACCAGCCGGGAGTTAGCCGCATACAGTTTCTCCGAGAACGCGATCTCACGTTCACGTTTTTCGGTAATCGACAATGAAGAGATAATTGCGTCTATTTTTTCCGCCTTCAGTGACGGAATCAGCCCGTCAAAATCACTTTCCACATAAGTACATTTGGTATGAATACGGGCACAAATTTCATTGGTTAAATCGATATCAAACCCCACCAGCTGGCCGTTGGCATTTTTTGATTCAAAGGGCGGATAGGTCGGATCAGTTCCGATACGAAGCGTTTTCGGGACTGCTGCAAAAACACTGCCGGCACTGGAGAATGCCAGCATCAGAGAAAGAGCTAATACTCGCTTTTTCATGGACTGCCCTCAGGTTAATTTTTATAGTGTTGAGTAATAAATGTTGTGTGCTCACTGATTCTTTAGCACATTTCATGCCAGGCAGTTATCTTCCCGCCAGCCCCTTCGTCCGGCACCGGATGTTATGTATGGCGCAGCCTGCCCCCCCGGCGTCGCACTGCCGGATGGCTTGCTATTTACACTCAGGCACCCTAATGGTGCAAAAAAGGCACTCTGATAGTGCCCCGGTATGTAATTGCTCTGTTTTGGTGCCCTGAGGGATCAGCTTTTGCCCTGCCAGCGGGCAAATAAATCTTTCGGTAATTCAATATCAAACTGATCAATAACACGGTTCACTGTCTGATCAACGATATCCATGACGTTCTGCGGGCGGTGATAAAATGCGGGGACCGGAGGCATAATAATGGCCCCCATTTCTGCGGCAGTGGTCATCATTCTTAAATGACCAAGGTGTAAAGGCGTTTCCCGTACCCCAAGCACCAGCCGACGCCGCTCTTTGAGTACCACATCGGCAGCGCGGATCAGTAAGTTATCACTGTAGCTGTGCACAATGCCGGACAGGGTTTTCATTGAGCAGGGTAATAAGGCCATTCCATCCGTTTTGTAGGAGCCGGAGGAAATACTGGCACCAATATCACGAATATCATGAACAACATCCGCCAGTTGCTGCACATCACGTACAGAGAAGTCACTTTCCAAAGCAAGTGTCTGACGCGCTGACTGACTCATGACCAGGTGAGTTTCAACCTGCGGTACCTCTTTCAGTACCTGTAAAAGACGAATACCGTAAATAACGCCGCTGGCACCTGACACCCCGACAATGAGTCTTTTCATAACCTGCTCCGGATAACACATTAAAGTGTGCATAATAACGTGTCACAGGCCATTGAGGCGAATAGATTTCCTGTAACACAACAGGGCGGAAATCCGCCCTGTTGTGTTTCCTGAGAATATCAAAGGGCTTACCCTTCGTTATGTAATTCCAGGTTTTCGACTTCCGTTTGTCTGGCAACAGCCTGCGCATCGTCATTACGCAAAGCCTGTAAATAATCCAGATATCCCTGATCCACGTCTTTGGTGACATAAATACCGTCAAACACAGAACAATCGAACTCGCTGATGTCCGGGTTTTCTTCGCGCACGGCAGCGATAAGGTCGCTCAGATCCTGGAAAATCAGGGCATCGGCTTTAATTAGCTGGCAAATTTCGTCAACTTCACGACCATGAGCAATCAACTCGGTGACGCTCGGCATATCAATACCATACACATTAGGGAAACGTACTTCCGGGGCCGCAGAGGCAAGATACACTTTCTTTGCCCCGGCTTCACGGGCCATCTCAATAATCTGCTCTGAGGTGGTACCACGTACAATCGAGTCATCCACCAGTAATACGTTTTTATCCCGGAATTCAGCACGGTTTGCGTTCAGTTTACGTCGTACAGCACTGCGACGCATTTGCTGGCCCGGCATAATAAAGGTACGCCCGACATAGCGGTTTTTCACAAATCCCTGCCGGTAAGGTTTATCCAGAATACGGGCAATCTCCAGAGCCACATCCGTCGATGTTTCCGGAATAGGGATAACCACATCAATATCCAGATCTTCCCACTCACGGGCAATTTTTTCACCCAGTTTAGTGCCCATCCGTACCCTCGCGCTGTAGACCGAAATCTTATCGAGGAATGAATCCGGGCGGGCGAAATAGACATACTCAAACAGACAGGGATGCGTTTTAGGGTTTTCGGCACACTGTCGGGTCGACAGTTCGCCTTTCTCGGTGATATAAACCGCTTCGCCCGGTGCCACATCACGGATAAATTCAAAACCTAATGTATCCAGTGCCACACTCTCAGAGGCGACCATATATTCTGTGCGCTGATCAGGTAATACCCGTTTACCCAGAACCAGAGGACGAATACCGTTAGGATCACGGAAAGCAACCATGCCATGGCCGATGATCATGGAGACGACGGCATAAGCACCACGTACCTGTTTATGCAGTGACTCTACCGCTGCAAAAATATTGTCTGCCGATAACGGATAGTCCTGGAAACGGTCCAGTTCCTGGGCAAAGACATTCAGTAAGACTTCAGAGTCTGAGGTGGTATTCACATGGCGGCGCCCGTGTTCAAACAACCGGGAACGCAATTCATGGGCGTTAGTCAGATTTCCGTTATGGGCCAGGGTGATGCCATAAGGAGAGTTTACGTAAAAAGGCTGGGCTTCCGAGGCACTAGAGCTTCCTGCTGTCGGGTAACGAACATGGCCAATCCCCATATTCCCCTGTAGGCGCTGCATATGACGTGCTTCAAACACATCGCTCACCAGTCCGTTTGCTTTTCGCAGGCGAAAGCAATTCATTGCATCAATGGTACAGATACCGGCAGCATCCTGACCGCGGTGCTGTAATACAGTTAATGCATCATAGATAGACTGGTTGACCGGCAGAAATCCGGTGATACCGACAATACCGCACATGTTGTCATTTCCTCATTAAGCCACATCCCCCCGCTGTTATGGCCGGGGTAAAAAACTCGACGTGCTCTGTAAATAGTCAAAAAACCATCTGATGATGTAGCTAAACTGCGGAACCAGCTGCGATTGTGTCCAGTCAGTACTTTTGGAAAAACCCGTGAATGTATCGAGGAAAAAAAGAATTGCCGATACAATCAGCACCCCTCTTAACGCGCCAAAACAGACACCCAGTACCCTGTCCGTGCCGGACAATCCGGTCTTTTCGACCAGAGATCCAATCACGTAATTCACTATAGCTCCGACAATCAGCGTCGCGATAAATAACGCGGCAATTGCTACACCATTACGAACCATGGGCTCTTCAAACCCGGTAAACCAGACCGCAAGATAGGAAAAATAATGGCTGGCAACAAAAAAAGCACATCCCCAGGTGACTAAAGATAAGGCTTCACGCACAAATCCTCTGATCAGGCTAACTAACGCTGAAAATCCGACTATCCCGATAATGACGTAATCAATCCAGTTCATGAGCTCTTCCGCTGCAACATTTATCCTTTCTGTAATCGGTTCGGGGCGCATTTTAACAGAAAAAGAAAACGTTTGCGTAGCGTTTTCCCCCGACGGCAGAGAAAAAGGGCAATGAAAATTTCGTTTCATTGCCCTGACAATAACAACTAACTAACCATATGTTTTATATGGAGATATACAAAAAACTGCCCATTTTACTGATCAGATACTGTCTGTCAGCGGGCAGAATAAGGCCTGACAACACCACTCAGACCGGTTTTGCTCTTCAGCGCTGCCAGCTGCGACTGCAGACGGCTTTTCGAACTGTCCGGCCCGACCAGAATACGGTTTAACTGGCCCTGTACCGGGGTCGCCGGCAGAGAGTAAGCGCGGAATCCGGCACTGCGCAGTTCGCTGACTATTTCACTGGTTCTGGCAGCATTTTTTAAGGCGCCCAGCTGAATAACATACGCCTGTCCTGCCGGCGTTTCTGCTGTATTACTGGTTCCGCTAACCGGTGCGGGTGCGGAAGACTGATCATTCAATGCCTGAAGTGCACGCTGGCGTTCCTGTTCAGCCCGCAGCTGCCGTGCTTTTTCTGCGGCATCACTGGCCTGACGCTGTGCCCTGGCCTGAGCCTTAGCTTCACTGGCTTCACGCTCTGCCTGCTGACGCACTAAACGATCCTGCTTCTGGCGTGCGGCCTCCTGCTGTTGCAGGGCAGCACTGGCAGCCTGCGAGCTTTGTATCTGAGCCGGGGCGGCAGGTACCGGAGCTGTAACCTGAGGCTGTGCTGCCACTGGCTGAGTGCCGGTTCCGCTGGCAGCAGTATTGCCGGACACCGGTGCCGGGGCCGGCTGTCCACTCAGAGGCTGAGTGACCGGAGGCACCAGATCATTGTCCTGCTGATCACCGGGCTTAGGCACCAGCGGAATTGAAGCAAATTCCTCTTTATAGTGCTTTTTCTTACCATCCAGCAGGCCCGGCAGGACTATCACTCCGACAGCCACCAGAATAATGGTGCCGACTAAACGATTCTGAAATTTACTCGCCACGTCCTCCCTCCCCTGAGACAGATATCACCTGTGCTACGGTGTGGAAAGAACCACAAACCAGAATAATATCTTCAGCCGCTGCCCGATCGCGGGCGGCATACCAGGCTTCCGCCACCGAAGAGAAGCTGGCTGCCTGAGGCAAATGCGAGACTAACTCTTCAGCACTGGCTCCACGCGGCCCTTCAAGAGGCGCACAATACCAGTAATCGACTTGCGGCGTCAGTTGTGCCAGTGTTCCGGCAATATCTTTATCATGCAGCATCCCGGCCACCGCATGCACCTTACCGGTAGCTCCTAAGGCGGCTAACCGCGATGCCAGGTACGCTGCCGCATGGGGATTGTGGGCTACATCCAGGATCACTCGCGGTGACTCGCTGATTGTCTGAAAACGTCCGGTTAACTCTGCGCTGGCGAGGTGCTCACGGATACAGGCTTCACTGACCTGTAACCCGGAAACCCGCAACGCCGCCAGCGCGGTAGCCGCATTCGGCAGAGGAACCCGCGGCAGCGGTAACTGGCGCAGCTCTCCCTGAATATCACGAAAATCCCAGCTGCCCTGCTGTTCGGTATAAGACCACTGCCGGTCACGTTGCAGTAAGATAGCTCCTTTATCCGCCGCGACGGTACCAATAGTGGCGGGCATATCCGGTTCACCCACCACTGCCGGTTTGCCGGTGCGGAAAATGCCGGCTTTTTCACGGCCGATACTCTCACGATCCGCGCCCAGCCAGTCCGTATGGTCGAGGGCAATACTGGTGACAACCGCCACATCGGCATCAACAATATTTGTCGCATCCATTCTGCCACCTAACCCGACTTCAAGGATCACCACATCCAGATCAGCCTGCCGGAACAGATACAGGGCCGACAACGTGCTGTACTCAAAATAGGTCAGGGAGGTGTCCCCTCTGCCCTGCTCGATCGCCGCAAAGCTTGCCGTATGCTCAGCCTCACTGAGTTCCTGAGACTGAATACGCACCCGTTCTGTATAACGGACCAGATGAGGAGAACTGTATACGCCAACCCGATATCCCGCCGCAATCAGCAAGGTTTCGAGGGTACGGCAGGTCGTGCCTTTGCCATTAGTGCCTGCCACAGTAAACACAAAAGGGGCAGGTTTTAGCAGGTTAAGCTGAGAGGCAACCAGACGCACACGCTCAAGACCTAAGTCAATCGCCTGGCTGTGCAGGTTTTCCAGATAAGTCAGCCACGTAGCAAGAGGAGACGTGGCCTGAGGTCGGTGAAGATTTTCCATGTGTCCCGTTGATGTTGTTGCGGTACATAAATAAAAGACGCTGTAAAAGCGTCTTTATCATTACTGTCAGGCCTCGTTATGGTCCGGTGTGGTCTCAACGTCAGATTCAACACCATCATGCAAAGGAGCTGGCAGGTTCATCATTTTCGCCAGCAGACTGGCCAGTTTGTAGCGCATTTCCGGCCGGCGGATGATCATATCGATCGCCCCTTTCTCGATCAGAAACTCACTGCGCTGGAAGCCCGGCGGCAGTTTTTCACGTACTGTTTGCTCAATAACCCGCGGACCGGCAAAACCAATCAGGGCTTTTGGCTCGGCAACGTTCAGATCACCCAGCATAGCAAAGCTGGCTGACACACCACCCATGGTCGGATCTGTCAGTACCGAAATATACGGCAGTCCGCGCTCACGCATTTTTGCCAGTGCAGCACTGGTTTTAGCCATCTGCATCAGTGACATTAATGCTTCCTGCATACGCGCGCCGCCACTGGCCGAGAAACAGATCAGCGGACAGTTATCTTCCAGCGCCTGTTCTGCAGCACGGATAAAACGGGCACCGACCACTGACCCCATTGACCCCCCCATAAAGGAGAATTCAAACGCGACAGCCACCACCGGGATACCGTGCAGTTCACCTTTCATCACCACCAGCGCGTCTTTCTCACCGGTACTTTTCTGTGCTGCCAGCAAACGGTCTTTGTATTTTTTCGAGTCACGGAACTTCAGAATATCTTTCGGTTCCAGCTCGCTGCCCAGTTCAACCATCGTGCCCTGGTCCATAAATGACGTCAGGCGGTCACGGGCATGCATCCGCATATGGTGATCACATTTCGGACAGACTTCGAGATTTCTTTCTAACTCCGCGCGATAGAGCACCTGGCCGCAGCTATCACATTTCGTCCAAACCCCTTCAGGAATACTCGCTTTACGCGCAGGGGTGACATTACTTTTATTAAGAATGCGTTCAATCCAGCTCATTGATGACCTTTCTGTTTGAACCTGGGTTATCCAGTTGTTTTATTTCTGCTGAATTTTTATCCAACAGCCGGTAAATGACGCCCATTAAACCACAACCTGTCCACGCTGTGGATAAAAATCTGGTTTAACGGTCAGGGGCCTGCGGGAAAAACTACGTTTTCCGGGTGGCCTGTCTGCGATGCCGCCAGACCTCGATAATGCCGGGCAATATCGAAATCACAATAATAGCAACAATCAGCAAATTGAGATTTTTCTGTACCACAGGTAAATCGCCAAACAGATACCCGGCATAGCTAAACAGCAATACCCAGGTAACTCCGCCGGCAATATTAAACAGCCCGAACTGACGGTAAGACATTTTACCCATTCCGGCGATAAACGGCGCAAAAGTACGAATTATCGGGATAAAACGGGCAAACACAATGGTTTTCCCGCCATGTTTTTCATAAAACTGATGGGTTTTTTCCAGATAACTGCGACGAAATATTTTTGAGTCCGGACGACTGAACAGTTTTTCACCGAATAAGCGTCCAATAGTATAATTGACTGCGTCACCGGCAATGGCGGCAATGACAATACAGAGTACCAGCAGATGAATATTCAGATCATTTCCCGGCAGCGCAGCCAGGGCACCGCCGACAAACAACAGGGAATCCCCCGGTAAAAAAGGCGTTACCACCAGCCCGGTTTCGCAAAAAACGATCAGGAACAGAATCGCGTAAATCCATACCCCGTAATCGGCAACCAGCCGCGCGAGGTGCACATCAATGTGCAGGATAAAATCAATAATGAAATGGACGTACTCCATGAATTTCTATCCTTTATTCTGTGAAAAAAAATCACTGACCAAAAATAACGGGCCCGGCTCCGGCTCCGGCAAACCAAAAACGGCCGGATAGTCGACAGCGACCAGATACAGCCCTTCAGCACGGGCCGTCGCTGATGCCAGCTTGCGATCTTTCGCAGCCAGCAGTTCCCCTATCCAGGACTCCGGCTGGTTACCGCATCCCACGTCCATAAGACTGCCGACAATATTACGTACCATATGGTGAACAAAAGCATTGGCTTTAATATCAACGATGACAAACGCCCCTTGCCGCCAGACATGGATATGACTGATATTCCGCCACGGCGTTTTAGACTGGCAATGTACAGCCCGGAAAGAGGTAAAATCGTTTTCCCCCAGCAGACTCTGGGCGGCCCGATGCATTGCGGCTTCATCCAGCGGGTGATAGAAATGGGTGATCCCCTGCCCTAAAATCGCCGGACGCAACCGCTGGTTGTAAATAATGTAACGGTAACGCCGGGCAGTCGCACTGAACCGCGCATGAAAATCGTCAGAGACCTCAGTGACCCAGCGGACCGCGATATCTTTTGGCAAGTTAGCATTCACACCCAGCGTCCAGGCACTGTCGGCCCGCTGCACCGTCGTTTCAAAGTGCACCACCTGACCTGTCCCATGCACTCCGGCATCCGTCCGGCCAGCACAAAACACACTGACTTCATGGTTCGCGACCTGCGACAGGGCTTTTTCCAGACAGCCCTGCACACTGCGCACTTCCGGCTGACGCTGCCAGCCGTAATAACGGCTGCCATCATATTCAATTCCCAGTGCCAGCTTGCGCGTCTTTACATCAGACATGTTTACAGATACTCCTGCACCAGCTGCTCGGCGACTTTAACCGCCATCAGTGCCCCGCCAAAGCGGATATTATCAGCCACTGACCAGAATTGCAGTTGCTCAGGAATACCATAGTCACTGTGTAACGAACCGATACACAATTGCCCGCTGCCAGTCGCATCACTGACCGGTGTCGGGAATTCACCTTCATCGCTCAGCAGAATATCACCCGACATCGCCAGGTCATTACGTGCTTCCCCGGCAGAATAAGGGCGCAGACACTCCAGTTGTACGCTCTGGGCATTACCGTAGAAGACCGGTGCCTGTACAGAACTGACGGAAACCGGCAGCCCTTCGTCCTGCAGAATTTTACGCACCTGATCCACCATCCGGCGGTTGGCCGCCACACTGCCCTGCTCATCAGGCAGTAAAGGCAACAGGTTAAATGCCAGCTGCCGGCCGAAATGATACTCTTCAACCGGCATACCGTTCAGCAAACGGGCACTTTCTCCGGCTAACCCGTCCACTGCGGATTTTCCATGGCTGGAGACCGACATCAGATTCGTCACCTGCAAACGTCCCAGCCCGGCATTATCTGCCAGCGGTTTCACTGCACACAGCAGCTGACTGACCAGACTGTCGGCGACACTGACAATATTGCGGTTACGGTAATCGGCTAACACTTGTGGGTTAACATCAGCGATAACCAGAGGCACGTCCGGCGACAACGCAAATAAAGGACTACTGTCAATCACCAGGCAACCGGCATTGGCCGCCTGCTCTGCGTAGCGGGCTGACGCTTCGGTCCCTGCCACAAAAAAGGCCAGCTGCGCCTGCGACCAGTCAAAGTCTTCAGCATTCAGCACCTGATGATTTTTACCCTCGACACGTACCGTTTCACCGGCACTGCTTTCACTGGCCAGTAAAAATAAATCACCAACCGGGAACTGACGCTCCGTCAATAACTCCAGTACAGCACTTCCCACTGCGCCAGTTGCCCCTAAAAGGGCGATATTCCAGCCGTCAGACATGTTGGTTTACTCCAGAAAAACAAAAAATAAAGCGGTGAGAGACACCGCCTGAACAGGATATGGTGATTGCCGACAGACTCAGCAATCACCGCTAAATTTTGCATCAAAACCCAGTTGCCGCAGTTTATCTGCTGTTGCCGCGTTATCACAATCAACCTGCAGCGAAGACCACTCACGTCGCTCCTGATATTGCTTACGCAGACGATCAAACTCACCCGGTTGTGACGCGACGGCACGTAACAGGGCATCATCGCGGCGCACATCATACACCAGATGTGCCAGACGTTTTAGCATTGCCTGATCACATTCCCCGTGCAGGGTAATCTGGCGGATATCCGGCACCGGCAGTAACTCGCTTAAAGCCACCTGACAAGGCTGCCCGACAAACGCCGACCAGGCTTCAAACACCTGGGTGGTGCCGCGGGCCTTACCCTCGAGGGTATAACCGGCGATATGCGCGGTAGCGATAGCCGTTTTTTCCAGTAACGGTAATGACAGTTCCGGTTCCGGCTCCCAGACATCCAGTACCACAGACAAATCACTGCGCTTTTCCAGCACCGCCAGTAATGCCTGGTTATCAACCACCGGACCGCGGCAGGCATTAATCAGGATGGCGCCGGGGACAAGTTTCTCCAGCAATGACTGGTCAGCAAGATGTAACGTCTTATAAGGGCCGTCTTTAAATAATGGCGTATGAAAGGTAATAATATCGGCTTTACGGACCAGAGTCTCCAGCGGATGGAATTCACCCTCATCCCCGCGGTCGGCCCGCGGTGGATCGCAAATCAGGGTTTTAATCCCTGCGGCTGCCAGCCGTTTCTGTAACCGGCCTCCGACATTACCGGCACCGACAATCCCGACGGTACGATCGGTCAGCAGAAAACCGTCGCGTTCAGCCAGTGCCAGTAACGCCGAAAACACATATTCCACGACGGCTATCGCATTGCAGCCCGGTGCAGCCGAAAACGCGATGCCGTCCGCCTGTAACTCGTCACTATTGACATGATCCTGACCGGCGGTGGCAGTACCGACAAAACGGACACGGCTGCCTGCCAGAAGCTGACGATTCACCCTGGTGACTGACCTGACCATCAGCCCGTCGGCACTGGCTAATTCCCCGGATGACAAGGTCCGCCCCGGTGCTGCCACAACCTCAGCCAGACGGCTGAATAACTCACGTGCATACGGCATATTTTCATCGACAACAATTTTCACTGGATTTGTCCTGTTGAACCGGAAATATCATAATATTCTGTCATAAAGCGGGGTAGAAAACATCCGGCGATTGCCGGCTGAATAGCTTGCCTTTGCCCCGTTTGTGCTTCATCTTATCAGCCGTTTATTATTGGTTCCTGAACCGCTAAAACCACAGAGAATACGCTGATATGATATGGAAGAACGGGCGATGAACTTTTTGTTTCCTCTGGGGGCTGTCCTGATTTGGGCGGTGAACTCGATTGTCAGTAAACTGTCGGTCGGGGTGATCACACCGGAAGCCATCTCTTTTTACCGCTGGATGCTCGCTCTGTTGGTGCTGACGCCTTTTGTATTACCGGGGGTGATCCGTCACCGCACAGCCCTGTCCCGGGAGTGGCTGAAACTACTGATACTTGGCGCATTGGGTATGGTGCTATACCAGAGCCTGGCCTATTATGCCGCCCGGACCGTCAGTGCATTATTTATCGGTATCCTGATCGCCAGCATTCCGCTACTGACGGTTATTTTTAGCCTGTTTATTCTGCGCCTGACACCGACACTCGGAATTGTACTCGGTGCTGTTATCTCTTTTGCCGGACTGGCATGGCTTATCAGTGACGGTCATCCGCAACAATTACTGTCACAGGGACTTGGCAGTGGTGAGCTGATGATGATAGTAGCAGCAGCGGCCTATGCCTTATACGGTGTGCTCACTAAACGCTGGTCAATGGATCTGCCGCGGTGGCAAAGCCTGTATATCCAAATCCTGTTTGCCGTTTTAATGTTGTTGCCCGGATTTTTAATCACCCCGTCAGTGGCCCTGACCGCTAAAAATATCCCGCTGGTACTCTATGCGGCAATTGCGGCTTCCATTATTGCGCCTTATTTATGGATCCAGGGGGTGATGCGGCTCGGAGCCAATACCGCCAGTATCTTTCTCAATCTTGCCCCGGTATTTACCGCAGTGATCGCAATCACCTGTCTGCATGAGAAAATGCATAGCTGGCACTGGATTGGCGGATCACTGACACTGGCTGGCGTCATTCTGGCGCAACGGTTGCGCATTCCTGTTGGCCGGCGTACAGGAAATAAGCCCCGCTAGGGATTATATGCACCGGCGCTGAACAATTCTTTCTGTATAGCTCTTTGGATTTTACAGGGAGGTTGTTATCATACCCGCCGTTACTCCGGCTTACCCCGGGCTGAATTCTCTCTACTAGCTGGAATGTTTGTCATGCAACCACTCCGCGGCCCTTCTGAGGTCACCGGTGACAGAACACCCTCTGCTCATCCAAAAGATACACATCCTGCAGTGTCGTCTGTTGCCCTGACCAGCGCGCAACGCACCACACTGGAACGAATTATTGTCAAAATTATGGCAATCAGCTCTCTGAAATCTGCGGAGCTATGGGCAGGGATCCGTCATCAGTCCGGGGTTAAGAGTGATAATGAGCTGTTATCCAGCCATTTCCCTGCTGCTGAAAAATGGCTGACTGATCGTCTGCTTCAGGAGCAAAATGCCCGTTCCGCACGAATTTTACTGCAGCAACTGACTGATCTGCTGCCGGTCGGTAATAACCGGCAGGCCGTCAGTAGCTTTATTCGCCAGAATTTCGGCCAGACCGTGCTCAGCTCCCTGACTCAGCAACAACTGCAGCAGGTACTGACTATGCTGAAAAACGGACAAATGGATATTCCGTCGCCACAGCAAATCCGTACCACGGATCGGACACTGTTGCCTGCCGAACATCAGAGTTTACAGCAGCAGGTTCTTAAACTGACAATTTCCGGCGGAGAGTCACCGTCCAGCGTATGGCAGAGTTTATTCAGCCTGCTATCGTTAAAAAATGGTGATCCGATCCCGTCGCGCTTCTACCCGCTGCTGACACAGTACCTGCAGGCGAAAATAACACTGCATACCCGGACACAGCCGGTGACGCTGGCGGAATTATTAAAATCGCTGAAACACCCGGCCTCTGACAGCGAAACCCGGCAACTGATCGGCTATTGTGAACAACAATTTCCGTCAGTTCAGGGGCAGCAACTGACCGACATTCAGGCACAGGATTTACTGCATAAACTGTTTCGTTTACGTGCAGAACAACTTATCCGTGCAAACAGAAAACAAATGGCTGTGCCTCCTCAGCCACTCACTACTCAGCTTCCGCCAGCAGCTGTCGTGCCGGGTAACACCGGTTTATCGCGGCTATGGCTGCTGGTGATTCCGTTGTTGATAATCATCGTGGTACTGTGGCTATTTTAACGGTCACAGTTATGGTGAAACAACGCAGCATTTCCGGTTAATTTTACCGCCGGTATCAGCGATTATAACCGGCGATAAAGCGCAGAGAGGGAATCTGGTCCTGCAATCGGCCGAAACCCGGGCGGCCTGTCAGCTACTGCGCCGTTTACCTGACTGAATAAGCAGCCTGAGAGTGATCACCAGCCCGCCAAACGCAGCACAGGCCCCGGCCAGATAAACCGAGCCATAACCAAAACCACTCGCCAGCAGGCCGGCAACCGGTCCGCTGACGCCGTAAGCAATATCCTGAAAAGCCGAGAAACAGCCTAACGCGGTTCCCCGGACTTTTGCTTCGACACTGCGTACCACCTCAACGCCCATCGCCGGAAAGACCAGTGAACATCCGCAGCCGGTCAGTGCCGCACCGGCAAATGCCATCCATTCCTGAGTGCCGGTGCACAATAACAGCAACCCCGCGGTTTCCACGCCCAGTGAAATCATTGCCACACGGATCCCGCCCATTTTGTCCGGCAATCCGCCAAAGAAAATACGCACCACAACATAAAAAAGCCCGAATGCAGTCAGGGTATAACCGGCATTTCCCCAATGCCGGTCAGCAAAATACAGTGATGTGAATGCGCCAATCACCGCAAAACCCACTCCCTGCAATGCCAGTACTGTGCCCGGGGTCAGGATCTGCCGGACAACGCTGAATAATGGCGGCCGCTTACCGGAGCTGACAGCGACCGGACGGATCCGAAAACAACAGGCCAGTGCCAGTAGCGGACACAGGGTTGCCACCGCGCTCACTCCGACAAAGCCATAATGGTTGTTGATCAACAAACCAAGTGGTGCACCCGCCGCCAGAGCCCCGTAGATAGCCATACCATTCCACGACATCACAATACCGGATCGTTTTGCGCCTATCAGTCCCAGTCCCCAGGTCAGATTGCCGGTAAACAACAGACTTTCGCCGAATCCGAGCAATAACCGGCCAAGAATTAACAGACCAAATTGTACCGCCAGCGATCCGCGGAAGAGTGCTGATCCAAGACAGGCAACACCGACAAAAATAATGACCATCATCCCCTGTAAGGTGGTCAGTCTGGCCCCCTTCTGGTCAGCCCGTTTACCGGCAAAGCCGCGTGTCATCAGGGTGGCAAAAAACTGAATACCGACAGCCAGACCGACCATCACATCGTTCATTCCCAGTTGCTGATGAACATATAGCGGGATCACCGGCAGCGCCAGGCCTGCTGTCAGGTAGGTAAGAAACACCGAAAAAGAAGTCACAGCCACCGGCAGAGATGATGCACTCTCTTGCTGAGGATCCTGCGGGGAAGTATCAGCCATAAACGAGAACGTCCTTATAAGGCTTGCAGGGGTGACGTCTTCAACAGAAAGTCCGCCGGAAGCCCCTGCAAAAGTAATAAGCAAACTAATAATAACCAGGATTTTGACAGAACTGTACCGGTTGTCAATTTATCGCCGTAACCCCGTCGTCTTTGCCCAATCTGCCTCCCTGTCCGATAAAGGTCAGTTCATAGAAGTGGATCGCATTCGCTTCCATTTCTGCCAGCAATATCCACTGATCCCGGGGCAGGTATTCATCGCGAACACGCAAACCGGGCCCCGTATGCCGGTTAAGATAATCAATAACTTCCTGAACCCGCCCATACTCAGTCTGAAATAGCTGAAACAGACTATATAAATCACCGTGTTGCTGGTCAAAAATCGCGCGGGTCAGCTGATACTGCCCGGCTTCTATTCCATTAATCACTATTTTTTTCTTCTTCCGTAAATTACGGATCACCGACTCCTGTACCGAAAGACGGGGATCAAAAATCGCAGCATTGGTCACAACCATCTGATAGCCGGTGGCTGTCTTTGTTAATATATAATCACCGTCCTGCGCAAGGATAATGCCGTGCATTCTTCTTATAAAACCAAGCACATAAAATACCGGCCGTTTCAGGCAACCGGTATAAAAAACCGCTATCCCCCGGGTATCAATACGTGACGGTAAGGTTTCTTTCAGAATTTCGGTATTTAACGCCAGCGAGACTCCGCAAACACTGGCCGGCAATTGTTGCAGAAAATTAAAGATAATTGCTGCGCGAAAAAAACTACCGTTGATATGACGAGTGTCCCCGGTCAGTGTGTTCCAGCGCATCAGAATAAGTGGTGCAAACAGCAACTCTTCCTGTAGCAACCGTGTCAGTTGCCGGACAAGCTCTCCGATATCCGTTGTATGCTGCTGCAGAGACCTGTTCCCCGCCCCGCTGTTTTGGCCGTTATCATTCTCAATATCACAACCAATAAACTCAATAAACGTCGACAGTGGCATTGCCCGCAGGTAAGAATACTCTGTCAGCCTGCCGTCACGAAAAAAACACATTCCGCCGGTTTTTACCCCATGACACAGGGACTTAATCGCCGAAAACAGGTCACAGAAAAACGGATTCCCTTCTGCCTGAAGCGTCTCATCTTCTGCCGGCACCGCAACGAAATGCCAGCGTGAAACGTATGTCCGGCCATATAACCGCAGACAATGCTGTAAGAAACCCATCATCTGGTGGATAAAAAGTTCTGACAGCGGCTCTGTTGCCGGCTGACGGAGCCTGATAAACAAAGGGATATTCAGCCGGTAAAGAAATGAAATCGCCGCATCGTGATCCGCATAGGCTGAATAGGTGTTTACCGGCTCGTCAGTGTGAAACCCGGGCCCTGTCGCTGTCACTGAAATCCCTGGTGACAGATCAACAAAATCGATAATACCTGCCTGTGATAGCAGACTAATTTGCTGTTGTACTTGCGTTTTTAACAGTTCGCTAAACTCACCGACGGTGATAATAATTGCTCTTTTCGCGGGCGTCAGTATCGCCGGCTGGCGGCTAATATCGACAGACGACTCTTCAATACCGGAAAACGCCTCATGATGCCCCTCACCCTGTGTCTGATTCAGCATATGGCTTAACAATGAAAGTACTCTTGCACTGCTGACCGGCTGGCAAAATTTATTTACTACACCAATACTCTCACGTATCTGCGGGGATGATCTGCTGCTATCGATCTGATAAGCGTTATCACGACGGAACTGGGACGGTGTTTTCTGATAATTTTTTCTGAACAAAGAAACAAACTGCCTGCTGTCAGAAAAACCATGATCCCGGGCAATCTGATAATTAGGTTTGTTACTGTTAAGCAGATCGATGATCGCCGATTCAAAACGCCGGTTATGTAAATAATCCCGGTAACTGACCCCTACTTCCTGTTTAAACAGCCGCGACAGATAACTTAATGACATCCCCTGTTTTTCTGCAATACGCTGTAAAGAGACGGGTGATGTATAATTATTATTTATATATTTTACGATTTCCTCGACCCTCCTGCTACGTCCTGATGTTTTTTTCACGCCGCCTTCTTTTCTCACCCTGAAATAAGCGATTAAAACCATCATGATCTTTGACAGGATACTGTTCGATTCCAAAAGAAAAATTTCATCATTACCTTTCAGAGGACAGATAAATAATCTGAATATTAAATCCCTCAGGTTATCTATATACCCCTCACGGTAACGCCCGTCTTCTCCGGGTAATACTACATAATTTTCAGAATAATATTTACGATAATAGCGAGATATAAAATGTCCGGATATTTCCAGAAGCAGAACAACATTATCCTGGTCACTGATAATACTGTAATCCTGTGACTGGTTAATCGTCATGATATCATTTTCGTCCAGCACAACCTGCCGGTTATCACTGATTACCCGTACACTTCCACTGATAACATAAATAAAGGTAATGCCGTTATATCCATAATTCTTACAATAACTTATAAAATAAGCCTGTAATCCATAATCAGGCGGTGGTTTTGCCAGCATATACAATCCCCCGAAGTAAAATAACTCATAGGGATTATTTTACCTGTTTACAAATAAGGGGATGATAATAGTCAAATAAACCCCCTTTTTAGTGCAAATACTTCTCTGTTTCTGTCCGGCATATCGTTCTAGTATTTATATACCCGTTATCTGCAAGAGGTCTTTATGAAAAATATTATTGATAGTATTACCAAAAGCGCTGATGAGTTTATCGCGATTCGCCGTCAGCTGCATCAGCATCCGGAAATCGGTTTTGAAGAACAGAGCACCAGTGATTTCATCGCGCAGTACCTGGAAAAACTGGGGTACAGTATTCACCGTGGCATGGCCACCACCGGTGTGGTTGCCACGTTACAACAAGGCGACGGGCCACAGCGCCTCGGTATCCGTGCTGATATAGATGCATTACCGATTCATGAAAAAAGCGGTAAAACCTGGAGCAGCCATAACGAAGGGAAGTTCCACGGCTGCGGTCATGACGGACATACGGCAATACTGCTATGTGCCGCTAAATACCTGGCAGAAACCCGTCATTTTAATGGTACGTTGCATCTTATTTTTCAGCCTGCAGAAGAGTTACTGTACGGCGGAAAAGTGATGCTTGATGACGGGCTTTTCGAAAAATTCCCCTGTGACAGTATTTTTGCCCTGCACAATATGCCGGGCATGAAAACCGGTGAGTTTTATTTTCGCCAGGGGGCACTGATGGCCTCATCAGATACCCTGCATATAGAAATTAACGGCATCGGTGCCCATGGTGCGATGCCGGAGAAAGGTGTGGATGCTACCCTGATCGCCTGCCAGATAGGCTGTGCGTTACAAAGTATTGTCTCCCGTAATATCGCGCCGGCTGAAGCCGCAGTGATCACCGTCGGCTGCATCCAGTCCGGAGACGCACCCAATGTGGTGAATGACTATGCACTGATGAAATTAACCGTCCGTGCCCTTAATCCCGTGGTCCGTGAACAACTGCTCCGGCGGATTAATGAACTGGTCACCGCCCAGGCACAGAGTTTTTCCGCTATCGCAAAAATTACGCACGTCAATGGCAGTCCGGTACTGGTAAATGATGCTCAGCAAACAGCATTTGCGGCGCAGGTCGCTACCGACCTCTTCGGCGCGCAGAAAGTCCATACCGGCACTCCCCCGCTGATGGGCAGTGAAGATTTCGCCTTTATGCTGGAGGCAAATCCGTGCGGCAGCTATTTTCTGATTGGTAATGGCGACCAGCCGGGATTCTGTAATGTTCATAACCCGGGATACGATTTTAACGATGATTTAATTATTCCGGCAGCCTCATGCTGGGCAGCGCTGGTTGAATCCCGGTTAAAATAACCACCGGATAAACCTGATATTGCCCGTCACCGGAAAATAAACATAGCCAAAGAAGGAAGTATTGATTCAGGAACTATTTATTAAAAAGGGAATTTATATGTCAAGTGATGAGAGTAAACGAGTCTCCACGGCAAATGATCCTGTATTGCCAGACCCGGTGCAACCGCCCGGCGACAGGTTTATTATAGGTATTGTCTTCGGAGTACTGACTTTCTGGCTATTCGCGCAGTCGATGTTTAATATCGCACCGGATATCCAAAAAGATATTAATATCAGTAATGAGTCCCTGAATCTGGCAATCAGCGCTACGGCGCTTTTTTCCGGCTGTTTTATTGTGGTTGCCGGGGGACTGGCTGATAAATTTGGCCTGATGCGGTTTACCTATCTTGGCTTTATCCTGAGTATTATCGGTTCTTTGCTGCTGATTATTGCCGACGGCAGTGCCATGCTGATCACCGGACGTATTATTCAGGGGCTTTCCGGGGCCTGTATTATGCCTGCCACCCTGGCGTTACTAAAAGTCTACTACCGCGGTGCACAGCGTCAGCGGGCTCTCAGTTTCTGGTCTATCGGATCCTGGGGCGGTTCAGGATTCTGTTCTCTGATGGGCGGCGCAATTGCTACCTGGTTTGGATGGCAATGGATATTTATTATTTCCATTATATTTTCCATCGCCGGGATGCTGCTGATGCGCGGTGTACCGGAGAAAAAAGCCCCGCGCACTACCGGTGAAACCCGTTTTGATAATCTGGGTGTGTTACTGTTTGTTATCTTCCTGCTCTGTCTGAACCTGGTTATCACCAAAGGCGCGGCATGGGGCTGGAGTGACATCATTACCCTGGGATTACTGGTGTTATGTGTCATTAGCGGGATTTTATTCTACCTCACTGAATCTGTGAAAAAATCGGCGGCATTTATCGACTTTTCACTGTTCAGAAATGCCCCTTACAGTGGCGCAACTTTCTCTAATTTTATGCTGAATGCCGTTGCCGGGACATTACTGGTTACCAATACCTATGTTCAGGAAGGACGCGGGTTCAGCCCCTTCCAGACGGGAATGCTGTCTATCGGTTACCTGATTGCTGTACTGGTGATGATCCGTGTCGGAGAAAAAATACTGCAATGGATTGGGGCAAAAAAACCGATGATTTTCGGTGCACTGATGACCGGTGCGGGTGTGGCGCTGATGTCTCTGACATTTCTGACTGACGGGGTATATATCAGTTCTGTGATGGCCGGATTTGTGCTATTTGGTTTAGGTCTGGGGTTTTATGCCACTCCGTCAACAGATACCGCCATATCTAATGCCCCGTCGGATAAAATAGGCACGGCTTCCGGCGTGTATAAAATGGCAAGTTCTCTCGGTGGTGCATTCGGGGTTGCTATTTCAGCCTCTATATATTCAGCCATGAAAGCATCGGGCATTTCGGTAGATATTTCTGCAATGACCGCCCTGCTGGTTAATGTCGGTTTCTGTATCCTGTCGGTACTGGCCGTCTGGGGTATGGTGCCTGCCAGTGCCGGTAAAACCGAACATTCACAGTAGTACAAATACCTGCCCGCACTGTCAGCGAAAAGGTATAAAAAAACCCGGCAATACACACTGCCGGGTTTTTCTTCGCCGTGACGATTATGCCTGATATTTACGCATCGTCAGTGTGGCGTTAGTACCACCGAAACCAAAGCTGTTAGACATAACTGTCGTCAGTTTTTTATCAGTAGCTTTGGTCACGATATTCAGACCATTTGCCGCTTCGTCCGGATCTTCAATATTGATACTTGGTGCAATAAACTCATGCTCCAGCATCAGCAGACTGTAAATCGCTTCCTGAACACCGGCAGCACCTAAGGAGTGACCAGTCATGGCTTTGGTTGCCGAAAGCGCCGGTGAGTTATCACCAAACACTTCACGGATAGCACCCAGTTCTTTTAAATCACCGACCGGCGTTGAAGTACCGTGGGTATTCAGATAATCAACCGGCGTGTCAACACCCTGCAATGCCATCTTCATACAACGTACTGCACCTTCACCAGACGGTGCAACCATGTCAGCACCATCAGATGTCGCACCATAACCCACGATTTCTGCATAAATGTGAGCACCACGGGCCAGTGCATGTTCCAGCTCTTCGACCACTACCATGCCACCGCCACCGGCAATAACGAAACCATCACGGTTTGCATCATAAGTACGTGATGCTTTTTCCGGGGTATCGTTGTATTTGGTTGACAGTGCGCCCATCGCATCAAACTCACAGGCCATTTCCCAGCTCAGTTCTTCTCCGCCGCCGGCAAATACCACGTCCTGTTTACCTAACTGAATCTGTTCCACCGCATTACCGATGCAGTGCGCAGAGGTTGCACAGGCAGAACTGATTGAGTAGTTAACACCGTGAATTTTGAATGGTGTTGCCAGGCAGGCAGAAACCCCGGAAGCCATTGCTTTGGTCACAACATAAGGGCCAACGGCTTTCAGGCCACGCGGGCTGCGCATTGCATCAGCACCAAAGACCTGAAAACGCGGAGAACCACCGCCGGAACCGGCAATCAGACCGACACGCGGGTTATTCTGGTACTGCTCAACGCTCAGGCCGGAATCTTTAACCGCCTGTTCCATTGACAGGTAAGCATAAATAGAGGCGTCGCTCATAAAACGCACAACTTTGCGATCAATAAGGCCGGTGGTATCAAGTTTTACGTTACCCCAGACATGGCTGCGCATGCCCGCTTCTTTCATTTCCTCTGAAAAGGTGATACCCGAACGACCTTCCCGCAGGGACGCCAGAACTTCCTGCTGATTATTACCAATGCTGGAAACAATCCCCAGGCCAGTGATCACTGCACGTTTCATTCAAAATTCCTCTTTCACATCTCTTCGGTTTACGGTGCACTTTAGCGTACACTTGTAAGCCGAACAAGTCCGATCAGCAAATTCCCGTGTAAATTTGCGTCACCGTAATGATATCGATAAAATTAGTCTATTGCCTGACCAATGAGCCTTACGCCGTGAAACCCTGCCGAATAGAACATGCCACCCTCCGCTGGAACGAACAGGGTACACCTGTTTCTGATTTTTTTGATGACGTCTATTTTTCTAACGATAATGGTCTCAACGAAACCCGTTACGTTTTTCTCGGCGGGAACCAGCTTCCGCAACGTTTTTCCAGCCATCAGTCCGGACTTTTTATTGCCGCAGAGACCGGATTTGGTACCGGGCTCAACTTTCTCACCCTTTGGCAGGCATTCGATCAGGCGGTACGGGAAAACCCGGACGGAAAACTCCGGCGTCTGCACTTTATCAGCTGTGAAAAATTTCTGCTGACACGCGACGATATTATTGCCGCCCACCGGCACTGGCCGGAACTGGCCGGGTATGCACAACAGTTACAACAACAATGGCCGGATGCCGTCGCAGGCTGCCAGCGGATGATATTTAACCAGGGGCAGATAACGCTTGATCTGTGGCTCGGGGATATTAATCAGTTGATTGATAGTTTCGACGACAGCCTTAACCATCAGGTTGATGCCTGGTTTCTGGACGGTTTTGCGCCGTCAAAAAACCCTGACATGTGGAACGAGCGTCTGTTCAGTGCCATGGTCCGGTTGTCACGTGCCGGAGGCACCTTTGCAACCTTTACTGCCGCAGGGTTTGTTCGCCGTGGACTTCAGCAGGCAGGGTTCAGTGTCGAAAGACGTAAAGGTTTCGCCCATAAACGGGAAATGCTGTGTGGTTATTTGCCACAGACAGAGGCTCTGCCCTGCCGCCGTCCGTGGTTCCGGCGGCCGGCGGCCCGTGGAAAAGATATCGCCATTACCGGCGGGGGGATCGCCAGCGCCTGCCTGGCGCTGGCATTACTGCGCCGGGGATACCAGGTCAGTTTATATTGTGCCGATAGCGTCCCCGCCGGTAACGCCTCAGGTAACCGTCAGGGCGCACTTTATCCGTTACTGAACAGCCATGACCCGGCACTGGCAACCTTTTTCCCTGCCGCCTTCGGCTTTGCACGGCGCTTTTATGACAGCCTGCCGTGTGAATTTGAACATCAATGGAGCGGAGTATTACAACTGGGCTGGGACGATAAAAGCCGGCATAAAATCCGGCAAATGCTGGACATGGCCCTGCCGGAGACCCTGGCAACCGGCGTCGATGCGTCACAGGCCAGCGATCTGGCGGGGCTGCCGCTGGCCTGCGGCGGCATTTGTTACCCGCAGGGTGGCTGGCTGAACCCTGGCCAATTAACCCGCGATATGTTCCGCCTTGCGCAACAGCAAGGCTTGCGCTGTTACTGGCAGCATGAACTGCAGCAGGCAGAACCACAGAACGATGGCTGGCAGCTTCATTTTCGTCAACAGCCTGCTCGCCATCATAGTGTACTGGTGATGGCGAACGGACACCGGATAAATCAGTTAACTCAGTCAGCCAGATTACCGGTTTACTCGGTATCAGGCCAGGTCAGCCATATACCGGCAGCTCCGCAGTTATCAGCGCTGAAAACCGTCCTTTGCTATGACGGCTATCTGACCCCTCTCAGCGCAGAGCATCAGACCCATTGTATTGGTGCCAGTTACCACCGTGCTGAAGACACTGCCAGCTATCGGGAAACAGACCAGCAGCAAAACCGTCAGCGGCTGATCAATTGCCTGCCGGAAAGCGACTGGACCAGAGAGGTCGATGTATCTCAGCAGCAGGCTCGTAACGGAGTTCGTTGCGCTATTCGCGACCATTTACCAATGGTCGGTGCAATGCCCGATTATCAGGCCACTCTCAGCCAGTATGCAGACTTAGATACCCGCTGCGGGCAACCGGAAACGGTGACTCCGGCACCGGTCTGGCCACAGTTATACCTGCTGGCGGCGCTGGGTTCCCGCGGGTTATGCAGCGCACCGTTAGCTGCAGAAGTACTGGCAGCACAGATCAGTGGCGAACCTCAGCCTGTGGATCAGGATACCCTCGATGCTTTACAACCGAACCGTTTCTGGATAAGAAAATTACTGAAGGGACGGCCCGTAACCTGAAAGATCGCGGGCCGCGACGGCTTACTGTTTTGCAGCGGCCTTAAGGTACAGGCGTTGCCATAAGTCCAGCACCAGCACCTGATCCGGCGGCGACAACTCCTGCTGACGGATCGCCGCCTGCAGGCTCTGTTCAACCTGCTGTTTCAGTGCCTGCGGGCTGTCTTCGCCCCGCAGTTCCAGTTCAGCAACCGACTGGGTCAGATGCCCGCGTAAATAGCCCCCGGCAAACAACTGATCATCGGAAGCGCTTTCCACCATCTCATCTATCATTGCCAGGATTTGCGCTTCAATTTCAAGCATCAATCGGGACCTCTCATTAAATTTAAGTTATCAGGATAACTCTTCCGGCCACGGAAACTGCTGCAGGCTCAATGGCGGGGTCGAATAAAAATGGTTTAGCGCCTGTATAAAACGCTGCGGACGTTGCGGAATCCCCTGTTCAAGATAACCGGCAACCCGCTGATGCACCTTACGCTGAAAAGCCACCCTGTCCGGCTCACAATCACCGTCAAGGTTGTCACAGCTGACATTAAACGGAAAACCGGCTGCGACGGAAAACATCCATTCCAGTGCCTGCGGGGTCACTTCTACGGCTTCAAATTGCTGCTGAGTCTGCTGATCCCGCCCGTCCGGACAATACCAGTAGCCAAAATCTACCTGCTGGCGGCGTGCCTCTCCGGCAACACACCAGTGAGAAATCTCATGCATGGCGCTGGCATAAAAACCGTGGGCAAAAATAACACGGTGGAAGTCACTGTGTTGATCAGCCGGTAAATACACCGGCTCATCATCACCTTTGATCAGCCGGGTATTAAAATCTTTATAAAAACACTGGTCAAAAATGACCATCAGATCCTGATAATTATGTGTTGTCATCGGGTTGCTCTTATTCAGTTAACATCTCTGCCAGGCCGCAGGATCCTGCGGCTGAACTCCCTGTACGGCAAGGCATTCAGTGCCCTAATGCCCGCAAAATAGTCTGCCCGTGACTGTCCCACAATAATTTCAGGCTCATCACTACCGACACTGTCACCACCATTGGCCGGATCAGCTGATGGCCGCGGGTCAGTACCAGCCTGGCGCCGAGCCGCGCACCGCAAAATGCCCCCAGCAGCATAACGGCCCCCAGGCCCCATACCACCTGACCACCAAACATAAAAAACAGCAGCCCGGCCAGATTAGACGTAAAATTCAGGACTTTGGCATGTGCGGTGGCCTTCGCCAGATTAAAACCACACAGGGTAACAAATGCCAGTGCATAAAATGATCCGGCACCGGGACCAAAGAATCCGTCATAGAAGCCAACACATCCCCCGCCAACGAATGCATAGGGTAATCCGGAGAGTCGTGACGCGCGGTCGGTTTCGCCCAGTTTCGGCATCAACAGAAACCAGAGACCGATACCTATTAACAAGACTGGCAGGATTTGGCGCAGCACATCAGCGCGCAGATGCTG
This sequence comes from Tatumella sp. JGM91, assembly GCF_018257575.1. Classification (GTDB taxonomy): domain Bacteria; phylum Pseudomonadota; class Gammaproteobacteria; order Enterobacterales; family Enterobacteriaceae; genus Tatumella; species Tatumella punctata. The sequence goes on along the minus strand of NZ_JAERJP010000005.1, from coordinate 57,574 downwards.
AATGAGAATTGCCCCCAGCATGGCCCCGATAAATGTCATCGCAATATTTAACCGCTGTTCAGCCAGCCGCACCGCACCGCGACGCACAAAATACAGGCTGGCGGAAAAAGACCCGCCTACCGACTGTAATTTATTGGTTGCCAGCGCATGTGCCGGAGAGAGCCCGGCGGCAAGTAATGCAGGCACGGTGAGTAATCCGCCACCACCGGCAATGGAATCAATAAACGCGGCAGCAACTGCCACCAGAAATAATAATGCCACCATCCAGGGACTGACTAAAAACCACTCCATAGGGTTCCTTACAGTAAATGTTTATCGAGCAGTGCCTGACACCCGTCAGGCAGCGGCGGAGGCGTCCGTTTTAGCGGCGGACTACTGCCCGGTTTCGCTGGCAGGAACCAGCTGTGTAGTTCTGCTCCGCAGCCATCACCCGGCGGCGGTGGCGACTGATCCTGACATTCGGTACTGCCAGCCGGACAACTCAGCCGGACATGCATATGTGCGCGGTGTGCAAACCACGGACGGACTTTACGCAGCCAGCCACGGTCGCTGCCCGCCTGCAGACAAAGCTGTTGTTTAATTGCCGGATTGACAAAAATCCGCGACACCTGCGGATCTTCTGCCGCCAGCTTGATCATCTCTGCGACTGCAGGGGTCCAGTGGCGGGCAACAACCTGATTACCCTCTGCGGTGACCAGGTCAAGCGGTTGGGGGTGCAGCAGTTGCTGTGCACTCCAGCGCGATGCCGGCAGCTGTAACCAGATATCCACATCCAGCCCGGTCTGATGACTGGCATGTCCGCTACTGAAACGTCCTCCGGCGGCCATCCCCATATCACCGATCAGTACTTCCCCCAGCCGGTGTTGTGCCACCCGGCCAGAAAAACGCTGTATAAAACGGATAAGGTCCGGATGCCCAAAATAACGCCGCTGATCCTGACGCATCACCTGATAATGGTCTGCATTCAGGGGCAGACTCTGCGCTCCGATAATACAGCCATTAGCAAAACTGCCAATCGATTGTGGCGGGCCACTGACAGGATGCTGAATATTCTGCCAGGGAGTACCCGCAGCCAGCGCTCCGGCACTCAGTAATAACATCAGGACAGCCAGCGTATATTCTTTCATAGAATTACCAGCGGGGGACGGTAGTCACAACATCTGCACATTGGGCACGATGACGGAGCAGATGATCCATCAGGGTAATCGCCATCATCGCTTCGGCAATCGGTACCGCACGGATACCGACACAAGGATCATGACGCCCTTTGGTAATCATCTCCGTTTCTTCACCATCACGGGTAATGGTTTTTCCGGGCACCGTGATACTGGACGTCGGTTTCAGCGCCAGGGTTGCCCGAATGGTTTGCCCGCTGCTGATCCCGCCCAGAATACCGCCTGCATGATTACTCTGAAAACCATCACTGCGAATTTCATCACGATGCTGGCTGCCACGCTGGGTGACAACGTCAAAACCATCACCGATTTCGACACCTTTCACCGCATTAATACTCATCAGTGCATGGGCCAGATCGGCATCCAGCCGATCAAAAACCGGCTCTCCCAGTCCCGGCGGGACACCCTCGGCAACCACAGACACTTTGGCTCCGATGGAATCACCTTCTTTTTTCAGGCCTCGCAGCAATTCATCCAGCGCCGCCAGTGAGCTCTCATCCGGGGAAAAGAACGGATTCTGTTCAACCTGCTGCCAGTCGCGTAACTCGCAGTGTACATCCCCCATCTGGGCCAGATAGCCGCGCACCACAATACCGTGGGTCATCTGCAGATATTTCTTGGCTATCGCCCCTGCGGCGACCCGCATTGCCGTTTCACGGGCAGAAGAACGCCCGCCGCCGCGGTAATCGCGCAGACCGTATTTTTGTTCGTAGGTATAGTCAGCGTGTCCCGGACGGAACAGATCTTTAATTGCACCATAATCCTGTGAACGCTGATCCGTATTTTCGATCAACAGTCCAATAGAAGTGCCGGTGGTCACACCTTCAAACACACCGGACAAAATACGAACCTGATCAGGTTCACGCCGCTGGGTGGTATAACGTGACGTCCCCGGACGGCGACGGTCCAGATCGTGCTGAATATCTGCTTCCGTTAACGGGATTCCGGGAGGCACACCATCGACAATACAGCCTAATGCAATCCCGTGAGACTCACCAAAGGTGGTGACTTTAAAAAGTTGTCCGATACTGTTTCCGGCCATGGTGGTTCCTTGTTGCTGAATCACAGACCGGCAGGCCGCCGGTCCGCCCTGAAATTAAAACTGATACTGTCTGAAATAAGGTTGTGCTTCAATCAGTTGCTGACGGTCCAGCATAAACACCCCGTCGCCGCCGTTATCAAATTCCAGCCAGGTAAAGGGGACTTCCGGATATTGTTCAATCATATGCACCATGCTGTTGCCGACTTCACAAATCAGTACACCGTCATCAGTCAGATAATCGGCTGCATTTGCCAGAATACGCTGAACTAATACCAGCCCGTCAATACCCGCCGCCAGGCCCAGTTCCGGCTCATGACGATATTCATCCGGCAAATCACCCATATCTTCCGCATCCACATACGGAGGATTAGTGACAATCAGATCATATTTAATCGCCGGTAAATCGCGGAATAAGTCAGAACGTAATGGCGTAACCTGCTGGAGTAAACCATGAGTTTCAATATTTTGCTCGGTAACTGCCAGCGCATCGGCTGAAATATCCACCGCGTCCACTTCTGCTTCCGGAAACTCATAAGCACAGGCAATCGCAATACAGCCACTGCCGGTACACATATCCAGAATACGCTCCGGCGCGCTGTTAACCAGCCCGGAAAAACGCTGATTAATCAGTTCACCGATCGGTGAACGTGGGACCAGCACCCGTTCATCCACATAAAACTCATGCCCGCAGAACCAGGCTTTATGTGTCAGATAAGCGACCGGGACACGTTCATTTACCCGGCGCACTACCCGCTCAACTATCTGTTTTTTCTCACTGGTCGTCAGACGGGCATAATGCATATCTTCCGGAATTTCCGGTGGCAGACAGAGTGTTGGCAATACCAGCTGAACAGCTTCGTCCCAGGGATTATCTGTGCCATGCCCATACCAGATATCAGCCGCAGAAAAACGACTCACTGCCCAGCGCAGCATATCCTGAATTGTGTGCAGTTCATTGACTGCCTCATCGACGAAAATTTTGTCCACATTGCCCTCCGGGGACGATATCTGAATCCGGGCTGTAGTTTGCCATGAAGTGATTCAGAATTCAGCGCCGTAATGATAAAAAGGCGGCTTTTATCTGTTATCCTGAGGTTGTTTCACCAAACAGACAAAAAACACCGTCATCTTCGGCGGGCAGACAACCTCTCTGCGGCGAAGCCCCCGACGGTCCGGGGGCACTCAGAAAGGTATTTGCTTTTTGCAGAGAAGCCACGAAGAATAGCCGATTAACCGCCCAGATAAAGTCAGTGGTCATATGAACGATAAAAAACCCCCCTCTGAAGACCAGGCGCTGTTCCGGCAATTGATGTCAGATACCAGGCGCCTCAGGCAGGATACCGTTCTGCATAAACCGGTACGTACGAAAAGCAGTCATCTCCCGGAAAAACGAGCCCTGTCAGAACAGGCGGATCACAGTCATTACTTTTCCGATGAGTTCCAGCCCTTCTTATCCGAAGAAGGTCCGGTGCGTTACGTGCGGACTGACGTCAGCCACTATGAATTAAAGAAACTGCGCCGCGGGGACTATACTCCGGAGATTTTTCTGGATTTACATGGCCTGACCCAACAACAAGCGAAGCAGGAACTGGGGGCATTACTTGCCGCCTGTCGTCGCGAACACCTGTTTTGTGCCAGTGTTATGCACGGGCACGGTAAGCGGATACTTAAGCAACAAACGCCATTGTGGCTGGCACAGCACCCTTTTGTTATGGCATTTCATCAGGCACCGCGTATGTTCGGCGGGGATGCGGCATTGCTGGTATTAATTGAAACCGAAGAGTGGCTGCCGCCGGACTTACCCTGACCCACGGGGCATCTCAGCCCTGTGGTCCGGTGTCAGATAGCTTTATCGAGTTTTGAAGGGCTGGTTTGCCAGAGCAGTTCACCGTTGCCGGTATTTTCGTCATAACAGACACAGGCAATACCCGAGGTGGCAAACATTGGCGGTGCTTCCTGCGGACACAGGGCAGAAACCAGGTAACCTACCAGCGGCAAATGAGACACCACCAGTACGGCAGCCACCCCGTCTTTCGCTAACACCTGCAGATAGCTGGCAACCATTTCAGCATCTCCTGACGGGGTCAGCTCAGGCAATACTTCAAACTGCTGCGGAAGCTGCATACAGTCCCTGACTTCCGACAGTGTCTGTTCAGCCCGCAGATACGGGCTGACCAGCACCCTTTCAATACTGACCCTTTGTTTACCCAGCCAGCTGGCCATTTGTCGTGATTCGCTGCATCCGCAATGGGTTAAAGGTCTGGCTGAATCACAGTCCGCGTCGAGCGCCGCTTCACCGTGACGCATAATATAAACTTGCATATGGCACCGCTGTTAATAGAAAAAAGAACGGTTTCATCACCTGCAATAAGCTGCAACAAGTAATAAAGCAGGTGTTTTACCTAAAGCCCGTGCTCCAGTCAACCAATTGTTTATTTACTGAACAGGCAATTTTACCGCGGTTTGACCCTGCGCAAACCTTCACCGGTTAATGTCTGCCTGCGCGCTGTCGCGACAGGGAACTATAACTTTCGGCACTGTTTGCCGGGAAATCGGTGACAATGGTACAGATGACTAATCGGCAGGCGTACCTGAAAACTGAAGTTGTGGAAACAAATACAAAACAACAAACACAATCAGCAACAGAAAAGTGGCAACAGGAAAGAAAGAAAAACGGGGCCGGACACCGGCCCCTGCGGGAAATTAACGCAGCCCCAGCTGGAAAATCATATTCTCCGCCTGACAGCTGAAAATAAACTCAGCCTGCAAGCGAACGCCAGCAGGGTCGTCAGAAAAGGTTGCCTGAATCTCACAGGGTGAAGATTCCACCGCCCGTGCTTTTTCCGTCAGCGCTTTCAGGGCAGCATCTGCGGCAGCCCGATCCGCATAGCTGGCCGACCAGCTGGCGGTGCAGTCGCTGTTATCAATCATGGTGCCAACATCCACACAGCAACAGGCGGCCGTTTCGTTAGCACTACACTTTTTAATTGCATCAGTCATTTTGTGCTCCGGTGCGTTTATGAATCACTGAGCACAGTGTACGCCTCCCGCGGAGGACTGTGCCAGATGAAAGCATGCCTTCCGTACGGAGAACACCGAAAGCTTGATCCAAAGCAACAACCCCACTGTCAGCCAGAAACGTCATCCGTCATAAACAGCACGGGCCGGAAAAATCCGGCCCGTGGGGATCCCGCAGGGAGTGGTCAGCGGGGATCAGTCAGCATCAATTTCGCTTAAATCACCCTGAATAGCCTGAGCATTCGGGTTAACTTCCGGTTTTAATTTACCGCCACTGGCAAGGAAATCGTAGCGCTGGAAGTAAGCATTACGGATAAAGGCGTAAGGATCACTTTGCTGTTTCAGGATAGCATCCGAATCGAGCAATTCAGCCCGTGTCTCGATCCCCTGCAATGCCCATTTGCCGGCCGAAAGCCAGATTGTCAGCCAGCTTAATGGCGGATACAGGGTATCTACCGCATCTCCTCCGTCCTGACGTACGGTGAAACTGCCATATCCCGGTAATTCCACATAAGGACCATAGCCAACCCCATAATGCCCCAGGGTGCTGCCGAAGCCATAGGCATGTTCACGGGCCAGTGCCGGATTCGCTTTACCTGCTACGTCAATAAACCCGCCCAGCCCCAGAGTACTGTTCAGGAAAAAGCGGGTAAAGTGGATAGCAGCACGGCGCACATCCCCCTGTAACAGGTAGTTAACCATACTGGAAGGTTCATCCAGGTTACTCAGCGCATTACTCAGACCGTTCCTCGCCGGGACCGGCAGGTAATCCCGCCAGGCCACGGCTACCGGCCGAAGCACATAAGGGTCCAGCACGTTATAGTTAAAGTTAAACATCGTGCGGTTAAAACTTTCCAGCGGATCACTGCGTTGCCCTGAACCGGAGGCAGCGGCAGGCTGTGACTGCGGAACCGGAGTCTGCGCGGCAGCAGCCCTCCGTAGCTGCGACTCGGGTTTAACGGCCGGTGTGACATTGTCGGCTGCCGGTTTTGAACCGGCGCACCCCACCAGCAGTAAACTGGCCACCCCCAAACAGGTCAGGCGGTAATGCATGCTGAGCTCCCTGTGCAATAAACGATTTCTTAATTCAGGGCTGCTGCTGGTTGATATCAACAGCCACTGTCTGTTTACCAGTATAGTGGATTTTTCCGGTTTGCCCGTACCAGTCACCCGGCTGAGGGTTTGCGCTTCCGTTACGGGAGATTCGCACCCTGACCTGAAGAGTATGCTGTGCTGATAACAAACGTTCCGGCATCATGGCATTGCTGTCATCGAGGGTCAGAGTCAGCGGGAAATGGCTCAATGGCAGACGTTTTACCGCCACCGGCACCGGAGAAACACCATCAGTCACGGAAATATACAATATTCCGTCCGGTGTTAACATTTTTTCCGCCTGCGGGGTAATAGCAACCTGCAATGTCAGGCTGCTGGTTTGCTGCCCCGCATTGGTCCTGGCCTGCTCTATTCCTTTACGTACCGCGTCTGCTTCCTTCGAATCGGCCGGTAACAGGGTTAGCATTTTTTGCCAATAGCTGATGGCTTTATCGTAATTTTGTTCGGTAAAACTCACCGCCGCCAGCAGGCTCAGGATACGCAGATTCTGCGGCGCAGTGCGCAGCATATCCCCCAGCATAACTTCTGCCTGCCGGTTATCCTGTGGATCCGGCGAGCGTACCAGCACTTCAGCATAATCCAGTTTCAGATCACTGTTGTCCGGCGATAGCTTCAGTGCCCGCTGGAACGCCTGGCTGGAAAGAGGCACATTATTCAGCACCATGCCTAACCGGCCAAGCATCGCCCAGTCATTAATATTGTCCGGATCCGATAGCAGGGAGGTTCTCAGGCCGACTTCAAAATCCGCCAGTTCCTGCATATTCAGGTTTTTCCCCTGCGGATCCATCAGACGCTGGCGTAATGCCGGGTACTCATCACGGATTTGCGTCCACTGCATCACCTGCAACAAGCCACCGGTTTTCAGATACATGCCGAGGGTCACCAGCACTAACACCACCAGCCCGGGCCACAATACCCAGCGGCCACTGGTCCGGACCTGCTGAGCGGGTTGCTGTTCCGGAATATCAGTGAGTAATGTTTGCTGTAACTCAGCAATCATTTCCTGTTTCCCGGCCACCACGCCCTGCTCCTCATCGTCATCAAGTTCGTTCAGCCGCTGGCGATAAAAGGTTTTATTCAGCTGATCACGCTGATTACTGGTGTCCTTCCCCGAACGCCAGCCACTGGTCAGGATTAATGCACACGCCGCCAGCAATAAAATACAGATGCTTAACCAAAGGGCACTCATAGCGGTTTCCCGTCATTATCCAGTAACGCAGCCAGTCTTTGCTGTTCGCTGATATCCAGCTGGCTGCTTATTTTTTTTCTTCTGCTGCGTAAAATAATCAACGCAGCACCTGCAATCACAAATAAAGCCGGCCCGACCCATAAAATAAGGGTCGAGGGGGTTACCGGCGGCTCATAGGTCACAAAATTACCGTAGCGGCCCACCATATAATTAATAATCTGCTGCCGGCTCTGACCTTGCTGCATCAGCTCATACACTTTCTGCCGCATATCGGCAGCAATCATCGCCCCGGAATCAGCAATACTGTTATTCTGGCATTTAGGACAGCGCAGAGACTGGGTCAAATCACGGTACTGCTCTTCCTGTGCCAGTGACGTAAAGTGATAAGTATCAATAGCCGCCCACAGACTAAAGCTGGTCAGCATGGCAGCCACAAACAAAATCAGTTTTTTCATCCGCTCAGTTCCCCGCTAACTTACTGTATTTATTCCACAGCGGTTCAACCTGCTGCTGCCAGACACGGGCATTCATATCACCCGCATGGCGGTAACGGATAATGCCTTTACCATCAATCAGGAAAGTTTCAGGTGCACCATAGACACCTAAGTCCAGCCCCAGCATACCGTTACCGTCATACAGGCTCAGCGCATAAGGATTGCCCAGAGTATTCAGCCAGTTAACTGCTTTGACCCGATTATCTTTATAATTCAGCCCCACTACCCTGACTCCTTTCTCGGCCAGAGTATTCAGGTACTCATGTTCCGCACGGCAGGTAGGGCACCATGTCGCCCATACATTCAGCAGTACCGGTTTTCCATCCACCAGTGCACTCTGGTTGTAATATTTCCCCGGCGTCTGCAATGACTCGAGTTTAAATACCGGCACCGGTTTACCGACTAGCGCAGACTCCAGCAAGGTCGGGTCATCCCCCTCAGCATTACGGTTCAGTTGCCAGAGTAAGGCTGCCGCCAGCAGTAAAAATAACACTAACGGAATAAACAGGATTTTCTTGTTCATGACTGGGGCTCCTGCTGTGACTGCGCTTTTTTACGGGAGCGATATCGCGGATCCAGCAGACACAGAATACCGCCAACCGCCATAAAGACGCCGCCGAACCAAATCCAGCGCACAAAAGGTTTGTAATAGATACGCACCGCCCAGGAACCCTGGCCAATTTCTTCGCCCAGCGCAGCATACAGGTCACGGCTGAAACCACCACTGATCGCCGCTTCTGTCATCATGGTACGGGCTGCGGTGTAGAAACGTTTTTCGGCATGTAACACCGCTTCCTGTTTACCGTTACGGGTGACATCAATAATCGCCACCCCGCCTGTATAGTTCGGGCCTGTCAGGCGCTGAACATCGCGGAACAGAAAATGGTAATTATGAATATCGACCGTATCTCCGGCTTTCATCCGCACATCCCGTTCAACACTGTACTGGGTACTGAAAGCAATCCCGATCACTGTCACCGCGACACCCAGATGTCCCAGCACCATCCCCCAGTGACTGCGGGAAAGATGGGTCAGGCCACGCCAGAAGCTATGGCGATGAGTTGCACGCTCATGCAATTCCATCAGGGTCAGCAGAATAACCCATACAGACATCAGCAAACCGACCACGGTCATCGCTTCAATACGATCCTGCAGCAGCAATGGCAGAACAATTGACGCTATCAGCGTAACCACCGCCGCAATAATCAGCCGCTTATACAGCTTTTGCGGCTCATCACGACGCCAGCGAACCAGCGGTCCGATACCCAGCATCAGAGCAAACGGCGCCATAATCCAGGTAAACATGGTATTAAAGAACGGCGCGCCAATCGAAATACTGCCCAGCCCCAGCTCTTTATGTACCAGGGGTAATAAAGTGCCCAGTAATACCACCAGCATCGCAGCAATCAGCAAAACGTTGTTGCCCAGCAGGAATGATTCACGTGACCAGCCGTCATTTTGTACCCGGCTGCGTACTTTACCGCCACGCAATGCGTACAACAGTAATGAACTGCCGATAACAATCACCAGAAAGATAAGAATAAAGATCCCGCGGGACGGATCCGACGCGAAGGAGTGCACCGAGACCAGCACCCCGGAACGGACCAGGAAGGTGCCCAGCAGACTCAGTGAAAACGCCGTGATGGCCAGCAGGACGGTCCAGGATTTGAAAGAACCTCGCTTTTCGGTAACTGCCAGTGAATGGATCAATGCGGTGCCCGCCAGCCACGGCATCAGCGACGCGTTCTCGACCGGATCCCAGAACCACCAGCCTCCCCAGCCGAGTTCGTAATACGCCCAGGCAGAGCCTAAAACGATACCGATAGTCAGAAACACCCAGGCTGCCGTGGTCCACGGACGCGACCAGCGTGCCCATGCGGTATCCAGGCGTCCGGTCATCAGTGAGGCAATCGCAAAAGCAAAAGCCACCGAGAACCCGACATACCCCATATATAACAGCGGCGGATGGAAAATCAGTCCGATATCCTGCAACATCGGGTTAAGATCACTGCCATCGACCGGAAAGTCAGGCAGAGTACGGATAAACGGGTTAGATGTCAGCGTAATAAACAGCAAAAACCCGAGGTTAATCATCCCCATAACCGCCAGAACCCTGGCAATCGCGTCCTGAGGCATACTGCGGCTCAGCAACGCGACTGCCAGTGTCCAGCCGCTGAGCATCAGCAGCCACAACAGCAACGAGCCTTCATGCGCCCCCCAGGTGGCCGCAATCCGGTACCAGACCGGCAGCATACTGTTCGAGTTTTCAGCGACATAAGCCACAGTAAAGTCATTAACAATAAAAGCATGTACCAGAATCAGAAACGCACCGGCAATACAGGCAAATAACCCATAACTCAGAGGTCTGGCCAGTCCCATCAGCCGGTTATCCAGCCTTGCCGCACCCCATAACGGGTAAATACTTAATAACAATGCCAGGCCCAGCGCCAGACATAACAGAAAACTGCCTATTTCAGGGATCATGGTTGCTCACCTTGTCCGTTCTGGTAGCGATCGGCAGGCCCTTTATGGTTCTGTTTCATCGCATCCTCAATTTCCGGGGGAGTATATTTTTCATCATGCTTGGCCAGCACTTGCTGTGCTTTAATCAGGTTGCCGTCTTCCAGTACCCCCTGGGCGACAATCCCCTGCCCTTCACGGAACAGATCAGGAAGAATGCCGACATAGCTGACATCCACTACACCGTTAGCATCATAGAGCTTGAATTCCACCGCGAGACTGTCAGGGTCACGTTTTACGCTGCCTGGCATCACCATGCCGCCAATACGTAAATGCTGCCCGACATGGGGTTTTTCCAGATGCTGCGGACCACGCCCGTGAAGAACTTCACTGGGGGTGTAGAATAAATCAATGTTTGAACGCAGGGCATACATAACCAAACCGGTCGCCAGCCCGAGGCCGGCCAGTATTGCCACCACAACCTGTAAGCGGCGACGACGACGAATGTTCACAAGTGATCTCCTGCCTTGTTAGCGGCGGTTTTTTTCTGTTTTGCGGCGCTGATCCGGCGTTCACGGGATTCACGCTGTCTTATTTGTTTTAATAATTGTTTTCGTTGTAGCAGGGTATGGATGATCAGGCATCCGAAGGCCAGTAAGGTAAAACCAACAGATAACCAGACGTAAAAGGCATAGCCTCCCATCTGGAAAAAACTTGTCCACGAAGAAAATGCCGGAGTCATCATTTACGCCCCTTATTAGCAATGGCAGAAACCCAGGGACGGTTTCGTTCAGTAAACAGAATAAGGTTACGTAAACGCATCAGGGTAAGAGAGATGAAAACCAGCAGGTAACCGAGAATTGACCAGCGTAACGGGCTACGCATCGGCGGGGCGATATCCTGCTGAAGCAGTCCGGAAGACGCCTGGTGCAGGGTATTCCACCACTGTACCGAATAATGAATAATCGGCAGGTTTACCACACCAACCAGAATTAAGATGCCGGCAGCACGTCCGGCAACCCGGCGATCGTCGAAAGCATTATAGAGGGTAATGACCCCCATATAGATAAACAGTAACACCAGTTCCGATGTCAGACGCGCATCCCACACCCACCAGGTGCCCCACATGGGTTTACCCCATGCAGACCCGGTAATCAGAGCGATAAAAGTAAATACCGCCCCCACCGGAGCCATCGCCGCCGCAACCAGGTCTGACATTTTCATTTGCCAGACCAGCCCGATAAAAGCCGCAATCGCCATTGATGCATAGACGCCCATTGACCACATGGCTGCCGGCACATGAATATACATAATACGGTAACTGTCGCCCTGCTGGTAATCAGGGGGGGCAAAACCGAACCCCCAAATCCAGCCTGTCAGCAATGTGACTAATGCTGCCAGGCTTACCCACGGGATAAATTTACCGCAAACGTTATAAAGTCTCTCTGGCCTGGCCAGTTGGTGTAACCATTTCCACATTTTGTATTGCTCACTAATATTTACTAAAAGCAGCACAACACGCAGCTTATTGCAGGCTGATTCGCACCGCTGCGGCTGTGGCAAAAGGCGCCAGAGTAATACTGGCTGCCAGCATCGCACCTAATATTGCCAGGTAACCACTGATGGGTAATCCCTGGCTGGCAGCATCAATGGCTGCACTTGAAAAAATCAGTACCGGTACCGCCAGCGGCAGTACCAGCAAACTGAGCAGTACCCCGCCCCGCCGCAGTCCGACGGTCAGGCCCACGCCGATAGCCCCCAGAAAACTCAGTACCGGGGTACCGAGTAACAGGGTCAGCGCCAGTCCGCACCATCCCCGGAAATTGAGAGATAACAATAATGACGCCAGCGGAGATAGAATAATCAACGGCACGCCGGTGACCAGCCAGTGGGCAATCACTTTACCCAATACAGTCAGGGGTAAGGGAGCCGGTAATAACAACAGTTGCTCCAGAGAGCCGTCGCTAAAGTCATCACGAAATAACCGTTCGAGGGCCAGTAAAGAAGAAAGTAATGCCGCCACCCAGACAACCCCCGGGGCAACCCTGGCCAGCAATTGTGATTCAGGACCAATACCGAGCGGAAATAACGTAACCACTATCAGGAAAAACCACAGCGGATTAATAATTTCTGAACCACTACGGAAAGCTATTTTCAGCTCACGACGAATAACACTTACCAGCATGCTTCTGTTCCTTCCGCTGACAGACGTATTGTTCGTACTCTGTTTTGCTGATCCGGCAGATCCTGATGTGTTGTCAGAATAACCGATCCTCCCCGGCTGGCGTGTAATGCAAATTGTGACATTATTTTTTCTACCCCGGCTTTATCAATCGCCGTCAGGGGCTCATCCAGGATCCATAACCTGGCGCGGGTAAGCCATAGTCTGGCCAGTGCTACCCTGCGCTGCTGTCCGGCAGATAACTGGGCCACCACCGCATCTTCATACCCGGTCAGTTCCACTTCATCCAGTGCACGATATATTTCAGCATCACTTTGATCGGCATGAAAAAAACGCAAATTTTCCAGCGGGGATAATACTCCCTTAACGCCGGGTAAATGCCCGAGATACAACATCTGCTGATGCCAGATATCACGCTGCCTGGTAACCGGTGACTGGTTCCACAGAATAGTGCCCGACTCAGGCCGGCTCAATCCGGCCAGAAGACGTAACAGGGACGTTTTACCTGCACCATTAGGTCCTTCGATATGCACAATATCACCGGGCCGGACCGTAAATGAAAGCTGATTAAAAAGCACCCGTTCATCACGGATACAGGTAAGTTGTTGGGCTTCCAGCATGCAAAATATATTCACTATAACGTTACGAGGGCCGCACTATAGCATAAGGAAATCCCCTGCCGAATGCCGAAAATGGAACCGGTTACTTAAAATGCCTCTAACCGGTAATTTTTCGCCTGAAAAACGAACAATGCTAAAGCTTTGTTACGATTATTTTGACTTACCCACAGATAAGCACTCTGTTTACTGCCGGTATTTATCCGCAGGACGAGTTTATCAATGGCGGTCATGTTATCAGATGCAACACCAATCACTGTGCGGGTTTGTGCTTTCTTCACTGCTGATGCCCTGGTACAAATCGCATCAGTCAGCGTACTGTGATTCACAACTAAACCTCACACCAAACCCATAAAAACAACATCACAATAACAACCGGAGCTGCTGCTTTATTCATCACAAACCGTCCTGTGAAATCCCTTTCAGCCCGTGGATTTCTGTGTGCCGAAACAGCTATACGTGCATAAAGATCTCTGTACAGGATACAGAAGCCGGTGACCGGGAGAGCGACAACACTCAGAGATCTCAGCAGACTGATATGATTATTACTGAGCGGGTAAATCAGGCCCGTCACAGACAACAGTTCCGCTGCCCCTGACGGCTAGCCGGGCTAACCTGCAGAAATTTTTCGAAAAAAAGATATCTACGGAAAAAACAACTGTCATATAACGCTTTTAGTATCAAAAAGAATATGTAAATTATTTTTATGTGATAGTTTTTTTATCGTAGGTAAGTCTCTGTTAAATATAAGGTCAAATATAATAAAACAAATAAACACATAAATAACTATACTATTTAATCACCACTGTGATAGCGTGGATTTCTGACCTGCACATCAGCGAGGGCTAAAAATGAATGAAAGTAAATATATCGTTATTACCGGCGGAGCCAAAGGTGTTGGTATGGTTTATGCTTCACACCTGGCAAAAGACCCGGAAAATATAATAATAGTTACCGGACGCAGTAAAACCCCGCCAGACAGTATAATCCACCGGTTAAACTCAAAATTCCACTACCGTAGCCTTGATGTTTCAATAGAATCACAAATTATCCCTTTCTTTTCAGAGATAATAGAAAGCTTTGGACGGATTGATATTTTAATAAATAACGCCGGTATTTGGGGGCCTGTCGGGAAATTTAATACCAATGACCTCTCTGAATGGTTTGATACTATAAAAGTTAATCTGACCGGTGCTGTCAGTTGTACACATGCAGCAATGCAGTATATGGTTCCCCAAAAGAGCGGTATTATTATCAATATGGCCAGCAATGCAGGAGCTCACCGCTGGCCGAACTGCTCTGCCTATTCCGTTTCAAAAGCAGCTATTATGAAACTGACAGAGAATCTTGCTATAGAGTCAAAAAAAGATAACATTTCTCATTATGCCTTTCACCCCGGGCTTATTCACTCTACAGGCATGGCAATGGCGCTGACTGAAAATCCTCCGGAAGAGTACTGTGCGGTCAAAAGTGCATTAGACTGGATCCTTAAAGAAAAAGATCTCGGAAATACAGTCAGTGCTGAAGACAGCATTCCGCATATTGAAAAGTTATGCAGTGGTCATTATAAGCAGCTAAGTGGCCTGTATCTGAATGTAAAAGATAATCTGGATGAGATCCTGGATAATATCAGAGATGTAAGAAGACATAACAGTTATCAGCTGAAAGTGACTTCATAGTAATACGCACCGTGTCTTTACTTCCTGCCGGTGAATGACCATGAATATGATAATCAATTATTCCCGATAACCAATATCGGGGATACCTTTCCGGCAACGATAGCGTTAAGCTACTGGTGCTATTTAAGTTATTATTTTTTCTCCTCTGCGATTCCTGTAAGTATCCCTCACCCGCAGAATACAGATCTCCTGCTGGAAAAGACCCCCCGGATTGCAGCCTGTTATAAAAATCCACGCCGCACATATATCGCCGGAATCCTGCTAGTAGCATTATTACAGTGCCAGTCGTGATACTTTCAGCCGGCTAATTCCCCGGCCTGGCGGCTGATAATAATGACAGCGGGCGGCATACTGCCCGCTGTTTATTCATACTCTGTCAGTATAAAACCGTAATGCAGATTTTATGCCGGTTACTTCCGGAATAATATCCGGTGATATAACTGCCTTTATTCCTGAGCAATAGGAGTATCGCTGACAATGATCTTATCATTTCCCTGAATCTGCTTAACCCGTTTTTCGGTCTGCTGTACTGCCTTCGCATCTTTCAGTAATGAATAAGTCAATGTAAAATCAGTACTTTCACCAGCAGCCAGCTGTTTTACCCGGCCCTGCTGTTTCTCAATAGTCACCGGATAGGCATAATTTGTTCCGGGCTCAATACCGGTCACGTAGCCCTGTTTCAGGGTGTCAGTATTTTTCCACATGGTCAGCAGCGGAAGCTGGCGAGTATCAAATTCAATAGAAACCCCTTTATCGCCTTTACTATTGATCAGCGCCGCCAGTGTTTTTCCATTATCATCGGCTTTGGGGACCAGATTAAATACCATTTCATCAAAGTCGCGGGTCGGAGCAGCGTACTGATCCCAGTCTGCCATACCTTTTTTCGCATAATCGTTAAACGGTGAGACCGATTTCAGCGGCGCAATAAAGCGGGCATTTTTCTCCAGAATCGGCTGGCCGAAATTACTGTGATAAATAATTTCATAATCATGAGGATAATCCGCATTATTGGTCAGCACATCATGAATCGTAAAATGGTCTGATCCCGGAATATAACGCAGCTCGGTCTGGGTATCCAGTCTGGCCTTTTTAAAGGTATGCTCTTTCAGCAGGCCACGGATCCGGATTTCATGGGGAGCTTTGTCATCAACAATAACTTCCACCTTCGACGCCGGGGTATTGCCGGCCTTACCGTGCAGGGTATAGAGCATACCGTCCTGAGTAACCGGGTGGCCTGTCCATTCATAGCCACAACGTACCATCATCTCATTAAATCCTTCCAGCCAGCCTAATCCGTTGCGACTTTCCAGATTAATATAGGCCGGGTTCACAACCTCCCCGACGGGTGAGTCCCAGCCCAAACGGATACCATCACCTTTCGCATAAAGCAGATCCATTCCCCGGCCCGGGCTTAAAGCAATGGTCAGCCCGGGCGAACTGGTAATGGTCAGTACCTTTGACCCTTCCTGTTTACCGCCATGCAGAACTTTTTGCTGAATGCTGAAATCAGTACCCGCCAGTTTCAGCTGCTGGCTGGTTATCTGCCAGTCGCCTTTTTCTGTATTACTTTCTGTATCTGTCAGCAGCCAACTCTGCGCCGATGCCTGTCCACAGATACCACCAATAACCATCAATGCCAGGACACTTTTTTTCATTTTTCCACCCTTCCGGCTGAATTGATTTAGCTTCAGAGAGGAAAGATTACAAAGTCACGCACAATAAAAGTGTGACAGTTATCACTGCCAATGGTTTCCGGATGCAGTTATGTGAATTACGCCACAATAAAACATTAAGAATAATTACACTGATAAGCTGCCGGGAGCTATAGCCTGAGGGGCATTGTAAGCCCTCAGGCAGGATGGTCTCTGTTTCAGCCGGGCACCTGAGCCGACGGCTTCAAAAACGTATGTTAAATGATCGCTTCCGGCTTATAGAACTTCAACCAGTTCAAACTCTTCTGCTACAAGTTCCATATCTTCTGAGTAACACCCCATTTCGGTAAAAAATCGTTTATGTTCAGATCTCCAGTACTCAAGGCTCAAATCTCCTTCGCCTTCTTTCCTGGCAAACTCTTCAGTGACGTCAGAAAAACGAACCAGGGATAGAGATGTTATTCGAATCACACAGACAGGCTGATCCTGACCATTGAGAATAATATTACAACTGCCAATTCCAGGAGGAGATATTTCTTTTTTATATGAGGCGAACGAGCCGCAAGAAGCTGTTTTTATTCCATTCTTAACGAGCCCGGCTAGTTGGTCGGCAAGCTCAGCACTGTCTCCTATTGACCATGTTTGTGCTTCCGGGTATTTCGCTTTTAACGCTTCAATCTGGCTCATTATCTGACACCTTATAGAAAGCGATCGGCCAGCCAGCGCCCTCAGGTTTAACCTTCGGTTATCGTCCAAAAACGTTGTAGAACAGCATGATGGACGTCCCATCCGGAACCAGGTAATAGATCGCTTTATGTTAAATGGTTATCTGCACGATACGGTTATAGTCCTAGCTCTGATAGCTCAGGATGATCATCAGGACGCCTGCCAAGAGGCCAGTGAAATTTTCTCTCTGACTCTTTTATTGGCATATCGTTGATACATGCATAGCGGTTAGTCATTAAACCATTATTATCAAATTCCCAATTTTCATTACCATAAGAGCGAAACCAGTTACCCGAATCATCGTGCCATTCGTAGGCATATCGTACGGAAATACGATACTCATTAAATGCCCATAATTCCTTAATAAGTCGGTATTCCCGTTCTTTATTCCATTTTCCGGAAAGGAAACGCCTGGCTTCTTCACGATTACTTACGAACTCTGTCCGGTTTCGCCATTTAGTATTCAATGAATATGCTAAAGACACCTTTTCAGCATCACGACTATTCCATCCATCTTCAGCAAGACGTACTTTCTGAATTGCGGATTCGAGAGTAAATGGCGGTACCGGCGTTCGTTTTTCGTCCACATTATCAGGCAAAATAATGGTCTCCTGTTATCAACCGTCTGTGATCCTACCCACGTAATGTGGACACAGCCCTAAGCGAGGTTTTCGTTTTCAAATTGTTCCGGGCTGAGGCCACCACGGGCACTGTAGCGACACCAGCAATTATAATCACATTCAATATAATTAAATACCACTGCACGCATCTCTTCGTCCCGCTCCGCCGGCTGGCGCTTCAGGCGGGCATTTTCGGCAGCCAGTTCATTCTCCCGTTCGGAAGAGGTTTTCTGCTGCTATATTTTGCTGCGCCAGACATAAAGCTGAGACTCATAAAAACTAAGTTCACGGGCAGCGGCAGCAACGCCGATGCGCTCTGCAAGTTTAAGGGTTTCGCGGTGAAATTCAGGATAATGCTGTTTACGTGGTTGCTTACTTACGGTTACTGATTTAGTCATGTGAGTCACCTCTGTCTGAGAGTTTACTCACTTAATCGCGTGTCCACTAATGAGATCATCTCACGGTCGATACGATCAATTTCAGTTCTGAGCTCTGACATGTTTGTGCACTGAGCGGCTTTTCCCTCGCTACTTTTCTCAATCATGGTAGTCCTGTTGAAATTTAGCTTAACGAGACTGATAAGCTGACACAGAGGCTTCGGTCATTGTGCGCACAATAGGGCGTTATGGTAAATACCGGTTTACTACTTATTGGTTTAATTGTACATTGAGTTGTACAATTGCACCAATAGGAGCATATGACATGAGAGCTATTAGCTACAGTGAAGCGCGGCAGAATCTTTCTGCCACAATGGTTAAGACCGTCGAAGACAGAGCCCCTGTTTTGATTACCCGGCAGAACGGTGAGTCGTGTGTTTTGATGTCACTTGAGGAATACAATTCACTCGAAGAAACTGCTTATTTACTGCGATCCCCAAAAAATGCCCGTCGGCTAATGGATTCAGTCGACAGCCTGAAAAGCGGCAATGGTGTAGAAAGAGGCATCATTGAGTGAAGCTGACGTGGTCTGAAGAGGCGTGGGAAGATTACCTTTACTGGCAAGATACAGATAAAAAAACAGTCAAAAAGATCAATGAACTGATCAAGGATGCCAGTAGAACTCCGTTTGAGGGGAAGGGTAAACCAGAGCCACTAAAGCACCATCTTGCTGGGTTTTGGTCGCGCAGGATAACGTCAGAACATCGATTTGTTTACGCTGTAAGCGATGATTCTCTGTTGATTGCATCCTGCCGCTACCATTATTGACTAATTTTCGAATATCTTTTATTACGTTATTTTTATAGGAGCCGAGACTTCATACGCCAGTATTTGGAACCTGTCGGGGATACTTCCAGATACAAGCCGCCACCGTCAGAGAGTTTGTAACTTTTCTCTTTGGGTTTGGCTGTCTTACAGGTTTGTGCTGAGAGTTTGTCGCGGACGTTTCTATTCATTTTGGGGGCATATTTTACATCGAACCGGAAGTGCCCCGGATTATGCCCCATACATGCACTGGATTTCAATAGATGCAACTGGACGTCAGGATAACGAAAATCCTTTAATAATCATGGTTTGATGGGGTTTTGTAGACTAGGGGAGATGTAGCTGGATGTCGATATGGTGTCCCCTGCAGACGCCTCATTCATCTGTAAGTCCATGATTAAAAATCCAATAAATTAGTAGGTATAAATTTATGCCCGTATTTATACCCACAAACGCTGAAAGAAGTGGGTTTTATCCAACCCCTCTCGCTATATCTTTCACCATAAACGTCACGACCCCAATCACCCGCGTATCATCCAGCGCATCCCCCTCAATGATTCCACCGTCAGTAATGAACCGGCCAGCGCCGACTGTCGCAAACATCTTAGACTGACCGGCCAGATCGAGCAGAACCACTCTCCCCGCTTTTGCCGGTATGCCAGGCTCGACTACAGCGTAGCCCTCGTCGGTCGGGATGATGATTGACGATTCAGTGATGCCCATAACAAGGTTGGGTGTCAGTCGTGCCTCGATGTAGTCGTTTGCGGGGGATGGGAAGGCCATAAGTTGTCCTTAGCTGTTTCCAAGGCCAAATGCCGGAGATGAAGTTACTGGTATTAATAGTTTAGCCTGACTCTGAGAGCTTGGTTGTGATTCTGGAAGAAATGCGAACTGGCTGTCAACATAAGTATTGCTACCTCCGTCACTCGCTGACGGCATTGCCGTCGGAGCTAAACCATTAAAGTAAAGATTATTCTTCGTGAATACCGACAGTTTCTGTGAGTTAGCCACGCTTGCTGTATCCCAGGTCCTTGCATACTCACTCACGTTTGTATAATGAAATATGCTGTTATTTATTTTAGTACCCCATAACGGGTCTGTTGAGTTAATACCGGGGGAGCTGGCATTAACATTTATAATAATTGCTTTAGTGGACTGGGTATCTATGATAGTCATATTTTCTATCATGAAGTTATACACAATACCCTGCGTGGAAATTTTATATTTATCTATCCCGTCATTAAATGATGTGCAGTTTCTTATCGTGTTATTACCATTGCCGAACATTTTTTTGACATACCAGTCATCATCTGTTTCGGAATCAGGCTTGGCGGTGGTCTGTGATGCCCATGTAACGGCCATTACCGACCCGCCACCACATCCCGCTGAATAGCAATCTTCAACAAGGCAATTCCAGCTTCGAACGTCGAAGTCGAAAGGTTGTCTGTCAGTTTTGGATGGCCCTATTCCCACGACAGTGTTGTCATGAACATGTAACTGATGACAGCCCGACCACCAGAACGCCACGGAGTAGGTCATCTGGCCAGCCAGGGTAAGCCCGCTACCCCGGCAATTCCATATTCCAGACGTGTATTCATCCACCCCCTGATATTTGGGGTCCAGATTAGATGAAATACCTGACAGCACGCAGAAATCCATACCAATGCGTGTGAAGCTGCAATTCTTAGCCTGTACCCCTTTCGACTGGCCTGTAAAATCCTGAAGGCCGCCATTGCTTCCACCGCCCATCCCGAGGAGCCAGCACCCGCGAATTAAATTATCAAACCTTGCTCCATCCATGCCCCAGAAGTCACCCACAAGGTTCGTCGTTCCATCCTGTGGATTCTGCTGCATATACATGCAGTAGTCAGTTCCTGAGTCACTCCTGTAGCCGGGGATTGTTCCAGGCGATCCCATGACCAGTGATTTAAACCATACGTTAGCGCTTCTGTCTGTTGATGACAGACCGCAGGGAGCGATTCGTATCAGCTCTGACTTCTGGTCATGAAAAAAACATATATCATCTTCGACAGTTAAATTTCTCACTTTTCTGGTGCAGAATGACTGCTTTGTTGTGCTTTGTCTTGTAATTACAGGCATACCCAAAGAAGGGTCCCCATAAGATGTTATATATGACATATCATTTGTCTGGTTATAGAGAAGCTTACTTGTGTCTTCGAAATTTCCGACAAATACACTTCCGCGCTTAAGGTTTAAAGTCACAGGGTGAGAAACAGAGGATAAAGCAAAAAAATCACTCAGGCTTTGGAATGGTGCGGTAATGGAGCCATTGCCCGCAGCCTTTGAATTACTATCAATGTAATAATTATTCATTAATTAACCCCGTTCACATCAACCCATGAATAAGAAGGAATATCAATCAAAGTACCTTTTCCTCTTGTGGCGGATGAGCCTGATACTGTATAGGAGATTGCATAAACACTAATAGTTAAAGTGGCCCCTGACCCAGACACTTCAACAATCGCCAAATCATTTCCTGACTGGTCTTTCGGTGGGCGCACTTTCCAGCTATTCCATGCCGATGACATCCCGCTGATTTGGTAGGTGCCTGTACCTGTCCGAGTAATTCTTATTGTTTCATCAAATGCGCACCTCACTGTTCCATTACCCGCAGCGACATACCCGTCATAAAGAATGTCGGGGCGGGTGGAGGCCCATGCCGTATCATTAGATACTCTGGCGTGAATATCAGATGCAACAATGGAGCCATCATTAGAACGCCCGGAATTTGCACCATTCCACATCATGGAGTTTGACAACAATATTAATCCGGATGGAATCGTTGTAACTCTTGATGCTGAGTAATTGACGACCATTTTAGAAGAATTTCCGATAAATACCGGAGAAATATATATTCCCGACTGACTACCTGATGTTGGCAGTGTGAGGTACAGAGTTACAGTGCCCGCAGTTGAGTTATAACTAACACCCAAGCCTATAGCATCAAAATACGCACCATTTGAATCAACAGAGCGCAGCATATTATACGGACCATCAAAATAGCTCTCTATAATTCTCGACCAGTCAGCGGCGGTTAATACAGAGATTGTTTTCCCTGAAATCAGTTGCATATTTGCCCGGACCCTGAGGCTGGTTACCGCATATGTTGCTGTTTTCGATGTAGTGAGTAAAAGCTCAATATCACCACCCCACGGGGTTCCGCCTGACACGTCCCAGGTTACAAGTGGCATGTACTGAACTGTTGTTCCTTCATTTCTTGCTATCAGTTTTGGTTCATAGCTTCCGAATGCCGTGCTTCTCGCGTTGTCAGACCAGACAAGCTCCCGGTAAATAGACCCGATTCCTGATGATAATAATGACCCGTCATATCCAGCATCTGATTCCGGCCAGCCGTATTGACCATACTGACGAGGGTTGACAACAAATAATCTTGGAGAGCCATCAGTGTTATAAGAAAATATTACCGAAGGTGAGGTATTATCCGACTCAAGACCGTCTGAAGGTAATCGAAGCACTTTATCCGGGAATTTACCTTGCTGAGTGCCGTAGTTCTCTACCGTTGCGAACATCAGGCCGGAACCTGACTGGAGGCCACCCACACTCGATAAAGTTTTCAGCCTGCCTTTCTCGTCGATCAGCAGAGCGCCTCTGTTTTCTTCACCACCGAACGCTATTCCGGCTGTACCCCAGAGATTTAATGGCGAAGGAAGTATGTCGAACATGCTTCTTTGCAGTCCTATTTCCTGCGGGGTTTTCTTTTCTGTGGGGAATATTTCCTGCCTCAGTGCCGCATCACCCACCGCAACAAAGTTATCTTTGTCTGTTGCCCATGTGGCCACAGTATTACCGGTGGTGGTGTATGGAAGCGTAACTGAGGCTTTAGGCCGATAAAACTCTCCGTTGTACGCGGTTATCTGGTTACGCCGCGTGAAGGTGATAGGACCATCGACATAATCAGCCAACTGTTCGTAGCCAGAGTTGAGCAGGAATTGCTGGAAGCTGGCTTCTTGATCTGATAATGACTCATTGAATTTAGCTTCAATACCAGATGCTGTTAAGTGCCTCCTACCAAATCTGTCCGTGTACGTGAAATTATAAGAGGTGGCCCATTCATCAACCTTCGCACCGGCAAACACTACGTCACGGATATCAGCGCTTGGAACAGGTTTCTGTGTCGGGGTGGGAATTTTGTAATCTGCCATTTTGTCGCCTTTTAAATACGGCAAATCCTCAGAAGTTAATCTGATCGGTGGCCGCAGAAATAATTAATTAATTCTGATAGATATCGGGGGAGTATTCGGTAAGGGTCAGCGTCTGAGTATCATCACCATTAGGCTTAGCGCTATCTACACGCCACAGCGTTGCGTTCAGATCGGAATCAGAAGCAATAAAATATCTGGATGGTGACTGGATATATCTGCCATCGTAAATATTGAGTACGAACTGATCTGCGCTTGCACTGAATGCCTTTGGGTTTTCTTCAACTGGCAGGCACTGCCACCTGCCACGAAATGCCCCGTCACTGTCGGTCATAACAACAAACAACTGATCAGCAGAGAAATCTATCCTCTCAGAGGTATAGAAAGTGTCACCATTCCTGCCCTTCAGGTAGCCGGTCTGCTGTGCGTTATCATACATATCAGGACACTGAACCACTTTTCCCCTGACAACTTGAGTCTGTTCCAGCACCTTAACTGTCATCGTGAGCCTGGAATATAGTATCTTCCTGGCTTCGAGATACGCCCTGTCATATGCCTGAGTTTTGTTCCGACTGCCCGCCAGACTGATTTGGTTGGCATTATTCGTTGCATCACCCACCTCAGTGATTCCACTGTCATCAATCTGAAGGTAGATGTATGTCTTTTTATTGCTGGTCGGGTCCGTGTAGTCCAGCGTCACCCCATCAAATCCGCCAGGCAGAGACATTGTGTAAGCCACTTTGTAATCATCCCAGAACATATTTGAACGCGAGAATACAGTTTCAGGATAAGCAACAGCCTCATCCCGCCAGAACGTCAGCGTATCGCCGATCCAGTTCATCGATACCCTGGCTACATCACAGATTGTCTGAAGTCTTTCACCCAGCGGCTGAGCTGCATCTGAGAATGTGTAATCGAAATAGCCAAGTTGAGGGTCTGACAGGCTGTTAAATATTTCGTACAGTGTCGCAATATCAAGCCTGCTCGCATCCTGATTACCCGTCACAACCCATTCATGCAGAACAGCATCTGCGAATGACCGGGATGGCCTGAGCGTGTAGTCAATTCCTCCGGATGTCGTCCAGCTGATAACCATGCGCTCTGCCAGGCAGTTATATTTCCTGTCCTGTGTCGTGGTCGGTGTCTCAGTCTGCTGTACGGTGACTTTCACCAGCGTATCATCAGGATAGACAACATTAGTGCGCATAGTGACGGCATGAGCCGCAGAGATATACAGCACAGAATCTGACTGCGAGTTATTGGTACGGTAGAGGCTGAATGCATAGCGTCCCACACCTGCGGTAGGCGTTATCTTCTCAGTGACATAGATATAGTCCTGATCACTTCCTGAGTTGTGTACAGGAACATCCATACTTTCCTGCGTTCCGGCAATCTGGTTATTGTCATCATCCACCTGCCACCAGGTAATTTTAGCCGGTGCATCGTAACCGCCGCCCAGGTTGGCATAGAGGTGAATCCATAACTGCTGGGACTCAAGAGCCGCGAAGAACGGCCCTATCGTCGTGCCGACATACTCGGTAACTACCAGCTTTGTCAGATTCACTGTTGTATCGGACGGCAAAGAGAGGTAGTCAGAGCCGGATAGATTACTGAACCAGAAGTTGTAATACTGGTCAGGATTAATCAGCGCCCCGTCATCTGTAATGGTTGACTGGAATAATGTTCCCTGTACGCTCACATCTTTCGTTACCGAGCCGCTCGCCGTGTTATAGGTGACATTAACAATGACAGTGACATATACCGGCTTGGCCGAGTCATACAACGAATCGAATCCGGTTTCTTTGTTGATTCTGGCGTAGAACTGACCACCGCTGAATGTACCCTCAAGCAGAGTATCAGTAGTGCCCTGCTGCTTAATCTCCGAATCATCTTCATTCAGACCTGGCAACTCCTGCCCGTCCACATCATCGAATGAATAACCCTGAGCCATGTCACCGATTACGTCACCAGGGTTATAAATCTGGTAGCTGGCACCGGCCAGAGCTGTCAGAGATGATTCAGAATATCGCACAGAAGATATATCGTAATACCCGTAACCCACCTCCATCCACTCAGTGACGTACTTTTTGTTGTCGATATATTCAAATATCGACTCCTGAATCAGGTCAGGATATGCCCTCACCTGCCCGTAAATGTTGGGCCTTCCTTTGTATAACCTCGCCCGGTTGGTCTGTTGCGTCAGGTCATTGTTGGATGATTCACCTGTTGATACCGAAGGAATACCAGTTTTAGCCGAAAGGCCAAACAGTTTCATTACACCGGAAAGGACTTTAGTTACAGGCCGGAGCACGCTGGTGATAACTTTACCAACGCCGCCTTCAGGCTGGTCAAACACGCCGATCACATCATCTCTGGCAGGCACGTAATTGAGGTCAAAATCATCCTCAAGCGTCCGGCCATTCATCCTTATGACAACATTGCTGTGCAGGTTCTGCTGGTTAAGCCAGTCAACCAGGCGGGCGTTATTACTTATTTCTCCGCGCTCAAATGGCGACCCCGGTAGCCGCTGCAGTTCATATCTCGCCATATTTCAGATACTCCACCCTTTGATACACCTTCGTTAATGACAGCGGACTATCTATCCTGACAAAGCCCTGTTCACCCATGGAGTGAAGACACTTACCCGGTGAAATCATCACTCCGACATGAGATGGTTGCTTGCCGCGATAGAACACAGCCAGACAGCCTTGAACCGGTGTGCTCACCTCCTGCCAGTGTGTCCGCTCCTGCGTGTAACAAGTAACGAAATCAGACTCTGACTCGTAGCCCGGAATGTGATGCAATTCTTTATTCAGAACATGCCGGTAATAGAGAACAACAAGGCCCCAGCAATCCATCTGACTGAAACTACAGGCGCGGTTAGCCCACGGCCTGCCAATGACACGCCGTATAAATTCATCATTTGTCATAGGTTCAGAAGTCCGGGGTAGTCTTTGGTGGTGTAGATAATTGGGTTAGCAAGTGACAGCGGATTTGTCAGGCTTGCGGTGATGGTCACGTTATTGGCATCGAGTGACACATCTTTCACGTAAAGTGAATAGCTGTTTAGCGCCACTGAATCACCGATGCTATCCCACAGGCTGTAATTGCAGGAAATCGCCGTCATTCTCTGCGAACCCCGCCATGATTTAAGGGTGTTCCTGACATTTTCTGCACCGGCAACAAAGGTGATAGTCATGGATATTGTCGCTGTACCATCCTGTGCAGGCTCGGTAACGCTGAACCTTGCCGGGGCGTAACTATCGCCACCAAACTCTGCAGGTGAAAACAGGTTATTCACTGTCCGGTAATATCCAAATGATGGATGGTAAAAAGTGACAGTCTCTTTTAAATCGGATGCCGGCCGCCGCTCCTTCCATTCTTTCAGTGTCGTCATTACGCCTCCGGTAAAATTACTGTCACCAGCGGATCAAGCCAGTTCTCATAACCAGGCGGCGCCTCAACAATCCAGTCATCATAAGCACTGGTATCGTCATTCAGGCCATTACAGATAACCGTCGCAGTCCAGGTGACAGTGATACCATCCTTGCTGGTCTGAACCGGCATTCCGGTAAAGTGCAGGGTCTGAACCTGAGGCCCCTGGCTATCTCCAAGATCTATTGCCATTTCAAACCAGTTGCGGCCACTGTCACAGTACGTTGGTGAACGCAGCCACGACTTAAATATCTGCGCCTGCTGAAGCGTGAATATCCATGTCAGTGACCAGGTGGCTTTCAGGTCTGTAGTTATTGGGGTGAAAATTGCAGGGCCTATTGCTGGTTGAGTTGTTCTGAAGCCAGTATCCTGCGTCATGTTCTGGCTGGCACGTTGGGGTAACGGCAGCCTGTCGGGGTATTGAACGGTTGCCATTAATAATCTCCAGTTGCTTTACGTGACAGGCCAAATGTGGACTGCAACGTATTTGAGTAGGAACCGCCCTTTTCAGCATCTGATATAAGGAATTCCAGTATATAACTGCCATTATCCTGAGTCGCCCCAACATACTGAGGCGAAGCGTTTGATGCCTGGTTGTTGATGACCACCTGTACATTTAGACCGCTATTGCTTTCGGTTATATCCTTGTTACTCAGGACGCTACCATTATCTCCGGGTATCATGTACTGGCTCCCATTGCTGGCTTTATAGATTTCAGGCAGGCCGGATTCACCAACCTGATACATCCCTCCGGCAGAAACCGGACCGCCATTCTTACGCTTT
The DNA here is from genome assembly GCF_018257575.1 of Tatumella sp. JGM91. GTDB lineage: Bacteria > Pseudomonadota > Gammaproteobacteria > Enterobacterales > Enterobacteriaceae > Tatumella > Tatumella punctata. Next base: position 30,006 of record NZ_JAERJP010000005.1, on the reverse strand, counting down.
CCAGTCAATGCCAGAATTCCCGCCATGGCACCCAGCCCTATAGCTACTGCACCGCCCCATGATGCAATTGATGACATAATGGCGGCAGGTTCCCATGCTGCAGTTGTGGCGACTGCTGCGGTGGTGCTTGCTGTGGTCTGGGTTGCAATCCCAGCGACTTGAGCTGTCGTAGTGGCCGCTATCGCTGACTGCTGAGCTGTTGCGCCCATAATCGCCGACTTAACCCATTGCATACCCATATCAACAAACGTCTGGATGACATCGTTAATTACCGTATTGCCGATATTCTGAAGTGCCGATGAGAGACTTTCAGAGCCGGTAACGACACCTGTTATGGCGCTACTTGCTGATTGACCGAAACCATCCACAGCAGCGCCAAGCGCTGCATAACCCTGTGATTGCTGTGTGAACAATTGCCACTGCGCGGCTGAGCGTTGCTGCTCATACTGGGTATTTTCAGCATTCATCAGCGCAAGGCCTTGCTGTTCAGTTAATACCTTCTGCTGCGTGAACTGCTGTATCAGGGCGAGCTTCTGTGCGTTTTCATTGGCAAGTTGCTGCACTGGGTCAACCTGAGCAGCCATAGTCTGCTGAGGGGTTACAACGTTCTGGCTGTTAATTTTATCCAGGTTAGCCATATGCTCTGCGGCCAGCTTTTCAGATGCCTGCTGATACTGCTGCTGACTGATAATCAGATTGCCCTGAGAATCTTTCTGTCCTTTCAGTAATTCAAGTTGAGCGGACTTGTTCTGATAATCATCATTTTCTGCCACTTCTGGTATCAGATTTCTGGCTTTGAGGGCTGCCGCCTGCTGCCAGATGGCTTCAGCGTATTTAGCAGCCTCTTCCCGCTGTGCAGCAGTGGCATTCTTCCCGAGAGACATTTCAGCGCGTAGCTTAGCCTGCTCCAGTGTCAGGTTTTGGGATGACACGGCGTTGAGGTCAGATTGCTGGCGAAGCTGCTCAAGTTTCTGAGTTACAGATTCTTCAGCTTTTGCCTGCTGATTGGCTGCTGCTGATCCTTTGTTTCGCTCATTGTTCAATTCCTTCTGTGCCTGCTGGGCGTTATAGGTAGCTACAGCGTTTGACATAATTTCTTTGGCCTGACCGCTATCAGGATTTAACTGCAAGTCCTGTACTTTGTACTTAGCTTGCAGTTTCGCTCTTTCAACACCCGTTGCTTTGGCTAAAGCTAATTCTCTTTCTGAACTTGTAACCGCCTGTTCTTGGGACTTAGTCAGTGTATCGTTAGCCGCCTTGGCTCTTTCCAGGTTTATTTCTGCCTGCGCGGCTGCTATGCCAAGCTTCGATACATTTACTGTTAAATCACCGAAAGCACTGGTAACTCCAGGTGTTGAACTATTCATCTGCTGCAACCATAGCGCCAGGCTTTGTAATTGTTCTGGGGATTTACTTTCTGCCACATCGTTAAGACGCTTAGTCAGTTCAAACGCCTGCTGAGTTGACAGTCCAAACTTGCTTGCCACAGTATCCACTGTATTCGCCAATAAGCTCAGCGCAGGGCTAACGCCACCTAGCGTTTGAGGTACCTGCTTAACAGCATCATTGTAATTAGATGTGGTTATATTTAGGTCTGACAGAACCTTACCTAATCCGCTTACGGATGGGATTGCCCCAGTAAATACACCACTCAGCTGATCGCCGATTGACAGAGCGTCACTTGATATACTCTGAATAGAGTCAGGGATTTTACTAAGTGCCTGATTGTATTCAATGATCGCCTGAGTTTTTAGAATCTGACCAAACTTAGCATTTGTACTGGCAAGTAAGGCATATTTGTCTGAAAGTGCAGCCACACCGCTCTGAGACACAGTGATGATACCGTCCAGAGCACTTGCAGCATCACCTAAGGTCTTTATGGTATCTGTAGCATTCCCCATACTTTTGACAAGCGTACCAACAATGACAGAACCCAGCGCAATCAACGCACCCACAACGGCACCTTGCGGACCAAATGCGCCAGCTAACTGAGAGCCCTGCTGGCTGAAAGCTACGATAGCCGACTGACCGCCCTGCACCTGGACAATGAAGTCCTGCACCTGGTAACCGGCCTGTTGCATGCTGTTTTTCCAGTTAACATGGCTTTTAGCTCCTGATTCGGTGCCGTTCTTCATGTCATAAAGCTGGCCGGTGAGTTCACCGATTTTTTCTTTTTCTGTATCAGTCGCGCCTGCACCCGCCCGGAGTTGTGCGGCCAGAATAGCGGCACTTCTTGCGCCGTTCTCCTGAGCCTCGTCGAGAATGGCGATCTGATTACCCAGGCCTTCGATGATTGATTCTGCCCGGCTAAATTCATTACTGGCTGTACTTGTGCTGGTTCCGGCCCCGCGCATTGCCTCTGCAATTGAATTGGCCGCACCAATGAGAGAGTTCATAGCACCATTCATTTGTGCCAGTGTCATACTCGCCGCCGCTGATGAGGCATTGGCCTGTTGAATAGCCTGAGCCATAGCACTAACTGTCGTGTTCAGCGTCTGCATTGAGCCATCAACTGATTTTGTGGATGCGGCGATCTGGTTTAATGACGAGGAAGCAGACTTGGTGTTTTTCCCCATACTATCCAGGCTTTTACCGGTTGATTGCGCCGATGACGCCATATTATCCAGTGTCGAATCAACCTGCCTGGCACTCGTAAGTAGTTTCGCAGTATCGATGTCTACATCAAAATGGATTGCACCTGCACTCTGACTGTCTGCCATTTAATTTTCTCCGGGCATAAAAAAACCCCGCCGGAGCGAGGTTTATTCGATAAGTTATGTTTAATTTAACAGACCAGACTTCGTTTCTGTTTTGGAATTAACCAGGGTGTAATTACTAACCACATCACCCTTGAAGAGAATAATTAGCTGTTTCATATCTGTGGTAGCACCATTATCAAACAACCCATAAAACGGGATAAAGGTTTTCCCAGAAATTTTCACATCAGCAAGCATATACTGCCACTGTTCTGAACCATCGCTAGTAAAGGTAACGCCAGTAGGATCGCCGAAGTAAGACTTAACTTCGTTTTTTGTTGTAACACCCTTGACTATCTTCTGCTGAATACTGACTTGTGTTTCATTTTGGATCGATTTATTTCCACTAGTCGCACAACCAGATAACGTCAACGCAATAATAAACGAGGCAATAATCTTCTTCACATCCCTATCCCCATTGGTAAAGTTAAGACCAATCCTAAAGCCAAACTTATGCAAAGGGAAGCAAGGAGAGGCATGGCGACATGAAAGAAAAAAGCCACCCGGAGGTGGCTTTATTCGGCAGGGTATAATCCTATGTCTTCGATGCTACATTCACCTCGACATAGTGAGTGGAATTTTCGGGAATCTATACCCGCTTGCTTAGCCATGGATTTTATCAAATCCCTTGAGAATGGCGCGTGATGCTTATCCACTGTAACAACATGCTTCGTGCTCTCGGTCTTCCTTATCCATTGCTCGTGAGATGTTCCGGTTTTAACCTTCATCTCAAAGCCAAGAATCTGAAGGCCCTTTACAACCTCAGTGTACTTTAGGGGGCTAAGCTTCCTGCCAAACATTCAAAGACCTCACGCATGAACTTTGCAAGGTTCGCTAAACAATGCCAGATTGGATTGTTTTTTGAACATCATTCTGAATGCGATGAGCCAGTACTTCACCCATAAGGTGAAGGGAGCTTTGCGGTTAAGCATCTGTTTGGCATACTCAGGCTCAGAGAAAACCTCCTCGAGATAATCGTGAACCTGCGACTCCAACTTATCAGTGGCTTCCTGCATTGAATCTGCCTGTGCTGCTAAAGACAAATCAAGGCAGACGGCAACAAAGACACCATCCTGTCGATAAGCCATGCAACGTAGGGTTTTCATTATAAAATCTCCGAAATTACCTGTCTGGTAATATACGACCCCAAAATCAATTGAGCGCTATGTTTGACTCATGAGTCAAACTGATTTCATCTTAGTGCCATTACCATTTTTGGGCAAGTGCCTGGTTGTACATTTACGAACCACCGCGAACCACAATGGCACAAAATGAGCCACACCATGTTACCCCTTCAGCCGCTTCTCTTTCATAGCAAAGTAATCATCAACCACCTTGTCATATTCTTCGCGGGTGAAGCCTTTTTGCTCTGGGTATTTGGCGTTCAGTAACAGGATAAACTCAGTCATTGTCAGACTTTCGGCTTCACTGCGGGCCATACCAAAATGATTTCTGGCAGCGTTAATGTATTCAACCGCCCGGAACTCTTTAACCGTTGATTTGGACTCATGCCGCTGTAACTGCCTGACCTTCGCTCTGCCGATGATGCCGTGAACAATCAGCTCAGAGGCAATCACTATCAGGTCATTAGCATCGAGCAGCCCTTTTCGCCAGACGAATGAACGCTTGCCTGTTCGTGACGGGACTATCTCGCCGGTCAGTGCCGCGGCATCCATATCACAACATGCATCCATGACAGCCACGGCGGCCACAAATGCCGCTTTACCCTCTGCAGAATTATTCAGATATCTCACAAACCATTCAGGCAGGCTGCGGAACACCGACAAAGCTCTGGCTATTAACTGACTCAGGTTGTCATTGTGCAGCGCGTAGAACGTCGAAACTATATCCTCCGGAGTGCCGATTTTAGTCATGTTAGAGAATGACGGTCGGAAAAAGTAATCCGTATCACCCACAGATATAACGCACTCCCCGATTTCCTTAATTGGTGTCATTGGTCAGCCTCATAATCAATATCAAGGGCAGTCGAAACCACCCTTTGGATTGGTTACGCTGCTGTAATTGTGATTGTGCAGGTAGCGGTTTTCGCACCGTCGGCAGTTGTAGAGGTGATAGTTGCAGTACCGGCTTTAACACCCGTAACCAGGCCACTGCCGCTTACGGTTGCTACCGTCGCATCAGAAGTTGACCAGGTTACTGCCTGATTGGTTGCATCAGTCGGTGCAACAGAGGCTGTCAGCTGGCGGGTTGCCCCAACAGCGATACTTGCAGTGGTCGGTGCCACAGTGACACCAGTAACGGCTACAGTATCATCAATGTCATCAATCGACACAGTCGATCCATCAGCAACTTTGAATTCTGTCGAGAATGTCACAATGTCATCGGTACCGCCATCATTACTCAGTGCAGTAATGACCATGTAGGCCTGAATCATGATCTGACCGAAGTACATCCGGACCCACAGTGTCGGCTGGCGGGCGGCATTCACTTCATTGACGTAATACTTAATGAATTTGTACACGCCGTACTGGTCGGATTTATCGTTAACCCGGACTTCACCTTCAAATGACAATGTCAGGTCATTCGAGGTGACAACGTTCTCTACCCAGCCTTTGGTATCATCGGCTGATGAGTTGGTGGTATTAGGGTTCATGTCGAAGGTTTTTGATGTGCCGGCCGCCAGGAGCATAAACTCCGATTCAGCAGGGATTGTGTCAGCGCAACCGTCAGCCACTTCAAGAATGACGGCACGGCCAAACAGCTTGGTATTATCAGTGGTACAATGAGCCATTTCTTAGCCTCTTTTGAGCATAAAAAAAGGCCGCCAAATAGCGACCTGTTCGGTTTTGTTCGGGTTATTCCCCATAGGTGCAGACAAACTGCAATCGCCACACAAGGCGGCCTTCTGTTGTCTGTACCGGTGAAGGAATACCACCCATGTTTGTTATCTGGCCCACACAGGAATCAGATAGCGGGTTTTGCTGGATATAGTCGATGATGGCCTGAACATCGGTTTCTGATTTGGCATAGTCGCCGGTGTTCTTACCGGTAATCACATCAACCATCACGTAATATTCAGCACCAAAATCACGGTCAATATTGCTGCCACCGTTTGGCCGGACCACAATGAACCTGTCGGTTAGTTTTCCGGAATCAGCCCATACCAGCGACTGGATGGTATATCCGGTAGTGAATCCGGCATCAACCAACAGGTTACGGACCCGTTTATGCATTGGGGGATTCATCGGGACATTTCCTTATGCACAACGGCAGCGACTGTTTCTTCTGTCCTCTCTGCCCCAACGGTTAAGAACCGGGGCTCCCCGTTGGTGTCCCAATAGTTTCCATCCCCTGACGATCTTGGCCTTCCTTTTAGTTTTCCAGGCGCGTTATGGACATAAACAGCGTAATTGGCAGAATATCCGACCCTCCCAGTAACCAATGTTCCGTTAACCATTACCTCCCTGAACTGGGAGTTAATGAGAGTAGAGGTCTCTACTGGGGTTATTGTCGCAGCCTCTAATCCGATAACATCCAGTGCAGCCATAGCAGCCCTTGGTGCCCTTCTGCCCTGAATATCATTAACCAGTGCATCAAGCCCCTTTTTTGATGCTTGTATGCCTCTTACCTTAATCCCCATATCAGACCCCCGTCAGAATGGCATAATCATCAGCAAGCCGGTCGAAAGTATCTGCATACCGGATGACCTGCATTACCTCATCGGCACCTGCGGCCACCGGATCAGACTCCGCAGACTGACCTATCAGGATGTAATCACCCTTGGATGCAGTGGCAAACTCTGACCAGAACGTGTTTTTAACGACCTGTTCCGTGCCAATGTCGCCAATCTTCGCGGACAACCCGCCCTGATAGTCGGCCATGATGATTTCAGGTGCGGAGAACCCCAGATAATCACCATATTCATCAAGCCCGAGATTACGCCAGATGGTACACGGGGCCGTGTATGACCAGTTTGACGCCTCGCTCATTCCCGCCACCTCACCACCTTTGCACCGGTTTCAGCAATCTTCCGGCAGAACAGGAACCAGTCTCCGACTGATTTCAGATAGGCCGTGGTTTTCCTGCCGGTGTCGGTTTCAACCCATACCCGCTCAAGCGGTTTTGGTAACCGGTCAGCGATATCATTCCAAATCATCAGCATCCCCCGACAACATCAAAGAATCCCACCTGGTTGCTGCTGAGTGGCAGGCCAGATAAACAGCCATTGGTATCCCACGCCCTGATTTGTTTCAACAGGTAATCAGTGCCGGCAGCATCATAAGTGAAAGACCGTGAAGCACCGGAAGGTGCAGATTGTGATGATATTTTACGGGCACCAGACAGGGCCGCGAGACGCAACACGGCGTAGATAAGCAGCAGTTTTTGCAGACTGTCTGAATATCCGGCCCCGTCCATACAGGCAGAGGATGCACTGACCTGTTCAAGCAACAGAGTCAGAACTGCATCCGGTACCGTGAAGCCCAATTCAGCCATCATCGGTTTTACGTCATCAAGCGTGATTTGGGCTGCCATGATTATTTACCTTTGGTTGCTTCGGCCAGCGCTGCTTCTGCGGTGTCAGCGCGGGTCTTTTCGGCTTCAAGTGCAGCAGCATGCTCAGTCTCTTTTGCTGCAGCGGCATCGGTCAGTTCACTAACCTGAGCCAGCGCAGCATCAAGTTTGGCCTGAATGGCTGAAGAGTCTGTTACGGTTGAGTTCGCCGGTGAAACAGTGGTCACCAGCTTGTCGCCTTTCTTCTCCGTCGATTTCTCAGCCTTGCCTGCCGCAATCCACTTATCGGCCAGTGAGTCATCAACATCATAGGTTTTGCCAGCTTCCAGTTTACGGAGGCTGGCACCGGCAAAGAGATTTGAAGCCAGAATCTTTACGAGTGCCATGATTTATCCTTAGCTGTGAGCGTAGACGACAGAGAAGTGACCCTGAATATCGGTTTTCACCATCAGGCCAGCAGCACCCCAGGTGCGCCAGACATAATCACTGTTATAGAACGGACGCGGGTCAGCAACGGTACCGAATGCCTGGCCGACGATCGGCGCGATAACACCGGACTGTAACGGGACAATCAGCAACTGGTTGCCGGTAAGCTGAGCATCAACTTTAATCGCAGCAATACCGGACAGTTTCAGCAGCTCTTCGTACAGTGTTGGTGCTGCATAATTGTCACTGAAATACTGCTCCAAGTTGGACATGATGTCCTGAGACACATACCAGGTCTGATTGCCGTATTGCAGGTTGGTTACGCGAACTACATCGCGCAATGCGATTGCCTGAGCACGGATGGCTTTCGGATCGGTGGCAGTTGCCAGGTTGGTAGTCAGCGTGACCTGAGCAACACGTTCATCGGCTTTCAGGCCCTTCCACGTTTTACCGTCGAACTGAACGTAGTTGCCTTCACTGTCACGGAAGCCATTGAAGATGTAATCCACAAAGGTCCGGCGAATCTGAGCCGTGGATTCTGCCTGAGCATCAGAAATCACATCGAATGCATCAGGGTTGTTCAGCCGGCCATCACGCCAGTTGAACTTAAAGCCGGTATCATGCACCGGGACCATGGTGCCATCGTAGGTGTACGCAGTGGCATCCAGCGCAGCACCAATCTGGCCGGACATTGAGGTATGCCCCCACATTTTACCGCCAGACTTCGCGTATTCGTACACGGTGGCATTAATGCGTACGGAGCGTGACAGCGGCGTCAGGTCATTCAGGAGTGTGAACTCGTCCTGATTGGTGAACTGTGCCAGCACGGTCTGATCGAACGTTTTATACAGATCGGCCGGAGAGCGTACGGCATTGATACCGTTCAGCTCTGAGGCAATATTCACGCGATTGGCAATTTCTTCCATCACGTTCACGCCCTGATGGTTCATTGCGGCGTGTCGCTCCTGGTTCAGTTGCGCGAACTGATAGCTGTTAACAGCCAGGTTATTGGTCTTTTCGCCAATAGACTTCGAGAATACAAACATTCAGTTATCCTTATTTGAATACTACGCGAACCAGATCACCCGCCACTGCTGTCAGCGCGGTATCTTCTTCGACATAAGCGAAAACAGTGTCAGCGGCCACTGCCGGAGTATCACCATCTGCAGGAGTTCCAGCGGAGGCTGCTTTAATCTGGCCATTAGCCACTGCGACAGCCTGACCTTTGGTGTACGTACCGGCCGCTGCAGGAATATTCAGGAACATGCCTGACTGCGGCTGAATAGCCACGACAAAGTCACCTGCAGCAATGGTGTCATCGACCGTTTTGCAGCGCAGGTAATCGAAGTTGGCAACGTACAAAATTGCCGATTCTTCACCCGCCACTGATGCAGTAAATTTACCGGCATCGAAATAACCAACAGTGCCAGGTTGTGTTGCGGCGGCTGCCGCACCTCCGCGGTGAAGCAGCGGATTAGCGAAAATGCCGCCAGCGTGAATTACGTGTTTACCGTCTTTAGCCATTTGTCATTACTCCGGCATTTCTGAGATTGATTTGGTGTCGGTTGAGTGGTTGAAAGCACCGATCAGGCCGTGTGAAGTGGCACATTGTGCGTACAGCTCTTTCAGTGGCTCACCGTCCAGCGCATTGACCGCAACGTCCGTCATGCCGAATTTGGCCTTAACCGCTGTGCGCATGGTGGTTTTTTCTGATTCCTGGCCGGCATTAACCTGAATGGTCAGAGATTCAACTTTTTCGGTCAGCGACTTAGCCCAGGCGGGAACTTCTTCGGTATTGGTCGCAGTACCCGTGGCTTTATCAGCTGCTGCTTTGTCGTCAGCCTCCTTCTTCAGACGGACCGCCTTTTCTTCCGGCGTTTCCTCCTTTTTGGCAGCATCATCGGTCATGGCCTTGTTGTACGCGTCCATCAGTTCAGCATCCGATTTACCTTCGGTTTCGATGCCTTTTGCTTTCAGCGCGTTGGTGATGAGTTCTTTCATCGGGTCGTTTCCTTCATCGGATTGTTTGCTGTTGGCGCTGAAAAACGCCTTTAGCTGGTTGAAAAATGATTTAACGGGGTCGTTTGGATCGGGAATGTCGGCATCTGACAGGTTCACAACTTCGATTTCCTGCTCGGTGCCGTCTGAGTTAACGAAGATTCCGACACCCTCTGCAGGAGTACCGGCACCAGGTTCATCGAGAAGCACGGCCACATGGTCAAAGTCCATGTTTGTCGCAATCTCGTTGTACTTTTTGCCCTTGGATTCGCCGTTGGCAGCGATTCCGGAGTACATCAGGCCGGTTGATATATGCACCGGCTCAGTATTTTTACCGGCAGCCATATCGTCCAGGCGTTCAAGCAGACGCTTGCCATGCTCAGAACCTTCGGCATAGCGGCGGTCAACGTACATATCGCCGGTTACCTTGCCGCCTGAGTGGTTCACGTTCTGCAGCCAGGCTCCGACATGGAACTGATTAACGGCCTGTACATCACGCGCTGAAATGTGCTTACCGTCGATTTTGGGATGACCGAGCGGCATCGGGTTTCGTTCGAGCGTTTTATAGCCCTTGCTTATTTCTGCTGCCGGGTACAACTTCCGGTTCATCACAATATCATCAACAACTGGCGTGATGCCGCGCACGATGATGTGATCGCGTCCGTTGATGGTTTCAGTTGAGATATTTGAAGCGGAGTTAATGACCGACAGCACGTTTACGCAGTTGCGTGACATGCTGAGTCCTCACTGGTGGTTACTTTTTGGGTTTATGGGAGACTGACTGCCACTGCTCCCGCTCTTTCGCCAGACGCTCGACCATGCCGGGGTTAACTATCTCCCCGTCATCATCCAGAATCACCGGTATCTGGCTGCAGTAGCAGTTATAGCGATTGCCGTTCTGCGAATACCACTCTTCGATTTCTTCCGGCGTATACGTGTGACCGTGGCGGGCAACATGCCATGCGCGGGACGTTGGCTTGAGTGCTGACAGGTGCAGCATTTTGGTATTCAGGCCGAGAGTATCGCGGGACCAGACTGTTTCTGTCCGCTGGGCGTTACGAAGTGCCCCGACCTGCTCCGTCTGAGCGATGTTCTTTGCACTGCTCATTGAAACGTCGAGCCGCTTGCTGACTATTTGAGCCGTTTCACGCGGATTGATGCCACGCGCCACAGCATCAGTTATGACACCGGACAAATCAGCGCGGGCTTTATCGCTGATGCCTTTCCAGTCGCTGTACGTAGATACCTGCGCACTGGCTATCTGGTTCAGCACACCAGGCGATGATAACCGGTCGGCCAGTGTTACCTGCTGCTCGTAAACGGCTGACTGTACCGACAGATTGCTGACGGCCATTTGCGTGCCGCGCTCATATTCATCCTGCACATAACCCATCGCCCATACGTTTTGCTCACCACCCTGTAGCAACCATTTATCCAGAATCGCCTGAGCGCTCTGTAACAGGCTTGCCAGCTTTGCGGCGGTCATGTCGTAGAGGTACTTTCCGATATTCACCTGAAACAGCGTGGCGGGTCCGTTTTCGTTGTTGCAGGCCAGATAACCCTGCAGGGAGTTGGTCTGTACTTCTGAGCCGGTAAGCTGCAGGTCAAACAGCGATTTGAGGTCAGTCTTAATGCCGAGGTAGCGCGTTTCGATGTCGTTAAACATCCGGCTGACCTGGCGTGATGATTGTGTCGGGTCAGCTTTATTACGTGGTATTACCGGCGTCCTGAGTATTGCTCTGGTCATCATTCAGCGGGTCCTTACTGGTTTGTTTAACGTTCAGGTCCGGCGGCGTCACTTCCGGTACCGGCTCAAGTCCTCCGGCAGCACGGATTTCATTCTCAGTGATAGATGACCGCCCCAGCGCCGCCTGTGATTTCTGAGCAACATCCGCAATGGTGGACATATTCGCCAGCTTTTCGGTATCGCCCGGCGCCAGTAAATCAGACCAGGTTATCGTCAATTCTCCGTTAGCCGGCGCATCGATAGCCCCTATAGTCCACAGTCGGGTGATTACCGCTGTTACAACATCAGACTGGAAGCCATTACGCCGTGAATTACAGCGTACAGCCCATGCTGATTTATCCTCAGTGGATGCCAGATTGCCGGTTTGCTTTCCGAACAGGATATTGAACGGACACTGAATCGTTGATGCGTAGCTGTTTGCTGACACCGTCCATGATGGCGTGGGGTCGGCTGCGGCCACTGACAGTACTGATGTGGTACCGGACTGAGTAACCAGTGCCGAGTCAGTACCGCGATTCAGTTTCATCATTTTGTCGTTCATGGCTTCGCCGAGGTCTTTATACCCGGCATCTTTTGCCATCTGACTAATGTTTGTCAGGTCTGTTTCCTTATCAAACGCTATACCCAACTGCCGGCTGGCGTTCTTCAGAAAACCTTCAGCACTACCGCCTTTGGTTTTCTCGATATCCAGCAGGTCATTGTAACCGGCCTCGTTCAGCGGGATGCCGGACAGGATATTTTCGTCTTCTGCACCTTCGGCGAGAATAATCACCCGATCCGGATGCACCGTAACGCTGCGTGTCGGACCGTAAGAGCCGTTATCGTCAATAGGCTGCTCATTAAACTGATACTCAGTCGGCTGTCCGTAGGTATCAGATAGCGTGTCAATGTCATAACTGACCGGTTTAATCTGCGACTCCCATGCGGGAATCATCCGGACAATCGCTTTATCACCCAGGCGACGGACAGCGTTCACGTCAACCGGCTTATACCACTCATTGCCGTCTTTAATCTGCAGAAGTAATGCAGAGTACCGACCAACGAGGTTACGCCGGTCAGCATCTTTGATTTTCGCCCAGAAGCGCTTCATTACCCGGGTAATCATGACTTCCCACGGCGTGTTTTGCGTCGCTTCGTCTGATTCCGGACCCTCGATAATGGTTGGCAAATCTATCCAGCAGGAATCCAGCGTTTTATGAATGCCGGAATATGCCGCAGAGTTACGCCGGTATGCACGATACAACAGGTCAAACGGGACGCTATCGGGATAACCGAATTCATCCCATAACTTTGTGCGTTTCGTATTCCCGTGGAACTGGCTGGCGTACAGCATTCGTTGCCGCCCGATTGACTCAGCAAGGGCGTTGACGAGGAATGCCACCTCACCTTTGTTTGGTTCGTTCACTGAGTTTATCCTTAGAAGAATATTGCGCCGATTTGTTTTCGGTTACGTTTGGTCACTGCGAAATAGCGAAAGGCATCAGAGCCGTGTGAAGTCCAGTCATGATACGGTTTATCTTTCCAGCACCCGCGCTTGTCGTCCCACTCTTTGCGGTAAGATTCCAGAGCGAGAATCCCATCCGCACACTTCACATCGTCGAAGACGCAATGCTTCAGGATTTCACGGGCCGACTCTATGCCTGTTGCTACGGACTCCTTCGGCACCACCTGGAACCGTATCGAGTATTTCTGCCCGTCGATCACATACCCTTCCCGCGCAATCTCTTTACGGGATTTGGCATCACTGCCAAATTCACGGTTATCGATATCGTGCGGACCCCAGTGTTCACCGTATTCATAACCGCGGTCTTTCAGCACCTTCATGTAATGCCGCAGACCTTCACCACTGTTTTCGTAGTAGTCGATGATGTGATATTCCTCACCGACTATCCGGACGAACCAGATAGACGTTGAATCACCGACACCAATATCCCAGAACGTGTGTACCGGCAGATGTGAGTTGTCAGGCAGCGAACAAATACGCCCCTGCTCGTACAGCCACCGGAATTGCTTAGCGTAATACGCGCCTTCGACCGACTGCTGGAATGCTTCGGCGGGGATGGTCGGGTATTCCCGTTTCATATCATCGCCGAGAGTTTTCTCTTTGGCGTAATACCAGGCTTTCTGCCGTCCGTTCAGCTCAATGCCGTGCTTTACCTCCATCTCAGCGAAATAATCGCTCAGGCGTTGCGGGATTGGCTCTACCGGGTCGATTGCATACAGGGGATTCTTCCACCATGAGAAGAAAAAGAATTTCCAGTCAAGGTTCGATAGCGGCTTACCCTGCATCAGGGATTTTTCAGCAGTCTGGCAGTAGTCGAAGAAGTAACCCGCGCGCCCTTCCGCTGTACTTTCGATTGTCGTGAAGCAATCAGTCGATACCGCCTCAAAGGCACCGGTAACAATCTCACGGGCTTTGTCCGGGAACTTGGCGCATATTTTGCCGAATTCAGAAACGTGCAGATAACGCAGCGTACCACCACGGAATGATGTGCTGATGTAGAGTGAACCACCTTTGCTGAATACCAACTCACCTGCAGCGTCATTGCTGGCCGGATTGCCTGAAGCTATAACTTTGGGGAGTTTGTCGTATGCGTACTTAACTTTCTCACGGAACAGACGCTTAGCATCGTTTAATGTGTGAGCTATCAACGCACATTTCGCATCTTCAAAAATAGCGGCATCAAGCTGCAGGATACATACCTCAGTCGTGAAACCTAACTGACGGGCTTTCAGAATAATGTTTCGGTGATGCATCCCGTCATAGTATTCGAGCTGCTCCCGTGTCATTCGGAACCTGACAGCATTACCCTTTTTGTCAGTTATCCAGTACAAAGAATTTATCCTTGCCAGGCGGTCAAGCCCCCTTATCGCCTCGTAGCTTCCTGACATGGCTCATTCCCTCATTGATGGATGCTATTAATTCTGCAAACTCATCAGGGACAGTGTGTTCAGTTTTGGTTTGCTCTTTGAATGCCTGCACATCGACATGCTTGCCGAGTAGCTCAAGGTTTTTAACCTTGTCTGGCCACTTAATCTTTTTGAGGATGTTCTCGATGGTCGTTTCATCGAAATTGGTAATACTGGTATTGATATCGAATCCACTGAGTGTAGTTCGCCATACCTTCGGCCATTCACTGATAGCCTTGATACCGCCATCATCATTCAAAATATCCAGCACATCCATCTGGTCTATCTCAACCAGGCGACGCAGCACATAAGCAGCATCGATATTCACCTGCTCGTTGCGCTCCGCCTTGAGTTCGGCGATTCTATTTTGGATGTCTGGTTTTGTGAGGTTCTCACTACCAATCTTACGGGCGGTATTATCGCTGTACCCCGCCCGAATGGCCGCTTGTGTGGCGTTCAAATCGATGAGGTACTCGCGACAGAACATTTCTTGTTTGTCGGTGAGTGCCATACTTAACCTACTAAGGGATTAATATGAATAGAGAAATATTTCAACAGCTTTTTGGCAGTGCTTCAGTAGCAAATGCGATTATTTCTTCATCTGCAAGCACTGATGACATCGGAGTCGTATTACGCATGCACTTAGTCACAGAGTCTTTTCTTGAGGCTTTTATATGCTCAGCCATTGGTAAATCAGAATTATTCTCAGTCGAGCCCGATGATAAAATAACACTTAAGCTAAATTACCACTCCAAACTTGGATTAGCCCAAAAGCTAGGGTTGCCCATTCCCGCATATCGCGCACTAGAAAAGCTTAATGGAATGAGGAACAAACTAGCTCACCGAATTGAGCAAGACTTTATTACTGACCCAATCCTTGATTCTCTTAAAACTCAGGTAAGCAAAATAGATACCTTTGCTACCAATGCCATTGAAGAGGAGAAGGCTGAGTACTTTTACCCAGACGAAGGCAGTAAAAGATCATACAGTCTGACCAGCGAAGAAACTCCAAAGCGGATAAAATTGATGATACTAGTTTTAGCGTTAATCCGAAGAGCAACGCACGTTACTGTTGGGAATTATGAATGAGATGTTAGGATTCGCTATGAGTTGCCGGCCATAGTTTGGGTCACTATAGCCTGAGCGGGCAGCAGCCTGTGTCGCATTGTTGTCTTTCAGCTACTCCGCAACAAACATCTGCTGCTTACTGGTCAGTTCATCACTTTCAGTCAGGGCTTCTGCGCACTCCAGCTTTAGCACTCTGCGCAGGTTTCTTTATGTATCGGCGAGCAGTTGCATAGTTCAGCCCCTGCGACTCACACCACTCTTTCGGTGATACGCCGGATTCGGCATGTTCGGACAGGAACCGATCTTGAAGCTCGCTCCAATCCGGCTTTGCCATTTCTGCTCCTCAATACTTGGCCTGGCAGCTAAGCGAATATTTAAATGTTGTTAAATTACAATTAATTGAGATTATTTAACCTCAAAAAATTGATATTTATCAATATTATGCTACCACCTGGTTTTATTGTGTTGATATTGGTTAAATATTCTAATATAAACATGCAACGAAAAATTTGTTTTAAGAACAAAATGAATAACTTAATGCTATTGCTGTCTGCTGCCATTCTGATCATCATCGCAATCTACTTCGGGTTTTCTGCCTTCCGGGATAAAAAGAGATATCGCAACGCCTTCAGGAGATAATTCTGAGCATTAGAGGGAGAAGACCTTCAAACTGGTTGCATGGTAATACAGGGGCTATACTCCCTCTAAACTGAGGAGGCTGATTTGATTAGATTTACTATTTTACTTTTAGTATCCGTATCTCTTACCGCATGTGCTCATGAGAAAAATCACGAGGAAACAACTCCAGAGTGTATGACTTACCAGCAGATGATGACCGCCCCCATGTCACCTGATGCAATGAAGAGCCTTCAAGACAAGTGTGTTGCGTCTCAGAAACGCACATAGCTCCCACACATGATATCGCCTTGAGAAAGGCGATTACCCATCTGCTTTACCACATAAATTCTCTTTAGTTTTTCTTATGAATGGTTGATATTAATCGTCGTCAAAAATTTGGACGGCTTCCGCCGATTTATTGCGATTTAGTTAAAAATAATCAAATAAGGTTAAGTAATGACAAAAAAGACAAAAAAGACAAAAAAGACAAACAACACAAACAACACAAACAACACAAACAAGACAAAAAAGACAACAATGACAAACAAGAATATCCTCCTAACATTAGTGACAATTGTTGTATTTTTCTTCGGACTTTGGGGGTTAAAGGTAAATACTTCGGTTACCAAAATCTTTGCCATCACATTAGCTATGTATGGAATACTTCAAGCAGCAATCGAGGCGGCGGATTTTGAAGAGCTCAAGCATAAAGATTACTTCGTCTTTTTCGCTAAATTTATTGGGGCCGTAGTAACTTGTTCAGCTGTTATTCTACCTCACCATAATTAAGCAATCATTACGGGGAATACTCTAAAGCTCGTCTTGTGATGCAGAGAGCCGTTGTGAAAGTGGCTCTCGGTTTAACCCGCAACTTTTCGCGGGTCACACAACTGCCTTATCCATCAAAGCAACCATGTCAGGGTCTATCTGGTCGATGAGGTTTTGACGGGCCTCATTCAGCAACGCCTTTCTTCCGCCTGATCCCCATTTCCCCATTTTTCTTGCACACTGGCTAATCTCTTTGGTTTCACCAGATATCAGATAATCCAGACGGTTAAGCTGGTTAAGTATGTCCAGTGCATTGGTTCTGCTTTCAATGAACGTGTTGTAGACGTCAATCTCAAACTCAGGCTTGATCCATGCTGCATACCGCACGGCAATCATCTCTACGCCCCAAATCCCTTTGTTAACGCCACCTTCAACTATCAAAACCACTTGACTTTTATCATGGGGACGTTTTTGTCCCCGCCTTTCAAGTGCGCGAATGAAACGCTGGACGGATGCACTTCGAATGAACTTACCGGGCTTCTGAGATTCAGTTGCCTCACCATTTTTAACGGCGGCGGCGTGCAAATCATTCAGGCAATATCGCCCGTCTTCATCTACACGTACTGAAATGCCATTCACTTTTACTGTTGGGTATTGCATAGCGTACATCCTTACTTTGAGATGAACCTTCGCCGCAATGGAAATCAGCCCACCGAAGGCTCGCCAGCACAAACTGACTTCCTCGAAGGTTCATTTCAAAGGGTTTGGATTCGGTGTGATAAACAGCGCATTGCGTTGCGCCAATAAAAAAGCCCACCGGTTAAAGTGGGCTTGGGGAGTGAAATTACTTGTCGGGTAATCACAATCGAGGCCACCGCAATGGCCTCTGTTCTGATTACTTCTTCACGCTGACAGCTTTAGCAAAGTCGATAGCCAGTTCTTTGTATTCAGCGCCGAATCGCTCAGTCAGTTCTTTGACGATGTCGTAGAACTGGCCGAGGTCACGCTCTACATTCTCCACAATTCCAGTATCAGTTGACGCTGGTTCAGTGGTGGCTGGCTGTACGGTATCTGCCACTGCTGGCTGTTCTGCTACGGTTGCGCTCGCTACTGGTTCGGTCATTTTCTCTTTCTCTCGGTTAAAAAGGCTGATTAGCCAGATGATGAATTTCATTTGATGATTTCCCTGATGTAAGCCTGCAGGCCGTTAATCTGTGCAGCGGCCTGATTCAGTTGGCTGCGGAGGGTGTAATAATCTTGTCGAGCGTCTGGACTGAGTTCGGCGCTGGTTGCATTAGAGCGGCTGGCGGTGCCGGTGGTTTTGGACACTCCGACCGGACATACTGCTTTGATGCGCAACCGGACAGCACCAGAGTCAACGCTGTTGCGCAGAGAACTGATTTCATCGTCTTTCGCCTTGATAGTTTTCTGGTACTGGTTGTCGATGTCAGAGACAGATTTCTGCTGCGCCTGCATCGTGATGATAGTTTTGAGCCGGGAATCTGCCAGAGATGATTGCTGCTGAGACATTGCTTTCCACTCATCCGCTGAATGCCGATAGTGATCCATCAGGATTACAACACTGAGCAGGATTCCGGCCAGTAAAGTGATCAGCACATAACGCCAGTTTGCGAGTAGCCAAATCATTGAGCACCCCACAGGCAGATTTCTTTCTCGATTTCCCGGCGGTTCATTAAGCCAGTGGATTTAGTCCGGCCGATGTACACCCACCGGGTGAGCGAGTTACAGGCCTCGGTATAATGACCGGCGTTGAGCTCACGCAGTAACGATGACCGGGAGAAATTACCGGCCCCCACGTTAAACACGAAACTGGTCAGAGCGGCTTCCTGCATTTCATTCATCGGGACTTTTACCTGGCGGGTGACCGACCGGTTAGCGATAGCAATGTCCGCAGACAGGAAAGCATTGCACTGAGCGTCCGTGTAGGTGCGTCCGGGAATGACATCAGGTCCGGTGTGTCCTTTGCAGACAGTCCAGACCCCGCCACCATCCCGGTACGGGATATGCTCTATCCCCTCCTGGCTGCTAACCAGAACCGATGCAATGGCAATAACACCTCCACCGGCGGCCGTAATCAGCTTCTTTCGGAGTGAAGGTGATATGGCCATGGTCAGTCACCTTCTGGCGGTGCGCTGGGGATTCCCCGGGCAATCGAGTCTTTATAGGCTTTCAGCGTCTGGCTTTTGTACCAGGCATTCACCAGTAGTGTTGCGACACCTACGATGATCCCGCTGATAACGGCTATCTTGTTCCAGTCGAGGTCATTGATCCATTGGGCCACGCTACCTCCGCAGACAAGTGTGCCGGACACGCAATAGCTTGCTGCCGATGCAATTTTGTCGGGCATGATATTTATCTTCATGGGTTCCACCTTTGCTTGAGAAAAGCTCGGTGCTGTGTGTAGGGGGATTCAGCCGTAAGGTCAGGCAAACGGCAAAATATTGCAGAAAAGAAAAAGGCACTTGCAGTCTCTAAAGCGTCCGAAAACACCCTGCAAATGCCTTTATGTTTTGCGCATAAAAAGTTACCAATTGGTAGCACTTAACGATTCATAAAAATTCCTCATTAGCCATAAATCATTCGGTCTGTATAATTGAATTGCCAAACAAAACAACTAAGGAATTTATCCATGAGAAATGGCCAAGATGAGAAATTTAGGGTTTTCACATCTAGCAGTGAAATCAGTATGGCGAAGTTACGGCAAGCATGCCTTACTGTGAGCAATGAGATGAATGAGAAGTTAATGAGCGCACCTAACGCGCGTCAATTATTTAACCCTATAAAGGTTTTACCGATCTCCTGGGTAGAGGATCAGCCATCTCCTGAATCCAACATTTGGGTTTCGGTCAACAGTACTATGGAGGCAGCTGAAATTGCGCGCTCAAAATTAGAACTTATGGGATACAAAACGGGCAATGTGCTTCACTAAAAATCCTTTGACCGAGAACAAAAAGCCTCGCGGTTAGGCGGGGCTTTTTGTCAGATAATCACGTTAATAACCAACGGATTTATAGTATTAGAGCGATGATATTCTAGTTTTCCGCATTTTGCAAGAAGCAAACGATACCGGAATTAAACTTTGCTCGTAACTTTCGACAAAATGTAATTCGCAGCTGATTCCTCTTTTTCAAGTTGGGCTATCAAAGACTCGTAAAAAGGTTTAACCGCTTTATCCCACACATCTGGTGATAGCGAATCAGTAAATTGCCTGATGGCACGAAAGCATATTGATGCCGGCAGACGTTCATATCCACGACCTGAACATTGCTTGCATGAGGACATTACAGGAACGCCCTGCCGTTCAGTTTCCTTTCTGTTTAACGCCACGCCGCGACCACGGCACTTAACACAGGATGTCGATATGACTCCTCGCCCGTTACATTTCTCGCACGTAACTTCTGCTTCCTCTTCAGCCAGTCGAGCCGGTATTTTTTTGCCACATCCAGGATGCTTTACAACGGTTCCTACTTTGCGGATTACCCCATTTCCATTACAACAGGAACACATCACTGCACTGGCTGCCGACCGGCAATAGTCCTGGTATGCGAAAGTTGCGAGAGTTTGCACCACTTTTCCCTTAAGCTTTGTTTCAAGCTTGCGTAAGGCTGCCACCTTGTCGCAGTGCTTTAATCCATGCTGTGTCAGTAACTGAATTGCCTTTCGCTTGTCGTTCTCACTCAGATCCATTTTGCCGCTGAAAGCTGTGAATCCGAGTTGAGAGCGACTCTGTGCCATCCCAAATGCGCCCATAACGTCAGTGCCGGTTAATGCCTCTGATGCGGTTGCCCGTGGGGAGTCGGTGAATTGCGGGGATTTCGGGCTGTGAAACTTAACTGTATTTTCGAGATTCATTCTTCCTCCGGGATGTGGCATCCCATGATTGCCAGTGAGCGGGTTTTACATCCGGAACTATCGGGGTGAAATGGCTGAGGAGTTTGGTTAGCCAGATCATGAATCCTCCCGCTGTTTAATCAGCTCTCTGGTTTTCTTCCTGTAACGCACCCTGAGCAATTCCAGTTCTTCCCTGGTGTATCGGTGTGGCTCGTTGTTGTTTTCGAGCGCCTCGACCCGCTCAGTGCCGATTTTGGCTATCAGATTGAGACGGTACGGACCGATATTTCCGGAGTGGTGGGTATTACAGGCTGAGCATTGGCTATTACAGTTGTCTTCGTTGAACCGAAGCTGACTTGCCTTGGCCGTAGTCCGGTAGTGCCCGGCGTGATAACTGACTGCCGACCGACTGCCGCAACTGATGCAAACCTCCCCGTCCCGCGCCCTTATGAAGTCGTTAAACGCCCGCTGGGTCATGTTCATCCAGTGGCTTAATGGCTTCAGGTCTGCTTTACGTTCCCGGTGCGCTTTCCGATCGGCAATAGCCTGCCGCTCAGCTTGTTTCGCTGATTGGTGCTTGCTGTATTGGATTGCGCAGGATGGTGAGCAGACTATCTGGGTGGTGGAGCGAGGAGAGTATTTCGATTTACAGTGGCGGCATGTTTTAGGTTTCGGCTTTTTCTGCCTGACCATCATCACCTCCATTTTCATCGCATTTGCAGACACTGCATTCTTGGTGGTAAGGGAATAAGTGATCCAGCTCCGAGAACCAGCTTTTGCACTCAGGGCAGTAAAGCGCTTCCCAGGGGACAGCGAACTCAGCTATCCAGCCTAGAACCCGCTTTGTCATTGGTATCGGTGGGATGCTCGACATGTCGTAGTTTCTGACCGATAACTCTTTCTGAGCCATGTCTAACCGATGGTTGGCTGACGAAAGGTGCTGACGGGCAATAAGCAATTCTCTTCTTAGCTGGTAATTGGCTTCGGTTAAATCATTAATTCTCTTCCCCGGATGAATTATTGTTTTCATCATCACCTCCCAGGTCGTAAAAGTTAGGGCTCTTTGCGCTGTAAAGCTCACCACAGGTATCACAGAGCTGGTTATCAGTGGCCGGGAAGCCACAGGCCGTGCAAGGCATCTCCGCCAGACTGTCGAGAAATGCCCCGATAAACTCAGCCGCTACTTGCGGGACGATGGCATTGCCGTAACCGCGCAGGCGTCCCACTCTGGCGGAAATCCCATTAGCCAGCGGGAATGTGCCGGGTTCAACTGGCCTAAAATATCCATCCCTGCCGCCGAGCCAATCAGGGTATGACCAGTTACCGCTATAATTCGGATAGGCTTGTCTATTAGTCGAGCAGCACCGCCAAGAGTTGTTCCTCGGCTCGTTCCTATAGTTTTGCCCTCCCCTCGAATCTGTGAATTGTCGATTGTTGTTGGTGTTGGCCACCCGGTTAAGGTCAGCTTTGCGACTTCTGAGCAACCCATTGAGGCCTTTTTCCCGTTGGGTAGTTTCCCTGTTGCAGTTACCCCCTTTCTCGGCCCCCTCCCGCCCGACGACTCTGCCGCAGTCGGGGTTGGCCATGCTGTTACAGAGACCGCTGTCTGAAGATTCATTCCTCCTTGGCGCCCTGACACCCCCAGCCCTGTGCCATTGTTCGCTGTTGGCGTTGGCCAGTTCCTTAATGGAGCCAAAGAAAATTCGATCCCTTTTGTGCGGGGCACCGATGCTACACGCTGGCAATACTGCCGCCCCGCAGGCGTAGCCTTGTCTTTCCAGCTCAGTGAATAAATCATCGAGCCAGTGTTTTCCAATCGCTGCCGCAACCTGCTCGCCAAAGAGGATTGGAGGCTGGCACTGCTCAACGAGCCGCATGAATGTCGGGGCAAGGTGTCTTTCATCGAGCTGCCCGAGATGTCTGCCGGCAACGCTGAAAGGCTGGCATGGTGGCGATCCTGTCCAGCACGGGTAGTCGTCGGGGATACCTGCAAGACGCAATGCATATGACCATCCACCAATTCCAGCGAAGAAGTGACATTGAGTGAATCCGGCAAGGTCTTCTGGTCTAACATTTGTGATACTCCTTTCATCAACCACGCCGTCAGCAATGTGGCCTTGTTTAATCAGTTCCCGAAGCCATGCGGCGGCCTTGGGGTCAAACTCGTTGTAATACGCTGTCATATGCGCCTCGTTCTCATGCAGTCATATTTCCTTTTGCGCAGCAGGTGTCCGGGGTCGTAGGTAGTGACCTCAGATGCTGACGGGATTGGTTTGGGTTTATTACGGGAGAGAGGCGTGGGACGGAATATCAGGTTATTAAGAGTTTTCAGTGTCGGGCTAGCCATGACACCCCCTGAGGTAACTATCCAGCAGTTTTACACGGCCAACAGATGGCATTGTGCTTTTCCGGTAAACATTGGCACACGCCCGTGCAGGATCGGTTTTGAACTGAATTTTGTCGTTATCAATCAACCACCGGAGGTCCTGGTTTACTTTGCTGGCATGAAACCCTGTTGCTGCGACTATTTCGCCGTTGGTTAACCAGCGGCCGTCCTCGAATAGGTCGAGTATCTTTTGTCGGTATGGTGTCATAAGACTTCCTCAGAAAAAGGCATACAGCCTGTTTAGGATGTTCGGGTCTTTGGTCCCCGAGAATATGTGTTTGATGGCGGCGTTAATCAGTGCGCTGTACACCCTCTCGAATTTCTCCTGGTCCATGCTGGCGAACGCCAGGCTTTTCGCTTCTGTCCGGACGTCACCGTTTAACCGGACTGTCTGGACATAGAAACCAGCCAGTATCGTCAGATCTTTCCGGAACCGGTCAAACTGACTGTGTTCGTCCATATGCTCCAGACCGGCACGATTGGCGCACCAGTGATCGAAGCAAAAGCCAAAGAAGGCCATTACCTTGCGGTGAAAAGCTGGATTACGGGTCAGTTTGATTTCGGCTGTGTAGGTTTCGCCGGTTTTGAAGCGCTGGAGTCGTTCGAGGTCGGTATCATTTGCTGGAGAAAATACGCCGCCTGGGTGTTTCACCAGATCGAATTGCAATGGTTAATCTCCTTTGATTTAAAGAGGCAGACTTGGTAGCTTTTTGAGTTAACCCTTAGCAAACAGGAATCTTCTATGAACAAAAAATACAAAATCATTCAGGGTAGTAATTGCTACGGCTACATTGAAAACGATATTTATTTCTCACATAGAGGCCAAACGTATGAGATAAAAGACAATAAATTTGAGTCTGACACTGCTGTCTTTCATATCAACTATCAAACTATGATTATGACTAGGGAAAGTGATGGTACTGAGTACACATTGAAAGAAGACAAATCATAATTTGATTAGTCTGTTAAATTTCGAATTAAATGCCGTTTCAGCTTCATGTTGGGATGGCTAAATATCCAAGTAGTAGGTTAGCTCAGAGCTTCACCACCCAGGGCACCTATCAGACTGCCAATGAGAACCGACATTTCACCGGCCATCAGGCAGAAATCAGCGTCAAATCTTGCCGCTACGTCTTCCCGGTCGATATCGTTGTTCTGCTCAACGAGGCTATCTGCTGGCTTGATGCGTTTCAGTTGCAGGCTGTCAGTGAGCGTAAACTGAATACGCTCCTGCCAGTCAATGCCTACGCTGGTAACGCGCTTACCGGCTTCGATATGGGTTGATACCTCATCGCTGACCAGAGCTTGTTTTTTACAGCGGACGATTCCGCCTTCTTCCAGTACCGCTTTCAGTTCGGCTTCGTCCAGTAGCGACATTCCTGCCGGTGTATTGCCGTCCCGCACCCACTCAGTCATCGTCAGTTCGACAGGGGTTTCCGTGGTCAGCGGCACGACCGGCAGTGAGCCGATTGATTTCCGCAGCAGCGCCAGGCAATCTTCGGCCCGTTTCGCACTGGAGGCGTCAACCACGATTAATTGAGCCTGGGTATCAATCCAGATACGCTCCTGCGTGTAGCGGCTGAATGCCCGCGGTAATAGCGAGTGAAGCACTTCGTCTTTCAGGCTGTCTTTCTCGGTCTTTTTCAGTTTGCGCTGCTGCTCGGTTTCCAGCTTGACGATCTTCGCTTCCAGGGCCTGCTTGATAACCGGCGCCGGGAGGATTTTCTCTTCGCGCTGAACGGTCAGCAGAACGTGGCCACCGGAGATATGGGCCAGCTGGTCGCTGAATGCTTCGCCCATTGGCGGTACCCAGCCAGACTTTGCCATGTCCTGAGAGCTACACGGCGTGAACTGGCAGTGCTCCAGTAAGTTTTCCAACTCGTCCAGGATAATGACGTCACGGGCCATACGGTAAATTGCCGCATTCTTGAAAAATTTCATCGGGTATTCCTTCGGGTTAGTTGTGGCGGGACTGTTTCATCATCTGCCGGATATTGGCGATGTGTGATTTTGCTGTTTGGGTAGTTGACGGTATGTGCAACTGCGGGATTTGCTTCCGGGGTTCGGGGATATCCTCTCCGGAAGTGATCCGGTCAGCCATGGATTTGAGCTGCTTACCGCACCGCTGACGCAGTTCTGATTCCGTCAGGTTGCCGGCCTGCATCTGGCTGTACAGGGTGGTGATCATCCAGTAATCCGCGTTGTTCTCCCAAGGGTAGTTCTCCGGGCACTCGTAAAATCCCCGCTGACCGCAATACTTCATCACCCGCCGGTACAGTTCGTCTGCGTCCGGCAACCCTGCTGCATGGCAGGCACCGGCCTTGCACTGTTCAATGAACTGGCCCGGTGACGGCATGAACGGAGTGTCTTTCGCCCTCGCCCACCGCATGCCGGCTGCCAACTGTTCGCGGGTGGTGATCCCGTTTTCGGCGAAAGCAGCAATCCACTGTTTTTTTGCGGCTGATTCGTCTGCTGGAGTGCGCAAATTTGTTGCGGATGCCGCCGGGAATACCTGCCGGAACTGTCGGAACAGTGCATCAACCAGGTGCTCTGCCTCGCTGTTGACCACGCTTTGTGATGGCTTATCAGGATAGTTACCGGCAATCTGCGATAACGCCTTGGCATCACGGTTGGCGACCGCCTGGAGTAATCGACTCATATAAATTCCTCCCATGATTCAGGGCTGTTCCAGTGGGGTACGTCCTGCTGGATGGCAGCCTGAGCGCTAACCTGTTGTTTGCTGCACTTAATCGCCAGTTGGTCCCACTTTTCCCTGAGCTTTCCAGGGCAAAGGACGTTGCCTTGCCAGAAGCTGTCCTGACAGGCCCACTTGAACAACTGGCAGATTTCTTTGTGGGTTCGGTTATCCCGTTCCCGCATGAGTCGGATGTCGTTAGCCCAGGCAACATAGTTCGGCTTCTTCGCAGAGGGTGATATTTCCTGCACCTTGCCAAAAAGCCATTCAGCAGCACGAAGGTCTTCGTCCGATCCCCACTTGTTTCCGCTTTGGATTGCAGCCCCGGGACGGAGAGCAGGAGGATTTTTATCGGGCCGGTCAGAGGATTCGTCAGAATTCTCGGACGTAAGGTTTTTATTATTGTTATTACATTGTTGTTCATGGTGCGCGGGGTAGTGCGCGGCACTATGCGCGGCATCACCCTCTGAGGCGTTGGTATCACTGAGTTTGTTATGCGCGGAGTAGTGCGCGATGTTATGCGCGGGTAAATCGGCCATTTTTTGGTTATATTCTGAGTAATTCAGGATGGTGATCACCGTCCCTTTTCGGTGCTCAGAATGGACAGTAATCATCCCTTCTTTTTCGAACACGGTGAGCATTCTTTTCACTGCATGACGACTTGTTGGATCCCCATCCCTGTTGCAGAGATTGGCCCCTAAATCGTCCAGTGTTGTGACCAGTTGTCCGGTATTAAGCTGCCAGTCATGACCTCTGAAACTTGCCTTCCGTGGCTCTTTCTGTGCAGCAAACAACAGGTCCTGCCACAGCGTTCTAAGATAAACGTCCTTCCTCCATGACTGCTTTAAAATACTCCGGTACATCGGCACAAAACCTGACTTCTGGTTTTCCATCCGATTGCTCCTGAGATTGCGAGCGGAGTTAAAATCATAAAGGGCTGCGGTTGCCATAGCGGCCCTCCTTACTGTTTACATATCCAGTTATGCCTGGCATAATTCCTCCTGTGAGTTGGTCCAAAAATTCGCTATCAGGCCTCAAAGAATTCGCCGTTCTTTGGGGTCTTTTCATTTGTGAGTAATACCCGAAGACGCTGAGCCAGATCGTTAATCTGTTCGTCATCCACGCCCCACTCCAGAACCGCCAGTAGCAGTGACATCTTCGGAATGAAGCTGGCTTTCCAGCGCGATACCTGTGATTTGTCAACGCCGATAGCCTTTGCTACGTTGCTCAGGCCAACTAAAGCAATTTTGTTCAATAACTTGCTTTCAATTGCGCGGGCCTTGTTGCGTGTAGTTGCTGTTTCCATTGCTTAATATCCTTGTGTGTGTAGTTGAGTGATCAGCAGGTGCTGTCACTTAGATTGGTTCCCCACATTTCGGCAGGGGCGCAGGTTATTAAAGAGCGGTTGGTGCTTATGCGGCCTTAGTTGGACGCGGGAACAGGTTTGGTAAATCAGGCCTAAATTCGTAGGCCGGTACTTTCCCTTCAGTTGCATCCACTAAGCTATGCACATGTTCTGGAGAGATTTTTTTCTTACCACTCAGCCAGTCGCTGATGGTTGATTGAGCTTTACCGCAACGTTTAGCTAAAGCCATTTGGCTGCCAGCAATCTCAATCGCTTTTTCAATAGCTAAATTCATAATAATCACCTTTTCGATTGATTGATTGCATTATAGCTATCGCCAAAGCGAAACACAATCGCCTATGCGATTTTTTGCCAATGTATCGCTTGAGCTATAAACTTGAGTTATTCAAATTCGAGGTGCTATATGACTTTTTCTGAGAGGCTTGCGTTGGCTATGTCAAACGCAGGAGTTACGCAAGGTGGATTGGCTAAGTCGGTAGGGATGGCTCAGTCCAGCGTAAATAAATTACTCAATGGAGCCAAAGGGTCTCGCAAGGCTGTTCAGATAGCAATGGCCCTCAATGTTAGTCCTGAATGGCTTTCTTCTGGCGATGGTGAGATGCATAGCTCCGATGGATCTATTTCCTCAGCATCAGCTCAAAGAGCGGACTTTTATCGAGTTGACGTTCTCGATATACAAGCCAGCGCCGGGCCAGGAACTTACCTGACTCATGACTTCGTAGAGAAGGTTCGGGCGATCGAATACACGTCGGAAGAGGCGAAAGCTCTTTTCAATGGCAGGAGCCTGGATAGCGTCAAGGTAATTAGCGCTAATGGTGACAGTATGTCTGGAACGATAGAGGCCGGTGATCTCCTGTTTGTGGACATCAGTATCAAGATGTTCGAAGGAGATGGGATATACACCTTCCTGTACGACGACACGGCCCACGTGAAGCGCCTGCAAAAGATGAAGGACAAGCTGCTGGTCATCTCAGACAACAAGAACTACACGCCATGGGACCCCATAGAGCGCGACGAAATGAATCGTGTGGTCATCTTCGGGAAGGTAATTGGAAGTATGCCGCAGGCTTACCGGAAGCATGGGTAATTGGCGTGGCCGTTGAGGCCAAGATGCGGTTTAAGTGATGGGGATGAGGTGCGGTTTTCTTAGCCTCTAAGCCTCCAGATTCCATACAAAATTACAGATAGATTGGTTATAGATACCACCAATGCAATGGTGGCAAAGATATCAGAATCGGTCATAGGATGGCTCCATGTTATATAGCGATACTGTTGCAACAATTGCAATGATTGTATCTATTACTGCGGTTCCTGCAAGTGGTTACCTCAGTTATATGTATGCTATCAAAGGAGAGAAAAGGAAGGAATTCAATGCAGTAGCTGATCTAATTAGACAGAAACTTAGAGAGCAGTTAGAACTTGTTGAACTGAATATTTTCCCATATAGCCAACAAGTTAATATCACAACAAGGGAGTTTAATGCACTGATTGACGTATCTCCGCGAGGAAATCAACAGAAGCTAAAGAAACTGATTAGTGAATATGAGTCTGTACGAACTCAAAGCATTGATTTCTCTGACCCTCTTGTAGATCCTGTATTCACTAATCCTGATGGGATGAAAGTGGCAATTCTCAAATTGACCCCCTATTGCAGTAGAAGGTAAAAAGACAGGCGCATTGATAAATAGATTCACTTCTCGCTTGCACCGCGCCGGTTTTTTTGTGCCTGTAAACCTCCGATCCCCCCTCCCCTCATAGCTGCATCTTCCGAAATCACAACCAGACCGAACCTCCGACACTATCCCGCCCTGCTCTGTGCGGGAATTTTTTCGTCTGTGGAAAAATAAATTACTTTAACAATCACCAGCTTATCACTTTAGCTATCAATATTATCGCCTTAACGATTGACCATCATTATCGCTTTAGCTATTATCAACCCATCAAAACGAAACATCGATGCGGTAAACGGATTACCTGCCGCGCCAGACATGAAGTCAGGCTGCTCATTAATAACTAGGTTGGTATGCCGAGAGGTGTACACCAAAACGCAGTTGGTTTTGGGATGTGACTGGGTGCGCGAGAAGAGAAGCAAGCTAAGCCACCTGAGTAGCGCTGCAAGTGCGCTTAATCAAGACGGATGCAAGCAAGACTCGCCAAGCCGCTTGAGCACGGGTAAGCAATATCCCAGCACATCACCAAAGCCAATTACGGAGGTAATCATGAACGCAAAACAACGCTGTAAGCTGCGCCGTATTGAGCGCCGCAAGTTAGAACGTGAACAATTAGCCGCTGAGAGCCGACTAGAGCAGCGTATCGAGGAGATACTTTCTGGCTGCCCCCAGCGGATAAGCCGGGCCGCATACGGAACGCTAAGCCTGAGAGACAGAGAGCCAAAGTCAGAGGCTATATGTATGCCAGATGTAGCCATTTATTCAGCCGGACACCGCACCAAGAGTGACCGGGTAACATGCACCGGCCGTCAGAAGTCGCGCGGTCGTTCGATTCCTTTAGTGTGAGGTGAAGTATGAATGCTTTAGATGTGCAGCGCGATGATCTTGGTTTTTGGACGCACCCTGATTTCTTTGAACCGGCTAACGGAAATGAATATGGCGCTCCGGGAGAGTTTGAGGCATGGCTAGCTAAAAATAAACTTGAGGTTTTCGTACTTGGGCTCGAATACGATCACAACGCATCAGAATTTGCAGAGAAATATGCTGATGGTGATCTAGATGCGAATATTTCAGGCTGGACTCCAACACGACCAGATGGCGAAGGGTGGTTCATTGGTTCGATTCATGACACTGAAGATGGCCCGTACTGCATATGGTTAAGAAGTAAGACAGGTCGCTAACGCGGCCTTTTTTATGGTTCATCGCGTTTTACCGGGGAACGCTGCTTTTATCTTCAGGAAGAAGTAGTCATTATCCCGGTATCCATATGCCA
>NZ_JAERJP010000050.1 GCF_018257575.1 Tatumella sp. JGM91 | reverse complement strand
TAAGTGCAGCGATGCATTGAGCTAACCGGTACTAATGACCCGTGAGGCTTAACCTTACAACGCCAGAGGCGTTTTGCGAGAGACGCAAAGAATTTTCAGCGAAGTTCCTGATTGAGCAATTTAAGAATTAGCAGTGCCCTGCGGACATGAGTCCGAAGGATTTTTTGCTGAGACAAGGCGGCAAGCAAGTGATGAGAAGGAACATACATTGGTATGTGACTGAACAGCGCGAGTGAAGCCAACACAGTATCAGTGAAAAAGACACAGGACACAGCAGCAAGAATTTGCCTGGCGGCTAGAGCGCGGTGGTCCCACCTGACCCCATGCCGAACTCAGAAGTGAAACGCCGTAGCGCCGATGGTAGTGTGGGGTCTCCCCATGCGAGAGTAGGGAACTGCCAGGCATCCAATTTTGCGTGCTGATATGGCTCAGTTGGTAGAGCGCACCCTTGGTAAGGGTGAGGTCCCCAGTTCGACTCTGGGTATCAGCACCANAGAAGTGAAACGCCGTAGCGCCGATGGTAGTGTGGGGTCTCCCCATGCGAGAGTAGGGAACTGCCAGGCATCCAATTCAGACCGTAATAACGGTCGTGACTTTTACCGTGACGGGTAAAAGGTGAAATACCTGAATTCAGACAATTTCTGAAATCAGTACAGAATCGGTGGAGCGGTAGTTCAGTTGGTTAGAATACCTGCCTGTCACGCAGGGGGTCGCGGGTTCGAGTCCCGTCCGTTCCGCCA
>NZ_JAERJP010000004.1 GCF_018257575.1 Tatumella sp. JGM91 | reverse complement strand
CTGTCGGTGGACGTGCCGTTCCGCGATCGTTATCTGGCACCTGTATATCTGAATACAAAGGACAGTGAGCCATCGGAAGGTGATAGCCGATTTTTTACGGCTGAGTGCGGTACTCATGTGCTGGTTGCCTGGTGCGGAACGGACAGCCTTCTGAATGTCCTGACGGATGCCTCATTCGGGCCGAAGAGGTGCCTGCCCGAGCTTGCCGGTGCGGGTAATATTCATGGTGGTTTTCTGGAAGCCTATGAGCTGGCTAAACGGAAGTTTGAGCCTATATTTCAGGCGATAAATAAGTCTCTTGATGAAGGTGGTGGAGCGAAAAAACTGTTTATCTGTGGTCACAGTCTGGGTGGTTCTCTGGCACTGTTATATGCCGCCGAGATGAAAAATTATCGGCCTGTGCTGTACACCTACGGGATGCCACGGACGTTTACCCGCGCGGCGATGCCGTTTCTGGACAGCATCACCCACTACCGCCACGTCAATGATAACGACACCGTGCCACAGGTGCCGCTGGAAACAGATATGGATAATCTGTTCTATCAGACCCTGGGACCGCTGGGCGACAAGCTGGGCTTTAACTGGCTGGCGACGTCGTTTGCCGGTCTGCCGGTCTCTCTCTGGCAGAAAGACATGGAGTTAAAAACGGGGATACGGCTGAAAAAAGACCCGTACTGGCATCACGGCAACACCGTCGTCTTTTTCCGGGCGCAGCAATGTTCGATGAACCTCACCAGCCCGAACAGGAAGAGTCTGGTTGATGGTGAGGTATATACCCGGCATTTTGTGGCCGTTAAGCTTTTTCTGGTGCCCTCCCTGAACGATAAGTGCCTGAAAGCAACCGGCGAGCATCAGGCGGCGTTTATCCAGTGCCTGAACCCGGCCAGCTTGGCAAAGACCTTTCCTAACAACACCAACCCCATGCTGGAAGGCCTCGGCACCGATCCGCGCAGCCATTCGATGGCGCACCGCTACCTGCCCTATATCCATAATCAGGTGCTGGAGCTGGCCGATCCGGCGCGGGATATGAGCAGGAAAGCGATGCGGGAAAAATTCCGGGAGGAAGTTGAGAAAAGCGCGGCCTGCAGCAATCCCGATGAGGTTGAGCGTAACCGGCAGTTCATTGCCCTTCAGAACATGCTTCCGGTTACGCTGCACCGGACACAGGCAGAAGAAACCGGGAGGAATGCCCTGCTCCGCTTTACGGCAGTAACGGAGGAAGAAGTTGAATATTCTATCTAAAATCGCCGTGTTTTTGCCTGCTTTCGTGTTGCTATCAGGGTGTGATGGGCGTACGGATCAAACGCTGTTACCACCGGATAATGCGCAGCGGGTAACGGTGTCCGTCAGGGTACCTGAGGGTATTACGCTGCTGCCGATGCAGATGCTTTACCGCTCCGAACGATGTAAGAGCAAAGACTATAATTCGAGTAATAAAGCCTATGAAATTCGGGGGTTTAACGGTTTTAAACAGGCGTTCAGACCACAGGGTAGCGGCGATATCCTGCAGCAGAATATCGCCGTTGACGGCGGCGGCCCATGCCAGTGGCAGCTTAATTCTCTGCGCGTCAGTTTTAAGATTTCTGACAGCAACCCCCTGGTGACGGGTAAAAAGGTTATTGAAACCAGCTATATCTTTGATTTTGATGATTACGGGCTCAGTGACGGATATGGAACAGGAAGGGCAAAAGAAGTCAGTGGAGACCTTGATTTAAAAACAGATTTTTTCCCGATGACATATATCAGTCATATGTTTAACGAGACAATTATTGAAATGTTCGGGGGGAATACGGATTATGAACAATCGAGCAGGCGTTACAGGCTTCGGAATACTAAAAATATAGTGATAGAGCCAATGTTTCATGCGGAAAAAAACGTGTCACTTGAGGCGGATAAGCAACGAGGAGTCGGGATGGTTATAACCTACCCTGATGGAAATGAAGAGCATGTCCGCCAGGTTAACCCTGATTATCAAAGATTATTGTCGTTGTTGAAATAAACAATCAAATTTATCATATTCAGTATTATGTCCTCAGGTATCGGATTACGGGCTGTAGCTCCCCGTTTTATACGTATCCCGTAATACCGGATCTTTGAGCATCATCATTTTCTGTGCCTGATATGCCACGCATTTTTCATGAATATATTTAAATTGCGTTAGTTATCCGCCGTGGTTATCCCTGCTATCGCTATCTGCTCCGCGGATATTATGTTGGAATGGTAAAAATGTGATATTGAACAGCTTGTCCTGTGTGAAATCTGCAGGGTCAGACCCCTGCTTTTCTCTCAGGATTCACGTAGCGCACCCTCCCCCGGATTGCCGGTAATCTGTACAGTATGGCTCCGTTTCTCACTGAAATACCGTTTTGCGATACGGCTTATGTCTCTCACTTAAAGAAATCGCTGTGCGGTTGAGCGTACAAGCATCATAACTATTACCCGGGAGTCATCTGCAGGTATAATTCGCAATTTGAAGTTAATGGCGGCCGGGGTCTGATCGCTAATCACAATAAAGAGAACCGCCTGTGGCGTTTCTCTTTACAGGAGTTTTAATGAGAGCAATAAAGAAAATATGCTTTTTGCTGGCACTGGTGTTACCGGTTGCAGCACAGAGTAAAGTGCTGACGGACAGTTTACAGCGACAGGTGACTGTTCCTGACAATCCGCAGCGGATTGTTATTGGCGAAAGCCGGATGATTTATACCCTGGCCCTGGTTGAGGACGGTAACCCGGTCAGGCGTGTCGTCGGCTGGCCGGCAGACTTAAGTCGTCTGGATAGTCAGACCCTGGACAGATACATTAAAGCGTATCCGGAAATTGCCGGTATTCCATTAATTGGTAATTCTAACTTTTCTCAGTTAAATCCGGAGAGGATTATCAGTCTGCGACCGGATCTGGTGATCCTGCCGGTATATGCTAAAACCCCGCCAGAGACTGATTCCTTTGTAAACAAATTATCCGCGGCCCATATTCCGGTGTTGTTTCTTGATTTTCGGGTGGACCTGTTAGGCAATACAGTAAACAGTCTGAGAACTCTGGGACAGGCGCTGAATGATCAGGCAAAAACTGAACGTTTTATTGCTTTTTATCAGCAACATATGCAATTAATCCGTGATCGTCTCTCCGGCTGGCATGGCGCTAAGCCGCGGGTGTTTTTACAATTAAATCTCGGGAAAAAAAATGTATGCTGCACGACCGTATCCCACGGTAATCTGGCCGACCTTATTGCTTTCGCCGGCGGTGATAATATTGCGGCAGGCCGGTTTTCTTCCGTCTTTGGCCAGCTAAGCCCGGAGACGTTATTAGTAGATAATCCTGATATATATATCGCCACCGGATCAGCCGGGCCGGAAAAGGCCGGCCAGCTGCAACTGGGGCCGCAGGTTTCTGCCCTCCAGGCTAAAGCCTCATTTGCGTCAGTGCTGGCCAGTGACAGCACTGCCAGATTATTACCGGCAGTCACAAATCACCATGCTTCTGCCCTCTGGCAAAATTTTTATATGAGTCCCTGGCATTTACTTGCTGTTGAATTTTTCGCTAAAAAATTTCATCCGCAATTATTTGCTGATCTCTCACCGGAACAAACCCTGCATCAGATGAACCAGCAATTTCTGTCATTACCTGAAACGGGAACCTATTGGATTAATAACTGAATCTTAACCGGTCAGCATCGGCGGCCTTTGGCGACGGATGCCGACCAGTTAAAGTCTTTTACTTCACTGGCCGCGAGTGACTGTGGTTTTTTCTTTCGGCCAGGTTTTTTTTGTGCCTTTTCAGCAGCTGCTTTTTCTTTGCTGACTTTCTGTGACATGATTTGTTGTCTGGCTTCAGCAGTAAACTCTTTTTCTTTTTTTACATCTGGCAGCCTGCCCGTGCGTTGCCGGTATTTTTCGATTAACTGGTGATAAAGTATCTGTATTGCTTGCCGATCCTCAGTATCGAACTGGTCGATGGAAATCATTTTTTTATCAGCCATAACCAAAAACCTCTTCTGAAGATGATAATTCAGCATAACATGGCTCCGTTTGGGAAACGGAAAATATTGTATACTGAGGCTGTTTTTCAACTATTCTCCCGATTCAAGCGCAGCTCTCAATCAATCACTATTCCCGGTACTATGACGGGTATTTTTCATGTCGATAGCACCTTCTTCCATGCCGGGTAATCTCCCCGAAAATGGGCTTGCGAAGGTGCGGAATACCATTTATACGGACATCAGATATGCTTCCGGTCACCCGTTGATAACGATAAGGTTGCCGGAAATAATGATTAATTTCTGTTGCTGATGTTTTGCACCTGTTTATTAAAAGACATAATTGTATGTTGTAACTAACGTGTGTATAAAAAAACCGGTAACACTAAATTACCGGTTTTGACTGAGTGATCAGGCGTTAAATAACTCCGCACCACACTGCTGTACGCTGTTAAGCAGCACGTTTACATCCGCTAAATTAACCACCGGATTTAACAATGTTAGTTTCAGACAGGTAATACCATCGGCTTCAGTCACACCGACATTGGCACTCCCTGATGCCAGCAATGTATCGCCAATATGCTGATTCAGTAACCCTATAGCCGCATCGACGGTGCGATTTTGCGGAACATAACGGAATAACACACTGGCCAGCTGTGGCTCCATCACCAGTTGCAGATTTGGCTGCGTCTTAATACAGGCCGCAACCTGCTGTGCCAGAGACACCCCGTTATCGATAATTTCTGCATACTTCTTCTGGCCCAGCGCTTCCAGACCCATCCATAATTTCAGGGCATCAAAACGTCTGGTGGTTTGCAGTGATTTAGAGACCAGGTTTGGAACCCCCTGCTCTTCATCAAAATCGGAGTTCAGATAAGCCGCCTGATAGCGCATCAATTCATAATGGCGGGCATCTTTTAACAGGAACGCGCCACAACTGATTGTCTGGAAAAACTGCTTATGGAAGTCGAGAGTCACTGAGTCAGCCGCCTGCAGCCCCTGCAGGTAATGACGATACTTTTCAGAGAGCAGTAATGCCCCGCCCCAGGCTGCATCCACATGAACCCAGATATCCTGTTCTGCTGCCAGCGCCGTGATTTCAGTTAACGGATCGATAGCACCGGCATCGGTGGTTCCGGCGGTTGCAACTATCGCCAGTACCTGCTCACCGTCAGCCTTCGCCTGTGCCAGTTTCTGTTGCAGATCATTGATATCCATCCGCGAGAAGGCATCGGTTTTTACCAGAGTCACT
This sequence comes from Tatumella sp. JGM91, assembly GCF_018257575.1. Classification (GTDB taxonomy): domain Bacteria; phylum Pseudomonadota; class Gammaproteobacteria; order Enterobacterales; family Enterobacteriaceae; genus Tatumella; species Tatumella punctata. Next base: position 191,851 of record NZ_JAERJP010000004.1, on the reverse strand, counting down.
GACCGGTAGCCCAGCCCCATCAGCGCCATATTTTTCTGTACCGAAAAGTGGGCGTGCTCGGAACAAAACACTTTAATTTTGCTCAGGTCGCCTGTCAGTCCTTGCTGTTGTACAGAATGTCCCTGGCGGGCAAAAAAGGCATCACGGGCCAGCATTAACCCCATCAGGTTACTCTGAGTACCGCCACTGGTGAACACTCCGGCATCACCGGCCGGAAACCCGACCTGTTCACGCAACCATTCAATCAGTCTGACTTCAATAATAGTCGCGGACGGGCTTTGATCCCAGGAGTCCATGCTCTGGTTCGTGGCGTTAATCAGTACTTCTGCCGCCTGGCTGATCACCAGACTCGGACAATGCAAATGTGCCACACACTGCGGATTATGAACCGACAGACTGTCCTTCAGGAAAAACTCGACGGCACGCTCAATGGCAGCCTGGTTACCCAGTCCCTGAGCCGTGAACTCAAGATTAATACGCTCACGTAATTGCCCGGCCGTTTTCCCCTGATACATTTCAGGCTGCTGTAACCACTGCACAACGGCCTGTGAACTCTGTTCGATAGCCGCCTGGTAGGCAGCTATACTTTCGGCCGATCCGCAAAGGATCGGATTAATATCTGACATATTATGACTCCGCTTAGGCTGGCTGAACGCCGGCACTCAGCAATGCACGCTCAAATTTTTCCAGGAAAATGTCCAGCTCATCGTTAGTGATCAGCAGCGACGGCAGCAGACGTAATACGCAACCATGGCGGCCACCGCGTTCCAGAATCAGCCCTTCTTCAAAGCAGGTTTTCTGCAGCAGGCCTGCCAGCTCACCATCTGCCGGGTAGCAGCCCATAGCGTCCTGAGGCAGCTGAGGGTTAACGATTTCAATACCAATCATCAGTCCCGGGCCACGAACCTGCCCAATCACCGGATAACGTTTCTGCAACTCCTGTAACCTGCCCGTCAGCCATTCTCCCTGAGCAGCCACTTTCGCGGCAATATTCTCTTCTTTCAGGATTTTCAGGGTTGTCAGACCGGTGGCCATCGCCATCTGGTTACCGCGGAACGTCCCTGTGTGGTGGCCGGGTGACCAGACATCAATATCTTTCTTAATGCCCAGCACCGCCAGAGGCAGGCTTCCGCCGACCGCTTTAGACATCACGATAATATCCGGCTCAATTCCCGCATGTTCGAAGGCAAACAGTTTACCGGTCCGGGCAAAACCAGCCTGCACTTCATCAATAATCAGCACAATGCCATGTTCACGGGTAACTTTACGGATACGCTGCAGCCACTCAACCGGCGCAGGGTTAACACCACCTTCACCCTGCACTGCTTCCAGAATTACCGCCGCAGGTTTGCGGACACCACTTTCAACATCGTTGATCAGGTTTTCGAAGTAATAACCCAGCGCTTGCGTACCGGCTTCACCGCCGATACCCAGCGGGCAACGGTACTGGTTCGGATAAGGCATAAACTGTACTTCCGGCATCAGGCCGTCGACAGCTTCTTTAGGTGACAGGTTGCCGGTCACTGATAATGCGCCATGGGTCATACCATGGTAACCACCGGAGAAACTGATGATTCCGCTACGGCCGGTCGCTTTTTTGGCCAGCTTAAGAGCAGCTTCTACTGCATCAGCCCCGGAAGGACCGGTAAACTGCAGGCAATATTCTTTACCTTCACCCGGCAACAGCGACAGCAGATAGGCTGAGAATTCGTCTTTTAACGGTGTGGTCAGATCAAGCGTATGTAACGGTAAGCCGCTGGAAATAACACTTTGGATGCTGTGAAGCACTTCCGGATGATTGTGGCCCAGTGCCAGTGTTCCGGCCCCGGCAAGGCAGTCAAGATACTGTTTATTGTCTGCATCGGTGATCCATACGCCCTGCGCTTTGGTGATCGCCAGCGGCAGTTTACGTGGATAACTCCTGACATTCGATTCGAATCCGGCTTGTCTGGACAGAAGGCTTTCATTGCTTTGTGGTAATGAATTAGCACTCAAAGTATTAATACGGACTTTATCCGTCATCATATCACTCCTACAACCCGGACCACGCACTGGCCGGATTGAAAATAGTTAAAAAAAAGGATGTATATAAAGCGCGGCTAATATAGTTTTTTTTACCCGCCGGCTCAATAGTTAATTTGTGCGAAAAATCAGGAGATATCCTTAAGAATCAACAATAAAAGACAGGTTAATCCGGGAAAGGAGTGCTGGCTGCATTATAATTAATCAGCCGGTGTGCTGATGCCTGATTATCATGCAGAAAATCAGGCAGATAAATGTACCTGCCCGCATCAGGAACGGGGATGGGTGATAAGAATATCGATATTAAGGTTGTTTATATACTCTGCTGACCGGGACATAAATGCGCCCATAATGGAGTTCTACGCCGGAAATTTCGGCGGTTCCGGCGTAGAACTCCTAACAAAATTTGTTTAATGTGAGTCTAAAGCCATGAAATTTATTCGAAGTAAGGATTTCGAAAGTAACAAGCCATGGGGGTCTTTACCTATTGCCATGTTTGACCAAACTAGCGTGAAATTACACTGGACTGATAGTCCTTACAAATGGCATATCAACGATGGGCAAGAGGTTTTTGCTGTTATGGACGGAGTTGTTGATATGCACTACAAAATCGGGAATGAAATTAAGGTAAAAACACTTCATGTTGGTGATATTTTTTATGCTAGTGAAGGAACTGAACATGTCGCACACCCTCAAGTTGCCAAGAAGGGTTTTAGTAATCGAACAGCAAGGTTCGGTCTAAAGTCCCATCGAGGGAAAGCCAGGCTTATGGCTTGGGAATTCGGGTAAGGGTGTTATTTAATCTGTTCCGACCTTTCACGAGATACCCCGAGCCGGCATTGTCTCTCCTCAGTTGTGTCAGAGGAGGCATCCACCTCCTCTGATTTCCTTCGTTATCAGGCACAACAACGATCGTTCCATGAATCACGATAGATAATATTTCCTTCCGTATACTTCCAGGTAATCGCCTCATAACGCAATTCGAGCGTTTCAAGGTGAGTACTACTCATACCGTTAGGTGACAGGTATGGTGCAACTGTAGTGAACTTAACGTTTTCCAGAATGATATTGAAATACTCAGCCTCAATGCCCGATTCCAGAATACGGTACATCTTGATTGTCGCTTTCTTCATGGTCCGGCCTTCGCAGACAGCGCGATACAGAAGTGGCGTTGTCTGATCAAATTCTTTCACTATTGTGACAGGGCGGGAACGCGCGTACCTTGTAAGTTTTCCCCGGCTCGGATCAACCGGAATCGTTACACCGTGGGAAAACGATTTTAACTCGATAGAGCCCAGTCGCAGTGGCATTAAACAGTTGCCAACAATCGGAGAACCATTTTCATCTTCAAGCCATAAATGTGCGGGTGTAGACATAGCATTTCCTTATAGATAAATTATTAAATAATGCTAACTTTTGACGATTACCATTTCACATATCGATAAAAAATAACGATCACGAAAATGAAGAATATGGGGACAGGCCATATTGGTCCGTCAGGGAAAATTTGAAAAAGGACAACTGCAAATAAAAGCGTCAATATGGCAGGGCCGTACATCGATATCAATGACCTGAATATCCGTCTGAAAAACCTTTTAATAAGATTCATCATGATTATCGAATCATCCTGGTGATGATGTCTGCAATTTCACCATCCGATACCCGTTGTGCATTAAACGCCTCAGCTCGTTCAAACAATGGCTCTATCAGGAAGTACATCATTTCCAGCTCTTGTGCATATAGCGCCGAGTAGTACGCTGGATAAGTCATGTGAAGACGATGCGCACTATCTGCTGCTTTCTGGACTACACCGTATATGCCAATAGCTCCTACAACCCCGCCCGCTCTTCGCCCTGCCAGTGCACTGAGTTCGAGACTTAGATTCATGCCTGCAGCAACAAATGATGCTGTTGCTAAAGCAAATCCTGTGTTTGTGAGTGAGCTTGCGGCAATATGAATATTTACTGCCATTAACAGTTGTTTGATGTGCTCTAGTTGATCGGACGTTTTGTACCGGAATACTTCTTCAAAGTAAATTTTAAGCATGTTATACACAACATCTCCATGCCTTATAATATGATAAACGCCTTTAGTAAATCGAATATCTTCGTTTTTTTGTTTCTGGCAGACATCCTGATATTCATCAGTAAAGCAGGATGTATAATACAGCACACGCGTTGCACCTGCACCGATTGTATCAATCTGATTTGATACGGCTTTTCCTACCCCCGCTAATGCGTGGTCGAGTTTTAACGCAAGAATTTTATTAGCCTGCAAATAACTTATAACTTCATTTCTGTAGTACATAACTGCTCCTTGCTTATTTCATTAGATCCAATTTTCCATTATTTCCCACGGGAAAGCGTCCGATAGACCGTGGGACGGGAGACGGAGAATAATTCAGCCAGATCGCTGATAGAGTACTCGCCGCTTCCGTGCATCCTGCAAAGCTCTTTCTGCTGTTTATTTGACAGCTTCGGCTGCTTCCCCCGCAGTTTTCCTTTCGCCCGTGCAATGGCCATCCCTTCGCGCGTGCGAAGACGTATCAGATCGCCTTCAAACCCGGCAAACGTCGCCAGCACATTAAAGAACATCTTACCCATCGGATCTGTTGCCCAGAGCAAGCTTCACGCCACGGGTCTGAAGGGCATCAGCAATTTCTCTTGCATTCGGAACTTACCATTTACGATCTACGTAACCTGAAGCCTGAGCAGTCCCGCCTTTACCTTCTGTGTTATGCCTGTATCCGCTATCGCCAGTTCAGCGGCAACCTGGTGGATGCGATGTTTTTCCATATGAAGCCGCTTGAGGATGAGAGCCGCAGCAGGGCTAAACCGCTTATGGCAGACGTGCAGGAAAAACACCGGCGTGAAACGTCTAAAATTGGACGTCTGCTTTCGCTTTAAGCAGATTGGGTTACTGTGATAAAAATGACGCTGACCCCTGGTATAACAGAGCCGGCTATCGCCAGCGTACAGGTGACCAATGCACAGGAAAGTCATTACTGCCAGCACCGAGTGAATAACGCTCAGTTATTATCCGGCTATAATTCGCGACAAAAGGTGTATATATAAACTTAATAACATAAGGCAAGTAACGGCATAAGCGTTGTTTCTTTATATCCCTGCCTTCGGTTAAATCAGCAGCGGATATCGTCAGACTTCGAAGATTTCCACCCGCCCGCCAATCAGATGGTACATCCCGCCAATAATCTTAATTTTTCCTTCCTGCTCCATGGAATTCAGTACCGGGCTATTTTTACGGATATTACCGATAGTCAGTTCTGTATTTTTCCGGGAAACTGCATCAACAAAATCATAATTACTTCCTTTTCGTTCTCCCTGATAGACGGTCTGGCTAATCGCGGGTTTAATTTCGTTTAACAAGCCAGTCAGATTACCCAGTTCGGCATTATCTATCGCACCGCGGACAGCCCCGCAGCGGGTATGACCTAATACAAACACAACTTTTGCCCCTGCAATAGCACAGGAATATTTCATACTGCCCAGAATATCACGGTTACTGATATTACCTGCCACCCGGGAATTAAATACTTCACCGATCCCTGTATCCAGTACAATTTCAGCCGGGGCGCGCGAATCAATACAACTCAGTATCACTGCAGCAGGATATTGTCCTGATGATGTTCTGCGTTTTTGCGCCAGGTAATCATGCTCCATCGGCTTATTCTGACGGAATCTGATATTACCCTGTCTGAAATGTTCAATAATCTCATCAGGGGTCATTTTATCACGCTCTTCCTTACTCAGGATATCGCTGAACGCCATTGCCGGCAACGGAATAGCCGCTGCGCCTGTGACTGATATCAGTGACAAGGCAAAGGTTTTTTTCAATACGTCACGGCGCGATGACTGCAACGGGTGATTATCTTTCATGTACATCTCCTGAAGGTGGATTGGAAAAATTAATACAAACAACATAGTTAATTAACAACAGACAAAAAAATGAATAACAGAATATAAACTTATAAGCACACAGAGTATTTACCGACTGACAGAGATAAACGGAGTGGAGTTTATTTACATAAAAATAAACTATTTACATAAAAACGTTTATCGGAGTCTTACTGGTGTAAAAATTAATAGTTTAATTATACGAATTAAAAAGCATAATGCTGAAATCGCCTGTTTATAATTCGCGAAATGCTATCACAGGGTTGTTTTTTTCGTCCATGTACAAAAATTAACCATTCGTTTTTTTCCGGACGGGAAATATATCCGCGCTATTATTTCCCACCCGATATAATATGCCACCGCCACAGAAGGGCTCCGCCCCTTCAGATTCAGTAAGCCAATAACGCCATAAACCGGGAACCGGGAACCGGGCTTATGGCAACCCCGTCATGGATGATATCGCCGGTCTGTTCCAGCGGCTCAGCAGCATGGCCGACCCAATTCCGCCGGCTGCCGCTATTGCACATACCCCCTGTTGCTGCCGGTGACGGCGGAGTTCATGGAATAAACGACACAGCAGAATAGTCCCTGAGGCACCGATCGGGTGGCCCCTGGCAAGCGCGCCGCCGCCCAGATTTACATTCGCGGCAGTCAGCCCGCTTTCCCGGATACATACTATCGCCTGTGCCGCATAGGCCTCCATCATCTCTGTCACACAGAGACGCGGATCAAACTGCGGATAACGCTCAAATAAGCGGCGGATCACCGTAACCGGCGCGGCTCCGGGTAAACGGCTGTCAGCACCGGCAGTCTGATATCCGTTGCAGGTCAGGGCAAAGGCTGGCTGAAGTCTTGCTGCCACCTGCTCTGACACCACAACACAAAGCGCAGCGCCATCTGCTTCAACGGCGGTGGAAACCAGACTGACCGATCCTGCCAGTAACGGTGCCCGCTGCGCCAGACGTGGCGAAAGGGCCCTGCTGTATACGTCAGACGTTACACCGGCAACCGGCACAATCTCACGCCCTAACTCACTGGCCGCCAGCAGTGCCTTACGATGACTTTCCAGCGCATAATTATCCTGCTCACGACGGGTGATATGATACTTATCGGCCAGGGCGCTGGCCGCTTCGGTCATATCCGGATCGGTGTCGGCCTGCGGGGTAAATGCTGGCCGGGTATAAAATTCGGCGGGCCGCTGGTCCGGGAATGTTCTGGCCCGTAGTGGCCGCCGGGAATAACTTTCTGCACCACCAGCCATCACAATATCAGCCATCCCCGAGTCCACCAGCGAGCAGGCCAGGGCGACCGCATCCAGCCCTCCGGCACACTGGGTATCAATACTGATCCCGGACACCTGATCCAGCCCCGCCGCCAGCGCTGTCACCCGCGCCGGATTGCCCCCGGCACCGAGGGAGTTTGCCAGAATAAGCTGCGAAACCTCACCGCGGGCGATCCCTGCCTGGGTTAATAAGGCCTCAGCCACAGGTGCCGCCAGCTGATGTGGCTGTAACTGGTTAAATGCACCGCCGCGCGGAACGACTGCGGTACGTAATGCTGCAATAATAACACTCACGTATTCAGCGATGCCTCCAGACGTTGCAGATCAGGTTTACCGCCACTCAGTAACGGAAAGTCAGCGATAAAATGAAACCAGCGGGGTACCCTTTCTTTGCCCAGCTGCTGACTGATATCGGCGCGTAGTTGTTTTTCCAGCAACGGATCCGCCTGACCCTGAATAAACGCATGCAGGACATGCCCGCGCAGAGGGTCAGCGCAGGCAATAACCGCCACAGCCCCCTGCTCCAGTCGCTGGCTGATAATCGCTTCTGCGGCTTCCGGGAAAACATTCTGATCGGCGATGGTCACCATTCGGCTGCGCCGGCCAGCGAGCCATAAATAGCCTTGTTCATCCAGCCAGCCCAGTTCGCCGACGGTGATAAAATCGCCGTCAATACGGGTTTCAGCACTGCCTCCTGCGGCGTAACCATCGAACAGGTAAGGACTGCTTACCCAGACTTCACCGGCACCGTCCCGCGGATGCCGGATATCAATACGGACTCCGGGATAAGCTTTGCCCACTGAACCTTCGGGGGTCTGATCATCCGCCAGAGTGATAAAACTGGTCTCTGAAGCACCGTAAAACTCATGGATTTGCGCAGAAGGAAAACATTCCATTGCCCGCTGACGGGTTTTCGTATCCAGCTTACCGCCGCCACACAGGATCAACCGGACATCAGGTAATCGCTGTCCGCTACTGGTCAGTAAACGCAACTGGGTCGGCGTAATATAAAGAATCGTTACCGCAAACTCTGCCAGTAAAGCAATCTGATTACGTGGCCGCATGCCTCCGGTAACATGCAGAGGGATCCCCAGGTGTAACGACTCACAGACACCATACAGTGACAGTGAATGGTTTAATCCGCCAAATACCGCACTGCGATCATGATGATTAAGTGCGAATAGCTGCTGATTGATATCAAAAGTACGTTGCCAGGATAAACGATGACGACGAATAACTTTCGGCGCGCCACTACTGCCACAGGTAGTACATTCAATATGATCGTTATCGGCCACCGTTTCGATCCACGGTGCCTGACTGACTGCACGAAAACTTTTTCCCCGGCCGTAACGTTCAGTCAGCAGGCGTAATGCCTCCGCCTGCTCTCCCCGAGCCGTCGCAAGAGGCCGTCCGTGGTAAGAAATCGCCGGTTGTGACTGACTCATTGCCCTTGCTCTCCTTGATTAAAGCCATGTAATACAGAAAACTCATCCAGTGCCGCCCTGTCGGTACGGAACTGATTCACCGCAGCCAGGGGGTCCGGCCGCCCCAGCGCAATGCCACACACCACCAGCTGATCGTCAGGAAGATCCAGTAGCTGATGCAGACCGCGTCCGTAATTTGCCAGCGCCCCGATACCGCAACAGCCGTAGCCAAGATGACCGGCGGTCAGAAACAGATTCATCAGCGCCATACCGAGGTCCATATAACAGCCTGCCCCCATATCCCGCTGAATTGTCACAACCATACCAACCGGTGCATCGAAGAAGCGATAGTTAGCAGCAAATTGACCTTTTCGTCCGGCAATATCACGCTTTTCGATACCCAGCGCCCGATACAGTGCATAACCGGCCGCCCGTTGCCGTTGTTTCAGTACCGCAGACATCGGCCGGGGAAAATAACTGTAAAGCTCCTCTTCGGGCGGCGTTGTCTCAGCAATTTTCGATAAGCGGCGGGTTAGCGTCTGCAGGGGTTGTCCGGTAAATACATGGAAAGCCCCTGGTTGCAGGTTTGCGCCGCTCGGGGCGCTGCGGGCCGCGGTAAGCATAGTCTGTATATCCGTCAGGGGAACGGCATCGGTTAAAAAAGCACGGCAGGAATGGCGATCAGCCAGAAAATCCGGCAGCGGGTGTTCTGAAGTCTGCATTAAGGGGACAACCTGAAGTAGCAATACAATATCTGCTGGCAGGATACCGGACACTTGCACTGTAGTGAAGAGTCTCTTTATAATCGTAAACTTTATTTTCAACTACAGGTTTACAAGTCTGTGTGGTATCTCGCGATCGTTACCTTTCTCTGGGGCTCTTCTTTTAGCCTGACCGGCCATTTTCTGGCGGGCCAGGTTGACAGTTACTTTGCCGTATTTATCCGTACCCTTGCAGGTACCCTTATTTTTCTGCCGTTTATGGTGTGGCGGAACCTGCCGTCACGGCTTATTGCCGGTCTCTGGGCCGCAGGTGCGCTGCAATTTGGTATCACCTATGCCCTGTCCTATCAAAGCTACACTCTGCTGACCGTGCCGGAAATGCTGTTATTTACCACCCAGACACCGTTATATATCAGCCTGATCAATAATGCCCTGGAACGGCGTTTTAATCCATGGACGCTGCTGGCGGCAATGTTTGCCGTTTCCGGCGGAATAGTGATCCACTATCATCCCCTGACAGGACACTTCTGGAAAGGCTTCTGGCTTTTACAGTTGGCTAACCTGACGTTTGCCGCCGGGCAGGTGTTGTGCCGCCGGCTGTTACTGAAATATAAACCGGATGTCGCCCTGCCACGACTATTTGGTCATTTCTTCCTTGGCGCTATCTGTATTACCGGTCCCCTGTACTATTTTTTCGGGCAGCAGGGACATTTACCCCAGTCCGGGGCCCAATGGTCAGTGCTTATTTATCTGAGTGTGGTTGCTACCGCGCTGGGCAGTTACTGGCTGGCAAAAGGCAGCACTCTGGTTTCAGTGGCTACCCTGTCGGTTTTCAACGAATTGCATGTGCCCGTCGGGCTGATTATTAATATGCTGCTGTGGGGTAACGATGTTCCCCTGCTGAGACTGTTTGCCGGTTGCTGCCTGATCGCTGTCGCCATCGGGATCAATTACAGCCGTCCTTCCCGCCCCTTATCACCCTCGCGGGCCGGGGAATCGGCTTCATCATCCTCCCTGTGACCTCCTCACAAATAAATCAGGCCCCGTCGCGGGGCCTGTCATCATACCTGAAACAATGAACAATTAACCGTGTTGCAGGTCGCGCTTAATACTGTCACAGGCACGCAGTGACAAAGCAACCATACTCAGGGTTGAGTTCACAGTACCCGCTGCCGCCATAACCCCGCCGGAAGCGATATACAGGTTCTGGTGATCGTGGGTACGCATCCAGCCATCCACCACCGAGTCTTTCGGATCATGACCGCCGATGGTGCCCCCCATAATATGGTTATTCGGGTTAAAGTAAGGGGTCATTTCAATCTCGGTCGCGCCAAACAACCTGGCGATAGTCATCAGGTGCTCGCGGGAAGAAACCGCAGCCTTACGGACATAATCACCCACATCATAGGTCACATGCGGATAAGGAATGCCCAGCTTATCTTTATATTCTGTACTCAGGGTCAGACGGTTATCCGGGTTCGCCAGAATGTCATGGTTAACATAGATATCCATTCCACATGCCGCACGACGACGAATTTCCTCATCCAGTTTTTTACCCACCAGCCCCATTTGCAGTGCTTTAACACCGGCTTTATGGTTTTGTGAGGTATTGTTCATGCCGATCTGAATTGCCGATTGTTCACGACGGAAGTCTCCGTCACGGAAGTTGGTGATAGAACTCATCTGCACCGATCCACCCCCTGTCCAGACCGGTTCTGCCGCCTGGAAGCTCATCAGGATCCCCGGGTGGTCCATCATATTACGGCCGACCATATCGGAACTGTTAGCAATACCTTTCGGGTTACGATCGTTAGCCGCCATCAGCAGCAGCTTCGGCGTTTCAATCCCGTTCCCTGCCAGCACAAACGTACGTGCGGTCACACGGTGTGAATTTTTATCCGGGTCGTAGTAATACAGCGCGGTAATATTATTATTCTCGTCCGTATCGAATTTATAGACCACCGCATTTGGCAGTACTTTGGCTCCGGCTTTTTCCGCTTTAATAATACTGTGAATACCGTTATACATCGCCCCGATCGGACAAATAGGCATACAGTTGTTATTACCACAACATTGCGGACGACCATCATAAGGCCGGCTGTTACGGCCCTGAGGCACCGGTGTATTATCATAGCCTGCCGTGGCAACCACTTTGGTAAACAGACGGTCAGCCGGGCCATAAGGCATAGGTTCCATCGGGAATGGTTTTTTACGCGGTGCAACATATTTCAGGGAAGTATCGTTCGGCCCATTAACCCCGATCAGGACTTCCGCACGGTAGTAATAATCTTCCAGCTCATCGTAAGTCACTACCCAGTCACGGCCAACACCATAGGTTGAATACAGTTGTAAGTCATGAGGCAGAAAACGCCAGCAGGAGGCTGCCCAGTGCCAGGTGGTGCCACCGACCCCTTTAATCATTCCCTGACGGAAAGCGCTCGCATCCGGGCCGGTCACCTGAGGATAATTATTATAGGGGTTCAGCTGCGGATGAACCGCCCAGGGCTCTGCAGGGTAAGGTGTCGCATAATCAGATTCGGCTTTATTCACCGGCGGCATATTACGCCAGTTCTCAACCACTTCACCCCTTTCCCAGCGCGGACCAGCATCCAGCACTAATACGGATAACCCGGCTTCCGCCAGTTCTTTTGCTACAGTACCACCACAGATGCCGCCACCAACCACTACCACATCTGCGCTATATTGTTCAGACATAACCACCTCTAAATACTACAAATTCAATAAGTCCCGGTATCTCAGCGACGTTTACGTGAAACCCGTACAATAATTAAAACAATAATCAGCAGCAGAATAATTCCGCCTGCCACCGAGCCGGCAGCCGCGTATTTCGCCAGGAAAGGCTGAGCTCCCCCTTCACGCAAGGTTTTCACCTGATCCGCGGTAACCGAAAGCTGTGGGTTGCCAAACTGTTTAAAGATATAATTACTGAGTTTCGCAACCTGCTGATCATTTAATGACTGAACATCAGATCCTGGTCCGAAAGCCGGCATCAGCACTTGCTTACCTTTCACTTCACGCTGTACACCGAACAGAATGGCCGAAACCAGGTTGTTCGGTGTATTCCCCCCGGTCGCGGTATTATTGAATAACGACGGATAGAAATGATCTTCGGTACCGGCACCGGAAGACTGGTGACAGCTGGCACAGGTGGTATCGTAAAGTGCCTCTCCGCTCATATCCTCAGGCAGCGCTGATCCCATCGGCTGGGTGCCACGTACCGCAGAGTCCGGATTGGCACCCGCCGATGTCCCGAAATCACCGGTAGGTTTCGCCTGATGAGGCTGGCTGACCGCCGGCAGACTTTGCAGATAGGTCACAATGGCCCCGATATCTTTATCATCAAGATATTGCAGGCTGTTGGTAATCGCTTCGGCCATCGGTCCGGCGGCCTGGGCTTTGCCGGTCACATGACCGGTTTTCAGGTAAGTCATTAACTGATCACGCTGCCAGCTGCCCAGGCCGCTGAGACGATCTGATGTCAGGTTAGGTGCATACCAGCTGCCTAATGCGGCACCGCTATACTCAGCATTCCCGGTTTCGGTACCCATCATGATATTACGCGGCGTATGACACTCACCGCAGTGCTCAAGGTTAGCTACCAGATATTTACCGCGGTTCCAGTCAGCACTCTGTGACGGATCATCACGATAAGGTTTCTGGTTCAGGAACAACAGGTTCCAGCCCCACATCGCCTGACGGATATTAAACGGGAAACCGAGGTTAGTTGGCCGGTTTGCCTGCTCCACCGGCTGTACCGCGTGGGTAAAGTAGTAATACAGGGCATGGACATCTTTATCTGTCAGCCCGGCATAAGAGGTATAAGGCATCGCCGGGTACAGATGGCTGCCATCGGCACGGATACCGTGACGTACTGCCTGTTCGAACTGTGCTTCTGTATAATTACCAATCCCGTACTGCTTCGACGGCGTGATATTGGTCGAATAAATGACGCCCATCGGGGAGTGAATAGCATAACCACCGGCAAAGGTTTTCTTCGTCTCTGGATCAGTATGACAAGCCGCACAGTCAGCGGCTATCGCCAGGTAATGCCCTTGCTTAAGTAAGGCATCGGCGCTGTTATCTACCGCGGGCTGACTGACAGGAACCTGCTCCGCGGCAAATGCCGGCAGTGCACCTAATGCGCTGACCCCGAGACAGACACTCAGCAGCGTTCGGCGAAAACCGGCTGCTTTTTTTGCATGTATCGCTTTCTGATATTTCACATTAACTCCGGAAAAATTTCTGCTATCAGACCTTTGTTACGGGTAACAACAGCAGACAATAAAAAGCCACAGTCGGACGGTATACCGCGACCGTGAAGTTTGTTGTGTTCTGTTTAAAAGGTCAGCAGACGATCGACCGGAGGCGGATCGGCAGTCCAGTAATCGGGACCATTATGTGCGTAGGTAGGAATCACCATCCCGTCTCTTGGCACCTGATACATCAGGGCATTCTGGTAGCCGTAAACTTTTGCATGGTGACTGTCATCAGTCACTCCCAGATACCAGCCTTTAATCACTGACATCATCAGGTCATGTAGCGGTTGCCCCTGTAACTGACTCTGCAGGGCTTCGACATCTGCGGGCTGTTTATCGGCTATCCATTGGTTCAGTGCCGCCAGCTGAGTTGTGAACTGCGGATTTTTATCTGCAAAGGCAACATACAAACGCTCACCCATAGTCAGATCAAGACTGTGGTGTCCGGTCAGAAAACGTGATGTTTTCATAAACTGGTTCAGGGTCCGGGTATCCGGGGCTGCCGGTGCAGGTGCAGGTGCTGCGGTTGCGCTGTTACTGAGTGTTGCGCCGGCCACTGCCGAACCTATGGCAAACGTCGCCACCAGCCCGCTGGTCTGGCCAAGCAACCGGCGACGACGCAGGCCTTGCTCGCTCAGCTGCTGCCGTTGATCAGGCTTATTGTTGTTATTCATAAATTTCCTTGATACGTATTAGACACATCTGTCCGCGACGACAGTACTCACGCCCTGTGATTCTATCTCTCAGCAGCAGAATAAATCTCAAAAAGTAACCATAAATTTACACTTTCATAAATTAAATTACAGTTTAAGTTAACAGTATTTTGTGAATGTGAATTGGTGGTTGCAATAAAGGAAATCGAAAAGTCCTGGAGATTAATTTAACTTGTTATTTTAAAAGGAATTAATAATTAATGGCTTTTCGGAATGTTAAAATCAGTTCACATAGTCGCCGGTCATGGCTGTCCGTTAACAGAGTAAGGCGATTATTGTTAAACCGGGATGACGAAGAGGTCTCTGATAATATCGATTGCAAAGGCTAATGATTCTTATTAACAGTTATAATACCAGGGATAATCACCGTTTTTGCATTTTTTTTAAACAAAAATGACCGGAATACGAGGTACTGTATATATATACAGTTTCTCCCATTCCGGTCAGTTGCGGGGAGCTTTTCGCCGGTTTTACCGCCAGCCCAGCGCCGGAGCCACCTCCCTGAGGAGGGTATCCATGAGATGCACACAGTAATCAACGCCCAGCTGATTCGGTATGGTCAGCAGTAAAGTATCGGCCAGCGCAACCGCTTCATCAGCCGCCAGTTGTTCGATCAGTTTGTCAGGCTCTGCGGCATAGCTGCGACCAAAGATAGCGCGGGTGTGTTCATCCAGATAGCCAATCTGATCTCCGCCCTGAGCCATCCCGCCAAAAAAATCCCAGTCCTGCTGGCTGGTAATAGCAAAGATACTGCGGCTGACCGAAACCCGCGGACTACGGGTATGACCAGCTTGCGCCCAGGCCTGATGGTAGGTCCGAATTTGCTCTGCCTGCTGAACGTGGAACGGTTCTCCTGTTTCATCATCTTTAAGGGTCGAACTCTGCAAGTTCATCCCCTGCTCCGCGGCCCAGCGCGCGGTGCCGTTAGAACCGGAACCCCACCAGATTCGCTCACGCAATCCTTCGGAAAACGGTTCCGGCCGCAACAGTCCCGGAGGATTGGGAAACATCGGCCGCGGATTTGGTCTGGCAAATCCCTCACCACCTAAGACATCAAGAAAAGTGCCGGTATGACGACGCCCCATATCAGCGTCCGATTCCCCCTGCTGCGGGCGATAACCAAAGTAACTCCAGCCATCAATAACCTGTTCACCGGATCCCCTGCTGATCCCCAGCTGTAACCGGCCCCCGCTAATCAAATCTGTCGCCGCTGCCTGTTCGGCCATATACAGCGGGTTTTCATAACGCATATCGATAACTCCGGTACCAATTTCTATTTTACGGGTCCGGGCACCGATAGCGGCCAGTAACGGAAAAGGGGCGCTCAGTTGTCTGGCAAAATGGTGAACCCTGAAATATGCACCATCTACCCCCGCCTCTTCAGCCGCCACGGCCAGTTCAATCGACTGAGTCAGGGCATCTGCGGCACTGACTGTGGCCGAGCGGGAAGAAGGCGTCCAGTGGCCGAAGGATAAAAAACCAATTTTTTTCATGATATACCGCCTGAGAATAGTATGCTGTTTACCCGTCCATGGCCCGCTAGCCACGACAGTTGTTTGCCACCAGCATAGTCATTTATCCCGTCAGATAAACGACAACCGCACAATCAGACACTAGCCGCGTACCTGACCCGCAAAAACATAAAATCTATCTGATTGAATTTATTAAAAATAAACAAACAGGAAGCATAAAAGTAGCGTGGCAGGCAAAAAGTCTGTGATTACAGAGAACTTTATCGACAAAAAGTCGATAAATAAAAATTTTCAGCTAGTTGCCATTTCAATGGCAGGGATATACTCTGCACGCCATAAAATACACCACAAAAATCTCTGCCATTCGGCGATTTTTACGGCATTACTGACTATATCCCGGGGAATACAACCATGTACTCTGCGCAGTCCCGCTTGCGTCATGCGGTAGCAGACACCTTTGCGATGGTGGTGTACTGCACCGTCGTTAATATGATGATAGAGATTTTCCTTTCGGGGATGAGTTTCGAACAATCATTATCGTCAAGACTGGTCGCTATTCCGGTAAATATTATTATTGCGGTGCCCTATGGCCTGTACCGCGACTGGATTATCCGGAAGTCATTAACTATCAGAAAATCAGGCTGGATGAAAAGCAGTGCTGATGTTTTCAGTTATGTCACTTTCCAGTCACCGGTCTACGTCACTATTTTATGGTTTGTCGGCGCTGACTGGCACCAGATTAGCGCTGCCGTCAGCTCCAATATCCTGGTCTCTGTGATGATGGGTGCGCTGTACGGCTACTTCCTCGATTACTGTCGCCGCCTGTTCCGCGTCAGTCACTGCCAGCCAGTAAAAGCCTGACCCTCCGGCGGCCGGTGACGGTCGTCTCTGCGCCAGCCGTTATTCTGCGGGTAAAAAATCAGTGTTCACTGACCGGCAGTATTCTGATTAGCGGGATATTGCGCCCTGACGGACGAAGAAAAGAGTATCGAAGGCGGAAAACAGACGGCAGACGCAATCACTGCGTACTGCCGCAAGGGAGGGGGCTGTATCAGGCGATAGTATGAGCCAGTTCGCCAATCTGACTGATCTCGACAGAGATTTTATCTCCCGGGAACATAAACAGCTGCGGAGTCCTTGATTTACCTACACCGCCCGGTGAACCGGTAATAATTACATCTCCCGGGGCCAGCGGCGTAAAACAGGTTACATAAGCAATAATATTCGCCACCGTATGGATCATATTGGCCGTCGAATCATGCTGTACCTGCTGACCGTTTAAAAAGGTCTTAATATCCAGTTGCTGCGGATCCGCGATTTCATCACTGGTGGTCATACAGGGACCAAATCCACCGGTCGCCGGCCAGTTTTTACCGGCGGTAAACCAGGTGAATTGCATATCGCGTACCGTGGCATCCATAAAACAGCTGTATCCGGCAACATACTGCAGGGCATCTTCCGCAGCCACCTGATGTGCAGGTTTACCGATAATTACCGCCAGTTCGCCTTCATAATCGAACTGCTCACTGCTGGCCGGTTTCTGTAATGGCATCTGATGCGCAGTCAGGGTATCGGCAAAGCGGACAAACAGGGTCGGTGCCGGGTTAGTTTCACCGAACTCTTTGCGTTTTTCTGAATAATTCATGCCGACACACAGGATTTTTCCCGGAGTTTCAATTACCGGTAAAAAGGTAATTTCATCAAGGGAATAATCCACAGGGCGGTCAGCGAGTCCATTTAGCTCATCTAAGGCCTGAGCAGTCAGAACCGCTTTCAGATCTGCATAGTCAAGATATTTACCGGCATCGGTAACACCGTTGTCTCTGATGATGCCAAAACTATGGTGACCGGTGGCTTTAAGTTTAAAACTACATAACTGCATGAATTGAATTTTCTTATCTTTGTCAGGGTGGAGGAAATTATTACACTTACCTGTCAGCAGATGCCGACAGGAAAATGCTGTGCGGCGAATATGTTAACATTAAGCTTGCGATAAATATCACATTATTTTTTAAGGTATTAAAAAGTAAATGCTTTAATTCATCTTCCTCTGCGGATCATCTGATAACCATCACCGGACAACTATCAGCCTCCCCGCCTGCCTGCGGACGGGCTTTACGTCAACTCAGTCAGATAATAAGGTCCCGCCGCGGCGGTCATTATGCGGCTGATACCCCGCCAGCATACCAATATTCTGTCCCTGGCGGACGTAACTGATCAGTGGCCGGGTTACCAGCCGGCCATCCTGCGGGCTCAGTACCGGCAAACGGTTATTTTCTTCTGCCCCGCTCAGGATGACCACCTCTGCCAGTAAGTCTCCGGCAACCACTTTGTCCCCCGGCTGTCGTTGCCAGCTAATAATCCCTTCGGCCGGTGCCTGCAAATAGCTGACACCTTCTAACGGGTAGCAGACCACCTGGCTGCAGTCGGGGGCTTCCGTTTGCCGGGCCGCGACTATCCCTTCTGTTTCCAGAAAGCGCAGCAGTGCTTCTGCATCTCTGGCTGCCAGCAGGTCACTGACATCGGCCTGGCCCCGCAACTCCACAGTGACCGTAAACGGGATATCCTCCGCCGCCAGTCCTTTATGTTCAGCAAACCATTGCCAGCAACGTAATACCGACTCATCAAACGGCTGGCCACCGGCAAGTTGTTCTTCAATAATGACTTCCGCCCCCAGCGAGGCTGCCAGGTTCACTGCCCGCAGATGATGACAACGGTTAGTGTACAGGTGCAGAATTGCCGACTGATCACAATGTAAATCGATGACCACATCATGCTGTAAAGCCTCGCTCAGCAGACTGTGCTTTATGGCGGAGACCGTATCTGCCGGCCTTACGTCACCCAGCAGGCGGGTGATATATGCCCGGCAATCCTGCCGTGCATTACTGTTGAGCGTCTGTGCGCCATCACGGGTCAGTACTGCCTGAAGATCGGCAAAATTACGATTGAAGTTCTCCCCGTTAGCCAGATGATAACGGCCGGTAACATGACCGGAGACGTTTTGCATCAGCCCGACCGGATTGGCGACAGGAATGATCACTACTCCCCCAGACAATCGCCATTCCCGCTCACATTGCACCAGTAGCTGCTTCAGATGCTGTAACACCAGTAATCCGGGGTGTTCATCAGCATGCAATCCTGCCTGAAAATACGCCGTTCTGCCGGCGCACACATCACCAAAAGTATATTTGGTTAATTGCAGGGTCATGCCCGGCGCGGGAGAAGGGAGATCGATAAATTCGCTATACATAACAAGGCTCCACCATCGGTAATGTTTTCCGGAAAATACCGGCCGGTTCATCCTAACCTGACTGCCGGACGGATACAGCGTTTTTCTGCAGCAGTTCATATACTGAAATAACTGACTGCTTGCGGCAGAGCGTCATCAAGCTAATATACTGTTTTTAAAGCATCAGTCAGTTACGGATCCCCGGCCTGCCCCCTTCTGCTGCGATAAAAGAACGTCATTATTCTATTTTTACAGGACCGCCTGCGGAGTTATAAAGCATGCTATTTTCAGATTTACCGGGTGATGAAGGCTTACCCGGCCGGCCGCGACGGCTGGCAATGATTGCGGTAATGATGACCACCGCCATGTCCGTCTTTGACGGCTCTATGGTAAATATCGCCTTACCACAGATAGCCAGAGCTATGGGCGTACCTGCCTCAGAAGTGGTCTGGGTCTCAAATGGCTACCTGCTGGCGGCGGCTATGACGCTGGCTATTTTTGCAGCCCTGGCCACCCGTATCGGCTTCAGGCACTTATTTGCCGCAGGTCAGATCATTTTCACCTTGTCTTCACTGGGCTGCGCCCTGTCAGCGGATCCTCATACCCTGATCGGGATGCGTATTTTACAGGGAATTGGCGGGGCGGCGACACTCAGCATTGGCCCCGCGATACTGCGTTCCGTATTTCCAAACCGGCTGCTGGGACGTATTCTCGGGATGAATGCTCTGCTGGTTGCATCAGGCACTGCCATTGCGCCGATACTCGGCGGATCAATACTGTCGGTCATGAGCTGGCAATGGCTGTTTGCGATTAACCTTCCACCGGGGATCATTGCAGTGATACTGACATTACGGGTATTACCGGGCCGTTCACAGAAAATATCACTGCCTTTCGACATGACAGGCGCAGTATTATCGGCCATTATCCCCGGCGCGCTGATTATGGCCGCCGACAGTCTCGCTGCGCCCGGCAGTCCGGGGCTTTCCGGCCATGACCTGTTGCTGGCAGCGGGTTACGGCTTACTGGCGTTAGTTGCAGGACTGGCATTTATCGCGGTTGAACGCAACGCTGCTGCCCCCCTGCTGCCCCTGAATATTTTTTCGTCTGCACGCTTTTCTCTGGCCGCCATCACCTCAATGGCCTCATTTGTCAGCCAGGGAATCACTTTTATTGCGTTACCGTTTCTGTTCCAGAATATCTACGGACACAGCGCCTTCTTTTCGGCACTGTTGTTTACTCCCTGGCCCCTCGGTATTATCCTCGCGGCTCCCCACGCCGGACGCCTTTCCGACCGTATCCCTCCGGCCATTATCTCGACCCTCGGGCTGGGAATATTTGTCACCGGATTGATCCTGCTGGCCCTGTTACCGGACAATGCCGCAGCGTGGGATATCTGCTTACGCAGTCTGGTCTGTGGCATCGGCTTCGGCTGCTTTCAGAGTCCGAATAACCGTGAAATGCTGTCTAATGTCGCCAGAGAACACAGCAGTTATGCTTCCGGGGTGCTGGCAATAATGCGCATGTTCGGACAGTGTCTGGGAACCGCGATTGTCGGAGTGATCCTCGCCCTGTCCGGTCAGCACAGCCTGCTGCAGGAATACCACGGCGTACAGACTGCGTTATGGCTGGCAGTATTGTCCGGCGGCCTGGCGGTGATGCTCAGTATCAGCCGGCTAAAGAAACAATAATCCGCCACAGGACTACACATTTGCCGCAGCCCCGGCCGGAAACAGCAGCAGGCAGCATACCCTGTTACACTGTCTGCTATTGTGGCCGGTATCCGGCCACGTACTGAGCAATAAATGCGGTTAACAGCCGGGTTGCCTCGGGGGTCTGGGTGATGCCATCAATGATCGCCTGAGTATCGCGCCCTTCGGCGGCAAATATTTCACTGTTACGTGCAGTCATGGCTCTGGCGGCAGCCACCGTAAATTCCGGGTGAAACTGGGTCGAAACAGCATTTGGCCCGTAACGCACAATCTGGTGTCCGTCAGCCGCAGAATCCGCCAGAACTTTAGCCCCCTGCGGGGCACGGCTGACAGTTTGCATATGTGTCAGGTGTGCGGGAAAGCTGTCCGGCAGTGTACCTACTAAAGGATCATTCTTTGCCGCTTCCCTGAGGCTGACGGACAGGCAGCCGGTTTCGCGAACAGAATCCAGATAGCGGACTTCGCCCCCCAGAGCATAAGCCATCAACTGGTGTCCGTAACAAACCCCGAACAGGGGCATACTGACTGCCATAGCACTGCGGATCCACGCTGCGGTTTTTTCACTCCACGGCAGTTTTTCGGTCACCATCGCCCAGGAACCGGTAATAATCGCCAGCCGCCGGGGATCCGGTGCCGGCAGCTCGTCGCCGTCAAACACACGGACCACCAGTATCTCCTTCAGGGGGACGCCAATCGCCTGGCTGAACCAGTCTGGCAGGTCACCATACTGCTGGCGAATATCCTCCGGCGGAGTGCCGGTTTGTACAATAATAATCTGAGGCTGATGCATTGTAATTTCCTGGTTTTCTGACCATCACCGGCCGGATAATCCCGATAAGACAATCAGTAATAGCTTTAAATCGCGGTCGAAACAAGTATCAAAATATACTGCCTGCCGGTGATTATCTTCCGCCACGATTGCTGTCAGCAGGTGGCTGATAAGTGACAACGTCACTAAGAACCGGCCGATTAATAATAGCTTTTAGCGCGGGGACTTCCCCCTGCCGGACATTCGTTCTATGATTAAGCCGATTTTTTTATCATTTGGGCGAGTTATGAAAACAATTATTCAAGGGTTTCTGAACTTTCAGACCGAAGTATATCCTGAGCGAAAAGAATTATTCCATAGCCTGGCAGACAGTCAGAATCCTAAGGCCTTGTTTATTTCCTGCTCAGACAGCCGTCTGGTCCCGGAACTGGTGACCCAGCAGGAACCTGGTCAGTTATTTGTGATCCGTAACGCAGGCAATATCGTTCCGTCTTTCGGCCCGGAGCCGGGCGGCGTCTCTGCCACCATCGAATATGCTGTTGTCGCGCTGGGCGTAAAAGACATTATCATCTGTGGCCACTCTAACTGTGGTGCAATGGGCGCTATCGCCAAATGCCAGTGCATGGATACTATGCCTGCTGTCGAACACTGGCTGCGTTATGCCGATGCAGCGAAAGCCGTTGTCGAGAAAAACAGTTATCCGGACGAAGAACATAAAGTCAGCGCCATGGTACGTGAAAACGTTATTGCTCAGCTGAATAACATGAAAACCCATCCGTCCGTCGCCGTCGCCCTGCGCAATAATCAGATCCACCTGCATGGCTGGGTGTTTGATATTGAAAGCGGCCAGGTACAGGCACTGGATAGCGACGGTAAAACCTTCGTGCCACTGGCTGATAACCCGCACGTCTGTTTTGAATAACCCCCGGTAACCGGCTCTGTCCGGTACCGCCTCCTGCAGTCTTTGCTGCAGGAGATTCTGTTACCCCTGTCACTGGTCGCTATTTTCAGCATAATTACCCGCACCCCTGATGTCCGGGGCACAAAGGCTGACTGGTTGTGTGTATTCGGAGGTAACGATGCCCCCCCTGTTGAGCAGTCCGCACTTAATTTATGATGGCTGCCCGCGTGCCGGATGTCGGTCTCATGGCCGGGCTTGATGCGCAAATAATCAATGCCACTTTTTTAAAGGCAGTGACTGGCGGGTAAATATGCCGGTGAATCCGGGCTACAGTGACAGCAGTAAGTTACACAGCCGTCTGCCACGGCTGGATTTTGATGATGCCTGCCGGTTTTCCTGACAGCCAGTCTCCGGTCACTGGCCGTGGACGCCCCGTAGCACAGCTCATTCCAGTAGGTCACCCGTAACAAGCGATGATGATGATGACTATTCATCATTATGTGCCTGCCGGTAATCAAGATGGCCGGGCCCGATACCATATAAACCAAGGATCGGGATCATCGATTCCAGTAACAGATGACTGTCTTTTACCCTGTCAGCCGCCGGGCTGCGTTTTATCAGGCCGCGAATCCGTGCCAGCTGTTGCCGTAATTGTCGTATCATGCTCATTTCCCCGCTGAGTGCCCGTCTGTACAGTTCAGCCTGAAACCCGCCAAAAGGGAAATATCAATTCCGGGACTGTAACGCCAAAAAAAGCAATAGCCGCAGCACAGTCATGCCTGCTGCGGGCACAACCCCCTGCCAATAACCGTCTGAATATTTTGCAGGGTATCGGCAAAAAATTGAGGATCCTGCAGCGATTTCCCGGTCACTGAGCGTATCTGAACCGCAAAATCCGCATAATGCTGGGTGACTGACCATAACATAAAAATCAGCTGCCGCGGGTCGACCTCTGCCAGCTGCCCCGCAGAAATCCAGTGCCGGATAAGTGCGGCTTTTTCATCCACCAGCTCACGTAAATTACCTTCCAGTTCCTTATGTAAGACCGGAGCTCCCTGCAGGATTTCCAGACAAAACAGCCGCGATGCCTGCGGATGATCTCTGGAAACTTCCAGTTTCAGACGAATATAGTGGTTAATGGCTTGCAGCGGTTGCTGATCTGCATGTAACGCCCGTAAGGGAGCCAGCCAGATCGCCAGAATATCCTGCAACACCGCCAGATAAAGTTGTTCTTTTGAAGGGAAGTAGTACAGCAGATTGGTTTTTGATACAGCAGCCAGAGCAGCAACCTGCTCGATGCGAGTGCCATGTAAACCATACTGTGAAAATAAAGACAGTGCGGCATTCACAATGGCTGTGCGTTTCGCAGCAACCGCCTGTGAACGTCGCCCGGGGGATTTTTCACGTCCTTTCACCTGTCACCTCCTGTATTTCAGTCTGCAGCATCATAACAGACCGCAGACAGAATATGATATTCAGCGGCAACAGTTTTTCCCACAACTGACTGTAAAACAGCAGATTTTATCCGAAAGACCGCTGATTGCCGGCCAACAGCGTAACAACCGTTTGTTGTCCGGCGACAGGTTAACCCCGGTTACAGGCCAAAACGCTGACGGATAAACTCTCCGCCGTGAGCAATACCCTGAGCAGAAATCGTGTGGGGTAAACCCGGTTCAGGGATAAAGGTTGCTGCGGCCCCGGCATCTGCCAGTTGCTGCTGTGCATCACGGCTTTCAGTCCACGGGATCACCGGATCTGCCTGGCCGTGGATCAACAGAACCCTGGTGCCGTTCGCCGGATAGAACGGCGGCGGGGAAGCCAGCCGCCCCGAAAATGCCACTACTCCGGCCAGCGGCAGTGCATCACGAACCACCGCATCCAGCGACATAATGCTGCCCTGTGAAAACCCGGTCAGTATCACCTGATCTTCGGCAGTTATCTGATGCCGGTCCAGAATAGCCCGGATAACAGCATCAAAAGATTCACGGGCAGCGACCACCCGCTGTGGCCGGTTATGTTCTGTCACACCATTAACACTAAACCATTGATAACCGCTACCCATATCACAATGCTGCGGCGCGTCAGGGGCCACAAAAATCACTTCCGGCATTGATGCCTGCCAGAAATCCCCCAGCCCTTGTAAGTCGGCACCGTTACTGCCGACACCGTGCAGCAGGATCACTATTTTCTTGCTCATATCACCCTCTTATAGTCCCAGTCCGCTTAAGTCAGGCCCGGCCGGGACAATCCCCGTCGGGTTAAGTGCCTTAATAGAGTAGTATCCCTGTTTTATATGGTCGATATTTACCGTCTCGCGGACGCCCGGCAGCTGCAAAATACGCCGGGTATAGGCATACAGTGACCGAAAGGCCGTCAGAGGATACTGATTACACTTGAACAGACCGAAATAGGCTGCATCAAAACGGATCAGTGTCACAAACAGCCGGATATCCGCCTCGGTAAAGCGGTCACCGAGCAGAAAATGACGGCCATCACTCATTCGTTGTTCCAGCCGATCGAGCATCGAGAAAACATCGCTGAAAGCCTGCTGATAACTGTGGCGGGTTGTCGCGAAACCGGCCCGGTAGACACCGTTATTCAGTGCCGGATAGATTTCATCGTTCAGCGCATCAATCTCCGCCTGCAAATCCGGTGGATACAAATCAATCGTATTCTCCGCTAATGCACCAAAGCCGCTGTTCAGCATACGCAGGATATCTGCTGACTCATTGTTCACAATCGTCGCCGTTTTTTTGTCCCACAATACCGGTACCGTCGCACGGCCGGTATACTGCGGGTCTGCCCGCGTATAAATTTCATGGAGCCAGCGGCTATGATTCACATGATCTGCCACAGACCCCGGATAATCCCCGAAGTGCCAGCCCTGGTCCAGCAACCAGGGCTCGACCACCGACACAGTGATCACCTGCTCCAGCCCTTTCAGTTTACGGGCCATCAGGGTGCGTGACGCCCAGGGGCAAATAAATGCCACATACAGATGATAGCGCCCCGCCTCTGCCTGAAAACCGTCCTTACCGTCAGGCGTGATCTGGTGGCGAAACCCGGACACCTGGCGGACAAAGCCGCCCTGTTTATCGACTGCCTGTACCGGATGCCAGTCGGCGCTCCATTGTCCATTGACTAACATAATGCCCTCCGGCTCAGTGACGGAATGTTGGTTTTAACGCGTACTTACCATCACCGCTTAATGCCAGCACCAGCAGAGCTATAATCCAGAAAGCAGGGAACTCCCAGCCACCGTTGGCATCAGTAAAGAAGAATCCTGCCGGACCATGTACCGTAACAATAGTGCCCAGTAACAAAGGGATTAACACCACCGCGGCAATACGCGCGTATACCCCGAGAATTAATGCCAGCCCGCCCGCCAGCTCCAGCAACATGACCAGATACGCCAGCCCGCCGGGCAGTCCCAGTGACTGAAAGTATTGCGCCGTTCCCGACGGGGTAAAGACAAATAACTTCAGCCCGAGGTGAGCCAGAAACAGCACTCCGAGGGTAACGCGTAGCAGCAGAACAGCATAAGGGGCAGTACGATGATCGGTCATGATTATTTCCTCAATAAGGTGTTGTTGCTAACAAGACTACCTTATCGGGGCCACACTGATTAGCCGCCCACAGGGCGCATCTTAATTTCCATAATGGAAATAATCACCAGCCCTGATCCCAGTCCGGTATCGCCGTAAAGGTCTCTGCCAGATAATCAATCATCGCCCTGGATTTATGCGCCAGATATTTTGCCGGCGGATAAAGGGCAAATAATCCCAGAGGTGCGGGGGCATAATCGTCCAGTACCGTAACAACCTGCAGCCGTTTCAGGGCATCTCCGGCCACAAAAGTCGGCAAACGGGCAATTCCCAGACCGGCTGTGACTGCCTGCAGACAGACTTCGGCGTTGGAAAATTTCAGACGCCCGCTGACCGCCTGTTCCTGCAGGCCCCCGGCAGGTGCAGAAAATGGCCAGCGAAAAGGGTCGCGAAAATTGGTATCGATAATACAGTCATGGTGTTCCAGCGCAGACCAGTGTTGCGGTGTTCCGCGGCGTGCCAGATACTGCGGCGAAGCGACAAGTAAGATCCTGATATCACATAATTTACGGGCCATCAGGCTGCTGTCCGGCAGAGAGCCTATCCTCAGCGCCAGATCAAAACCTTCATCAATAATATTTACCAGCCGGTCGGCATAACTGACATCCAGTTCAATATCCGGATAGCGACCGGCAAAATCGATCAGCCGCGGGGTTAACTGCGTGGTACCAAAAGTGACAGGTGCCGAAATACGTAACCGGCCCGCCGGGGCTTCAGAAGTATGGCGGATGGCATCATTCAGTGCATCGTATTCATCAATCAGTGCGCGGACCCGCTGATAATAGGCCAGCCCGACCTCAGTGACCGCCAGTGAACGGGTACTGCGGCGAAACAGCTGAACACCGAGAATATGTTCCAGTCTGGAAATTAATTTCGAGGCCTGGCCGTGGCTGGTATGCAGCCGCCGGGCTGCAGCGGTAAAACTGCCTGCTTCCACCACCGCAATAAACATCCGGTCACATTCCAGTCGTTCCATACTGCCCGTCCCCTGTGCGATAAAATGACAGTACCGCCCGGGGCGGTACTTTAAACAGCGCCGGATAATCCCCGGCTGCGGGGCTATAATACAAAAATATTCACAGAAGTCAGTACTCTGTAGCGTTGATCCCCTGAGGGTGACTGCCAGCCCGCTGGCCGGCAAGCGATCAGACAACCATTAGCGCGCAATAATAGTGACACTGTCACTATTGCTTCCGGCCATTCCGCAGCGAGCATCGTTATAATATTAACCACCGCAGAATACGGAGCGCGCGGCAGCGTGATCTGTGGCCGGCGCGGTACGGCAAAACCCGCGGATATTGCGGACCCGCGGTATTCCGCACAGAGGGGTGGCTGAGGGAATCGCCGCTGTTTATACTGTTATTTCCTCCGGTTTCCGGCATCTGAGCCTGCATCCGCCATTTAAAATACGAGGCCCGTTCAGCAGATGAACATATCACCGTCAGTCAATGAAAACCGGCAGCGGGTGTTGCAGGTTGCAAAAGAAATCATTACCCGCAAAGGGTTCTCCGCCGTTGGCCTGAATGAAATTCTGACCGCGGCCGGTATCCCGAAAGGATCTTTCTATTACTATTTTTCGTCCAAAGAAGAGTTTGGCAGCGCGATGCTGGAAGATTATTTTTGCGGGTATATGGCAGAAATGGATCGTTTAATCACTACCGGCACCTGTGCCGCGGATACGCTGATGCGCTACTGGCAAGGCTGGCTGGAGACAGACAACCAGCAGGTTCCGAAAGGCCATAAATGCCTGGCCGTCAAGCTGGGTGCCGAGGTCAGTGACTTATCTGACCGGATGCGTGCGGTACTGAACCAGGGGACCGGGCAGATTATCGGCCGGCTGGCTACCCTGATAGACCAGCTGGCCGCACAGGATAATTTTCAGATCCCGCCGGAAGGCAGTGAAGCATTTGCCCGTAACCTTTACCAGCTGTGGCTTGGTGCCAGTCTGCTGGGCAAAATATCCGGTGAGCGACTGTCACTGGAGGCGGCAATGATCCTGACAAAACGGCTACTGGGACTATAATTCAGTTTGCCATTATGTGCGTTTACTGACTTATCCCCTTACCCTGAATGTTGTTTTTACATACCATCTAGACGACTGGTCTAATTTAATTACGGGAGATATTATGCCACAGACAGAACACACCAACCGCCGCTGGGTACTGGCTTCCCGTCCCGATGGCTGTCCGGCCTCTGATAATTTCCGCCTCGAAAATGCGGAGATCCCTGCGCCGGATGAAGGACAGATCCTGCTGCGCACCGTCTATTTATCTCTCGACCCTTATATGCGTGGCCGGATGAGTGATGCCCCTTCCTACGCTCCGCCGGTGGCTATCGGTGAGGTTATGGTGGGCGGAACCATCAGCCGGGTTATCCGTTCCCGTCACCCGGAATTTAAAAAAGACGACTGGGTCATGGCCTGGTCAGGCTGGCAGGATTACGCCCTGTCTGACGGCCAGGGGGTGGTCAGTCTGGGAAGCAACCCTGAACACCCTTCCCTGTCATTAGGCGTGGCCGGCATGCCGGGCTTCACCGCCTGGATGGGGCTGACAGATATTGGTCAGCCGGTGGCCGGTGAAACCCTGGTGGTTGCTGCCGCAACCGGGCCGGTCGGCAGCACCGTCGGACAGATAGGTAAGCTGAAAGGCTGCCGTGTGGTCGGCATTGCCGGCAGTGATGAAAAATGCCGTGATGCGGTGGTCAATGCCGGGTTTGATCTCTGCCTGAATCACCGTGCACCCGACTTTCGGCAACAATTACAGGCCGCCTGCCCGGACGGAATTGATATTTACTTCGAAAACGTTGGCGGAGCGGTGTTCGATGCGGTGCTGCCGCTACTCAATAGCAAAGCAAGGATCCCCCTGTGTGGTGTGGTCGCCCATTACAACGACAATACAGCCGCCGCCGGTCCCGACCGTCTGCCGCAGTTTATCGGTACACTGTTGAAAAAACGTATCCGTATTCAGGGATTTATCATTTTTGACGACTACGCCCCCCATTTCCCTGCCTTCCGGACCCTGATGAGCGACTGGCTGCGGCAGAAAAAGATTTATTACCGTGAAGATATTGTTGAGGGGCTGGAACAGGCCCCGCAGGCTTTCAGCGGCATGTTACAGGGTAACAACTACGGCAAGCTGGTGATCCGTGTCGCCGGTGACCACTAACCCCGGAGAAAAATTGATGAATATTTTAATTGTACTGACTTCCCACGATAAACTGGGTAACACCGGTGAAAAAACAGGATTCTGGCTTGAAGAGCTGGCTGCGCCTTATTATGTCTTTAAAGATGCCGGGGCCACACTGACCCTCAGTTCTCCGGCCGGCGGACAACCACCGCTGGACCCGAAAAGCAACCTGCCTGATTTCCGGACAGACGACACCCGGCGTTTCGAAAAAGACGCCGAAGCAACCGCACAGCTGGCCGCCACCCTCAGACTGTCTGAGGTCAACGCCAGCGACTATGATGCGGTCTTCTATCCGGGCGGTCATGGTCCGTTATGGGATCTGGCCGAAGATACCCGCTCAGTCAGTATTATCGAAACATTACTGGCAGCCGGCCGGCCGGTGGCTGCGGTCTGCCACGCGCCGGGGGTGCTGCGTCATGCAAAACAAGCCAATGGCCAGCCGCTGGTTAAAGGACTGCGGGCCACCGGTTTCAGTAACAGTGAAGAAGATGCCGTGCAGCTTAGCGATGTGGTGCCCTTCCTGGTCGAAGATATGCTGAAACAGAAGGGAGCCGAATACAGTAAAGGCCCGGACTGGGCATCTTATGTGGTACGTGACGGTCTGCTGATCACCGGGCAGAACCCGGGCTCTTCTGCCGAAACCGCCCGTGAATTAATCAAAGCGATTAAAGGGCAATAAGATGAGCGCCTATATTGTATTTATCCGTGATCAGACCTGCGACCAGGCAGAAATGGATATCTATGCCGAAAAAGCCAGCGCTGCCCGCGGAGATCATCCTCTGACGCCGCTGGCATTTTACGGTGCCGCAGAAAGCCTCGAAGGTGCAGACACTGAAGGTGTCGTGATACTGAAATTTCCCGACACTGCTGCGGCCCGTGACTGGTACCACAGCCCTGCTTATCAGGCGGCGAAGCTGCACCGGCTGAAAGGGGCCCGCTACCGGGTGGTGCTGACCGAAGGTCTGGACTGATTTACCCGGCCGATCGCTGACACTCTGCCACAATTACCGGGGGACTGAGCGGTCTTCCGGTGTTTTGTTGCCCTGACCATCAGGCCAGACAGTCCGGGGGCTATTCACTTTTTTCCAGCAGGCTGTACAGGGGAACACTCTTTTTGAGGATCGGTGATTTAATCACAATATAACTGAAGTATTTGCCGATGCCGATATTCTCGTCCAGCAGCCCCTCAATTACCTCCTGGTAATGCTCAATACTGCGGGTCAGAAACCGCAGCAGATAGTCATATCCTCCGGTGATCAGGTGGCATTCCATCAGTTCGTCAGTCTGACTCAGACAGTGTTCGAAACGCTGAAAGTCTTCACGCCGGTGACCATTCAGTGTCACTTCGGTAAACACACTGACAGATTCGGTAATTTTGGCCAGATTCAGGCTGGCTTCATATCCGCCAATAAATCCGGCCGCCTCCAGGCGTTTCACCCTCTGCAGACAAGGGCTTGGCGATAAGCCGACCGCCTCCGCCAGGTTCACATTGCTGATCCGGCCGTCTTTCTGCAGATGGGCAAGAATACTGATATCCAGTCTATCCAGTTTTAGCAGACCATTCATAATACCCTCTGAGATCAACGAAACTTAATTAACTGATATACCACGCCTTAATAGCAAATGGCTACGTCTGTGGCGTGGTTTATCAGATAAAATTTTTCGTCATCAAATCCGGCCGGTCCCTTTCGCCAGCGCGATATCAAAAATATGTAAGGCTTCCTCCAGCTGAGAATCGGTGGTCACCAGCGGTGCCAGAAAACGGATCACATTACGCTGCAACCCGCATTTAATCAGCAGCAGTCCTTCGCTGAATGCCGCCTGCAGAATTACCTGCGTCAGGGCCGGGTCTTCTTTTCCGCTGTCCGGATCAATAATTTCCACCGCCTGCATAAAACCGACCCCGCGCGCCTCACCAATACAGGCATATTTACCGGCCAGCTGTTCCAGCCGCTGGCGGAGCATCTGCCCGAGGCGGAGACTGCGGGCCAGTAAATCTTCCTGTTCTATTACATCCAGTACCGCCAGGGCGGCCGCACAGGCCAGCGCATTTCCGCCGTAGGTCCCTCCCAGCCCGCCGGGCAGAGGGGCATTCATTATTTCAGTACGGCCGGTCACCCCGGAAATGGGCAGCCCGCCGCCGAGACTTTTGGCAACCGTGACCAGGTCCGGCATAATGTCTGCGTGTTCGAAGGCGAACATTTTTCCCGTCCGCCCGAATCCGGTCTGAACTTCATCACAAATCAGTAAGATGCCGTGTTTTTCGGTAATTTTACGCAATGCCTGCATAAAAGCCGGCGGTGCCGGCAGAAAACCACCGTCCCCCTGCACCGGTTCCAGTAATATCGCCGCCACCTGCTCCGGCACGATCTGTGCCGAAAACAGCATCTCCAGCGCATTCAGACAATGCTGCCAGCTGATGTCACGATACGGATTCGGGTACGGCAAACGATAGATGGCAGAAGCAAAAGGGCCGAAGTTTTGTTTATACGGCTGGCTCATACCGGTCAGGCTGGTACCGAGCAATGTGCGGCCATGAAAGGCACCATCAAAGGCGATAATCCCCGGCCGTCCCGTCGCCGCCCGCGCAATTTTTACTGCATTCTCAACCGCTTCTGCGCCGCTGGTAAAAAACACACTCTGGCACTCCGTGTCTTTGCCCACCAGCTGATTCAGGCGTTCTGCCAGACTGATATACCCCGGATAGGCGGCGACCTGGAAGCAGGCATGAGACACCTTCGACAGCTGACGGGTGACCGCCGCGCTAACCGCCGGGTGATTATGCCCGACATTCAGTACCCCGATACCGCCGACAAAATCCAGGTAACGGTTACCCTCCGTATCCCAGACTTCGCTGCCGCTGGCTCTTTCCACCACCAGAGGATGTGCCGTGACTATCCCGCGGGGGACATGCCTGTGACGCCGATCCAGCCAGACATCATTATGGGTTACCGCTGTTATATCGCTCATAGTAGATTCCTGTGATTAGTGGGGTTGTTGTGGCCCATTGATGCGACCACCTGCCGTCCGGCAGAACTGCCCGCCGGTAACGAGATAACACGCTTTCTTTTCTGGCGAAATATTACTGCTGCGGACACGGGCTGTAATGGCCGCCCTGACTACAGCCCGTCACTTTCCCCGTACACCACTTCACACAGCCAGCGCACCCCGTAAGGGATTGCCTGATCATTAAAGTCAAAACAGGGATGATGTAACGGATAACCGGGACCGGATCCCAGCCAGACATAGGCCCCGGGTTTTTCCTGCAACATAAAAGAAAAATCTTCGGAGGTCAGGGCCGGATAATCGGCCTGCTGAGCAATCAGACCGGCCCGTTCTGCGGCTGCCAGGGCCAGCCGGGTTTCACGCGGACTGTTACAGGTTGCCGGGTAATAGCGGTGGTAACGGATCTCTGCATGCAGCCCGCTGGCGGCGCTGATATGTTCCGTTTTCAGCCGCAGCTGCCGCTCAAGGGTATCCCTTGCCTGCGGACTAAAGGTCCGGACCGTGCCTGTGATGGTGGCCGCTGCCGGGATCATATTGTGCGAAGTACCGCCGTGTATTTGGGTCACTGTCAGTAATGCCGCCTCATGGGGGTTCAGCGTTCTGGGGACCAGACTGTTCAGGGCCACCACCAGTTCACTGGTTGCCAGCAGAGTATCCGGGCTCAGATGCGGCTGAGCCGCATGGCCGCCACCGCCGGATAAGGTAATATCAAAACGATCAGCGGCCGCCATCATCGGCCCCGGCCGGGTACGTAACTCTCCGAGGGGTAATTCAGGCCAGTTATGGATAGCGTATACTGCATCGCAGGGATAACGGCTGAATAAGCCGTCATCTATCATCGCCCTCGCCCCCGCCAGACCCTCTTCTGCCGGCTGAAAAATAAAGCACACACTGCCGGAAAAATCCGGGTTTCTGGCCAGAGTTTCGGCACAGGCCAGCAACATCACAATGTGGCCGTCATGCCCGCAGGCATGGGCAACCCCGGCAGTGCTACTCGCCCAGGCGCTGCTGCCCTGCTCCTGCATTGGCAGGGCATCCATATCCGCCCGCAGGCCGATCATCCGCTGGCCGGGGCGTTTACCCTGTAATAGCCCGACCACGCCGGTTTTACCGATCCCTTGTTCGACGGAGATCCCCATCGTGCGCAGAGACTCTGCTATCCGTGCCGCCGTTTTTTCCTCAGCAAACCCCGTTTCCGGATGCTGGTGCAGCTGACGGCGGACGCTGGTCCATTTCTGAATATCCATCAGTACCCCCGTTGTTTATCAATAACACCCTTCATCGGCTTACCCTGCTGGTGGTTACGGATATTGTCCAGTAACACTTTTACCGCGCTTTCTGCATGAGTTTCGCTGGCAATATGCGGTGTCAGCCAGATCTTC
The DNA here is from genome assembly GCF_018257575.1 of Tatumella sp. JGM91. GTDB lineage: Bacteria > Pseudomonadota > Gammaproteobacteria > Enterobacterales > Enterobacteriaceae > Tatumella > Tatumella punctata. The sequence goes on along the minus strand of NZ_JAERJP010000004.1, from coordinate 158,239 downwards.
GGATGCAGCCAGAACGGATGTCCGGCCGGCAGTGGTTCCGGTTCAGTCACATCAATAACCGCACGGCTCAGTTTGCCGCTGTCGAGGGCCTCCAGCAGATGCTGATGGTTAAGCTGTTTCCCCCGCCCGGCATGTACCAGGCAGGCCCCGTCCGGTAACTGTGAAAATAGCGCCTGGCTGAGTATGCCGCGGGTCTGATCTGTCAGCGGCAATAAACACACCAGTATCTGACATTGCCGCAGGAACTCGCCCAGTTGCGGGTCACCGTGATAACTGGTCACACCCGCGACTGACTTGGGCGTACGGCTCCAGCCGGCACAGGAATACCCCAGTGTGTTCAGCACCCGGGCGGCAGCCTGCCCCAGATTTCCCAGCCCGAGAATACCGACACGGCAGTCCGCCGCGGCCGGCGCAGGGTGTTTAAGCCATTGCTGCTGGCGCTGCTGTTCAAGATAACGGGGCATTCCGCGGTGCAGTGCCACCACCGAGAAGGTAATATAAGCCGCCATATCATCCATCAGACCGGGTTCAATCATCCGTACAATACTGACCCCGGGCGGCACCGCCTCTGAGGTAAACTGGTCGGCCCCGGCACCCACCGAGAAAATAACCTGCAGATTCGGGAAACGCTGAGCCAGATTATCCGGAATATCCCAGCTCACCAGATAGCGGACCTGTTGCGGATCACCGGTCTCCGGCCACTGATAAAAGGGCAGATCGGCGGCATGTTCTGCCAGCCACGCCTGCCAGATTTGCCCGCGTTGCGGCGCGGAACGGTAAACAATACTCATCAGCCCATCGCCTGTGACATAAAACTGAAATCAGCCATCGCCTCTGGCTTACGTTGCCAGGGCGTGCCCCGCACCATCATCAGTGGCGCATCCACCACCGGTAACCCACACTCTGACAGCCAGTCAGAAAACGCTGTATTACCGTAAGTATCAATACGGACAAACTGACCGGTCAGCTGTGCCGCCGCATAACCAAATAATTTTCTGGCGCTGGATTCATCCGCCGCCAGCATAGGGCCGATAACATGGCCACGACCAAATTTACGTATCACCATATATCCCAGCGGCCGGGCCGGGTTTTCCAGCACCAGCAGCGCGTCGGCACTCTGTAACAAATCCTGCCACAATGCCGGACGATACAGGCCATGGGCCTGATAATCCTGTTCGATCAGTGCCGGTAACTCCTCCCTGCGCAGCGGACGGACAGTTTCCCCGGCGGTGGCATCAGGCCGGGGAGCGCTGATTTCCGGCAGCTGTGCGGTCTGGTGCTGAAAAACACTGCACTGCACGACAAAACCATATTTCTGATACAGACCTTTACCCATTTCGGTGGCATGCAGCCGGACATTTCCGCCAGCGGCTTTTTCCAGTAATGCCTGCATCAGCTGCTTGCCGATCCCCTGCCCCTGGCAAGCCGGGTCTACAATCACCAGCCCGAGTGTGCTGCGCGCTTCACCCCACTGCCACAGTAGCGCACAGCCAACCACCCCATGCTGATTTTCAGCCACCACCCCTTCGCCCAGAGAAAGCGCCTGTTGCCAGTCCTGATAACGGTGTGGCCAGCTGACCTGCTGGCTCAGCCGGAACCCCTGAGCTAAATCTGTTTCCTGCATGCTACGTAGTTCAATTGTCATTCTCTTTTCCTTACATCATTCCCGGGGTATTCAGTCCGCTGCCGTCAACTAAGCGTGAATAACGGTAGGGTGTCGGATCAACGACCGGCGGCGCATCGGTGGCTAAATCTGCCGCCAGCCGTCCGGCACCCGGCCCGAGACCAAATCCGTGACCACTATAGCCTGCGGAGACAATCAAACCCGGAAGTTTTTCGACCGGTGAAATCACCGGGATAGCGTCCGGGGTACTGTCTATCATCCCGCCCCAGCTCTGGGCGACCTGAATCCCTTGCAGCTGTGGAAACTCGCGCACCATCGCCGTCAGCCCCTGTTGAACCATCGCCTGGTCGGCAGCCGGATCGAGGATCCTTACTTTTTCAAACGGGGAAACACCCTCCATTGACCAGCGGGCCAGGGCCTCAGGCCCGCGGATAAACGGCATAATTCCGGGACTGACCGTCAGATTGTGGCGCCGTGCGTTGAAAGTACTGTAGAACTGACGGGCATATTTCAGCCCCTGGAAGCCCGGTTCAAGACGGCCGCGCCCCGAAACGGAGACGGTATAACCGCCATCCAGCTGCGGACGGCAGGCGAAGCTGTCCGTATAAAACGGGACACTGATCACCTGCTTTACCGGCAAAGTGCGGAAAGCACTGCCAATCACATTCCCCAGCGGTAAATCAATGCCGTGACGGCGACAAAACATGGATGTCCAGGTCCCGGCGGCACAGATAACACGCGAGGTTGTTATTATTCCGCGCTCAGTCACTACACCACTGACCCGCCCGGCGCTGATATCCAGTCCACGCACGGCACATTGCTGAAAAACCTGAGCCCCTTTTCTGATGGCCGCACGTACCAGCCCTGGGGCCGCCATCGAGGGCTCTGCATGACCATCGTCGGGGGAATGAACCCCGCCTTTCCAGTCGGTGGTACTGCCCGGGGTCAGCGCTCTGGCCTGTGAGGCATTGAGGATCTGACTGCGAATATCATAGCTTTTCGCCATTTTCCCCCAGTTATCCCAGGCCGCAATATCCTGTTCATTACGGGTGGCATACACCAGACCGGTTTTACGGAACCCCAGCTCTTCACCGGTTTCCTGGTTCAGTTGCTGCCAGCGTTGCAATGCATGAATAATCAGCGGTAATTCACGTTCATCGCGGTTCTGCTGACGGCACCAGCCCCAGTTACGGCTCGACTGCTCAGCACCGATCAAGCCTTTTTCCAGCAGTACGACATTGACCCCCTGGCGGGCCAGTTCCCAGCAGGCTGCCGCCCCGGCAATACCGCCACCGATAATCACCACATCAGCCGACGACGGCAGATACAGACTGTCCTGAACGTATTGAATAAGCGCAGGCATAAAGACCATCCTCTGTTAATTATTTTATTCCGCTTTCAGCGTATCCCGGTGTTCATCCAGCCAGCCGCAGCGTAACTCAGGTACCGCCCGTTTCAGGCGCTCAAAGTACAGTTCGCCGGAAGGCTTGTCATAATCGTCACTGGCCAGTTGCGTGACAATCCGGCCCTGTTTCATCACCACAATCTCATCACAGACCGCGCGGATCGCATGCATATCGTGGCTGATAAACAATACCGATAATTTCAGCTTGCGCCGCAGCTCGGAAATCAGGTCAAGGATTGCCGCAGCGACGACCGTATCCAGCGCGGAGGTGACCTCATCACAGATAATAATTTCCGGCCGGGCCGCCAGCGCCCGCGCGAGGCTGACCCGTTGTTTCTGCCCGCCGGACAAGGATGCCGGTTTACGGTGACGCAGTGTGGCAGGAAGTTTTACCAGTGCCAGTAAGGCGATAATCTCGCTCTCCAGCGCGTCTCCGTGTAACTGCCGGAAATATGTCAGGGGACGGCCAAGGATCTCGCCGACCGTGTGGGCCGGATTCAGTGCCGTATCTGCCATCTGGAAAACATACTGGATCTGCCGTAACTCCTGCGGCTGGCGCTGCTGCAGATCCGTGGAAATATAGTGGTGATTAAATAACAGATGACCATTCCAGGCAGGATTCAGCCCGGCAATCGCATGGGCAAGGGTTGTTTTTCCGGAACCCGACTCACCGATAATGCCTATCGCCTGGCCGCGCCATAACTGCAGGTTGATCTGCTCCAGAATACGGATTTTCGGCAACCCCTGTTTATTCCTCGCCCCGTAGCCCACGGCCAGGTCACGGACTTCCAGCAAGGGATGGATATCCCTGCTGTCGCGCTGCCAGTGGCCCGGCCGGGGGTGATGCCGCGCGGCATCCATTAACTGGTGAGTATAGGGTTCGCTGGCATGGCCCAGCAGCCGTGCGGTCGGGCCGGACTCAATCATTCGGCCCTGCTGCAATACCATAATCTGGTCTGCCATCTGCGCCACCACCGCCAGATCATGGCTGACATAAACTGCCGTCATACCGCGGCGGGCCACCACATTACGCAGCACTTTCAGTACTTCGACCTGAGTGGTGACATCCAGTGCGGTGGTCGGTTCATCGAGGATAATTACCTGAGGATCAGCCATCAGCGCCATTGCGGTCATCAGCCGCTGTAACTGCCCGCCTGATACCTGATGGGGATAACCTTCACCGATAGTCTCTGGCCGGGGTAATGCCAGTTCGCGGAACAGGGCGATGGCTTTCTGTCTGGCCTGCTGGCGGGACATCAGCCGGTGGATCAGTACCGGCTCAGTCACCTGATCGATAATCTTCATCCCCGGGTTAAAGGACGATGCGGCACTCTGGGCAATATACGCGATATCGTTACCGCGGAACTGGCGCAGCTGCGGGGCACTCATGGCCCGCACATCCCGGCCCGCCACATGAATATTGCCGCCGGTGATCCTGCAGCCGTGGCGGGCATATCCCATCAGTGCCATGGCGATCGTTGTTTTTCCCGATCCTGATTCACCAATCAGTGCCAGAACTTCACCTTTTTTCACCGATAAATGAATATCACTGACCAGTACGGTTTCAGTCCCCTGACTGAATGCACTGACCTGCAGGCCGTCGGCCATAATCAGCGGTGTCGCCGGATACACAGTCACTGTCATACTCCCTCCTGAACCCGCACTAACGGACGCATATTTTGCAGGCTGTCAATAAACAGGTTGACGCCGATGGTCAGGCTGGCAATGGCCAGCGCAGGCATCAGGATCGCCGGAGAACCGTCAAACAGCCCCTGCAGATTTTCACGTACCAGGCTGCCCCAGTCGGCCTGAGGCGGCTGCACACCCAGCCCGAGAAAGCTCAGACCACTGAGCAACAGCACGATATAGACAAAACGTAAGCCGAAGTCGGTCAGCATCGGATGGATCATATTCGGTAAAATTTCATGGATTGCCAGATACCAGCGACTTTCGCCGCGCAATGCCGAGGCCCGTACATAGTCCATATTGCGCAACTGGCTGGCCAGTGCAAAAGCTATCCGGTACGCCCCCGGCCAGTAGGTAAAGACGGCGGTAATAATCAGCATTGGCAGTGAAGAACCAAACACTGCCACGATCATCAGGGACATCACTTTACCCGGCAGCACCAGCAGCGCATCGTTAATCCGGCCAAGGATTTCCTCCAGCCAGCTGCCGGAAACTGCCGCCAGCAGGGCCAGTAAGGTGCCGATCACGCTGGCCAGTATTGCGGAAGTCAGGGCCAGCCCGATGGAGTAACGGCTGCCGGCGATAATGCGGCTTAAGATATCGCGACCCAGGTAGTCGGTACCCAGCCAGTAATGGGCTGACATACCGCCGAACAGAGGGCCGGCGCCGATATCATTCACCGGATACGGGGCCAGTGCCTGTCCGGCAATCGCGATCACTACCCAGAATAATGACACCAGTAGCCCCAGACGGCCTGCCGGTGTTAAGGCGACAAAAAAATGCCACGCTGCGCTTAAATATCTCATCAGCCCCTCCATTTCGGGTTAAACGCGATAGTGACAATGTCCGCCAGCAGCAATAACAACAGGTAGCAACCGGCAAACAGCATCACACAGATTTGTACCACCGGCAGGTCACGGTTACTGACCGCATCCACCAGCTGGCTGGCCAGCCCCGGATAGTTGAAAATGTTTTCGATAATGATCACCCCGCCAAACAGGTAGGACAGGCTCAGGGAGATGGCATTGGCGATGGCACCGGCCGCATTAGGTAAAGCATGGCGCATAACGGCGCGTACCGGGGAGACGCCTTTCAGTATCGCCATTTCTATATAAGGACTGTCCAGCTGACTGATAATGGCGGCACGGGTCATGCGGGCCATCTGTGCTGTCAGTACACAGCACAGGGTCAGCACCGGCAGTGCATAGGTGTTAATAAAACTGAGCATGCCCGGCTCAGGGCTGCCGAACGACATCGCAGGGACCCAGTGCAGACGCACCGCAAAAATCATCACCGCCACGGTGGCAATCAGGAATTCCGGGACCGCCACGGTCGCCATCGTGCCGCTGACCAGCAGTTTATCCGGCCACTTATCCCGTTGCATGGCGGCGGTAATGCCGATAAACAGGGCCAGCGGCACCGACACCAGGCTGGTGGCCGCGGCCAGTTCCAGGGTCGCCGGGATACGGGCGGCGATCAGCTGTGCCACCGGGATACGGCTGGCAAACGATATGCCGAAATTGCCGGAGAACAGACCGGTAAACCAGTGGTAATAGCGGACCAGTAATGGCTGGTCCAGGCCAAGTTGGTGACGCAATGCAGCAACCGTCTGCGGTGTGGCATTTTGCCCGAGGATCATCTGAGCGGCATCGCCCGGTAATAAACTGGTGATAAAAAACACCACCATCGAAACAATAACCAGTGTCAGCAGTCCCGCCCCGATACGCCGGGCAATCAGCAACAACATATAACGGTTCATCGCACACTCCTTACTCAGGCAGACAGCCAGACATTCTCATGGAAGCGGTAACCCATCATCATTCCCGCAGGCCATGCTTTCAGCCCCTGAACCTTGCTGCTGTAGCCATCCAGTGAACTGACAAACATCGGGATCAGTGTACCGCAGTGGTCATAAATCAGCGTCTGCATATCGTCGTACATCTGTTTGCGTTTGACCGGATCCTGCACCCCGCGCGCTGCAACCACTAACTGGTCAAATTGCGGATTTTTCCATTTTGATTCGTTATTGGCCGACCCTGACAGGTAGAACTGGGAAAACGAGAGATCCAGCGTCGGGCGCGGGTTAATCGACCCATAGCCGACAGGATCTTTCATCCAGTGGGCCGACCAGTAACCTTCATAAGGCACCCGCCGTACATTCAGGTTCAGTCCGGCCTGCTGTGCGATGTTTTGCATCATCAGGCCGCCTTCGATGGCACCGTCGAGGGTCGGCGCGGTAATAACCTCCACCCTGGCCCCTTCCATACCCGCTTTTTTCAGGTAAAAACGGGCTTTATCTGTATCGACCGGCCGGGGTTTCAGATCAGCGTTATACAGGGGGTGCCACGGCGGAACCGGGGTATCATTGGCGACCGTGCCGTATCCCTGCAGGGCCGTTTTCACCATCATTTCACGCGGCTGCAGATACTTCATCGCCATCACAAAATCAGGGTTGCTGCCCGGTGCCGTATCGGTACGGATAATCAGGTCCGTATACATCCCGGACTTACTCTCCAGAATTTTGCACTGCCCGCCGCTGGCATTCAGCTGTCGGGCATAGCCGGGACTGATGGCTGAACAGATATGCAGGTCACCGGACATCAGGCCATTCACCCGCGCCGCCTGGTCAGACACCCCCAGCAGTTCCAGCTGGTCAAGGTGCGGCAGGCCGGGTTTCCAGTAATCCGGGTTACGGGTACCAATTGTATGCATGCCCGGGACAAAGGTCTGGCAGACAAAAGGTCCGGTGCCAATCCCTTTACTGAAGTCCGTGGTATTAGCCGGCACAATCAGGAATGATGGCAATGCCAGCATCAGCGGCAAATCAAAATTAGCGCCTTCCAGCACAATCGAGACTTGCTGAGGGTTAACCGCCGAAATAGTTTTAAATTGCTGTGCCAGGGCAAACACATTCGACGCCACCGCCGGGTCTTTATGGCGGGCCAGCGACCAGACCACATCGTCTGCGGTCAGGGATTTTCCGTGGTGGAAACTGACCCCCGGCCGCAGGGTAATCTGCCAGCTGATGCCGTCATCAGAATGCACCGATGATGCCAGTGCCGGTTTTGCCACCAGCTGATCATCAATTTCGGTCAGGGCGTTGTAAAACATAAACTGGCGGGTGTAATCGGCACTGTTATTGGCTTTGGCCGGGTCCAGAGTATCAGTGGCCGATGAGTTGGACATGGCCGCACGCATTTTACCGCCTTTTAGCGGAGCGCTTTCGGCGATGGCCAGTTCAGGAAAACCAATAATTCCGCTGCTGAGTACCGCCCCGGCAGATAACATTTTCAGCAGACTACGCCGCGATAAAGACCCCTTTTGCAGCAGGCTATTCAGCTGAACATGACTCAGGGACTGTCCGTTATCTTTTTTCATCCGATCCTCTCCACATCACGATTTTTGTTGTCAGAACAGGCGATCTTTCGTTTGGTAATACAGTCCGGTCAGGGGCAGAAACCAGGGCTTGCCAAAATACCCCGGCACCGCCGGCCAGCCATGGCTTTGCCATGGGTTGTTGTCAGAGGCGCCGCTGATCAGGTCTGCCATCACTTTTCCCATCAATACGGACATCTGAGTGCCGTGTCCGCTATAACCCATGGTGTAAAACAGTCCGTCCTGCTCACCCGCATGGGGCAGCCGATCGGCGCTCATATCCACCATCCCGCCCCAGCAATAGTCGACAGGCGTATCTGCCAGTTGCGGAAACAGACGTTGCATTGAGGTGCGCAGGATGTCGCCGCTGCGCTGGTCCTGTGCGGGATTACTGACAGAGAAACGGGCCCGGCCACCAAACACCAGCCGCCGGTCAGCAGTGGTACGGAAATAATTACCGATATTCATCGAGGTGACATAAGTGCGGTCTTTTGGCAACAGACGCTGTAAGGTCTGTGCCGCCAGGGGGGCTGTAGTGATAATAAAACTGCCGACCGGCACAATCCGCCGCTGAAACCACGGGAAAGGCCCCTGGTTTGAACAGCCGGAGGTCAGCAGGACTTTATCGGCAACAATACTGCCGTGCGCCGTAGTCACCCGGTGCTGATAACCTGCCAGCCGGGTCAGTCCGGTGACTTCGTGCTGTTCAAAAATCCGGGCCCCGGCGCTGGCGGCAGACTCTGCCAGCCCGGTCCCGAATTTGCCCATATGCATCTGCCCGCCACGCCTTTGCAGTAATCCCCCGTGGAAAGCATCACTGCCGACTTCATCGCGGATCTCACTGGCAGAGAGTAATTCCACCTCCGGATCGACGGTTTTGCGCATCAGTTCGGCGGCTGACTGCAGGGAGGCGAAATGGCCGGGTTTACTCGCCAGTTTTATTTTGCCGCACAGGCGGAAATCACAATCGATAGACTCTTCGCTGATCAGGGATTGCACATAACTGACCGCATCATCGTAAGCACGGTAAAATCTGGTGGCGGTCTCCAGTCCTTTCTTTGCTGCCAGTGCCGCAAAATTCTGTGCCACGCCACTGTTACAGTGGCCGCCGTTCCGCCCGGAAGCCTGGCTCATCACCTGCTCCCTTTCCAGCACCACCACCTCCAGTCCCTGGCGGGCGAGCTGACGAGCCGCTGAGATGCCACTGAACCCGGCACCGATCACCACCACATCCGCCCTGGCGGGTAACGGTTGCTGACATCCCCCGTGAAATTCCGGGGCGGTGTGTTGCCAGAATGATTCCAGTTTCATGGGGATTACACTCCTGTCACAGACCGACGATTGCGGGCAGTTCGCTGATATCCTGAATTTCACTGTAACCATATTCAGGACAGCCGGGTTCATGACCGCGGTTAACGAAGACTTTATGGGTGATCCCCAGATCATGGGCGGTCATCAGGTCGTAACGCAGGCTGGAGGAAACATGCAGGATCTGGTCCGGTCCGCAGCCCAGTTTGTCGAGCATATATTCAAAACCACGCATCGCCGGCTTGTAAGCGCCGGTCTCCTCGGCGGTGATGGTCATATATATCGGTGCCCCCAGCCGCGGTACATGGTGGGGTATCAAATCGTTCATAGAGTTGGTCAGCAGTACTAACGGGATCTCAGAGGCAATTTTTTGCAGCCCGCCGGGCACATCCGGATGTGCAGTCCAGGTTTTACAGTCGGCATAAATAAAATCACTGTCGGCCGGTTGCCATTCGGCTTTCCATTTATGACAGGATCTTTGCAGGGCATTACTGACCACCTCATAGTAAGGTTTCCAGGCTCCCAGCACTTCATCTAACCGAAAACGGGCAAAGTCGCTGATAAAGGCCGGCATAACATCTGCCCCGACCCGGTCGGCAAAACAGCGGCGTGCGGCACCTGCCATATCAAAATTAATCAGGGTGCCGTAGCAGTCAAAGGTAATAAACTTCGGGGTAAACACAGGCATAGCGTGGTCTCCGTTAACAGACAGAACTAAAAATCGATCAGTACACTTTTCTGGCGCTGACAGGCCTGGAAAGCCTGACGTCCCAGATCTTTACCGATACCCGACCCCATAAATCCGCCGGTCGGAATAATAAAGTCACCACTGCGGCCATAACGGTTAATCCATACGGTGCCCGCATTCAGCGACTGCATGGCCCGCATCGCCACCGGTAAACTGAGGGTATGTACTCCGGCACACAGGCCATAGGTTTCATGCTGTGCCAGGGCGATCCCTTCATCTTCGTCATCGAAATACTGCACCGTCAGTACCGGACCAAAAATCTCTTCCTGTACCGCACAATTATCCGCTGCCACGCCGCTCAGCAGGGTTGGCTGCCAGAACCAGCCCTGTTCTGTCCCGGCAAAGCGCTGGCCGCCGGTCAGAATTTCCCCGCCCTGTTCACAACACTGCTGCACCAGACGCTGCACTTTCTCGCCCTGACGCTGGTCGATTAACGGGGAGTATTGGCAGGATCCCTGCCAGGTATTGGCGGGACGGAATGACTGACATAACTGCAGCAGATGATCGATCAGTGCCGGGGCGATACCACGCTGCACAACCAGCCGTGTTCCGGCAACACAGGCCTGGCCGCCATTGGCGGTAAATCCGCGCAGGATCCGCGCGGCCACCTCTGCCGGGTCACCGGCATCGTTAAAGACCAGTTGCGGGCTTTTACCGCCCAGTTCGAGGGTGACAGGCTTCATACCATTAAATCCGGCGTCACTCATGATTTGCGCCCCGGTCGCCGTCGAACCGGTAAAGGAAACCTTGCGGACCTGCGGATGTTTCACCAGTGCACTGCCGGTATGCCTGCCGCTGCCCTGAACAATATTCAGTACCCCGGCAGGCAGGCCGGCCTGTACTGCCAATTCGGCCAGCCGCAGGGTGGAAAATGGCGTCAGTTCTGAAGGTTTCAGCACCACCCCGTTGCCCGCCGCCAGCGCCGGTCCGCATTTCCACGACGCCATCGATAACGGGAAGTTCCACGGAGTAATCGCCCCGACCACCCCGTAAGGTTCAGGCACCAGCATCCCGAGGCTGTCTTTACGGGTCGGTAACAGGTCACCGCTGTATTTATCCGCACACTCGCCGTAAAAACGGATCGCTTCTGCCGTAAAGGGAATTTCGTGATGAATCACGTCGCTGATCGGCCGTGTTGATCCCAGAGCTTCGAGCTGGCCAAGATAAGGCGCATCGGCTTCAATTAAATCGGCCCAGCGGCGTAATACTGCCCCGCGCTGACGTGGCGATGCCTCTGACCAGCCGCTGCGGATACGTTGCTGTTCCGCTATTTCAACCGCCTGAGCAACCACCTGTGCACCGCTTTCCGGAATATCGGCATAGCTTTGTCCGTCAGATGGCCGGTGTACCGGAATCTGCCCCTGGTTTTTATGACAATACTGTCCGTCAATATAATTCCCGGTGCTGAACTCAACCTTATTCGGGTCGAAACTTAACATAGACACACCTTATTCAGTCATGCAGTACAAACAATGAAAATACCGTCTGACTGGATAATGCAGAATGCGTGCCAGATATTTTGCGAAATAAAATGCGTTTAACGGGGACGGAAAAAAATTTCCTGCCGAACAGACGATAAATTTGAAATCAATCGCAAAGAATAAATATAACCTGCTGTTTTTAAATGATTTGATAAAAACACCAAAATAATGCAACCGCAGAAGGAATGCACTAAAAAGAAGCTGTCCGGGTTCTGGCCGGAAAACGGAAAACATCCTGCGTTAAGGGTGTTTTTTAGACAGAATGGAGTGCTATGCATGTGAAGCACTCCGCTCAAGACCCGCAGGCATAACAAGGTCCAACATTTTTTCCCAATGGGAGCGAAGCTGCAAAATACGACATTTTACAAAAAGAGCGGGATATGGAAGTTAAAAACATAAAAAAGGATCTCAGAAAGACCCTTTTAAAATTTATTTCCATAGCTTACATGTTGCCAGAAAGCTCAGCCAACTCTTCCCCTCTGGTTTCTGACATTTTTGCAACACACTGATTGACGGTCGTTTGATATGCCGGGCTTTTGTTATCTATCTGGAATGAGTATAACTTACAATCAGAATCCCTGAATTTAATCCAATCCCTCTGGGACGTTTTAATGTTGTTTACTAACGCCTGCTTTAAAGATTCATCATTTATATATGCAGAATGAACAGTACTTACATGATCACGAGCAGCAACGCCTTTAAGTCCTGCGCATTTTGATATTTTAACAGCCTGAGGGTTAGGTATGCCTGATGCAATCATATCATTATATACATCGTTCTCAGTACGCCCCCCCATATCATAACCACGACCAGGTGTTACGCCTGAAAGATCATTACCCGTCCAGTGAATAACCCGGCTATCATATAGAGATGATGAAATATCATTTCCTTCAGCGTTGTAAGTCAACTTACCTTCTAAAGTTTTAACCTGAGATTTGTGCACATACTGCCGCCCGTTGCCGGGATTTATCCACATACGCCTTCAGGTGCTGCCCGTCAGCCACCCTGAACAGCGTGCTGTCCTGCTGCGGGTAAGCCAGCCAGGGCACAGGTGTATATACAGGGTATAAAAAGTCAGCCCGCTCTCTGCCGTTTCGCCTGGCTGAACACGGTGGCGAATAAGTGCAAAGCGCACGAGCGTATTCCTGGCAGTCTGTTCCGCAGGGCAAAACGCACTCAGGCGGCACGTTGTCTATGCGGGGATTTACCGCTCATATTTATTGCGTCAGCCGATGCTCTCCCCCTGTTCTGATTGCGCTTAATCCCTGTTGACCGTTACTTTCTGTTCTGTTATTGAAATACAGGTTGCAGAGGACAGACTGCAGCAGAATTAAGAATACAGGGCCGGGTAACCTCCGGTTGCCGGATAACAGGGTATTATAATTAATAAGGTAATCATTAGTGAAAAAAATCATTTCTGCCTGTGGGCTGGCCGGTTTGTTAGGTATCAGCGGTATTGCCAGCGCTGCTGACGTATTGCGCTTTGCCGTGGATCCCACCTTTCCGCCCTTTGAATTTAAAACAGCAGAAGGCAAATTACAGGGATTCGATATTGATCTCGGTAACGCTATCTGTAAACAGGCACAGGTGACCTGCCAATGGACAGAGCTCAGCTTCGACGGTTTGATTCCGGCACTGCAAGCGAAAAAATTTGATGCCATCCTCTCTTCTATGTCCCGTACCGAGAAACGCCAGCAACAAATTGCTTTCTCGGACATGATTTATCATACACCGAATGCACTGGTGGTGGCTGACGGTAGCCATATCACCGATGACCTGGCAACGCTGAAAGGAAAAACTATCGGGGTTGCCCAGGGAACCACCCAGGAAGCCTGGGCGAAAGCAAAATGGGCCCCGGCCGGGGTACAGGTCGTCTCCTATCCTAATCAGGATGCAATCTACCCGGATCTGGTTGCCGGCCGGCTGGACGGCACCCTGACAGATGCCGTCACCGCAGATAACGGTTTTCTGAAAACACCGCAGGGGAAAGGTTATTCTGTCAGTGCACAGCCGGAAGATAAGGTGTTTTTCGGGCAGGGTTCCGGGATCGGCTTACGTCAAGGTGATACTGCCCGTCTGACCTTAATTAATAATGCTATCGCCGCGATCCATAAAAGCGGTGAATATGCGCGTATCGAAAAAAAGTATTTTACCTTCAGCGTCTATCCGCCACAGTAAGTCTTTCCCCGGTATCCGTACCGGGGAGAGCCCTTATCGGCTTACCTCTCAGCAGCAATGCCGTTGTACCAGCCTGACGAAGAAAGACGCCCCCGCAGAAATAATCTGGTCATTAAAGTCATACCCCGGGTTATGCAGTGAACAGCCCTGCCCCTGCGGGCTGTCATTTCCCAGCAGAAAATAACACCCCGGACGTTTTTCCAGCATAAAAGAAAAGTCTTCGCTGCCGGTGGATGGAATAATATTGTCTTCCACTGCATCGCGGCCAAAGACTTCAATCGCCAGCGCTTTAGCGTCAGCCGTGTGCTGCGCACTATTGGTCAGTACCGGGTAAGACTCACAGACCTGCAGGGTCGCCCTGGCACCGTAGCTCCGGGCTGTCAGTTCACTGATTTCATGAATACGGCGGATCAGCAGTTCCCTGACCTCCGGTTTCATTGCCCGTACCGTCAGTTCCATCTCCGCAGTTTCGGGAATAACATTGGACGCCACTCCCGCATGCAACATCCCGACGGTGACAATCGCCGTCTCTCCCGGAGTGACATTACGCGAGACAATGGTCTGTAATGACATAATCAGCGCGGCGGCGGCCACCAGCGGGTCGACGGTGTTTTCCGGGTGAGCCCCGTGCCCGCCTTTACCGTGCAGAGTGATCTTTACCGTATCAGCCGAGGCCATAAAATGACCGGCATAGAAACCAAATTTTCCGGCCGGCAGCCCGGGACGGTTATGTAATGCATAGATAGCATCGCAGGGGAAACGCTCAAACAATCCGTCCTGAATCATCAAATCAGCGCCGCCAATCGCTTCTTCCGCAGGCTGAAAAATCACATGTACCGTACCATCAAACCGGCATTCATCACTGGCCAGATATCTGGCTGCGGACAGTAAAATGGTAGTATGGCCATCATGACCACAGGCATGCATCTTACCGGGATGCTGACTGGCATAACTCAGTCCGGTGGTTTCCTGGATCGGCAAGGCATCCATATCAGCACGCAGGCCGATAGATTTCGCCGAATGCCCTTTGCTCAGCGTCCCCACCAGCCCGGTTTTACCTATTTCCCGCGTCACCCGGTAGCCCCATTCCGTCAGTTTTTCAGCGACAAACTGGCTGGTCTCAAATTCCTGCAGACTGAGTTCCGGGTGAGCGTGCAGATGACGACGGATAGCGATCATCTCCTCTTCATACTGTTTAATCGCCGGGATAACAACATCAGACATAGTGTATCTCTCTTTTTATAGGTTGTGTTTGCATCATCAACAGCATATCAGGGCCCGATAAATACTTAATCATAATTAACTTTCAGATCACTGACAGTCCGTCGATGAAAGTCATGATTCTGATGACCGGCTCATCGCCAGATACCGGCTGACAGCAATACAATGTTACCGGTAACCTTAAAAAGAGTATTACTTTGTTACATTACTCTTTATCAGGCCAATGCAGTAAAATTAACATAAATGAAACACTTTTGTTTTTTGGTTCAGAAATATACAACATCTTGATTTGGCTTTTTATTTTTATTAACCCTGATAAAACATCGAGTGTAAACGCTACCACAAAAAGATAATTCCGTCCGGTAACGCTGCCGGACACTCTCCGGCACCTGTTAAATATCCTGTACATAATAGTTAACCAGATGATTATACTTACCGGCGTTATCATTGTGATGATCACTATTTTTTGTCACTGGAATAACAATGTCGTGGTTACACCCTTTGCTGAACACTATAAATAACATCAGGAAATGTGAATGATTGATATGTTTAATAAGATATCGCGCAGGCGAATATTGCAGGGAATGGGCGCGCTGGCTGCCACATCACTGCTACCGTCAGCGATACTACCGGCTTTCGCCGACACACCTGACAATAGCGACTTTAGTGATATCTCCATGCTGTTAACCGGCCGTAACACTCTGCCTGCAGAATACAGTCGCGCGCTGTTTGCTGCTTTCAGCCACATTGATAGCCAGTTCCCGCAACGTCTGTCACGTCTGAAACAGTGGGTCACTCAGAATTCAGTCCCTGCAGCGGCCCTGAAAACGCGGCTGGCCGCCGACAGTCGTGTGACCGATCTGGCTGACTTACCGGCGCTGATCCTGACGGGCTGGTACCTGGGGATTGCCGGAAGCGGTGATAAAGCCATTTGTGTGGCGTACGTTGATGACCTGGCAAACCAGCAGGTTGCCGCGGTGCTTAACCCCCCGACTTACGCCTATGGCGCTTATGGCAGCTGGGCGGCCAGACCTTTTTAACCGGCCCTGCCGGTGAACTGTTAAATTTTATCCTGTGAGAAGTGATCAGAATGTCTGAAACTATTTCTGCCGATATCGTTGTGGTCGGCTCCGGTGTTGTCGGTTCCCTGACCGCCCGAAAACTGGCGCTGGCCGGTCGCAAGGTCCTGATGCTGGAAGCCGGCCCGCGCATCCAGCGTGATCAAATCGTCAATAATTTTCGCCACTCGGCCCGTAAAGACGATTTTATCGCCCCTTACCCGAATTCAGAAATCGCCCCGTTCCCCGACTATAAACCGGAAGATAACGGCTACCTGGACCAGACCGGGCCGAAAGCTTATAAGCCGGAATATCTGAGGGTGGTCGGCGGTACCAGCTGGCACTGGGCAGCACAAGCCTGGCGCTTGTTACCCAACGATTTCCGTCTGAAATCCCTGTACGGCGTCGGCCGCGACTGGCCGATCAGTTACGAGGACCTGGAACCCTACTATTACGAAGCGGAACTGCTGTGGGGAGTCTCCGGCCCGGACGCTATGGCTAAATATTCACCACGCCGGCACCCTTACCCGATGCCGGGCGTTACCATGTCTTACCTTGAACAGCGGGTGACCGCACGTCTGGCCCCCCGTTACGAAGTGCTGACCAATACCACCGGCCGTAATTCGGTTCCTTATGATGGCCGTCCCCAGTGTTGCGGTAACAACAACTGTATGCCGGTTTGCCCGATTGATGCACAGTATCACGGGGGGATCGCCGCCACAGCGGCAGAAATAGCCGGAGTAGAGCTGATTCCGCAGGCGGTGGTCTATAAACTTGAACACAACGGTCACGGCAAAATCACCGCGCTGCATTACTACGACTGGAATAAACAATCCCATCGGGTGACCGCGGACGTTTTTGTGATGGCCGCAAATGCGATAGAAATACCGCGTATCCTGATGCTGTCGGCAGATGATAAAAACCCCCGGGGTCTGTGTAATAACTATGATCAGCTGGGGCGTAACCTGATGGATCATCCCTCAAACTCTGCCACCTTTTATGTGGATGAGCCACTCTGGCCGGGCCGGGGCCCGATGAGCCCGTCATCTATTCAGCAATTACGTGACGGTGCATTCCGTTCCGAATCGGCCGCATTCCGTATTGATATTTCTAACTCATCACGGGTTGCCGGAGTCACTGCCGGGGCAATTAAAGAAGGACTGACCGGCGCAGACCTCGATAATGCCATTGTCTACCGTGCATCCCATGAACTGAGTATTAAAAACGTGCTCGAACAATTACCAGATCCTGATAACCGCACCATGCTCAGTACCCGTAAAAAAGATGCTCTGGGCTTACCGGTACCGGCATTCTCTTATTCCTATGACGGGTATATCGAAAGAGGTATGCAGCACTCCCTGAAAGTGTACGCAGAAATTGCCAGTCTGCTGGGTGCCACGGATGTCCGCTATTCACCGCCCGGCGTTTACAGTAATAACCAGCATATTACCGGCACCCTGGCCATGGGCCACGATGAAAAAACCTCAGTGACTGACCCGACAGGAAAAGCCTGGGAATTCGATAATCTGTACATGGTTTCTACCGGGGTGATGCCGACAGTGGCAACAGCCAACTCAACGCTGACTGCCTGTGCGCTCGGTTTACGTACTGCTGACGCCATTCTTGGCAAACTCTGAGGGGATCGCCGATGAAAAGATTGCTTTCTCTGAGCATTGCGGCTGCGCTCAGCGGGCTGGTGCTGACCAGCACCGCCTTTGCGGAAGATAGTGCCGGACAACGGCTGG
Organism: Tatumella sp. JGM91; assembly: GCF_018257575.1. Lineage (GTDB taxonomy): Bacteria > Pseudomonadota > Gammaproteobacteria > Enterobacterales > Enterobacteriaceae > Tatumella > Tatumella punctata. Next base: position 140,410 of record NZ_JAERJP010000004.1, on the reverse strand, counting down.
TTGAAAAAGGGCAATATTTGGCTGTCGCCGGGGACTGTGCCGCTTGTCACACGACCGATGGCGGTAAGCCTTTTGCCGGCGGGCTGGCGATAGCCACCCCAATCGGTAAAATTATATCGACCAATATCACCCCGTCGAAAACTGACGGTATCGGTGACTATTCACTGGCCGATTTCGAAAAAGCAGTGCGCCAGGGCATCAGAAAAGACGGTGCCCGCCTGTACCCGGCAATGCCTTATACCTCTTATGCCAGAATCACCGATCAGGATATGCAGGCCCTGTATGCATACTTTATGCAGGCTGTGGCTCCGGTCGATCAAAAAACCCGGGCCACCGACTTGCCGTTCCCGTTCAATATCCGTTTTTCCATGGCCGGGTGGAATCTGCTGTTTGCGGGGGATAAGCCTTATACTGAGGACAGCAGTCAGTCTGCGGCCTGGAACCGCGGGGCTTACCTGGTACAGGGACTGGCCCACTGTTCAACCTGCCATACCCCGCGCAATGCCCTGATGGCCGAGAAACAGGGTCAGGCGCTGGCCGGTGCTTCGCTCGGTACCTGGTTTGCCCCGAATATCACCCCGGATATGCATGCCGGTATCGGTCACTGGTCTGCCAGTGATTTGGCCAGCTATCTGTCTGCCGGCCATTCACCGACCGGTTCACAGGCGGGTGGTCCGATGCTGGAAGCGATTAATAAAAGCTTTAGCCGACTGTCAGCCAGCGATATTAATGCCATCGTGACCTATATTCGCGCCACTACACCTCAGCCGGAGAATGCCGCGCCGGGCCGGTTACCTGCCAGCCCGCCGCGAGTCTCTGAGCTGGCGCTGATGAACGACAGTGCCTCACCGGGGGCTCAGCTTTATTCAGAACACTGTGCAACCTGCCATCAGTTATCGGGCCAGGGCAGCCGCGGATTGCCGGCGCTGTACGGCAATGCGGCGCTGCAGCGTCCGGTGGCTGATAATGCGGTAATGGCGATTCTCGACGGATTAACCCCTGACCACGGACAGGCTATGCCGTCATTCAGCAGCAGTATGAATGATCAGCAAATCTCGACACTGGTTAATTATATCTTCAGCACCTTCGGTGACAGGGAGGTACAGACCAGTCCGCAACGGGTCGCAGTACTGCGGGCAGGAGGTGCACCGTCCCCGCTGTTGTCGATAGCCAGGGGCGGAATGATCGCTGCCGTGGTGATTGTTGCCGGGCTGATTATCGCTGGTGTTGTGCGGCGATCCCGTCGTAAAAAACGCTGATACGGGTCACTTTCCCGGGGGCTGCCCGCGCAGCCCCTGTTTATTTATCCGCCCTGAACCGGCTGTGCAAGTACCTCTCTGGCAGCCTGCCGCCGCTGTGCTGCGGACAGTTCCATAAGCTGTCCCTGCTGCATCTGCAGGACCCGGTCTGCGACATCAAAGTAATCATCATCATGACTGATAATCAGCAGGGTTTTGCCCTGCGACACTAACCACGGCAACAATTCACGATAGAAATAGCGCCGGAACTGGGGATCCTGTTCGGCAGCCCACTCATCAAGAAACAAAATATCGCGCTTTTCCGCCAGCGCCAGTAACAATGCCACTCGTTTTTTTTGCCCCTGAGACAGTTCCAGCGTACTCAGCTGGTGATCCTTGACATAAATTTTCTCCCCCAGCTGCATTTTTTCCAGCCACTGTTCTGTCAGGGCCTGATCCTCCGGCTGTGGTTCAACAAACAGGGTTTTAAACAGATAAGGCCGGGTAAATACCACCGAAAACAGAGATTTTAACCCTGTATTGTCCAGCGGCTGATTATCCAGCCAGACTTTCGCCTGAGGATCTTTATACAAACCGGCCAGCATCTGACTAAGGGTCGATTTCCCGGAGCCATTGGCACCGATAATAAATACAATTTCCCCGCGTCTGAGAGTGGCATTCACCGGACCCACCCGGAACCCGCTCTGCGGGTAATACCAGCTGAGATTTTCCCAGCGCAGGATCTGCCAGTCGGCAGGGATCGCCGTAGCAGGCGGCGGCTCAGTCGTCGCCCGGTCGGGAAATATCTGATTGATTTTTTGCCAGGCCAGTTCCCCGCTCAGCAACGTCGGCCAGGCACCAATCGCCTGGAGCAACGGAGAGCGTAAAAACAAGACGGTCAGGGAGAAAGATGTGGCTGTGGTGGCGGAGATCCATCCCAGCGACCGGGACGCCAGGAAAATCAGCCCGATTAGCCCGAGCATCATGATATTTGACCAGTTAATCGCCGAAATATGAAAACTGTCGGCGCGGATAATATGCTGCCGGTAGCCGAGGGCCGCCTGCTGATAATCATGGTCATAAAAATGCCGGGCCCTGGCCGGATTCAGGCTCAGTTCTTTTTTACCGTGGATAACCACCTGGAAGACCTCCTGCAACTGGCTCTCATAGTCACGGACATGGCGGATATGATGATAGACCTTAGCCACCATCCGGTAACCGGTATAAAAAGTCAGCCCCATCCAGATAATCACTATCCCTGATACAGGCAGGGATAAATAGCCGAGATAGCCGATCGCCACCCCGCCCAGCACGACTCCCTGAATTAATTCAGGCAGACGGACAAAAGCCAGGGTGATATTACGAATATCCGGCCCCAGCAGAGACAGTAACTCACCGTCCCCCTGTTGCTCTAACTTATCCAGTGGTGTGGCCATCATTTGCCGGATGATCCGGCTGCGTTTCTGCCAGATAAAATGATGCCCCAGCGCCGTCAGTCCCCACTGTGCTGCCAGCGTAATCAGTAACAGCAGGATCAGCAGCCCGGTCAGCTTGCTCAGCCCGGTATATAACGAGCTTTCATCGGCCAGGGTCTGATTAATATAAGCAATGGTAAAAATACCCAGACAGGCACTGGTCAGGTTAAGCAGAATAATTCCGCCGATAGCCAGCAAATGCTGTTTCAGAATCGATCGTAGTAGCGACATAGTTCACTGTAAAAATGGCCGCCGGACTGGCCGGCGGACAGGGGCTGAGGAGCAACGGGAGTGATCAGAAATCGACACTCATTGATAATTTAAGGGTTCGCGGATCCCCCTGGGTCAGATAACCATTACTCTGACCGACGGTTTGCCAGTATTTTCTGTTGGTGACGTTTTCCAGCCCGGCGCGCCAGGTTACACGGGTCTCCTGCAGTGAGGTCACATACTGTACCCCGAGGTCCAGACGGGTCCAGGCCGGTATCGGCATAGTATTGGCCACATCGTAATACTGGCGGCTGGTATGCACCAGGGTGCCCGATAAGGTGACGCCCTGTACGCCCGGAATATCCCATTCAGAACCCAGTGTCCATTGATTACGCGGTACGCCTACAGCATCCTTACCATTGGATCCGTCGCTGGTATTGTGCATAACCGGTTTCAGCCAGCTGCTGCCGGCATTTACCCGCCAGCCGAGGATCGGCTCACCGAAGATATTGACTTCAATGCCCTGATTACGCTGTTCACCGGTCAGACGATACACCTGGTCACTGTCCAGACGGCCCGCCATCTTACGCATATCAAACAGGGCCAGGTTTCCGCCAAAGGTGCCACGCTGCACTTTAACCCCGACTTCGTTCTGTCGCGTACGTCCGATACCCGGCACCTGGCCTGCATTCACCGCATTTGACGGGGCAACGGCTGCCGCCTGCAGACCTTCCGTATGGTTTGCGTACAGAGACAGCCAGTCCTGTGCTTTCCATACCACACCATAGACCGGTGACCAGCGATGGGCATCAAATGCACTGGCCGTATCTTCCGCACCACTGTATTGGTAGTTACGTACCCGCAGTTTCTGGTAGCGGGCACCGGCCGTGAATAACAGGCGGTCGTCGAGTATCCCGAGCGTATCTGACAGGGAAATGCCGTTATTGACGGTACGGCTGCGTACGGAAGGTGCCGACATATTACCGCCGGAATAAATCATCGGCCCGGCAGTTACCGGCGAAGGGTTATAGATATTCGGTCCGGTGAAAGTTCCCGACATCAGATAGGCGCTGCCTGCCCGATTATAGATACCGGAATAACCGAGGTTAACCTGATGGCTGACATCACCGGTGCGGAATTTCCCGCGGACCCCGGCCATACCGGCCACTGTATCGGCAGAGTAATGAGTATCCAGACGGCTCATCGTGGAATCCCCGTTCAGGTCTGATACTACCGGCGACCCGCTGGCCGACCATTCATTGGTATGGTTAGCCCCGATAGCACTGTAGAATACCCAGTCCGGTGTCAGGTGGTAGTCATTTTTCAGTAAGGCATAACGGGTGGTTAAATTTGCGTAACTCCATGACTGCCCGTAGTTAGTGCGCGGATCCGGCGCATCAGGGACTTCGGTCATCCCCTTCGCCAGCCGGATACCTGCCCGGCCATTATGGATCGTCGATTTTACGTACCCCAGATCCAGTGAACTCTCCAGTTTATCGCCATGGTAATCAAGGCCGAGAAAAGCGGCAGTGGTACGATCTTTCTCACGGTGAATCTGTGTTTCACCTTCGCGCTGTACCAGGTTAGCACGGATACCAAACTGGTCCCGGTCACCGAAACGCTGACCAATATCGGCACTGACCCCGGGTTGCTGGCGGGAGGTATAATCGACGCTGATACGCCGGACCGGCGTACTGGTGGCGTGTTTAGATTCGATATTAATATTGCCCCCGGCACCGCTCCCTGCGGCAGGGACACCATTCATAAAGGCAGTGGAACCTTTAATAATTTCTACCCGCTCAACGTCTTCCAGAGGAAGAATTTGCCGTGGCAGGATCCCGTACAGGCCATTAAGGGCAATATCATCACCCAGCAGGTCAAACCCGCGGATACGGAATCCCTGAGAGAAATTGCCATAACCACGTACGTTCTGCACCGATGCATCATTTTTTACCACATCCTGCAAAGTACGGGCCTGCTGACTGTCTATCAGTGTTGAGGTGTAGCTGATCACATTAAAGGGAACATCAAGGGCTTTCTGTTCCCCCAGTACCCCCAGCCGTGCGCCATTGGCAATACCACCGTCCAGAAATGCCGGCAGTGGATCCTGACCATTATTGGTGTCTGCCCCCGGTCTGGCGGTAACCAGCAAGGTATTATTGCCGGTTCCGGCTTCATCCCCCGGGGGATGGCCTGCCCCAAGGGCATAACTACTGACCGGAAGAAGTGCCATCAGGATGGCCTGGCGGAGCAGACCGGGTGTGAAACTACTGCCACTCATTTTCATTTTTCTGCCTGGTTTGTCTGGTAAACCGGTACAGTTCGCGGATGTCTGCCGCTGACTGTTACCGGAAAAATGCTACAAAACGCAGCATAGTAATGCAACTCTTTATCATTTGCATTATTATTCCAGGAATTTTATTGTCAGCAGTGGAAATTTTGCCATGTCAGTCACCGATACTACGGCTGAACTGCCGTTTAGCGGCGTTCCTGCCAGGATCCTTTGTCAGCCGGACGCCTTTGGTGCATGGCTGCCCGCCGTCTGGCAACAGTATTCCCCGTCGGAAAAAGCCGCATGGCTGTCCCTGTGGTCGCACTGGCTGTTTGCCGATACGCTGATCAACTGGGCCGTGAGGCTGTGTTGCGAGCAGCGGGCCAGCCCGTTATGGGAATTCAACGGACAGCTACAACTTAACCACCACGGATACCCGGAGACCTGGCTGAATGCCGGTGCCCCGGGTCCGCAGTTACCCCTCGACAGGCAGCAACAGCAGCTGGAACAGCTGATCAGCCAGTTTATTGATCCCGTATGTCAGACACTGGCCACCTTTGCCGGACATAATCTGACCGTATTCTGGAGTAATGCGGCGGTCAGACTATGGCAGGGAATGCAGCGGGCTGCCGAAAAACAGGCGGATGTACAGTTGCTGGAGGCGTTATTCGCCATGCCCCGCCGGCCAGACGGCCAGGTCAACCGCTTATATGCGCCGTTACGCACCCTGAGCGGGCCGGACGGCTCTCCGCGCCAGCAACGCCGCCACTGTTGTCTGATTTTCCGGCTCGACGGGCATCAGAAGTGCCCGTCCTGTCCGCTGCTGAAAAGCGAAAACAGTTAATCCGATGAGAAAAAATGTGAACAGTCAGGATACCCTTGCCAGTGCGGCAACATTCGGCCTTTTTCAGGCACAAGTCAGTATTGAACAGCGGCAATTACTCCGCCCCCTGAACCTGCAGTTTTCACCACAGCGGGTCACGGGATTGATTGGCCATAATGGCTCCGGAAAATCTACCCTGATTAAACTGCTCAGCCGGCAGAGTACGCCTTCCGCCGGAGAGATCCGCTGGCATGGCAAACCCTTATCTGACTGGGGGGCCAGGGAGTTTGCCCGTCAGGTGGCCTATCTGCCCCAGAGTCTGCCGGTGGCGGAAGGAATGACCGTAAAAGAGCTGGTCGGGCTCGGGCGTTATGCCTGGCATGGCGCGCTGGGAAAAATGCGCCATGAGGATCATGACGCGATTGCCCGTGCGATTGCCAGTGTCGATCTCACCCGTGCCAGTGACCAGCTGGTGGAGAGTCTGTCCGGGGGTGAACGGCAGCGAGCGTGGATTGCCATGTGCGTGGTTCAGGGCAGCCACTGTTTATTACTGGATGAACCGACCTCCGCGCTGGATATTGCCCATCAGAAAGAGGTGCTGTCAGTGATCCACACCTTGTCACGGCAACGCAAGTTAACCGTTATTATGGTGTTGCACGACATTAATATGGCCGCACGGTTCTGTGATGAATTTATTGCCCTGAAACAGGGAGAGAAAATTTTTCACGGTAATGTCAGTCAGCTGATGACCCCGTCACAGCTGGAACAGATTTACGGTGTGCCGATGGGCGTCATCCGCCAGCCGGAGAACGGGGAGTATATCAGCTATGTCAGATAGTTCCGGCGGACAACCGGCACTGTTCAGCCGGCGTCAGTTATTACGCCGGTCAGCCTTACTGCTGGCCGCCGCCGGCCTGCCGTCAGTGTGCCGCGCGGTGGCTGCCCCGCTATTATCGCCGGTTGCCGCACTGGAGTGGTCGGCCGTCGAAATGCTGTATGTTCTGGGGCTGACACCAATGGCAGTCAGTGATATCAGTGGCTATAACAACTGGGTATCGGCACCGCCTGTCCCGCCTCAGGTCACCGAACTGGGGCTGCGCACCGAACCTAATCTGGAACTGCTGTACAGCCTGGCTCCCCGGTTACTGCTCCTGCCGCAACATTCGCCGTTATCCGTCTCCCGGCTACAGCAAATCGCCCCCGTATGGCAGTATCCGTTTGCCGTTGCCGGCAGCACACTGCTCAGTGTGGCGCGGCAGAATATACTGCAGCTGGCAGATCGTCTTGAACGTCAGCCCGTGGCACAGCAATACCTGCACAGTTTCGACCAGCAAATGGCGGTTTACCGGCAGCAACTGCAACCACTGGCAGGTAAAAAAGTGCTGATGTTTACCCTGATGTCACCCCGTCAGGCCCTGGTACTGACCCGCGACAGCCTTTTCGGCGAAGTCGTCACCGCCACCGGTCTGCAATCCGCCTGGCAGGGATCGTCCAGTATCTGGGGAAGTGTGATCGTCGGTATCGAGCAACTGCTGACCTGTCAGGCAGATATTGTGTTGCAGTTTTCACACGGTGATCAGGGGCTGACTAACGCATTGTCCGGCTCACCGGTCTGGCAGCAGATGCCTTTTAATCTGCAACACCGTCGCCGGCTTATTGAACCGATCTGGCTGTATGGCAGTCTTTATTCAGCATTACGTTTTGCCGGAAAACTGGTGCAGACTGCGGAGGAATACCGTGCGTAAATCCGCCGTGATATCAATTATTCTGCTGTTGTCGGTCGTGATTATGCTGTTACTGACCGTGAACAGCCTGCATTATTATTTTCCGCATCATCCCCGGGGACTGACGCCACAGGCTGTCGCTGATCTTCAGCAACAGAATATGCTGCTGTTGCACTACAGCTATCTGCCACGGATCGCCGTGGCATTACTGACCGGTGCAATGCTCGGGCTGGCGGGCTGGCTGTGTCAGTTATTACTGAAAAACCCGCTGGCCGAACCTTCGACCCTCGGTATTGCCTCCGGGGCTCAACTGGGCATGACGCTGGCCACCCTGCTGGGCAGCAGTGTGCTGATCAGTCAGGGGTTATCCCTGGCCGGTGCATTGGTCTGCGGGGTGATTATTTTTATTCTCAGTAATCAGCGCCGTCTGTCTCCCCTCACCCTGCTGCTGACCGGACTGATTATCGGACTGTTTTGCACCGCCTTGCAGAACGGGATTATGCTGTTCCGCCACCAGCAGTTGCAGAATGTGTTTATCTGGAGCAGTGGAAATCTGACCCAGAATGACTGGTCAGTGGTGAAAAATCTGACGCCGGTGGTGCTGATTATTGTCCTGCTGACTGTGCTTTTTTCCCGACCGTTAAACCTGCTGCGTTTATCCGATACGATGATCAGCAGCCTCGGTGGCCGCAGCCAGCGTATCCGGCTGGGGGGATTATTGCTGGTGATCTTCGCCGCCGGCTGGACTGTCAGCCAGGCAGGTATTATTGGTTTTATCGGCCTGTTTGCCCCGCAGATCTGCCGGTTACTGCCCCATAAGCGTTTTATCAGCCATCTGCTGCTGGTGATGCTGTTCGGCGCACTGATATTACTGGCCTGTGATCAGGTTGCCGTATTGATGGCGTATGGCGGCTATCAAATCACCGCCGGTAATATTACCGCCATCGGCGGGATCCCGCTGATGCTGTGGATTATTGCCCGTGCCCGGTTTGTTACCCTCCCGGACTTACATCCGCAGCCCCGCCGGGCACGGCAAATCAACCGCCGAAAATGGGCCCTGCTGGTAATACTGCTGATACTGGCTGCATTGCTGGCGGTGAGTATTACCCGCACCGGACAGGGTCTGCAACTGACCGGTTCTGATCCTTTAGGGTTCCGCTGGCCACGGGCCATGGTCGCCGGCAGTTGCGGCGCGCTACTGGCTATCGGCGGGGTCATATTACAACGCCTGACCGCCAACCCGCTGGCCAGCCCCGAAGTGCTCGGGGTTAACAGCGGCGCTGCATGCGGGGTGGTCGTTATGCTGTTAATCTTCCCCGGCGCGGCGGGGATCACTGTTTTCCCTGCTGCACTGGCGGGAGCATTGCTCAGCCTGGGGATTATTATTTGCTTCGCTTTTGCCGGAGCGGCATCGTCATCGCGTATTCTGCTGGCCGGAACGGCCCTGAGTGCCCTTGCCGCTGCCGTGATCAGTTTGCTGCTGGCCAGCGGCACACCCGATGCCAGTCAGATTATCAGCTGGTTATCAGGCTCTGCCTGGGGAGCTACCCCACAGACAGCGTTCAGTGGCCTGATCATCATTACTGTTGCCCTGCCCCTGTCGTTGCTGTTTTTTCGCTGGCTGACCCTGTTACCCCTTGGCGGACCCGTGGCCGCATCCCTGGGACTCGCCTTGCGGCCGGTCACCGGCGTACTGCTGGTATTTTGCGCCATCCTCAGTGCCTGTGCCACCCTGTTACTGGGGCCAATGAGCTTTATCGGACTGCTGGCACCTCAGGCGATCCGCCAGCTGGGGATCCGTCAGGCTGCGGTTGCCTTACCGGCCGCAGCCATCACCGGCGCGGTACTGATGATAGTGGCTGATACTCTGGGGCGGCTGGTTATCTGGCCTTTCCAGATTCCGGCGGGGATTATGGCGGTACTGCTGGGAACACCGGTATTTGTCTGGCTGTTATGCCGACAGAATAACGGCTGAGATTGCTGTCTGTCACTGACGGCCCGTTCACCCGCCAACGGGCCGTTATCCTCAGAAAACCACTACCGTTTTCAGCCCGGCAACCCAGCCATCGGCGGTATTTCTGTCACCCGCCGGGTTATGCCAGTACTGAATATCCGGCTGAACTTGCAGCCACGGGGTGATGGTAAAACGGTAATACAGCTCTGCATTCACCGAACTGCTGATGTTCGGATACCCCGCTACCGTCGGCAGAGACGCCACTCTGGCGAACGCGTACTTTTCGTTTCCATAGTGACTCATCCTGATATAGCTTACCCCCAGCCCCAGCCAGTCCCGCGGCCGGCTGTCAAACAGACCACGGTAACGCATGGATATGGCACTGGTCAGCTGAATCGGGTTAGTCCGGTGATCGGCCAGGCTGCCACTCCAGGACAGACTCATCCCGCGTTGTTTATTGTCTTTATGCGACGTGACCTGCTGATTCGCAGAGGCCCAGATAAATGCGGTATTGCCATAACTACGATACCCCAGCGGATCACGGCTGCCATCCTGCTGCGATTTTCCGCGTGATAAGTGAGGCTGGCTGGCATTGGTCAGCAATACACCGGCATTGTATAAACCCGGCAGACCTTTAACGGTGGTTTTCAGCTCGACTTCCAGCGGCAGCAGGACTCCGCGACTGCCTCTGGCGGACAGACTCCAGCCGCGATTTCGATCCGCGGCCCGCGGATTCTGTTCCATGATACCGCCTTTCAGAGTCACTTCCGGCGTCAGCTTATATTCCAGTGTGGTTCCCCAGCTATGCACGTTCCAGTTGTTCCACAACAGAGCATTGGCTGATTTTCCTCCACATTGTGTCAGCATCTGAAAATCACAGGGAATTGACTGATCGAAGGTCTGTACCTTATTCATCATACCGATACGCCAGAAAAGACGCCGCTCAAAAAAACTGCGGCTGAAAGTCAGCCAGCCAAGCCGTGTAATGGATTGCCCGCCCCAGCTTTCCTGAGCAAGATCATTAAACGGCAGTGCCGGATTCTGTAACCGTTCCGCCGTCAGATTATTATTATGATTACGGTTAACGATATTACCTTCGATAGTCGCATCAGGGATACCGGTGATCTGCTGCAGACTTTGCGAAAAAGTCAGGGCAAACTGGTCGATATAAGCCAGTTTGCGATCACGGTTATAACCTCCGCCGGTATTTACTGCCGACTGGCTGAGATAGGCCAGATTAAAATTAAACCCTGACCTGGCGAGATCTGATCTCAGGCCCAGCATATCGCCAAATACTCCGGGTTCTGAGGGTTCAAAACCTAATACACTTGCTTCCCATTGCGTGGCATAGGCCGGGCAGGAAAATACAGCACACAGAAATACTATTGATTTTTTACGATTACGCCACTGCTGGCCGGTTATATTCATACGCTCATCCTGAAAAGTAAATTAATCCGTTAGTTATTCGCAATAACAGAATATAAATACCGCCTGAGGACAGGAGTAGTATTATTCATCAGGCCGTTTCATTTTTTCAGAAAATATTAATCCGCCCGTCACAGAGATAACCCCTGGCGGTAAAGAGAATTCATACTGAAAAAATTATTTTTCGGACAGTCCGGTCTGTTATGCAATATTACTTTATCATTCAGTAACGCTGATAAAACATTCTTTTCAAAGTATCATTAATTATTGTGATAAGAGTCATACAGGAGGCGAGTCTATATCAGAATTATCCAGATCCAGTGTTGGCTAATGCGGATTATTCCAAAAGTATCTCCGCAAGGACCTATTACTGATAACTGATTGTTCAGTGGCCCTGCCCGGGAAGCATCGTCCCGGCTGGCGCGGAGCCGGCCAGCGGACAGCATACTCACGGGTAAAAAAGTGCTTGTTTTACCGCTGTTCCCTGCGTTTCAACGGGTTAAATGTACTTTCCCCTGCCAATCAGAGACTGTCTGGCGTATACTTTTTCCTCCCTGACCTCACCAGACTCCGTTATTGCTTATGATTTCCTGGAAAAAGAACCTGTTATCTCTGTGGCTGGGATGCTTTATTACAGGTTTAGGCACCAGCCAGATTCTGCCCTTTTTACCGCTCTATATCTCACAGCTCGGGAATTATGACACAGCCAGTCTGACCCTGTGGTCAGGGCTGACCTTCAGTATTACTTTCCTTATCTCGGCCATTGTTTCTCCGTTATGGGGGCGGATGGCCGACAGTAAAGGACGTAAACTGATGCTGATCCGTGCTGCTGTCGGGATGGCGATTGCGATTTTTTTCCAGGGGATGGTGACCAGTGTCTGGCAGTTATTTCTGTTACGTGGCCTGATGGGGCTGGCTTCCGGGTATATCCCCAATGCAATGGCGTTAATTGCCTCTCAGGTACCGAAAGGAAAAAGCGGCTGGGCATTAAGTATTTTGTCTACCGCGCAAATCAGCGGTTTTCTCGGTGGCCCGTTACTCGGCGGATATCTTGCCGATCATGTCGGACTGCGCCCGGTATTCCATGTCACCACTTTGTTACTGGTACTGACTACCCTGGTGACCCTGTTTTTTATCAAAGAACAGCCGCGTCAGAAATCTGAAAATAAGATCCGTACTAAGCCGGTATCTGTCTGGAAAACGGTACCTTCGCCCAGTATTATTCTGTGTCTGTTATTCTGTACTCTGGTAGTGCAATTATGTAACGGTTCCGTTAATCCGATCCTGTTTTTATATGTGCAGCACCTTGCTCCGGACAGTCATAATATTGCTTTTATGAGTGGTTTTATTGCCGCACTGCCGGGAATGTCAGCCTTAATTTCCGCCCCGGTCTGGGGACGGATGAGTGATAATATCGGACCAAAGCGGATTATTTCGGTGGCGTTTGTCATGTTTATTATATTACTGACCTTAATGTCGCTGGTCAGCAGCGTCCCCCAGTTTTCTGTATTACGTTTCCTGCTGGGGTTTGCCGACGGTGCCATGTTTCCTGCCATCCAGACCCTGTTACTCACCTATTCATCGGCGGAAGTCTCAGGACGGGTGTTCGGTTATAACCAGTCATTTATGAACCTGGGCAATGTCACCGGCCCGTTGCTGGGTTCTGTCACTTCTGCCGTACTGGGCATGCGCTGGGTATTTCTGGCCTCAGCGATTGTGATTCTGATTAACCTGATTTACCTGACCCTGACCTTCAGAACCGCACAGCGGGCCGCCAGCCTGGTGACCCGTGACTGAGTGGTGACATAGCAGCCGCACTGGCTGCCATGGCGATTATGTCAGCTGAAAACGGTGGTCTGGTAATAAAGGCGCCGGCAACGGCGACTGATCGTTCATTTCCAGCATATGCCGTTCAATGGTCAGACAAATAGCATCGAGGGGTAAATGGTTGGATCCGGTACCAAAAGGCTGTTCCAGCTCTTCTGCCAGTGAATCCAGAGACAGAAAGGTGTAGGAAATAAAGGCTGACACCAGTACTGTCATATAATGCAGTTCGGTGACCAGTGAAAAAGGTAATAAAGTACAGAACAGATAGACTGTGCGGTGCAGTATCAGACTATAGGCAAACGGGATCGGGGTATTATCCAGCCTTTCACAGCCGCCGAGTAACGTTTCCAGTTTGCGTAATGCCTGGTCCATTTCGCAAAAAATAATATCGGATATTTTTCCCTGTCGCCGCAGATCCCCGAGGAACTGACCGCTGACTAATAAAATACGGTTAGCGCGGAAAGGGCTGGCCAGCACCTGCGATTGTAGTGCTGCGGGTAAAATACGCCGCAGATCTTCGGTTGCATCGGTTGATCTTAGCTGATGTTTTAGCGCATATGCATAGCCGGTCAGTAATTGAGAAAACGTGATCAATTGCGGTGAATTTTCCGGTAATACGCAATGTAACTGGCGCAACAGAATACGGCAGTTAATCAGTAATGTCCCCCACAGCAACCGCGCCTCAAGGAAACGTCCGTAACTGGCATTATTACGAAAGCCAAGGAAGATAGCGATGGCTATTCCCAGCAGACTAAAAGGGGCGGTAGACAACTTAACATTCAGGCTCTGGTACCAGGGGAGGACCAGAATAGCGACTATTGATATCGCAACATTCAGTCCCATGCGGAAGGCAATATCAGACAGTACTGAACCATGCCAGTCAAACAGGCGCAGGAACCAGTGCTGTGGTTTACGGATAATCATTTTATATTAACGCCGGAAGAATCAATGGGGCAAATTATACAATAATTCTGATGTAACACCGAACAATGCATTATCTCCGCGATCCGTCACTGGCCGCAGGCCCTTTTCCGGGTCCTTCCTGTTATAAGCACATAAACTTTACTGATATAATTGTTACAAATCAGGTAAAAAAAAACAGATCTGATTCTATTTTGTTCAATTGGTGAAAATTTATAATTTTAAATTATTTATTTAGAATCAGTTAGTTAAATAACTAAAGCCTATTTATTAACTTATTTTTATCAATGTTAATACATAAATATATTCACAATTGGACACATCCGGAGTTACACTCCCCCGCAGTTTTTCTCAATGACCAGGCGTACTATGACTTATTCAAAGAAAATGGCTTTCAGCCTCTCCCTTCTCGCCTTAGCGACCTTCAGCCAGTCAGCGTCTGCTGCCAGCGAAAAAACCGATGTGTTGCTGATCGGCGGCGGTATTATGAGTGCTTCTCTGGGCACCTGGCTGAATGAACTCCAGCCGGACTGGAAACAGATTATGGTTGAAAGGCTGGACGGCGTGGCTGAAGAGTCGTCCAATGGCTGGAATAATGCCGGAACCGGACACTCTGCCAATATGGAGCTTAACTATACTCCGCAGCGTGCTGATGGTTCGATTGATATCAGTAAAGCGATTGAGATTAACGAGTCCTTTATGATTTCCCGTCAGTACTGGTCATCCCTGGTTAAACAGGGCGTACTGAAAGATCCTCATTCCTTTATTAACAGCGCACCACATATGAGTTTTGTCTGGGGTAATAGCAATGTTGATTACCTGACTAAACGCTATCAGGCACTGCAAAACACAACCCTGTTCCAGGGAATGCAGTTTTCTGTCGACCAGAACCAAATCAAGCAATGGGCACCGCTGGTGATTGAAGGCCGTGATCCGGCACAAAAAGTTGCAGCCACCTGGACTCCGCTGGGGACTGATGTCAACTATGGCGAAATTACCCGTCAGCTGGTAAGCAGTCTGCAATCTAAACCTGACTTCAGCCTTGAGCTATCCACAGAAGTGACCGCGTTTAAACGCAATCCGGATAACAGCTGGCATGTGACGGTAAAAAACCTGAAAGACAATACCGAACATGAGATTGATGCCAGATATGTGTTTATCGGTGCCGGCGGCGCAGCCCTGAAATTACTGCAGGAAAGCGGTATTCCGGAAGCAGATAACTACGGCGGGTTCCCGGTCGGTGGTTCATTCCTGGTCACAGAAAATCCGGAAGTGACTGAACGTCATTCAGTGAAGGTGTATGGTCAGGCCTCTGTCGGTGCACCGCCGATGTCGGTTCCCCATATTGATATCCGTAATCTCGACGGTAAAAAAGTGGTGTTGTTTGGTCCGTTTGCCACCTTCTCGACCAAATACCTGAAAAATGGTTCGTTGTTTGATCTGCTAAGCGCCACCACAACCAGCAATATCTTACCTATGGCCCATGTGGGGATTGATAACTTCGACCTGGTGAAATACCTGATTGGTCAGGTTATGCTGTCAGATGACGATCGTTTTGCTGCCCTGCAGGAATACTACCCTGATGCTAAAAAGTCTGACTGGCGTCTGTGGCAGGCCGGACAACGGGTACAGATCGTGAAGAAAGATCCACAGAAAGGCGGTGTGCTGAAACTGGGTACCGAAATTGTTACCGACCAGCAAAAAACCATCGCAGCCTTACTGGGTGCTTCGCCGGGTGCTTCCACTGCCGCCCCTATTACGCTGAATGTGATCGAAAAACTATTCGCGGATAAGGTACAGACACCTGAATGGCAACAGAAAATCCGTAGTATCGTCCCGACCTACGGTCAGAAAATTAACGGCAATGTCGCCCTTACCCAGCAGGTCTGGGATGATACCGCCGCCAGCCTGCAACTGACCAAACCACCGCGCATCGCGGCCCCGTCAGTAGCAAGCCCGGCAGAGAATACCCCTGCCCGGCAGGCAACTCCGCAGCAGGATATGGCCCTGTAATCGGCTACTACTGAAAAATCCGCCCCTCTCTGAGCCGGCGGATTTTTTTATCCCGCCATATTCGGCTCAGACCTCAGATCCCTGTGCCAGTTTTTGCCGCCGCCGCAGATGCGGAAACATCACCATCCACAGACCCGCCACCACAAGGGTACCAATACCACCGGCCACCGACGCCGGAACTGTGCCGATAGCGCTGGCCAGCAAACCTGTTTCAAATTCACCCAGCTGATTCGAGGTATTAATAAACACAGAGTTCACTGCGTTAACCCGGCCGCGCATATCATCAGGAGTATCCAGCTGCACCATCGCACCACGGATCACCATACTGACCATATCAAAACCGCCCAATACCACCAGCGCCAACAGTGACAGGATAATGTTATCTGACAGGGCAAAAACCAGCGTCGCCACCCCGAAACCGGCAACACAACCAAACATAATCATACCTGTATGTTTATGAAAGCTGTTGCGGCTGATCCAGATGCCGGTAATCAATGCCCCGACCGACGGTGCAGCCCGCAGTGCTCCCAGCCCCCAGGCCCCTGTATGCAAGACATCATTGGCAAAAACCGGTAACAGGGCGGTAACTCCGCCCAGTAACACCGCAAACAGATCCAGTGAAATAACGCCCAGCACATCCTTGCGTTTAACAATAAAGTCGAGCCCGGCAAACAAATTTTTGAAGGTCATCGGCAGTGGTTTAACCACTTCACGTTCATATTTCAGGGTGGTCATCACCACCAGCGAGGCCAGATAGGCGATCGCCGCCGTTCCGTAGGCCACCTGCGGCGCAACGACATACAGCAACCCGCCAGCCATCGGTCCGGCAATTACCATCGCCTCGCGGAACACCTGGTTAGTCGCCATCCCTTTTGATAGCAGCCCCGCGGGCAGCAGCGCCGGTAACAGAGAGGTCATTGACGGTCCCTCAAAAGCGCGGGCCAGCGAAAACAGGCATACCAGCGCCAGTAAGATTACCGGACTGCCGGTACCGATAAAGGGTAAAACCGCCAGCCCGATAACCGCCAGAAACTCGATACTCTGACCACCGATAATCAGGGTCTTGCGATTATACTGGTCCGCCAGATGGCCCGCCGGTAATGCCAGCACTACCGAGGGTATAAACTGCATCAGGCCGATCATCCCCAGCATAAAAGTGCTGTGGGTCATGGTATACAATTGCCAGCTGACCGCCAGGGAGACAATCTGAAAACTCAGAGAAGAACAGGTTTGTGCGGCAACATAGGCCCTGAAGCCAGGATGATGAAAAACACGCGATGAAGACTCTCCGCCGGAAGAGACCATAAGCAAAACTCCGGGATTATTTACTCAGGTGATTATTAGCCCGCGAGAATAACGTATTACCCGCATCAATCCAACGTACAGAAAATGATAAATTTTGCCGCAGTACTGATAACGTTCAGCGGTTTCTGTCTCAGGGGAATCCCGCTGGTCGATTATTTTGCGGGACGGAGCCCCTCAATGGTCAGGTTTCGACTATGCTTAGCGGGTGCGCATTAACCCTGTTTTTCACATGGAGAAGAAGCATGAGCAATGATCAGAAACCAAAAATAACGACGACCGATGCCGGCATCCCGGTTGCCAGCGACGAACACTCTCTGTCGGTCGGTGCCGATGGTCCGCTGGTATTGCATGACCATTATCTTATCGAACAAATGGCTAATTTTAACCGGGAGCGAATTGCAGAACGTCAGCCCCATGCCAAAGGCAGCGGCGCTTTCGGCCATTTCCGGGTGACGGGAGACGTGAGCCGGTATACCCGTGCATCCCTGTTCCAGCCGGGGGTAAAAACAGAGGTTGTGATGCGGTTTTCGACCGTGGCCGGAGAACGCGGCAGTCCTGATACCTGGCGGGATCCGCGCGGATTTGCGATAAAGTTTTACACCACCGAAGGTAACTATGATTTGGTCGGCAATAATACCCCGGTATTTTTTATCCGTGACCCGATGAAGTTCCAGCATTTTATCCGCTCGCAGAAACGCCGCGCTGATAATAACCTGCGTGATAATGAAATGCAGTGGGATTTCTGGACCTTATCCCCCGAGTCCTCACACCAGCTGGCATGGCTGATGGGTGACCGTGGTATCCCGAAAAGCTGGCGCCATATGAACGGTTATTCCAGCCATACTTATATGTGGGTCAATGCTGCCGGGGAGAAATTCTGGGTTAAATACCATTTTAAAACCGATCAGGGTGTTGAATGTCTGACCCAACAGCAGGCCGACCAGCTGGCCGGGGCTGACGGGGATTTCCATGTGCGGGATCTGTTTAACGCCATTAAACAGGGCGACTTTCCCCAATGGACCCTGTATATGCAAATTATGCCGTTTGCCGACGCAGAGCACTACCGGTTTAACCCGTTTGACCTGACCAAAGTCTGGCCGCATCAGGATTATCCATTAATCGAAGTCGGTAAACTGACCCTCGACCGTAACCCGACGGATAACCATGCCCAGATTGAACAGGCCGCATTTGAACCTAACAACCTGGTGCCAGGCATCGGCTTAAGTCCGGATAAAATGTTACTCGGCCGCGTCTTTGCCTATGCCGATGCCCACCGTGCACGGCTGGGGGTCAACTATAAACAGATCCCCGTTAACGCCCCTCACTCACCGGTGAACAGCTACAGTAAAGATGGCGCTATGCGTATGACACCGGTCAGTGACCCGGTGTATGCGCCAAACTCCAAAGCAGGCCCGCAGGCCGATGGCAAACAATATCCGACCGATTCTGCCTGGCACAGCAGCGGTGATATGGTGCGCCAGCCCTATGCGCTTCATGCTGAGGATGATGATTTCAGTCAGGCGAATACGCTGGTCTGTCAGGTGATGGATGATGCGGCACGGCAACGGCTGGTGGATAATGTCAGCGGGCATCTGCTGAACGGGGTTGAAGAACCGGTATTATCACGGGCATTTGACTACTGGCGAAATATCGACCGTAAAATCGGTGACCGGATAGCAGAGAAAGTCACCACTGCCCGCCAGGCAGCGAAATAACACTCAGCCCTCCGGGAAACCGCCCCTGCGCTACCGGAGGGTTACTTTGACAACAGACGTAACCCTGACTGGCTGATTTCTGCCGAATCCTGCGCCGTACAGACCCACTCTTCGACCCGTTCTGTTAGTTGCTTCTCCGTCAGACGGTATTTTCCTTTCAGGGCACATTCCCAGATAATCAACACATTCCAGCCAGCCGCCTGCAGCTTTTCGAGAATTTGCTCATCCCGTTCAGCATTCCGGTCAATTTTCTGTTGCCAGAAAGTACGGCGGGTTGCCGGAGGTTTATATAAATGACAGGAGTGACGATGCCAGAAGCAACCGTGGGTAAAAATAATTTTGCTACTGTCCTGCAGGACAAAATCGGGCCGGCCGGGTAGTTCCCGTACCTGCTGAGATGCCGGGATATTCAGTGACTGCAATAACCACAGTATTCGTTTTTCCAGGGACGTGTCACGGTCCCTGATGGCCCGCATATTTTTACTGCGGGTCGGCTCATCATGTACATCAGCCATCGTTCCTCCGGTAGTGTGACCGCCGCCGGCCTGCCAGCGTATCTTAAGTTACTTAATACGTCAGACCGGCTGTCTCATGAAAAATCATGCCGTTAAGCCAGCAGCCCGCGTCACAGGATTAAGTAATTTAAGGTTATCCTAAGCTTTTCGCCGCATAATAGCCCGCCGGTATTACTGTACCGATATACTTATATTGCTTATGACATCACTGCTTATATTACCGGCGGTGGTACCTGCGGCCAGTAATCGCAGCTAACAATACACCAGAAAAATCGTTCCCCCGCCACTGCCTGTTGTCTGGCCCGCGGGGTTATGACCAGTGGCCGTCACCACTGTTATCAGACAGATAAACTGTAACTGTCTTGCCGGAGTACCAGATGAAGATATTAATTGTTGAAGATGATGCCCTGTTACTGCAGGGTCTGATAATCGCTATGCACGATGAAGGCTACACCTGCGATGGTGTCAGCAGTGCACGGGAAGCAGAAAACTGTCTTAAAGCTACCCAATACAGTCTGGTGATCCTCGATCTTGGTCTGCCGGATGAGGATGGAATACACCTGCTGTTACGTTTACGTCGTCAGAAAATGGCTTTACCGGTATTGATACTGACCGCCAGAGATACCCTGAGCGACCGGATTATCGGCCTCGACAGCGGGGCCGACGATTACCTGATCAAACCTTTCGCTCTGGAAGAACTGAATGCGCGGATACGGGCCTTAATCCGCCGCCACAATAACCAGAGCGCCAATCTGCTGACGGTTGAGGATTTGTCGCTGGATACCGCCCATCGTCAGGTGTTCCGCAGCGGCGAATTGCTGGATCTGACGCCGAAAGAGTATGCCTTGCTGGCCCGGCTGATGATGAAAGCCGGCAGCCCGGTTCACCGTGAGATTTTATACAACGATATTTATAACTGGAATAATGAACCTTCAACCAATACCCTTGAAGTTCACATCCATAACCTGCGTGAAAAAATAGGTAAAACCCGTATCCGCACCGTGCGGGGATTTGGGTACGCTCTGCTGAAATAAAGTGTCCGTCGAAGAGGGTCAGCAAATATTGAACAGGTTACCGAAAACAACCACCCTGCGCCGGCGGTTGCTGATCACTATCGGCGCGATTTTACTGTTTTGCCAGCTAATCAGTGTGCTCTGGTTATGGCATGAGAGCAAAGAACAGATAGATCTGCTGGTCAGAGCTGTATTGCAGCAACGTAATGAACAGGGACATGTGGAAAAAGAGATCCACGAAGCGGTCGCCAGCCTGGCATTACCCAGCCTGATCATGATTTCCGTCGCCCTGATATTGTGCTGGCAGGCGGTGAAGTGGATCACGCATCCCCTGTCAGAATTACGCTATCACCTCGAAAAACGCAGCGAATTTAATCTGCAACCGGTGGAGTACCAGAGCGCAATTATCGAGATCGACGGGGTGATCCACGCGATTAATCAGATGGTCGAACGTTTAACCACCACCCTCGAACGAGAACGGCTGTTTACTGCCGATGTCGCCCATGAATTACGTACCCCGCTGGCCGGGCTGCGGTTGCATCTTGAATTAATTGCCAGACAGCATCCCATTGATATGTCGGCTCTGATCCATCGTCTCGATCAGATGACTGACAGTGTTTCACAGCTGCTGCAACTGGCACGGGTTGGGCAGTCATTTTCCGCTGGCAGTCAGCAACCGGTGCCACTGGTCAGCGCTGTCACCCGTCCCCTGCGTGACAGTTTGCTGACCATGATCAAGCTGCGGCACCAGCACTTAATTTTGCCGGATGACAGCGCAGACTTTATCGTCAAAGGCGACCCGACATTATTACAGCTGGTGGTACGTAACCTGACAGAAAACGCGCACCGTTACAGCCCTGAACACAGTACCTTACAGGTGAGTATTCAGCAGCTAACCGCGACCGACGGTAAGCAATATATTGAGCTGGCGGTAGAAGACCAGGGACCCGGCATTGATGAAAGCAAAACCGGTGAGCTCAGCAAAGCCTTTACGCGGATGGATAGCCGCTACGGAGGGATTGGGCTGGGACTCAGTATTGTCAGCCGGATCTGTCAGCTGCATGATGCAACATTTTGTCTGACTAACCGTACCGACCGTCAGGGGTGCCGGGCAGCGGTACGCTTCATAAAGCAGGACATTGTTACGGAAAACTGCTGAACCAGACCAGCAGAAAGGTTGCCAGCACACACAGACCGAGCAATGTGGCACTGAGTTCACCGAAAGAAATAGCCGCGACTTTATTCATCATACTCTCCTGTCTGGTTTGTCAGGAGAGTATGCAGGTTAATCATTAAGATTTTATTAATCGGGAGAAGATAATGACGGCAGGTTAAGGTGCAGCAAATTCCGCTTTCGCTTTTGCCAGCTGGGCGTTAAAGGCCGGAGAGGTATGCAGAGTCGCCACCACCCCTGAAGCCACTACCCGTGCAGCATCAACATCACTCTGCCAGTGATAGCCGCAAATGACACGGCTTTGCCCGAGTTCATAACCCCGCTTAAGGATTTCATTCTGCCGCTGCGGGTTAATTTCGGCCAGTACCAGCGCCGTGGCCCAGCCAATAGCCGTATGACCAGAGGGGTAAGAACCGTTGGTCGAAAGTTCATCCTGTTGCCGGGTATTACAGGTCGCCACCTGGTAGAAAGCAAACGGACGGATACGCATATAATGCTGCTTTGCTGAGCGGGTTGCCAGGTCCCCGGCATCTTCGATCATGTTGGTCAGCAGTTTATACAGTTGCGGCGTATTTCTGGCCGTAATTTCGCGTCCGAAGGCCGCAGAAAATGCATTCGCCACCCCGCCGCTGCTCAGGTTAGCATCCTCGGCCGCCAGCTTGCCGCGGTCGGTGTTACGTAATAAGCGCCCCTGTTCGTACATCGCCTGATCATTCAGAAAAGCGATACTGCCAATTGCCGGAGGCGGGGGCAGTAGTGCCAGGCTGTCAATGGACTGACTATTGGTCAGATAATAGAGGTCTGGTTTGGTGGTGACATCATCCCCGGCAGGGGTTGCCGCCGCCGCAGCAGCACCATAAAACAGTGCTGATATCAGTAGTGCCATCGTCAGTTTTTTAGTCATTATGTCGTCCTGTGATAAGTACATTCCCGGAAAAAATACGTTACCACGTCACGTATCACCGAAACTCCTGCACTGGTCACAGTTCAAAAAAATAACGCTATAATGTTCAGGATCTCTGCCGTTCGTGACTAAGTTAATAACTATCGACGATTAACAGTTCATTTACACCCGGGGGGGGGTACTGTTCCTGCCCGGCCGGGCAGGAATATCTCAGAGTAAAGAGGCACCTAGCAAAGTCTCGAGGGTTTTCAGGGGAGAATGTTGCGGATTTACCATATCTCTGGCCGGCAACAGAAACGTCTGTTCCAGCATAAACTGCCCCGACATGGCTGCGTGGGGGGTTTGATCAGAAAAACAGATCCAGCTGCTGCCCGGCGGAAAACTCACCTCCAGCTGTGCACCCGATGACTGGTAGTCTGTATCGGCTTTCATTGCGTCGTGCAACCCCAGCATAATATGGTCATAACGGGTGCGGTAACTTTTGGTGATCCCCAGCTTTTGCTGTAACAGACTGCTCAGGGGATGGTAACGCCCCACCCGTGGCAGGAATCGTTTGACCAGCGACGGAAATGGCTCACCGACCCGCCAGACCCGGGCTTCACCGTGCGGATTAATATTGGTGAAAATGCGCAGGATACGTTCCCCGTGGATAGGCCGCGACGGGAAAGCATCCACATGTAACCGGGTATCATCTTTACGCCATGAACTGCCTTTCTTCCACACCGCTACCGGATGAACCCGCAACGTGTTAATCGGGGTGTGCAGTACCGGAACATAAGCAGGCAGCAGACTACCGATCAGCTGCTGACAGACCTGATGATGGCGTTGCAGCAACTGACGGATCACCGTTTCGTCTGCCTTGTCGGCGACACCAAATAACTGATCAGTCTCAGCGCGGTAGCTGATATTTTTTCGCCCCGGCTGAACGGTTTGCTCCCGCAGACGTGGCTGTTCATCCGGAGTAAGAGGAAAACCTAGTCGTGGCAGGCTAAGAACTGCGCCCTGCTCAAGGGCCGTCAGGGCCTGCTGGCTGAAACTCCCGCCATCTGCCCAGTCATTCAGAGGTAAAGTGAATATCACGTCGTCATAACGCAGCGTATCGGTCTGCATTTCTGACTCCTTGTTTAAGAATTTTATACTGTTAAGAATAATAGAGTTAAGAAAATTGTTTAACGCCAAAAATGCGAATCAGTCTCATCCGGACAAAATATCAGCAACGAAACAGCCTCAGACCGCTAACTCCTGATAGCTGACCATCACATGTTCACGGTAGGCTGCTCGCCGGGTCAGTCGCTGGTAGTAAGCTTCGACGGCCGGTAATGCTGCCCGCCGGATATCCAGATCAAAATAGCGATACAAAATATGGCCGAACTGGATATCAGCCAGAGTGAATTCCGGCCCGGCCAGATACGGGTGACGCAATAATTGTTGCTCTGCAATATTCAGAAAACGGGTCAGCCGCTGTAAAGCGACCGTAAGTGCCTGCATATCACGCTGTTCCGCCGGAATACGCACCAGGGGCCAGAACACCGGCATAGTAAAATTAATGGCAATATTAATTTTTGACCATTCCGCCCACTGGTCGATAACACAGCGTTGATTTACATCAGACGGCCAGAACGGCGGGTCACCATAGAGCGCCGCCAGATGACGCAGAATGGCACCAGACTCCCACAGGGGAGTTCCCCCGTTGATACTGACGACGGGTACCGTACCGTTGGGGTTCATGGCCAGAAACGCCGGAGTATCATTGCCACCAAACCTGTGTCCGATATCATAGCGTTTATAATGCTGCTGCAGTTCGGCCACCGCCCACATCACAGCCTGTACATTTGACGAGGTTTTGCGTCCCCAGATTTCTATCATCGATATTCTCCGTCAGTCACAATTTACCGGTTCTGCTGCACCACCGCCTGTGACACCGGCGGTTTTTTTCTGCGGGTTGCCAGCCAGCAAACCAGAGAACCAAAGCAGACCATCCCTGTGCCCTGCCAGAATGAAAGGGTCAGGGCGGAGTGCAGCATAACTGAAGCCAGTACCGCTGACAGTACCGGAATAAAATAAGAAACAGTCGCCAGTAAGGTGGTATTTCCGCGCAGAATACCAATATTCCATGCCGCGTAACCCAGGCCGAACGCCAGGGCTGCCAGTAACAGGCTTATGGTGGCAGGCAGACTGACACTGAAAGGACTGGCGGAAGAACTCAGCTGTTTCACCCACAGGGTGGCCGCAGTCAGCATAAAGAAGAAGGTAATTCCGTTACTGCCACGAGCCAGCTTTTGGGTGACAACACAGTACACCGCCCAGATAACCGCTCCGCTGAAAGCCAGACCGTAACTGAACGGGTTTTCTCCAATATGCCGGGTTATCTGTATCAGGGAGAGCGGCTGGTTACCGGACAATACCTGAAGAATGCCTGCCAGCGACAGGCCAATGCCCGGCAAAATTGTCCAGTGAACCCGCTGACGGTTTACAATGATCCCCAGAACCACGGTCATTGCCGGCCAGAGATAATTCACCATCCCGACTTCGATGGCCTGCTGAGCATTTTGTGAAAAACCCAGCGACAGGGACAGGCAGATTTCGTAACTGACAAACAGTAAGCTGCCGATCAGCAGGTAGCTGCGCGGAAATGTTCTGAGTTTCGGGAAGCCAACAGTCAGTAACAGCACCACCGAACTCAGGGTATATACCAGCGCAGCTCCTCTGACCGCCCCGAACCCTTCACTGACATGTTTGATTAGCCCGACATTGGCACTCCAAAGCACAATAGCGGCTAAGCCGATGACCGTCGCTTTTGTCGAATTCATGACTACCTATCCTATTTATCTGCTGTTCAGGGGGCGCAGGGAACATCAGAGGCTGCCTGAGCAGGCAACCATTTGCCGGAAAAAACCGGTCTGTCGTTCATAATATTTACTGGTTTCAGGGTATCGGCTGGCTGTCATCCTGTCACGATTTTTCCCGATCCCTGACGTAACTTCTTTTACCTGCCACCTCAGCCCGTCTCTGTTCAGGAGAAATCACCGGCTGTACCAGCCGCAGGCGATGCCACGCAAAGGATTGCGCTCTTCGCCGGAAACATTTATTGTGCCTGCGCCCGGTGAGCGGATGGCCTTGCCGGGGCAGAAGATCCTGCGGCGGCCGGAGTGCTGTTTTTACTGCCTGAAACCCGGTTTATCGAGAATTTATGAGCTTACTTTTACACTTTATCGACTTATTCGGTACTTTTGTCTTTGCCCTCAGTGGGGCTACTGTCGGCGTCAGAAACCGGTTCGATCTGTTTGGTGTCTTTGCACTGTCATTTGTTACCGCCATTGGCGGCGGCTGTATCAGGGATCTCTGTCTGGGTGCCACCCCGCCCGCAGGGCTGGTGAATGTGGAATACCTGCTCTGCGTGATTATGGCCATGACTCTGCTGTCTTATTTCCAGAAACTGGTATTCTCTTTCGAAAAACCGGCCCTGTTCTTTGATGCCCTGGGACTGGGATTTTTTGCCGCCTTTGGTGCAAATAAAGCCTGGCAATATACGCAAAATATCGAATTCTCTATTTTAATGGGCTGTGTCAGTGCGGTCGGTGGCGGATGTCTGCGGGATATTCTGGCGGGGAGAACACCGGTTATTTTTACCAAAGAGATCTATGCCAGTGCGGCATTAATTGGTGCGGCTATCGAGTTACTGGGTTCTGCTAATATTATTCCGGAACACTACAGTGTCTGGCTATCTATCGTTACCTGCACACTGATCCGGCTGTTGTCGCTTAAGTACAATATCACTCTGAAAACTATCGCGAATAAATACTTTTAACCCGTCAGAGGCCCCTTTAACCTTTAGTGCGTCAGCCGGGGATTAGACTGGTCGTCTGATAACGAAATTGTTACTTTAGCCTGAATATAGCCAGTGTTTAACATTACTCCGGAGGTCATCCAGATGAATATCGTCGAGGTTGCCAAACAGCGTTACACAACCAAAGCCTATGATCCGCAAAAAAAGCTGACTGCTGAACAACAGCAGCAATTGCTGGATCTCCTGCGCAACAGCCCCTCTTCCCTGAACCTGCAACCCTGGCATTTTTTTGCGGTTACCAGCGATGAAGGAAAAGCAAAAATTTTACCCGCCATCCGCGAATTCAACCTGCCGAGAGTACGTGATGCTGCCATGGTAGTGGTGTTTGCCTCAGCTGACCGTCTGGATGACGCGCATCTCGCCGCAGTTCACGCCCGGGAAACTGCCGATGGTCGTTTCAAAGATGACGCCAGCGCAGCAGCTAATGATAATGGCCGCCGTCAGTATATTGCTGCCTTCGGCGGTGATGAACAGAATGTTCGCCACTGGCTGGAACGTCAGGCCTATATTTCTCTGGGCTTTCTGCTGCTGGGTGCCGCAGCGCTGGACCTGAATGCTACTCCAATCGAAGGTTTTGATCCGCAGAAAATGGATGAACTGCTCGGACTGAAAGCAAAAGGCATGCACAGTCTGGTGGTGGCATCGATTGGCTTTAATAGTGAAAAAGATTTTAACGCCACGTTACCTAAGTCACGTTTCAGTGAACAGCAAGTCATTACCCGGCTATAGTCTTCATGACAATCCCTGCCGCTGCGGCAGGGATTCTTTCCGCCCTGTCGCTTTTATCCTGTCCTCTGCGGCCGAATCTCCCCTGCCTTTCCGGCATTAAATGTTAATCAATTGTTTAAATAAATCAGTTAACAGAACAAAAACAGCGTTTTTGTGGTTCTGTTAGATATTTTCTTTTAGTCCGATAAGTTTTTTTTATTTAGCCCCTTTCTTCCTGATCAAAAAAGCGCTTTCATATATTGCAGGCCGCGACGTTATCGCACTGCTAGCGCAGGACGTCGCGGCAGGTCATCGAAACAAGCAGCACAATCAATCCGCCACAGGCAAAAATGAAAAATAAAAGGCAGACAGGATAGATGAATAACCGTCAGGAGCTGATCCGCAAGCTGCATGAAATCGCGGGAGATAAACAGGTTTTAGTGAGCGAGGATGACAAGGCATTTTATACCAAAGGATTCCGTGTCGGTCAGGGTGATGCGCTCGCCGTGGTACTGCCTCAGACATTATTACAGCTCTGGCAACTGCTGAAAGTCTGCGTGGCAGAAGATGTGATTATTCTGATGCAGGCATCCAATACCGGCGTGACCGGCGGGTCAACGCCCGATGGTAACGATTATGACCGCGATATCGTGATTATCAGTACCAGACTGCTGACGGGCGTACAGGTAATTGATAATCATCAGCAGGTGATCGCTTTCCCCGGCACGACGCTGACTGAGCTTGAAGACACTCTGAAACCCTTACAACGGGAGCCTCATTCGGTCATTGGCTCATCCTGTATCGGTGCGTCGGTGATTGGCGGGTTATGCAACAACTCCGGCGGTTCACTGATCCGCCGCGGCCCGGCATTTACGGAAAAATCACTGTTTGCGCGCATCACCGAAGACGGACAACTGGAGCTGGTCAACCATCTGGGGATCCAGCTGGGGGATACCCCGGAAAGAATAATTAATGCCCTCGAAACCCGAGAATATACCACCGGCGATGCAGAAGACTGGGAAGGTAAAATCTGGGCCGACGATTATGCAAAACAACTGCGGGATACACAGGCGGCTTCACCGGCCCGGTTTAACGGCGATAAACGTTATTTATATGACAGTGCAGGCTGTGCCGGTAAAGTCGTGGTATTTGCCGCCCGCTTGCCGACGTTCGCCGCCAGTGAACAAACCCGTACCTTTTATATTGGCAGTAATGATGAAACGGAACTGGTAGAGTTGCGGCGTTTCCTGCTGGAAAAAATGGATGAATTACCCTTACAGGCTGAATATATTCACGCCGGGGCTTTTGACCTGACGTTGCGCTATGCCAAACATATGTTCCTTGCTATTCGTAAGCTGGGCCCGCAGGCATTACCCGGACTGATGGCGAATAAAGCGCGCTGGGATGTGCGGGTAAAACATGCCCGTTTTCTGCCACATAATTTCACCGATAAATTGATCCAGGGCTTTAACCAGGTCACACCGTCCTTTGTTGCGCCACGCATTATGGCCTATCGCCAGCGGTTCGTTCATCACCTGATGATTAAAGTGGATGCCGTGCAGACTGCGCAGCTCACTGCCCTGCTGGACGAATTTTTCGCCCACCGTCCGGGGGAATATTTCCTGTGTGATAAACGTGAAGCAGCCGATGCCTTTCTGATCCGTTTTGCGGTGGGCGGCTGTACTATTTGTTACTGTGATTATCTGGGCTACCCGACCAGTGAGCGGCTGGTGGCTTTCGATGTGGCACTGCGGCGTAACGACAGCCAGTGGCGCATCGAACTGCCGCCGCATCTTGCGGCACAGGTTCAGGCCGATTCCTGCTGTGGCCATTTCTTCTGCTTTGTCAACCACCAGGACTACGTGCTTAAGCCGGGGGTGGATGCACACCAGTTTAAACAGGATGTGATGGCATATCTGGAACAACGCGGCGCACGTTATCCCGCAGAGCATAATGTCGGCCATCTGTATCAGGCCTCCTGCGAACACCAACAGCACTGGCATCAGCTCGACCCGACCAATACCTGTAACCCGGGAATCGGTAAAACCAGCCGTAAAAAATTCTGGGCTAAATAATTCCGGGATAAATAAAGTTCAGGGTTCAGTGACTGCCGGTAACTGAACCCTGATTACCAGCGGCCACTGGTCAGTTGTAATGCCTGGTCGCTGTTTTCTGTCAGCCATAAATGCAACTGCTGTAACAGTAACACTTCATCACTGCCCGCCACTGACGGCAGATTTCCCCGGCCACTGACCTGCCATAATTCCTCGCCGATCCGCGCCATTATCCGGTCAGCATGTAACGGCGCCTGTTCTCCGGTCGCTGGCGGTAACCTTAATTGCATAATCTGCGGAGTCATCCGCTTGAAAAACTGCCGGCACCATGTTGCCAGCTGATCACAGGGGTAGCCCGGTGACTGGACAGCACACAGGATGCCGGGCATCTCTCCGTACTGCTCGAAACGACAGGACACCACATAACCAGCCGATAACTCTTCCCGCAGCCAGTGATAAAACGCCGGCTGATAGATTGCAGCCAGTGCCTTTGCTATTCGCACTGCGGCCTGGCTGTTATCGGGTAATGGCAGGAAAAACAAAATCCCGTTATCTGCGTCCTTATCCGGCTGGTGATGATGACTTTGCGCGGCGGATATCGTCGCGGTGGCAGGTGGCAGATCAGCGACCTGCGGCGGTAAACGTGCCATCAGGGTGTTGAATAGCTCCCGGTCATCACACTGGATCACCCCCTGCCAGCAGGGCCGGGCGGTTGTCGGTAATAACAGAGACGGAAATTCAGCCAGCAGACGGCGGATCACTATCTGTTGTGGCTCAGCGGCGGAGGATACCCCGGTCAATGGCGGCCACAACACCGCCAGCCAGCTGACAATATCCAGCACCTCACCACTGTCCGGCAGGGCAATAAACAGCCAGGGAATATTGTGATAAAAGGCAATGCCGCTCTCCCCGCCGGCATGACTGACTCGGCTGAATACCGGTAACAGGGCATCTTCCAGCCGTCTGAGTTGCGCCGGAGTCAGGGTTGTTCCATCGGCAGGCCGCAACAGGATCCGGACTCCCGGGGCACAGACCGCCGAACGCTGCCATTGTCCGACAGTTGTGCCGCTGGCGGCTACCGCCGGTGCATTCAGGGTCTGCGGGTAAAAGACAAACGACAGCGGCGGAGAATCTGTCACTGTGCTATCGATCAGCGGCTGCCAGCGACAAGCAAAGCCGCACACTGTCGCCTGTTCACTACAGGTGCGGGATGATGTCTGTAATTCATAGGGTATTGCCTGTAACAAGGCTGTCGCCAGGGCTTTCACCGGCCGGTCCGACGGCCCGGTACCTAAAGCAATCTGTCTTACCTGTTCCATCGGGTTCAGGGCACGGAAATGCTGCAATGCCAGCCCCTGATAATGTCTGATCCTGGCAGCCGGTAACCTGGTCAGTTGCTGTAACCATGCCCGCAGATCTGCGTTCAGTTGCCCCGCAGGCAACGGGCCGGCAGATGGCCGTTGCACACGGACCATCAGCCACAGATATCCTTCGGCGGCGCTGATAATTTCAACCGCTAACTGACGGCAGAATCCGCGCCTGCGCCAGTGATCAAACAGTGACCCCGGTGCGGCATCGCTGATCAGGGTGCGAAGCAGTGGCACCGCTGCCCGCAGTTCACCGTCAGGATCACCGATGATCATATCCAGACAATGGTGAACCTCTCCGTCGAGCTGCAACACAGCCGGCGGACGGACTGCCCGTTGCGGCAGTAAATATTTGTCAGCACGGGGGCGACGGTGATACGGCGCAGGCGCCAGCCAGCCGGCCAGCCCGGCGGCCAGCAGCGCGTTGTCAAACAGGGCCCGCAGCTGGCTGAGAGGTAACGGGGCCCGTAAGATCAGCTGCAGATTATCAGGGCGATAATAACGATGATGAAACTCACGCAGGGCCTGTTGCAGCAAAGAGATATCCCCGTCCAGACTCTGGCGGTTACCGGCGATAAAACGTGAATAACCGCCGGGCTGGCTGATCATCTCACGTAAAAAGGCGTTGATCAGGGTCGGAACATGGCGGCTGAGCATCGTATATTCCGCATCAATCACCCCGATTTCACGGCTGATCGCCCGCTTATCGAACAGGGGAGCCGCGACCATATCCAGCAGCCGGGCAAGGGCCCCGGGGAAACCGGCAGTAGCAATAGAAAAATAACAGAGGGTATCGCAGAGTCCGGTTGTGGCATTAACCCTGCCCTGTTGCCCGGTTACCCAGGGCATCAGCCGTTGCTGGCCACGGAATACCTCACCGCCCTGGAATAGCAGATGTTCCAGCAGATGTGCCAGTCCCGGCCAGCGGTCAGGTTCATGAATACTGCCGGCCCCGGCCCTGATACAGGCCGAGGCGGCGGATAACCCGTCTGATGAGTATAGCCGTACAGCCAGGCCATTGTTCAGCGACAGCTGTATGCAGGGTTCAGACATCAGGTTATCCCTGTGAAGTGAAAATCACTTTCGAGTTTTTCTGGTTACGGAAACGTAACTGAGACACTTTAATCTCACTGCAATCGGCTTCACGCCGCGCTTGCAGGATTTTACCGTGATGCTCGGATTTACTGCAAACCGGATCGGCATTGTCGGCATTACCGGTCAGCATAAATGCCTGACAGCGGCACCCGCCGAAGTCTTTTTCTTTCTCATCACAGGAACGGCAGGGTTCCGGCATCCAGTCATAGCCCCGGTAACGGTTAAACCCGAACGACTGGTACCAGATATGTTGCAGGCTGTTATCCAGCACCGACGGAAACTCGATAGGCAACTGGCGGGCACTGTGACAGGGTAACGCCAGACCGTCCGGGGTTACATTCATAAAAATGGCTCCCCAGCCCCCCATACAGCCTTTCGGCCGTTCTTCGTAATAGTCGGGGGTGACAAATAACAGGTTGGTGAGGTTACCCGCAGCCTGCATTTTTTCCCGGTAGCGCTTAACCACCGCTTCTGCGCTGGCTATCTGCTCACGGGTCGGTAACAACCCTTCACGGTTAAGCTGAGCCCAGCCATAAAACTGGCAGGTAGCCAGCTCGACGTCATCCGCTTCCAGCTGAATACATAATTCGATAATCCGGTCGATCTGATCAATGTTGTGCCGGTGCAACACAAAATTCAGGACCATCGGATAACCGTGGGCTTTAATCGCTTTTGCCATTTCCAGTTTCTGATGAAACGCCTTTTCCGACCCGGCAAGGGCGGCATTCAGGGTTTCATCACTGGCCTGGAAACTGATCTGAATATGGTCGAGCCCGGCGTCAGCGAACGTATCCAGTTTCTGACGGGTCAGGCCGATACCGGAAGTGATCAGGTTGGTATAAAAACCCAGCTGCCGTGCACCGGCAATCAGTTCGGCCAGGTCTTTTCGTACCAGTGGCTCACCGCCGGAAAAGCCCAGCTGTACACTGCCCATTTCCCGTGCCTGGCGAAATACGGTCAGCCACTGTTCGGTGGTCAGTTCCTGCTGCTGTCTGGCAAAGTCGAGTGGGTTTGAACAGTACGGACACTGCAGCGGACAGCGGTATGTCAGCTCGGCAAGCAGCCACAGGGGGGCTTTAATTCCGGATTCACTCAGACTCATGTAACAGGATCCATTTTTGTTTTACTGCCGCTTGCAGAAAGTCGGTCACATCGTCGTCGACGCCACCCGCGTCGGGAAAACGCTGGTTCAGTTCACCGATAATCTGTGCAATGGTGCGTTTACCGTCCACCAGCTCCAGGATCAGGGCAGCGGTTTCATTCAGTTTTGCCATCCCTTCCGGGTAAAGGATCACATGACAGTCCTGGGCGGCTTCCCATTGCAGACGGTAGCCGCGGCGGAAGATGACGACCGTGGATAAACTATTCATCATCACACCAGCCGGGTTGTGTGCCAGACCTGCTGATCTGTCACTGTATGGTAAGGCGCACGGTCCAGTGCATAAGCCATGGTCATGGCATCCAGCATCGTCCAGAGAATATCCAGTTTAAACTGTAAAATTTCCAGCATCCGGTTTTGCTTCGCTGCCGTATCAAAGTAGTCAAGCGCCAGCGACAGACCATGTTCCACATCACGCCGCGCCTGGCTGAGGCGGCTGCGGAAATAGAAATACCCTTCTTCTTTGATCCACGGATAATGCTGCGGCCAGCTGTCCAGCCGTGACTGGTGGATTTGCGGCGCAAATAACTCTGTCAGCGAGCTGCAGGCGGCCTCTTCCCAGCTGGCGCGGCGGGCAAAATTAACATACGCATCAACCGCAAAACGAACCCCGGGTAAAACATGCCTGTCAGACAGCAGGTCATCCCGCGATAACCCCACCGCTTCACCGAGCTGTAACCAGGCTTCAATTCCGCCTTCACCGGCCTCTGCGCCGTCGTGGTCAAGGATCCTCTGCACCCATTTACGCCGGGTGGCAGGATCAGGACAGTTAGCCATGATTGCCGCATCTTTTAACGGGATATTGGTCTGGTAATAGAACCGGTTTGCCACCCAGCCACGGATCTGTTCAGGGGTTGCCTGACCGTTATGCATCGCGATGTGATACGGATGGTGGATATGGTAGTACGCCCCTTTATCACGTAACGCCTGTTCAAAGTCCTCGCGGCTCAGAGTTGTGGTTATGGTCATCGGTTAATCCTGTAGCTGAATCGCCATTCCGTCAAAGCTCACTTCAATCCCCTGCTGTTGCAGAAACTGACGCTGAGGTGAATCTTCATTAAGGATCGGATTGGTGTTGTTAATATGAATTAGAATTTTTCGGCTGGCGGGCAGTGTCGCCAGCAGCGCCATCAGTCCCTGCTCTTCCGACAGGGCCAGGTGCCCCATCGCACGGCCGGTATTTTTACCGACCCCGCTGCTCAGCAGTTCATCATCCTGCCAGACGGTGCCGTCAATCAGCAGACAGTCTGCCTTTTGTAACCATGGCAGGATCACCTGATCAGGCTCTCCCAGACCCGGCGCATAAAATAATGATTTCCCGTTGGCGGTATTTTCCACAAACAGGGCAACATTATGTCCGGGTAACGGTTTATCACGGTACGGTGAGTAAGGCGGCGCATTGCTGACAATAGGTACCGCCGTAAATTGCAGATTCTGGCATACGGTGGTCCGGAAAGGTGTCTGAGGGCGGATTGGCTGATGCTGCAGCCCGCCGTTCCAGTGTTTCAGCATCGGAAATACCGGGAAACCACTGTTCAGATCCTGGTGTACTTCTTCGGTACACCATACGCGGTGCGGACAGCCTTCCCGCAGGCTCAGCAGCCCTGTGGTGTGATCTATCTGACTGTCGGTCAGGATAATGTCCCCGATGGCTGTACCACGCAGGGCATCGCGTTTGATCAATTCCGGGGTCAGAAAAATTTGCCGGGAGATATCAGGAGAGGCGTTACATAACACCCAGTCTTCACCGTTATCACTGATAATAATTGAAGACTGGGTGCGGGCATGGGCGTTGATACTGCCTTCACGCAGGCCCTTACAGTTGGTGCAATTACAGTTCCACTGCGGGAAACCACCGCCGGCAGCAGAGCCAAGCACTTTGATAAACATAAATTACTCTTTACTGAATAAAAGGACCGCCCGTAAGCGGCCACTTAAGATACCGGATAATTAGCGGTTAGAAATGTACAGAGTCACTTCCATACCCAGACGCATATCGATAAATTCAGGTTTTTTCCACATGATGCTGACCTCAATGTTGCCAATTAAAAGATTCTTAAAATGACTGAAATACATACAACCGCAGTGTCAGTCACTGCGCTATGACACTTCAGCCCGACAAATGTTGCGCCAATGTCAAACTCAGGTCAATGAAAAGATGGTTTCGTTATGTCTTTACCCCGGAAAATGTTTAAAAATCCGTAACCAGTTTTGATAACAGACTCTGGCGATCACCCGCTCCTTAACCCCTTCATTACGCAGGCTTTGTTCAATCAGCGGCAACCCGGCTACATCACCGAGTGCCTGCGGAACGCACACTCCGTCGAAATCGGAACCAAAACCGACATGCTCTTCACCGGCGACATTGATCAGATACATCAGATGCCGGGTGATTACACTCAGGGCAGTCCCCGCATTACGCTGACCATCGGGCCGGATAAACGCATTACCAAAATTAACCCCGACTATCCCGCCGCTGTCAGCGATCATTTTCAGTTGCTGATCGGTCAGATTACGCGGCTGTGGACATAATGCATGGGCACTGGAGTGGGTCGCAACCAGCGGTTGTTGGCTGTAACGCGCGGTGTCTGAAAATGCCTGCTGGTTCATATGAGAAACATCCGTCAGCATATTCAGTGACTGTAACTGACGGATAAGTTCAATGCCGTGGGGAGTCAGGCCTGGCCCGCTGTCCGGAGAACCGGGAAAACGACCGGTCACGCCTTCGCCAAAGGCATTTGCCGTGTTCCAGAACGGACCGACACTGCGTACGCCAGCCTGAAAGAAGGCCTGCAATAGCTGTCCTTGCGTATCCAGCGCATCAGCCCCTTCAATATGGGCAATCATCGCCAGTATTCCGTGTTGCAGGCAGTATTCAACCTCCGCCGAGGTACGACAGATCCTCGCTTTACCATCGGAGTAACGTTCCAGCCGTTGCAGAATCGCCAGCTGTTGCCACATTACCTGAACTTTATCCTGCAACGCATCCAGACGGCCGGGAAAGTGCTGCGCCACATAGGACTGCGGGGGAACAAAAATAGCAAACAGTGCGGCCCCTAAACGTCCGCGGACAATCCGCGAAAAGTCGAGGTGCCCCTCACCGCTATCGCCGAAAAAAAAGACTTCCGGATTATCCGGATGTTTAAGCCATAACTGCATCAGCAAATCATTATGACCATCAATATACACATTCATATACAATCACTTTATACCGGTTGCGCGGAGGGTTGAGGAGCCCCCGCTGCTGTTGGCTATTGTTTGCTGCGGTTAGCCAGAAACTTACTGATCACCGCTAAGTCCTGTTCGCCAAAACCATCATCGACCGCCTGTTGCCATAATTCAGTAATATTTTTCAGGGCCGGTAACTGCTGTACATCGCCTGCCTCAGTCGCCAGCCGCGCATCTTTTAACGCCCAGACCAGCTGCATCTGTGGGGTAAAATCATCACGGCTTATCATCTGCAGTTTGCCTTTGGCATAAGGTGCCGCCAGCGGACCGCCCTCCAGCGCCTGCCAGAGATCTTCCGGACTGAAGCCGAGGGATTCCGCCAGTAATTCACTTTCGGCCAGACTCTGCATTAAACCGATCAGCCAGCTGTTAACCACCAGCTTCATCCGTGAACCGGCACCGGCTTCACCCAGCCACAGGCTGCCTTTGCTGATGGCCGCGAATACCGACTCGGCGGCCGTGGCCCTGCTGCGTTCACCACTGGCAAAAACAGTAATCATGGCGTTTTCTGCGGGGGCTTTGGTCCCCGAGACCGGAGCATCAAGAAACACAACATCCGGGCGCTTCTGCTGCAGGAACTGCTGCAGCAGGCGGGTGGCATCGACGCCAATCGTGCCCATCTGACAGAATATCGCCTGCGCAGAGAGAGCCTCTGCCGCCTGTGCGGCAATATTCAGGGTGGTATCACCGTCTGACAGCATAGTGATAATCACGGCGGCTTCACTTACAGCTTCACTGACACTGTCTGCCAGTTGCAGCCCGGCAGGCACCAGGTCTTCCCCTTTTCCGGCACTGCGGTTCCAGCCACTGACCCTGAAACCTTTTTTGAGCAGGTTGCTGGCAAATGCATGTCCCATTGCCCCCAGACCAAGTACTGCAACTTTTGTTTGCTGGCTCATCTGACCTCCCGCTGTTTCATAAATTATTCGTAGTAACGGATGCTGACCGGTTCAGGCTACCGGCGGGTTATTCTCGCCGCAAATACATATAATAAATGTGTCTTAATATATCATTTCTGCATCGATAACAGCCTTGCCTTACTGACAGGGAAATATAAAAATAAGATTATTATTCATCAGCCTGTACTGATAATCTCCCCGGACACCGCGTTTTTTACCGGTAAAACAGATTACATTTTAACAACAACAGCAAAAAGAGGTAGCATTCTTCTGCCGCAGGAGCGTCTGTCCCGGCCCCGATAAACTGATTGCGAATCTTTCATCAATGAAAATTATTAAATTATCACAGCTTAAAGCCACGCTGATGTTACCGGTTTTACTGCCGACCGGCGTTTTGGCTGCTACCACAGCCCCCGCAGAAAAAGATAATAGCCCCGCCATGATTGTCACCGCCACCCCCTCAGCCAAAGGGCTGTCCGAACTGGATACCCCGGCAGCCGTCAGTGTGGTATATGGCGATGAGATGCGTCAGGCGGCACCTCAGGTTAATTTGTCCGAAGGACTGGCGGGCGTTCCGGGCCTGCAAATCCTTAACCGGCAAAATTATGCCCAGGATTTACAGATGTCGATCCGCGGCTTTGGTTCCCGTTCAACCTTCGGGGTACGCGGTCTGCGCATTTATGTCGATGGTATACCCGCGACTATGCCTGACGGCCAGGGACAGACCTCGAATATTGATATCGGCTCGATCGATCATGTTGATATCCTGCGCGGTCCCTTTTCGGCCCTGTACGGTAACAGCTCCGGCGGGGTGATTAATATTGTCACTCAGCCCGGGCAGCAGCCCGCCACGTTATCTGCCGGCAGCTGGTATGGCAGTTATGGCAGCTGGCGTAACAGTGTCAAAGCCAGTGGTGCCAGCGGTGACGGCAGCCACCCGGGCGATGTGAACTATACCGCGTCGGTGTCACGTTTCACCACCCACGGCTATCGCGACCACAGCAGCGCGCAAAAAAATCTGGCCAATGCACGGCTGGGAGTCCGTATTGATGATGACAGTAGCCTGACCCTGCTGTTTAATTCGGTTCGTATCCATGCCGATGACCCGGGGGGACTGACTCCGGAGATGTGGCGTAACAACCCTCAACAGGTCGCGCCAATAGTCACCCTGTATAATGCCCGTAAAACCGTGGAGCAAACCCAGGCCGGACTGCATTACCTGCGTTCATTTGGTGAGAATAACGATCTGAGCATCATGACCTATGCCGGTATCCGTCAGACCACCCAGTATCAGTCT
This sequence comes from Tatumella sp. JGM91, assembly GCF_018257575.1. GTDB lineage: Bacteria > Pseudomonadota > Gammaproteobacteria > Enterobacterales > Enterobacteriaceae > Tatumella > Tatumella punctata. The sequence continues at coordinate 102,248 of NZ_JAERJP010000004.1, read as the reverse complement.
GTTCCCGCCAAAACCCAGTTCGAGAAAGCGAACCATTCCGGAGGGGTGATTGACCTGACCCGCCATTATCAGGGTATCGATACCCGCTGGACACACCGCGATAACCTGTTCAGCCTGCCGGTCAGTGTTACCGGCGGGCTGGACTACGAAACCATGACCGAGCAGCGCAAAGGCTATGAAAACTTTACCGGTCGCTGGAATGCTGTCGACAGTTATGGCGAGGAAGGAAAATTACGCCGTAACGAGCGTAACCTGATGTGGAACCTGGATCCTTATCTGCAAACGTCCTGGCAACTGACCGGCCAGTGGTCACTGGATGCGGGGCTGCGCTACAGTACGGTTAACTTCTCATCCCATGACCGTTACCTGTCCAATGGCGATGACAGTGGCAGTGCCCGCTACCATCAGTGGCTGCCCGCCGCGTCACTGAAGTACGCCATCGATGATAGCTGGAACACCTACTTGTCTGCCGGTAAGGGGTTCGAAACCCCGACTATCACCGAACTGTCTTACCGTCCGGACGGTAAAAGCGGGCTGAATCTGGCGCTGAAACCTTCGACCAATAAAACGCTGGAATGGGGTACCAAAAAACGCATCGGCTATGGTTTACTGACTGCCGCCGTCTTCCGCACCGATACCAGAAATGAGATTGTTGCGGACAGTAATAATGACGGCCGCGCGACCTATAAAAATGCCGGCAAAACCCGCCGCCGTGGCCTGGAGCTGGGTTTTGAACAACAGTTTGCCGAAAACTGGCAACTGAAAATGGCCTGGACACTGCTGGACGCCCGCTATCTGAGTAACAGCTGTCGCACCACAGACTGTACCGGTAACCGTATTCCGGGCATTGCCCGCAATATGGCCTATGCCGGTATCGAATATGCCCCGGAATCAGGCTGGTATGCCGGTGCTGATATTCACTATCTGAGTAATATTGAAGCCAACGACCAGAATACGGTCAGTGCCCCGTCATACGCGGTAACCTCGGTAAACAGTGGTTATAAATGGCTGGCAGATAACTGGACCCTGGACCTTTCTGCCAGGGTGGATAATCTGTTTGACCGGAAGTATGTCGGCTCAGTGATCGTCGGCGAAACCAGCGGCCGCTATTACGAATCGGCCCCGGGCCGTAATTACGGGGTCGGTTTTAACGTAAGTTACGCATTCCGTTAATCATGCCGGTTCCCCTGCCGTTGCCCGGAGGCGCGGCAGGTTTTTTATAGCCAGCGTACCATCAGCCGTGAAAGTGCCGGGCCGGTAATCAGTACCACAATAAACCGTCCCGTCTGCATCGACATCACAAACGGCTGATTAACATGCCCGGATGCGGCAATAATTGCCACCGAATCGGCACCGCCGGGGCTGGTCGCCAGGTACGCAGTCAGGGGATCGATACCGGCAAAATGCACCAGCATCCAGGCAAAACCACAACAGATACTGAGTAACGTGATAACAGATAATAAGATCCCCGGCAGTGCATGCAGCGCATAACGTAAAATACCGGCCGTAAAACGTAAGCCGATACTCCAGCCAACTACCCCGTAGGCTATTGCCAGCAGCCATACCGGCAGCTCTATGCGTAATCCGGCAAGGTTCTGTAACAGACACCCCGTGACCAGACTGATAAGCATCGGTCCGGCAGGCAGCTTTACCCGTGCCGCCATTAAAGTACTGGCAACAATCACCGTCAGAGTCAGTAAAAAACCGCTGAGATGCAATGGCGGAAAGAAGATAACAGCAGGTGGCGGTTGCCCCGAATCGCTGCTGAAATAATAACTGACCAGGGTTGCCAGTAACGCCACCATCAGCACCCGCAGGTACTGCATAAAAGCAACCAGCCGCGTATCCGCACCGAAACTGCCCGCCATCAGGGTCATCGCAGTGGCGGCCCCCGGCGAGGATCCCCATAACGCCGTGCTGCCCGGTAATACTTTCAGTTTCGCCATCAGCCAGCCCAGCAGTGTACTGGCGGTAAGCACACTGACAACACTGAGCACAAATAACGGCCAGTTATGCTGCATTTCTTGAAATACGCTGGCAGGCATTGCCCTGGCAATCATCATCCCTACCACCGCCTGAGCCAGTTGCTGACAGGGACGCCATAAGGTCACCGGATACCCGGACGCAGAGAAGATAATCGCCGCGAACATCGGCCCGAGCAGCAAAGCCGCCGGAATATGCAGATATTCAAGAAAAATAGCGGCCAGACCGGAGATAATCATCAGCAGCACCGGTCGTCTAATGCGGCCGGGACGCGGAAATATTGTCGACATATTATCCTGCCACCACTGAACAAGCCGCTACCATCAGCACCGGAGCGCTGCCGCCCGCCAGTAACAGGTCGCTGTTTTTCTGCGACATCATCATCAGGGAGGCGTTTTTATCCGTTACGGGTAAGACCATCGGTTGTTCCTTATCTGTTACTGGTCCGCCGGGCGGCGTACGGTAATTACCCGCAGCTAATCCCGGGATATCGTTGAAACAAAGGCTGTCACAGGGCGCAGGATAATGTAGCAGACTTTGAAAATGATAACGAAAAGATCACCGCAGTATTCAGGTTAACCTCCTGAATGTCAGCAGGATATCCGACTATCTTGTGCACTCTCCCCCCCGATGCTATGTTGTGCCCCTTGCCCGTAATCTGTCACGGAGTTTATCCGATGTCTTTCTGTTCCGGCCTGCGTCAGCTTACCCTGCCGATGGTGATTTCCGGTATGGTTGCCGTACTGGTTGGTTATACCAGTTCAGCGGCGATTATTTTTCAGGCGGCAAGTGCCGCCGGAGCCAGTACAGCACTGACCGGCAGCTGGCTGGGGATGCTGGGATTTGCAATGGGGATAACCTCACTCTGGCTGTCAGTACGCTATCGGATGCCGGTACTGACCGCATGGTCAACCCCCGGAGCGGCAATGCTGGCCACCAGCCTGTCCGGTGCCAGTCTGGCGCAGACCATCGGAATCTTTATTTTTACTAATCTGTTGATTATGATCTGTGGTATCACCGGAATATTTGCACGGCTGATGCGATTTATTCCTGTCTCTATCGCCTCAGGTATGCTGGCCGGAATTCTGCTGCATTTTGGCCTGCAGGCGTTCAGCGGGCTGTCGCAGAATTTACCGTTATGCCTCAGTATGTGTGTTTGTTATCTGCTGGCAAAGCGGCTGCAACCACGTTACGCCGTGTTCTATACCCTGCTGGCCGGATTACTGGTGATTCTCTGGCAGGGCAACAGCGCTTTGTCAGACGTTCACTGGCAATGGTCCGCCCCCGTTTTTATTGCCCCGCAATTTGACTGGCAGCTATTACTTGGGGTCGGGATCCCTTATTTTCTGGTCAGTATGGCTTCGCAGAATGCCCCCGGTATTGCCACCCTTCAGGCCCACGGCTATCCGGTGCCCGTTTCACAGGTCACGACCGTTACCGGGGGCGTGGCATTGCTATTATCACCGTTCGGCGGTTTTTCTGTGTGTATTGCGGCAATTACGGCTGCAATCTGTATGGGAGACGACGTCGATCCGCGCGCCGAAAAACGCTGGATGGCCGCGGCAATGGCTGGCGTGTTTTATATACTCACCGGCATTTCCGGGGCGACTATTGCCCTGTTACTCAGCGCTCTGCCGCCGGTGTTTATTCATACCATTGCCGGGCTGGCATTACTGACGACCTTGTCGGGCAGTCTGCAACGCAGTCTGGAACAGCCGCAGCACCGTGATACGGCGATAGTTACCTTTCTGATCACTGCGTCCGGTCTCAGTATTGCCGGAATAGGGGCGGCTTTCTGGGGATTACTCGGCGGTCTTGTTTGTCATTTACTGCTGCGGCGGCGATAGTTCCGTTCCGCCGTCTGCTATTTTTGTATCTATCCGCCGGTCACCCGGTCATTTCTACGGTTAATTTGCCGTTATCCCGTGGCGGTATCTGAGTAACATCGGTATCCGGTGGCCGGTTATTTTCCCGGCAAGGCGCGGGAGGATGACAGATGATAGCGACTTTTCTGACCGGAGAGGCCGGTGCTGATTACCAGATGCTGGGGGTACAAGCCGCACCGGTCACGGATTACAGCCCGCAGATACAGGCGTTGCTCTGTCTGCGGGGCATGCAACACGCCGCTGACTGTTTTGCTATTCCTTTACGGGGCCATGGCAGTGAAGGCATCCAGTGGCACAGCCCGCGGAGCGTAGCGGTTGTCCGCTGGCAGGATGCCGGGGACGCTGAACGCCGCGCAGCCCTGCAAATACTGGAACAGGCCGTCAGCAGCCTGCAACAACTGGCAGAACAATGCCTGGCCGCAGATAACCCGCCAGCAGTGTTTTTTGGCCGTTTATTGCAGAAAATGATGATATTTCCCGGTAAAGAAACTGTTTTCCTGGTCAATAATTTGCCAGTGATTACCTTCTGGGGTCACTGCCCGCAGCAACCTGCGGCAGCAGGCAGCCCCCCTTTGCACAGTCTTGCCGGAGCTCTGCTTTCTCTGAGCCCGGACGGAGAACACTTCACCACAGACAGACCTGTGTTGCCCGTCACCGCAGAAGTGCCCGCCCGGCAGACCGGCAACAATAGCCGTGCAGCGATTACCGGCGGCGTGCTGGCGGCGCTGATACTGGCTGTCGCCGTGAGCGGTTATATGTGGCGATACCAGCGTCCGTCGTCACAACCGCCGGCGGCCATCACTGAGCAGCGATTAGTGACAACCTCAGTGAAACCCCTGTCTGTTGCCCGGCTGCCTTTGCAGCTGGCATCGATAATAGCCGCAGGGGTGAAACCTGTCGCCGCCCCGCCACCGGTCACCAGACACCGGTTGCAGATCCCCGCAGCATCGGTAAAACGCGGGGATGTGAGTTTTATGGACGGTGAATGGCAGGCGGTGATTCACCCGCCACAAAGTCAGCCATTATCTCTGCAATTTACATTCGGTCAGGGTCGCGGGCACCTGCAGATGGTATCTGCCGTCCATGGGCGCTGTCAGGCCGCTGTCAGTCGCGGCTTTCTGCCCTCAGGGACTTTGTCTCTGTACAGCAGATTCAGGGCCGCCTGTCAGGACGGATCCCGGATGCAGGTTCCGGCGGTACTTTGTACGCTGACTACCCGCGGCACAGACTGCACTGCCAGTCTTAAAGGACAACCCGTCCCCCGCACTATCACCCTCTTTTCCACAGGACACGCCTGATGCCTTCCGGACGATTGAATAACCGGTTTTCATTACTGGCTGATACAGGTATCCAGTTTCTGGATACTGAGATCAGTGCCAGTATTGCCCGCGGACTCCGCCATTTTGTGCGCCGCAAAGCCAGTGGCCCGTTGATCCGGGTGGCAGAAGATCCGCAGCAACACTGCTTTTATTTACCGGCTGATAACTCCGGAGATGATGAAATTGTCCGTCCGGAGTATCAGGTCCCTCTCAGTGAGTGTCTGACAGTGTATGCAGATAACTGGCTGCCGGTACCATTTTTCCGGCAGCAGCCGGACGGAAAATGCAGTCACGGACCGGTAAACTGGGTCAGGGTATTTATCAGCCCGCCAGAGGTAAAGGACAGGCACCATAGCCTGACACTGGCCTTTGATACCACTGCGGGAGATCAGCAGACGCGGGATCTGCAGCCAGACCGTGTCGACTGTGATAACGGCCAGCATTTTGCTCCTGCCTGGCGGGATCATGACCTGATGCAGTTTCTCGAATATCCGTGGCTGAATCAGTGGCTACAGTCAGTGTTTGCCTGTCAGGCACCTGCCGGTGGATTGTCCTCCGCGACCCGGTTCAGTTATCAGGCTCATTATCTGAATTTGCTGGAACTGATCAGTATAGCCCTGCCCTGTGAGGCAATGATGCTGCTGCCGTCAGACGGCAGTAACAGACCGGCAGAGGTCGATCTGTTACTGGATATTGGCAACAGCCACAGTTGCGGGATTATCAGCGAACAGCATCCGCAGCAGGATAACCCGTTACTGCACAGCAGCGAGCTGATATTACGTGATTTATCCCGGCCTGCACGCCGCGGGGCGGCCCTGTTCAGCAGTGAAATTGCCTTTGCTCCCTGTCCGTTAGACAAGTATGCCTATTCGGCTGCCAGCGGACGTTCATCGGTATTTCTCTGGCCTTCGATAGTCAGAACCGGTGATGAAGCCCGGCGACTGACCCGCACCTTAAACCAGAGCGGCGGAATGCAAGGGGTCAGCAGCCCGCGGCGCTATAGCTGGGATGACAATATCCCTGAGTATCACTGGTATTATCCCCCGTCCGCCAGCGGTGAACAGCCGGCAGCAATACGCTCTCCGTTTACCCTGCTGATGGATGATCAGGCCAGGATGCTGGATCAGCTGCCTGCGGAACACCAGTTCCCCGTTTGTCATGCCGGGTATCCGCGCAGCAGTTTACTGATGTTTATGCTGTGTGAACTGATCAGCCAGGCATTTTGTCAGATGAACAGCCACAGTCACCGGCAGAAGATGCCCGGTTACAGCGCTCCGCGCCACCTGCGCTCAATTCTGCTGACACTGCCGGCAGCAATGAGTCCGGCGGAAAAAGACCAGGTGCTGCAGCTGGCCCGCCAGGCGGTGATGCTGGTCCGCCAGTCTCTGACCCGGCCCGCGGGCCGGGCGGCACATCCTGATGCTGAACGGTTCTGGCACCCCTTGCCGCGGGTGATTGCTGAAGCTGATGAAGCCAGCTGTGGCCAGCTGTTATGGTTATACAGCCAGCCGGTTCCCCGCTCCGGAGATAACGCGGTCTGTGACCGGCTGATTAATGACTGGCAATTACCCGGCAGATCCCATCGCGGGCTGCGTATCGCTCTGATCGATATTGGCGGGGGGACTACCGATGTTTCGGTGAGTGATTATCTGCCGGTTGGATCCCCGCCAGTGCTGCTGCGGCCTGAGCTGCTTTATCGCAGCGGTTACCCGCTGGCCGGGGAAGATTTGCTGTACGACCTGGTCAGAACTTTTCTGCTGCCGGCATTACAGGAGTACCTGCAACAACAGGGATTAGCCCGGGCAGCGACCGTTGTGCGGCAATTATTTGCCCCCGGCAGTAGTTGTGAGGGCGATACCCCCTGGCGACAACAGTTCAGCCGGCAGTTCTTCCGGCCACTGGCCCTGAAAATACTGGAAAACTACCGGCAGGCAGCCGGGAACGGACAGTGTGAATCCGTAGCCGGCGGCACCGCCGGTGATTTATTAGCCGACCCGCCCGACCATCAGGTCATGGCATATTTCAGCCAGCGGGTCAGCGACATTTCCGCGGTCAGGGGCAGATATGATGCCTGTGAGATGCCGGTTACGGTGAGTTTCACCGCCGTCGAGGCATTTTTTAACTCTGAAAATTTCCGTGCTGCCGGATTACTGACCACTATGTGTGACAACGTCAGACGTCATCAGCCTGATGTCTTGCTATTCAGCGGCAAAAATTCCGCCCTGCCAGCGATTCGCCAGTTGCTGACCCGAAACCTGCCTTTGCCGCCCGGCCATATTATCAGTCTGGACAGACTGCGTTGCAGGGAAAGCATGCCTTTCTGTCGTAACGGAGAACTGATTGATGGCAAATGCAGCGCCATTACCGGCGCTTTTATTCATCAATTGATCCGTCAGCAACGTCTTTATCCCCGCTATATCGCAGCAGGACAGTACGCCGCAGATAATATTATCCGCGAACTGGGTATCATTACTCCCCGGTTTACACTGCCTTATTCACAGGTTTTGCTGCGGTTACCGGCGACCCTGCTTCCGGCCAGCGCGGTGACTTTCGAGCTTTTGCTGGTGCAACGCGTCTCTCTGGGTTACCGCACCAGTGGCGACCCGCGGTTACCGGCCAGCCCGTTACTGAGTGTCTCTCTGCGGGCGACTGAGACTGAAGGCTGTGATAAGGGTGTACAGGTAACGTTGCGCTGGCTGACAGACAGTAACGGCCAGCTGCGCGGGCTGCCGGAAGTAATACAGGTCACTGCCGACGGGCAACAGAATCTGCCCTTGTCACTGGTGGTGATCCGTCTGAATACTCTGGCAACTAACGGTCAGCCCTGTGCCGCTTACTGGAGTGATGACGGGCGGATTGATACCGGCGATGACTCAGCTTTGCTGGCCGGCAGCCAGTAATGCCTGCCAGCGATCGTCCGGCTGTTTATCTCCGTCAAAACGCAGCTGTAATTGTCCGCTCAGCGCCTGTGAAGCCTCAGCCAGTAACTGCAATATCAGGATCAGTCGCGGATTATCCTCCGGCGGGTGCCGCAGTTCAAAGCGCGCCGGCAACGCCATTCCTGCGGTGAGCCAGTCCCAGAGTGCGTCCAGGTTATTCCCAAAGGTTGCCGGACAATGGGTATCTCTGCTCAGTTGCTGATAAAATTGCTGCTGATCACTGAGAGTACGAAAATCAAATACGGCAGTCAGCATCTCAGGGTATCCTCGTAAAGGTCCGGTAATGGTCAGTGGTCAGATAAACCAGCCCGTCGGATGAATAGAGTAACCGGTCTGCGTTACGGTGTCCGCACTGGTAATTAACATCAGCCTCAAACCAGCGCCGGCTGGCAACTTCGGGCAAACGGCCTTCACGGTTCGAGAAGTGATCTCCGCCGATAGCCTTCCCCGGTAAGACGTCACACAAATTCGCTGCGGAGGGATCCCAGCCCTGGCGGCGCGCCTCGCCTTTACGTATATAGAAATCCGGCAGACGGTGGTGCTGATGTATCCAGGCTGCTACCTGATTTGCCGATGTCAGTGCCGTAATGTCAGCAGCACGGGTACCTGACGGGGCAGAAATGGGAACCGCTGAATGGCGGGAGTTGTGGTTTTCAGAATGTTCAGGTGAAGATTTAAGACCCAGCCAGCAGGCAAAAAGGGCAATAATTAACCCGCCCCAGAGTTTTTTAGACATAATAAATTCCTTAGATAAGCAAATTTACTATACCTGTTTTTTAGCCTTCTGGCTGCCGGCATCAATATCTGCAGACAAATGGCGGGTTGCTGTCCCGCTGAAGAGAGCTTATGTCCCTGCTCTGCCGTCACTCTGTGGCTGAAATAACCGCGACAGCGCTGGCCACTGCAGGCGGCCATCTGACGAGGAAAATTAATGCATATAGTGCTGAGGCGCATCGCCGGAAGAACGACGCCATGTTCCGGGGGCCATACCGAATTCGCGTTTAAAACTACGATTGAAGGATTGCTGTGAGTCAAAACCCATCGAAATAGCGACACTCAGGATCGGTTCATTGGTTGTAGTGAGTCTGTCAGCAGATTTTTCGAGTTTTTTCTTACGAATATATTCACCCAGCGCATAACCCGTATGCTCTTTAAACATACGTTGCAGGTGCCATTTGGAGTAACCTGCCCGTTCAGCCACCAGATCAAGATTAAGACGGCTTTCGATATGATTATCAATCCAGCTGATTAAATCATGGAAAAAAGCATTGTTCATCGGTCTCTCCGTCGCGACTAAAAGAAATAGTATCAATTGCAGTTGCATTTAATGGTGCGCCAATCCGCATTAAAATGCAAACATAATTGATACATTAAATGCCTTACTGATTCAGTGGGAATTGAGTTACCGCCGCCGCGGGTGGCTCGCGGCGGCTGTGCAGCATCATTCTGCGGCTACCGGCCCGCGGGCTATTCTGCAGTCTGACCGTCTGCCAACAGGGGTTCTTTCTGCGGCCGGGTATTATGGCCCGCTTTGCCGGTAATTTCGGCCAGTGCGGTTGCCACAGAACGTGTGGCCAGTACATTCAGAGATGCCTGTTCCGCTTCTGCGGCAAGGGATTTAAAATACCAGCAGACATTGGCACTGACGATACAACAAGGCTTCTTAACATCTGGCCGGGAGTTGAGCAGTTTTTTCTCATCAGTCACCGACAGATAGATATCGCGCAGAGAAATTTCGGCTGCCGGACGACCGAGATGGATAGACCCGGTACGGCCAAGGGTTGTAACGATTATTCCGTCACGGGTGAGAGGCACCATAAGTTTACGGATTAGACTGGGATTAGATTCCAGGCCTTTAGCAAGGATAGCACTGGTGGAACGTTCACCCTGTTGCTCTGCCATAGCAACACTGAGAACCATCTGTAGTGCTGTAGGAAAGCGATAATCTAGCATTTATGTTCCTCTGGGAAAGGGAAGGTAATAAGCCTGAATGGCATGTGGATCCTAACAAAAAAACCCCGGACTGAGAAGCCAGCCCGGGGCCACACCGCACAGAACTTTAAGTCAGACGGCGGCCCAGCATGGCGGCACCCAGTAACCCGCCCTGCTGATGGAGGCTGGCCGGGACGATTAGCGGCTGATCACCGCTGCGCAGGATTCTGGCCCTGACTTCGCGATCCAGTAGTTCAATTAATGCCCTGTCCGATGCCAGTCCGCCCCCGGCAACCACTTTTCCCGGACCGAGGGTATTAATCACCACCGATAATACTTCGCTGACCAGCTGCGACCAGAGATATACTGTCTGCATAGCCCGGGGTTCCTGCCGGTGCCAGTCGTCAATAATGGTACGGCTGTCTGCTGCGTCCATAAAGCAGTGGGCATAAATTCGTTCCAGCCCGCGGGCAGCGCCAAGGGTGTCGAGGCACCCCTGCTGCCCGCAGCCACACGGTAACCTGGGCAGGTGAAGAGTTTTCCCCCCGTAACGGAATTCCGTGCGGGTCACCGGACCATGTCCCCACTCTCCGGTCAGTCCGCCTGCCCCCCGTATAATCTGTTGCCGGTACACCAGTCCGCCGCCGACACCACTGCCAAGAATAATGCCCAGTACCATTTCAGCGTCTCTGGCGCTGCCCTGTATTGCTTCCGCCAGGGTAAAACAATCGGCGTCGTTGCCTGTCACGACCGGACGCTGAAAAATCGACGATAGCTCTTGTGCTACCCGGTGACCGTTAAAGGCAGGAAGATTACCTGCAAGGATCGTATCAGCCTGCTGGTCGACTACCCCGGCGGCCGAAATGGCAACCGGTGATCCGCGGCTCAGTAACGGTGCAGCCTGTGCCAGTAACTGCTGTAGTGCCGCGCATAATGCCGGCCAGTCCCGCGCCGGCACCGGTAAACTGCCAATGGTCTGTAGCTGATCATCCGGCATCATTACGGCACTTTTAATAAAAGAGCCGCCAATATCAAAGCACATTACTGCTGTATTCATAGTTACACCCGGTCAGACCCCTGTCTCAGAAACGGGCACAGTATAAAGTGATTACCGCGGGGTGAAAACGCCGATAACTTTCCCTGAGACTGCCCCTGCCCTTTTCCCTTCGCCCTTTGCTGGTGAAAACCGGCCAGCGACGGTGCTGCCTCTGGCATTTATCGGAAATATGAAGTATGTTGTAACTAATATAGCCTTCATCACGGAATCAATACTATGCGTTACACTCTGGTGTCTGAAATGCGGGAATGCATTAATCTGATGGAACATCAGTTGCGGCAACTCGCGGATACTTTGCAGCAGTTACCGCTGCTGGCGGCAAGAGTATTTTCTCTGCCACCGGTGATGAAAGGTGATGAGCAGAATGCAACAGAAACTATCTCCGTACAGCAATTCACCGGGCAGACCGCCCGGGAGATGGCACTCGGACATTTACAACGTTTGTTTATGCAGCAACAGTCAGAAAACGTCAGTACCCGCGCGGCGGTCAGACTGCCCGGGGCACTCTGTTTTAAAACGGATCGGGCTGCCTTTGAGCAGTTACAACAGCAGACCGACGGGATTAACCAGCTGAAATTACTACTGGAGCAACTGATTACCCGTGATTCAGGTCTGTCTTCAGAAGCACGTTTCCCGTTTGTCCACCAGCACTTTCCGGGGCTGATTACCCTTAACGCCTACCGTTCCGTCACCCTGCTGCCGGCCCCGGCCTCTGTACATTTCGGCTGGGCCAATAAACATATTATCAGGAATGTCAGTCGCGATGAGATTTGCCAGCAGCTGGAAAAAAGCCTCAGTGCTGGCAGGGCTAAAGCGCCCTGGACCCGCGAGCAGTGGGCAGAGAAAGTGGCTGCTGAACTGGAATTGGTTGCCGCTCTGCCCGCGGATGCCCGGCTGAAAATAAAGCGTCCGGTAAAAGTACAGCCTGTGGCCCGTCTCTGGGATCGGCAGAAGAAGCAACAGCGTCAGCTGCCCTGCCCGACCCCCCTGATTTTTTGCTGCCCTGACCACAATGTGCCGGTAATCGGTGAATTAACAAACTATGACCAGCAGGCGATTAATCACCGCTATAAACCCGCGGCACAACCGATGACGTTATTAATTCCGCGGTTATGGTTGTGGCAGGCCAGCGATAATCCCTGAAAGAGAGTTTTATCAGGATGACTGTTTCATACTGCTGACCATATCTTCAGGACGAACCCAGCGGTCAAACTGTTCTTCAGACAAATACCCCAGCTGTAATGCCGCGGCTTTCAATGTCAGCCCCTGTTTGTGGGCTGTTTTAGCAATTTCGGCAGCCTTGTCGTAGCCGATATGCGTGTTCAGCGCCGTGACCAGCATCAGCGAGTCATTCAGTAACTGGCTGATACGAGCACGGTCAGGCTCAATGCCTGCCGCACAATGCCGGTTAAAACTGTCCATCCCGTCAGCCAGCAGCCGGACGGATTGCAGGACGTTATTGATAATCATCGGCCGGTATACATTCAGCTCAAAATTCCCGGAAGCCCCGCCGATATTAACCGCAACATCATTTCCCATGACCTGACAACACAGCATGGTCAGGGCTTCACACTGAGTCGGATTGACTTTGCCCGGCATAATGGAGCTGCCCGGCTCATTTTCCGGAATCGATAATTCGCCAATACCGCAACGGGGTCCGGAAGCCAGCCAGCGAACATCATTAGCTATCTTCATCAGTGACGCCGCCAGCCCTTTCAGGGAACCGTGTAAGTGGACTAATGCATCACAACTGGCGAGAGATTCGAATTTATTGGGTGCAGTAACAAAGGGCAGCCCCGTATATTCCGCCAGCACGGCAGCCACCCGTACCGCATATTCAGGATGAGTATTGAGTCCGGTGCCGACGGCCGTCCCGCCCAGCGCCAGCTCAGCAATATGGGGGAGGCTATATTCCAGATGGCGCCGGTTATGCTGTAGCATGGCCACCCAGCCGGAGATTTCCTGGCCGAGGGTTAAGGGAGTGGCATCCTGCAGGTGGGTGCGGCCGATTTTGACAATATCCTGAAACTGCTCTGATTTTTCCGCCAGTACACGGGTCAGGCCTGCCAGTTGCGGCAGCAGTTGCTGGCGTACAGCTATCAGAGCAGCAACGTGCATAGCGGTCGGAAAAACATCATTAGAGCTCTGACTTTTGTTGACATCATCATTCGGATGAATCAGCCGCTGCATACCCCGTTCCCCGCCGAGAATTTCACTGGCGCGGTTAGCCAGCACTTCATTCATATTCATATTGGTCTGGGTACCGGAACCGGTCTGCCAGACTGCCAGCGGGAACTCCTGCAGGTGCCTGCCTTCCAGCACTTCATCAGCCGCACGGATAATGGCATGGCTGCGATCTTCCGGCAGTAGCTGTAGCTGCCGGTTTACCACTGCCGCTGCGCGTTTGGTCATAGCGAGTGCATTGATCAGTCCTGTCGGCATTTTCTCGACAGAGATACGGAAATGCTCCAGCGAACGCTGAGTCTGTGCTCCCCAGAGTCTGTCTGCCGGTACGTCAACCGGCCCCATGGAATCTTTCTCAGTACGATGAACTGTCATTATTTTCTCCTGATGACTGACATGATTTACCGGCGGACAGGCGACCAGTTTCTTTTCCTGCCGGAAGAAAAAATATACAACATTTTAACATTTTCCGCTGCCTGTGATGATCCGGTGGTTATTTTGGTATTTTCTGCTGCGGGATGCGATAAATCTGGTTTTTTACACAATTGCGGCTTATCTGTACAACTGATGCCCCCTGATACCTATCTTGTGATCGGATTATTGTGGAAACAGTGCTATCTTCTGAAGGGATTAACCATTTTCCCGCACATATGCCGGCATCAGGCTATCGGGATACAGCAAAGTCGCAGATACGGACCGGGCTACGGCACATGGTCTGTGGCTTTCACTGCCGTTAGCGGCCGGATATAAGAGATAAAAGGACAACTCACTGATGAAGAAAACGAATGTTGCCCTGGGTGTAGTAATTGCACTGGGTGTGGTCTGGACCGGCGCGTCATGGTTCACAGGTAAGAAAACTGAATCTGATATTGACCAGCTTATCACCCGGGCGAATCAGCAAATTGCCACAAATTTTCCTGACAGCCATCTGCAGCTGACCAAACAGAATTATCAGCGCGGTGTGTTCAGTTCACATCTGCAACTGGTATTACAAAGCTCCGCCGGGGCGACTGACAGCAGTTTCCTGCCACCGGGCAAGCAAATTATACTGAATGAAACTATCGATCACGGCCCTTTCCCCCTGTCGCAACTGAAACGTTTTAATCTGATCCCGGCTGCAGCTTCCGTGCATTCAGAACTGGTCAGTAATGATCAACTGAAAGGATTATTCAGCTTGTCTGGCGGCCAGTCTCCGGTTACCGCCGATACACGTCTGAGTTACACAATGGCCACCGATACCCGGATCAATGTGCTGCCACTACAGTATGCAGATGACAGCGGCAAAGCGACCAGCCAGGCATCTGTATTTGATATCGCGGCAGACAGCCAGCAGAATCACATCAGTTTCAGTGCTGAAATTGGCGACTTGCTGCTCAGCTTTAAAAATGACAGTAAATTACCGGTAAACATCGCGCTCAGCGGCCTGAACCTTTCCGGCACCAGCTATCTGAGCGATGAAGGGCTGCGGCTGGGATCTCAGAAACTCAGCTTATCGTCACTTGAGACTAAAGTGGATTCACAACCGGCTCTGGCGATTAAAGGGGCTGATCTCAATAGTCACTTTAACGATAAACAGGGGAAAACCGGCGGTAAAATCAACTACACCATCGATGACCTGTCCCTGCGACAACAGTCTCTGGGGAGTGCCGCCCTGTCCATCACCCTGAGTAATTTTGACACCCGGTCAGTAAAACAGTTTTATGATAATTATAACCAGGTGGTTCAGGAGAATCTGTCGGCGATTGCTGCCGGCAGTCAGCAGGATCCTCAGGAGATGCAGCAATCGGTGAATGCTGCTGTTTTGCAAAACTTGCCGTTACTGCTGAAAGGTGCGCCGGTAGTGTCGATAGATTCCCTGTCGTTGAAGAATAACCGGGGTGAAAGCCATTTCAGCCTGCAGGCAGACTTTAATGATCCGGCCGCCAACACAGTGGCTCCCCAGTCACTGTCTCAGCTGACCGACCGTTATATGAAAAACCTCAATGCTTCCCTGTCAATTAACATGCCAATGGCACAGCAGTTAGTGACAGTGCTCGGTGAAACTCAGGGGTATACGGCGGCGGCGGCGCAACAATCGGCGGAGCAGCAAATTAAAGGTCTGGCGGCGATGGGGGAAATGTTCCGTCTGACGAAAGTCAAAGATCAGGACATTGTGACCGAATTGCATTACGGCCAGGGTGACGTGACCATTAATGGTGACAACATCCCCCTTGAGCAGTTTATTCAGCAATACGTTCCGTTGTTACAGGGCGATGGTCAGCAGTAACCCCCGATGCATTAACGGCACTGTTTTTACAGTGCCGTTAATGATCACCGTACAGGCAAAAAAAACGAACCCGGCGGGTTCGCTGACAGGCAATACAGCCTCAGAAGGATTGCCTTGCGGGCAGAAGACCTTGATATCTGTTGCCGGCAGTTCAGCTTCCGGCATCAGCAGTTCAGGGGCATGCTATCAACGTACTTTATCACAGTCAGAGCACATCCATCAGTCTGTCGACAACCACCTGTCCGTGCTGGTCACGCTGAGTAATACGATAGCTGGCTGAGTAAGAGCGGCGGCAATTCAGTTTATCAAACAGATCAACAGTCCCTTTTTGCTGACCATCTTTACCGACGATAATCCACTGATTGACTTCTTCCTGACCACGATTTTTAAGTTTAACCATCTGAGCATGTTTCAGCTGGTCGCCTTCTTCAATTTGCAGATAATCTGTTAACATTTTCCTGACTCCCGATTGACTTCAGACATCATATTGCGGAACATTTGTCCATTCAATCGAATATACTAATCGAAATATCCCTGTAATAAAAAGGGGCTTATTAATTAAAACTGCATACTTATCATTACAGTAACCATTTCCCCCCCGCGGGCAGAGCGTAAATTACTGGTGTTTTACCCCCGGATATTTTTATACTATTACGCACTTTTTACATTTTTTTGCGAGTGCGCCATGATCGATACAACTTTTCCCCTGACTGACCTCCACCGGCACCTCGACGGCAATATCCGTGCGCAGACCATTCTTGACCTCGGCCGGGAGTTTAATCTTGCGTTACCGGCAAATGATTTATCCTCACTGCTGCCCCACGTACAGGTGATGTCCACACAACCTGATTTGGTCAGTTTCCTGCAGAAACTCGACTGGGGAGTCAAAGTATTAGGATCTCTGGATGCCTGCCGCCGCGTGGCTTTTGAGAATGTCGCCGATCTTGCTGCCGCAAAGATACAGTATGCAGAATTACGGTTTTCACCAGGCTATATGGCAATGACCCACCAGTTGCCTGTCGCCGGGGTTACCGAAGCAGTGATTGAAGGGGTACGTCAGGGATGCCAGCAGTTTGATGTAAAAGTCAATCTGATAGGTATTATGAGCCGTACCTTTGGCGAAGCGGCCTGTCGCGAAGAGCTTGCAGGCTTACTGGCCCACCGGGACCATATTACCGCTGTTGACCTGGCCGGAGATGAACTGGGCTTCCCTGGCAGTCAGTTCCTGAGCCACTTTAACAAAGCGCGCGATGCCGGATTCCGGGTGACGGTACATGCCGGTGAAGCTGCTGGCCCGGAAAGTATCTGGCAGGCTATCCGTGAATTAGGGGCAGAGCGTATCGGCCATGGTGTTAAAGCGATACAAGACCCGGCACTGATGGATTATCTGGCTGAGTATGGCATCGGTATTGAATCCTGTCTGACCTCGAATATCCAGACCAGTACTGTAGCGTCACTGCAGGAGCATCCCCTGAAAAGCTTCCTGCAACACGGTGTGATGGCCTGCCTGAATACGGATGATCCTGCGGTCCAGGGTATCGAACTGCCTCATGAGTATCAGGTGGCCGCACCGGCCGCCGGGCTGAGCCCGGAAGAGATCCGCCAGGCACAGGAAAATGGGCTGTATATGGCGTTCCTCAGTCAGGCAGAAAAACAGGCCTTACGTGACAAAGTGGCCGGCTGAGTATGTAAACAGGGTTCCGGTCTGTGCCGAAGGCGCAGACCGGCTGCCCTGATACACATATAAACAGCGGGGTTAATCACTGCTAATTTAATTCTGAGTGCGAAAGCCGCTAACAAAAAAACCGACATGGTTGTTATACACCTCCTAATCCCTGATAATACTTACCTTTCAACCCCCATGGCACGACAATGACTGACTATCTATTACTCTTTGTTGGCACAGTATTAGTAAATAACTTTGTGCTGGTGAAGTTTCTTGGCCTCTGCCCTTTTATGGGTGTTTCCAAAAAGCTGGAAACCGCTATCGGGATGGGTCTGGCGACAACATTTGTTATCACACTGGCATCGATTTGCGCATGGCTGGTGAACCATCTGATCCTGGTCCCGCTGGATTTGGTCTACCTGCGTACCATGGCATATATCCTGGTAATTGCGGTGACTGTGCAATTTACCGAAATGGTAGTGCGCAAAACCAGTCCGTCTTTATACCGGTTACTGGGTATTTTCCTGCCGCTGATTACCACCAACTGTGCAGTGCTGGGTGTGCCGTTACTCAGTGTTAACCTGAAACATACGTTTCTGCAGGCTGCATTGTATGGATTCAGTGCCTCACTCGGCTTTTCGCTGGTAATGGTGCTGTTTGCCGGAATTCGTGAACGTCTGGTACTGGCTAATGTACCGGCGCCCTTTAAAGGTTCTTCCATCGCTCTGGTCACTGCCGGACTGATGGCGCTGGCATTTATGGGCTTTAGCGGGCTGGTGAAATTCTGATGACCGCGATTTGGATTGCTATTGTTGCACTGAGTATTCTCGCATTAATGTTTGGTGCCCTGCTGGGCTATGCTTCACGCCGTTTCAGGGTCGAAGAAGATCCTATCGTTGAACAGATTGATGAGCTGTTGCCCCAGAGTCAGTGTGGACAGTGTGGTTATCCCGGCTGCCGTCCTTATGCTGATGCGGTCGGCAACCAGGGAGAGATGATCAATAAATGTGCACCCGGCGGTGAGCAGACCATACTGAAACTGGCGGCACTGCTGAATGTTGATCCGCAGCCAATTGACGGTGATGAATCGGCAAAATCTCCGGAAGCCAAAGTGGCATGGATTGATGAAGCCAACTGTATTGGCTGTACTAAATGTATTCAGGCCTGTCCGGTGGATGCGATTGTCGGCTCGACCCGCGCCATGCATACCGTACTGACGGATTTATGTACCGGCTGTGATTTATGCGTTGCCCCCTGCCCGACCGATTGCATCGAAATGCGCCCGGTAGCCACCACCACTGCTAACTGGAAATGGGATTTAAATTCCATTCCTGTCCGTGTTATTCCGGTAGAACATCATGCTTAATCTGTTTTCTCGTTTTCGTACCGATAAAATCTGGGACTTTAAAGGGGGGATCCATCCGCCGGAGATGAAGACCCAGTCTAACGGCACGCCGCTGGCGGGCTTACCCTTACCTGAACAGTTTATTATCCCGTTAAAGCAGCATCTCGGCCAGGAAGGTGAACTGCTGGTACAACCGGGTGATCACGTCTTGCGCGGACAAGCGCTGACCTTTGGCCATGGCCGGATGTTACCGGTACATGCCCCCAGTTCAGGGACCGTGACAGCTATTGCGCCCCATATTACGGCACACCCTTCCGGCCTGTCTGAACCCTGTATTTTTATTCAGCCGGATGGTGAAGACCGCTGGATTGAACGGCGTACCGTGACCGATTATCAGCAATATGACCGTCGTGAAATTATCCGTATTATCCATGATGCCGGGGTGGCCGGGCTGGGTGGCGCCGGATTCCCGACAGCAACTAAGCTTAATGGCGGATTACAGGGCGTTAACACTCTGATTATTAACGCTGCTGAATGTGAACCCTATATTACCGCCGATGACCGTCTGATGCAGGACTATGCACAGGAAGTACTGACCGGCTGCAGGATCCTGCGCTGGCTGTTACAGGCAGATCAGGTGCTTATCGGGATAGAAGATAACAAACCTGAGGCCATCCGTAGCCTGAAAAAAGCATTAGCCGGCGATAACGACCTGATTATTCGTGTTATCCCGACCAAATACCCGTCCGGCGGTGCGAAACAGCTGACCAGGATACTCACCGGCCGGGAAGTTCCTCATGGCGGGCGTTCTGCCGATATTGGCGTGCTGATGCAAAACGTCGGCACCGCGTTTGCCGTAAAACGGGCAGTGATTGATGGTGAGCCACTGACTGAGCGGGTCGTCACCCTGACCGGTGAAGCGCTGGCGCAACCTCGTAATGTCTGGGGACGAATCGGCACCCCGGTCAGCCACCTGCTGCAACAGGCCGGTTTTACTGCCAGCCCGCAGCCGATGGTGATTATGGGTGGCCCGCTGATGGGATTTACACTGCCCTCTCTGCATGTCCCGATGGTGAAAATCACCAACTGTTTACTGGCACCATCCATCGCAGAAATGGGTAACAATGACAGTGAACAATCCTGTATCCGTTGCAGTGCCTGTGCTGATGCCTGCCCTGCCGGGCTGTTGCCACAACAGCTGTACTGGTATTGCCAGGGCGGAGATCACGAAAAAGCCCGGGCCTATAACCTGAATGATTGTATCGAATGCGGTGCCTGTGCCTATGTCTGCCCGAGTAATATTCCGCTGGTGCAGTATTATCGTCAGGAAAAAGCAGAGTTGTTACAGATTGATCTCGAAGCCCGCAGGACAGCGGAAGCTAAAGCTCGTTTCGAGGCCCGTCAGCAGCGCCTTGAACGGGAAAAACAGGCTCGTGAAGCAAAACATGCTGAAGCGAAACGCAGAGTCTCAGCCAGCGAACAAAGCGAAATTTCTGCGGCTATCGCGCGGGTAAAAGCCCGCTCCGCAGCGGCCGGCGAAGAAGTCCGTGTTCAGGCCGGGACGGTACCTGATAATGCGGCAGCCATAGCACAACGTGAAACACGTAAAGCTGAGGCCAGAGCCAGGAAGCAAGCACAAGCGGCACCCGCCGCTGCGGCAGCGCCAGAAGCCGCTGCAGATAACGCCGTGGCGGAAGACCCGCGTAAAGCCGCAGTCGCGGCCGCCATTGCCCGCGCTAAAGCCAGAAAAGAAGCACAAACGGCACCCGCCGCTGCGGCAGCGCCAGAAGCCGCTGCAGATAATGCTGTGGCAGAAGACCCGCGTAAAGCCGCAGTCGCCGCCGCCATTGCCCGTGCTAAAGCCAGAAAAGAGGCACAAACGGCACCCGCCGCTGCGGCAGCGCCAGAAACCGCTGCAGATAACGCCGTGGCGGAAGACCCGCGTAAAGCCGCAGTCGCCGCCGCCATTGCCCGCGCTAAAGCAAAAAAATCCGCACAGGCTACCGCTATGGAACAACAGACCTCCGCGACGCCTGTGTTGCAGAATAGGACATCAGAGGAATAAATGGCTTTTCGTATTGCAAGTTCACCTTATACTCATAACCGGCACAGTACTCACCGGATTATGACCATTGTCCTGCTGGCCGCCCTGCCGGGGCTGGCTGCCCAGTGGTATTTTTTCGGTTACGGTAACCTGATCCAGGTGATCCTCGCGGCACTGACTGCCTGGGCCTGTGAAGGTCTGGTACTGCGCCTGCGCCAGCAACCCGTGTTACCGGTGCTGTCCGATAATTCGGCCTTACTGACAGCACTTCTGCTGGGAGTCAGTCTTCCGCCACTGGCTCCCTGGTGGCTGATAGTCCTCGGAACCGCCTTCGCGATTATTATTGCGAAACAATTATATGGCGGGCTGGGACAGAATCCGTTTAACCCGGCGATGGTCGGTTATGTGGTGCTGCTGATCTCTTTCCCGGTGCAGATGACCAGCTGGCTGCCCCCAGAGGCATTACAGTCAGTGAAACCCGGTCTGATGGACAGCCTGAATATGATCTTTACCGGTCATACGGGTGGCGGTTTATCGATGCAGGCTCTGCAATCAGGTATTGACGGAGTCAGTCAGGCTACCCCTCTGGACGGGTTTAAAACGGGTCTGCGCGCCGGACATTCCGCCAGCCAGCTACTGGCTGAGCCCATTTTTCAGGGGGTTCTCGGTGGTCAGGGCTGGCAGTGGGTGAATGTCGGATTTCTGGCCGGTGGCCTGTTTATGCTGTTTAAAGGCACTATCCGCTGGCATATTCCGGTCAGTTTTTTACTGGCGCTGACTTTCTGTGCCACCGTTGGGTGGTGGTTATCTCCTGGCAGCCTGGCCTCGCCGATGATGCAGCTGTTCTCCGGCGGAACCATGCTCGGGGCATTTTTTATTGCCACTGACCCTGTATCTGCATCAACAACCGATAAGGGACGTCTGGTATACGGTGCCCTGACTGGCCTGCTGACCTGGCTTATCCGCAGTTTTGGCGGATACCCGGACGGTGTGGCTTTTGCCGTACTGCTGGCAAATATTTGCGTCCCTCTCATTGATTACTACACTCAGCCGCGGGTGTATGGCCATCGTAAGGAATAACCGATGCTCGATACTATCCGAAAAAACGGCGTCACCCTGGCAGTATTTGCTGCTATTACTACCGGTATGACGGCGGTGATTAATATGGTGACCAAACCAACGGTAGAACATCAGATGGCACTGGAACAAAAAGCATTACTCGACCAGGTCGTTCCGCCATCTCTGTATAATAATAAACTGCAGCAGGAATGCTATGTGGTGCGTGATAAGTCATTAGGCAATATGGACCCGCACCATTTATATCTGGCACGCAAGGATGGTGTTCCGGTGGCCGTGGCACTGGAAACCACTGCTCCCGACGGTTATTCAGGGGCTATCCAGATGCTGGTCGGTGCCGACTTCCACGGCAAGGTTCTCGGCGTGCGTGTCGTCGAACAGCATGAAACCCCGGGGCTGGGGGACAAAATTGAATTACGCATTTCTGACTGGATAACGCATTTTTCGGGGGTGGTATTACAGGGCCCTGATGATCGCCATTTTGCGGTTAAGAAAGACGGCGGGGATTTTGACCAGTTTACCGGGGCAACGATTACTCCCCGCGCGGTAGTTAATGCTGCCAAACGTACCACCCTGTATATTGAAACACTGCCATCGCAGCTATCATCGCTGCCAGAATGTGGAGATACTCAATGAGTGAAGCTAAAAACTTACTGATCGGCGGTCTGTGGAAAAATAACTCCGCGCTGGTTCAGTTACTGGGCCTGTGCCCGTTACTGGCGGTGACGTCTACCGCCACTAACGCCCTCGGGCTGGGGCTTGCCACCACCCTGGTGCTGACCATAACTAACAGCGCCATTTCATTATCGCGGCGCTGGATGCCGTCAGAAATTCGTATTCCGATTTATGTAATGATTATTGCCTCGGTCGTCAGTTGCGTACAGATGCTGATCAGCGCTTATGCACACAGTCTGTACCAGTCACTGGGGATTTTTATTCCGTTGATCGTGACCAACTGTATTGTGGTTGGTCGTGCCGAAGCCGTGGCCTCTAAATCCAGTGTTGCACTTTCAGCGCTCGATGGTTTTTCTATCGGAATGGGAGCCACCTGTGCCATGGTCACCCTCGGGTCTCTGCGTGAGATTATTGGCAACGGTACTATCTTTAACGGTGCTGACCAGTTACTCGGCCCCTGGGCGAAAGTTCTGCGTGTTCAGGTATTCCATTTCGATTCGCCGATGTTACTGGCTATGCTGCCGCCGGGCGCATTTATCGGTCTTGGTATGTTACTGGCCGTCAAATACCTGATCGATCAGCGCACCCGTCAGTATGCTGAACGCAAAGCCGAAGCCGCAAAACTGGCTGAAAGCCCTTCGCCGGCGGTCGCGGCCACCCGGTTACAGACCGGAAAAGCGTCGTGAATAAAGAGAAACGTTATCAGATCCTTAGCCGGCTGCGGGCCAATAACCCGCATCCGACCACTGAACTTAATTTCAGCTCACCGTTCGAATTGTTAATCGCTGTGTTGCTTTCGGCTCAGGCAACGGATGTCAGTGTCAATAAAGCAACTGTCGGGCTGTTCGCCAAAGCCCCTGACCCGGAGAGTATGCTGGCACTGGGAGAAGACGGCGTCCGTGATGCGATAAAAACCATCGGACTGTTTAACAGTAAAGCGGCAAATGTGATTAAAACCTGTCAGATACTGGTGAATCAGCATCAGAGCCAGGTGCCGGAAAGCCGTGAAGCCTTAGAAGCATTACCCGGGGTGGGCAGAAAAACAGCGAATGTAGTACTGAATACGGCATTTGGCTGGCCGACCATCGCGGTGGATACCCATATTTTCCGTGTGTCGAACCGTACCGGCTTTGCCCCCGGTAAAAATGTCGATCAGGTCGAACAAAAATTACTCAAAGTCGTCCCTGCTGAATTTAAAGTGGACTGTCATCACTGGCTGATCCTGCTCGGGCGGTATACCTGCATTGCCCGTAAACCTCGCTGTGGTTCCTGTCTGATAGAAGATTTATGCGAATTTCGCGACAAAACTGACTAAAAATTTCAAAAAAAAATTTTTTTTGTTAATCCACAGACAGATATCCGCCCGCGGACCTGTCTGACATTAACAATATAAATCAATAAGTTACTGTAGTGCCTTTTTTTTTACTGTAAACCAACTCTGCCATTTCTGTTATTTTCACCCATTCCGTTTACTATTACACTTCGCTTTTTACATCAGAATAAAACCCCACAAAACAAAATATCGATAGCATAAAAACACAATAAATAAAAACAAAACAGGATTACACACTTTAAATTTGCATAATAAAAACATTAAAAGCCAAAACCACTGCCATTGCATTACCTGCACTAATTTATTATTCTTTCTATCGGATTGTTACGTATTTTCGATATTTAATTATCCTGCGCACTTTGTTAACAACTTTAAAATCTATGCAATGCAGTCTGTCAGTCATTCAACTGGTGATTATGCCGTATCGTTTTTATCGTCTGAATCAGATGTCCGCACTACCTATAAAAAACAACGATCATGCAAAATTATACGCATGGCACGCACTTAATTCCTGACGTAAAACAGGGTCATCATACACCGAGGTAATAGTGTCTACTGCAAACAAACATAATAAAGAGGCTGTCAGTATGAATGCCTTTCGGCAACCGAAAGCGTTCTATCTGATTTTCACCATCGAGCTCTGGGAGCGTTTTGGTTACTACGGTTTACAGGCAATAATGGCTGTTTACCTGGTCAAACAGTTGGGGATGTCAGAAGCTGACTCTATCACCCTGTTCTCTTCTTTCAGTGCGATGGTTTATGGCCTGACGGCGATCGGCGGCTGGTTAGGTGACAAAGTTCTGGGAACCAAGCGGGTTATCGTCCTCGGGGTGATTGTACTGGCGCTGGGTTATTCACTGATCGCCTTCTCCGGCCATCATGTTGATGTGGTCTATCTGGGAATGGCAACCATTGCTGTCGGCAGCGGACTGTTTAAGGCGAACCCGTCGTCTTTACTGTCTACCTGTTATGAGAAAGATGACCCGCGTATTGATGGTGCATTCACCATGTTTTATATGTCCATCAATATCGGCTCCCTGTTCTCAATGATGCTGACCCCATGGCTGGCAAATCAATACGGCTGGAGCGTGGCATTCTCATTGTCCGTCGTCGGACTGGTATTTACGCTGATTAACTTCCTGAGCCTGAAATCGCTGGTTAAAAAGCACGGCTCTGCGGCCGACTTTGCCCCGCTGCATACAGGTAAACTGCTGGCGACGCTGGCTGGTGTGGTGGTACTGATCGCCGTTGCCAGCGGGTTACTGCATCACCAGTCTGTGGCGCGGATTGCTTTACTGGTAATCGCTATCGGTATTGTACTGGTATTCGCGAAAGAAACCTTTGCCCTGCAGGGTGCTGCGCGCCGCAAAATGATGGTGGCATTTATTCTGATGGTCGAAGCTATCGTCTTCTTCGTGCTGTATATGCAGATGCCGACATCACTGAACTTCTTTGCCATCCGCAATGTTGAACACCAGATCTTTGGGATTACTTTCCAGCCGGAGCAGTTCCAGGCACTGAATCCGTTCTGGATTATGGTATGCAGCCCGTTACTGGCGATGCTGTACAACAAACTGGGTGATCGCCTGCCGATGCCGTTTAAGTTCTCTATCGGTATGCTGTTATGTTCGGGGGCGTTTCTGGTACTGCCGCTGGGGGCAGAGTATGCCAGTGAACAGGGTATTGTTTCGGTAAACTGGCTGATCCTCAGTTACGCATTACAGAGTATTGGTGAACTGATGATTTCCGGACTGGGTCTGGCGATGGTTGCACAACTGGTTCCGCAGCGACTGATGGGCTTTATTATGGGGTCCTGGTTCCTGACGACTGCCTGCGCTGCCGTTATTGCCGGTAAAGTCGCCGGACTGATGGCGGTACCTGGCGATGTGACCAATCCTGTAGAATCACTGGTGGTATATAGCCACGTCTTCAAACAAATCGGGATCACTACACTGATCATTGCTGCGGTAATGCTGGTTTCCGCGCCATTGCTTCACAAAATGACCCGCGACTGATGCTGCGCTAAATTCCGAATCCCCGCCAGCCTGCTGACGGGGATTTTTTTTGTCCGCCGCAGGATTTCCCTTTGCTCAGCTGCGGATATATTCCTGTACTCTGTTTGTCAGCCACGCCATACACAGTCTCCGCGGTACGGGTCACACTGCCCGTTGACGCCACACAGACAACCACCTGAACTGCCTGAGTTTTATCCATCCCTTCCCGGGGTTGTCGAAAACGAAACAGTGAACTGTAATCAGGACCATTTATTATCAAATTATTGGCAAACAGGATGGTGACTGGATTCCCTTTTTCTTCACGGCGTAAATATGAGCCAGAACATTACACTCATTAGCGGCGAACGCCGGGGGGCGGGTAAAAATGCAGCCTTAAAACTCGCTGCCAGAGGATATCGGGGATGCGGTCAGTGCCATACTCAGTGACGAAACCGGCGGATTGAGGCTTCCGGCGGCCAGGCGCTGTAACAGCGGCGAAATTACCGGATTTGATCATTACAGGCAGGGCCATCGACCCGCGACGGCCCTGCCGTTAAGAGCATTTAACTTAATCGTTCCGCCACAAACTGATGAACGGGAATCGCTATCTGGTCCTGGGCTGCCACCAGTTGCAGCTCGTATTCTCCCATCTGATGGGTTTTAATCATTACTTCATATACTGCAGCAGTGACATGTTCAAGGGCATCCTGCATTGATTTACCGTGCAGCAGATCCACCAGCAGTAAACCACTGGTCAGGTCTCCCACGCCGACCGGCTGGCGTACCCCGAAATCGACCAGCGGACGCTGGATATGCCAGGCTTCATCTGCGGTCACTAACAGCATTTCGAACTGGTCGCTGCGTTTTCCGGCCCGTGACAGATGTTTCACCAGCACAATACGGGGTCCCTGTGCAATTAACTGGCGACAGGCGTCAATACATTCATCAATATTATGCAATTGCCGGTCACTGAGCATTTCCAGCTCCAGCAGATTTGGCGCAATAATATCACTGGCCGGCAGAGAGTATTTACAATGAAATTCGGCCACTCCGGGGGCGACAATACAGCCTTTTTCCGGATGCCCCATCACCGGGTCACAGAAGTACCATGCCTGCGGATTCACCGTTTTCACTTCACGCACGATTTCCAGGATCTTCTCACCCTGTTCTGCTGAGCCAAGATAACCACTCAGTACCGCATCACAGGTTTTCAGGCGATCGATTTCTGCAATACCTTTGACAATGTCTGTCAGATGCGATGCCGGCATAACCGTACCCGTCCAGTGACCATACTGGGTATGGTTCGAAAACTGAACCGTATTTAATGGCCAGACATTGGCCCCCATTCTGCGCATCGGAAATTCTGCGGCGGCATTACCTGCATGCCCGTAAACAACATGTGATTGTATTGCAAGAATATTTTTCATTATTGTATGACGTCTTTCGCTTAATTTAACCGTAAAAAAGGCCGGAGACCGGCCTTTATCGTTTACTGTTTATTGCCAGTTTATCAGGCAGTAATGCTTTTTACCGCGACGTAATACGGTGTAACGACCAAATAACTTGTCGTCTGCGCTGAAACGGTATTCAGCATCCGATTGTTTTTGTCCGTTAACGGAAACAGCGTTGGACGAAATTAACGTGCGAGCCTGACCACGGGAAGGTACCAGTTCTGCAACGACCAGGGCTTGTTGCAGATCATCTCCTTCTGAAAGAGTGACCGCCGGCATACCGTCCTGAGCCAGCTGGGCAAGATCAGCTTCCGTCAGTGAATTCAGGGATCCGGAGAATAAGCTTTCCGTAATACGGCGGGCAGCTGCCAGGCCTTCTTCCCCATGCACCAGCCGGGTCACTTGTTCAGCCAGGACGTACTGGGCGCGCGGTGCTTTACCGCTCTGCTGATCTTCTTGCTGCAGGGCATTAATTTCTTCAATGCTCATAAAGGTGAAGAATTTCAGGAAGCGATACACATCGGCATCGGCGGTATTGATCCAAAACTGATAGAACTTATACGGACTGGTTTTACTGGCATCCAGCCACACAGCACCACCTTCGGTTTTACCGAATTTGGTTCCGTCAGATTTGGTAATTAACGGCACAGTCAGACCAAACACCTGGTTCTGATGTAAACGGCGGGTCAGATCGATACCGGAAGTGATATTCCCCCACTGATCAGAACCACCGATCTGCAGGCTGACACCGTGCAGTTTGTTCAGACAGGCAAAATCATATCCCTGCAATAAGTTATATGAGAATTCCGTAAACGAAATGCCCTGGTCATCACGGTTCAGACGCTGTTTTACCGCTTCTTTGTTAATCATCTGATTCACAGAGAAGTGTTTACCAATATCACGCAGGAACGTCAGAACATTCATCCCGCCGAACCAGTCATAGTTGTTGGCCGCAATCGCGCTGTTGTCACCACACTCAAAGTTCAGGAACGGGGAGACCTGTTGGCGGATTTTTTCCACCCATTCGCCGACGGTTTCTGAGGTATTCAGTTTACGCTCACTGGCTTTAAAACTCGGGTCACCGATAAGTCCTGTGGCACCACCGACCAGCGCGACCGGTTTATGGCCAGCATCCTGAAAACGTTTCAGGCAAAGTAACGGTACCAGATGGCCCAGATGTAAGCTATCTGCGGTAGGATCAAAGCCGCAATACAGTGCAATAGGCCCTTGTGCCAGTCGCTCTGATAACGCCTCTTCATCCGTTACCTGGGCGATCAGGCCCCTTTCCTGCAATTGTTGTATCAGGTTACTGCTGGTCATTAACGACTCCAAATTGAACAGACTGCACCTTTGCTGGTACACAGCTTTCCGCCAACGGCGGAAAAAATAAGGTGCATAGAATAAAACGCACGGACAAACTGTTCCAGTAGTGAAATAGCTTATTTCGCAAAATCAGGGTGCCAGACGATCAATTTTCCAGCAGTCGTTCTGATATTGGTAAATAAAACGATCATGCAGCCGCCGCGCACCGCCCTGCCAGAATTCCATGGTATGAAATCTGACCCGGTACCCTCCCCAGAAATCCGGTAACGGTACTTCACCGCGCATAAATTTCTGACTGATTTCGAGGAATTTACCTTCGAGGATCCCCCGGGCCGAAATCCGGCTCGATTGTCTGGAAACCCAGGCACCAATCTGACTGTCGCGGGGACGGCTGCTGAAATATTTCAGCACCTCACCGGCAGTGAGTTTTTCTGCCTCACCGAGCACCATCACCTGACGATCCAGCATATGCCACGGGAAATGCAGGGATATTTTCGGGTTATTAGCCAATTGCTGCGCTTTACGGCTGCCAAGGTTAGTATAGAAAATCATACTGTTATCATCGTATTGTTTCAGTAATACAATCCGCTGATAGGGTTGCCCCTGCTCATCGACTGTCGCCACGCACATTGCCGTCGGGTCCGGCAGCCGGGCTTCACAGGCCTGGCTGAGCCACTGACCGAATAACGCCATCGGATGTTCAGGCAGATCCTTACGTCTTAATCCCCCGCGGGTATATTCACGACGCAGGTCGGCTATATTTTGTAACGGTTCACTCTCATTAGTCATTTTAGCTAACTCATTAAAAAACAACACCAGCACTATTTACATCGCCCTCGTTAACAGGGGCGGGCCTGTTACTCGTCTGCCAGCAGACTGGCAGGGAAAATGGCACCGAGCAGAGTAAAATCTCTGGCGCCGGTCACCGCTGGCAGGTTACCGGGCAGTCCAGATAAGGTACGAAATGCCAGCCAGGCAAAAGCCAGCGCTTCCATATCATCGCTGCTGATCCCCGCATCATCTGTTTTCCCCACGGCAGTCCCCGGCAGCAGGGCCGAAATACGCGCCATTAATGCCCGGTTATGGTTTCCTCCGCCACAGACCAGCAGACGATCACAGTGTCCGTTTAAGCGGATTTGCTGCACGATACTCATGGCGGTTAATTCCAGTAAGGTGGCCTGAACATCACTGGCGGCAAGTCCCGGCAAGCGCTGTAACTGCTTTTCGACCCACGACAGATTAAAGTATTCCCGGCCAGTACTTTTCGGTGTCGGTAACGAGAACCAGGGATCGTCCAGCATCTGTTTCAGCAATACAGGGATAACTTTACCACTACTGGCCCAGCGACCATCCCGGTCAAAACGTTGTTGCCGGTTACGCCATATCCATGCATCCATCAGAATATTTCCCGGCCCGGTATCAAAACCACAGATAGTCTGCCCCGGAAACAGCAGTGAGAGATTGGCAATTCCGCCAATATTCAGTACCACCCGCCGTTCGCCGGGATGCATGAGTACTGCACGGTGAAACGCCGGAACCAGAGGCGCTCCCTGCCCCCCCAGCGCCATATCTCGCCGGCGAAAATCCCCGACCACCGTAACGCCAGTCCGGGCGGCTATCTGATTATTGTCTCCCAGTTGCAGGCTGAAAGGCGCATCACCTTCCGGTTCATGCCAGACGGTTTGCCCGTGACAGCCAATGCCGACAATATCCGACGGGTTCAGGGACTCACGGCGCATCAGAGTTTCTATGGCTTCACTGAACAACTGCCCGAGGCGTGAATCAAGCCGGCCTATTTGTGACAACGTCACGGGCTGCCCCTGGCAGACATCCAGTATCTGCTGCCGAATGTCGAGCGGCATAGGATGACAATAACTGGCTTGCTGGGCAACGATATGTTCGTCTATGGCCGCCAGCACAACATCCACTCCGTCCAGGCTGGTGCCTGACATTACTCCGATATATCGTCCCGACTTCATGTTAACCTCAGTTTACGGCGCTGCTGGCTGTCAGCCGCCCGCTGATTATTAGTGACTTATATTGTGAACAGGATAACAATTGATCATCAATTAATTGAATACATTTTGCCGATGATTGAATTATCGTTTATGCACACAGTTCCAGAATGTCATGCTGATAATTGCAAAAATCGCTTCAAAATGCACAATTTGCTTTATAATTGGATGATAGCGTGGTCAAAGGTGCGCAAATTGCGCCGATTTTTGAAAGGAGTTTCTGAATGATTAAACGTTTAACTGCTGTTGCTGCGGTTGCCCTGGCACTGACCGGATGTGTCAATGACAATAATTTGTCCGGTGATGTCTATAGCGCCAGCGAAGCCAAACAGGTGCAGAGTGTTTCCTACGGGACGCTGATTTCCGTACGCCCGGTAAAAATCCAGGCAGGCGGTGACAGTAATGCTATTGGCGCAATCGGTGGTGCAGTGCTGGGTGGCTTCCTCGGTAATACTATCGGTGGTGGTGCCGGACGCAGCCTGGCGACAGCCGGTGGTGCAGTACTGGGCGGCCTGGCCGGTCAGGGCGTACAGGGCAGCCTGAATACTTCACAGGGCGTTGAGCTGGAAATCCGTAAAGATGACGGCAACACCATTATGGTTGTTCAGAAACAAGGCAATACCCGTTACTCTGCGGGTATGCGTGTGGCTATCGCCACTGATGGCAGCCAGGTAACGGTTTCCCCCCGCTAAGACTCCTCAATATTAAAGAACCCGTCTGACGACGGGTTCTTTGTCTGTAAAAAATTAGCTGTTTATTGTCCGGTTATTCCGTCAGATAAAATTGTCACTGACTCTCTTTTCCTTGCAGTTCGACAATGTTTTTTTCCAGCCTGCCGATAAGCTTCCCCAGTGTGGAAATTTCTGAAGCGGATAATCCGTCAAGAATATCTTCACGACTGCGATCAATCACACCTTCCAGCTGCTCAATGACCGGTGCTGCGGCCTCTGTCAGGGTGATTCTTTTAGCCCGGCGATCATCGGCACAAGGGAGCCTGCTGATAAGCCCCTTGCTTTCCAGCTGATCGAGTGTTCTGACCAGTGAAGGCTGTTCGATACCAATCGCTTTAGCCAACTGTATTTGTGACTGTTCCGGAGGTAACTGGTGAATATTATGCAATGTCACCCACAGGGTCTGGGTCAGGCCCAGGGGTTTCAGTCTGTTATCAATGACTGCGCGCCACATACGCACCAGTCTGGCAAGATCAGTGCCTAATGAAGACTCCATACAATCCCCTTATAATTAGCTTGCTAAGCATTATTTTCGATCTTACACTATTTTGCGGTTTTCAGGGAGTAATTACAAATGCCTGATGCAGAAATCATTTTCTGCTTTTCTTCTGCTGTATTTTTGCTGACAAGGATTGCCAGATATGAACTGGAGTAGCCATCCGCCTTTTTCTTCCCTGACCGAACTGGTGCTGGGGGATTCTTTATTTTTTCCGCCGATATTTAAGCCTGTTTTACTCGGCTTTTTCTTCTGGCTGATGATCCATCCGCTGATCAGAGCACGGATGTACTCCGGTGTTTTCTGGCACCCGACGCTGATGGACCTGTCCCTGTTTATCCTGTGTGTTGCCGGCGCATTTGGCTTGCTCAGCCTGAGATAATGACTTATGAAAGTAAATCTTCTGAAGTATTTTACGACCCTGATAGTGTTTGCTATTGCCCTGATTGCCGGCTGGTGGATGTGGAACTACTATATGCAATCCCCCTGGACCCGTGACGGGAAGATACGTGCCGAACTGGTAAATATTACGCCTGAAGTATCGGGCCGGATTATTTCGGTTAATGTTACTGACAACCAGTTTGTCCGCCGGGGTGACTTACTGGTAACCCTGGATGAGGTACCGCTAAAAATAGCGGTGGATAATGCGCAGGCATTACTGGCCAGGTCACAGGCCGATTTACTGAAAGCGCGCCATGAACAGCAACGCCGTGCCCGTCTGCCGAAAAATATTATTTCAGCAGAAGATATGGATATCGCACGCCAGACGGCAGATGCCATGCAGGCCAGCGAAAAAGCTGCACAAGCCAGCCTGGATAAAGCCCTGTGGGACCTGCAACGGACCAAAATTTATGCTCCGGTCGATGGATGGATTACTAACCTGACTCTCCGCGCAGGTAACTATGCCAGTGAAGGTTCACCATTATTTGCTCTGCTGGACAGCCACTCCTATTACGTAATGGGATACTTTGAAGAGACCAAACTGCGCCATATCCGTGACGGTGACCCGGCCAGAATAGTACTTTACAGTAATGGCGACACACTGACCGGTACCGTGTTAAGTATCGGCCGCGCTATCTACGACCAGAATATTGAGGCCGACGGGCTGGTTCCGGAAATAAAACCTACCGTGCCCTGGGTAAGGCTTGCTCAGCGCGTACCGGTACGCATCCGGCTGGACAAAGTCCCGGACAATATTCAGCTGGTTGCAGGAACTACCTGCACTATTGTTATTCGCCGGTGACCCGCAGATGAACCTTAACTGGCTGGAATGGCAGCAATTACCCTGGGTTAAAGCTAATAGCCTGCAGTGGCGCTACGCTTTGCGCAATAGCCTGGCAATGTGTCTGGCCCTGACCTTTGCCTATAGTTTACAACTGGATGAACCTTACTGGGCGATGACATCCGCTGCGGTAGTCAGTTTTCCGACCGTGGGCGGCGCTATCAGTAAGAGCCTCGGGCGGATCTGCGGCAGTCTGTTAGGCGCTACTGCCGCGCTGATTATTGCCGGACATGCCCTGAATGACCCCTGGTTGTTTATTTTTACGATTGCCGGCTGGCTGGCCTTCTGTACCTGGATCTCCAGCCATTATCAGAATAATGTTGCTTACGCCTTCTGCCTGTCAGGTTATACGGCGGCAATCATTGCGTTTACCACCGTCAATGTGACTGATGTTAATCAGGTCTGGGAAATGGCGCAGGCACGGCTTTGCGAAGTGATTACCGGTATACTTTGTGCGGGGCTGATGATGATGATCCTGCCAGGCACATCGGATGGGGATAAACTGATGCAGTCGTTACGTACTATGCATCAGCAACTGTATACACATGCCGTCAGCCTGTTAACCAATGACAGCCCTGCTACTGCCGGTGCGGCGCATGAGATGGTTATTTCACAGATCCTGACCATTAATCTGCTACGGATTCAGGCATTCTGGAGTCATTACCGTTTTCGCCGGCAAAATAATGTACTGAATTATATTCTTCACCAGCAGCTGCGGCTGACCGGCATACTGTCGGGATTACGTCGTATGCTGCTGAACTGGCCGGACGCGCCCGCCGGGCTCAGGCAGGGCCTGACACAGGTGATGCAGGAGCTCGGACGCCCGGGTTGTGATAAATACCGGCTGGCGGTGCTGATTTATCAGATATCTCAGCAAGGTGATGCTGACTATCGCCAGCAGGCGTTTTGCGAACGTTTACGTTATTTTTGCTGGCTGTATCTGAATGTCAGCCGCTGGATCCGTTTAATCACAGCCGCAGATGCAGATACTCGCTTTCAGCCACCGCAGGTACCGTCTCTGGCCAGAGAAAATGACAGTACTGAAGCCGGATGGAGTGCCGTCAGAACCTTCGCAGCTATTGTGCTGGGGGGCACCTTCTGGATCAACAGCCACTGGGAAAGCGGCGCAGCCGCACTGACTCTGACCTCTATCGCCTGTGTTCTCTATTCGTCATCACCTGTCGCGGCAGGAACGATTCTGGGGTTACTTAAAACCTTACTTATACTGTCTTTTTTCAGTCTGTTATTAAAATTCGGTCTGATGATCCAAATCAGTGCCCTGTGGCAGTTGATGTTGTTTTTATTCCCGCTGCTGATTACCTGCCATCTTCTGAAGCTGCAACATCCCGCCAGTGCCAGCTTCTGGGGACAGTCAATCGTTTATCTTGGCTCATTTATCTCGGTGACTAATCCGCCCCAGTGGGATTACGGCGAATTTCTTAATGATAATGTGGCCAAAATCTGCGGCGTATTACTGGCATGGCTGGCATTTCAGATCCTGCGTCCCAGCTCTGACGACCGTAAGTCACGACGAAATATCCGCGCCCTGCGCCATGTATTTCTTGACCAGCTGCACCTCCATCCGGGACTCAGTGAAAGCGTGTTTGAATCCCGCGTGTATCACCTGGTAAGCCGTTTAAAAAACAGTAATAACCAGCAGGCACATATCTGGCTGTTACGCTGGGGGGTGGTATTGCTTAACTGTTCACATATTGTCTGGCAATTACGCCGCTGGCAGTCAGCCTCGGCCAGCCTGATCGTCATCCGTGATCAGTGTTTCCGTTCATTGCATCATATTATTAGTTTACAGGGCGTCCGTCACCGTTCACTACTGGCCACACTCAGCGAACTGGAAGATATGATCCGTGGGCTACCCGTTAACAGTGACAGAGAAGCACGGGAGCTGGCAGGGATTTTATGGCGCCTGCACTGTTCGCTGGCCCAGTTACAGCAGGCCGTTCCTGATTAGTCCCCTGCCCCGGCGGACGGTTCAGAATAATGACGGCTGCTGCGGCTCTTCACTTTCGGCCGTTTTTTTCCGGCGCTGCATACGCAGGCGCCGTTGCAGACAGATGCGCAGTACCTCACGTTTCTGAGGATCGGTGAATGTCATCCAGTTAAAACGTTCTTCCCGGCTGCGCTGGCAGCCCTGACAATAGCCCCGGCTGTCGCTACGACAAATCCCGCGACACGGATTCGGGACAGGGAAAAATTCCAGTTGCTCAGCCATTATCCCCTCAGCACATAGAGTATGCCTGCCAGCTAATCTCTGCCCGGCGGGTTATTTTTGCTACAGTTCCGTTAAACTCTAGCGCCGGATCATGCCACTGGCAATCGTAAAAACTGGCCGGCATTGCCGGAAATTGTCCGTTTGTGCGTTCAGGCCACTTGTCCATTGTCATCAGGCAGCCTGCTCTTTACTCTGCCTGCCCGGGCCCGGAAACAGACCGGTGATACCCGTTACTGCTGATCATCTCTGATGCCGGCTCCGGACAGGCCGTTAATGCTGTAACCACACTTCATCCGCGGGGAGAATAAAATGACTGACAGTCCGCTTTTTACACCGTTAACCGTTGGCGCAATTACCGTACCCAACCGTATTTTTATGGCACCCCTGACCCGGCTGCGCAGTATTGAACCCGGCGATATTCCCACACCGCTGATGGCTGTTTATTATACACAGCGCGCTTCCGCCGGGCTGATCATTTCTGAAGCCACCCAGGTATCCTTTCAGGCAAAAGGTTATGCCGGCGCTCCCGGATTACATAGCGCCCCGCAAATTGCTGCCTGGTCTGACATTACCCGTCAGGTACATGCTGCTGAGGGACATATCGCAGTACAATTATGGCATACAGGACGTATTTCTCATTCGTCGCTACAGCCCGGCGGACGACCACCGCTGGCGCCTTCTGCACTGCCGGGCAATACCCGCACTTCCCTGAAAGAT
Source organism: Tatumella sp. JGM91 (assembly GCF_018257575.1). Lineage (GTDB taxonomy): Bacteria > Pseudomonadota > Gammaproteobacteria > Enterobacterales > Enterobacteriaceae > Tatumella > Tatumella punctata. The sequence goes on along the minus strand of NZ_JAERJP010000004.1, from coordinate 66,303 downwards.
GCTGACGGTAATGTCTATCGGGAAAAAACATCACTGCCACGGGAAATGAGCCACAGTGATATTCAGCAAGTGATTGCAGATTTCCGTCAGGCCGCGGCCAATGCTGAGCAGGCCGGATTTGACCTGGCAGAGATCCATGCCGCCCATGGCTACCTGTTACATCAGTTCCTGTCGGCACAGTCCAATCAGCGGACCGACGAATATGGTGGCAGCCTGCAAAACCGTGCACGTCTGGTACTGGACATTGTCGATGCGATGGGAGAAGCCTGGGCAAAAGATCGGATTGCCATTCGCCTGTCCCCTGTCGGTGAGTTCCAGGCATTAGCCAACGGACCGGATGAAGAAGCCGAAGCCCTGTGGCTGATCAATGAACTGGCAAAACGGAAAGTCGCCTATCTGCATTTATCTGAGCCTGACTGGGCTGGCGGGGCACCTTACAGTGACGATTTTCGTCACAAAGTCCGTGCTGCATTCCCGGGGGTAATTATTGGCGCCGGTGCCTATACTAAACAAAAGGCAGAGGCGCTGATTAACCGCGGCCTTATTGATGCGGTTGCTTTTGGCCGGGACTATATTGCAAACCCTGATTTGCCAGAACGCCTGCAACAAAATGCACCACTGAATCCGCAGCATCCGGAGTCATTTTACGGCGGTTCTGCTCAGGGATACACCGATTACCCGTTTATGACCGATAAGCGGGCTTCACTGTAACGATTTCCCTGTTACACTAAAGACCGGTAAACTTTCCGGTCATTAATGTCTGATGACTGCACAGAAAAAAAGAGGATGATATGCGTCTGCTTCATACCATGCTGCGTGTCGGTGACTTACAACGCTCTGTAGATTTTTATACCCGGGTGCTGGGTATGCGTTTGTTACGTCAAAGTGAAAACACCGAGTACAAATATACGCTGGCTTTCCTCGGTTATACGGAAGAAAGTGAAGGTGCAGTTATTGAACTGACCTATAACTGGGGTGTTGACAGTTATGAACCTGGCAACGCTTATGGCCACATTGCTATCGAGGTCGAGGACGCGGCTGAAGCCTGTGAAAAAATCCGCCAGGGCGGAGGTAAAGTATCGCGTGAAGCCGGTCCGGTGAAAGGTGGTAATACGGTTATCGCTTTTGTCGAAGACCCGGACGGTTATAAAATCGAACTTATCGAGAAAAAATATGCAGGTCAGGGCCTGAGTCACTGATCATCAGTGTCTGCCTGCTACAGGCAGGCACTTTCTGCGGCCTCTGATAGCCGTCACTGTGCCACTGCTGTTTTTACGATACTACCCACTGCGCTTTTCGTCCAATGAGATACTGATGTCCGATATTTGTTCCCTGAATGCCCTGAACCAACGCTTTCGCGGTTTTTTTCCTGTGGTTATCGATGTCGAAACCGCCGGTTTCAATGCCGATACTGACGCATTGCTGGAAATAGCTGCGATTACCCTGAAAATGGATAGTGACGGCTGGTTACAGCCCGACCAGACACTGCACTTCAATGTTAACCCGTTTGAAGGTGCCCTGCTTCACCCTGAGGCTCTGGCATTTACCGGGATTAATCCTGATGACCCGCAACGTAACGGGGTAAGTGAGCATGATGCGTTACATGCTATTTTCAAAATGGTGCGTAAAGGGATGAAAGACAGTGACTGCGGACGGGCAGTGATTGTCGCCCACAATGCCCAGTTTGATCAAAGCTTTGTTATGGCGGCAGCCCGGCGCAGCAATCTGAAACGCAATCCTTTCCATCCGTTTGCCACTTTCGATACCGCAGCGCTCAGCGGACTGGTTCTCGGACAGACCGTACTTGCCAAAGCCTGTAAGGCCGCAGGTATGGAGTTTGACAGTCATCAGGCACACTCAGCCCTGTATGATACGCAACAGACAGCAACCCTGTTTTGTGAACTGGTTAACCGCTGGAAAAGGCTGGGAGGATGGCCATTAGCGACTGATACTGATGCTGATGCTGATGCTGAAAAAACACAGCACAGTTCACCGGTGTTGTAGATCTGACAGAGAACAGGCTGCCGCTTTCAGTTAGCAGCTGAAAAAATGCCCGCATCGGCCGGCGGGCATCGTTTTCAGTCACATCCGCGGTTTATTCCGCTGCAGGATATTTTTCAGCCGTTTCGTTAATCAGCTGTTGCAGTTCACCACGCTGATACATCTCGATAATAATATCACAACCACCGACTAATTCACCGTCCACCCATAATTGCGGAAAGGTTGGCCAGTTAGCATATTTCGGTAATTCGGCACGGATATCAGGATTCTGCAAAATGTCCACATAGGCAAAACGCTGGCCACAGGCAGAAAGCGCCTGCACCGCCTGGGCTGAAAAACCACAACTTGGCAGTTTTGGTGAACCTTTCATGTACAGCAGAATCGGGTTTTCTGAAATCTGCGTCTGAATTTTTTCAAGAGTGCTCATCATACTTCCTTCGGGACAAAACGACATGTCCGGTTATTGTAACGATATCAACCCGCGGGTGAAAACGACATTTTTCATCTTCCGTCGAAAAGATAATATCAGCGCCTTCAGGGTTAAATGATCTCTGTTGGGTAAAAACACGGATACCCGCGGTAAAAATACCGGTAAAAAGATGACTTAATTAACTGTTTACGCTCATTTTTACACCAAAAAACTTCTCGTAACAGATTACGGCAAAAAGACCTTAACATTTTATAAAAATCTGGATTAGAATGATTTTGGGGCTGGCTGAAAAGTCAGATGTTATTTTTTTAATCTTGTCCGCTTTTTTTCAGGACATTAACCTGTAACCTGACAACTATGCGTTTACTGACCACGCTTTTTATTCTGGCTGTAGCACAGCTTTTTTTTAATGTCGCAGAGGCTTCGCCACGTACTGCAATAAATGCTTCATTTCATAAATCAGCCAAAAAAGCGGTAACAGAAGATGCCCGCCGAAAAAGAAAACCACTGAAAACAGCCAGTACACGCCACAGAACCCGACAGCCCCTTATCCACCGGGTTAAGCATCTGACCAGCCCGCGTAAAGTCAGAGAGAGCCGCCCGAAAAAAGAATCACGTCGTATTGCGTTACATCGCACACCGGCACTCAGAAAATACGGTCACCAGCGCCAGATAGCCAAAAGGACCGCCGGCCGCCCTTCCGCGAAACTGGCTTCTATCCGCATGAGTAAACTGCACCGTGAACGCTATCAGAAAGCGCGTGCCATTGTGATGGTTAAATTAATGGATCAGTTAGGCAAGCCGTACCAGTGGGGCGGTTCCTCACCCCATACGGGCTTTGACTGCAGCGGGCTGGTTTATTATGCCTATAAAGACCTGGTAAACTTCAGAATTCCCCGTACTGCCAATGAAATGTACCATCTGCGTGATGCTGCACCGGTTAAACGCAACGATCTTGAGAAAGGTGATCTGGTATTCTTCCGTATCCACCGTGGCGGTGCGGCTGATCATGTGGGCGTTTATCTGGGCAATGGGAAATTCATTCAGTCACCACGCACCGGCAAGGATATCCAGATCAGCGCACTGAGTAACGAGTACTGGCAACAGCATTATATTGGTGCACGGCGGGTCGTAACCCCGAGCACAGTCCGCTAGTCTCCGCCCAGAGACTGAAAATCCCCCCCTGAATATCGCAGCACCGGTATTCAGGGGGGGATTTATGTCCGCTAACGCGGTGATTCCGTCAGGATCAGTAATACATAATATCTGAATAAATACACTTCCCTTAATACTGTAAAAAAATTCGTGCCCCGTAAAATAAAAAGCCGATACCCGCAACACGCCGGGTATCGGCTTCTCTGTCAGTAATGCTGCTTGCTACCCTTACTTTCCGGCTTTATACGTGCCTTTAGCGGGTAAACAGCCCTCTGCCGGTGCGAATACATTAATGCAGTATTGCGGTGAAACTGAACGTCGCAATCATCAGTAATGCAACGATAGTGGTGGTCAGCGCCAGCTTTAAATCCGTATCCATGACAGCTCCTATAGACACATAAAGTACAGGGTAATTATTATATTCCCACACTACTGCGCAAAAATCTCGTTTTATTCGCACAGCCTTGTTAGAATTACCGCTCTTTGTTGCGCAACCTTCCCTGTTTCCCCTTGTAAGGCACAGGCTTTTTTTACAGGTAATCCTTTACGGCCCCTCCTGGCAGCATCATTAGCGGCCTGATAAAACTGTAAAAACGCAAACGATTAACACACTTAAAATCAATAATTTAAAACACCAGGAGTTCTCAAGGAATGGCAACAATTAAAGATGTGGCGAAACGCGCCGGAGTCTCTACCACCACCGTTTCTCATGTCATTAATCAGACCCGTTTTGTTGCGGAAACGACCCGCAAAGCGGTTTGGGAAGCGATTAAAGAGTTGCATTACTCTCCCAGTGCCGTCGCCAGAAGTCTGAAGGTGAATAACACTAAGACGCTTGGTCTGCTGTCGACGTCTCTCGAAGCACCTTATTTCGCCGAGATTGTGGAAGCTATCGAAAAAAAATGTTTCGAACATGGCTATACCCTGATTCTGGGCAATGCGCATAACGACTTGCAGAAACAACGCGCTTATTTATCGATGATGGCGCGCAAACGTGTCGACGGGCTGCTGGTATTGTGTGCCGAATATCCACAGGAGTTGCTGGATATGCTGGAGGAGAACCGTAATATCCCAATGGTCGTTATGGACTGGGGAATGTCCCGTGGTGATTTTACTGATACCGTACTGGACAATGCTTTCCGTGGCGGTTACATGGCTGGCCGTTATCTGATTGAGCGCGGGCACCGTGATATCGGTTGTATTCCCGGCCAGATGGAGCGTAATACGGGAGGCGGCAGGCTGGCAGGATTTCTTAAAGCACTGGAGGAGGCAGGTATTACCCATTGTGAAGAATGGACTGTGCAGGGAGACTTTGAACCCGAATCCGGTTACCTGGCAATGCAAAAAATACTCGCTCAGCCGCGATTACCCACGGCGGTATTCTGTGGCGGCGATATTATGGCGATGGGGGCAATTTGTGCTGCCGATGAACAGGGCCTGCGTGTGCCACAGGATATATCGATCATTGGTTACGATAACGTGCGCAACGCGCGGTATTTTACCCCTGCCCTGACCACTATTCACCAGCCGAAAAGTGAGCTGGGCGAGAAAGCGCTGGATATGCTGCTGGATCGTATTGTGAATAAACGCGAAGAGCCGCAAACCATAGAAGTATACCCGTCACTGATTGAAAGACGATCGGTGGCCGATGGTCCGTTCCACGATTACCGTCGTTAACTACCGGTTTCACTCAGCCATTCCTGGTTAAGTGTCTGCGTATCACCAAGGTACTCAAGGAGCCAGCGTAATGCCGGAGAGCTTCTCTCTTCCGCCCAGCTGACGCAGCAGGGGCTTTCCGGAAACGGTGACGGCAGAGGAAGTTCCCTGACTTCTCCGACGTCCAGCAGTGGTCTGGCGAGATGCCCCGGTACCATAGCAACACATAATCCTGCCCTGACACAATCCAGCCCCGTTTGCCAGTCCGGCACCGTCATCCGCTGCTGGTTATCCAGGGTCCAGGTAATGCGGCGCGGTAATTCCCTTGAGGTGTCTTCCAACAGTAATGATGGCCATGCCCGTAATTGTTCCTCGCGCGGCCGGGCTTCAGCCGCCAGAGGGTGCCCGGCGCTGACAATACACCGCCAGTTAAGTCGTCCCATATCACGGAATGCAAAACGCCCGGTGACAGGGATCGCCTGGGTCGCTCCGATAGCCATATCCACCCGTCCTCCGGCCAGCGCATCCCAGACACCGTTAAAAACTTCTTCGCTGACGTGCAATTCTATATCCGGAAAGTGCCGGTAAAAATCGATAATCAACTGCTGCATTCTGCCCCGCCTGACGACACAGTCCACCGCAATACTTACCTGCCCGCGCCAGCCGTTCGCCAGTTGCTGGCATTGGCGCCGGGTTTCCTGCATTTTTTTGATAATCCCCCGGCATTCACGAACATAGTGCTCACCGGCGGCAGTCAGCACCACATCACGGTGCTGGCGATCAAACAATTGCACTGCCAGCCAGTCTTCCTGCTGTTTTACTGTATAACTTATTGCCGAGGGTACCCGGTGCAGTTCACGTGCCGCGGCACTGAAACTGCCATTCCTTGCGACGGCATCTATCACTTCCAGGGAATATTCAGACCACATGATTACCTTTCAATTTTTTTCACAGATAATTGCAAATATTAACGGTTCACAACTCTCTGTGCACCCTTTTAAACTCTGTGCCAATTTTTGTGATAAGGAACAGTAATGCGGCATCCGATATTTTTTTTAGTTTATCTGTCATTACTCAGCATGCTGGGTTTTCTGGCTACAGATATGTACCTGCCAGCTTTCGGTGCAATGAAACAGGACCTCGCGACCAATGCCGGGATAATCAGCGCCAGTCTGAGTCTGTTCCTGGCCGGATTTGCCTGTGCGCAGTTATTCTGGGGCCCCCTGTCTGACAGAATAGGCAGAAAACCGGTACTGATCTGCGGACTGGCTGTTTTTGCCGCCGGATGCCTGGCGATGTTATGGGTACGCTCAGCGGAAGTATTACTGGGGTTGCGTTTTATTCAGGCCCTCGGGGTCTGTGCCGCGGCAGTCAGCTGGCAGTCGCTGGTGGTTGACTATTATCCCGCCTCAGGTCGTCAGAAGATTTTTGCCACAGTTATGCCCATGGTTGCCTTATCTCCGGCCCTCGCCCCGCTGCTGGGCTCATGGTTGCTGGCCCATTATCACTGGCGTTCAATATTTTTGCTACTTATGCTGCTTACCCTGTGGCTGATAATTTGTACGCTGCGTCTCCCTGCGGTTCCGGCCACTGAACAGCCGCCTGCTGCGCGACAGCCTGAACCGGTTTCCTTCCGCCGACTGCTGGCCAGTCGCGGTTACAGTGGTAATGTGCTTATTTATGCCGCCTGCTCTGCCAGTTTTTTTGCCTGGCTGACCGGTTCACCTTTTATCCTGAGTGATCTCGGACTGTCACCGGCTGATATCGGTCTGAGCTATATTCCTCAGACACTGACTTTTCTGATAGGCGGGTTTGGCTGTCGTGCGCTGCTGAATCATTTCAGTGGCCGGCAACTGCTGCCCTGGCTGCTTGCCCTCTATTCCCTGAGTATTATCACTGTGACGCTGGTCAGTTTTTTTACCTCTCCGGGCCTGCTGACGTTACTGTTACCTTTCTGTGGTATGGCAATGGCTAATGGTGCGATTTATCCGATAGTGGTGTCGGCCGCTTTACAGATTTTCCCGACCGCCAGTGGTAAAGCCGCTGCGCTGCAAAATGCGCTGCAATTGGGACTGTGTTTCCTGTTCAGCCTGCTGGTCTCTTCGCATTTGTCACAGCCCCTGCTAACCACCACCTCGGTGATGGCCGTTACTGTGCTGCTGGCCATCGCCGGTTACCGTCTGCAACAGAAATCGTAACCCGCCTTTCACCCGCCCCCACCTGGTGGCGGGTTAATTTTTTCTTCACAATTAGCAACCTAACCGTAAACCATTGAACATTCAGCTTGCCAGGCATATAATCACCCCGGTAACAAATATTCACTATAAGTTGCAGGCATATTGTGACCGGTTTTGATTGTGCTATTCAGGCACAACCGCATTTTTCGATATTTACTAGATCCTCTGTTTTGTCTTTACTTATAAGTGCACGTTTTTTGTGAGTTTACTCACGGACCAGTGAAAGTCAGCTATTCTTTCCTCAGGTTCAAAATAGAACAGGTGATATAAAGCGTATGAGTTCATCATGTGTAGCAGAAGTTAGCCTTAAGGAAAATAATTGGTACCGCATTGCCAATGAAATGCTGTCGATGGCCGATATTGCTATCAATGGCGACCGTCCATGGGATATTCAGGTTAAAAACTCTGATTTTTTTAAACGCGTCTTGCAGGAAGGCTCTCTGGGACTTGGTGAGAGTTATATGGATGGCTGGTGGGAATGTGAACGGCTTGACCAGTTTTTTTATCGGGTACTGAAATATAAACTCGATAAACAATTACCACATCATTTCAAAGACACACTTCGTATTGCTACTGCCCGCCTTAAAAATCTTCAGTCCAAAAAACGCGCCTGGATTGTCGGTAAAGAACATTATGATCTGGGTAATGATCTGTTCAGTCTGATGCTGGATCCTTTTATGCAGTATTCCTGCGGTTACTGGAAAGAGGCAACCACTCTGGACGCCGCACAGGAAGCTAAACTGGACATGATTTGCCGTAAATTGCAGTTAAAGCCGGGGATGACTTTACTCGACATTGGCTGCGGCTGGGGCGGATTATCTGAGTTTGCTGCCCGTCGTTACGGTGTCAGTGTGCATGGCGTCACCATTTCTGCTGAACAGCAAAAAATGGCCCGGCAACGGTGCGAAGGCCTGGACGTCACTATCCTGTTACAAGACTATCGTGATCTTAATCTGAGTTTTGACCGGATTGTGTCTGTCGGGATGTTTGAGCATGTCGGCCCGAAAAACTATGCCACCTACTTCGATGTGGTTTCACGCAACCTGAAACCTGACGGACTTTTTTTACTGCATACTATCGGATCTAACCATACCGATTTAAATGTTGACCCGTGGATTGATAAATATATATTCCCGAATGGTTGTCTGCCGTCAGTGATGCATATCGCTCAGACCAGCGAACCGCATTTTGTGATGGAAGACTGGCATAATATTGGTGTGGACTATGACCGGACACTGATGGCGTGGTACGAACGTTTTCTCGCCAGCTGGCCACAGCTTGAAAATAACTATGATCAGCGTTTTAAACGTATGTTTAGTTATTACCTGAATGCCTGCGCCGGTGCCTTCCGTGCCAGGGATATCCAGTTATGGCAGGTCGTTTTCAGCCGCGGCATTGATGGCGGATTACGGGTAGCCCGTTAAGTCTTCACTGGCTCGTCTTAGAATAAAGCCCGCCGGTTGGTCGTGACAGCCGGCGGGCTTTTTACAGGAACATCGTTCAGCGAGGCACCTGTTGTCAGACAAGGCCGATAAAATAACGACGGCTTATACCTTCGCTTCTGTGGTTGCCATTTCGCGAGCTGCCAGTACCCGTTCGACCGTATCAATTACCGCCTGAGTTTGCGGATCAATTTCGATATTCACACGGTCGCCGACCTTTTTCTGACCCAGTAACGTGCGTTGCAGTGTTTCAGGGATCAGGTGTACACAGAACTTGTTCGCTACCACATCCCCTATTGTCAGGCTGCAGCCATCAATACCGACAAAACCTTTATGTAAAATATACTTGATCAGCGCACTGTCCTGCAGCCTGAACCAGATTTCACGGTTATTTTCGGATTGTATTATTTTCGATATTTCGGCTGTGGTCATGATATGACCCGACATCAGGTGACCACCTATTTCATCGGAAAATTTTGCAGCACGCTCAATATTCACCCGGCTTCCCGGCGTGATATCACCCAGATTGGTGATACGCAATGTTTCTTTAATCAGATCAAAGCTGACCAGATCATCATGTATAGCAGTGACGGTCAGGCAACAACCGTTGTGCGCAACAGAAGCCCCAATCTCCAGGCCTTCCAGCCATTGTGAAGGAAACCTCAGTGTGTGGGTTCGGAATAACGGTTTTTCATCGACCGCGACGACTTCTGCCGTCCCCTGCACAATACCTGTAAACATAGTTAATCTCCCTGAATATTTTCCGCAGAGTAACACAACACTGGCAGGCTGTTTATCCATTAATGGGGCTTTATTATTGCAAAAATAGTTTGAATTCACCGGTTGCTAAGTTTTCAGACCCCGCTACACTAGTCGCCAATAAGGATATCTCTCCTCTTCTATTCCCTTTGTTATTTTACAGGTGTATTCGTGCAGAAGTATTTTACTGAGGCGCGTCAGCTCCTTGGGCTCGCTATTCCGGTTATTCTGGCCCAGGTCGCGCAAACAGCGATGGGCTTTGTTGATACGATTATGGCAGGTTCCGTCAGTGCCACGGATATGGCGGCGGTGGCTATTGGTACCTCAATCTGGTTGCCGGTGATCCTGTTCGGCCAGGGGTTATTGCTGGCCCTGACCCCCACGGTTGCCCAGCTGAATGGCTCTGGCCGCCGGAACAAAATTATTTATCAGGTGCACCAGGCTTTCTGGCTGGCTATCGGGCTGGCTATCCTGACGATTATCCTGTTATGGAATGCCGGTTTGTTATTGCGGCATATGCCTGATATTGACCCGTCACTGGCGGATAAAGCCGAACGTTACCTGCACGCATTAATGTGGGGGGCTCCGGGGTATCTGCTGTTTCAGGTATTGCGTAACCAGTGTGAAGGCCTGTCTAAAACCAAACCGGGCATGGTACTGGGATTTATCGGCCTGTTATGTAATATCCCCCTCAACTATATCTTTATTTACGGTCATTTCGGTATGCCCGCCCTCGGTGGTGTTGGCTGTGGTGTGGCCACGGCGACTGTTTACTGGGTCATGTTCCTGGTGATGCGCTACTGGGTGAACCGGATGCCAGTGATGAAAGATATTAACCACCTGACCCGCCGTTCAGCTCCGGACCTGCAAATCCTGAAGCGGTTATTCGCACTGGGATTACCGGTGGCATTAGCACTGTTTTTTGAGGTGACATTATTTGCGGTCGTGGCCTTACTGGTTTCTCCGCTGGGGATTGTGGATGTCGCAGGTCACCAGATCGCCCTGAATTTCAGCTCCATGATGTTTGTCCTGCCGATGTCGATGGGGGTTGCCGCGACTATCCGTGTCGGATACCGCTTAGGTCAGGGGGATACGGAACAGGCAAAAATTGCGGCCTGGACCGCCCAGGCGGTGGGGTTATGTCTTGCCTGTATTACAGCCCTGGGAACAGTCGTCTTCCGTCATAAAATTGCTCTGCTGTATAATGACGATCCGCTGGTGGTTATGCTGGCCGCCCACCTGATGTTTCTGGCGGCTATTTATCAGTTTTCTGACAGTGTTCAGGTTATCGGCAGCGGTATTTTACGCGGTTACAAAGATACCCGGTCGATCTTCTTTATTACCCTGGTGTCCTACTGGGTACTTGGGCTACCGTTCGGTTATCTGCTGGCACTGACCGATATTCTGGTACCGCGTATGGGCCCTGCCGGATTCTGGTGTGGTTTTATCATCGGACTGACCGCCGCCGCACTGATGATGAGCTGGCGTATTCTGTGGGTACAGCGTCAGTCCGCTGCGGTGATACTGCGCCGCGCGGCCCACTGATAGCAGCACCGGCGACGGTTTTTTCCGCGCCGGTGATTAAAAATAACCCGCTTCGCACAGTTGCTGTCCAGTCAGTCATAAAAAACCATTATTCTCCTTGCCAGCACCGTCCTGTGCCGCTAATATTCGTCCCGCTGTCAGCATGATAGCGAATGCGTTCTTAGCTCAGTTGGTTAGAGCACCACCTTGACATGGTGGGGGTCGGTGGTTCGAGTCCACTAGAACGCACCAGTGCGTCCGTAGCTCAGTTGGTTAGAGCACCACCTTGACATGGTGGGGGTCGGTGGTTCGAGTCCACTCGGACGCACCATTTCGTAATGCGTTCTTAGCTCAGTTGGTTAGAGCACCACCTTGACATGGTGGGGGTCGGTGGTTCGAGTCCACTAGAACGCACCATTCTGCTTTTCCTCTCTTGTTGTTCTGTTACTGATATCCCTTATTACTGTTATTTCGGTTACTATAACTCTTCGTCTGCCTGTCGGCGGGTCAACGGATTGCTTATGGAAACACAGTGATGTCAAAACGTCTGACGATTAAAGATATTGCCCGCCTCAGTGGCACCGGAAAATCAACCGTATCACGGGTGATTAATCAGCAGGGAGATGTCCACCCGCAAACGCGTCAGCGTATTGAAGCGGTGATTAAACAACACCAGTTTATTCCTTCACGTTCTGCACGGGCTATGCGGGTCAATGAAAGCCGGGTGATCGGCGTCATTCTTGCCAGACTCGACTCCGCCGCAGAAAATCAGGCCGTCAGTGCGATGCTTCCTCTGCTCTACCAGTATGGCTATGATGCTATGGTGCTGGAAAGCCGGTTCAGTACCACGAAAGTAACAGAACATCTGCAGGTCCTCGGGCAGCGGGAAGTCGATGGTGTGATCCTGTTTGGTTTCACCGGACTGACCACCGGGATGCTGGCTGGCTGGGAAAACAAACTGGTGCTGATGGTCCAGTCATGCCGCGGTTTTTCGTCGGTCTGCTACGATGACGCCGGAGCAGTCAACCTGCTTGCCAGTCACCTGCAGCAACTGGGACACCGCAACATCAGTTATCTCGGGGTCAATGAAGAGGATAAAACCACTGGCGGCGATCGTTATCGGGCCTATCTGTCGGCCTGCCAACAGCTGAAGCTGACCCCCCTTGCCGCACTCGGTTCTCTTGACTATCACAGCGGATATGACCTTGCCGCACAGGTCTGTACTGATGAGACCACGGCTGTGATTTGCGCAACCGACACCCTGGCGCTCGGTGTTTACAAGTATCTGCGGCAAAACCCGCAGAAAAATATTCAGGTGGCGGCTATCGGTAATACCCCTTTATTAGGCTTTTTGTTTCCTGATGTTGTCATGCTTGAGTTTGGTTACGCCACCGCCGGTAAACTGGCCGCAAGACAGCTGATTGCACATTTATCCCGCGCCGCCCCCGTCAGAAGCTTTCTGCTGAAAGGTAAACTCACCTCTGATTTCTGATGATAAATTGTACTGGTTTTGTGATCTGCCCTTAGTTCCGGGAACGTTCCCAACACTTTTTGCCACATTTTAATTATGCTGCTTATGACGGACCCACACTGCCGGAAAACTTTTCTATCAGGGAACCCATAAGGATGTGCCATGCGTGAAATTCAACAGCAGATTATTGATAAACTTATTAAATTCCTCGGAGGGCGAGACAATATTGTCAGTGCCACCCATTGTATTACCCGCCTGAGGCTGGTACTGAATGATCCCGCGCTGGCCAGTCCCTCAGGTCTGGAAACCCTGCCGATGGTCAAAGGCTGCTTTACCAATGCCGGACAGTTTCAGGTGGTGATCGGCCCGGAAGTTGATGACTACTACAAAGCAATGATGACAACCCTCGGTCTGACGGGCGCAGACCGTAGCCAACAGCGTGAAGCCGCCCGCAAAAATATGTCGATTGCTGAACGTGCCCTTTCGCATATTGCCGATATTTTCTTTCCGTTACTTCCGGCGCTAATCAGCGGCGGTCTGATCCTCGGTTTCCGTAATGTGATCGGCGACATCCCTTTCAGTGATGGTAATACCCTGGCCCAGTCATCTCAGGTCTGGCAGACCTTGTATGACCTGTTATGGTTACCCGGTGAAGCCATTTTTATGTTTTTGCCGGTCGCCGTCTGTTGGTCCACGGTGGTGAAAATGGACGGTACACCGATACTGGGTATTGTGCTCGGCATTACCCTTGTCTCTCCCCAACTGATGAACTCATATCAGCTGGGTCAGTCGGCAGCTGATACCTGGGATTTTGGCTGGTTCCTGGTAGAAAAAGTCGGGTATCAGGCCCAGGTCATCCCTTCCATACTGGCAGGTATGGCGCTGGCGATAATTGAACGCCAGTTACGGCGGGTGGTTCCTGTTTCCCTGAGCCTGGTAATTGTCCCTGTCACGGCATTACTGGTCGCGATCCCCCTGGCCCACGGTCTGATTGGCCCGTTCGGTCGCTTACTGGGAGACGGTGTTGCCAGCGTCGTGCAGCTGGCTATGACCGGCAGCTTTGCCCCTGTCGGTGCAGCATTGTTTGGCTTTTTATATGCCCCGCTGGTGATTACCGGGATCCATCAGACCACCCTTGCCATTGATATGCAGATGATCCAGAGCATGGGCGGTACCCCTGTCTGGCCGTTAATTGCCCTGTCGAATATTGCGCAGGCATCCGCGGTTCTGGCAATGATCATTATCCGCCGTTCACCGAAAGAACGTGCCGTGTCGGTACCTGCGGCAATCGCTGCTTACCTCGGGGTTACTGAACCCGCCATGTACGGGGTGAACCTTAAATTCCGTTATCCGATGCTGTGCGCAATGATTGGTTCCGCACTGGCAGCACTGTTTAGCGGTATGAATCAGGTTCTGGCTAACGGTATCGGCGTCGGTGGTTTACCCGGTATTTTGTCCATCCAGCCGAAATTCTGGGGCGTCTATGGGGTGTCAATACTGATCGCCATTATTGTCCCTCTGGTACTGACGTTTATCGTGGCGCGTTTCCATAGTGCATCCTCATCGGACACTTCCCCCGTCACTGACTCATCCGTAACTCACTAACAGGCAGGTTGTTGTAATGGCTAAAGCATGGACTCAGGACAAAGTTGTTTACCAGATTTACCCGAAAAGCTTTCAGGATACTACCGGTAACGGTCAGGGAGACCTGGCAGGGATTATCAGCCGGCTGGATTATTTACAGTTTCTCGGGGTGGATATTCTCTGGCTGACACCAGTATATCCGTCGCCGCAGGTCGATAATGGTTATGATGTTACTGATTATTGTGCGATCGACCCGGGTTACGGCACGATGGAAGATTTTGAACGACTGGTCCGTGAAGCCCGCCAGCGTGATTTGTCAATTATGATGGATATGGTTTTCAACCATACCTCAACCCGCCATCCATGGTTTGTTCAGGCCTGTGATCCGCAGAGTCCGTACCACCCGTTTTATATCTGGCAGGATTCTCCGCCGGAGAAGCCACCGACCAACTGGTTATCTAAATTCGGTGGCCCGGCGTGGCAGTGGCAGCCGCAATGCGGACAGCATTACCTGCATTTATTCAGCCGTGAACAGGCTGATCTCAACTGGGAGCATCCGCCCGTCCGCGAGGCACTAAAAGAAGTCTGCCGTTTCTGGGCCGGTAAAGGCGTCGATGCATTACGGCTTGATGTCGTGAACCTGATTTCCAAACCGGCGTGTTTCACCGACGATCCTGACGGTGACGGACGCAGTTTCTATACGGACGGCCCGCGGGTTCATGAATTTCTGCGTGAGATGAATCGTGATGTTTTCAGTCCGTTGCAATTGGTCACGGTCGGAGAAATGTCTTCGACGACCCTTGAACATTGTCAGCAATATGCGTCTGTTGATAATACCGAACTGTCAATGGCCTTTAATTTTCATCACCTGAAAGTCGATTACCGTAACGGTGAAAAATGGACTCTGGCTGCCGCCGATTTTGTGGCGCTGAAAAAGATATTTTCTGACTGGCAACAGGGTATGCATCAGCGGGCGAACGGGGCTTTATTCTGGGGAAACCACGACCAGCCGCGGGTAGTGTCACGGTTCGGCAACGACACCACTTTCCGGCAACATTCAGCCAAAATGCTGGCAATGGTGCTGTACGGTATGCAGGGAACACCTTATCTCTATCAGGGAGAAGAAATCGGCATGACTAATGCCGGGTTTACGCAGATCAGTCAGTACCGGGATGTGGAGAGCCTGACAATGTACCATCTGCTGACCCGGCAAGGCCTCTCGTCCCGGGATACTCTGGATATTCTGGCAGCGAAATCACGGGATAACAGCAGAACCCCGATGCTGTGGGATAACAGCAAAAATGCCGGTTTCAGCAGCGGCACGCCCTGGCTGGAATGTGCAGCACCTGCCGCAGGAATGAATGTTGCAGCAGCCATCGGCGATCCCGATTCGGTACTCCATACTTATCGTCAGTTAATTCAGCTGCGAAAACAGCTCGCTGTTCTGCAATTCGGTGACTACCGGGATCTCTGCCCTGCCAACAGCCGGATCTGGTGTTATTGCCGTCGCTGGCAGGATCAGCTGTTACTGGTTGCAGCTAACCTGACGGACTCAGCAATCCGCTGGCTGCCACCTTCCCTGCCACAGACTGGCGAATATCATCCCTTAATCAATAACTATCCCGATGCCGACCCGTTACGGCAAGGAGGTTACTTTAAACCTTACCAGGCCGTCTGGTGGTTACTGACTCCGGAGACCCCAGAGCATTTTCCGACAGACAATAACCACGGGTCGTAATCACTGCGACCCCCGCCCAGATACAGCACTGACGCTGTATCCTGACAGGAGAGTAATTATGAATACTCAGGGAAGAGCACCGGCAATGCTGGCCGCACTGGCAATTGCCTCGGTTTCCCCCGCTTATGCGCTCGATTTCAAAGGATATGCCCGTTCCGGAATAGGCTGGAGTAACCAGGGAGGTGAGCAGCAATGCAGTACAGCGACCGGCGCTGGCAGCAAATACCGGCTGGGTAATGAATGTGAAACCTATGCTGAGCTGAAACTGGGCCAGCAAGTCTGGCAGCAGGATAATGCTTCTTTTTATTTTGATACTAACCTGGCTTACGCCGTTTCCCAGCAGGCAGATTCTGAGTCAGTTTCTCCGGCACTGCGTGAGGTCAATATTCAGGGGGATAACCTGATTCCGGCTTTACCCGGCGCAAAACTCTGGGCAGGGAAGCGTTTTTACCAGCGCCATGACGTGCATATGATTGATTTCTACTATTGGGATATTTCCGGCCCGGGTGCAGGGATGGAG
Source organism: Tatumella sp. JGM91 (assembly GCF_018257575.1). Classification (GTDB taxonomy): domain Bacteria; phylum Pseudomonadota; class Gammaproteobacteria; order Enterobacterales; family Enterobacteriaceae; genus Tatumella; species Tatumella punctata. The sequence goes on along the minus strand of NZ_JAERJP010000004.1, from coordinate 49,786 downwards.
AATATCACCACCCCGCTGGGTAACTTATCCCTGGCGGTAACCCGCAATAGCGAAGCCGGAGGCGTGCAGGGGTATATTGAAAATGAACGAAACCGGGTACCGGTGATCACCGATACTTTCGATGTACGTCTGGCGGGTATTGCGGTTAACCCCGGCGGAGAGCTGGAAGTAGGGATTGATTACGGTAAAGCTAATTTGCGCAAAGGTTACTCTCTGGCGCCGGATGCCAGTAAAAAGGGCTGGCTGGTCAGCGCCGAGCATAAACAGACATTTTCTGAAGGCTATAATACGCTGGTGTTCCAGTATGCTACTGATGCCATGACCTCATTAAACAATGGCCGTGGCGAAGGCGCAGCCGTACTGAATAAGGGGAGTATGCTCCGGCTGATTGATCATGGGGCTATGGAAATCAATGACCGCTGGGGGCTAATGTATGTTGCGATGTATCAGGACATTAACCTCGATAACCGCAATGGTACCCGCTGGTTTACCGCCGGGGTCAGGCCAATGTATAACTGGACCCCGATCATGAGTACCTTACTGGAGGCCGGTTATGACCGGGTCAATTCTCAGCGTACCGGACAGACCAACAACCAGTTTAAACTGACTCTGGCACAACAATGGCAGGCCGGACCGAATGTCTGGGCCCGTCCGGCACTGCGGTTATATACCACTTATGCCAAATGGCAGGAAAACTGGGGGTATGATCCGGATAATATGGCTGGCATAAGTAACGGTCTGGCTTACAGTGACAGCGCTGGTTATAACTTTAGTCGCGGAAGCCGTGGTGAGGTCAGCTTCGGTGCTCAGATGGAAATCTGGTGGTAACCGCTGCCGGTTTCAGATAATTATTCCCGGGAACGGTTACGTGATTTACGTATGCTGTCTGTCCCCGGTCATCCGGTGCTTTCACTGGTCGCCGGACCGCGCTGATACTGCGGAAGCAGCCTGTCTCAGTTTTTTTCAGCCACCCTTCGAAAATCTGATGTAGTGTTGCGCAATATCATTCTTTCACTGCTCTGTATCAGGCTTATTCCGATTTCTGTTTGGTTTCCGCCCACTTAGTGACTATAATAACCCTGTTGTCCACTTGAACGGTGTCTGCGAATAACGTGATAAGAGCATTAACGTATACAGCTTGCGCAACATCCATTTCTTATCTGCCTTTGTGTGGTGCGGGATCCTACGCATCAGACCGTTTTTACTCTTCTTATCGGCGTGTTCGCTCCTGTGAGTTTGTGTTACCTGAGACCAAAATCCCCGTCATCGGCTTGTCCGGCCGGTGGTCTGTATTTCTTAACCCATTACAACTTATAGATAACCCGTCATGAAAAAAACCAAAATCGTCTGTACTATCGGCCCAAAAACTGAATCTGAAGAGATGCTGACTCACCTGCTGGATGCGGGTATGAATGTTATGCGTCTGAATTTTTCTCATGGTGATTATGCTGAACATGGACAGCGTATCGCTAACCTGCGTGCAGTGGTCAGTAAAACCCGACACAATGCTGCTATTCTGCTGGACACCAAAGGTCCGGAAATCCGCACCATGAAACTGGAAGGCGGTAATGATGTTTCGCTGCAGGCGGGACAGACATTTACCTTTACTACCGACCAGTCTGTTATTGGTAATAATCAGCACGTTGCCGTCACTTATCCCGGCTTTGCCGCGGATCTGGCCATCGGTAATACGGTTCTGGTTGATGATGGTTTGCTGGGTATGGAAGTGTTGTCAGTCACCGAAAATACCGTTGTCTGTAAAGTACTGAACAATGGTGACCTGGGTGAAAACAAAGGTGTTAACCTGCCGGGTGTCTCTATTCAGTTACCGGCCCTCGCGGAAAAAGATAAGCGTGATCTGATTTTTGGTTGTGAGCAAGGTGTGGATTTCGTTGCTGCGTCCTTTATCCGTAAACGTTCTGACGTGCTTGAAATCCGCGAACACCTGAAACAGCACGGCGGTGAGAATATTCAGATTATTTCGAAAATCGAAAATCAGGAAGGTCTGAACAACTTTGATGAAATTCTGGAAGCGTCTGATGGCATTATGGTGGCCAGGGGCGACTTAGGGGTTGAAATCCCGGTGGAAGAAGTTATTTTCGCCCAGAAGATGATGATTCAGAAATGTAACAAAGCACGTAAGCTGGTGATCACAGCAACCCAGATGCTGGATTCGATGATCAAGAACCCGCGCCCTACCCGCGCTGAAGCCGGCGATGTGGCGAATGCTATCCTCGACGGTACTGATGCCGTAATGCTGTCCGGTGAAAGTGCTAAAGGTAAATATCCGCTGGAAGCCGTCACTATTATGGCGACGATCTGCGACCGTACTGACCGTGTGATGGGCAGCCGAATCGACTCCCTGCACGACAGCCATAAATTACGCATCACAGAAGCTGTATGTCGTGGCGCAGTAGAAACCGCGGAAAAACTGCAATCAGCCCTGATTGTTGTGGCGACCCAGGGCGGAAAATCCGCAAAATCTATCCGTAAATATTTCCCGTCAGCCACTATTCTGGCACTAACCACCAATGAAACCACGGCCCGCCAGCTATTAGTGACTAAAGGTGTCGAAACACACCTGGTTAAAGAAATCGCGTCAACTGATGACTTCTATCGTATCGGTAAAGAGATTGCTCTCAGCGCCGGATATGCGGCGGAAGGCGATGTTGTGGTAATGGTTTCCGGGGCATTAGTACCAAGCGGCACCACAAATACTGCTTCAGTTCACGTTATTTAATATATATTTGTGACAAGGCGTCCTGCGGGGCGCCTTTTTTTATGCCTTTTTATTTTAAATAAGTTCAAAAAAAAATAAAAAGAGACTAAAAATGCTTTTTATAATTAAGGTAAATCCGATTAAATCTCAATGTTTTTACTAAAAAATTTATCAGAATTTATTAATCGCTGTTTCTTTGAGCGAATAAACGAAATTAAGCATGTTCTCATAAAAAATATATTCTCAACTCAAAAAACTTTGTGTAATACTTATTGGGCTACATGGAGATTAACTCAATTTAGAGGGTAAAATAATGAATCGTACTAAACTGGTACTGGGCGCGGTAATTCTGGGTTCAACTCTGCTGGCTGGTTGTTCTAGCAATGCTAAAATCGACCAACTGTCAAGCGATGTTCAGACTCTGAACACCAAAGTTGACCAGCTGAGCACCGACGTGAACGCAGTACGTACTGACGTTCAGGCTGCTAAAGACGACGCAGCTCGCGCTAACCAGCGTCTGGATAACCAGGCTCACGCATACCGCAAGTAAGCGTTCTGGTAGTGAAAATGGCGCCTGCGGGCGCCATTTTTTTTATCTGTCGTTCCGGCGACTTTCATCGTTCTCCCGCCTTTTTTTGCTGAACCCTCAGTGGCTGTGTCTGATACACGCCTCCTGCCTGCCCCTGTTCAGCAAGCTGCATATCTGCTATCTGCTGCTTTCAGTACCCGCCTTTGTAAAGATATTTCGCCCTTTCCGGACTTGTCACACGCTGGCCGCAGCAACAATCCTGAGACAGCCTCCTGACGACTCTGCTTAAGAAACGTCAGGCTTGCAAAATACTGGGCACTTATATGATAATGATTATCATTACTACAGAGAGGTATTGTGATGTTCTCATTTTCCGGCTGGCTAACGATTCACCTTGAAGAATACCATCAGACCCTCAGAGCAATGTGCAGAGAGTTCCATAACCGTAAACACCGTCTAAAACAGCCTGACAGCTCACTGGCGGATTTGCGGGGATTTAATGACCTGTGCCTGAGCATGGCCGACAAATGCCAGCAGCAAGGCGATGACGGTCGCAGTCTGTCGATTTTACTCAGCCTGCACCAGCAACTGGTCAGCGGAATGGCCGATGAAGCTCAGGATATGTTGTTCCGTTTACAGGCGCTGCAACTGGCTCGCTACTCACTCAGTCAGTTAAGCCACCGCCTGATGCAGGAAGGTGAATGGGAACAGGTATGCCATTTACAGGAAGAATTTTTTTGTTATTCCGAACAACTGCCCTGAAACAGCGCGGAAAGCGCAGCATGCACTTTCCGCGGTTAACACCGGCGTCTGCGTACTAACTTACCATCTCAAGCAAGGCCTGCAACGGATGGCGTACTGCCTCGCCTTCAATCCTTTTTACCTGACTCCGGCAGGAATAACCGGTCGCCAGACAACGGTGACGGGCCCGCTGTTGCATGTGCGGCTGCCAGGAGAGCTGGTAAATTCCCAGAGAGTTATCAAGATTTCTGGTTTCATGACCATAGGTACCTGCCATACCACAGCATCCGGCATTGACGGTTTCCAGTTTTGCGCCAAAACGGCTGAAAATAGATTTCCAGTGGCTGCCCGACTGAGGGAGGGCTGTATTTTCGGTACAGTGGGGGAACAGATACCATGCCTCACCGACAGGTTGCTGCTCAGCACGCCCGGCGGTCACCTGGTTCAGCCACTCATGAGCCAGTAATACGCTGAAATCTCCCCGCGCGTCACCCAGCACCTGCCGGTACTCATCGCGATAACAGAGTACCAGTGCCGGGTCCGTCCCGACCATGGGGATCCCGAGCGCCGCAAGCTCATTCAGTACCCCGGCACTCTTCCTGGCCGTGCCGGCAAACCGCTGCAGGAACCCTTTTACATGCTGCGCTTTACCGTTAGGCGTAAACGGCACCAGTACCGGTTTAAAGCCAAGTTTACTGATCAGGCTGATAAAATCACTGACCAGTCTGGCTTCGTAATAACTGGTGAACGGGTCCTGCACCACCAGCACATACTGCTGACGTTCGGCAAGGCTCAGGTGACGCAGATCATCCGGTGAGGTTCTCAGGGCCTGATGACCAGCTAACTGTTGTTTCAGGGTCGGTGATGACAGTGCGGGCAAATCAGCCATACCGATATATTTCCTGCTAAAAGCCTGCAATTGCGGGTTGGTCAGGAAAAAATTAAACAGCCGTGGTGCCCTGGCCATTAATGGCGTATAGCTCTCCACCGCGGCCACCAGGTGATCACTGACCGGCCGCAGATAACGGCTGTGGTACAGCTGTAAAAAACGGGAACGGAATGAAGGTACATCAATTTTGATCGGGCACTGGCTGGAGCAGGCTTTACATCCCAGACAACCGGCCATTGCCTCTTTCACTTCATGAGAGAAGTCATATTCCCCTCTGGCTGCCTGGCGGGTATTTTTCAGTTTACTGATAAAACTGCGCAGACTGAGAGTATTCTGCGGTAAAGTCTGTTCCAGCTGTCGGGGGTCAACCCCCTGCTCCGCCAGTAAACGCAGCCATTCTCTGGTCAGGGTGGCACGGCCTTTGGGTGAATGTAACCGGTTACGGGTAATTTTCATGGACGGGCACATCGGACTGTTCACATCAAAATTAAAGCATAACCCGTTACCATTACACTCCATCGCTCCGCGCCAGTCTTCCCGGACAGTTACCGGAATCTGCCGGTCAAAGCTGCCACGGGTCGGGCTTTCGATAGGTTTCAGTACTGCAGGGCTGTCAAGAGGAGTACAGATTTTTCCCGGATTAAGCCGGTTTTGCCGATCGAATGCACGTTTGATGCGCCGTAATTCGCGAAACAGTTCAGCTCCGAAGAAATCCTCTGTATAAGCCCCGCGGTAGCCTTTTCCGTGTTCTCCCCATAATAGCCCGCCATAGCTTGCGGTCAGGGCTGCCACCTGGTCAGACAAGCGTTTCATCAGCAGTTCCTGCTGAGGGTCACACATGTCCAGTGCAGGACGGACATGCAGAACGCCGGCATCAACATGGCCAAACATGCCATAGCTCAGTCCGTGGCTGTCCAGCAGCGCACGAAAATCAGTAATATAGTCAGCCAGCTGTTCTGGCGGTACTGCGGTATCTTCCACAAAAGGGATAGGTTTGGCATGCCCTTTGGCATTGCCCAGCAGACCGACCGCTTTTTTACGCATGGCATAAATACGTTCCACTTCATCAAGCCGTGTACAACACTGATAACCAATAATTCCTGCTTCTCTGGCCTGCATCAGCTGGTCCAGGCGCTGACATAAGTCACTGACCTGCTTCGCCGCCAGTTCTCTGTCATTCCCGGCAAACTCAACCAGGTTCAGCCCAAGCATCTGTTCTCCCGGTACATCGGTAATCAGCTCTTTCACCGAATGCCAGACAATGTCCTCACGGGCCAGATTAAGGACTGTCGAGTCTACGGTTTCCACCGACAGGGCCTGCGCCTGCACCAGAAAGGGTGCATTACGTAATGCCGAGTCAAAGCTGTCATATTTTATATTTACCAACTGACGCACTTTTGGGATGGGCGTGATATTCAGCCGCGCCTCAGTAATAAACGCCAGAGTTCCTTCTGAACCACACAGAATTCTGGTCAGATCAAAAGTTTGCAGATCATCACTCAGCACATGGCGCAGGTCATAACCGGTCATAAAACGGTTAAGCCGTGGGAACTTATCGAGGATCAGCTGTCGGTTATCACGACAGCTTTTGAGGACTTGCTGATAAATTTCACCTTCACGGGTCTGTTCTGCGGCGATTTGCTCTGCCAGCGCGACCGGCACCGGCCGGGTATCAAGCATCTCCCCGTCAGCCAGAATAACCCGTAACCCCAGCACATGATCAGAGGTTTTACCGTAGACCAGCGACCCCTGCCCCGAGGCATCGGTGTTAATCATCCCGCCGATAGTGGCGCGGTTACTGGTTGATAATTCGGGTGCAAAGAAGAAGCCATAAGGTTTCAGCCACTGGTTCAGCTGATCTTTTACTACCCCGGCCTCAACCCTTACCCAGCCTTCATCCGTATTTATCTCAAGGATACGGTTCATATGGCGCGACAGATCAACAATAATGCCCTGATTCAGTGACTGACCATTAGTCCCTGTGCCTCCGCCACGCGCTGTCAGTGTCAGCGACTGATAGTCCTTTTCAGCAGAAATGCGGCTGATCATGGCGACATCTGCCACAGAGCGTGGAAAAATAATCGCTTCCGGCAGGCTCTGGTAAATACTGTTATCGACCGACATACTCAGGCGCGCGCCATAATCGGTCGCAATATCACCGCTAAAACCTTGCTGCTGAAGTGTCTCAATATAGGAAAGCACCTGCGGGCTCAGCCCAGGTGCATGGTTTATCTGTGGGATCATGCAGTAAAAACCCGGATGTTGTGTTGTTGTAATTGTTCAGATAATTGGTTTTACCATATTTTCGTCAACGCTGCTTTTGTTACTGTATGAAAAAGTTTACCTGTCGGCTCTGTTGTATTTGCCGGAAATACCGCATCATTAGCAGCATCCCCGACACCGGGTGAACTGATTGAGGTAAAGGTTGTTATGAAAGCGCTGCCGCAGGATAAGGATTTACCGCAAAAGCTATTTACGCTGATGTTTTTCGTTTTAATGATCGTCGCCAGTTTTTGGATCGTGCAGCCATTTATCCTTGGCTTTGCATGGGCAGGGATGGTGGTTATCGCCACCTGGGGGCTGATGCTGCGCATCCAGAAATATCTATGGGGACGCCGTTCGCTGGCCGTACTGGTGATGACCCTGATTTTACTGCTGGTGTTTATTATTCCGATTGCGTTACTGATTAGCAGCGTGATCGACAATATCGGACCGGTGGTCGCCTGGGCAACCTCAGGACATATCGAGATACCGAAACTGGAGTGGCTGGATAAAATCCCGCTGGCGGGTAACAAAATGGCGATCTACTACCACAAAATGGTGGCAGGCGGTGGCAGTGCCATGATGGCAAAAATACAGCCTTACATTGGTCAGACAACCAGCTTTTTCGTTGCTCAGGCCGGGCATTTTGGCCGATTGCTGGTACACCTGGCACTGATGCTGCTGTTCAGTGTACTGCTTTACTGGCGCGGTGAACGGGTCGGTCAGGGAATACGCCATTTTGCTTACCGTCTGGCGGGACGCCGCGGCGATGCCGTGGTACTGCTGGCGGGTCAGGCGATCCGTGCGGTGGCACTTGGCGTGGTCGTGACGGCCCTGTTACAAGGCGTGGTCGGCGGGATTGGTCTGGCGATTGCCGGTATTCCTTATGCCACCCTGTTAACTGTGGTTATGATCCTTTGCTGCCTGATCCAGATTGGTCCGCTACTGGTACTGGTACCGGCCATTATCTGGCTGTACTGGAGTGGCGACACGACCTGGGGAACGGTATTGCTGGTCTGGAGCTGTGTTGTCGGTACTATGGACAGCGTGATCCGCCCCATGCTTATCCGGCTTGGTGCCGACCTGCCGATGCTGATTATCCTCTCCGGGGTTATCGGCGGACTGGTTTCTTTCGGCATGATTGGTCTGTTTATCGGTCCGGTGGTACTGGCTGTCTCTTATCGCCTGGTCTCTGTCTGGATGCATCAGGCGCCGGAACCCCACGGCGATCCTGAACTGGTGGTTGAAGAACTGATAGAAGATACCCGCAAAACGGCCGAACAGGCACGTCATGCCCGTAATAACTCTGTGGCAGAATAGTCACTGCAGGTGCCGCTGGTAGTTTTCAGGGGCACTGCTCTGCAAGGATATTTGTTAATGGGATGATTCTTACAGATCAGGAAGGTAAATAACTTTATGATAATTATTAATATTTTCACTTACCCCTAAAAAGGTAGCGAAACACTTATTGCTGTGTGTAGTCTTTGCCCTTCTGTAAAGGGCATTTTTTTTATCTTTTTGTGGCCCGGTAACCATTTCACGGCCGGTAATCCGCATCTTTTTCACTCAGGCAGTTGAAATCATCGACTGTTCGGTTATGGTTTGTGCCATATCTTCCCGGCATTCTGCCGATGAGAAGCACAGATTCCGAGAGTACTATGAAGAAAACAGATGAATTACGCACCAGGCCAGTTGCTCCGCTAATCACTCCGGCAGCACTTAATCAGCAATTCCCCGTTTCCCCGGCAATAGCCGATAATATCCTGGCCACCCGACAGCGCATCAGCCGTATTTTACGGGGTACAGATAAGCGTCTGCTGGTCATTATCGGGCCCTGTTCCCTGCATCACCCGGCTGCTGCGCTGGAATACGCACAGCGCCTGAACAGACTGCGCGACCGTTATCATCATAAGCTGGAAATAGTGATGCGGACTTACTTTGAAAAACCCCGTACCGTCACCGGATGGAAGGGGCTGATTAATGATCCCGGCCTCGACGGCAGTTATAACATTAATCACGGTCTGGCCATTGCCCGTAAGCTATTACTGGACATCAATGCGCTCGGTCTGCCAACCGCCACAGAGTTCCTTGATATGGTGAACGGACAATTTATTGCTGACCTGATCAGCTGGGGTGCCATCGGTGCCCGTACCACCGAAAGTCAGATTCACCGGGAAATGGCGTCAGCGCTCTCCTGCCCTGTCGGGTTTAAAAACGGCACGGACGGTAACGTCCGGATTGCCATTGATGCTATCCGTGCAACGCAAGCCAGCCATATGTTTTTGTCTCCCGATAAACAAGGGCAGATGACTATCTATCAGACGCAGGGGAATCCCGACGGACACATTATTTTACGTGGCGGGAAACAGCCTAATTACACATCAGAGCATATTCGTATGGCACGTCAGGCACTGGAAGAGTTTCAGCTGACCCCGCGGCTGGTGATTGATTTCAGCCACGGTAACTGCCTGAAACAACACCGCCGGCAATTACTGGTTGCTGATGATGTGGCGCAACAGTTACGTGACGGAGAAACCGCCATTGCCGGCGTGATGATCGAAAGCTTTTTACAGGAAGGGCAACAGGCCGTGGCTGCCGGGAAACCACTGGTCTATGGCCAGTCAATTACCGACCCCTGTATCGGCTGGGAAGATACTGAAACGGTACTGAAGCTGCTGGCAGAAGCCGTTTCCGCCAGCCATTAACCGCGACCGGAGTCAGCTGGAACAGCTGATTTCTAATGCCTTACCCCAGTCCGGCGGGCGATTAAATAACGCCTGCTGGTCATTTGCCAGCCGGTAAGGGTTCTGTAACGCCCGGTGAAGCACGGACAATGCGCCAGTTTCACCGCGCTCCGCTTCTTCAATGGCTTGCTGTGCCAGATAATTGCGCAATACCAGCGCCGGGTTTACCTGCTGCATCCGCTGCTGACGATGCTCATCACTGATCTGTTCTTCTGCTAAACGCTGGCGGTATTTAATAAACCAGTGATCAAATGCTGCCCTGTCAATAAACTCGTCACGTAACGGTGATTGTGCCTGTAACTGCTCTGTTTCCGACAACAAACGAAAAGTCCTGGTGTAATCGCTGCCTTCACTGGCCATTAGTGCCAGCAGTTCACTCAGCAGATCGTTATCTTCCGGGCGGCGGCTAAAGAAGCCAAGCTTATCGCGCATCTGCTGACCCCAGGCTTCCATCAGCCAGTGTTCATAACCAGCCAGGGCCTGCTTCAGCTGTCCGGCCGACAGTAAGGGGGATAATGCGTGGGCCAGCCGGTTGAGGTTCCACAACCCCGCCATTGGCTGATTTTCAAAGCGATAACGCCCCTGATGATCACTGTGATTACAGATAAACTGCGGATTATAATCGTCCATAAACCCGTACGGACCATAATCAAGTGTCAGGCCCAGCAGCGACATATTATCCGTGTTCATCACGCCATGTGAGAAGCCGACTGCCTGCCAGCGGGCTATCATCGTCGCTGTGCGTTTTACCACATCCGAAAACCACAGCAGGTAGCGATCCGCATCATCAGCGAGTGCCGGCCAGTGATGGCGGATGGCGTAATCGGCCAGCTCACGGACTTTTTCTGGCTGGTTACGGTAGAAAAAATGTTCAAAATGACCGAAACGCAAATGGCTTTCAGCAATCCTTACCAGCATTGCCCCCCGTTCTGTCTGTTCGCGGAAGACAGGTTCATCACTGATGGCCAGGCTAAGGGCGCGGGTCGTCGGGATCCCCAGGCCATGCATCGCTTCAGAGGCGAGGAATTCCCGGACGGTCGAGCGAATGACCGCACGGCCATCTCCGCTGCGGGAATATGGCGTCAGGCCGGCACCTTTCAGGTGCCAGTCATACTTCTGCCCGTTGGGGAGACGTTGTTCCCCCAGCAACAGTCCCCGGCCATCGCCTAATTGTCCGGCCCAGACACCAAACTGATGACCACTATAGACCTGTGCCAGCGGCGACATCCCTTCAATAACCGCCCCTCCGTAAAAAACCGGATGCCCTGAACCACTGAACAGTTGTGCATCCAGTTGCAGGGCGTCGGCCAACGGCTGGTTATGATAGAGTAACCGCCCCTGATTCAGGGGCGCCGGGGTCACTGCGCTGTAAAAGTCAGGCAGTTCATCGAACCAGGTATTTTTAAACTGCATAGCAACTCCGCAGGTGGGCATAGTTCAGGAAAGCATCTTATGTGCTGTTTAGCAGTAAGTGTACCTTGCTGTTGTCTGTGATGACAGTCACGGCGATGCTTTCCGCACACCACGACACCTGTCAGCCATCCTCCCTGAAAAACTCTAAATGCGCCTCGCCTGCCAGAAGACTTTACGCCAGTAAACATTATCCAGCGAAGAGCGCATCACCCCCCTGCTGGTTGAGGCATGGATAAACAGGTTATCACGATCATAAATACCGACATGTAAACCATCCTGCCCCCAGCCGGTTTTGAAAAAGACCAGGTCTCCCGGCCTTAACTCGCTTTTTTTGATCCGCGTCCCCAGCCTGCTTTGCTGGCGAGTGGTTCGGGGTAACTGCAAGTCAAAACGATTACGGAACGTCAGATACACAAAACCGGAGCAGTCAACACCGCGGCGACTGAGTCCGCCAAGCCGGTAAGGCGTACCATGCCATTGAGACAGTTGCTGGCTCAGCTGCCGGGTCACTTTGACGGGATCAGACAAGCGTGCATCAGGAGCCGGTGCACGGCTGCTGCACCCGGCAAGTAATAATACCAATAAAGCTACAGCAATACGTATCATACCAGGGACTCCGCGAAGCCATTCAATAAGCAAAAATGACACAGTAATACGGTCTGTGCTGACACTGGCCAGATCATCCGCAGTACCGCCAGCAGACGAATACCCGCCAGTGCGGCTAACCCGAATAAACCAGTCAATGGCGGTTACTCTTGCCGGGCAGTCAGCTGTCGGGTTTATCTGTTGTGCCATAAACCACAGACAAAAAAAAGGCCGCAGTCGCGGCCTTTAGTACATTGCATCAGTAAAACATTAACTTTTCTTCGGAGCAGCGTTTTCGACACGGCTTTTCAGTTTCTGGCCGGGGCGGAAAGTCACAACACGACGGGCCGTAATCGGGATATCTTCCCCGGTTTTCGGATTTCTTCCCGGACGTTGATTCTTATCACGTAAGTCAAAATTGCCAAAGCCTGACAGTTTAACCTGCTCACCATTCTCTAATGCCCTGCGGACTTCTTCAAAAAACAGTTCAACCAGATCCTTCGCATCACGCTTGCTAAGACCCAGTTTTTCGAACAGGTACTCTGACATTTCAGCTTTTGTAAGCGCCATAAGTTCAATCCCTCAAGGTTGCCTGGAATCGCTCTTTTAATGCCGCAACACAATTAGCAACAGTCGCGGCGATTTCGTCTTCTTCGAGTGTCCGGCTGGTATCCTGCAAAATCAGGCTGATTGCAAGGCTCTTATAACCCTCACTCACACCCTTACCTCGGTACACGTCAAACAAGTTTACGCCAACTAACTGATTTACGCCAACTTTCTTACACTCTGCAATTACTGCTGCCGCAGGGACGTTTTCGGCCACCACAACCGCGATATCACGACGGTTAGCCGGGAAGCGGGAAATATCTTTCGCAGCAGGCAGGACGCGGTCTGCAAGCTGATCCCACTGCAGTTCGAAAACGACAGTACGGCCATTCAGATCAAGCTTACGTTCCAGTTCCGGGTGAACCACGCCGATAAAACCAATGCATTGATCCTGCAAATAAATACCCGCAGTCTGTCCCGGATGAAGTGCAGAATGTGCCGCCGCGCGGAATTCAATCTGCTCACCTTTCGCTGTCAGGTCAAGCACCGACTCCAGATCACCTTTCAGGTCAAAAAAGTCGACAGTCGCACGCTGCTGGTCCCAGTGCTCTTCAACCCGGGTACCCGTAATTACCCCGGCCAGCATAGTCTGCTGACGGATCCCCAGTTCTGCCGAACTGTCGGGAACAAAACGCAACCCGCTTTCAAATAAACGGACGCGGCTTTGCTGGCGATTCTGGTTATAGACTACCGCTCCCAGTAATCCCGGTAACAGTGACAGACGCATCGCTGACATTTCGCTGGAGATCGGGTTTGGCAGGATCAGCGCTTCTTCACCCGGATGTACCAGACTCTGCACTTTAGGATCGACAAAACTGTAGGTAATCGCTTCCTGATAGCCTTTATCAACCAGCATTGCTTTTACACGTTTCAGGGACAGACTGGCTTCGCGGTGTACCGGCATCACCAGATCGGCTTTGACAGGAACATCGGGGATATTGTTATATCCGTAGACCCGCGCAACCTCTTCCACCAGATCTTCTTCGATAGCCATATCAAAACGCCAGCCCGGGGCCGTCGCCGTCCACTCATCCTGCCCGCAGGTAACGTTACATCCCAGACGTTGCAGAATATCGGTCACCTGCGCATCGGCAATAGAGTGCCCAATCAGACGGTCCAGTTTCTGGCGACGCAGAGTAATGGTTGCTGGCACCGGTAATGCTTGCTGATGAGTACAGTCGATCACCGGTCCGGCTTCACCACCGCAGATATCCAGCAGTAAACGGGTAGCCCGTTCCATTGCTTTATATTGCAGCGTGGTATCGACACCACGCTCATAACGGTGAGATGCATCGGTATGCAGCCCCTGACGACGCGCCCGGCCAGTAATGGCTAACGGATTAAACCAGGCACATTCGAGCAACAGGTTTTGTGTCTGATGATTAACACCTGACTCTTCTCCGCCAAAGATACCCGCCATCGCCAGAGCTTTTTGCTGGTCAGCGATAACCAGAGTATCTGCGCTGAGGGTCGCTTCATTACCGTCGAGCAGGGTCAGTTTTTCACCTTCGTCGGCCAGGCGAACAATAATGCCGCCCTGTAAACGGTCGAGGTCAAAAGCGTGCATCGGCTGACCAAGTTCCAGCAATACATAGTTCGTGACATCGACAACCGCATCAATAGAACGAATACCACAACGGCGTAATTTTTCTTTCATCCATAACGGAGTATCAGCAGCAACATTTATTCCGCTAATCACACGGCCCAGATAGCGCGGGCAGGCCTCTGTCGCCTGTACTTCAATCGGGAAACGACGATCAGTGGTTGCCACTACCGGTTCGATCTCTGGCTCAGATAACCTGAGACCATTCAGGACCGCAACATCACGGGCTATCCCCATAATACCCAGACAGTCAGCACGGTTAGGCGTCACACTGATTTCAATGGTCGTGTCATCCAGTTGCAGGAACTTACGGAAATCAGTACCCGCCACAGCCCCGGCAGGTAATTCCATAATGCCATCAGATTCAACGGCAATGCCCAGTTCTGAATAAGAGCACAGCATACCCTCCGACGGCTCACCCCGCAGTTTGGCAGCTTTAATTTTAAAGTCACCCGGCAGAACCGCACCGACAGTCGCTACGGCGACTTTCAGGCCTTTGCGACAGTTGGGTGCGCCGCAGACGATGTCCAGCAGACGATCGCCGCCTACGTTGACTTTGGTGACCCGCAACTTATCAGCATTCGGGTGTTGTTCGCATTCAACAACTTCACCGACCACAACGCCATGAAAATCGCCCGCCACCGGCGCGGTGCCGTCAACTTCCAGACCGGCCATGGTAATTTGTTCAGAAAGTTCTTCACTGGTCAGGGCCGGATTTACCCATTCACGTAACCAAAGTTCACTGAATTTCATTGGATAACCCTGCCCTTATTTAAACTGTTTCAGAAAACGCAGATCGTTTTCGAAGAATGCACGTAAATCCGTCACGCCATAACGCAGCATCGTCAGACGTTCCATACCCATACCAAAAGCGAAACCGGAATACACTTCCGGATCAATCCCGACATTGCGTAATACATTCGGGTGCACCATACCGCAGCCCAGAACTTCAAGCCATTTGCCGTTTTTGCCCATGACATCAACTTCAGCCGACGGCTCAGTGAACGGGAAATAGGAAGGACGGAAGCGGACCTGCAGATCTTCCTCAAAGAAGTTATTCAGGAAATCGTGCAGCGTGCCTTTCAGATTGGTAAAGCTGATATCTTTATCAACAATCAGACCTTCCATCTGGTGGAACATAGGTGTGTGGGTCTGATCATAATCATTACGGTAGACACGGCCGGGAACAATAATACGCACCGGTGGCTGATTTTTCTCCAGGGTACGGATCTGCATACCTGATGTCTGGGTACGCAGCAGGCGTTGTGCATCAAACCAGAAGGTATCATGGTCAGCACGTGCCGGGTGATGGCCGGGAATATTCAGGGCATCGAAGTTATAATACGCATCTTCAATTTCCGGGCCGGTCACGGTGGTAAAACCCAGCTCACCGAAAAAGTGTTCGATACGATCGATGGTTCGGGTTACCGGATGCAGTCCGCCATTTTCTATACGACGCCCGGGCAGAGAAACATCAATCGTTTCAGCAGACAGTCGTTCGTTCAGCGCCGCGGTTTCCAGCGTCTGTTTACGCAGGGTTAATTGTTCCTGCACCTGTTGTTTGGCTTCGTTAATTACCGCACCGGCCGCAGGACGTTCCTCAGCCGGTAATTCACGTAATGTCGTCATCTGCAGAGTCAGATGGCCTTTTTTCCCCAGGTATTCGACGCGGACAGCATCCAGGGTGGCGATATCCGTCGCCTCGTCTATAGCAGCCCTTGCGCGGGCCACTAATTCTGCGAGTTGGGACATGTTTTCCTCTTCTTCCAGTTAGTCTGGTGTTCTGTTCTTGTTTGGACCGTAGCCCTGGTATAGGTCGCCAGAAATAACAAAGCCTCCACCAGGGAGGCTTTTAGCGCGATTTTTCGTTTCTTTTCTGCTGCGCACAAGCCCCCGGGTTCAGGTGCTAAAGTAAAAAAAGAAGCGAAAAATAGCGGAATTCATATTCAGGTTACCTGTTTAGCCGTCAGGCTGGTAGTCAGAAACGTTATAATAACAGATAAAAGTCAAACAGTTAGCATTTACATATCATAATAAAAAAGGGAGCAAGCTCCCTTTTTTATCTGACTTATGCCAGAACTGATTTCGCTTTTTCAACTAAAGCAGCGAAAGCTACTTTGTCGAATACTGCGATGTCAGCCAGGATCTTACGGTCGATTTCAATTGAGGCTTTTTTCAGGCCATTGATGAAACGGCTGTAAGACAGACCATTCTGACGGGCTGCAGCGTTAATACGTGCAATCCACAGCTGACGGAACTGACGCTTACGTTGACGACGGTCGCGGTATGCGTACTGACCAGCTTTGATAACAGCCTGGAAGGCAACACGATAAACACGTGAACGTGCACCGTAGTAACCTTTAGCTTGTTTTAAGATTTTTTTGTGACGTGCGCGGGCAATTACACCACGTTTTACACGAGCCATAATAGCTCTCCTGTTTTATATTCTGTGAGAAAAAAAGTTAACTTATGCGTACGGCAGGCAGGCAATAACCAGACCCAGATCGCCTTTAGATACCAGGCCTTTAGGGCGCAGGTGACGTTTACGCTTAGTAGACTTTTTGGTCAGAATATGACGCAGGTTAGCGCGTTTACGCTTGAAGCCGCCAGAAGCGGTCTTCTTGAAGCGTTTAGCCGCTCCACGTACAGTTTTAATCTTTGGCATTTTTTAAAATATCCACTTCGCATTGTTAATAAAATGAACCAGCAGGCGAATATTCCCGTTCTGCCGTTACCGGCAGAACGGGAATATTACTTGAAAGCCTACTGCTTCTTCTTAGGTGCGAGCACCATGATCATCTGACGACCTTCAATCCTTGTAGGAAAGGATTCAACAACCGCCAGTTCAGACAGATCTTCTTTCACGCGGTTAAGCACTTCCATACCAATCTGCTGGTGCGCCATTTCACGACCACGAAAACGCAGTGTGATTTTGGCTTTATCGCCCTCTTCAAGAAAACGAATCAGGTTGCGTAGTTTGACCTGATAGTCGCCTTCATCTGTACCAGGACGGAATTTAATTTCCTTAACCTGGACAATTTTTTGCTTTTTCTTCTGTTCCTTAGAAGATTTGCTCTTTTCATAGAGGAATTTGCCGTAATCCATAATGCGGCAAACCGGCGGCTCGGCGTTAGGGCTGATTTCAACTAAATCCACGCCTGCTTCTTCAGATTTTTCTAAAGCTTCGCGCAGGCTGACAATGCCTAGCTGCTCACCGTCAACACCCGTCAGACGTACCTCTGTGGCACGGATTTCGCCGTTGATACGGTTCGGACGTGTTGGTTGTACTCTTTTTCCGCCTTTAATACCTTACTCCTCCAATTGATGAAGATGTCTGCTGCGAATTTCTTGCTGCAGCTTATCTATAAATACATCGACGTCCATAGAACCTAAGTCTACACCACGGCGGGTACGCACGGCTACTTTACCGGCTTCCACTTCTTTTTCACCGCAGACTAACATATAGGGGACACGACGTAATGTGTGTTCACGAATTTTAAAGCCTATCTTCTCGTTTCTCAAGTCCGCTTTTACCCGAATACCCGCTTTTTGTAATTTTTGGGTTAATTCGTTGACATAATCTGCCTGGCTGTCGGTAATATTCATCAACACAACCTGTAATGGTGCCAGCCAGGTCGGGAAGAAACCGGCATATTCTTCAGTCAGAATACCGATAAAGCGTTCCATTGAGCCCAGAATCGCACGGTGAATCATTACCGGCGTCTGACGTTCATTGTTCTCACCCACATAAGTCGCATCCAGACGACCTGGCAGAGAGAAGTCGAGCTGTACTGTACCACACTGCCACGCACGATCCAGACAATCATATAAGGTAAATTCAATTTTAGGGCCATAAAATGCCCCTTCACCTGGCTGATATTCGAATTCGATATTATTTGCGGTCAGTGCTTCGGCCAGATTCTGTTCGGCGCGATCCCATAAATCCTCGCTGCCGATACGTTTTTCCGGACGGGTTGACAGTTTAACAACAATCTTCGCAAAACCAAAAGTGCCGTACATATCATAAATCATCCGGATACAGCTGTTCACTTCATCCAGAATCTGATCTTCGGTACAGAAAATGTGCGCATCATCCTGGGTGAAGCCACGGACACGCATCAGACCATGTAATGCCCCTGACGGTTCATTACGGTGGCAACTGCCAAATTCTGCCATGCGCAGAGGCAAATCACGGTAAGACTTCAGACCCTGGTTAAAGATTTGCACGTGGCCCGGGCAGTTCATTGGTTTAATGCAGTATTCACGATTCTCAGAAGAAGTCGTGAACATAGCTTCTTTATAGTTATCCCAGTGACCGGTTTTTTCCCACAGCACACGGTCCATCATAAAAGGACCCTTCACTTCCTGGTACTGGTATTCTTTCAGCTTGGTACGGACAAACACTTCCAGTTCACGGAACACTGTCCAGCCATCATTATGCCAGAACACCATACCCGGTGCTTCTTCCTGCATATGATACAAATCCAGCTGTTTACCGATTTTACGGTGATCGCGTTTTGCCGCTTCTTCCAGACGTTTCAGATAAGCCGCCAGCTGCTTTTTATCTGCCCAGGCCGTTCCGTAAATACGCTGCAACATTTTGTTGTTGCTGTCGCCTCGCCAGT
The DNA here is from genome assembly GCF_018257575.1 of Tatumella sp. JGM91. Classification (GTDB taxonomy): domain Bacteria; phylum Pseudomonadota; class Gammaproteobacteria; order Enterobacterales; family Enterobacteriaceae; genus Tatumella; species Tatumella punctata. The sequence goes on along the minus strand of NZ_JAERJP010000004.1, from coordinate 31,070 downwards.
ATGCACCGGCCGTTTTTTGCAACCGGAAATGATGGCAGAAACGCATGTTCGGGACATGCGGACCACGACACATATCTACGTATTCTTCATGATGGTATAAGCCGGGACGATCGTCATGGCTGATGTTTTCATCAAGAATAGCAATTTTATAAGCTTCTCCGCGTGCTTCGAAAGTATCACGTGCTTCCTGCCAGCTGACCTTATTTTTTATAACATTGTAGTTGGTTTCAGCCAGCTGATGCATCCGCTTTTCGAGCAACTCAAGGTCTTCCCGGGTCAGGGTATGATCCATGTCTACATCGTAGTAGAAACCGTGGTCAATCACCGGACCGATCGCCATTTTGGTATCAGGCCACAGTTGTTTAATGGCATGCCCTAACAGGTGAGCACAGGAGTGACGAATGATCTCGATTCCGGCATCCTCTTTAGCCGTAATGATCGCCACTGCGGCGTCGTCGGTGATAGGGTCGACAGCATCGACTAATTCACCGTTGACCCGGCCGGCAATACAGGCTTTCGCCAGGCCCGGACCGATATCCTGAGCAATATCCATAACACTGACCGCATGGTCATAAGAACGCTGACTTCCGTCAGGAAGAGTAATAACTGGCATTTCATATCCTTAATTGCAGTGGTAACCCACACCAAAGGCTACATGCAAATATTGATTTGTATTTGAATTCAGTGAGTTGTGCAATATCAAACTGATATCTTCCCCAGTCTGGTATATAAACAGGTACAGAGCGTAAAAACACTGTCTGTTTTGTAAAGGCGCAACATTGTTAATGGTACATGTTAATAACAGCCACGGAAAGACGCGGAACCCATGGCCGGGCGATTTTCCGGCCAAACGGACAAATAATCTTCACCCCGACAGCGCTGCTCACTTTTTCTACTGCCTGTCGCACCCTGCTCATCCGGACAGATTCTGATTACAGTTATGCAACAGACATATCCGGCCGTTACAAACTTACCGTTCTGAAACAATTACTCTATGAAATTAATAAATAACCGATTGAGGTAAAATAGCCTGATGATAGTCTGCGCTGAGTTATTGCAGGAGAGTCATTAAATGAAAAGATATATTGTCACACTGGCACTGGCCAGTACATTAGTTGTATCCCAGGCCGCAATGGCTGCCGGTTGCATTAAAGGCGCTGTGATCGGTGGCGTTGCCGGACACGCCGCACATCACCATGCATTTGCCGGTGCCGTTGCCGGTTGTTTTATCGGCCACCATATGGCGAAAAAAGCAGCAGCGGAAAAAGCCGCCGGGCAGAAACAACAAAACGGTTAATGACCTGCCCCCCGCAACCACACCATATTCAGTGCTTTCCGCGCTGAAACAACAGGGCCGGGACTTTCCCGGACCTGTCATTATTCGGCTTAGTGCGCTTGCCGTCGGTAACAATATTCCCGTTAGCCATAGCTATCGCTTGTCAGTCCCACACAGAGAACAGGCAGAGAAACAAACCGTGACTTATACCGGCGCTGCCAGTCATTCAGGTAACCTGAATCATCCGCTAGCACTGAGCGAGCTCAGGCTGCGGTATTACATGTTATAAGTCAGCATGATACTGGTTTTAGTATCCGTGTGATCCGGGGCTGATGCTGGCGGAGAATTATTCCAGGTAACGTTATAAGCCAGTTTCAGGGCAAAGTTCTCGTTGATAGCAACCTGCAGGCCTGTTTCTGAGTTCACGGTAGTATCATCGCCCAGCGTACTTAATGCAGAGACACCCTGAATAAACTTCGTTGTATCTGTCAGCTGCCACTGGTAACTCAGAGCCCCATAAGCCAGGGCTTTGGTGGTATGCCCACCAGCTTCATATTCATCGTAACGTACGCCCGGACCGAATTCAGCACGCAGAGAGTGCACCGGACCATTCAGGATCTGCCGTCCGTAACCGGTCGCCAGCGTATCGCGGCTGCGGTAACCATTAAACCGGTCACTGAGCCAGCTTGCCTGACCAAACAGATAGTTGTTGCTATCCAGGTTGTAACGGCTGCGTCCGCCAATAGTATAAGTCTCTGAAGAGCGCTGGTCATTTGAGGAAGTATTCGATGCATTTCCCCATAAACTGTATGCCATCGCTGACTGGTACCATGTCATATTCGTCTGTGCAGTCAGTGATGAGCTGGAGCTGTTTCCTGACTGGGCCAGATACCCTGCCGAAGCGGTACCGACAAAAGGTGATTTAGCGGTAGATGGATCATCCATGGAGGTAAATACTGAGTTATCCGCATAAGCCTGCTGAGCAATGGATCCGGCAGTAAGCAGTAACGCTGCTGCAATTTTATTAAACGCTTTCATTAAATAAGACCTGTACCGACGACGTTGTTAAATACTAAGAATGTGTACTTTAAACAGCAGTTAATGCCATTTACCCTCAGTTTGTAAAAAAACATTAGTTGACATTGAATGTCAAAAAAAAGCACCAGACCGCAGCGTTATTCAGATCAATCTGAATAGCGCTGCGTATCATATGCCCGAAAAAAAAAATAGAAAGAGAAATTACATAAAATAGCGGCCAGAATGTTTCAAAATATTTCACGGGTAAATACTGCGTTAATTTTGTGTCTTCCGGAGAATTAGCGCTCCCGTAATCAGCACTTCTTTTTCATTGCGCCGTAACAGCAATCAGCCGAAAAAAGTGATTATTTGGTTGTTTTTTTTAGCACAGGCGCTTTTTGCGGCTGGTATTCCACCGGAACTACAGGTTACAATTTAACCATGCAGCGGCAAATGAGGACAACACCATGTGGTCAGCAATTACCCGGCTATTAGAAGAGCAGCAGCCTGATTTAGAAGGAATTTCTTATTATCATCAATGCCATGGTGGCGAAGTAAACCAGTCATGGCAACTGATTTGCGGTGATAAACATTTTTTTATTAAGTCTAACCACCGTGCAATGTTACCGAGGTTTATCGAAGAGGCCGACCAGCTGGCACTTCTGGCCAGAACAGGTTGTGTTAAGGTTCCGCGGGTTTACGGTACCGGCACTTCCCGCCATCACAGTTTCCTTATTCTTGAATACCTTCCTCCGGCCCCCTTGTCCGCAGACACAGCATCTGTGCTTGGCCGGCAGCTTGCACAGCTACATCAGTGGAATGAGCAACCAAAATTTGGTCTCGATTTTGATAACTCTGTGACACTGTCACCTCAGCCTAATAACTGGCAACATCGCTGGTCACTGTTTTTCTCTGAGCAGCGAATTGGCTGGCAGTTGCAGATAGCAGCCGAGAAACAGCTGTCTTTCGGCAACACAGAGCAAATAATTCAGTGTATAAACCGCTGCCTTGAACACCACCATCCGTCACCTTCACTGTTGCATGGCGATCTCTGGCCAGGCCATTGTGCCGAAAGCCATGACAGCCCCTGGCTGTTTAATCCTGCTTGTTACTGGGGAGACAGGGAGTGCGACCTGGCCTTGTGGCAGCCAGATAATCTCCTGAGCAGCGCCCTGCTCGACAGCTATCAGGCCGTCAGCCCGCTACCCGCCGGTTACCGCGAACGGCAACCGGCATACAGGCTCTACTATCTGTTAAACAGAGCCTGTGCGTTTGGCGGACACTGGCAGGCAGAGGCGCAGCAGACAATTAATCAACTGGTGCGCAAATACGGATAATACTCAGACGTATAGCAAGCCGGTTAATCTCAGCAAGACGTAACCAATCACAATGATGATCACCGGCAAAATATACAGCGAGAAATACTGCCGGAAAACCGTATGATTACCGGCCTGAAGTCTGTCAGTCAGTTGCTGACGAGTCAGCCCGCCATCTCCTTTGGCTTGTTCAATAATTAGCTGATCTTCAATATTTTCTTTGAGGAACCGCGACTGACGCCACATCCTGGCGCCTGAATCCTGTAAAGCCAGCCCGATAAAAATCACCCCGTAGATAATCCAGAATAAAACATTATTCTGAGTGCGGAACTCAGGTACCGGTGAGTTATTCCAGAACAGATCCAGAAAATGGGTATTAAACTTCGTCATGTCAATCATCACATGCAGAAAGTCAGATAATACAGAATCAATCCCGGGCTGTTTGTCACTATGAATAAACAGAAAATTAAGGAACGATATGACTGTCGATAGGGTAGCCGGAATAAACAGTACCCAGCCGGCAATTTTTTTGGCTATCGCAATCCGGCCAATCTGTTGGTAATTCATGCTCTCTCCTGAAGCGGGTTTCGTGTTACAAGTCTACCTGCGACCTGACTATTTTTCCTGTTTTATGCTGTTACAATAGCTGTCGCGGAATGTTTTTTCTCAGACCGTACAACTTTCATTTATGTTGTGTGGGCTCTGAGCCCTGATGTAACCATTAATGGAGGGTTTATGGCTTATCATCGCCCGGTGAAAGCAGCAATTTTTGATATGGACGGACTGCTGATAAATTCTGAGCCGTTCTGGCATCAGGCTGAACTGGAGGTATTTTCTGCCGCCGGACTGGATATCAGTCTGCGGAATAGTTTTCCGGAAACCACTGGCCTGCGTATTGATCAGGTCGTCGCCATGTGGTTTGAGGCCTGCCATGTCCGGCACCTTTCTGCCGGACAAATCACCGCACAAATCTTCGCCCGGGTGGTTCAGCTGATACAGGAACAACAACCTCTGATGCCGGGGGTTCGCGAAGCATTAACGCTGTGCCGTGATAATCGGCTGAAAATTGGCCTGGCGTCCGCATCTCCCCTTAACCTGATAGAAATGGTGCTGGAACTGTTCTCACTGCGTGATTTTTTTCAGGTGGTCGTTTCAGCAGAAAAATTACCCTACAGTAAACCTCACCCTCAGGTTTACCTGAATGCGGCCAGTGAACTCAATGTGGATCCCCTGCACTGTGTTGCTCTCGAAGATTCACTTAACGGAATGGTAGCCGCCAAAGCTGCCAGAATGCGGGTTCTGGTAGTGCCTGCTGCCAGCGAGGCCGCACAGCCGGTCTGGAGTCTGGCTAACGCCCGCCTGAACTCTCTGCGGGAACTCAATCCGGCGTTATTGGGTATCAGCGACTAAAAAATACTCTGCCGGGAGAGGTACTCTCCCGACAGGCTCTGTCTGATGTTGTTTTTTCAGTATATCGTTATTAATTGTTACACCGTCACATATACATTAACTGTATAAATACCTATACTGTATGCATTGACAGTTTAAGGTAGTTGCAGGGTATCTCATGACGGCCGAAGGCCACATTCTTTTTGCATTAGCCAGTGCCATCATTGCCAAGCGCAGTGAACTGACGCCGGTGATAGCAAATGCCGACTGGTGGCATTTAATTTCGGCGACCATACTCACATGTCTGTTGCCCGACATTGACCATCCGAGCTCAGTACTCGGACAACGGTTCCGCTGGATATCAAAGCCTATTGCCCGAATGTTCGGCCATCGTGGTTTTACTCACAGTTTAATCGCTATCGGGGCCGGCCTATGGTTATTGTGGGTCAAACTCCCGGCGGCGATGTGGCTGCCCGCAGATGTGATGCAAGGTATGGTTCTGGGCTACCTGAGCCATATTGTTGCAGATATGCTGACGCCTGCCGGAGTACCGTTGTTGTGGCCCTGCCGCTGGCGATTCCGTTTTCCTATTTTACAGCCACAAAAAAGTAACCAGCTGGAACGATTATTTTGTGTCACGCTGGTGATGTGTGCCGTTTGTTTGCCGGGGCAACTGACTAAGCAGTTTTTTACCGCCACCGGACGCCAGCTATATTCCACCGCCGTTAGCTGGCAAAAACAGCTGATCAGCCCTCGTCAGTAATGTTCTTCCGGTCATTATACTGGCGGGTCTCCGGCAGACTGCAGTTATCATGACCCGGCTATCAGCAGACGGTTCAGAACAGACTAAATCGTGCCATCGGAGTAAAAACGGCGGCAGAGATCTGAGTTTTTATCCGACAGTGCGCTGGCTTCTGCCGGGCGGCCTGTATACCCACGCTCTCCGTCCTGCCGGGCCGACGTCTGAAAGGCCAGCAAGGCTGGCCTGAAGATAGTCGCTATACACAGACTCCGCTATCTAGCGCTGCGGGGCCTGCGGATCAGTATCATACTCTGCACAACTCTGGAAACCATAGTTCATCACATGCCCGGTATCATTGAAACTGACGAAATAGGTAAGTGGTTTTCCATTGTCTTCGCCAATGATGTAGGTTTCGCAGGTACCTCGTGCATGGATCATGGTAATTTCCGAAACCGGACGACCGCCAATCTGACGAACCTGCTCGCGGGTCATCCCTTTTTTCACATCTTTAACCACAGGTTTGGTGACATAGCTTTCAGCCTGATGATAGCTACTGCAACCAGAAAGTACCGCCAGCGCCAGTCCGGCAGCCATAAACCCGGTGATTTTACGCATTATTTACCTCACTGTAATGGTTATGCACAACAACATATATCAGAGGCTTTCACCGGCAGACAGCTGCGGAGCGTCATCTCTGATAGTGATAAAACAAATGGTCAGCATGGACGGATGATTTATAAACCGATATTCTCACCCTGTATCCTGCCAGGGCATTTTGCATCTGATGCCCCGGTTATATAAACATATTATATTTCATACTTATAACTCACGTAATTATCGCTGGTTATTTTATACTCAGAGGAAAAATGTCCAAAGCTCCCCCCCATCGCATTGCTTTCGCCATAACACTCGGCCTGATGGCCGGTCTTGGCCCTTTATGTATCGACCTCTATCTTCCGGCACTCCCGCAATTGTCCGGTTCCCTGAATGTGACGACAGCAGTCGCACAGCTCAGTCTGACCGCAGGTTTACTGGGACTGGGTATCGGCCAGTTACTGTTCGGTCCGATGAGCGACAAATACGGACGTAAAGGCCCGCTGGCCTTATCATTACTGGTATTGTTTATTGCCTCTGTTGTCTGTTCACTGGCACAGAACATCGACCAGTTACTGGTTGCCAGATTCTTCCAGGGGCTTGGCGGAGCCGGAGGCGCCGTGTTGTCACGGGCAATAGCCCGTGATATGTACAGTGGTCACGAACTGACACGCTTCTTTGCCTTACTGATGCTGGTCAATGGCGTAGCCCCGATTGCAGCGCCGGTTATCGGAGGCGCGCTGATGGGGATCATGAACTGGCGTGGGATATTCCTGGTGCTGGCAGGAATATCCATACTGTTATTTATTCTCTCGCGGCTGGGTATTAATGAATCCCTGGCCCATGAACACCGCAGCAAAGGGTCAATACTCTCTGCCTGGGCTGCACTGGGAAAAGTGGTGACCCATCGCCCGTTTATGGGATTCTGTCTGACACAGGGCTTTATGATGGCCGGTATGTTTGCCTATATCGGCGCTTCGCCGTTTGTGCTTCAGCAAATTTACGGTATGTCGCCCCAGACTTTCAGCCTGTGCTTTGCCCTGAATGGTCTGGGGCTGATTATTGCTTCTCAGACCAGTGCACGGCTGAGTCCTTATTTCGGCGAATATAATGTCCTTAAAGGCGGACTCATACTGGCATTTGTCGCTTCTTCCGGCCTGTTAATTGCCGGAATCAGTCATGCACCATTAGCCGTCGTGCTGACTGCCCTGTTCTTCAGTATTTCCAGCAATGCGGTTATCTCCACCACCGCGTCTTCACTGGCAATGCAGAGTCAGGGAAAACGTGCCGGCAGCGCCTCGGCAGTCATTGGCGTCACAATGTTTACCCTGGGTTCACTGAGCGTGCCGGTCACCGGCCTCGGCGGAACATCGGTGTTTAGTATGACCGCAACCATCTTCGGTTGTTTTATGCTGGCAATTCTGATGTTTACTTTTGTCGCAAAAAAACCGCTGACCCTGCAGAGAAAATAATGGGCCCGCCGCTGCCAGGAGTTATCGTGCAGCGCCGGATTATCTGATAATACGTATGACACTGCGGCCTGACAGGCCGCCATAGAGCTGAGGAAAACTTGTATGGCATTACAACAGGAAATTATCCGCGCACTGGGTGTCAGGCCGGTGATTGATGTGCAGCAGGAAATCCGTACCAGCACAGAGTTTCTGAAATCCTACCTGAAAACTTATCCGCAGCTGAAAAGCCTGGTGCTGGGGATCAGTGGCGGGCAAGACTCCACACTGACCGGAAAACTTTGCCAGACCGCAATTGCAGAACTGCGTGAAGAAAGCGGTAATAACGATTACACCTTTATCGCAGTACGCCTGCCCTACGGCAACCAGGCCGATGAACAGGATTGTCAGGATGCCCTGGCATTTATCCAGCCCGACCGGACCCTGACCGTTAATATAAAACCAGCCGTCCTCGCCAGTGAAAATGCCTTAAAAGACGCAGGGATCACCCTGTCAGACTTTGTCCGGGGGAATGAAAAAGCCCGCGAGCGTATGAAAGCACAGTACAGTATCGCCGGTATGACTGCCGGGGTGGTGGTCGGCACAGACCATGCCGCAGAGGCCGTCACCGGTTTCTTTACCAAATATGGCGATGGTGGCACCGATCTTAATCCACTGTTTCGCCTGAATAAACGCCAGGGTAAGCAGCTGCTGAAACAGCTGGGTTGTCCGGAACATTTATACCTGAAACACCCCACGGCTGACCTTGAAGACGGTCGTCCCGGGTTACAGGATGAAGTGGCTCTGGGTGTCACTTATCAGCAGATTGACGATTATCTGGAAGGTCAGAGTATCGATCCGAATGCAGCAAAAATTATCGAAGGCTGGTATCTGAAAACTGAACATAAACGTCAGCCACCGATTACGGTCTTTGATGATTTCTGGAAAAAATAGTTATTCCCTGTAATATGCCCTAGCCTCCGGCTGTGGCATAGCACGAAAAACCGCCGTTGTGGCTGACGATAATACCTGTCATCAGTCACAACGGCGGTCTCACAAAATACATTCAGGTCAGCATATTAGCCCGGGTTGCGGGGCTGATGACGCCCGCCCATTTCCGGCTTTTCCGTCAGGCGCTTTTCAACATTCGCATTGTATTGTTTTTTCTGATCAGCCGTCAGGACATTATACAGCTTATTGTCAGTTTCCAGGCGCTGCAATGCGTTGTCTTTCGCACTTGCCGTCATCTGAGCTGCCTCAGCTTCCGCTTTACTGCGGTCGAAACTGTCAGAAGCAATAATTGAATGAACCGCCCGGCGTTGTTCAACCGATGGACGTTTCATCTGCTGATGACCGGCTTTCATAATATCGCGTATCTGTTGCTTCTGCGCATCTGTCAGGTTCAGGCCTTTAAACATCATTGGTCCTTCGCCTTCCCCGCGACACGGGCATTTATGCTGTGCTGACGGTGGTGGTGTCAGGTTCTCAGCTTCCGCATGAACAACAGAGGCTGCTCCTAAAGCCAGAGATGAAGCCAGAATCAGTGAAGTGAGTTTACGCATAGTTTTATCCTTAACAGTTTTTATATATCTGACCAACAGGTCGCCGCTGAGATAAAGTCTAGCGCTAACAACGTCAATTATTCAGTAACTGGGTAAATCACTGAAAACAAAAAAGCTAAAAAGACAACGATCATGGAGAAAAAATGGATGAAGTCATCAGAGATTGCTAAGAAACCGCTGATCGGACGGCAACAGGCCGGAGAAAATACCGGCCTGCAGTCAGAGGCAGGTTAGTTCTCTTCCACCAGCATCAGACCTGCCCGCAGTCCGGCAGCCACCCGTGGGTTCGGAAACAGCACCCTTTCGCCGCCGGCATTGCCGACCAGATATTGCTGTTCACCATCTTCGGCCAGTAAGGTTCCGGCAGGAAATTGCGTGAAATTAAGTGTTGAATCAGACATATGCAAGCAAAACTCATCACTTAACCGGGTTATCTGCTGTGCCACACGGAAGCGAACGGCCGGTTTTACCGGCCGGGCAGGCAGCGGACAGTCCCCGCAAATTAACGCCATCAGGGCGTCACGGGTTTGTTCAAAATCTGATAACTGATTTTTACCGAAGGGTAAAGCTTTACCGAGCTCCAGGGTACAACTCTGAGCCGACAGTGAATTGCAGCTGAAATGGCTAAAGGTTCCGCCCGGCGAGCGATGAAACACCAGTGCTTCAGCCCCTGCACAGTTCAGCCAGTCAATAAAATCCTCCTGCCAGGGCTCAGAATTAACCGGTAACACCCCGAATTTCTGGTAAAGCGAACCGCGGATCGCCGTATGTAAATCCAGATGCCAGCAGCGTGCCCCTGCCGTGCCGCTGGCAAAAAACTGCTGTAATACCAGCTCTAACTGGCTGGCACGCCGTGACTCATAGCAGGGAGCAATGGTCTTCCAGCCGCTGGAGAACAACCGGTTCAGGTCATAGGCGGTAAAACGTGTCCCCGCCCTCAGGGCAGCAGGGTTACCAAAAATAACCAGTAACCGGCTGGCAAGTGGCCGTTCCCCTGCCAGTAATCCACCAAGGATCTGGTTAAGGATCTCTGCAGGGGCCGTTTCATTACCGTGAATCCCCGCTGAAACCACCAGCATATCGTCCGCAGCATCACCCGCCGGCGTCAGTTCAATAATTCCCTCGCCCCTTTCCCGCCAGCGCAGAAATGCATTTTCTCCTTCAGCCTCTCCGCCCGATTGCCCGGAGAGCAGGTGCTGCAGATAATCAGTTATCATTCGGCTCTTTCCATTCAGATCAACTTAACACTGGAATTCATAGACACTGCCAAGCTTTAACAGTTTCGTTAAATCATCCAGTGCCTGATTATTTTCGGTCAGTAATTGCGGGTCAGCAAGGTCATCGATCGTCAGTCTGTCACGGTAATACTTCTCTGCCCAGCCATTAAGTTGCGCAAACAGCTGATCGTTCATCAGTACCGCCGGGTTAACCGCCTGACGTTGCCGGGCCGTTAATGCCACACGTAATCGTAAACAGGCAGGCCCGCCACCGTTGCGCATACTTTCACGTAAATCGAAAATCTGCAAATCCGTTATCGGGTTATCTTCTGCCACAACCTGCTGAAGATATTGCCACACCCCGGGATGAGCTTCCGCTTCCGCAGGTAACACCAGCGACATGCTGCCATCGTTAAAGCTAAGCAACTGGCTGTTAAACAAGTAGGTATTGACTGCATCTCTGACCGAAACCCGCTGTTCCGGCACAATTATCGGAGTAAAGTCCGCCAGCCGCTCACGAATTTTTGCCAGTAAACCGGCCTGTCCGACAAATGCCTGTTCATGACAGAACAGAACTTCACGATGGCTTACCGCAATCACATCGTTATGGAAAACCCCCTGGTCGATCACCGCAGGATTTTGTTGCGCATACAATGTGTGACGCGGATCAAGCTGATGCAGTCGGGCAACGGCTTCACTGGCCTGCAGGGTCTGGCGCGCCGGGTAACGAACCGGTCCCCTGTCCGGATGTTTTTCATCACGGCCATAAACAAATAACTCCAGCGGTGAGGAACCATCTTTATTACATAGCCGGTTATGATTGGCTGCACCCTCATCCCCGAAACAGGCGGTCTGGGGTAAAGCGTGATGTACTTTGAAATATGTATCGTCAGGGAAGATTGCCCGTAACAGGCGGGTGGTGGCCGGCGCTTCTGTCATGCGGTGCAGTTTATTATTGAGGTTGGCAACCGTAAAGTGTACCCGTTGATCTGCGGTATCCGCCGAGGGGGAAACGGTGGCTGCATTGGCCACCCACATCGACGACGCCGAACAGGCGGCCGATAATAGCTCAGGAGCCTGTTGCAGGGCTTTCTGTAATACCTGCGGATCATTGCCCGTAAACCCCAGCTGACGCAACAGTGCAAGATTAGGCCGCGATAAGGGCGGGATCACTCCCTGAATAAAGCCCTGATCGGCCAGTGCTTTCATTTTCGCCAGCCCCTGTTTTACCGCGTTTAACGGATTTGATGGCTGAAACCGGTTACGCGCCGAGGCTTCGTTACCAAAAGAGAGCCCGGCATAGTGGTGAGTCAGGCCTGTCAGACCGTCAAAATTGGCTTCTGCCTTCTGAATTTCCATAGGAGCACCTGCTTATTAATGTGAAAAATCGAGGCCGGGCGATAATTGCTCCGGCAGACGGAGTTGCGCACTCTCCATTGAGGCCATCGGCCAGGCACAATAGTCCGCCGCATACCAGGCCCCGGGCCGGTGGTTACCGGAAGCACCTATGCCGCCAAACGGTGCGTTACTGGCGGCTCCGGTCAGGGGTTTATTCCAGTTAACAATCCCGGCGCGGGCATCGGTCAGCAGTTGTTCAAATTTCTCGCGTTGTTCAGAAATCAGTCCACAGGAAAGGCCATAGCGGGTACGGTTAGCGATAGCTATTGCCTGGTCAAAGTCATCATAACGAATCACATTCAGTAACGGCCCGAAGACTTCCTCATCCGGTTGCTCCGGCAAAGCGGTGATATCAATAATCCCCGGGCTGATCAATCCTGAGGCCCGGTCCGGCCAGCGCATTTCCAGCAATACATCGGCTCCTGCGGCGGTAAGCTGCTGCCAGTGCTGCCAGATATGCCCTGCAGCCTGTGGCGAAATTACGCTGCCCATAAAGGGAGCCGGGGTGCTATCCCATGGCGCGGGTTCAATCCTGGCCGCCACTTCGGCCAGGCGAGTCAGGAAACGATCACCGGCGTCACCGCGTTTCACCAGCAAACGCCGCGCACAAGTACAACGCTGGCCGGCGCTGATAAAAGCCGACTGGAGAGTGAGGTTGACGGCTGCATCAATTTCCTGTGGTTCATCGACAATCAGTGCATTATTTCCGCCCATTTCCAGGGCCAGCATAATCTCCGGCCGGCCGGCAAACTGACGATGGATATGGTAGCCGGTCGCAGCACTGCCGGTGAACAGTACACCATTGACAGCAGGATCTGTCAGTAAGGCCTGTCCCGTTTCCCGCCCGCCCTGCACCAGATTAATCACCCCCGCCGGTAAACCTGCTTTATGCCAGAGTTCCGTGGTCAGTTGCGCGGTTGCCGGCGTCAGTTCACTGGGTTTAAACACCACGCAATTCCCCGCCAGCAACGCCGGAACTATATGTCCGTTAGGCAGATGCCCGGGGAAATTATAGGGACCGAATACCGCCATCACCCCATGGGGACGGTGGCGAAGGCTGCTGTCTGCCTGCTGTGACTCACCGGTGCGCTGATGCCAGGACTGTTCAGATATGGCAATTTTATTAATCATTGATCTGACTTCGGTCAGCGCTTCCCAGCGTGGCTTGCCTGTTTCACGGCTAATCAGCTCCGCCAGTTGCGGTTTGTTTTCGGCTAACAGTTGGCCAAATGCGGTGACCAGTGCCAGCCGGTCAGTAAAACTGCGCCGTGACCAGGCCGGGAATGCAGATGCGGCTGCCTGACAGGCGGCTGCAACATCGTCCTGTTGCGCCGTATTATTCTGCCAAATCCGCTGACCGCTCACCGGATCATTTTTGATCAGCTCAGGTCCTTTGCCCTGCAGCCACTGGCCATTAATTAATAACGTCATCTGAACTGTCCTTTGGGCTGAGTGTAACAATACGTAACATATCACCGGCATCTGCCTGCAGGTGTGCGGCACGGTCGGCGGTTAAATACACATGACCGGTGCGCGGATCGGCAGGTGTCAGCAGGGTTCTGAAATCATGATAATTCTGACTGGCCACCAGGCATAACGGAGCATTCTCCGGCGGCGACCCGATTTCAGCACTGACCAGACGGCTGTGACGGACAGCGCGGATCTGCGCCAGTTCACACTCCAGAGTCGGCCCGCCATCGAAAATATCGATATAATTTCGGTAACGGAAGCCCTCAGACTCAAGTAAAGCTCTGGCCGGCGCCGTATCAGGGTGTACCTGGCCGATAACGTCCTGAGCCTCCCCGGTCAGATAATGGACATACAAAGGATGCTTAGGCATCAGTTCAGCGATAAACGCCTTATGTCCGGTACCGCTGAGAAAATCAGCTCTGCCAAAGTCCATCGAAAAAAAGTGTTTTCCGACACTGTTCCAGAACGGTGACTCCTGTTGCCGGTCGCTGACACCACGCATTTCTGCAACCACATGGCTCGAAAAATGCTGGCGAAAACTGGCCAGAAACAGCAGCCGTGATTTAGACAATAGCTGACCATTTTTATTACCGCGACAGTCAGGATCAAGGAACAGAGTACAAAGCTCACTGACACCCGTATGGTCATTGCTTAGTGATAATGTCGCCAGATGGTTATAGACATCCAGTTGCCGTGAAGCATGTACCTGAGAACCCACGCGAAAGTTATACCAGGGCTCTTCCAGCCCGACCGCGACTTCAATGGCACAGATTCCGGCAATCTGCCCGCTGTCGGGTAATTCAAGCACAAACACATAACCCTGCTGTGATTTCGGACATTCTCCGCGCCAGGTTTTTATCGAACGATCAATACGTTCGGAAAGGGTCTGTTCATCTTCAGGAAGGGAAGTTAACCCCCCGCCAGTTTTAGCCGCCAGGGCCATCAGTCCGGCTAAATCGTTATGGCATACAGGACGGATTACCGACATTATCCGGCCTCCTGTACAACGGCGTGCAGCGCCTGTGCCAGACGGTTCAGCCCTTCATCAATATCAGCAAACGGAATATTTAATGCCGGTGCAAAACGTATAACACTGGCCCCGGCAATTAATACCATCACTCCCTGCCGTGCCGCTGCCAGGCTTATCGCCTTCGCTTTTCCCTGTAAACGTTCAGTTAACTGACAACCAATCAACAGTCCTTCACCACGGACTTCGCTGAAGACCGGTAACCGCTGCATAATATCGGCCAGTCCGCGACGGAAGTATTGTTCACGCTCGCTCACTCCTGCCAGGGTTTCGGGAGTATTAATCAGTGACAATACTTTCCCGGCAATCGCCCCGGCCAGAGGGTTCCCCCCGTAAGTTGTGCCGTGGGTGCCGACAGTCATCACTCTGGCACAATGCTCTTTTGCCAGCATCGCACCTATCGGAAAACCACCGCCCAGCGCTTTAGCGGTAGTCATTACATCCGGTTCCACCCCGTACTTCATGTAAGCGTATAATGCGCCGGTCCGGCCAACACCGGTTTGTACTTCATCGAAAATCAGCAAAGCTCCATGCTGATCGCATAATTCACGCAGTGCCTGCAAAAAACCGGCACTGGCAGGAATAACTCCGCCTTCTCCCTGTACAGGTTCTACTATCACTGCACAGGTATGGGAGTTAATGGCAGCACGGGCAGATTCAATATCGTTGAACCGGGCATGACTGATATCAGGCGGTAAGGGGGCAAAATCTGCCGAATAGGCCGGCTGTCCCCCTGCAGTTACCGTAAATAATGTTCTGCCATGAAATGCATTTTTAAAGGCAACAATACCGCGTTTTTGCGGGTTAGCCTGATCATGCGCATATTTACGGGCCAGTTTCAGTGCAGCTTCATTGGCTTCAGCACCGGAATTACAGAAAAAAACCCGGTCTGCAAAGGTTGCTTCTGTCAGTTGTTTCGCCACACCGAGGATCGGTTCATTGGTATACCCATTTCCTGTGTGCCAGAGTCTGGCAGACTGTTCGATCAATACCTGTTGCAATTGCGGATGACAATGGCCGAGGGCATTGACCGCAATTCCTCCGGCAAAATCGATATATTCTTTATCCTGCTGGTCCCATAAACGCGAACCTTTAGCCCTGACTGGAATAAAGTCTGCCGGCGCATAAACCGGAAGCATCCATTGGTCAAAATTCTGACGGGTGATGGCCTGTGGCATAACAACCTCTGATCTATTTTGTTGTGTTGTGATGTGATGTGAATATTATTTTTTAAACTATCGATGCACAGCCTGACTGGCAGAGACTGTAAATTGCAGTTAACGTGCCAGTAAAAAGGAAAAAGTGCATAAAATTACACATGACAAAATAAATCAATGACTTATGAGCTAGCCGCATTCACAATAAATGAATAAATAGTGAATAATCACCAGACAGTTCAGTATCTCTCTGAACTAAAACAGAAGATTTATGCAAAACTAAAGAAAAGTTTCAGTTTTGTGATCATGAACAGGCAGCCGCCTTTATCCGTCATAAAAACGCCCCATACAGGTGCAATTATCCGCCCTTATGATCATAGAATGCCCCTTTATGGGGCGTAAAAGAAAATCCGGCAACAGGGTGCACCGTGGCGGGGAAAACTCAGGGGGCCATCAGATCATATTGTGGCTGGACGGGAGCCTCTGGCAGAGAAAGTGGCTGCTCCACTTTCAGGGTGATCCAGTTTGACGTGGTCTGATGGCGGGCATTTTCAATAGTTACCGCCAGATGATATTCGTTGGTTGCCTGCGGATCATTATCCCAGCGCGGAATAATCACACTCCATCCCTGCAAGTCGGTATTACTGGCCGGCGAAGTCAGACTAAGTGCACGGGTATCGCCCTGCCAGTGAATACTGCGGATATTACCCGCCGGGCTGACCTGTAATTTCAGCATCAGGGTTTCTCCGCCGGTCAGCTGCCACGGCGGCGTGGCAAGAAATACACTCAGTGCCGGGATGTCGCGGTAGGATAATACCGGACTGTTATTGCGGGTAACGGCATCATAGCGGCTGCCCCGCAGAGAGTGCACCGCCGCGACTTCATCGGGAGACAGCTGTTTTGCCAGTGACTCACCGAAACGGTAATTAAATTTTAACCCGAATAAATCCTGACTTTCGCCTCCGGTTCCGGTCTTATGACTGGCAGAGAAAGTGACCAGCGGGACCGGCGTATAAGTGAATCCCAGAGACAGTGCTGCCGGATTATGGTAATAATTCCCGCTGTTAAAAGCATCAATATTATCCCCGAGATATTGCTGCCAGCTGACGGAGACACCAAGCTGGCGGTAAAACGGCAGATAGCCCTGGCTGGTAATATCATAGCCGTGGGCCATACGGGCCATACGTGTACTGTCAGTCTCACGCCAGCCGGAAACCGGCAGATAATAATTGGCCGAGAAACTCAGAAAATCGCCGCGGGCCTCGGTACCAAACGATGCTCTGTCAAGACGCTGATTGAACAGATGATCAAGAAAAGAGTTATAGCCAAATAGCCAGTGTCCGGCCCCCCAGCGCTGCCCCACTCCGACACTGCCGGTAGTCCCGGGCGAACTCTGACTTATCCCCAGCTGGCTGTATACCAGATAACGATCATTATCCTCCAGCGGACTCAGCAGCCTGGCAGAAGTACCATCAAAGTTACCGTTCAGGTCCACATCCAGATTAATATTGGTTCGCCCGTAAGGCGACAGCAAACTCTGCCCCGCCTGATTGAGTTTTTCCGATAACTGGTCACGCAAGTGGTCAAAAGCCCACAGACCTGCACTGTGTCCGAGGCTGGTATCCGTATTGCTGGAATTTTCCTGTGCGATTGATTGGGCAATTTCCGCCAGTTGCTTCGAGAAATCACTCTGGCTGGCGCTACTACCAAGGTCCGGTAACGAACGGTTCTCTTCTCCTTCAGGCTCCCTGCTGCCAGCCGTAGTTGGTGAACCGGTAAGGTTACTGTCTGCCCCGGCCTGAGGTATCCCCGCGGCGGCAGAACATAACAGTAAAAATGAATAGCAAAACCGGCATGATCTGTTTAAAGGCATAATAAATTCAACAGCGTCAAAGAGAACAGAGAAACGGTGGCTGACCTGATGTCAGAAAAGCAGATGCCCCAGTATACCATAGCCGGCACTGAATGCAGACCCCGCCTTAACCCGGCACTGTGGAACCACTGAGTATCAGCATAAAGCCACCGTCACCGCTCACCGGTTACTGTTGTTGTAATTGTCTGACGTCGCGGGCCAGGGATAACAGAGTGTCATCCTGTTCTCCGAGTTCCGACAGACTGCTGACCAGTTGATACAGATATTGTGCATTTGTTCCGAGAGGCCCTTTAGCTGCAGCAATTAACGGGGCAATCACTGAAGGACTGTTATCAGACTCAAACAAGGGATGCAGGGGATTGATAGTGAATACCAGCGCGATAATCTGTTGCCCGTCATCAAGGGTAACCGCTTCCCAGCGCGGACAATAGCAGCCGGTCAGCATTTCCCGTTTCCAGAGTAATTCCAGCTCTTCAGCCCGGTTATCGTCACTCAGGCGAAACACCCGTCCGCGGGTTCTGCCGCCCGACTGTAAAGCCAGCATCCTGCCCGGCTGACATTCTGTTCCCCGGCCGGCTATCAGCCGGATACAAAACGCACGATGCCAGCCCTCAAGGACCGCAGGCCGTACGTCATTATAATCCAGCACCGGATTCCACATTAAAGATCCGTAACCAAATATCCATACGGGTAAACCTTCCGGCAACCGGTTAAGAAATTCCGCCAGCGAGGCTTTACGCTGTTGCGGAGTCAGCAATAACTGATCATCAATATGTCCGAATGAGGACCGGCAATCCGCATTGATCAAAAAATCCCGGGTCAGCACATCGTCCTCCTTAATCACCGGGGAATACTCAATACTGCTATCATTACAATAAACCGGCCATTATGTGAAGAGCATCACATAAATAGCTCTTTCCCGGCAACTCCCCCCGGCGCAGACTACTGGCTGAAAAATAAAAAATAATACATATGAAACAAAGAGATAAATATAAAAAATCGATAATATTACCCCGGAAACACAAATAACAGACTCAGTGTTGTTAGTGATGTAATAACCACGACTTTTTGCAAGATAACCTAAAAAAATCATGAATCAAAAATATTTTAAATCCATTTAAATCATTAAGTTAAATGAAGATAGCAGAGAAAACAGAAAGGTAATTAAAATATCACTACGGAGTAAATAAATGTGTCAGTAATATCTTTTAATGATACAGTATCTCCCGGAAATTTACCCGGTAACAAGGCTGCACAGAGTTACAGAGAGTCCAATTTATAACGCGTGAGGAGAGAGAATGCCAGCGCATGAAAAAACCCGCCATACGGAATACTCATTAATTTTCCCAATAATTGCCCTGGGCGTTTTATGGTTCTTCAGCCATCAGACGTCCCTGCCGCTGGTCATCGCCATCAATATATTAACCCTGGTCGCGATCCTCTGCAGCGCTTTCAGCGTTGTTCGTCACGCTGATGTACTGGCCCACCGGCTGGGGGAACCCTTTGGTTCATTGATTCTGACTCTGTCGGTGGTAATCCTGGAGGTCAGTCTGATTTCGGCACTGATGGCGACCGGAAATGCCAGTGCCGGGCTGATGCGCGATACCCTGTACTCAATTATTATGATCGTGACTGCCGGGCTGGTGGGTTTTGCGCTGCTGCTCGGCGGCCGCAAATTCGCCACACAATATGTCAATCTGGCAGGAGTAAAACAGTATCTGATTGCTATCTTCCCGTTAGCCATTCTGGTTCTGGTTTTTCCTAATGCCCTGCCGGGCGGTAACTTTACCACTGGTCAGGCACTGTTAATCGCTGCCGTGTCCGCAGCTATGTACGGGGTATTCCTGCTTATCCAGACCAAAACCCACCAGAGTCTGTTTATTTATGAACATGAAGACGAAAGTGATGACGGTGACCCTCACCATGGTAAACCTTCTGCTCATAGCAGCGGCTGGCATGCCTTATGGCTGATTATCCATCTGCTGGCGGTGATCAGTGTGACTAAAATGAATGCACCGGTACTGGAACAATTGCTGGGCGACCTGAATGCGCCGCCACAGTTTACCGGTTTCCTGATTGCCCTGCTGATCCTGTCTCCGGAAGGATTAGGGGCTATCAAAGCAGTGCTGGCTAACCAGGTACAGCGGGCTATGAATCTGTTTTTCGGCTCCGTACTGGCGACAATTTCGTTAACAGTACCGGTGGTCAGCCTGATCGCAGTCATTACCGGCCAGCCGCTGATTTTCGGCCTCGAAGCGCCACAAATGGTGATTATGTGCAGTGTGCTGTTACTGTGCCAGGTGTCATTTTCTACCGGACGCACTAACGTACTCAATGGTGCCGCGCATCTGGCGCTGTTTATCGGCTACCTGATGACTATTATGCTGTAACCTGTTGACAAACCACCACAGGCGCAGGATTGCGCCTGTGGCAGATCGGATAATCCCGGCCCTTTCTGCCCGCCCCTCAGCGTCAGTACTGCTCTGCTACAACTCCGTAATCTCTGTTTACCACCAGTCTCACGCACAACTCCTTGCAGCCATCAGGCGCACAGACAGGTATTTTCCGGGCAGGCAGAGACAGAAGCAGAGAATATACGACATAAACCAAATGGCAGGGCTGCGATGCAGAAACAGGGCCGGTAATCATCCCGGCACAGACAGGAGCCAGTGCAGCACAGAATTGCGCTGCACTCTGTATAACTTAGCGGCTGGTATCCAGCGCCGGGAACGATTTAACTAAATCATCAATCCCTTTCATCTGAACCAGGAAAGGTTCCAGCTTATCCAGCGGTAATGCTGAAGGGCCATCACATTTTGCATTATCCGGATCCGGATGCGCTTCAATAAACAGCCCGGCAATCCCTACCGCCATCCCGGCACGCGCCAGTTCTGCTACCTGGGCACGGCGACCACCGGATGCCGCCCCAAAAGGATCCCGGGTTTGCAGGGCATGGGTAACGTCAAAAATCACCGGGGAGTTATGCGTCACTTTTTTCATAACATTAAAGCCAAGCATATCAACCACCAGATTATCGTAACCAAAGTTACTGCCGCGGTCACAGAGGATCACCTGATCATTACCGCCTTCGGCAAATTTATCAACAATATTACCCATCTGCCCCGGGCTGACAAACTGTGGTTTTTTTACGTTAATCACAGCACCGGTTTTCGCCATCGCTTCGACCAGGTCTGTCTGACGGGCAAGAAATGCCGGCAGCTGGATAACATCAACCACTTCGGACACAGGCTGTGCCTGGGCAGCTTCATGTACATCGGTAATAATTTTCACACCAAAAGTACTTTTCAGCTCGGCAAAGATCTTCAGACCTTCTTCCAGGCCAGGGCCACGGTAAGAATGAATTGAGGAGCGGTTCGCTTTATCAAACGAAGCTTTAAAAACGTAAGGGATACCCAGTTTGTCTGTCACTCTGACATAGTGTTCGCAGATACGCATGGCAAGTTCACGGGATTCGAGAACGTTCATACCACCGAACAACACAAATGGCAGATCGTTTGCTACCCTGAGGTCACCAATAGAGACTACTTTCTCTGTCATACTGTTGTTCCTTTAATTACTGATATCAACGCGGCTTAGTGCAGCGTAACGTGTTTTTGCCCGATGGCATGGATCTGCACCTTAATCATTTCACTGACCGGATCTTCAGGGCATTGTTCAATAAAATAGGTTAAGTCACTTAATGCAACATGTTCACATTCAAGTTGCGCATAAATCAAACCCCGGTCACGAATTTCATAGGGGTCTTCAGGATCCATTTTCAGCAGAACTTCACTGACTTTTAACGCCAGCTCCAGCTGTTGTTCATCCATCAACGAGGCTTTCAGTGTATCAAGCATTTTACGAATAACCGAAGCAATATCAGCTTCATCCAGGTCTTCATCATACAAACCGGATGTCGGCCCGATAGTCCCTTTCACCCACACATCCAGTGTATGTTCGTCCAGCGTTTCGCCGTTAAACGGGTTAATTAACCACATTTCGCCATCAATCCAGTCAGCCCGGGCAATCAGCTGTGTCGGGAAAATAACCGGCAACAGTGGCAGAGATAACCGGTCTGCAATAAACAGCAGTAACGCACCGAGTGAAACGGCTGTGCCCTGACGGGTTTTCAGCACATTATCCAGCCACAAGGCATCGGATAAGCGGTATATACCGCCGGCCCCGCCAAATCCCCACTGCCCGTAAAACAGCTCCATCAGTTTCCCGAGACGCTTCTCAGGGTCAGTTTCACCGGCCACATAAGTTTCTGCTTCAGTGACCAGCAACTCTAACTGCCGCCGCACATTCCCGGCCGAAAAATCGGACCGGATGTCCTGCATTACAGTCAGCATGGCTTCACACAATGAGCCATGACTAAAATCAAATTGGTTTGCGGAACTCATAACATCCCCACTAGCGGTATTCTGTTGATCGCAAGGAAGACAATGATAACCAGCATCAGTAATGCTGCACAAAATGCAATTCCGCGGATAAACGGTGAAAAATTACGACGACCAAAAGCGACAAATCCGAAACCGATATACAGAATGACCGCCATTAATTTTTCGGTCAGCCAGCTGCCATCGGCAGTAAACGGATAATAACGGGTGATCAGCACCAGCATAATGCCGGTCAGCAACAGCAGCGTATCATTAATATGCGGAGTGATTTTCACCCAGCGACGCTGCATCATCGCGGAGCCTGCCGTTTTCCAGTAAAAACGGCCGGTAAATAACAACACCGAAACGATTGCGGTGAAGATGTGAATCGATTTTATAACGGTAAAATAATTGTTCATATCAGCCCGCCATCTGTCCGGGATTATACTGGCCAAAAGTTACCCGCGGGTTACCGCCATAGTCTGCTTGTGTGGCCACCTGCTGATAACCGGCATCCGTCAGTAAACGGCTTACCGCATCTGCCTGTTGCCAGCCATGCTCCATCGCCAGCCAGCCCCCTTTCTGTAACCAGTCACGGCTCTGGTCTGCAATCTTACGCAGATCTGCCAGCCCGCCCTCATCCGCCACCAGTGCACTGAGGGGCTCAAAACGGACATCCCCCTGCTGCAGATGCCGGTCCGTCGCATCAATATAAGGAGGATTACTGACAATCAGCTGATACTTTGCGCCAGACAGTTCACTGAACCAGTCGCTTTGCAAAAACCGGCAACCGGATAACGCCAGCAGTGCGGCATTTTCACGGGCCAGTGCAACAGCCTCAGGCACCCTGTCCACCCCGGTAATTTCACAGTCCGGCCGTTCTTTGGCTATCGCCAGTGCAACCGCTCCGCTGCCGGTGCCCAGGTCAAGCACCGCCGCAGGCGATGCCCCGAGCAATTGCAGGGCGACCTCGACCAGCACTTCCGTATCCGGCCGCGGGATCAGGGTACTGTTATTCACTTTTAAGGGCAGTGACCAGAATTCCCGCTCCCCCAGCAAATGGGCCACAGGTTCCCCTGCCCGGCGGCGTTCCAGCAACATGGTTAAGCGGGTTAACTGGGCAGGCAACAGACTGGTATCATCAAAGGCAATCAGCCAGCTACGGGGTTTCGCCAGCACATAGCCGAGCAGTACTTCCGCATCACGTTTCGGACTTTCACTGTGCTGCAATACCACACGGCTTTGTGCCAGCCAGTCACGTATCCGCATTATTCCTGGCCTGCCAGTGCCGCCAGCTGATCTGCCTGATATTCCTGAACAATAGGCTCGATCAGGCTGTCCAGTTTACCTTCCATTGTTTCATCCAGCCGGTACAGTGTCAGGTTGATACGGTGATCCGTGACCCGTCCCTGAGGGAAGTTGTAGGTCCGGATACGGTCAGAACGGTCACCGCTGCCCAGCAGGTTACGCCGCGCCGAAGCCTCGGCTTCATGACGTCTGGCCATTTCGGCGGCATGGATACGTGCCCCCAGAACCGACAAGGCTTTCGCTTTGTTCTTATGCTGCGAACGCTCATCCTGGCACTCCACCACGATACCGGTTGGCAGGTGCGTAATACGGATAGCAGAGTCAGTGGTGTTAACGTGCTGACCACCTGCTCCCGACGACCGGAAAGTATCAATTTTCAGATCCGACGGATTAATATCCGGCAGCTCGGCATCCGGGATCTCCGGCATAATAGCCACAGTACAGGCTGAAGTATGAATACGCCCCTGGGATTCGGTCTCAGGTACCCGCTGTACACGGTGACCACCGGATTCAAATTTCAGCCGGCCGTAAACGCCATCACCGATAATTTTCGCAATGACTTCTTTATAGCCACCATGTTCGCCTTCGTTGGCACTGATGATTTCGACACGCCAGCGGTTGGTTTCCGCATAGCGACTGTACATACGGAACAGATCACCGGCAAACAAAGCAGCTTCATCACCACCGGTTCCGGCACGGACTTCAACAAAACAGGGACGTTCATCGTCCGGATCTTTTGGCAGCAACAGTACCTGCAGTTCCTGCTCAAGTATTTCGCTCTGGCTCTTCGCTTGTTGTAATTCGTCGTTAGCCATCTCCCGCATTTCGGGATCGTCGAGCATCAGAGTTGCTGTTTCGATATCATCCTGAACCTGCTGCCAGTGGCGGAAGCATTTGGTCACGTCGGTTAACTGAGCATATTCGCGGGATAACGCCCGGAAACGCTCCTGATCTGCAATGACCCCGGCATCACCCAATAACGCTTCAACTTCTTCATGGCGTTCCTGCAGCGCTTCGAGTTTGGCAACAATTGATGTCTTCATGTATTTGAGGTTTTTCCAGTCACTGAAAAGGACCACCCGGCATTATTCAATGCCAAGGCCGTCACGTAAAATTTGCAGGCGTTCATCGTCCCCGTCACGGGCAGCCTGCTGGAGAGATTTTGTCGGCGCATGGATCAGCCGGTTAGTCAGTTTATGGGCAAGGTCATGCAGCACTTTTTTCGCATCCTGTCCCTGCTCTAATGCCAGTAACGCCCTGGATTCCAGGTCTTCACGGATATGTTCAGCCTGTTCACGGTAATCACGGATGGTGGTTACCGCCGACTGCGCCCGCAGCCATGACATAAACTCACAGCTTTCATGCACCACGATACTTTCGGCTTCAACCGCCGCCGCTTCACGCTGTGCCATATTCTGCTGAATAATGGTCTGTAAATCATCGACAGTATATAAATAGGCATTCGCCAGTTTACCCGCCTCCGGTTCAACATCCCGCGGTACTGCAATATCTACCAATAGCATCGGCTGATTACGCCGGGCTTTTAGCGCCCGTTCCACCATACCTTTACCGATAATCGGAAGCGGGCTGGCGGTGGACGAGATAATAATATCCGCGTCCTGCAACCGAGAGCTGATATCACCAATGTCGATAACTTCAGCATTGACTTCTTCTGCCAGCCGCTGAGCACGTTCCCGGGTCCGGTTAGCAATAATCAGCTTCTGTACACGGTGCTCACGCAGATGACGGGCAACCAGTTCGATAGTTTCCCCGGCACCGACCAGCAACACATTCACTTTCGACAGTGATTCAAAAATCTGCCTGGCGAGGGTACAGGCCGCAAAGGCCACCGATACCGCACTGGCACCAATCTCTGTTTCGGTACGAACCCGTTTGGCCACCGAAAAGGTTTTCTGGAACATACGCTCCAGTTCGCTGCTCAGTACATGACCACGCTGAGATTCTGCAAAGGCTTTTTTTACCTGACCCAGAATCTGGGGTTCACCCAGCACCAGAGAGTCCAGCCCGCTGGCGACCCGCATCAGATGGCTGACCGCCGCATTATTCTCGTGCCAGTACAGACTTTGCCTGACGTCTTCCTCTTTAAGCTGATGATACGTACACAGCCAGCGTACCAACTGCTCCTGAATATCATCATTTTCATCGACACTCAGGTATAATTCAGTGCGATTACAGGTTGAAAGTACCACACCACTTTGTACCTGTGGCTGTGATAACAGGCTGTCCAGCGCTTTATCAAGTGTGTCCGGCCCAAAAGATACCCGTTCGCGCAACGCGACAGGTGCCGTTTTGTGATTGATTCCGAGTGCTAGAAGCGTCATGGTGATTCTGGTCGGGTTGTCCCGGTAATTTCAGGGTTATAGGACCATTCTACAAGATGAGGCAGATCAAGAAAAGCCATACAAAAGCTATGACTGTAATAAGATTAACCTGATCCCATATAATATTCCCCGAATAGCATTGACGGTTAAATGCCTGCACGGTAGCGTTTAGCGCTCTGCAGTAAACATCCGGGTCTGAGGAGATGACGACGTGAGTATATTGAATAGACGCTGGCTGGGCCGGTGCCTGCCTGTTGCCAGCCTGCTGTTAAGCGCCTGTGTTACCCCCCCGCCACAGGGACCCGGCCAAAGCCCGGACTCCGCCCAATGGAAACAGCATGTCAGTGAAGTTAAGAAAATTACGGCTTTTCAAACCCGCGGGGCCTTTGCCTACCTTTCTGAACAACAAAAAGTGTATGCCCGTTATAACTGGCAACAGACAGCCAGCGATCGTTACCGGCTGTTATTAACCAGCCCGCTGGGCAGTACCGAAATGCAGCTGGATACCCAGGGAACAACCGTACAGCTGGTGGACAATACAGGGAAACGCTACTTCAGCCACAATGCCACTCAGATGATCTCTGAACTGACCGGCATGAACATTCCGCTGGAAAACCTGCGGCAGTGGATGCTGGGACTGCCCGGTTCAGCCAACAGCTATACCCTGAATAACCAGTACCAGTTGCGTAGCGCAACCTATACCCACGACGGCCAGACATGGCAGGTTACTATCAATGATTACCGTCAGGACGTGAAACCCGCCCTGCCCGCCGACCTCGAGTTAACCACCGGTCATCTGCGCATCAAATTACGTATGGACAGCTGGAAATTACCATGACCACAACCTGGCCCAGTCCGGCAAAACTGAATCTGTTCCTTTATATCACTGGTCAGCGTGCCGACGGCTACCATAATCTGCAGACATTGTTTCAGTTCCTTGATTACGGCGACAGCCTGACTATCAGCACTGACTTCTCTGCCCGGCTGCGGATGAATACCCCGCTGGCCGCGGTCGCCGATGAAGATAATTTAATTATCCGTGCGGCACGGTTGCTGAAAGCCGCGGCCCTCGCAGACCGGCGGATCAGCGAAGATGCCGGTGCCGAATTCACTGTTGAGAAAAAAATCCCGATGGGCGGCGGTCTCGGGGGGGGATCATCCAACGCCGCCACCGTACTGGTGGCGTTAAACCAGCTCTGGAATTGCGGTTACTCTGCCGAATACCTGGCAAGCCTCGGGCTGCAACTGGGGGCGGACGTGCCGGTATTTGTTCACGGTTATGCGGCCTTTGCCGAAGGTGTCGGCGAACAACTGCAACCCGCCAGTCCGCCGGAAAAATGGTACCTGGTCGCCCATCCCGGAGAAAGTATTCCTACCCCGGCCGTTTTCGGCGATCCGCAACTTACCCGAGATACTCCGCACCGGACATTAAACCAGCTTATGGATAGTTGCTGGCATAATGATTGTGAAGCTGTCGTAAGAAAACGTTTTCGTAAGGTTGATGAATTGCTTGTCTGGCTGTTAGAATACGCGCCATCACGCCTGACAGGGACAGGTGCCTGTGTGTTTGCCGAGTTTGACACAGAGGAAGCCGCCCTTCAGGTTCTTGAACTCGCTCCTGAATGGATAACTGCTTTTGTGGCGCGCGGGGTGAATACCTCACCGTTGCAAATGTGTTTGTCTGAGTGATCAGCGTGTGCGTGACAGTATCATCCTGTTCCAGATACTGCGCGTATCGCATTTATACACCTGTGTGAACTTTCCCTGTGGCACAGCGCAGGGAGTTCTCTGGACGTAAAGCCTGAGGTTTTTCTCGTGCCCGATATGAAGCTTTTTGCTGGTAACGCTACCCCGGAACTGGCGCAACGCATAGCCAACCGTCTTTACACTAACCTCGGGGACGCCGCTGTCGGTCGTTTCAGTGATGGTGAAGTCAGTGTACAGATTAATGAAAACGTGCGTGGCGGTGATATTTTTATCATTCAGTCCACCTGCGCTCCTACTAACGATAATCTGATGGAACTGGTGGTAATGGTTGACGCGCTGCGTCGTGCCTCCGCCGGACGTATTACCGCCGTTATCCCTTACTTTGGTTATGCCCGTCAGGATCGTCGCGTCCGTTCTGCCCGTGTCCCCATTACCGCAAAAGTTGTTGCCGATTTTCTTTCCAGCGTAGGTGTTGACCGTGTTCTGACGGTTGACCTGCACGCAGAACAGATTCAGGGCTTCTTTGATGTACCGGTAGATAACGTATTCGGCAGCCCGATCCTGCTGGAAGATATGTTGCAGCTGAATCTGGAAAACCCGATTGTGGTTTCTCCGGACATTGGTGGTGTTGTCCGTGCCCGTGCAGTCGCCAAATTGCTGAATGATGCCGATATGGCCATCATTGATAAACGCCGCCCGCGGGCAAATGTTTCTCAGGTCATGCACATTATCGGTGATGTTGCCGGCCGTGATTGCGTACTGGTCGATGATATGATCGATACCGGCGGCACTCTGTGTAAAGCTGCAGAAGCGCTGAAAGAACGTGGTGCCAAGCGGGTATTTGCCTATGCAACCCACCCTATTTTCTCAGGTAATGCCCTGGAAAACCTGCGTAACTCGGTAATTGATGAAGTGGTTGTCTGTGATACCATTCCTTTGTCACCGGAAATCAAAGCACTGCCTAATGTCCGGACGCTGACATTATCCGGAATGCTGGCTGAAGCTATCCGCCGTATCAGTAACGAAGAATCTATCTCTGCAATGTTTGAGCATTAATCACTGCTTATCATTTCAGCTAAAAAGCCGGGCATAATGCCCGGCTTTTTCATGTAATGACCCGCTGTTATATAAACGTTATGCTGGTCCGGAAAGCGCTGCGCGTTACTGAGTCACTGAATCCACATCCGTTACCGGTGATGATTTATGGCGCGGATGCAGATTACAGCCACTGTAACGCAGCAAAAAATAGCGGTCACAGACTTTTTCACGTCCGCCGAGTTGTGCGCCCGCCAGCCATAATAAGGCTCCGAGGAAGATAGCAAACACAGCACCTTCCACAGCAACCGCAGGCAGGTGAACAGAATGCAACTGACTCATCACGGCTAATACCATCCCTGTAACAATAACCAGCAGGCCAATGCCCATCAGCGCATTGCCATATCTCAGACATTGTTTATGTTTCATCATCTCCCCTTTCTGCCATGCGACAGCCGTTGAACAATTAAACAAAAGTTTAGTAATCAATACTAATCAATTCTGCTACTCAGATCACAAACCTGAGCGAAAATTACCATTACGTGCGCTGGCGACTGATCTTTGTGCTTATGCGTGTCAGGCAGTAAACTAATGCCTTTGTAATCATGGCAGGGTAGAAATTGTGAGCAGTATTAAACTGATTGTAGGTCTGGCGAATCCGGGCGCGGAATATGCGGCCACCCGGCATAATGCCGGCGCCTGGTATCTCGATTTGCTGGCAGAACGACATAATCAGTCGTTAAAAGAAGAACCTAAATTCTACGGCTACACAGCCCGTATCAGCCTGGCAGGAAATGATGTCCGGTTACTGGTACCTGCAACCTTTATGAACCTGAGCGGCAAAGCTGTGGCTGCCATGGCCACTTTTTACCGCATTACGCCGCAGGAAATTCTGGTCGCCCATGATGAACTTGATATGCTGCCGGGAGTCGCTAAATTCAAACAAGGTGGCGGTCATGGCGGACATAACGGACTGAAGGATATCATCAGTAAGCTGGGGAATAATGCCGACTTCCATCGACTGCGTATCGGCATCGGCCATCCCGGTGACCGTAATAAAGTCACCGGTTTTGTTCTGGGTAAACCACCGCAGAGTGAACAAAAACTGATTGACGAAGCCATTGATGAGGCTGTCCGTTGTACGGAAGTATGGCTGAAAGACGATCGGCTTAAAGCAATGAACCGCCTGCATAGCTTTAAAGCCGGTTAAGCGGCTCCGGAAATCCGCGCCATTATGGGTGGTTATGTGTATAATGCGGCAAAATTTTACAGTTCCGGCGGCAGTCTGTTTATCTGCCGCCAATACGTTATAAGGTAACTCAAGCATGGGATTTAAATGCGGTATCGTGGGCCTGCCAAATGTTGGTAAATCCACCCTGTTTAATGCGCTGACGAAAGCGGGTATTGAAGCGGCTAACTTTCCGTTCTGTACTATTGAACCCAATACCGGTGTGGTTCCCATGCCTGACCCGCGTCTGGACAAGCTGGCAGAAATCGTTAAACCTCAGCGTACTATCGCCACCACCATGGAATTTGTCGATATTGCCGGTCTGGTAAAAGGCGCATCTAAAGGTGAAGGCCTGGGTAACCAGTTTCTGACTAACATCCGCGAAACCGAGGCTATCGGTCATGTTGTTCGCTGTTTTGAAGATGACAATATTATTCACGTTTCCGGGAAAGTGAATCCGGCTGATGATATTGAAGTAATCAACACTGAACTGGCCCTGTCCGATCTGGATACCTGTGAACGCGCTATCCAGCGTTTACAGAAAAAAGCCAAAGGCGGCGATAAAGACGCGAAAGCCGAACTGGAAGTGCTGGAGAAGTGCCTGCCACAGCTGGAAAATGCCGGCATGCTGCGTGCGCTGGCACTGGATGAAGACGAAAAAGCCCTGATCCGCTACCTGAGTTTCCTGACCCTGAAACCAACCATGTACATTGCTAACGTCAATGAAGACGGTTTCGAAAACAACCCGTTCCTCGATCAGGTCCGGGCTATCGCCGACCAGGAAGGTTCTGTGGTCGTGCCGGTCTGTGCTTCGGTTGAATCGGATATTGCTGAACTGGACGACGCGGACCGCGAAGAATTTATGGCCGAACTGGGCCTCGAAGAACCGGGCCTGAACCGTGTGATCCGTGCCGGTTACGCCCTGCTCAGCCTGCAGACCTACTTCACCGCCGGTGTTAAAGAAGTCCGTGCCTGGACCATCCCTGTCGGCGCAACCGCCCCCCAGGCAGCCGGCAAAATCCACACCGACTTCGAAAAAGGCTTTATCCGTGCCCAGACTATCGCTTTTGACGACTTTGTCGCGTTCAAAGGCGAACAGGGTGCCAAAGAAGCCGGAAAAATGCGTGCCGAAGGAAAAGAGTATATCGTTAAAGATGGCGATATTATGAACTTCCTGTTCAACGTCTAAATAAAATGTGTTGTCTTATGAGGTTTCATTGAGTCTCATAAAAATCACAAAAAACCATAAAATCCACGCAATTGCGTGGATTTTTTTATTTCACAGACTCTCAACTTATCTCGTAACAGGGTAACCCCCCCATTTTTAACGGAGGCGATAAGTAGAATCAGATAAGCGTTGAATATGTTGCATCGGCGTGTAGCCATTCAGTGCCATATTCGGTCGCTCGTGATTATAAAACCATTGCCACTGCGTGGCATAGTCCTGCAATTCATCCAGTGATGTAAACAGGTGTTGCCCCAGCCAGTCATAACGCACTGTCCTATTGGGACGCTGGTATTACCTGTATATGATAACCGACCTGTACAGCCGGAAAATCACGGGTTATGAAGTGCATGAGACAGA
>NZ_JAERJP010000049.1 GCF_018257575.1 Tatumella sp. JGM91 | reverse complement strand
ATCTTCCGGCGACTGGCATCAACCAGGGCAGGGCGCTTTTTCATTTCAGCGACCAGCGTCTTACCGGCATCATCAATCGCTACCTTTGAGCTGCGAACGGTGGCCGCCATGCTGATGTAGGCTTTACGTC
Source organism: Tatumella sp. JGM91 (assembly GCF_018257575.1). Taxonomy (GTDB): domain Bacteria; phylum Pseudomonadota; class Gammaproteobacteria; order Enterobacterales; family Enterobacteriaceae; genus Tatumella; species Tatumella punctata. Next base: position 610 of record NZ_JAERJP010000049.1, on the reverse strand, counting down.
CTTTGGCAGTGTTGATGTCACCAACGACTGACTTTGCTTTAGCGCGGATTTCTTCAATCAGCCGGTCGGTGTAATCACCACTGATAAACGCCGCCTCCAGTTCACCCGCCGTCTTTGGCAATGCATACAGCTGTAACTCTTTGCTTTCCATAATCCTCTCCTGAATGTAGTCATATAACCGCCCACTCAGTGAATGGACGCTGATATGACAGGCATAAAAAAGCCCCTGCATAAGCAGAGGCGAAATTTAATCAGAACAGGTCTTCCACTCCTGTTCATCGGGCAGTATTACCCACATAGCCCACTGGTTAATGAGCTATAGGGGGTTACTAATCCTCGAAGTATTCCATCACAGTATGAACAACGAGAATAACCATTGATAAGCAGGCCAGAATGCCAAGGCCTAAACAAATTTCCATGCCTCCCTAGCTTAGTTATTCAGTGACTCTATCTATTCAAAAAGCTATTCATGAATACTTTGCACACCTTGTGCCACAAGGGATAAGTGGCTGTTGGTATCTATTCATGGCAATAAAAAAGGTTCATCGCACCTTAGCGTGAATTAATAGAAAACGGCGGTAAAAGTGGTTAGTTTTGTATTCGCCAAAAC
>NZ_JAERJP010000048.1 GCF_018257575.1 Tatumella sp. JGM91 | reverse complement strand
CATTATCGTTACTGACCCGCGGACGGCTGTGAGACGGCGTGATATTCAGTTCGTGCAGTTTCATCTGCAGCGTCTGTCACTCCATGCCCTCAGATTGATTTTTCAGAGGGGGTGACAACTATGCTGACACTGAGGGGGCGGCTTCAATGTCTAAGGTGGGCCTGGTCATGTGTCATCTCTTTTTTTAGATTAGTTTACTGAAATGACACAGAATTTTGAACACTACCCAGCAGAATATAATTCTGCGTTTTATTCAGCCTGGTAAACCTCAACAGAATGCTTATATTGAGCGATATAACCGGACAGTGCGTTATGACTGGCTGGGGCAACACTTATTTACATCACTGGATGAATTGCAGAACTATACCACGCAGTGGCAATGGTTTTATAATCACGAACGACCGAATATGGCACTGAATGGCTTCACGCCGATGCAGCATATTCAACGTATGACCTGATTCTACTTATCACCTCCGTTAAAATGGGGGGATTACCTTACCGTGCCTTCCAGATATTTTTTTCCACTTAAAAATCTGGCTGGAAAGCAAAATAGCCCTTTATCATAAGAGCTACTTTTTAGTTAATTCGATTGCATTTTAAGGATGATCAATAAGCTAATAAAACTTATCAAGCCTATAATCAAAGCTGTGTATTTTATATAGAACCAAGAGATCTCATTAGTCTTTAGATTTTTAAAGAATGAAATTTCTTCTTCTTTCAGTGTCCTTTTTGTTGCTGGGAACTTAGGGAAGATAAGAGCACTCATAAGAAAAGATTCCTTATACCCCCAAAAGAAAAAACTACCACCTTTACCAGCAGTCATAGAAAAAGGCATATACCCAAACTGTTTTTTGAACTTATCAGCAATGAGATCGAATTTACGTTCTGTAAATTTACCATAGATAAGATAAAATGCTAGCGAAGCTACAAATGTTGCAGCTAAGCATAATATGAGCATGTCTATCGATTTCATTTCGAACCTTCGATAACATTATAAATAGTACTTCCTACTTTTTCTCCACCCCAGCCGCCAGCCTCACCCCCTACGTAACCTAATGTGCCACCTGCTATAACAGCACATGCTAAACCACCTACGCCAGCAGTTCCAACACCAATAGCTATACATAGTGGAACAGCTATACCACCTGCAATGATACCTCCACCAGTATCACCAACAAAGCTACTTATTTCAGTATATTTTTTCTGCGTACATTCAGCTTCTCGACCAACAGAACAAGCCTCATTTATTTCATTAATTGAGTGAAGGGCACCCTCAGTGTCAGCATAGTTGTCACCCCCTCTGAAAAATCAATCTGAGGACATGGAGTGACACATGAAACGTATT
>NZ_JAERJP010000047.1 GCF_018257575.1 Tatumella sp. JGM91 | reverse complement strand
CAGTTTTCAACTTGCGCCCTGTGCTTGCAGCAGGCTTATAAAAACCAAAACCCCGTCTAACAGGTGGATGGCTCACTCCGTGAACCACCCACCTCGATCCAGTGTTGATCGTTCATTTTTGCATCAAGGTTAAACCGCTATCGCGGTCGCCCAGGGGCGAACCTTGACCCCAAAATGCCCGACCAAAGGGAGGGAGCTACCATTTCAGTTAGGTGTTGATCTTTGGGTTTTAAAGATTAGATAAGGGGAAATATGTAAGTATATGATTTTTATAGATTATCATTTTTAAGCTAGACCACGCATGCGTGAGCTAGCTCTAGACCATGCATACGTGAGCTAGCTTGAGCTAAGATAGTTTACTTTTGAGCTAAGATAGCTTAAATTTGAGCTACCTTTAGCTCATGGAGTATGGCGATGATTTCGGGACTGGATAAGCAATCTCAAAGACGGATGAGAGAGATCGATTTAGAACGCTCTAGAGAGGCTCAGGAGAGGCGTGAAGAGCAAAAGAACAGTAAGTTCACCCAAGTGTCTCCGAAGGGCTGGGAACGCATTAGAGAGCTTTCTAAGGACAAGCAGGGAGTAGCTGCGATCTCGCTTTACTCATTCTTGGCTGAACACATAGATCCAACTTGTGGTGCTGTTGTAGCTGAACAGCAGTTCTTAGCTGACAAACTGAACGTCAGCAGGAGCACGATAAAACGCTGGCTAAACTACCTAGAATCAAAAAACGCAGTGGTGAGAATCCCCGTTGCAGGCAACGTTTGCGCCTATGCTCTAGACCCACATGAGGTTTGGAAGGGGTACAACACGAGCAAGGGATACGCCGCTTTTGTGAGTAAAACTCTGGTGAACGTTGATGGTGATGTCCAACGACGGATCGTAGCGATGTTCAAGGGGCAAGAGCTGGACGGCGATGCTAAAGACCAGCAAGACCTCGATTTAGAGTGAAAGCCAGTCAGGGGCGCGTTAGCGGCGTTAGCGTACCCTTGACGGGCTGTAACGACCCCAACACTAGGCAAAGGTGGATGGTGAACAAAGTGAGCCATCCACCTGTTAAGCCGCCCTTAATGCCCTTTAAGCTACCAAAAGAGCCAATACATGCAGGATAGCGCAAGGTGTGCAAACGTGACACATCAGCTATGCAAATGTGACACAGTTTTCAACTTGCGCCCTGTGCTTGCAGCAGGCTTATAAAAACCAAAACCCCGTCTAACAGGTGGATGGCTCACT
>NZ_JAERJP010000046.1 GCF_018257575.1 Tatumella sp. JGM91 | reverse complement strand
AGGTTCATCGCACCTTAGCGTGAATTAATAGAAAACGGCGGTAAAAGTGGTTAGTTTTGTATTCGCCAAAACACTAACCAGCCACTAAACCGCCGTCTGCCATGAATGCTAACCTCTCTTCGCTTTTCTGGGAAGGTTTCACCGTCGATTCCTTTACCCCATGCGCACACGATGCGCTTCTTATTACCCTCCGGCCTGACCCGGACTTTGCTCCTGCCTGCCGCCGATGTGGCCAGAACACCTGTGCTGTTCATGATACTTCCCTGCGCCGGGTTCGTGAGCGTGACTTGCTGCACTGGCGCATCACACTTCAGGTTCCCGTTCGCCGTCTGCGATGTGCATCCTGCGGTATCGTTACTGAACGCATATCCTGGTTGCCTGAGCGACAACGTTATACCTCCACTTTAGCTGTCTGGGTGGAGTCTCTTACCCGGCTGTTACCCGTTAAGCATGTAGCGCAGCTGACGGGGCTGCACTGGCATACCATCAAGAATATCGACCTCCGTCGACTGCGACGCGAGCTACAAGAGCCTGAGCGTCGTACCCTGCGCCGCCTGATAATGGATGAGTTCGCTCTGTTTAAAGGCCATCGTTATGCCACCGTTGTCGTGGATGCAGATACACAGCAGGTGTTGTGGGTCGGTGAAGGTCGAAGCCGGGTGGCCTTCCGTCCGTTCTTCACCTGGCTGGGTCCTGAAGGCTGCGCTGCCATTGAATCTGTAGCGATGGATATGAATACTGCACTGGACCTGGAGGTCAGAGAGCAATGCCCACAGGCAGAAGTGGTGTATGACCTCTTCCACGTCGTGGCAAAGTTCGGTCGTGAGGTTATCGACAGGGTGCGGGTCGACCAGGCTAATCAGCTGCGTGACAACAAGAAAGCGCGTAAGGTTATCAAGCGCAGCCGCTGGTTACTGTTGCGTAACCCGGAAAACCTGCCGGCAGGACATGAGGTAAAACTGGCAGAACTGCTGGAAGCCAACCAGCCGCTAAATACCGTGTATGTAATGAAAACTGCGCTGAAGGAGATGTGGTATGCACCAGACAAGGCCACCGCACAGGCACGCTGGAATGAGTGGTACAGACAGTGTGATGAGAGTGGGATCAGGGCGTTACAGCAGTTCGCTAACAAGCTGAAGAACTACATAAGCGGAATAATCGCCAGTGCGACGCACCGGCTGAATACGAGCATGCTTGAAGGAATGAATAACAAGATCAAGGTGCTGAAACGCATGGCATATGGATACCGGGATAATGACTACTTCTTCCTGAAGATAAAAGCAGCGTTCCCCGGTAAAACGCGATGAACC
>NZ_JAERJP010000045.1 GCF_018257575.1 Tatumella sp. JGM91 | reverse complement strand
GGTAACGTTGAACCCGGAACGGGAAAAACAGGCGGCTTAAATTAACCGGGGGTGACAACTACCTTGACACTTACCGGCCTCCGTAGATGAACAAGCCCCGGCACATAAAAATGTACCGGGGCTGTATCAGACGAGTTCAAAGACGAGAGAATATCCGCAGTCACAGCAGGCGAAAACCGGTGACTGATTCTTCGTTACCGTTTCTGCATAGCCGATAAATATGTCATGATCACGGCCAAAAATTCGATCACCGCGGCTACCGTTCCGCGGTCCACACCACCGAAGATAACCGGGTGGATGCGCTGTTGCCTGCCATCTTTTCCAATTCACCGGCGTCTTTATCACGGCATCAACAACTATGTCACACCCTGCCCTGTCTGGCGGATACGCTCCGGTGTCAGTTTGGCATACCGTTCGTACTCTGGATGCTGGCATGGCCGGTTGTGCTTTCACATCATATAAGCTGTATTGGCCGCTGGAGACCAGTAAAGAGGCGACAGCCTTCGCCAGTCATTTTATGATGCGGGGAGAGAATACTCTGCTGATTCAGCTGGTACCCGGTCACATTACAATGGCGATGAAATATGCCCACTTTGCAGCAGATCCTCCTGATGCAGTTGTCGCACTTAACCCTTTTAATAATCGCGAAGAAGTCACATCAATGGATTGGTGATAAAACGCATTGCTGCCATTTTGCTGCCACTGCGGATCGCAGAAAACAAAAAACCGCCTTGCGGCGGTTAAACGACATTGCATATATGTACTTATTTTTGTTCATTTTGAATCAGTGGTGCCCGGGGCGGGACTTGAACCCGCACAGCCATACAGCCGATTGGTTTTAAAAACTACAATGCTGCGTTTAAAACGCATAAGATTATGATTTATTTTAAATTGTATATTATTTACAGCTACTCAATTTAGCTGATTATTGAATTTTTCCACTTTATTATAAGCGCAATCCCACACCGAACTATACACCATTGACTTATAGATTATAGGTGCTAGCATCTCTGCCGCCATACGCCAATGACGTATACTTATGCTATTTATTGAAACCCATATATTCACCGAAGATGTAAAGGAACTACTGAACGATGATGAATATTGTGAGTTTCAGCAGTTCATGGCAGACAACCCTGCCTGGGGAGACGTGATCCAAAATACAGGTGGCCTCCGTAAGGTACGTTGGGCGGCCAAAGGCAAAGGTAAACGTGGTGGTGTCCGGGTAATTTACTACTATAAAGTATCCGAATCACAGATCAGGCTACTACTCATCTATAAAAAAGGCATCAGGGATGATTTATCTGAGGAAGAAAAACGTCTGTTAAGGGCGTTGAACGAGAGCTGGTAATGGACAAGAAACTGTTTGAACGCCTGACAGAAAGTATGGCGCAAATGAATGAAATTGTTGATGGTTCACGTGAACCATCCCGTGAAACAATGGTTACCGCAGTTAAGGTCAAAGCTATCAGAACAGCCACAGGTCTTTCACAAAGTGGGTTCGCTAAACTGATTTCAGTAAATGTTGATACGCTAAAGAACTGGGAACAGGGACGACGCGAACCCACCGGACCGGCAAAAGCATTGCTCAGAGCGATAGAACGCGATCCACAACATGTGATCCCGGCACTTTCTCCGGACATACCCTAACCACAGAAACCAGCCTTAAAGCTGGTTTTTTTGCCTGACAATAACGTACAACCGCAGAAAACAAAAAACCGCCTTGCGGCGGTTAAACGACATTGCACATAAGTGCTTATTTTTGTTCATTTTGAATCAGTGGTGCCCGGGGCGGGACTTGAACCCGCACAGCCATACAGCCGAGGGATTTTAAATCCCTTGTGTCTACCGATTTCACCACCCGGGCAAATCTGGAGGCGCGTCCCGGAGTCGAACCGAGGTAGGCGGATTTGCAATCCGCTGCATGGCCACTCTGCCAACGCGCCTTTTAACTCTTTAAATTACAACACGTTACTTTGCGCTATAATCTTTAATTCTTTTAATCTGAAATCAGATTCAGACTTAACTATTTGATTCCGAAGACTTAATGTCTTGTTGTCTCTGGAATGGCGGCTATTATGGACTTGTTCCCCATGCTTGGCAAGAGCAATACGCTTTTTTTTCTGAGAAAAACGTTTGAGTGACTGAAAATTCAGCGAACTGTTCAGAGAGCAAACACCTGAAAATGAAAGTGATTAAATTACCCGCGCTCACTGCCGGTTCAGTGAACAATCCCCCCGCGTTCAGGAATCACTTTTATTCCGACACTACCGCGTGCCGGTACGCGCCTTCGCGTTACACTGCCTGTCAGGCGGTCTGTCGTGATACTGTATAAACCAACCCTGCCAGTCCCGACCGTAATCACTGGCCGCCGATGCAGTCCTTAACAGCATCACCATCAGCGCAATATTCAGCCCGCAGACTATGATAACTCTCAACAGCTATGTTTTATTCTGCGGCCAAAAGGTACTGTCGCGGACAGGACTGGCCGATTGATAGCGGTACAAAAACTGAAAGGTAATGACAGAGAAGAGAAATTCAGGGGCAATTCCGGCTGCGGACAGCATCAGCGGCTAAAACGAAAACAGGACCTTTCGGTCCTGTTTTGGCATTTACCAGAAATTTATCGACTCTCTGGTATTATATAATCTGGAGCGGGAAACGAGACTCGAACTCGCGACCCCGACCTTGGCAAGGTCGTGCTCTACCAACTGAGCTATTCC
>NZ_JAERJP010000044.1 GCF_018257575.1 Tatumella sp. JGM91 | reverse complement strand
GCCTTACGCTCCGGTGAAATACGTTTCATGTGTCACTCCATGCCCTCAGATTGATTTTTCAGAGGGGGTGACAACTATGCTGACACTGAGGGATCAGCGAATACTGATGGGGCAGGGAGGCACCAGACTAAGGCTCTGCCAGCCACAGCGATTAAATAGCTTCATCACCCCCGCTATGGTCCCCGTCAGACCCGCTCTCAGCGGATTTATCTGTCGGCCGCTGTCGTCAAAAGCGACATCGAGGTTAGCCCGTGAGAGATAAATGCTATTGATGCCCGCACTGAGCGCTACGGCATTTCGACCGGACCATTCCCGATCGCTCAGCAAACGGTAGTTCCAGGGTAATTTCTGAACTAATTTAGTATGCCTGTATCCAGTACAGGTGTCATCGGCCTTAACCAAGTACTCTTGGGTGAATATCTGGTGTGGAGTAAAAATAGCGGTGAGAAAGATAACGACCCGGTTGTCACCATTCAGCGTGTCATTTCCATCTCATCCAGAAGCCGTGCGCGGGCGGCCCCGATTTCCTGAAGTTTATAAAGATGACGGGTGAAGACTTTCGACTCCGACGTCTGGGACGGAAAGAAGTTAGAGAAATTGTCCCCAGTGAAAGAAATCATAAAACAGATATTATTTAGGAAATTGATCAGTCGCAGATAATTAGCGTCAGTGAAATAATTCGGCATAAAACCGTGAAGTATGCTGTGACGGTTAAGACCGCTGATACCATCATCTGACGAGCTATGCTGATACAAATTATTCCTGAAGTAATTCAGCCCGATGGACCCAATCTGAATTCTTTCATCAAATCCAGAAAAATAACTAATTTCACGGACTGACTGGGGTTTCCAGTCGTAATCTTTAAAAACAACCTGATTAATATAAAATTTAAACCATGCACTGTATATTTCGGCCAGATCAGCAGTTTTTACTGTCTCAGGATTTTTTATTCCCACTTTTATTCCCAGCGCCCTGATAGCATGCTCAATACAGGGTAAAAGCGTGGTAATGGCTGAGCGGATATACCCCAGACTGTACAGCTCTACTGTCTCTCTGATCTGGATGTGACAGCTTTCCAGTGTGGAATATAGAGGATAGTGGCCTGTCGCCAGACGAGAAAGGGCATCTATATTCAGCAGGGTCATAAGGGCGCGGTTCCCCAGTTCAAGTTTTTGCTCACGCGTCGTACCGGTCAGGATATCGGCGCTGTGCGCCTCAATCTCCCCCATAGAAAAATAGAGAGGCAAAATAATTTCTGCTGCGCTGAATTCTGCGCCAATGGCCACCAGAAGGTTACTCTTCAGCGCCAACGCTGCGGTCTCCGGTATAAATCCCCTGCAGTTGTTAATGACCACACAGTAACCCCGGATATCCTCAGTTGCCATGATGACTGCAGGCGTTACGAAATAATTCCCAGCTCCTGCATACTTATCCAGAACGCCAGTCAGCATCTCAATACGGTTGCATTCGGGATTTCTGATTTTGAACTGCGAGTGAATTTTTCTGAAGATTTTTTCAACTTCGGATGTCAGCGCCATCTTAATTTCCTGAGATTAAAAATTTCCTTATAATCATACAGATCCGGTGTCTGTTCTGGTAGCTATATAGGCTATTCTGTCAACCAAATTATCTGGGTTAAATGCCTGGAGAAAAGGAAAGTAAGGAGATAACCGTTTGAAAAACTGTCACTATTGCAAAGTTCGCGATGATGTAGCCTTTTATATTACGGAAAGGCCTTACATTTCAAAACTCTGCTAAACAGACGCATCTCACTCAGGGGATGGACGAAGTAAAATTTTTCTGCCTGTCCTTTATGCTGCGCCCACAGAGCGGATTCGTCGCGTCACCGGCGCTGAACCAGGAAAAGCGGCAGGCAGCGCTTGAACACCTGAAAGCTGGTGCCAGTATCAGCGCCATAGCCCGCGAGTTTGGTACCTCACGACAAACTATCATGCGCCTGCGTGACGATGCAGTCAGCCAGGAATTACCAGAATAAAAGGGAGGGGACCATTCTACCTATTACCTCCGTTAAAAATGGGGGGATTACCGCACTTAACGATGTCATCTAGAAAATAGTATTTATGCATGTACAAAATATGCTATAAATTAGCAAGTATCCTTCATTAATTAAAGAGTGAAAATGAAAGAAGATATTCTCTACCCATCAGTGATTAGCCATCGAGTTATTGAGTTGTTTTCTGATGCTGCATCTAATGAAACGAAAGTTCATATAGCGAGATTTTACGCTGAGATGATAGTGAGTGATTTTCTAATTGATAAATTAGGAGGTGGTGATTTTAGTAAAAAAATTATCAGAGTTAATAACTATGCTAAAAGGAAAAGTTAGTAGAAAAATAACTGATTCATTACACCTCATCAATGATTGTGCAGGAAAGGCATCTCATTATTCTAGAAATAGAGAAATAAATAATAGCACGGCCAATAAGCTTGCTAATGAAGCAATTAATTTGTATCTATTAGTTATAATTGATGAGCTAGAAGATAGAGACTTATACTTCCACCAAGATAGGGCTACGCTAATAAGCGTTCTCCTTCCAGATATGAGGGTGGAAATATACAGTAATATTATAGATTTTTCATCTAATGAAATAGACCTTAATTTATTATGGAAGTGGGCGTTGGCATGTGTAAAAAATAATAATTCAAATAAGGCCAGAAGGAAATTACATGATTTGAATAAGAAAGGAAGGATATCTAAAGATATTGCAGTTCAATTAACTGAAGGCCTTAAAGATTTTCAGTTGGAAATGGAAAAAGGAACTCTACCAATTCCAAGGAATAGAGCAGATTTCGCTAGAAATCTTAATGACGCACTGAAGGCATTATCTATAAATGAAGATTCCATGGAAAAAAACAAAAGGCTGATAAAAATACTAAAAACCATGGCTTCAGATATCGAACCAAGCAGTATGGGGGATCTCAAAGGAATGAGAAAATTTTAAAATTGAGTTATAGGTGAAATGATCTTACCCAGCAATAGTGGGCACGCGACTAAGTGAGTAAACTCTCAGGTAAGAGGTGACTCACATGACAAAACCAGCATCAACCACTAAAAAGCCACGCAAGCAGCACACGCCTGAATTCCGTCAGGAAGCACTTAAACTGGCGGAACGCATTGGTGTGGCCGCTGCAGCCCGCGAACTCAGCCTGTAGAGGGTGTTCATTATTCTGTGTCAAGGCTTACAGGTCGATATGATTATCAAGTCGACCGGCGAAGTGGATCGACAAC
>NZ_JAERJP010000043.1 GCF_018257575.1 Tatumella sp. JGM91 | reverse complement strand
CTGTCACTGGTTTCGCGGATGCCGAAAGCAAAATCGTAACACGAGGTGAAATCAGGGATGAAAATTTACCGTCCGCTTTGGGAAGACGGAGCCGCTCTGGCTCCGCAACAGTTCCAGCAGCAGGATCGCTGGAGTGAACACGTTGCCGACATGGTCGCCAGAATGGGGATTTCTCATCCCTGGGGCGTGGTGGCGGCTGAATTTGATGATGCGGCACTTGCGCTCTCACGCCTGAATGCCACCCGTCTGGTGGTGCGCTTTCAGGACGGAACCCTTGTTGATACCGACCTGGCAGACAGGCTTCCTCCGGTCTGTGATGTGTCTGTTGCCGCTGGCAGTGAAGCTGTTGAGGTGGTTGTCGCGCTGCCGTTACTCAGCGCCAGTGGCGGCAACCTGGATAATGGTCAGGACAGTGAGCGCCCGCGTCGCTGGAAAGCTGAGCGTGTGGTGGTACAGGAGCTGGCCGGGCATGAAAGCGGGGAACTCGGGATTCTGCGTCATGCGCTGACTCTGCGCCTGTCCAGCCAGCAAAACGCGGCATATCTGATCTGTCCGGTGGCCCGGCTGGTACCTAATGCGCAAGGACAGTGGAGCCGCGATCCGGCTTTTATTCCGCCGATGCTTTCTGTTGCTGCCAGCCCTTGGCTGACGACTGAACTGGATGGCCTGCTGGTCCGTCTGCAGGCCCGCCGCCGTCGACTGATGGTCATGCGTCGTGAAAGCAATGCGCGGATGGCCGACTTTGCGGTCGCGGATGTATCTCTGTTCTGGCTGCTCAATGCCCTGAACAGCGCCGGACCGGTGCTGACTGAACTGCTTCAGACGCCGGAACGTCACCCGGAACTGCTGTACCGCGAACTGACCCGTCTGGCCGGCAGCCTGCTGACCTTTTCACTGCAGCACGATATCGGCGATATTCCTGCTTATCAGCACGATGCACCGGAGCGGGTATTCCCGCCGTTGCTGGCCCTGCTCGATAAGCTGCTGGAAGCGAGCCTGCCGTCGCGTGTGGTCAGTATTCAGCTTGCCCATCAGGAACAAATGTGGAAAGGCGTCCTGCATGATGCACGCCTGCGCGAAGGGGCAGACTTCTACCTCTCCGTACGCTCCTCCATGCCGAATCATGAACTTCAGGAGAAATTCCCGCAGTTGTGTAAAGCAGGCAGCTTTGATGATGTGTCTGATGTGGTGAATGTGGCTCTGAGCGGGATGGCTATCAAGCCTTTGGCCCATGTTCCGGCGGCTATCCCGTTACGCCTTGAGAACCAGTACTTCTCGCTGGATCTGACTACGGAGGCGGGGCGTGCGATGCTTGAGATGGGCAGTTGTACTTTCTATACCCCGCGTTCACTGGGGGATGTGAATCTTGAATTGTTTGCGGTGCTGCGCTCATGAATAAATCCGAACTCAGCCAGACAGAACGTATTTTCTACCCGGGCTGGCTGATGGCCAGTCAGCTGCGGGGCGGTCAGGAAATCCGGGACGGGGAGGGGCTTTATCGCCGGGCCTGCGGCCTGGTACAGGAAGCGAAAGCTGCACTCACAGAGGCAGGTAACAGCGACATCAGCCGTGACCATATGCTGTATGCCCTGTGTGCACTGCTTGATGAGAGTGTGATGAACCGGGGAACTACCGATGATGGTTATCTGACCTGGCGTCGTGACCCGCTGCAGGCACACTTCTTTGGCACCCTGAATGCCGGTGAGGAACTGTGGGCAAGGATCCGTAACCTGCTGAAAGAAACTGCGCCGGATACAGCGGTACTGACCTGCATGTACCGGACCCTGCAACTGGGATTTGTCGGTCAGTATCGCGCCCGGCATGATGAGCGCCGGGAAACTATTGTTCGCACACTCGCGGAGCGGGTACCGGCTTTCACGCTGGCACAGGACACCCCGATGATTGTCCGGGGATCACGCTTGTACGGTGGCCGCCCTTGGTACTGGCTGACCTGGGGTGTGGCCGCTGTCGCCCTGGTTGCGCTCTGGTTCTTCCTTTCGTCTTCACTTACTGATCTGGTAAGCCAGACCCTCAGGCCGGGGTAAGCGATGCGGGATACGTACCAAAGTTTGTTAACTGCTCTGGGTGCCGTACTGGCACTGTGGCTTCTCCTCGGATTCTGGCCACTGTCCACAGGCAGCCGTGTGGCACTCAGTCTGCTGGTCGTTCTGGTGTCCGGAGGGATGTTCTGGCGTCAGCGCAGGGCTTCTCAGGCACGGGTGACCGCTGTCCCGGAGATTATGGATGAAAACCTGCCACCGGAAGATTTCCAGGGGGCGGTGATCCTCGTCTGTGGTGACAACACCCTGCTGTTTGTGTCTGGTTCACGCCACCGGGAAACCCGGCAGGGATGGTATCTGTGGGTGAAAGATGCGGAACAGCTGCCACTCTTTGCCCTGCACCTGAGCCTGGTGCGCCCCGCTCTGGTATCGCAAATCTCCGTTATGCTGGCGGTGGTACCTGAACAGCACAGGTCCGGTGATGATTTTACCCAGTCTCTGCGGGGCTGGCAGCGGGCTGTCGTCCAGTGCCGGGAGGCATTTGGCATGATCCCTCCGTTGTGGACCGTGGTCTGGGTGTCACCTCCTGCTGTCTGTACCGGTGCGGAGCCGGTCTGGTTTACCACACTAAGCTCGCGGAGTGGTATTCAGGCGTATCCGCCCGGCCCGGGCAATCTGTCGCTGACGGAGTGGACCCGCGAAACAGTCCCGGAGGAGCGGCTTTCGCGTCTGAGCCAGGGGCTGTGGCTGGAGAGTCTGCTTGACTGGCAGAACAGTGTGGTGAATGACCTGTTGTCGGTACGACGGGGTGAGTTACCTGTGATCAAGCTCTGCGTGCAGGGCATATGCATGGTACCGGTGAGCGGTATCGCGGGTAATCTCTGGCAACAACACATCACTTCCGTAACGGCGCTGCCACCGGAGGTTGTTGTGACCAGCGAGCCATTACCGCTGCCTGAACTGCAACTGCCGGCGTTACCGCGCCGACGTGGTATCAGCCACAGAATGCTGTTCTGGCGCTATGCCGGATTACTGGGCGGGATTTTCCTCGCACTGGCCATGCTGGCATCCTGGGTGAATAACCAGCGCCTGATTCGTAATATTGGCGATCACCTTGCGTTATATCAGCAACTGACGGGCAAGCCTGTTGCACCGAAACTGCGTGCGCAGCAGCGCCTCAGGAGTGATAGCGCATTACTGGACGACTGGCAGCGTCGCGGAGAGCCACTGCGTTATCGTCTGGGGCTGTATCAGGGGCTGCACCTGGTGCCAGCCATTGAGGCCGCCATCAGCGACTGGGCACCGCCGCCGCCGCCTCCCCCGGTTATTAAGACAATCATTCAGGGGCCGAAAAATCTGCGCCTCGACAGCATGTCGCTGTTCGATTCCGGCAGCTTCGATCTCAGGCTCGGCTCCACCAAACTGCTGGTTAACTCGCTGGTCGGCATCAGGGGCAAACCCGGCTGGCTGATTGTGGTGGCGGGCCATACGGATAACACCGGTAAGCCGGCACTGAACCAGACGCTGTCCCTGAAGCGTGCTGAAGCGGTGCGTGACTGGATGCGTGACACCGGGGATGTACCTGAAAGCTGTTTTGCGGTGCAGGGCTATGGTGCAAGCCGTCCGATCGCAACCAATGACACCCCGCAGGGCCGGGCGCTTAACCGCCGTGTCGAAATCAGTCTGGTACCGCAGGCGAATGCCTGCCAGCGACCGGGCCCACCCCCGGCGCCATCGCAGAATAATGGCGCTTTATAAAAAGAATACACAAAGTCATTCGGGCCGGATCGCGGCGGCAACGGAATGAGTCCCCGGCAGCAGAGACAGCTCTGTGAACGGGGCGAATGACGGTCGCCGGCAAAGAGGCAGCCTGAAGGATGATGTGTATAAATGGAGAAATTATCATGGCAATCCCTGTTTACCTCTGGCTGAAAGACGATGGCGGCGCGGACATCAAAGGGTCTGTGGACGTTCAGGATCGTGACGGCAGTATTGAAGTGGTGGCGCAGCAGCATAACCTGTATATCCCGACCGACAACAACACCGGCAAGCTGACCGGTACCCGTATCCATACCCCGTTCCAGTTCACCAAGCAAACCGACTCGTCCAGCCCGTACTTCTACAAGGCGGTAACGACCGG
>NZ_JAERJP010000042.1 GCF_018257575.1 Tatumella sp. JGM91 | reverse complement strand
AATACGTTTCATGTGTCACTCCATGTCCTCAGATTGATTTTTCAGAGGGGGTGACAACTATGCTGACACTGAGGGGAATTTTCGTAGTATTAAAAAAACTTTTGATTTATTTGACAAATTAAAATCATTTGTATTTAAATTGTTTTTTTGTTTAAGTGTTTGAATTTTATTGTAAAAGTTCGTCACTTTTAAAAAGTAAATTTATATGAAATTTTTCGCAAACTCAATTTTATTGAAATCTCGATATGACATAGTTAAGATTTATCTCAATTAATGTAAGTTTTATTACTAAATTTAATAGTGCGATAAGGCTTATTAATAATTAACTTAAATAGATTATCAATTGAGGTAATATGTCAGAAGATTTGTACGATAAAGGTTTTTATGATAGCCAAAGAGAAAGCAGCTATCGGGCCGCAATTAAAATACTTAATGAAATTAAATACTTGTATAACTTCGGTTCAGTGGTTGATATCGGTTGTGGGATGGGAGAGTGGTTAAAAGCGTCAAATGAACTAGGTGCTACAACCATACAAGGTTATGACGGTCACTATGTTGATCGTGAAGAGATGTCTATAGATAGTGCATTTTTTACAGAAATAGATCTGGAATCAGATAACTTATCTATAAATGAAAAATATGACTTAGCAATTTGCATGGAAGTGATCGAACACATTAGCCATGCAAGTGGGTTGCTGCTCATTGACCAACTTTGTAAAGCCTCAGACGTAGTGCTTTTTTCTGCTGCAATTCCATTTCAGGGAGGAACAGGTCATATTAATGAAGCTTGGCCTCAAGAATGGATAAAACACTTCAGTAAGAATGGATTCTTTGTTGTAGATTTTATACGCCCTAAATTTTGGCATGACGAGTCTTTACCATGGTGGTATCGGCAAAATGCATTTCTGTTCATCAAGAAAAAAAGCTTAGCTGCAAATTATTTTGATAATTTCAGTGAAAAAATGATGATGCCTCACAGTGTAGTTCATCCGAACCTCTTCATTTTGAACTCAACCAAAAATAATTTGATTGATGGAAGTAAGGGAGGGGATTTTTTGTTAACCGAAGACACTCGTAATCAAAAAATTAAACCTTACGATGATAAAAGTTGCATTATCGACTACCCCTGTTCAAATAATTATGATGTAAACAGTGGAGATAAGTGCGTTTCGATTATTATGCGAACGCAAAATAGACCAATCCTTTTGGCTCGAGCCATTACAAGCGTAGTAGAGCAAACATATTCTAAATGGCATTTATATATCATCAATGATGGCGGTGATAAGAAAGGTGTTGAACAGTGCGTTAACTTGTACCGTGACGCTTTGATAAACAAAATTACTATTTTACATCATGATTCTGCTTTAGGAATGGAAGCAGCTAGTGATAGTGCTGTAGAACTTATTGAAAGTGAGTTTGCTATAGTTCACGATGATGACGACTCGTGGGATAAAGAATTTTTAGAAGAATGTGTAGATTATCTTTCAGGCGAGTCAAGTAAATTTTACGGCGGCGTAGTAACACACACTACATTAATTAGAGAGACGGTTACTGACAGCGAGATAAAATTCATTGAGGAATGCGAATTCAACAATTGGTATACTGAAATAGACTTATATCGCTTACTGGGTGAAAACACGTTTGCTCCAATTTCCTTCATGTTCAGAACAAAACTGTTTGAAGAAATTGGTATATTTAACAAAAACCTTCCTGTTTTAGGTGATTGGGATTTCAATATAAGAGCGCTATTTTCAGCCGATATTGGAGTTTTACCAAAAAAATTAGCATTCTATCATCATCGCATTCAAAGTGAAAATAACGCATATGGGAATAGCGTTACACAAGGAATTAACAAACATTTAAGATATAACACATTATATCGCAACTCACTACTGAGAAAAGCTACAAAAGAAGCTCCTTGGATGCTTGGCTTCTTAATTAACGAAGCGAAAGTTCATCATGAACTCAATAATCGAATTACAGGATTGGAACATCGATTAGATCAAGTTTTGTCTAGATCAGAAAAAACCATTAGTGATATGCATGAGCTACTTCACTATCATATGTCATTTAAAAATGAGCAAATTCGTATTGCGAATGAATCATTAGCGACAAGCATTGAATCTTATAAACTAATTGAGAGAATTTTCAAAGTTTTCTCAGCTGTATCAAAGCCAATTTTATTTATAAAAAGAAAAGTATTAAAAATCAACTAATCCATCAACCAATAATTTAAGTTTAGAGATCATGAAAGATAATTTTTTTGCAAATTTAACAACTGACAGTAAAGAGAATTACAACAAAGCAGTAGTTGTAAGCTTTGATATTTTCGACACTGTAGTTACTAGACTTGTCGCAGCGCCGAAGCATATATTTTCATTAGTGGCAGAACGATCAAAAAAAATTTTAAACAATGAGCAATTAAAAAAATTCACATTATGCAGAATTGAAGCTGAAGAAAGAGCTAGGAAGGCAGCGAGAAATGAATATCGGGAAGAAGTTACGCTGCATGAGATATACTATCAACTGAAGTCATTACTTAATATCAACGATTCACTTTCGGATAAAATACTCCATTTTGAAAATGAAGTTGAATTTGAGAATATCATTCCTATTGAACCAATGGTAAAAATTTACAATAAAGCTTTAAATGACGGTAAACAAGTTGTTTTTGTATCTGATATGTACTTAGATAAAAAAATTATTGAAAGCATATTGATTAAATGCGGATTTAATACATATCAAAAACTCTTTATTTCAAGTGAAATTAAGTTAACTAAGGGGTCAGGTCGCTTATGGCCTCATGTACTTCAGACCCTTGACGTAGAACCAAATAACATCATCCATTTTGGTGATAGTTCATGGGGAGACATCAAACGAGCTAGTGAACATGGATTAAATACAGTACATTTTCCTTTTTTGGCACAAGATCAAAAAAACAGGAATAATGTTAATTCAACCACATTAACTTTATCAAAGTTTGTGCAAAAAAATAGAATAAACGATATCTTTTGCAATAATACCTATAAAAGAATTGGAGAGAATTATCTTTCTGTTATGTATATGAGCTATGTTAAATGGATAGCAGAAAATGCAGAAAAAACAGGAGTTAACAATCTTCTTTTCCTTTCAAGAGATGGCTATATACTAAAAAAAGTTTGGGATATTCTTTCTTCGAAAAATCTTGTACCTCAAAACATCAAAGCATCTTACTTTCAAGTCTCAAGAAAATCACTGATTATGTCTTCAATTGTTGAATTAACTCCATCAATTATAGACTTTCTAATCAGTGGAGGGGAAAAAGGTAGAACTGTTAAAACCTTTGTAGAAAGGACAGGGATTACGATATCAAAAAACATACTTTCTAAGATAAATGCTATATTTAAAAATCCTGAATACATCATTAGCTCCAACGATGATTACATTAATCTTAGGCAGTTATTTGGTGATTTAAGAAAGGAGATTTTAGATTTTAGTGCACAATCAAGAGTGAATGCTATTAAGTATTTTGAAAAATTTAAAATATTTAACAATCAAAGTCGCACTGCAATAGTTGATTTAGGCTGGCAGGGTAATATGCAGGGTGCAATAAAAAAAATCATAAACTTTGTAGAGCCTAACATTTCAATTTCTGGTTTTTACTTTGGTTTGTGGCGCAATTCTCTTGGAAAATTATACTCATCAGGAAGTATGAAAGGTATGATTTGCAATGGGCTACAACATCCAAATTATGAAAGAAAATTAATTCAATTAGCTCCTTTGCTCGAGGCTCTACATAGCGCCCCTCACGGCTCAGTTAAGGGTTATGAGAGTGTGGATGATGAAATTGTAGTTATACATCAAGACTATAAAACTGAAAAAAAGGTCTACGAAGAAATTATCGTTAATCTTCATCATTTTGCATTAGCTTCCATTGAAAATATTGCATCAGGTAAAAGCAATTTAAATTTCGATGAGTTGAATACTAAGCTATGCCAAGAGGTTTTAGAAGAGTTGTTAGTCCTTCCTAACTCTCGTGAACTCGATGTACTGGGTAAAATACGTCATATTGATGGATTTGAGCATTCGGGAGAAGGTGTAAGTTTAGTACCATATGATGAAGAAATTCCAAAAAATGAAGATGATGCATTTAGCATTCTTTCAAAATATCACTTTTGGGTTCCCGGTGTTTTAGCATTTTGGAAAAATGAGTTTGATTATAACAATCATATGGTTTTAAAGAACTTGTCTCTAAACTATAGATATTTGGGGCAAGATTGGATTGACTCTCTGTATCATTAAAGACTTAATAAATATTAAGTCCCAGACTGCTGACAAAGTCCTGGCTGAAAAGTCAGGACTTTGATCTAATAAGGTCAGTACAAAAACGGACTGACGGTAATCCCCCCGAAAAATCGGGGTGTTTATAAGTAGAGTTTTCTCGTAATCTGAACCGGGGAGATCTCTATGAAAAAATCGCGTTTTACCGACAGCCAGATCATGTCCATCCTGAAGCAAGCCGAGGCCGGAACGCCGGTTTCTGAACTGTGCCGCGAGCATGGTATGAGCAATGCTAGTTTCTATAAGTGGCGCTCACGCTTTGGCGGGATGGATGCCTCCATGATGGCCCGTCTCAAAGACCCGGAAGACGAAAACCGCCGCCTGAAAAAGATGTATGCCGAAGAACGACTCAAAGCAGAAATTATTCAGGAGGCCATGGCAAAATTCTGCTGACCATTGTTCACTGTTCTTTTCTGCACCGGGCACCGGTTTCCCCTCTGATTTAGCCTGATTACGCCAGTTATACAGGGTACGGTAAGTGTCAAGGTAGTTGTCACCCCCGGTTAATTTAAGCCGCCTGTTTTTCCCGTTCCGGGTTCAACGTTA
>NZ_JAERJP010000041.1 GCF_018257575.1 Tatumella sp. JGM91 | reverse complement strand
GAGCGGTAGTTCAGTTGGTTAGAATACCTGCCTGTCACGCAGGGGGTCGCGGGTTCGAGTCCCGTCCGTTCCGCCACTTAATAAAAGTGCATATGATATTAATATGCTTTAAAGAAACCACACAATATATTGTGTGGTTTTTTTTTGCCTGAAATTCCTTACTTATATCTCTGGCGTACACGCTAATATTACCCTGAATTTCTGTGATTATCTGTGTCGGGGAATAACAAAAAGTCCCCCGCTCAGGCGGGAGACTTTTTACAGGCATAATGACAGGATCAGGAGCGGGCAGAAGAGCCTTCGGCTATATTGCTGACCTGTTTCTTTTTAGGATAAAAACGTCCTTCTTTCAGTGATATTTCTATATCTTCCAGTGAACGACCCCTGGTTTCCGGTACAAAAAAGTAAATAAATAAAAATCCCAGAAAGTTAAGCAGTGCATAAAACCACATCGCTCCGCCAATCCCGAGAATATTTACCAGAGATAATGCCGTGGCTGTCAGCAGCAAGTTAGAGCCCCACAGTACAGCTGCATGTAAACTGGTCGCTTTTTCCCTGATCCCCATGGGATACACTTCTGAACCAATCAGCCAGCCAATAACCTGAATACCGCCGGAATTAAATACCATAAAGGCAAACAGGCAGCTAACGACCAGCCAGCGATGTTGACCTCCATGGCTATTCATAACAAATACTGTCCCCAGTAATAATAAACTAATGATCGCACCAGGCATCATCCACAGAGTCAGAGTTCTGCGTCCAATATGATCAACCACCAGTTTTCCGAAGATAGTCAGCACCAGATAAATCACAGCCACACCTAATGCCGAATGTAATGCTGCACTGCGGCTGAACCCGGCATCGGTTAAAAACGTCGGCGTATAGTAAATCATCATCTCAATACCTGATAATTGAGTAAATGCCGCAACGCCTAGTCCGGCAAACAGAGCCGGTCGTAACCAGGGCTGTTTTAAATCTCTCCACCCGGTAATCGATTTCCGTTCTACTTTATCGTGTACTTTTTGAATATTTCTTAGCTCATGACGGACTTCCCGGTCAGTCTCACGGACCATATTAAGTGCAATACGTGCATCTTTAGTTCGTTTCTGACCGACCAGCCAGCGCGGGCTTTCCGGAAGCGGTAACATACCTAACATCAGGATCAGTGCCGGTATGGCCGCAACAGAAAACATTGTGCGCCATGTCCATATATCCTGCAGGAATGCACCGACCAGCCCGGCAGTCAGTATTCCGACGCCAATGGAAATATTGAAAAAGGTCACCAGACGACCACGTTTATGGGGCGGAGCCAGCTCAGCAATGTATACCGGTACAATCTGCGAAGCCCCGCCAACGGCAAAGCCGAGCACAATACGTGCCAGTGCCAGGGTGATAGCTGAATCTGACCAGCCTGATGCCAGAACCCCGATAGCAAATATTGCGGCCACAGCCATTACCGTATAACGGCGGCCAATCGCTGCCGAAATTTTTCCACATACCAGAGCACCTATTACCGCACCTACCAGAATGGCACTGGTAACCAGTTCCTGAGCATGGGCTGAAAGTGAAAAATCATGAGTAATTTGCAGCAGGGCACCAGAAATAATACCGGTATCATACCCATAGAGAAAACCGGCAATAGCAGCGATACCTGTGGCGGTTAACAGAAATGCATCTGCACTGAGAAAATAACTGTTGCTGCTGTCGTCCTGATTACCTGTATTATTGTCGGTCTGTGAAGTCTCCGGGGAGGTGTTTTTTATCTGAGGGTTAGATTGAGTCATAATTACCTTTTTTGTTGTTAGTGTGGTGTGCGAATTATCCTTGCGAAGAGTAATTTAAGGCCTGCCAGGCAGGGGGGAAGTATCTTATATAGCGTGGTTTGATAGTCTCCTCATACTCAAAAAACATATAGAAATTAAAAATCAATAGATAAAGCTATAACAGCTGATGTCCATGATGTCATTTTTTTATGATTGATATCACAGTTTTTGATGATATTCAGAGGATATCTCTATAATTCACTCTTTGATTGAAATATATAACTGGAATTTCTGAGGGTGATATTTCTATATAACAGCTGTTTTTAGTTATGAAATATTTATATTTTTAGCCATGATTTATGGTGTTTTTTTCGTGATTTTTATCAGGAGGTGAGGCTGTTATTCTGTATTGTTTTTCTTGTGTGTTATTTTATTTTTTATGATTGAGTTCTCTGGGTTTTCATCCCGATGGACATTATTTTTACTAGCTGATGAATATTTATTTTTTTTGCAGGAGAGGCTATTTCGTTATTAATTTTCCGGAGGGGTAGTCCGGGGCGTGCCCTTGTGTATCAAAGCCTGTGTAGTCCGTCTGGCAGGTTAATTATATTATTACCCGTGTCTTCCTGGCTGGTGCCGGTACAGATAAAGTGGCATTATTTCCTCATTATGCGCCTCATCCTTAGGTGTAATAATAGTTGTTCCACGAATCACAATGTATGATATTTCCTTACATATATATGCAGATGATTGATCTTACCCGTCTATGGTGGATACACGAATTAGTGAGTAAACTCGCAACCTTCCGGAGGTACCCGAGTAACCTGTTTAATAACCTGATTTACTCTGAAAAGTTAATAATCAGCGCGATAAAAATAGCGGGGAAATAAGCCCTGCCGTTGATATACCACCGATACTTAACCTGATAATGATCAGTGGTAAGGACTGCGGTAACATGCACGCCGATAATGTTCTCCGGGCAGATAAAAGTCACAGGCAGGGCCAAAGTGTTTTATCAGGGGGCGGGAAAAGCGGATATTATGTGTGCCGGCACGTCGGGATCAGTACCTGCTGATTGAAACCAGGGCATAAAGTCCCTATAACAGAGAGAGACGTTTTCCGCGGTGAAGAGAGCAGACACTAAAGTGCAGAAAAAAACCTATGCCATGAGATATGTTGCAGGCCAGCCGGTGGAAAGAACATTTCCTCCGGCCGCCTTATTGCATCTTGGCCAGGCGATGCCTGCTGGTGTACCTCTGACTACCGGGCCGAAGCTCAAAGTTGTGGTGTGGAATATTTTCAAACAGCAACGAGCAGAATGGCAGACAGTCCTGAAAAATTTCGGGGCACATTCTCATCTGGTGTTATTACAGGAAGCACAAACCACCCCGGAACTGATTCAGTTTGCAACCAGCCATTATCTTGCTGCCGATCAGGTTCCGGCCCTGGTATTACCCCAGCATCCTTCCGGAGTTATGACCCTGGCGTCGGCACACGCTGTCTACTGTTGTCCGCTGCGGGAGCGTGAACCGCTTCTCCGTCTGGCGAAGTCGGCATTAGTTACTGCTTACCCTCTGCCTGATGGCCGGATGCTGATGGTGGTCAATATTCATGCGGTGAATTTTAGCCTGGGCATTGATATCTACCGTAAGCAACTGGCTGTGATTGGCGAGCAGATACAACATCATAACGGACCGGTATTAATGGCCGGAGATTTTAATGCCTGGAGCCGGCAAAGGATTCGTGTTCTTTATCAGTTTATGCGTCAGCTTAAACTGCGGGAAGTGATGTTTACTCAAGACTGCCGGCGTAAAGCGTTCGGACGCCCACTGGATTTTATCTTCTACCGTAATATGACACTCAGTCAGGCATCAGTACTGGAAACGACGGCTTCCGATCATAACCCTTTGCAGGCCGAGTTCTCATTTTAATACGACGGGTCATGGGTACAAAAAAGGCTGACCGCGGTCAGCCTTTTTCAGTGGTATCTTTAGCTATTATTCACAAAGAGTGTCAGTTTATCGCCCGGTCTCAGGGATTGCTCATCAGATAGCAGCGCATTCCAGCGCATAACATCTTTGATATTCACACCGTGTCTTGCGGCGATGCTGGAAAGAGAATCACCCTTACGAACATTGTAGGTGATGCTGTTTCCATTATCAGCCAGCTGAGTGGTTTTTGCCGTCGCGGTGCCCAGTTTCAGAGTCTGGCCCGCTTTCAGACTGGCGGTACGCAGGTTATTCAGTGATTTCAGTGTGCTCATACTGATCCCGGTTTTTGCTGCAACCGTGGACAGCGTATCACCGCGGCGAACTCTGTAACTTTGTGATCTGCTGACAGTACTATTATCCGCCATTAATTCTGGCTGAATTGCCTTAATCTCGGTGGACGCCAGAGACATTTCCAGACGTTCAACATGAGACTTCGGTACCATAATGTACTGAGGACCTTGTGGCGCAGTAGCCCCCTTTTTATATCCGGCATTATAGCTTTTGAGCCGCGATACGGAAATGCCAGCCATCTCAGCAGCCTGGGTCAGTTTTATTTGCTGACCAACCTCCACCCGAGCCAGAGCACGACTTTCATTCGGCGCAGGTAATCGTACACCATAGCGCTGATTGTTCTTCAGAATTTCACTTAATGCCAGCATTTTAGGGATATAAACCGTTGTTTCTTTTGGCAACGACAGGTGCCAGAAATCCGTCGGTTTACCCTTCGCCCTGTTTTGTTTAATCGCTTTCATCACTGTCCCCTCACCACTGTTATAAGCAGCAATAGTTAACAGCCAGTCACCGTTAAACATTTTATTAAGGCGTTGCAACATATCCAGGGCCACACGGGTAGAAGCGACTACGTCTCTCCGTCCGTCATACCATTGGTTTTGTTTCAGTCCATAATTCCGACCCGTACTCGCAACAATCTGCCAAAGGCCTGCGGCGTTAGCTGCAGAAGTTGCATGCGGATCAAAAGCGCTCTCCACTATGGGTAGCAGTACCAGTTCCATCGGCATTTTACGTTGCTGTATTTGTCCGACAATCCAGTACATATACGGTTCAGCCCGTAATGTTACATCGTGGAGATAGCTCTTATTTTTCAGGTATTTATTTTTTTGCTCACGGATCCGGTTATTATCCGGAATCCCCATCTTCAACTCGTCACTAATGGTAACCCAGAGGTTGTTGTCCTGTGCGATAGTCGTTCCATCATCCTGCCATCGCGGTGACAACATCCGCTCTCCGTACTTACCATTTTCTCCCTGACCAGCCGAAGACAGACTCTGTGCATGCTGAACAGGTATATCAGCATCTTTCCCTGATGCCTGACATCCCATCAGCAAGACCGAGGCGAAGAATATCGCTTTAGCCTTCATTATGTGTGTCATCGTTGATAGTAGATTAAAAGACGAACAATCATACGTGACGTGATGGCACAACACAATAAAAAAAGTTAAAAGTTATCCTTCTTCAGGCGCAGGGCAGAAAATACCTGCCATTCTTCAGGTAAACTTATGTCAGGCAATATATTCCTTTGTAAATCAATATCATGGGTTTTAAGAAAAACATTAATCTCGCGTTCTTTCGCCAGCGTCGAAGGTAAGCTAATGCAGTTTTTATCACGTAACTGCTTAATATCATGGTAATAAGAGCGAATCTGCTGGTTTTGTGGTAACACTTCCAGTGCAAAGGCAAGATTCGATAATGTATATTCGTGGGCGCAGCAGACCAGGGTATCTGCAGGTAACTGATTAATGGTCTGAAATGAATGGTACATTTGTTGTGGCGTTCCTTCAAAAAGCCGCCCGCAGCCTCCTGAAAATAGCGTATCACCACAAAACAGATAAGGCTGAGTGTAATAAGAGACATGCCCCAGGGTATGGCCGGGAGTATCGAAGACAGTAAACTCATAGCCCAGTAATGTGACTGAACTCCCGCCTTTGACAATATGGCTGGCACCCTTAGCCTGAGTTTCCTGAGGACCGTAGACCGCCAGCTGTGGCCACTTGCCGAGTAATCCGGCGACACCATCGACATGATCACTGTGATGATGGGTGAGTAAGATAGCCACTGGCTGCCACTGATTTGCTGTTATAGTGTCCAGTACCGGCTGTGCCTCTCCGGGATCCACAATAATGCATTGCCCTGCCGGAGTGTTCAGCATCCAGATGTAATTATCTCTGAGGGCCGGAACACTGGTAAGATTTAAACGGGGAAGATTCATACGCGCCTCTCATAATCCTGAATGTTTTAGTGATGGTAAAATATGAAGCCTGCGAAAACACGTCAAACTCTTATTGCGCCTGAAGAATGGCAGGATATGCCCTGGGGCAGTTATTTTCATGATGCACTGACATATCATCTGCAGCCATACTTCGGGAAATTGTATGGTACACACCTGCTTAAAATCGGCACTCTGAGTGGCAAAATTGATACCAGCAGTTGTGCTATCAGCCATCAGGTCAATGTCAGTCTGTCAGGTGAGGGCGGAGGGGTTATTGCTGAAGATACCCGCTTACCTTTCCTCAGCAAATCAGTGGATGCCTGTTTACTGGCTCATACGCTGAGCTGGAGTCAGGATCCGCATCAGGTATTACGCGAAACTGACAGGGTTCTGGCGGATGATGGCTGGATCATTCTTAGCGGCTTTAACCCTTACAGCCTGATAGGACTGGGAAAACTGGTTCCCGGGCTTCGTCACCGTATTCCGTGGAATGGACGTATGTTCAGTAAGGGGCGGCTGATTGACTGGCTGAGTATTCTTAATTACGAAATAATTTTCCGCAGTGGCTTCCAGGTTATCCCCTGGAAACCGCAGGGAGGTAATATTATCAGTACCCACCTGCCTGCGATCGGGGCAGTCAATATCGTTGTCGCGCGCAAGCGGACCTATCCGCTGATATTGAATAAAAATCAGTCTGTTGCCCGCGCCCCGGGGATCCGTGCAGCCGTTAATGTCACCCGTCAGTTATCTGAAAATAAAAATCATGATACTGGCGAATAACCGCTGTCTTCCTGGTCAGCGACATTTGCCGCCTGGCGGGCCAGCTCATCACAGCGTTCGTTTTCAGGATGGCCGGAATGTCCTTTGACCCACTGCCAGTCAATTTTGTGATTTTGTAATGCCTGATCGAGACGCTGCCAGAGGTCAACATTTTTCACCGGCTTTTTGTCTGCTGTTTTCCAGCCGCGTTTTTTCCAGTTAACAATCCACTGGGTAATGCCCTGACGAACATACTGGCTATCGGTACTTATTGTGACGTTACAGGCTTCGGTTAATGCTTCCAGGGCAACAATTGCCGCCATTAATTCCATCCTGTTATTTGTCGTCAGCCGATAGCCTTTACTGAACTCTTTTTCGTGTTTTCCGTAGCGTAAAATTGCACCATAACCGCCGGGCCCGGGATTACCCAGGCAAGAACCATCGGTGAAAATTTCTACCTGTTTGCGCATCTCTGGTAGACTTCCTGTTGTGAAAAATCCAAGTCTGACATAAACGGCCCCTATGAGCACAGTAAAAAACCGCCAAATCGTCCTTGATACAGAAACCACCGGTATGAATATGATCGGGGTGCATTATGAAGGGCATCGCATCATTGAAATAGGTGCAGTGGAAGTGATTAACCGCCGTTTGACCGGCAACAACTTCCATGTGTACCTGAAACCTGACCGGCTGGTGGATCCTGAAGCATTCGGGGTACATGGTATTTCCGATGAGTTTCTGCTGGATAAGCCGGCTTTTTCTCAGGTTGCTGATGAGTTTCTGGATTACATCCGTGGTGCAGAACTGATTATCCACAATGCATCGTTTGATATCGGCTTTATGGATTATGAGTTTGCTAAACTCAACCGCGGGCTGGAAAAAACAGAAACTTTTTGCCAGATAACCGATAGCCTGTTGATGGCACGTAAGATGTTCCCCGGTAAGCGGAACAGTCTTGATGCTTTATGTTCACGGTTCGATATTGATAACACAAAACGAACCTTGCACGGCGCATTGCTTGATGCCGAAATCCTGTCGGATGTTTATCTGGCCATGACCGGTGGTCAGACATCTCTGACATTTTCTTCGGATACAGACTCGTCGAAGAATAATACCGGGGGGATTACCCACCGTGAGGTACAGGCTGATGGTGGTTTACGGGTTATCCGGGCTGATGCCGGTGAAATTGCTGCTCATGAGTCCCGGCTTGATCTGGTATTAAAGAAAGGCGGAAGTTGTTTATGGCGAGTATAAACATCATTTCTGGCGGATAAATCGCCTTCAAGGCCAAAAAAACGGCAAACACATTGATTGCTGTAGAAAAACCATTGACGTAATCAGGCTGCCCTATTAATATTCGCCTCGTTCCCGACGGGGAATGAAGCGGAGCGGTAGTTCAGTTGGTTAGAATACCTGCCTGTCACGCAGGGGGTCGCGGGTTCGAGTCCCGTCCGTTCCGCCACTATTTGAGGCCATGCTATTGATTAGCATGGCCTTTTTCGTATGTGTGTTTTCTGCTATGCCATTACCCTGTGACCGGCATAAGAACCCGCAGGGCGGGTTACCGCCGGATATTGTATCCCCTTGCATCCGGCCTTCCCGGGCAGTGATGTCAGTGGGTTCATCGACCAGTTCAGGTGATCTGAACGCCATATGTGTTCCCCTTTGTGAAAAATATTCGATTGTAAACATTCCGCATCATTCTGCTTATTAATGGCCGTTTTTATGAGTACGATTGCAGAAGCATCAGAATTAGTGGCAGCTGATCAATTGTTCTCTGTCAGGACATAATCGGCTGATGCCCCTGACACCCAGTTAATGCCTTTCACCATGTTTCTCACCCTTAACCCGGGCATAGCCTCCGGGGAATCTGAGCCCTTTCTGTTATTACCTTCCGTCCTGAAGCCATTATTTCATAATGGATTGATATGTTTATCCTCAGTGTATTGATTTTAATCAACTGAAGATTAATTGTTTAATAACTAACCGTCCATTTTAACTATTTCGATATAAATATTTGCTTACTGCATTTCCAGTAGTTCGGCTTTCTGGTGTATCAGCGTAATCTGTCATTAATATCTGGTGTAAAATTCTTAGTTATTAACTTTGTGCGAATTAAAGATCTGTATATTTGATCTTGGTTAGATCATTATTCTGCTATCGGGTGTAAATTACTTCAGTCTGAAAGTGTGCACAGCGATAAAGCGAGGGGTGATGAAATGGCTGACAGTTTCCAGAACGAAGTGCCAAAGGCACGTATTAATCTCAGGCTTGATCTGCATACGGGGGGCGCAGGTAAGAAAACTGAACTTCCTCTGAAATTACTGGTGGCGGGCGACTTCAGTCATGGCCGGCAATCGGCACCACTGTCTGAGCGCAAAAAAGTGAATCTGAACAAAAATAACTTTGACGCTGTGCTTTCTGAATATTCCCCGCAAGTCAGTCTGACGGTTAAAAATACGCTTGCTGATGACGGCAGCGAAGACAACATCAGCCTGACCTTCCGCTGCATCAACGACTTCACTCCGGAGCAGGTCTCTCGGCAAATACCTCAGCTGAAAGCCATGCTTTCCATGCGCAATTTACTTCGTGATTTAAAAGCTAACCTGCTGGACAA
>NZ_JAERJP010000040.1 GCF_018257575.1 Tatumella sp. JGM91 | reverse complement strand
GGTACCAGACTGATTTCGACACGGCGGTTAAGCGCCCGGCCCTGCGGGGTGTCATTGGTTGCGATCGGACGGCTTGCGCCATAGCCCTGCACCGCAAAACAGCTTTCAGGTACATCCCCGGTGTCACGCATCCAGTCACGCACCGCTTCGGCACGCTTCAGGGACAGCGTCTGGTTCAGTGCCGGCTTACCGGTGTTATCCGTATGGCCCGCCACCACAATCAGCCAGCCGGGTTTGCCCCTGATGCCGACCAGCGAGTTAACCAGCAGTTTGGTGGAGCCGGGCCTGAGATCGAAGCTGCCGGAATCGAACAGCGACATGCTGTCGAGGCGCACAATTTTCGGTACCGGCTTTGGCCCGGGTTTCGGTGGCGGCGGCGGAGGGACATAAGTATCAATCGCCTGCTGAACCGCCAGCCACAGGCGGTTACCTGAATACAGACCGAGCCCGTAACGGTGTGGCTCTCCCTGACGCTGCCAGCGCTCCAGCAACAGAGCATCCTGCTGCAGAGCATGCAGAGCCTGCGATTTCGCAACATAATGATTCATCGGGATAGCCTGCCAGCGCTGAAGGTCGGTGCTGACCCTGCGGATAAGCGACTGGTTATGTCGCACGGAAAGGACAATGGCGCCAAGCACGCATAACAACAGAATCATGACCACCCGACGCCCTGTTTTTCCCCCCTGCAACGGGGTGGTATAGGGGGCCAGCAGAGGGAGTACAGCATCGGCAAAATGCCAGCGAGGTTGATATGCAATCACACGACCGGCAGGAGCTATGCAGGTCCGGCGAAACAATAACTGTGGCCACAGCGCAGCTAGCGAGGTGGATAGCGCACCGAAACGCAGAGTGACAGCAAAGGGCAGTACGGCCGGATACAAACGATCCGCTTTGCCCAGTTCATCCAGCACCACGCAGTGAAGCAGTGATCTCGCCAGTGTCAGATACGGCTGAACAACGGCTGCCTGCAACCACTGCTGCCATTCGCTAAGCATGATGGCTGGTTCTTCATCCGGACACACTAGCGTCGTATTGCCTCGTACCACTATCCACGGCGTTTCCGGACCACTGAATTCGGCATTAAGCACCAACGGAACGTTATAGCCGGTAAGTTCCCGTAACTGCTTCATCTGCAGACGCAGCGCTTTGAGTGACGCACGCAACAACGCCTCATCCTCATGCTGGTCCGGCAGACAGCGGTACATCACGGCGAGCTGGCCTGCCATCGCCGGAGTGCGCGCCAGCAGGCACTCTGCAAAAGAGGTAAGTCCGGTCAGTTCCGCTATCCGCAGATACCAGCCCTGTGCCGTCCCCCTGCATGGGCCGCCCGCAAATATGGCACCATCCACATCACCACAGATCAGCACTACCGGCCCGGTATGGCTTTCTGGCGGGAAGTGACCTGCTTCATCAGCCTGAACAACAGGGCATTTTTGACGGTAACCCTGACGGATAAGCACAGCGGAAATCAGCAGAACGACCAGCGTCAGGACCAGTTTTCCGGTGACCGGCCATGGGATAAATCCCCAGACCAGCCACAGCACCGCGACAAGGCACAGCAATACCGGCAGGGCAGCCCGGAGCAGTGTTCGGCCGCGCATCAGAGGTGCTCCGGCAATTGCTGGTTCAGCAAGTCCTGCAGCCACAGATACCCGCCCAGCCAGACAGCACCAGTCAGGACCACTGCCAGTACCATCCAGAACCAGACGGACCGCAGCAGGGTATAACGACGACGACCGGTTTTCTGTACGACCAGTGAGCCGCCCGCCTTCGGTGGTGGCACTCGTTCATTCAGGGCTGCTATCACCTCATCACGCTGTGATTGCCCGACACCGGAGAGGCTGTACTGCCCCTGAAACCCCAGAGCCAGCACCCGCTGGTAGCAGACCAGTACCGCAGGCTCCGGCGCGGGCTGTCGCAGCACCTCCGCGATACGATCATATAAGGCCTCGCCCGCTCTCAGAGATCCAAAGTAGACTGCCTGTAGCGGTGCAGAACGCCAGGCTCGCTGTCCGGCATCCAGGGTCATATTCAGTGCATCCTGTCCACTGCTCGCGGATATAATCGCGTCCCTGTTTTCTGGCTGCTGAGCCTCTGGCTTACGGTTCATTACGGTTTCATCCAGCAGGGCGCACTGGGCATAGGTAATGTGATCAATACTTTCTGTACTCAGCCCTGCGCGCTCCAGCGCTTCACGTACACTTTCCACCTGTGCTTTGCAGGCCGCATAAAGCGCAGGGCCGTCCGTTACCTGCCCGCCATGGCGCAGCTGCGCCACCGTGAGCCAGGTCTGTACCATCAGAGCATCAATATCGATAACCTTATTCATGAGCGCAGCACCGCAAACAGTTCAAGTTCCAGTTCACCAAGCAGTGACGGAACGTAGAATACGCACACCCCCTGATCCAGCATTTCGCGGGCCGCCGGACTTTCCATATCCAGTACGAAGTACTGGTTTTCCAGACGCAGCGGCAGTGCAGCAGGCACGCGGCTCAGGGTAATAAGACCAATTCCTTCGACAGCCACACCGGACACCTCGCCAACTTTCGCCGGGGCACCGGCAATACACATCTCTGCGAACCGCCCGGCAATCTGCCACGCGGGTTGATTCGCCCGCACCGAGAGGTAAAAATCTGCTTCATCGCGCAGACGAATATCATGCAATACTGCTTTCCATGTTTGCGGATCCATACGCTCCATTCTGACCGCTACCACACGGGACGGCAGGCTGGCTTCCAGCAGTTGACTGATAAGGTCAAACAGTGGCGGGAAGGTCTGCTCCGGCGTACTGTGGTCGTAACCCGGTATCGCCTCCGGGTCGTGCTCAAGGGAAAAAGTCAGCATACTGCCGGCAAGACGTGCCAGTTCGGCCCAGACCTGCTCAGGATGCCTGTCAGGGAAACGTTCATACTCAGAGAGCACCCGGCCATGGGAATTCAGGGCATTCAGCAGCCAGAACAGCGATACATCCGCGACCGCAAAATCAGCCATTCTGTCGTTGCTTTCACGACGCATAGACATCAGCCGCTGGCGACGGGAACGCAGCTGGCGGTTCAGCAGCGCCAGGCGTTCACACAGACTGCGGCTTGCTGAGAACAGCGCCATCGGCGGGATAAAGTCAGGATCCTGACGCCACCCCCCCCTGCCCGTCCCGCAACAGACGGGCAACAGCGCAGGTATCCCATGCGCTATTGTCTTCATGTCCGAAACGGAATGTCAGATTAAAGCGGGCAACCGCCACCGACTCTTCTTCCGGACCAAAATGATCGGCGATCGTCTCCCAGGCTTCCCGATAGCGCAGCGGGCGCTCTGCCGGTACCTTGTCCGTCTGCACATTGACGATCCCGGCCTGCATCACCGGTAAAGCCACATACACTGTCACCGGGACATTGCTGGCAGACGCCGGTGTCTCAATTTCACGCGGCTCCGGTGGCAGATCGCTGAACCGGGTGTCAATCAGCGTGTCATCCGGGAGCCAGAGACGCAGTGACTGCGCCCGGATCCGCCCGGAGGCCAGCATTGCTTCATCCAGCTCAACCCGGCCAACACCCCAGGGAAAGGTACTTCCGCGGGCGGCAATACCCGCCCGCGAAAATGCATCCCATTCAGACTGCTGCTGGAATTGTTGCGGGGCCAGAAGCGCCCCTTCATTCCACAGCGGACGGTAAATTTTCATCCCTGATTTCACCTCGTGTTACGATTTTGCTTTCGGCATCCGCGAAACCAGTGACAGGCTGACATCCATCCCTTCCACCTGGAAATGAGGGACCGCATACAGCTTCACGCGGAAGAAGCCGGGGTTGTCTTCGATATCTTCGACCACCACTCTGGCATCCCGTAACGGATGAGAGGCCTGCAGTTCGTCACCCGGGTCGGTCATTTCCGTCACCAGACTGCGCACCCAGCTGTTAAGTTCTAACTCCAGCAGACGGCGATCTTTGGTGGTACCGATATTTTCACGCTGAATAAGCTTCAGGTAATGGGCGATACGCGATAGCAGGAAGATATAGGGCAGCCGGGCATTGATACGGCTGTTGGCCGTGGCGTCAGCCGTATCATAACTAGCGGGCTTCTGGGCTGAGTTGGCGCTAAAGAAGCAGGAGTAGTCTCTGTTTTTATAGTAGGACAGCGGAATAAACCCCAGACTGGCAAATTCGAACTCGCGGGTTTCCGGGATCATCACTTCTGACGGGATCTTCACCTGATTGCCGGTACCCAGATCATAAAGATGGATTGGCAGATCCCGGACAGCACCACCAGCCTGCGGACCACGAATTTGTACACACCAGCCATTGCTGATAAAGCTGCGTACCATGTTAGCCGCGAAAGCAAACGAGGCCTGGGTCCACAGGTATTTATCGTGATCCGGGCCTTTCACTTCCTCGACGTAGTTGAAACTGCGCACCGGTACAGTATCCGGACCATAAGGCAGCCGGCCCAGTACGCGTGGCATCACCAGTCCGATATAGCGGGCATCGTCCGTCTCGCGGAAGGATTTCCACTTAATGTATTCAGCACGGTCAAAGTAGTTACCGATATCTTTGATCGCCGCGACATCTTCCATCGACTCTTTGAGGAAAAATGCCGGGCCTGCGGAGCCGATAAACGGCATATGTGCTGCGGCAGACACTTGCGAGATATTGCGCAGCAGCGTGATATCCTGAGCGGATGCATCAAACTGGTAAGCGGAAATCAGCGCCGCTATCGGCTCTCCTCCCGGGGTATCATACTCATCAATATAAGTCTGTTTATACAGGCCGCTGTGGATGATTTCCGGGCTGTCCTCAAAGTCCTGACGCAGGTCTGCTTTGGACATGTCCAGCAGTTCCACTTTTACATTCTGACGGAAATCGGTTTTGTCGATAAGGGATTTCACGCCGCGCCACAGACTTTCCACCGCCTGAAAGGCTTGATGGTGCATCACCGCATCAAGCTGACGGCTTATCCGCCCGTCCAGCTCAGCGATATGATGGTCAATCAGGTTTTTGTCGAGCTTTTCAACCTTTGAGCCCGATGTTGCCAGACACTCCAGAAAGACCTGCATACCGGCCGTTAATCGTTCATCCACCGTTGCTTCTGACATTACCTGCGCATCCTGCCAGATATCCAGTGCGCTGAGCCCCGGGACCGGGTGCAGATTGATTTTTTCAAACAGAGACGCATAAACCCCGCCGGTCGCCGGCGCGTCGGTCACCACACTTTCGCCACCCGCGGCATTCTCATTGTTTACAGACATCAGCATCTTCCTTAATTAATCGGTGAGATCATCGTGACCGTTATGGCTGTTTGGTTGCCAGAGCTGCAAGTTCGGATCTGAGTTCTGCACTTAACGCCGGATCACGCATAATTTTTTCCAGTTCTTTGCGGAAGTTCTGGTTGTCCAGCAGGTTAGCTTTTAAATCACGAAGTAAATTGCGCATGGAAAGCATGGCTTTCAGCTGAGGTATTTGCCGGGAGACCTGCTCCGGAGTGAAATCGTTGATGCTGCGGAAGGTCAGGCTGATGCTGTCTTCGCTGCCATCATCAGCAAGCGTATTTTTAACCGTCAGACTGATTTGCGGGGAATATTCAGAAAGCACAGCGTCAAAGTTATTTTTGTTCAGATTCACTTTTTTGCGCTCAGACAGTGGTACCGATTGCCGGCCATGACTGAAGTCGCCCGCTACCAGTAATTTCAGAGGAAGTTCAGTTTTCTTACCCGCGCCCCCCGTATGCAGATCAAGCCTGAGATTAATACGTGCCTTCGGCACTTCGTTCTGGAAACTGTCAGCCATTTCATCACCCCTCGCTTTATCGCTGTGCACACTTTCAGACTGAAGTAATTTACACCCGATGGCAGAATAATGATCTAACCAAGATCAAATATACAGATCTTTAATTCGCACAAAGTTAATAACTAAGAATTTTACACTAGAAATTAATGGCGGGTTACACTGAGATACCAGAAAGCTGAACTACGGAAAATGCAGTAAGCAAATATTTATATCGAAATAGTTAAAATGAGCAGTTAGTTATTAAACAATTAATCTTCAGTTGATTAAAATCAATACACTTGAGCAAGAGACAGCCTCTGTTGAATAAGTCGGGTATTCGCAGAGTTGAAGCATCTGAGTGCTGATTCCCTGACAATGCAGACAGTCCCATGGCTAAGCAGTAATTCAGAGTATTAACAACCGGTATATCAGCAACAAAACACTCATCAATTGCGGCTCTATAACTTGCTGGCTGGATGATAAAGCGATTAAAACGTGGTATCAGTCAGCCCCCCCTATCCCACGGAAGGCCCTGCCACTCCCCTGATCTTGCTATCACTCACGCTCTGGTGATTAAACGCGTATTCCGGATGACCCTGCGGGCTGCACGGGGGGGCATTGATTCCATTCTCCCCGAATGGGCGTTCTGCTATGCAGCCCGGATGATAACTGTATCGGCAGTCGGGTAATGTCACAATGAACTGCGGCGTAAGAAAATCAGGTACTCATTCCCCCGGTGAAAGGGCGCGGGCTATTAGCCCGCTGAATGATATACCTTTCCTGCTAGCTGGCTCCGTTAATTGCATTTTACTGACAGGTGAGTTATATGCTTAACACTGCCGATTAAGATATAAAAATCACCTGTATGAAGAAGAAAAGCCTTAATCAGGTCACCGATTTTGATCTGAAACTGCTCAGAATTTTTAAAACTGTCGC
Source organism: Tatumella sp. JGM91 (assembly GCF_018257575.1). GTDB lineage: Bacteria > Pseudomonadota > Gammaproteobacteria > Enterobacterales > Enterobacteriaceae > Tatumella > Tatumella punctata. The sequence continues at coordinate 10,868 of NZ_JAERJP010000040.1, read as the reverse complement.
TGACTGTGGCAGTTTTTCTGCCGCCGAAAGCCTGCTGGGTATCACCCGTTCGGCCATCAGCCTGCATATGGGTGATCTGGAACAGCGCCTGGGAATGCGACTATGTCAGCGTGGCCGGGCCGGATTTTCTCTGACCGACGAAGGTGTTGAAATCCTGCGGCTCAGTGAGAATATGATGAGTTCCGTTGAGTTTTTCCGTCAGCAGGTTAATCAGATGCATGAACAACTCCGCGGCGAATTTACTATCGGTATTATTAATAATCTGGTTACCCAGCCAATGATGCGTATTACCCACGCACTGCAAAAACTCCGCGCTGACGGGCCCAATATTCGCATTAATCTGAGTATGTGTACCCCCGCGGAAATAGAAAGGGGGCTGATCGACGGGCATCTGCATACAGGTGCATTACCCCTGATTTCTCCCCTGTCGGGGCTGAATTACCGGCCTCTGTATGAGGAAAAGTCCAGTCTTTACTGCGGCCATACCCATCCGCTGTTTCATTACCAGGGCGATCCGGGGCCTGAGTTGCTCAGCTCGCTGGATGCAGTAGTACCTTCCTGCAGAATGACTGCAGAGACGATCAGATTACACCAGCAACTGAACGGCAGTGCGACGGCGACTGACAGGGAGGGGATTGCATTTCTGATTCTGACCGGAAAATTTGTTGGTTATCTGCCAGAGCATTATGCAAACCTGTGGCTGGAGAAGAATATGATGCGAGCCCTTGCTCCGGATACTTTATCTTTCAGTACGACTATCGCGGTAGCTACCCGTAAAGGCCATCGTCCGAATGCTATACTCGATCTGTTTATGCGCTCCCTTGAACACTGAGTTGCCCGTCAGACTCGTTTTGCCGGCGGGAAGAGATGCACATCGTTTGGAAAACAGCTGCTGCCTGGCAGGGTAAACATTATCCGAGGTAATATGATCCCCGGATTCGTTTAGAAATATGACCTCCGGCCAGAATAATGCCCCCGCTGCCGGAGAATACCGGCAGATAATCGCTGGCCGGCGATGTTCGCGTCATCTTTTATAGAAGGTTATGATCGGGTGAGAGCTGAAATCACTACCTTCGATACCCGGTAAATCAGTGCCCGGGTTTACCAATTACAGCCTGCGCCATAAAGCTTAACGGTGGCACTCCGTAACCGGTAACCGCAGTGATTACTGTAGCTTACTTTCCTGAAAGGATATTTCGCTTGTCACCCGCGTCAGGATATTCACGCAATAACCTTCCTCCGGCAATAAATACCGTTCATCTTTTGATAAAGCCACGCCAGGAAAGCATATTATAATAACGAACCTGTATTTCCATACTGAATTAACCGCAATAAAAAGAAAGAAACGCCCGTTCTTTCCGGATAAACTCATCAGTACCTGTAAAAATAACAATTGAATTAAAACGGCAATCATCTCAGGAGTATTAATTACGATTATTTAATAAATAATATAAGGAACAGGAATATGAAAAATAAAACCTCTTCATCCCGCAGAGATTTTATCCGTATCGGATCTGCCATTACGGCGGTATCTTTGCTCAGCGGCAAAACTGTTTTTGCAGATACTCCGGTAAATCCACCGCCCGGAGCCGATCCGGCTTGCCCGGCGCTGCCGCCGGAATCTCTTCCCGAAGGATATAACATTCTGTTTATTGTCTCAGACCAGGAAAAATATTTTGATCACTATCCCTTCCCTGTTCCCGGCCGTGAACGGTTAGCAAAGCGCGGAGTCCGCTTCACCAATCATCATATTTGCAGTAGTGTCTGTACTCCGTCACGGTCAGTGTTATACACCGGCCTGCATATGCCACAAACAGGTATGTTTGATAACCCGGGGTTCCCCTGGATGCCCGCCAGCCTGGATCCGACGCTGGGAACGCTGGGGCACATAATGCAGCAACTGGGCTATTACCCGGCTTATAAAGGGAAATGGCACCTGAATAGCCAGATGTCCAGTCCCGGTAACAAAATATCCGTCAGTTCAACGGATATCGCTTCCATTCCCCGTGGCGAACTGACGGCCCTGATGCAGGAGTACGGATTCAATGACTATACCGGGGTGGGAGATATTATCGGACACAGCCAGGGAGGCTATCTGTACGATGAACTGACAGCAAGCCAGGCTATCAGCTGGTTACGGGGGAACGGCAGGGATAAACAGGATCACCACCAGCCCTGGTTACTGGCGGTTAATTTAGTCAACCCGCACGATGTGATGTACCTGAATACCGATGATCCCGGAGAAAAAAACCAATGGCAGGGCCGGTTGATTACCGGTAATAACAGCTCTTTTCCGGCACAGCCCCCCGATAACGCCCTGTACCGGTATCGCTGGCCGCAGGCAAAACTTGAAGACTCCAGGTTCCAGTCTTTTTCCGCCGCCGGACGGCCACCAGCACATCTTGAATACCAGTTATGTAACGGCATTCAGGTAGGAACTATCGCTAATGTGGATCGTCGCTGGCGTAAGTTACAGGACTATTATTTCAACTGCATACGGGATAATGATACCCAGCTAGTGAGAATACTCAATGAGCTTGATGCTCTCGGCCTGAGCGAAAAAACAATTATTGTCTTTACCTCTGATCACGGCGAGCTGTGTGGTGCTCATCAGATGAATTGTAAAGGCACCTGTACCTATAAACAACAGGTCCGGGTCCCGTTGTTTATTGTTCATCCTGACTTTCCCGGCGGAAAAGACTGCCATGCCCTGACCTGTCATCTGGATATTATTCCGACCCTCGCCGGATTAACCGGCCGGAAGAATACAGAGGATAATGCACTGCTGGCATCCCGCAAAGGTGCAGATATTAGTCCGTTGCTGTTTTTCCCGGAACGTTACCCGGTCAATTATCTTCGGGATGCTATCCTTTATTGTTACGATATGCTGATGTATTCAGATGCTACTTATATTGGCAATATGTTTAAGGTTATTCGTGATGAGACCCTGAGCAGTGAAGAGAAAAAACACCGTTTCAATACCTTTACACCAGATCTGAAAAAGCGCGGCGGGATCCGAATGATCTTTGACGGGAAATATAAATTCACCCGCTACTTTTCACTGCAACAACACCATATTCCCGAAACCCCGGAAATATTACGTCGCTATAACGATCTCGAACTCTACGACCTGCAAAGTGATCCGCAGGAAATGCATAATCTGGCGGCAGATAAACAGTATTCATCTCTGGTCGACCATATGAACGATAAACTTAACCGTCTTTATCGTAAAGAAATAGGTACTAAGGATGACGGGCATTATATTCCGCCATTAAAAGGCCTGAAATGGTCGCTGGATCCGGAAGTTACTGCTTATTTGCTCAGGGATTAAGGGTCATGGTACAGACTAGGATAATTACAGTGTAGCAGTTCAGCCGCGGCCCGGGCACAGCAGGCCGCTTTCAATGGCTGGTCGCTACCTTCAGGATAATTTATCCGGCAAACTATCCCGGTCAGGGTCGCGTTGTGGTTCGGCTGAGCGGAATACCAGCCAGATACCGGCAAAAATAGCCACCATTCCGGCCATTGCTGACCACGGCAGCCGGTTCCCCAGCAACAGATAATCCAGTAGTGCCGTGGTCACCGGCACCAGGTAAAACAGGCTGGTCACATTGACCAGACTGCCTTTAATCAGCATCCGGTAAAATAACAACTGAGCCACAACAGAAACAATCAGGCCAAGAAATACCACCGACAGAATCAGCTCCGGTGTCAGGCATATAGTCACCGGACTGAACGGCAGCATCAATAAGCATAACAGCAAGCTGGCTGCATATTGTAACGGAAGTACCCTTACCGGAGGCTGCTCTATCTGTTTTTGCATTACTGTTCCCGTGGTGATACATGCCAGTGCCGACAGGGAAAATATCATTCCGGATAACGGGAAACCAGAGACCAGCAGACTACGCCAGACCAGTAAAAACAGCCCACCAAGAGCAATCATTAGCCCTGCCAGCCTGCGCCCTCTGAAGCCTCTTTCGGTACAACACAAGGTCAGTATTGGCTGAATACCCAGCACAGCTGCCAGCAGACCAGGGGTTATGTTATGTGCCATGGCCTGAAAGTAACAGACAGAATAACCACCAATAAATAATACGCCTGTTATTGCCACCCGTAATCGGGTCCCTTTTTCCGGAAGCCACTGCCGACGTAATAGACAAATCAGCACTAAGGCGAGTAATGCCACAGAAAATCGGGCAATCAGTAAGGTCAGCGCTGTTGCATCATTTAATCCCAGCCGGGTGAATATGGCACCACCGCTCCAGAGTAATACAAATACCCCGCTCGCTGCTTGTGATAATCCTGCGTTTCTTCCAGACATTTTTTCATCGCCCGCTCTCTGAATAATGAACGCATTCTGGCACGCCGCTTGAAATGACAAAAGCGAGTCTTTAGCATGCTACTCATGACAAAACCAGATGGATATCTCTTATGGACCTGAATCTTCAGAAGTACAAAGCCTTTATCAGCGTGGTTGAATACGGCAGTTTTACCCGTGCCGCAGAGAAAATTTATTACTCCCAGTCAGGTATCAGCCGGATGATTAATGATCTCGAAAAAGAGTGGAACCTGACATTATTCGAACGCAGCCGAAGCGGAGTAACGCTGACCGCAGACGGACGGCATCTGTTGCCCTTTGCCCGTAGTTTGTGTGAGAGTTACCGTACTTTGCAGAATGAAGTGGATGCCCTGAACGGACTGGAGTCGGGCACCGTCAGAATTGGCACGTTCTCCAGTGTTGCTATTCACTGGTTACCTGAGGTTCTGCGTACTTTTCAACTGCACTTTCCCGGTATCGATTTTGAATTAATCCCGGGAGACTATAACGAAACAGAGACCCGGATCAGCGAAGGAACTGTCGATTGCGGGTTTATCCGGCTACCGGCCAGAAATCCGTTAAAAACCCTTTTTTTACAACGGGATGATTATTTACTGGTCCTCCCGGAGAATCACCCGCTGTGCGAAAACGGTGCCGTTCCGCTGGCGCGGATTTGTGACTACCCGTTTCTGTTACTGGAAAAAGGGAATAATAATGAGATTACCCATATTTTCGGTCAGTATGATCTTAAACTGCGGGTACGTTATACATTATGGGACGATTATGCAGTGATGGCTATGGTGGAAAAAGGACTGGGCATCAGTCTGTTACCAAGGCTGATCCTGCAAAATATCCCTTACCGGATTAGGACCACAGAAACTATTCCCCGGACCAGCCGCGATATCGGGCTGGCATTCCGCGACAGTCCGACCCTGTCACGGGCAACCGGGAAATTTATCGAGTTTCTGCAACAGCATACACCGGAGATATTTTCCCTTAAGTGACGGGTTATCCCCGGATTCGGGAGGCAAGGGCTGGTAAGACAGACTGAAATTGCGTAGTGCACCATACAGATGATTATTCAGATAAGTATAATAACGGCGAGTAAACAGATTATTGATGTTCGCCTGTCCCGACATCTGGCGGGTTAACTGATAACGAAAAAACAGGCTGACCCGAGAGAGTGACCGTAGTCTGCCGTAACTACCAGTTGCGGAAGCGTGCCGGGCTGATTTTCTGCCATCACTGTTTTGCCGGAATAGTCACAGCCAGCAGCCCGTATCGTACAGTGTACAGCTGTAACAGGTAAAAATCCTTACCTGCACGGTCAGTGCCAGTAAGGATAAGTGAAAAATATTACGCCCGCCGGACAAACGGCACTTCCCTGCAGCGACAGGTTTACTGAAAGACACCTTTATTCCCTGACAAAAGGGAAGTAAATCACCGGTCTCAGGCTACCCGAACATAAACGATAAATATAACTGCCGGTATCTTTTGGGTAATCACTGCCAATGGACAGCGTAACCTTCTCCCGGGTCAGGGAGTCACATTTACTTATTAAATTGTAATGCGTATGATTATCATTACAATTTAATAAGGATTCCGCCCGATAACGGGTCCGTTACTTCCCCGGAGTTAAGCATGAGATTGCTATTCAGCCCGCGTAAAACCTTACTCGCTGCTGCTATTGTTACCACCTTTAGCCTGACGGCTTGCCAGGCTCCTGCCGAAAAGACCTCAGCAGTGCCCGTAACACACACTGTCACTCCCCCCGCAGACAGCACACTCATTCAGAGACAGTTAGGTGACGGGTTATACGAAATGGCAAATTCCCCGTCGGCCGGTGTGCTGTATGTTGCCAGCGCACAGAGTTTTAAAAATGTGAATGGCGGTATACTGTACCGTCTCGACCCGCGCACACTAAAGACTCTGGGTGAAACCCACACGGACCTGAAAAACTTCGGAATGGCGAGTGATAAGAAGGGCGATGTTTTTTACACCACCAATACCCTGGACGGTAGTATTTCTAAAGTGGATGCGCACAGTGGTAAAGTGCTGCAACGCCTGGTCCTTGGCGGTAAAAACAAAGAAGGCTATAACATCGGTGCCCGCGAAATCCTGTGGCATGGCAATGAATTGTATGTCGGAGCAGTAGCAGACCCCGGCTTTATTTCTGTCATAGATACCAAAACATTTCGCCTGAAAACCCGTATTAATAACGCCGGTAAATGGGTGACCGGTATTATTTATTCACCACTGACTGATCGTATTTATGCGGCTAACGGCAGCAGTGAAATACTGGTGATTAATCCCCGGAGTTATAAAATTGAACGGCGTCTGACACCGGGAGATGGTAAAAAATATCTGTTCCTGAATATGGCTGAAGACCCTGCCACCGGCCGGTTGTTTGTAACGGATGATTCTCAGGGTAAAACCACCCTGGTGTTTGACGAACACAGCGGTAAGGTAATTAAACGTATTGACGGCGATGCTCTGGGTATTAAATTCAATCCGGTACGTAACGAGATCTATATCAGCCAGCGTCAGTCGAAAAAAGTTCTGCAACTGGATGCAACCAGTTACGTGCTGAAACACAGCTGGTCATTTGACAGTCATCCAAACAGTCTGCTGATATCGCCGGATGGTCAGAGCCTGTATGTGACAGTGAAACAGGATTTCAACAAAGATACTTCGACGACGGGTCCCGACAGTGTGGTGCGTATCAGCCTGCAGTAGCCCGCAGAGTAATAATGGCCGGTGAACCCGTTTCTCCGGCCATAATACGATAAATATTTTTTATCCTCACCACCAAATAAACCGGCTAAAAACCTGTTTAACCCTATCCTGATAGCTGCCACATTTTTTATTTCACATCCGACGCTAACAATTAATACAAAGTTTTCTTGTTATATCCTGACAAACTATACAATTCGTTTATCAAAAAGTAGCAGAAATGTGACCTATAACACTGATAGTTATTACCGGCTGGAATGATAATAAATTTTTATCTATAACCTCTGTATTGGCGTCAGCATCTGCAGATAATGATTACATGCTGGCAACACCTGTCGCAATAGTCTGATAAAAAGAAGGTACCTGTTATGGCATTCTCAACGATTAATCCTTACACCGGTGAAACTGTTAAGCAGTTTAATGATGCAACGGACAGTGAAATCTCAGCGGCGATCAGTCGCGCAGACCAGACCTTTGCCGAATGGCGTCAGTTGGCTATCGCGCAGCGTACAGTCATTTTACAGAAAGCCGCCGACATCCTGCGGGAAAAAACACAGTTTTTTGCAGAAATCATTACCCTTGAGATGGGTAAGATTATTGGTGAAGCACGTGCAGAAGTCGAATTATCGGCCAGCATTTTTGAATATTATGTAAAAAACGCTGAACAATTACTGAAGGACCAGCCCCTGCCGGTCGCTGACCCCGCCGAGGGACAGGCCGTTCTGGTCCATGAGCCTTTAGGAGTACTGCTGGCCGTCGAGCCCTGGAATTTCCCGTTCTATCAGATTGCCCGTATCCTTGCACCTCAACTGGCTGCAGGGAATACCCTGTTACTGAAACATGCTTCTAACGTTCCCCAGTGTGCAGAAGCTTTTGAAAAACTGATGCTGGATGCTGGTTTACCGGCCGGCGGCTTCACTAATCTGTTTCTGCCACACAGTAAAATAGAATATGTCTTGAAAGATCCGCGGGTACATGGTGTTGCCTTAACCGGCTCCGAAGCGGCAGGTGCCAGCGTGGCGCAGACGGCCGCTAAATACCTGAAAAAATCCACCCTCGAACTGGGCGGTGCTGATGCTTTTGTGGTACTGGCCGACGCTGAATTAGATAAAACGGTTGAATGGGCGGTATTCGGTCGCCACTGGAACGCAGGCCAGGTCTGTGTGTCATCGAAGCGTATGATTATCCATGAAAAAATTTACGATGCTTTCCTTGAAAAATACACTGCCGGGGTTGCCGCCCTGAAAGCCGGTGATCCGATGGACAATACAACCCGGCTGGCTCCCCTGTCTTCTCAGCGTGCTGCAGATAACCTGAAGCAGCAGATAGCGAAAGCGGTGGAACATGGTGCCATCGCCACCGAAGTCGGCGATAAAGTTCCGGCACAGGGCGCTTTTGTTCAGCCAACCATTCTGACAAACGTAACTCCGGATAATCCGGCGTATTATGAAGAATTTTTTGGTCCGGTGTCGATGATAATTAAAGCCAGAGATGACGAAGATGCGGTCAGAATAGCCAATGATTCTCATTTCGGGCTGGGTGGCTCAGTATTTACCGCTGATCCTCAATACGGTTATCAGCTGGCGAAAAAAATCACTACCGGAATGGTCTATATTAACCACCCTACAATGGTGAAAGCAGACCTGCCTTTTGGCGGAGTAAAACGTTCCGGTTATGGCCGCGAACTGCTGGGGCTGGGTCTGAAAGAGTTTGTTAACCATAAACTGATTGATATCGTTGATATTGATGCACCGTTCTGACAGCGACTGCGCGCAGATATCCATCTGTAGCCCCGGCAGAAACGTCCCCGCTGCCGGGGTTTTTGCCGCCAATTGCCGGAACAGACAGAATATCGCTGCTTTTTCCGGCAATACAGCGCAGATTGTTTCTTTTATCATCAAACAATCCTGCGGCAGATAAAACCGCTTTGACAAGCCGGGTGCCCGCCGTTACTATGCGCCCGTCTTCACGACAATTCCTCTGTAGTTCAGTCGGTAGAACGGCGGACTGTTAATCCGTATGTCACTGGTTCGAGTCCAGTCAGAGGAGCCATATTAAAGAAACCAGATGTCTTCGGATATCTGGTTTTTTGCTTTTTATCAATTGGTTATCCCCTTCCCGCGGATATGCACTCGCCCACTAAAAATCCCCGAAGCTATACCTTTTGCAGGTAAATTGGTGGTAATGGCAGTGCGATTGCGTTTTTACCAACAGTCGAAGGATGCCGTTATGCCACTTACTGATACTAAAGTAAAAACGCCAGGCCCCTCGGTAAGGAATATAAGCTGACTGATGGCTTACCGCTTCGACGGCAAGCAAAAAATCGTTTCCATAGATATCTTCCTGTTGTTTCACTTTCTGCTGCACAACAATGCAGTGATGAGGCCGGAAGCGATGGTTTTACGTTGTATTCCGGCAGTTCGGCTGCAAGACGCAGCACACCATACCGGTGTTTTGCCGCACTGAATACCCTGCGAACCGCATTATCGCAGTTAAGACGGAACTGCTGATGCAGGCTGACCTGGTCACGGCGTCTGAGCCAGGCATACCGCCGCTGCGGGTGACACCCGGCACCCGGCACATAACCCTGATGCTGAACTCCGCCTGATATTTTTCAATAAAGACAACCTTCATTTCAGGCGCTTCGCGAACTATGTCGCGGCCTTTTGGGGGAATGACCAGCTCCTCATCCCGTTCTGCCCGTTGCCGCTTTAACCGGACATTTTCTGCGGCCAGTTCACTTTCACGTTGTGAAGAGGTCATTTGTTGCTGTTGCTTACTGCCCGGGTATAGAACGGCGATTGGTAAAGACTGAGTTGGCGGGCAGCAGCGACATTTACCGGTCATTGCTGTTGATAACAAACGACTGATTGTTAAATGTGAAAGACTGTAACGGTAGCAGGACCTATTTTTGGTGCTATGATAGGTGCATTAGGCTGTGCAGTTTGCACGTATTCATTACAGGAGAGGAACTATGACAGCAAAACAACGCAGCACGCAGAGTGTGACCATGACGGTAGAGCGTACTTTACTGCTGCGTGCGCGTGAGGCAGGCATTAACCTGAGTGCGACCCTGACAGCCGCCCTTGATGCGGAGCTTCGTTACTATGAAGCGAAAAAATGGCAGCAAGAGAACAGGGAGGCCATAGTCGCATTAAACGGTTTTCATGATGAACATGACTGTTTCAGTGATGAATACAGGACATTTTAACTATGCAGTTCACCGTATATAGGAATACCGGTAAAAGCACCCTTTACCCACTGCTACTCGATGTCACAAGCGATATTATTGGACAACTGAACCGCCGGATAGTGATTCCGTTGCTGCCTATTGAAAAATATCCGCCAGGCCACCGCCCGGATCGCCTTATCCCCGTTGTTAGACTATCGGATGGCAAAGAATACGCTGTTATGGCTCATGAGCTGGCAAGTGTCCCTGTCCGGGCTCTGGGAGCGGCGTTCTGTAATGCTACTCAGTATCGCTCTCAGGTAAAGGCCGCCATAGATTTTCTCATTGACGGCATTTAGTCGTGGCTGCCGACAGCCAGTTCCAGTTCAGCTATCGGGCGGAAGAAAAATATCTCGCGATGCTTCGCATCAAACAGAACGGGAACGTTGTTCCTCATCCCTGTCCTGATACTGTCAAACAGCCTGATCAGCGACTCAGAATAAGGCTTTGATGCCGGGCTCAGACTCGGAGAAAAAATTGAAAAGGATATGGTCGCTATTCCTGTCGTAAACCGGTAGTGTTCAAAATTCTGTGTCATTTCAGTAAACTAATCTAAAAAAAGAGATGACACATGACCAGGCCCACCTT
>NZ_JAERJP010000003.1:16498-207663 GCF_018257575.1 Tatumella sp. JGM91 | reverse complement strand
CGAAGGAACAGCGAGGACTGCGCGAAGGCGTGGATTGTTAAGGCCCGCGCCCTCGGGCCTTAACCCGTCCGCCGCAGCGCGGCTGCTGAAACTCCGCCACTGATGGCGGAAGGAAGATGCACAGAGCCAGACGTTTACACGGGGAACCGCTATTCAGAGGTAAAAGGTAATGCCCCGGGCACGGATTGTAAAGGCCCGCGCCACCGGGCCTTAACCCGTCCGCCGCAGCGCAGCTGCTGAAACTCCGCCACTGATGGCGGAAGGAAGATGCACAGAGCCAGACATTTACACGGGGAACCGCTATTCAGAGGTAAAAGGTAATGCCCCGGGCACGGATTGTTAAGGCCCGCGCCCTCGGGCCTTAACCAATCAACAAACAAAACATTCCCCTGTTAGCCAATGGTACGCTCACCACGCGACAGCCCGATAACCCCGGAACGGACAACTTCAACAATTTCTGTCACTCCGCGTAATACATTCAGAAATGCATCCAGTTTATCGCTGCTTCCGGCCAGTTGTACCGTGTACAAAGAGGTACTGACATCAACAATCTGTCCGCGGAAAATATCGGCACAACGTTTTACTTCCTCTCGCTGCCCTCCTCCGGCCTGGATCTTAACCAGCATAATTTCACGTTCAACACTGGCCGTCTGCCCCAGCTCACTGACACGTAAAACATCGACCAGTTTATGCAGCTGTTTTTCAATTTGCTCCAGTACCTTCTCATCGCCTACCGTCTGGATAGTCATTCGCGATAAGGTCGGATCATCCGTCGGAGCAACAGTCAGACTTTCAATGTTGTAACCACGCTGTGAAAACAGTCCGATAACACGCGATAATGCGCCAGATTCATTCTCAAGTAATACCGATAAAATACGGCGCATTATTCAGTCCTCCCGGTTTTACTTAACCACATCTCATTCATTCCACCGCCACGCACCAGCATCGGATATACGTGCTCGCTGCCATCAACATGTACATCAGCAAACACTAACCGGCCGCTGGCAACAATTTTCAGCGCTTCGCTCAGTTTTTCATCCAGCATCGCCGGATCACTGATCGTCATCCCGACGTGTCCGTAGGCTTCAGCCAGACGGACAAAATCCGGTAAAGACTGCATATATGACTGAGAATGACGCCCGGAGTAGATCATATCCTGCCATTGCTTAACCATGCCCAGATAGCCGTTATTCAGATTCAGGATCAGTACCGGCAGGTTATACTGTAATGCCGTAGATAATTCCTGAATATTCATCTGGATACTGCCATCCCCGGTGACACATACCACAGTCGCTTCCGGTACGGCCATTTTAACACCCAGCGCCGCAGGTAAACCAAAGCCCATGGTGCCCAGCCCGCCGGAGTTGATCCAGCGACGTGGCTGGTTAAAACGATAATGCAACGCAGCAAACATCTGATGCTGACCGACATCAGAGGTCACATACGCGTCTCCGCCCGTAAGCCGCCAGAGTGCATCAATTGCCGCCTGTGGTTTGATGGTATCGCCTGAAGGATCAAACGCCAGACAATCACGTGCACGCCAGCCTTCAATCTGTTGCCACCAGCCGTCAGTTTCCGGTCCGGCAGCGTCCGCTGAATTCAACAGTTCCAGCATCTGCTGTAATACCTGCCCGGCATCACCGACCACCGGAATATCTGCAGCAACCGTTTTAGAAATCGAGGCCGGGTCAATATCGATATGGATAATGGTCGCATCAGGGCAGTATTTCGCCAGATTATTGGTCGTCCGGTCATCGAAACGAACGCCAATAGCAAAAATGACATCCGCATGATGCATCGTCATATTGGCTTCATAAGTACCGTGCATGCCAAGCATACCAACACTTTGCGGATGTGTTCCGGGAAATGCCCCCAGCCCCATCAGGGTGGTGGTCACCGGAATCTTCAGTGTTTCGGCCAGAGTCAGTAATGCTGTTTCGCAGCCGGAAGTAATGACCCCGCCCCCGGCGTAAATCACCGGCTGCCGGGCAGCCAGCAAGGTCTGTAATGCGCGCTTAATCTGCCCGCGATGGCCCTGTGTGGTCGGATTATAAGAACGCATGGAGACCTGTTCCGGCCAGTGATAAGGCAGTTTTACTGCGGGGTTTAACACATCTTTGGGTAAATCAATAACCACCGGTCCCGGGCGTCCGGAAGCGGCCAGCCAGAACGCTTTTTTGATCACTTCAGGAATATCTTCGGTACGCTTTACCAGAAAGCTGTGCTTCACTATCGGCCGGGAGATCCCCACCATATCGCATTCCTGAAAAGCATCGCTGCCGATCAGCGAAGACGCAACCTGCCCGGAAAGTATCACCATCGGAATCGAGTCCATATACGCCGTAGCTATGCCGGTAATGGCATTGGTCGCCCCGGGGCCAGAGGTGACCAGAACCACGCCCGTATCACCGGTGGCCCGCGCCAGTCCATCGGCCATATGTACCGCAGCCTGCTCATGGCGCACCAGAATATGGTCAATACCTCCGACGGTCTGCAACGCATCGTAAATATCCAGCACCGCGCCTCCGGGATAACCAAAGACCTGCTTTATACCCTGGTCAATCAATGACTGAACGACCATTTCGGCTCCTGACAACATCTCCATTTTTGCCTCCAGGCGATAACTCAAATTACGCACATGCATAACTGACAAACGGTAACCTTCCACCCTTTTGCTGCGGAATAAAGATCGGAAACTTACAGCGGAGTCAGCCTGTCAGTTTATCGCTGCATAGTGTTCATTCAGGGGAAGACAGCATTTATTATCTGCATTTCATCCGGCTAACATAACCGCAGAAATGGTGTCAGGCAAACCGGCTGCTGATTAACAGCGGTAATTATTTTATAAAAATTACTGCCATTTCAGCGGACAGCCAAAGAATAAAGCTACTGACATAATTATTAGTAGTTAAATATTCTGCCTTTATAACCTGATACAGATAATAATGAAATTTACCGATACTGCCCCCGGAAATATGACAGTGCCCTGCTCCGCATATTTACACGGTAATAAATTTATTCTCTGATAAACCATAGTAATTCAATATATTTCACTAGTATAAAGCTTAGTAGCCGTCATTTACCTCGACAAAATCGCCAATAAAAAACAATAAATATCAATAAATTATACCAGAAACCCTGACTTATACTGTCTCGAAGCACAGGACCCTGATGGCAGATAAATTGTTGTCCCCTGACACTCCTCTTTTTGGGCCGGTTAATCCAGAACATTACTCTGTTATGGGGAATTAAATAGCCCTTTACTTTAGGTTGACATGAAGAACAGATTCCAGTACCAATATATACATACTTAATTTTCGGGGTCTGAACAGATGATTCATTTTAACCTCCTTCCAGGACTACTCCTTCTCGCATTAAATATGCGCGGTAGTTCTGTGGGCGGAATCAAAAAATGATTCGGGCCTGATAACAGAAAAACCCGCGCCGCAGCGCGGGTTTTTTTATGCCCGCAGCCAGGTGCAGTAAAATACTAAAGGAATCTACTGATGAGCGAGCAAGTCATTATTTTTGATACAACATTACGTGACGGTGAACAGGCGTTACAGGCCAGCCTGAGTGTCAAAGAAAAATTACAAATTGCTCTGGCACTGGAAAGGATGAAAGTCGATGTTATGGAAGTCGGCTTTCCCGTCTCCTCTCCGGGTGACTTTGAATCGGTTCAGACCATTGCCCGGACTATTAAAAACAGCCGCGTCTGCGGACTGGCGCGTTGTGTGGAAAAAGATATTGACGCGGCCGCTGAAGCCCTGCGGGTGGCCGACGCTTTCCGTATCCACACCTTTATTGCAACCTCTCCGATGCACATTGCCACCAAGCTGCGCAGTACCCTGCCGGAAGTGATCGAACGTGCGGTGCATATGATTAAACATGCCCGTAACTATACAGATGATGTGGAGTTTTCCTGCGAAGATGGCGGCCGGACTCCGATAGATGATTTGTGCCGGGTTGTGGAGGCCGCAATTAATGCCGGAGCCCGTACCATCAATATCCCTGACACTGTCGGTTATACCCTGCCCCATGAATATGCCAATATTATCTCAGCGTTAACTCAGCGTGTTCCTAATATTCATAAAGCTATTTTGTCCGTGCATACTCATGATGATTTAGGGATGGCAGTCGGTAACGCCGTCGCTGCCGTTCAGGCGGGAGCCCGTCAGGTGGAGGGAACCCTGAATGGCCTGGGTGAACGTGCCGGTAACTGTGCGCTGGAAGAAGTCATTATGGCGATCAAAACCCGCCAGCAAATACTGAACGTTAGCACCCGCATCAATCATCAGGAAATTTACCGTACCAGCCAGATTGTCAGTCAGATTTGTAATATGCCAATTCCAGCCAATAAAGCTGTGGTCGGGAGCAATGCTTTCGCACACTCCTCCGGTATTCACCAGGACGGTGTGCTGAAAAACCGTGAAAACTACGAAATCATGACCCCCGAATCGATTGGTCTGAACCAGATACAGTTAAACCTGACCTCCCGTTCCGGCCGCGCCGCAGTGAAGCATCGTATGGAAGAGATGGGATACACAGAAGCTGATTATGATGCAGCCGCTTTATATGATGCCTTCCTGAAACTGGCCGACAAAAAAGGCCAAATCTTCGACTACGACCTGGAAGCACTGGCGTTCATCAATAAGCAGAATGAAGAACACGACCATTTCAGCTTACAGGATTTTAATGTGCAGTCAGGGTCCAATATTACGGCTACGGCCTCAGTAAAACTGGCCTGTGGCAACGATATTAAAGAAGAAGCAGCCACAGGTAATGGTCCGGTTGATGCGGTATATCAGGCAATTAACCGTATTACCGGTTATCAGGCAGAACTGGTGAAATACCAGTTATCCGCCAAAGGTCATGGTGAGAATGCTCTGGGGCAGGTCGATATTGTGATTAGCTATAACCACCGTAAATTCCATGGTGTCGGCCTGGCGACGGATATTGTTGAGTCCTCAGCCACAGCGATGGTCAACGCCCTGAATAATATCTGGCAGGCAAAGCAGGTAGAAAAAGAATTGCAGCGTAAATCAAAGAATGAAGCTAAGGAAACCGTGTAATTATGTCTACGTCCTTCCATATTGCAGTATTACCGGGTGATGGTATTGGTCCGGAAGTGATGACCCAGGCTCTGAAAGTTCTGGCTGCCATCCGTGAACGTTTTTCCATTAACATCACAACCGCGCAGTATGATGTTGGTGGTATCGCTATTGATAACCACGGTCAGCCACTGCCCCCGGAAACACTGGCAGGATGTGAACAGGCCGATGCCGTATTATTTGGTTCCGTCGGTGGCCCGAAATGGCAGCATCTGCCGCCCGACGGGCAGCCAGAGCGTGGCGCACTGTTACCATTACGTAAACACTTCAAATTATTCAGTAACCTGCGCCCGGCGGCCTTGTATCACGGGCTGGAAGCTTTCTGCCCGCTGCGCAGCGATATTGCGGCCCGCGGTTTCGATATTTTATGCGTCCGTGAATTAACTGGCGGGATCTATTTCGGCCAGCCGAAAGGACGTGACGGGCGCGGTGATCAGCTGCGTGCATTCGATACAGAAGTTTACCACCGCTATGAAATCGAGCGTATTGCCCGGCTGGCATTTGAATCCGCTGCAAAACGCCGCGGGAAAGTCACCTCGGTCGATAAAGCTAACGTATTGCAGTCTTCCATCCTGTGGCGTGAAACGGTCAGTGAAATCGCCAAAGAATACCCGGCGATCGAACTGGAACATATCTACATTGATAACGCGACCATGCAGTTAATCAAAGATCCTTCCCAGTTTGATGTACTGCTGTGTTCCAATTTATTTGGCGACATCCTGTCGGATGAATGTGCGATGATCACCGGGTCAATGGGCATGCTGCCATCAGCCAGTCTGAATGAGCAGGGCTTTGGTTTATATGAGCCAGCCGGGGGGTCAGCACCGGATATTGCCGGTCAGAACATTGCCAATCCGATTGCTCAGATCCTGTCCCTGTCCCTGTTGTTACGTTACAGCCTGAATGCCGGTGATGCCGCTGACAGTATCGAGCAGGCAGTAAACCGTGCGCTGGAAGAAGGTTTCCGTACCCGTGATCTGGCAGGTCAGGGACCGGCTGTCAGTACTGATGAGATGGGCGATATCATTGCCCGGTTTATTACCGGAGAAAAATAAAAAATGAGCAAAACATTATACCAGAAGTTATTTGATGCACATGTCGTCTACGAAGCCGAAAACGAAACGCCTTTACTGTATATCGATCGCCATTTAGTCCATGAAGTCACCTCTCCGCAGGCATTCGATGGCCTGCGCGCTCAGGGCCGCCCTTTGCGCCAGCCATCAAAAACCTTCGCGACGATGGACCACAACGTGTCCACTCAGACCCGTGATATTAATGCATCCGGTGAGATGGCCCGCATCCAGATGCAGGAGCTGATCAAAAACTGTGAAGAATTCGGTGTTCAGCTGTATGACCTGAACCACCCTTATCAGGGGATAGTCCATGTGATTGGGCCCGAGCAGGGCATGACGTTGCCGGGCATGACTATCGTCTGCGGAGATTCCCACACAGCGACTCATGGTGCGTTCGGATCGCTGGCATTCGGGATAGGTACTTCTGAAGTTGAACATGTGATGGCCACCCAGACCCTGAAACAGGGCCGGGCGAAAACCATGAAAATTGAAGTGACAGGTCAGGCGGCTGCCGGTATCACGGCTAAAGATATCGTGCTGGCCGTGATCGGTAAAACCGGCAGCGCCGGGGGTACTGGTCATGTAGTCGAATTCTGCGGCCCGGCCATCGAAGCCCTGAGCATGGAAGGTCGTATGACCCTGTGTAATATGGCCATCGAGATGGGCGCAAAAGCAGGCCTGGTTGCCCCTGACGAAACGACCTTTAATTACCTGAAAGGCCGCCAGTTTTCCCCGACCGGTGAACAATGGGCACAGGCCGTAAATTACTGGCAGAGCCTGAAGTCAGATAAAGATGCGGTATTTGATAGTATCGTGACCCTGGATGCGGCAGATATTGCCCCTCAGGTCACCTGGGGGACCAACCCGGGCCAGGTCATTGCCATTAACCAGCCAATTCCGGCACCTGAGTCTTTCAGTGACCCGGTTGAGCGCGCCTCCGCGGCGAAAGCACTGGCCTATATGGGACTGGATGCCGGTATCCCGCTGACAGAAGTCAGTATTGATAAAGTGTTTATCGGTTCCTGTACCAATTCACGTATCGAAGACTTACGTGCCGCTGCCGCTGTCGCCAAAGGACGTAAAGTGGCACCGGGCATAGTCGCGATGGTGGTGCCCGGTTCCGGTCCGGTCAAAGCACAGGCCGAAGCCGAGGGGCTGGATAAAATATTTACCGATGCCGGCTTTGAATGGCGTCTGCCCGGCTGCTCAATGTGTCTGGCGATGAATAACGACCGGCTGAACGCGGGGGAACGTTGTGCATCCACCAGTAACCGTAACTTTGAAGGCCGTCAGGGCCGTGGCGGGCGCACTCACCTGGTCAGCCCGGCAATGGCTGCCGCAGCTGCGGTGACCGGCCGTTTTGCTGACATCCGTGAACTGAACTAAGGAGCTGTTGATGGCCACTAAATTTATCCGACATACTGGTATTGTTGCGCCGCTGGATGCAGCCAACGTCGATACAGATGCCATTATTCCCAAACAGTTTTTACAGAAAGTGACCCGCACCGGGTTTGGTCAGCATTTGTTTAATGACTGGCGTTTTCTGGATGACGCAGGACAAGTCCCGAATCCGGAGTTTGTGCTGAATAAACCGCAATTCAAAGGTGCCAGTATTTTGCTGGCCCGCGAGAACTTTGGTTGTGGATCGTCCCGTGAGCATGCCCCCTGGGCCCTGACCGATTTTGGTTTCCGTACCGTTATCGCGCCTGCTTTTGCCGATATTTTTTATGGCAACAGCTTTAATAACCAGCTGTTACCGGTGATCCTGACAGAAGAGCAAGTGGATGAACTGTTCCGTCTGGTGGCAGAACAGCCGGGCATCGAATTTGTGGTGGATTTGGAAAACCTGGAAGTGATTGCCGGCGGGAAACATTATCCGTTCACCCTCGACAGCTTCCGTCGTCATTGCATGCTGAACGGTTTAGACAGTATCGGTCTGACTCTGCAACATGAATCTGCTATTGCCGATTACGAAACCCGCCAGCCTGCGTTTTTACGTTAATCCGGCATCAGGTCACGGTTTTTAGCCGATCCCCCGCCCTGCTGGCGGGGGATCACCGGCCGCACTCTGCGGATTCTTTTACCCGCCAGGTCAGTAGTAACGCAATCACTGTCAGCCCGGAAGCCAGCCAGTAAATCGCCTCATGTCCCCACCAGCTGCTGATGCTCCCCTGTAACACCCCGGCAAAAATCATTCCCGTGGATACAGAGTTAGTAAACATTGTCGTCGCCACCCCGGCCTGGCCCGGCATCAGATCCTGAAACCACAGCATAACCAGCCCGGCAACGATACCGATAAAGATGGCGTTAAATACTTGCAGCGCCAGCAGACTGGTATAGGTGTGGAACAACAACATGCCGGGGTAAAACAATACCCCCGCAGTCACCGCCAGTAAGACCAATGGCCGTTTACCTATACGCTTAGCCAGCATACCGGCCAGGATCATTACCGGAATTTCCAGCCCTGCTGCTGTGCCCATCAATACCCCCGCAACTTTTTCCGGCATGCCCAGAGTACTGCTGATATAAAGCGGCATATCGATGATATACATCATATTACAGGTCCACATCAGTACCGAGGCGATAAACAGCCCGCGGGTGCTGGTATTTTTCCAGCCCGACACCGTACTGCGCGCCAGATTATCCGCCGGGAAAATTTTCGGGACCGATGGCAGAGTAAAACGGATAAGTATTAGTGAAATAACAAATAATACGGCAGCAAACAGATACAGGGTCATAAACCCGCGGGTTAATGCCACGGCAAATGACAGCGGGGGGCCGATTACCCAGGCCAGTGACATCTGTGCCCGCATTAACGAACTGAACATGACCACTTCACGACGGGTAGAGTCAGCATATTCCCTGGCAAGGGCAAAGATCTGCGGTACCACGACCGTAGTAAATGCAGCCAGCAGCAATCCCGGGCCAATCAACAGCCAGTAACTACGGGTAAACGCAAACACCAGGGCATTGCCGATCGCCATCAGACAACAAAACATCAACAGATTGCGGCGGTCACCTCGTTTATCCGAACGTCTGGCCAGCAAAAAACTGACGATAATCCCGGTGATGGCATTGACGGTAAAAAACAGTCCGACTTCAAACGGGGCGGCGTGCAGCTCTCTGCTCAGGAACAGGCTGAGGGTCGGTGCCTGTAATGCACCGGCAATACTCACAGAAAATGTAACCAGCATAAAAAACACAAATACTGAATTACTTTTGACGGGCTGAAGTTCAGTTTTTTCCATAAAGCACAACATCCGGATGCGGGAGGAAAGTAACCGACAGCATATAACAAATTACCCAAAACAGCAGATCTTGTCTGCCGGACTACGGTTCCGGACACGGAGAAAATGACCACA
Source organism: Tatumella sp. JGM91 (assembly GCF_018257575.1). Classification (GTDB taxonomy): domain Bacteria; phylum Pseudomonadota; class Gammaproteobacteria; order Enterobacterales; family Enterobacteriaceae; genus Tatumella; species Tatumella punctata. The sequence goes on along the minus strand of NZ_JAERJP010000003.1, from coordinate 198,117 downwards.
GTAACAGTCTGCCCGCACGGCCCGTTGCCATTCACCGCGCTGATTTGTTACACCGGATTTTTGAGGCTTTCGCCGGGCTAATGAATTGCATAGAATAGCGTGTTCTCAACGGGGTGCACTCTGGTGCTGAGATATACCCGCAGAACCTGATCCGGTTAACACCGGCGTAGGGATTTGAGACTTATTCCTCAGATCTTTTGCGCATAAACTGGCCCATCCCTCAAGGAGCGCAAAGTGTTAAAAAAATTTCTGCCTGTATTATTGATTATTTCCGCACCGGTACTTGCCGCAAAACCCGTATTAACCGTTTATACCTACGACTCCTTTTCTTCCGACTGGGGCCCCGGACCGGCAATTAAAAAAGCCTTTGAAGCCGATTGCGGCTGCGAGCTCAAATACGTTTCCCTCGGGGATGGCGTTTCTCTGCTTAACCGCCTGAGAATGGAAGGCAAACACAGTAAAGCAGATGTGGTAGTCGGGCTGGATAATAATCTGCTGGATGCGGCACAAAAAACCGGGCTGTTTACACCAACCCCGGTTGACTACCGCCAGCTGACCATCCCCGGTGGCTGGAGCAATACAACGTTTGTACCTTATGATTATGGCTATTTTGCATTCGTCTATAATAAAAAACGCCTGAAAAATCCGCCATCCAGTCTGAAACAGCTGGTCGAAAGTCCGGATAAATGGCGGGTTATTTACGAAGATCCCCGCACCAGTACCCCGGGGCTCGGGCTGCTGCTGTGGATGCAAAAAGTCTACGGCGATCAGGCTCCGGCAGCATGGCAAAAACTGGCCGCCAAAACCGTCACTGTCACCCGAGGCTGGAGCGAAGCCTATAATCTGTTTCTGAAAGGTGAGAGTGATCTGGTACTCAGCTATACCACGTCACCGGCCTATCATATTATCGAAGAGCATAATCCCGATTATGCGGCCGCTGACTTTGCAGAAGGAAATTACTTGCAGGTAGAAGTGGCGGCACGACTGAAAAACAGCCCCAATCCGGCACTGGCAAAACAGTTTATGCGGTTTGTAACCAGCCCGCAGTTTCAGGAAACACTGCCGACCGGCAACTGGATGTATCCGGTCATTAAGACCCCGCTGCCTGCCGGTTTTCAGCAACTGATGGTACCTAAAACCGCCCTGCAATACTCGCCTGCGGAAGTGGCAGAGCATCGTGCAGCCTGGATTGACGCCTGGCAAAACGCAGTCAGCCACTGATGCCGCGCTGGTTGATTCCCGGGCTGCTGGCTGCCCTGATAACCACCGGTATTGCACTGCTGGCTTTTATCAGCCTGCTGTGGAATGCCCCGCTGGGCCACGCACTATACTGGTTACGCGATCCCTACCTGTGGCATGTTATCGGCTTTTCATTTACCCAGGCCGCATTATCGACACTGCTATCAGTGCTGCCGGCAATTCTGGTCGCCCGCGCCCTGTACCGGCGGCGGTTTCCGGGCAGAAACCTGCTATTGCGTTTATGCGCGATGACCCTGGTGCTGCCGGTGCTGGTGGCGGTTTTTGGCTTACTGAGTGTCTATGGCCACGATGGCTGGCTGGCACAACTGGCCGCAAGGGCCGGTATCCCCTTCCGCTTTTCTCTGTACGGGTTACCCGGTATCTTACTGGCCCATGTCTTTTTCAATCTGCCGCTGGCCAGCCGGCTGTTATTACAATCTTTAGAGCAGATTCCGGCCGAACAACGTCAGCTGGCCGCCCAGCTGAATATGCAGGGGTTTTATTTATTTCGCTGGCTGGAATGGCCGTGGCTGAAACGGCAGCTGCTGCCGGTTGCCGCACTGATCTTTATGCTCTGCTTTTCCAGCTTTGCCATTGTATTAGCTTTAGGGGGCGGGCCACGGGCAACGACGCTGGAACTGGCTATTTTCCAGGCGCTGAGCTACGACTTCGACCCGGCTAAAGCAGCCATACTGGCACTGTTACAGCTGGCCTTCTGCCTGTTACTGGTCGCGCTGAGCCTGCGGCTGAATACCCCTCTAACCGGTAACAGCGCATTACTGCGCCACTGGCGGTCAGTCGACAACCGCTGGTCAGCACGACTGACAGACAGTCTGATCATTTTGCTGACCCTGCTGTTACTGGTGCCTCCCATCCTTGCGGTCGTGATCAATGGTGTTAACAGTCATCTTTTGTCTTCCCTGCAACAGACAGACCTGTGGCTCGCGACCCGGACATCGCTCAGTATTGCGCTGCGGGCGGGTCTGTTGTCCGTTATTCTGACAATGATGTTGTTATGGAGCAGCCGCGAATTACGTTTACGCCAGAAAATTCTGCCCGCACAACTGATGGAAAGCAGCGGAATGTTAATTCTGGCAATGCCGGGCATTGTATTGGCAAGCGGTATTTTTATGTTTTTTAACAGTACCAGCGGCATACCGGATTCACCGGAAAACATTGTGGTACTGGTGAATGCATTAATCGCCATGCCCTATGCGCTGAAAGTTCTGGATACCCCCATGCGTGATATCGCCAGCCATTATAATCAGCTCTGCCTGTCTCTGGACATTAATGGCTGGCAGCGGTTACGGCTGGTTGAAGGACCGGCGTTAAAGCGCCCCCTTGCTCAGGCTCTGGCCTTTGCCTGTGTACTGTCAGTGGGAGATTTTGGGGTGATTTCGTTGTTTGGCAGTGATGACTTCCGGACTCTGCCGTTTTACCTGTATCAGCAAATCGGCGCCTATCGCGGACAGCAAGCGGCTGTCAGCGCACTATTACTGCTGCTGGTATGCTTTTTACTGTTTACCCTGATCGAAAAAATAGCAGGACACCATGCTGACGCTGAATAATCTGACTTACCACTATCAGTCACAAACCATGTGTTTTTCACTGCACGCAGAAGCCGGTGAGCGGGTTGCTATCCTCGGGCCCAGCGGTGCGGGGAAAAGCACCCTGCTCAGTATGATTGCCGGTTTTTTGCCTCTCAGCAGCGGGGAGTTATGGATCGACGGAAAAAACTGCACCCGGCAGCCTCCGGCACAACGCCCAGTCTCAATGTTGTTTCAGGAAAATAATCTGTTCGCACATCTGACAGCAGGACAAAACCTCGGGCTCGGGTTGCATCCCGGACTGCGTCTGACGAATTCACAAAAACAGCAGGTCACGAAGATTGCCGCCAGTGTCGGTTTGCAGGGATTACTGGACAGATTACCCGGTCAGTTGTCAGGAGGACAACGACAACGGGTCGCACTGGCCCGTTGTCTGTTACGGCAGCAACCGCTATTGTTACTGGATGAGCCTTTTTCCGCCCTGGATCCGGCCCTGCGCCAGGAAATGCTGACGCTGACGGATACACTCTGCCACACGCACAATATTACGTTACTGATGGTGTCACATAATCTGGACGATGTCCGGCAAATTGCCGGACGCAGTGTACTGGTCGATAACGGCAGTATCGTCTGGCAGGGGGCAAGCCGGCAACTGCTGAACGGAGAAGCCGAAGCCGCGACGCTACTGGGGATCCCCGCAGCGCCCGTCAGTCAATAAACACCCGCCACAGTAACTGACGGAAATGAGGCATCATCGGGTCGAATTGCAGCCCGGCCAGTCCGGCTAGCGCCAGAATAATCAGCAGCGGAGCAACCCAGCGCAAACGGCGGGCGGGCAGCAGACGACTTGCCCAGTCCTGTTTTCTGCTGCCTTTCAGCCAGCGCCAGCCGGTCCAGGCCGCCAGCCACAGGGCTATCACTTCCGCCAGCAGTAACCATTTAAACAGACTGTTTTGCGCATTATGCGGCGCATCAATCACCACGCCGGCCAGTATTCCTGGCAGCAGATACACTGGCGGCCAGAGCAGACATCCGATAATATTCGGCGGCAGAAACTTTTTCACCGGTAACTCCAGCATTCCGGCAAGTAACGGGATCAGCGGCCGTGTCGGCCCGACAAAACGACCAATCAGAATAGTCGCGACACTGTGTTCATTCAGGGCATGCTCGGTTTTATCCAGCAGACTGCGATGCTTCTGTAAATATTTCCAGCGATGTAATGGCCCCTGAAAACGCCAGCCAATATAAAATGACAGCCAGTCTCCCAGCAGGCACCCCGCCAGACCGGCCCCCCATGCCGGATACAGCCCGAGATTTCCGCTGCCAATCAGCGCACCAAGGCTGGCCATTAATACGGTACCCGGCAGGACCAGCCCGACTAATGCCAGCGATTCAAAGAACGTCACTACCGCTACCGCAAACAACGCCCAATCCGGTGACTGAGTAATGAGGTGTTGGATCCAGGCTTCCATAAAAATTCCTCAAGTTAACTGAGCCTGGATTGTCCGGAGCGAGGACACAGACGTCAAGCAGTCTGTGTCCTTAAATACAACACAAAGGCCGGGGCCGCCCCTGATACCTGCAGGGGCTGCGCCGCGGCTGTGTTATACTCTTATCCCCCAGTTCCCCGGAGATCCTGTGAATAGTCCGCAACCCGGTTTTTTACTGACCCGTCACTGGCGGGATACCCCGCACGGGATTGAACTTACCTTCTGGCTGGCTACGGATAACGGGCCGGTACAGTTGCGGGTCCCCCCTCAACAGGCGGTTGCCTTTATCCCGCAGTCGGCAGCCGCACAGGCAGCTAACCTGTTACGCGGAGAAAACAATGTCCGTCTGACGCCTCTGCAGCTTCGTGATTTCAGCCACCAGCCCCTGTCCGGTCTGTATTGCCACCAATACCGTCAGCTTCAGCGGCTGGAAAAACGGTTTCGCGAACATGGGATCCGCGTGTATGAAGCCGATATCCGGCCTGCGGAACGTTTCCTGATGGAACGTTTTATCAACGCACCGGTCTGGTTCAGTGGCCAGCAGCAAGGGGCCGTTATCACTGATGCCCGCCTGAAGCCACATCCGGATTACCGGCCCGCCCTGAAATGGATGTCACTGGATATAGAAACCAGCGCACAGGGCGAACTTTACTGTATCGGTATTGAAGGCTGTGGCCAGCAACAGGTGATGATGCTGGGCCCTGCAACGGATGGCGATCCGCCGACAGATTTCCGTCTCGACTATGCCGCCAGCCATCAGGAATTGCTGGAGATGCTTAACCAGTGGATTACCCGCTATGACCCGGATGTTATCATCGGCTGGAACCTGGTACAGTTTGATCTGCAGATCCTGCAAAAACATGCCGAACGGTACCGTATCCCGCTGCGCTTTGGTCGCGGTAACAGCCTGCTGGAGTGGCGTGAGAACGGATTCAAACCGGGTACATTTCAGGCAATGGCGGCAGGCCGGCTGATTATTGACGGCATTGAGGCGCTGCGTTCAACCTTTCGTAATTTTTCCTCCTTCAGTCTGGAAAATGTCGCCCGTGAACTGCTGGGTGAAAGCAAGCTGATCGGGGACCCGGACAACCGGATGGCCGAAATCACGCATAATTTTGCCACCGACAAACCGGCACTGGCCCGTTATAACCTGCGGGATTGTCAACTGGTAACACGGATTTTTGAACAGACACAGCTGATGCCATTCCTGCTGGAAAGAAGCAGTGTCAATGGATTACAGGCCGATCGTCACGGCGGTTCGGTGGCCTCTTTCAGTCATTTGTATATCCCGCGTATGCACCGTGCCGGGTTTGTCGCGCCAAATACCGGCGAAATCGCTCCGTCCGCCAGCCCCGGTGGTTACGTCATGGACTCGCGGCCGGGTTTATATGATTCGGTACTGGTGCTGGATTATAAAAGTCTGTACCCGTCAATAATCAAAACTTTCCTGATTGACCCCATCGGGCTGGCTGAGGGGCTGGCCCATCCGGCAGAAGAGAGCTCGGTCGCCGGTTTTCTCGGTGCGCGTTTTTCCAGAACAGTCCACTGCCTGCCGGAAATCATTGACCAGATTTGGCGAAACAGGGATAACGCTAAACAGCAAGCTAACCAGCCCTTGTCTCAGGCATTAAAGATAATTATGAACGCATTCTATGGTGTGCTTGGTACCCCCGCCTGCCGGTTTTTTGATCCGCGACTGGCGTCTTCCATTACCCTGCGCGGACATGAAATTATGCAACAGACCCGCGACTTTATTGAACGTCAGGGATACGAGGTAATCTATGGTGATACGGACTCGATCTTTGTCTGGCTGAAAACGGCCCACAGTGAGCAACAGGCCGAAGAGACAGGCAGACAACTGGCAGACAATGTCAACCACTGGTGGCGAAAACAGCTGGCGGACCGGTTTATGCTGACCAGCGCCCTGGAACTGGAATATGAAAATCATTACTGCCGTTTTTTAATGCCTACCATCCGTGGTGCCGAACAGGGCAGCAAAAAACGCTATGCCGGCCGGGTGAATAACCACGGTAAAGACCAGATTATTTTTAAAGGACTGGAGAACGTCCGCACAGACTGGACCCCGCTGGCCAGAGAGTTCCAGCAAAAACTGTATGATCTTATTTTTCGCCGCCAGGCATGGCAGCAATATGTCCGGGATACGGTGGAGCAGCTGATGGCCGGTGAACTGGATGAACAGTTAATTTATACAAAACGACTGCGGCGTCCGCTCAGTGAGTACCAGAAAAATATTCCGCCTCATGCGCGGGCTGCTATGCTGGCTGACCAGCAGCACCGTCTCGCAGGACAGACATTACGCTATCAACAAGGCGGCACCATCCGCTATGTGATGACCACCCGTGGCCCGCAGCCTTTAAATGCACTCACCGCTCCTCCGGACTATGATCATTACCTGAGCCGTCAGCTGGAACCTGTTGCTGACGGGATACTCGGTTTCGTCGGTGGAAATTTCGCCACACTGATTACCGGGCAACTGGGGCTGTTTTGATAGGTGACGAATGGCTCACCTTCCAGTACCATAGCGCCCTCCCTGAATTTCATTGCTCTGCATTTATTTACCAGACCTCTTGTCTGGTCTCCATGCTATTGCCTGCAGAGCATGAATATCTTTTTACATGTTAAGAGAATCGAGCTAATTATTTATGCCTTTTACACTTGGTCAGCGCTGGATTAGTGATACAGAAAGTGAACTTGGACTGGGGACGGTCGTCGCTATCGATGCACGTATGGTCACTTTACTTTTTCCGGCAACTGGCGAAAACAGACTTTATGCCCGCAATGATTCTCCCATTACCCGCGTTATTTTTAACCCGGGTGATACGATCACCAGCCATGAAGGCTGGCAGCTTACCGTAGAAAATGTCCGGGATAACGACGGAATAATGACCTATACCGGTGTCCGGACCGACACTCAGGAAACCGATGTCAGCCTGCGGGAAGTGATGCTCGACAGTAAACTGGTATTCAGTAAACCTCAGGACAGATTATTTGCCGGGCAGCTTGATCGTATGGATCGTTTTGCTCTGCGTTTCCGCGCCCGTAAATATCAGAGTGCTCAGTACCGCCTGCCGGTCAGTGGCCTGCGCGGGATGCGGACCAACCTGATCCCCCATCAGTTACATATTGCCCATGATGTTGGCCGCCGCCACGCCCCCCGCGTATTGCTGGCCGATGAAGTCGGGCTCGGTAAGACCATCGAAGCCGGGATGATTATTCAGCAGCAGCTGCTGGCCGGCCGCGCAGAACGGGTATTAATCATTGTCCCGGAAACCTTACAGCACCAGTGGCTGGTCGAGATGCTACGCCGCTTTAACCTGCGTTTCGCCCTGTTTGACGATGAACGTTATAACGAAGCCCAGTTTGATACCAGTAACCCGTTCTATACAGAGCAGCTGGTGATCTGTTCACTGGAGTTTGCCTGCAAGAATAAACAGCGCCTGGAAGCCATGGCCGAGGCCGAATGGGACCTGATGGTGGTGGATGAAGCTCATCACTTATCCTGGAATAACGGCAAAGCCGGCCGGGAATATCTGGTGGTCGAAAAGCTGGCAGAGAATATCCCCGGAGTATTACTGCTGACGGCGACTCCTGAACAGCTGGGTATGGAAAGCCATTTTGCCCGCCTGCGTCTGCTCGACCCGGACCGCTTCCATGACTACGATCTGTTTGTTGAAGAGCAGCAGAAGTATCAGCCGGTGGCCGATGCCGTTACCTCTTTGCTGGCCGACAACCCGATCAGCCCCGCAGAAATGACCATGATTAACGACCTGATCAGCGATCAGGATATCGGCCCGCTGATAGAACAGGCTAACGGTCAGGATGAACAACGTCTGGATGCGCGTAACAAACTGGTCTCCCTCCTGATGGATCGTCATGGTACCAGCCGCGTTCTGTTTCGTAATACCCGTCAGGGCGTCAAAGGCTTTCCGTCCCGCCAGTTACAGCAATTCCGTCTGCCACTGCCTTCCCAGTACCAGACGGCCATCAAGGTTTCCGGCATTATGGGAGCCCGTAAGAGTGCAGAAGATCGGGCCCGGGATATGCTCTACCCTGAGCAGATTTATCAGGAATTTGAAGGAGACAGTGGTACCTGGTGGGCCTTTGACCCGCGTGTCGAATGGCTGACCAACTACCTGCTGGAAAATCGTAAAGAAAAAGTCCTGGTGATCTGCGCCAAAGCGGCGACCGCCTTACAGCTGGAACAGTTCCTGCGTGAGCGTGAAGGTATCCGTGCAGCGGTCTTCCATGAAGGTCTGTCGATTATTGAGCGGGACAAAGCCTCGGCATTTTTCGCTTCTCAGGAAGAAGGGGCTCAGGTACTGCTGTGTTCAGAGATTGGATCCGAAGGCCGTAACTTCCAGTTCGCCAGCCGTCTGGTGATGTTTGATTTACCTTTCAACCCCGACCTGCTGGAACAACGTATTGGTCGCCTTGATCGCATTGGTCAGCAGCATGATATTCAGATTCTGGTGCCATGGCTGGAAAATACTGCCCAGGCCGTATTATTACGCTGGTTCCACGAAGGTCTGGATGCATTTGAACACACCTGCCCTACCGGCCGTACCGTGTATGACCGCGTTCATCCGCAATTACTCAAGTATCTGGCTTCTCCGGAAGATACTGCCGGACTGGACGAATTTATTGCCGACAGCCGCCAGCAGCACGATGCCCTGAAATCACAGCTGGAACAAGGCCGTGATCGCCTGCTGGAACTGAACTCTAATGGCGGTGAACAAGCGACAGAGCTGGCCGATGCGATTGCCGCACAGGACAATGATACCGGGCTGGTGAATTTTGCCCTGAACCTGTTTGATATTGTCGGGATCAACCAGGACGACCGCAGCGATAACCTGATTGTCCTTACCCCGTCGGATCATATGCTGGTGCCGGATTTCCCGGGACTGCCGGAAGAAGGTTGTACCATCACTTTTAACCGCGAACAGGCGTTGTCCCGCGAAGATACCCAGTTTATTACCTGGGAACATCCGCTGATCCGCAACGGACTGGACCTGATCCTGTCAGGGGATACGGGCAGTAGTGCTATTTCTTTACTGAAGAATAAAGCATTACCGGTCGGTACCCTGCTGGTAGAGCTGATGTATGTGGTTGAAGCCCAGGCACCGAAACACCTGCAACTGACCCGCTTCCTGCCACCGACACCTGTCCGTTTACTGTTGGATAAAGCCGGTAATAACCTGGCGGCTAAAGTAGAATTTGAAAGCTTTAACCGTCAGTTAACTGCGGTTAACCGTCATACGGGCAGCAAACTGGTGAACGCGGTTCAGCAGGATGTGTATCAGATTCTGACCCGCGGTGAAGAAATGGTTGCCAGCGATGCCAGAGAGATCATTGAACAGGCTCGCCGCCAGGCAGATGAGACGCTGAGCGCCGAACTGGCGCGACTGCGGGCACTGCAGGCGGTTAACCCGAACATTCGCGATGACGAAGTCGAGGCTGTGGAAACAAATCGTCAGGAGGTGATGGACAACCTTGCTGAAGCAAACTGGCGGCTGGATGCATTACGACTGATCGTGGTCACACATCAGTAATCTGTCACCGGTAACGGGAGGCCTGCGGGTCTCCCGATGGATAGCTTATGGAACCTTATAATCCCCCTCTTGAGCCCTGGCTGCATATTCTGTACCAGGACAGCCATATTATCGTGGTCAATAAACCCAGCGGCCTGTTGTCAGTGCCCGGCCGCTTACCTGAGCATCATGACAGTGTCATGCTGAGAATACAGCGTGATTATCCGGACGCACAGTCAGTTCACCGGCTGGATATGGCCACCAGCGGCGTTATCGTCGTGGCCTTAACCAAAGCAGCAGAGCGAGAGCTGAAACGACAGTTTCGGGAACGGGAACCACAGAAAACCTATATTGCCCGTATCTGGGGACATCCGGCGACAGAAAAGGGGCTGGTCGACCTGCCATTGATCTGTGACTGGCCTAACCGGCCCAGGCAAAAAGTCTGCTTTGAAACGGGTAAAGCGGCCCGGACAGAATGGCGGGTAATGGAGTATTGTGATGCCGTCAGTTGCCGGGTCGAGTTAAAACCAATAACCGGGCGCTCGCATCAGCTTCGGGTGCATATGCTGGCACTGGGACATCCGATACTGGGGGATGGCTTTTATGCCCATCCGCAGGCAAAAGCGCTGGCCAGCCGTTTGTTACTGCATGCGGAGTCTCTGACCATCACACATCCGGCTTACGGAACCCCGATGACATTTCGTCAGCCGGCGGATTTCTGAAACGAATAACCGGCAAAACGGGCATGTCCGGTGATCCGGTAATGCCCGTCATTGTGGTTATTTAAAGCCTTTCTCTTTGCGGATAAGGTCATAGGCTGACTGGATTTTTTGCGTTTTCTGTTTTGCCATTTCCATCATTTCCGGCGGCAGACCTTTCGCTACCAGCTTATCGGGGTGATGTTCAGACATCAGTTTACGATAGGCACGTTTTATGGTGGTGCTGTCGTCATCGGGATTAACGCCCAGCACACTACAGGCATCGTCCAGGGTCGGCCCGCGCTGAGCCTGCTGATATCCGCCCTGATAAGAGTATCCACCACCGCTAAACTGTTCGCCGCCGGTCATCATCCGTAAAAACTGATCAAACTGCGGCCGGGAAATGCCCAGTTCTTCAGCTATCACATACAGGACCTGCCGTTCACTGGGATGCAATACTCCGTCGGCAAACGCTGCCTGCACCTGGATTTCCAGAAACATCCTGATTAAATCAAACCGGCCAAAACAGGCACTGCGGAATTCGCGTAATTTCTCCCGCAACGGATACTGGCTGTCTTTACCTTCGCGGAAGGCTTGCTGTGCCGAACGTCTTGAATCGCCATGCAGTTGCAGACGGTCCATAAATGCCGATGCCACCTGAATATCGGCCTCGGTCACCCTGCCTTTCGACTTAGTCAGATGCCCCATGACCTGAAAGGTTGTGCGAAAAAACAGGTTCTGTCGTGACTGGTTATCAGAAAAATAGCCACGGCCTTTACTCATCCGGACTTTATCGAATGCATGGCCGATCATCACCCCGAGGATAATTCCCCAGAAACCTGCACCGGAAAAAATCCCGATAATTAATCCAATTACTTTACCCCAATAGCGCATAAACTCCTCAATTCGCCATGCTTAAGGCCGAAATTTCCATTATCATACCTGTCATTTGGTTAACCGCCTATCGGCAAACAGAAGAGATCAGGATTAACACCAGTGCTATTATGCGGTAAGTTAGTCCCCGTCTGATTGTCGGCATGATGCCAGTTTTAACGGAATCCTTGATACTACGTATGAACAAAAGATTACCAACCCTGCTGGCCACGATGATTGGTGCAGCGCTCTACAGCCAGCATACCTTTGCAGATGACCTGATGTCACAGTGTATGCTGGGCGTACCTTCTTATAATCGTCCATTAACTACCGGTACGCCAAATCAGCAGCCTGTTACTATTCATTCTGATTCCGCCAAAGGGACCTACCCGAACGATTCTGTTTTTTCCGGGAAGGTCAGCGTAAATCAAGGTAACGGACAACTTCAGGCTGATGAAATACAACTTCACCAGCGTCAGCAGCCCGGGCAGAGTATACCGACACGCACCGTCGATGCATTGGGAAATGTGCATTATGATGATAATCAGGTAATTCTTAAGGGGCCTAAAGCCTGGTCTGATCTGAATACCAAAGATACCAACGTCTGGGACGGTGATTATCAGATGGTCGGCCGCCAGGGGCGCGGCAGTGCTGAGCAGATGAAACTGCGCGGTAATAACCGTTATACGATTCTGGAAAATGGTAACTTTACCTCCTGTCTGCCCGGCGACAACAGCTGGAGTGTGGCAGGATCTGAAATTATCGAAGACCGTCAGGAACAGGTTGCTGAAATCTGGAATGCCCGGTTTAAAGTCGGCCCGGTGCCGATTTTTTACAGCCCCTATTTACAACTGCCGATCGGTGATCGGCGTCGTTCAGGCTTTCTGATCCCGAATGCAAAATACGGTAATAATAATGGCTTCGAATTTATGCTGCCTTATTACTGGAATATTGCTCCGCAGATGGATGCCACCATCACCCCGCACTATATGAGCAAACGCGGGATGCAGCTGGAAAATGAATTCCGTTATCTGTCGGTGTTAGGCAGCGGTTTAATGGAACTGGACTACCTGCCCTCGGACCGTCAGTACAATAATGAAAAATCGGCACGCGGTATAGCGGACGGTACCAGCTCTAAACGCTGGCTGTTCTACTGGCGTCATGACGGTGTTTATGATCAGCACTGGCGTTTTAATGTTGATTATACCAAAGTCAGCGACAGCTATTATTTTAACGATCTGGATTCTAAATATTACAGCTCGACCGATGGCTATGCCGACCAGAAATTCAGTATCGGTTACGCGGATACTAACTGGGATGCCACCCTGTCGACCAAAGATTTCCAGACCTTTTCCCACAGCAGCAGCAATATTTATCGGACCCTGCCGCAGCTGGATGTAAACCTTTACCAGAATGATATCGGTCCGTTCGATACTCATGTCTATGGTCAGTTTGCCCGCTTCGTCAATACCAACCCGAATTATCCACGGGCGACACGGCTGCATATTGAACCGACCATCGACCTGCCTCTGTCCAATGGCTGGGCCAGCCTGAACACTGAAGCAAAATTACTGGCAACCCATTATCAGCAGGACAATATCGATGACTACAATGATAATGACAGTAACCTGTACCATCTGAAACATTCAGTCAACCGGACCCTGCCACAGTTTAAAGTGGACGGGAAGATGGTGTTTGACCGTGATATGGACTGGTCGCCGGGTTACACCCAGACACTGGAACCACGGGTACAGTACCTGTACACCCCTTATCGTGATCAGAGCAATATTTATCCTTACGACTCCACATTACTGCAGACGGATTATACCGGGCTGTTCCGTGACCGCACCTACAGTGGTCTGGATCGTATTTCATCTGCTAACCAGGTGGCGACCGGGGTGACTTCACGGATTTATGATAACAATCTGGTTGAACGTTTTAACGTTTCTGTGGGTCAGATATATTCGTTTACCCCTGCACGTACAGGAATTGCGCAAATTGATGACAACGACAGCCGTGGCAGTCTGACGTGGGCCGGAGATACATACTGGAAAATCAGTGACCGCTGGGGTGTCCGCGGGGGTCTGCAATATGACACCAAACTGGATAATATTTCCCAGGGAAATGCGGTTCTGGAATACCGCCGTGATACAGACCGTATGGTACAGCTGAACTATCGCTACAGCAGCCCGGAATACGTCGCACAGGCGCTGGATAATGCATCACTGCTGACTAACCCGATTTATAAAAACGGGATATCACAGGCAGGAGTCACCGCAAGCTGGCCGATCGCCGATGCATGGTCAGTGGTGGGTGCATACTATTACGATACCCGTAATAGAAAGCCGGCAGAACAGCTGTTAGGTCTTCAGTACAGTTCTTGTTGCTACGCGATCCGTGTCGGATATGAGCGTAAAATCAATGGCTGGGAAAATAACACAAGTAAATATGACAACCAGATTTCATTCAACATTGAATTCCGTGGCCTGAGTTCAAACTACGGCCTGGGAACCGACCAGATGCTGCATCAGGGAATTATCCCTTATCAGCCCGCGTTTTGATGTTGTAATGTATGGCCGGTAAACTCCGCAACGCGGTAACAACGATGGATAAAGTATGAAGAACTGGAGAATGCTGATTCTGGGTGCAGCAATGACTGCAACAACTGCGACTGCGATTGCGGCACCACAGATGATTGATAAAGTCGCAGCTGTAGTAAATAACGGTGTTGTTTTAGAAAGCGACATCGACAATATGATGAGTACCGTGAAAACTCAGGCAAAAGAAGCCGGCCAGCAATTACCCGATGATCAGACACTGCATCATCAGATCCTTGAACGGGAAATTATGGACAGCATAATTTCCCAGATGGGACAGCGTGCCGGTATTCAAATCAGCGATCAGGAGCTTGACCAGGCTATCGGCAATATTGCGGCACAGAACCATATGACCCTCGATCAGCTGCGCAGCCGACTGAGCTACGACGGTGTTGATTACAATACCTACCGCAGCCAGATCCGTAAAGAAATGCTGATTTCTACGGTACGCAACAATGAGGTCAGAAGCCGTATCACTATTCTTCCTCAGGAAGTTGATAATCTGGCAAAACAGATTGCTGACCAGAACGTGCCGGGGACTGAACTTAATCTGAGCATGATCCTGCTGCCTCTGCCGGAAAATCCGACTCAGCAACAGGTCGACGATGAAGAAGCACTGGCGAAAAAACTGGTCGGTGAACTGAAGAAAGGGGCTGACTTCGGTAAGATGGCGGTCACCTACTCTGCCGATCCTCAGGCGCTGAAAGGCGGAAATATGGGCTGGGGTAAAATTGAAGAATTGCCAAATCTGTTCAGCCAGGCGCTGAGTACCGCCCGCAAAGGCGATATCGTCGGTCCTATCCGTTCCGGTGTCGGCTTCCATATTCTGAAAGTGAACGACATGCGTGGCGAAACACAAAATGTTTCTGTCACCGAAGTGCATGCCCGCCATATTCTGATCAAAGTATCACCGATCATGAGTGATCAGCAGGCACGTGCAAAAATCCAGCAGCTTTCTGATGAGATCAACAGCGGAAAAATCAGTTTTGCCGATGCCGCGAAACGCTTTTCTGACGATCCCGGTTCAGCGAACCAGGGCGGTGACCTCGGCTGGGCATCACCTAATATTTACGATCCTGCCTTCCGCGATGCGGTAATGAACCTGAAAAAAGGTCAGCTCAGTGCACCGGTCCGTTCTTCTTTTGGCTGGCATCTGATTCAGTTGCTGGATACCCGCAAGGTAGACCGTACTCAGGATGCGGACAAAGACCGCGCCTACCGGATGCTGTTTAACCGTAAATTCGCCGAAGAAGCACAGACCTGGATGCAGGAACAACGTGCTGAAGCGTATGTGAAAGTTCTGGATAACAATGGCTGATATCCCGCGGATAGTGATCACACCCGGTGAACCTGCCGGGATTGGTCCTGATTTAACCGTACAGCTGGCCGCATATGACTGGCCGGCCGAGCTGGTGGTCTGTGCCGACAGACAACTGCTACTGGATCGGGCCGCACAACCTGGTCTGCCTCTGACCCTGTCTGAGTACCGGCCGGATGAACCAGCCCGCCCGCAGAAAGCCGGCAGCTTAACGCTGCTGCAGGTGCCCCTTAATGCTCCGGTAACGGCAGGACATCTGTCGGTGGCTAACAGCGACTATGTGTTACGCAGTTTATCAGCCGCCAGCGATGGCTGCCTGAAGGGAAATTTTTCTGCCCTGGTCACCGGGCCGGTTCATAAAGGGGTTATCAACGATGCCGGTATTCCTTTTACCGGGCATACGGAATTTTTCGCCGACCGCGCAGGTTGCCAGAAAGTAGTGATGATGCTGGCAACCACCGGGTTACGTGTTGCTCTGGCAACCACCCACCTGCCACTGAAAGAGGTGTCGGCGGCGATTACCCGCGATAACCTGCATCAGGTTATTACGATCCTCCATCATGACCTGCAACATAAATTCCATATTCCGCAGCCGCGGATCCTGGTGTGCGGACTGAATCCCCATGCCGGAGAGGGAGGCCATATGGGGCATGAAGAGATCGATGTGATTGAACCAGCCCTCAATGAGCTCCGTCAGCAGGGAATTATGCTGACCGGTCCGCTACCTGCCGATACTCTGTTCCAGCCTAAATATCTGCAAAATGCGGATGCAGTGCTGGCAATGTATCACGATCAGGGATTACCGGTGTTAAAATACCAGGGTTTTGGCCGTGCGGTAAATATTACCCTTGGCCTGCCATTTATCCGGACCTCTGTTGACCATGGCACCGCGCTTGAATTAGCCGGTACCGGGCAGGCAGATCCGGGAAGCTTTATCACGGCGATCAAACTCGCCACTACTATGATTAAGAGCAGTAATGAATAATCGCGTCCACCAGGGGCACTACGCCCGTAAACGTTTCGGGCAAAACTTCCTTAACGACCAGTACATTATCGATAGTATTGTTTCTGCTATCCATCCGCAAAAAAGTGATGCGCTGGTAGAAATCGGCCCGGGTCTCGGGGCACTGACTGAACCTGTCGGTGAAAAACTGGATGCCCTGACCGTGATCGAACTCGATCGTGATCTGGCAGCCCGTTTGCAGACTCATCCGTTCCTCGGTCCGAAGCTGACCCTGTTCCAGCAGGATGCCATGACATTCAACTTCGCAGAACTGGCAGCTGAACGCGGGCAGCCACTGCGGGTGTTTGGTAACCTGCCCTATAATATTTCAACCCCACTGATGTTCCATCTGTTCAGCTACCCGGGTGCTATTAAAGATATGCACTTTATGCTGCAGAAAGAAGTGGTTAACCGACTGGTTGCCGGACCGGGCAGCAAAGCTTACGGACGTCTTACCGTGATGGCGCAATACTATTGTCAGGTGATCCCGGTACTGGAAGTGCCCCCTCATTCCTTTACCCCGCCACCCAAAGTCGACTCCGCGGTGGTGCGTTTGATCCCGCATACGGATTCGCCTTATCCGGCCGTCGATGTGAAAGTCTTAAGCCGTATTACTACCGAAGCCTTTGGCAAGCGCCGTAAAACACTGCGTAACAGCCTCGGCCATTTATTCCCTGAAAGCGTACTGACTGAGCTGGGCATTGATAATAATCTGCGTGCAGAAAACATCAGTATTGCGCAATACTGCCAGCTGGCACACTGGCTGACAGAACATCCGGAACATCCCCGGGAGAGCTGAACCATGAGTGCATCCAGACGCGTTTACGTTAATGTGCAGACATTTTATGTGGCTTCACAGTCACAACCGGAAGCCGGCCGCTATGTTTTTGCCTATACGATTACCATCCGTAATTTAGGCCACAATACGGTCTGTCTGCGTGAGCGCTACTGGCTGATCACCAATGGAGATGGTAACGAAACAGAGGTACGGGGTGAGGGCGTGGTCGGTGAACAACCGGTTATTGCGCCGGGCGAAGAGTACCAGTACACCAGTGGTGCAGTTCTGGAAACCCCGATTGGCACCATGCAAGGGCACTATGTCATGCAGGACGAACAGGGTGAGGAGTTCCATACGCCTGTGCCTGTGTTCCGACTGGCGGTTGCCACCCTCCTCCATTAAACATTTCTGCCGGCCTGTGCTACAGGTCAAATGTTATATGCTGACAGGATTTTCATGAGTACGTATCTGATAGGCGATATTCACGGTTGTTACGCAGAATTCTGCGCGTTACTCGACCAGGTCAGTTTTGACCCGTCTGCCGATGAACTTTGGCTGACCGGGGATCTGGTGGCCCGCGGGCCGGATTCACTGGCGGTGTTACGCAAAGTAAAATCGCTGGGTGATTCTGTTCGTCTGGTGCTCGGTAACCATGATTTGCATATTCTGGCGGTTTACGCCGGAATCAGCCGTAATAAACCCAAAGATAATCTTGCCCCGCTACTGGCGGCGGCTGACTGTGATGAGCTGATTAACTGGCTGCGTCGTCAGCCAGTATTGCAGGTTGATGAAGACAAAAAACTGGTGATGGCTCATGCCGGTATTACCCCTCAATGGGATATCGAGACCGCCAGCAACTGTGCCAGAGAACTGGAAGCCGTTTTAGCCAGCGATACTTATCCGCTATTTCTGGATGCCATGTACGGCGATATGCCAAATAACTGGTCTGAAGAACTGAGCGGTTTGTCTAAGCTCAGGTTCAGCGCCAATGCCCTGACCCGTATGCGCTATTGCTTCCCTAACGGGCAGCTGGATATGATCTGTAAAGATACGCCGGAAAAAGCGATACCGCCGCTCAGGCCCTGGTTTCAGCTGAGCAGTCCGGTACGTGAGAATTACACGATTGTTTTCGGCCACTGGGCATCGCTGGAAGGGAAAGGGACCCCGCAAGGGGTTATTGCACTGGATACCGGCTGCTGCTGGGGCGGCAGCCTGACAATGCTGCGCTGGGAAGATAATCACTATTTCCACCAGCCATCATTCCAGCGTAAAAAGGACTGATGTTTTGTGCTATTGCCCCTTTCCCGTAAAGGGGCAATCAGCACCGGATTTATTTCAATATCGCTCCGCGGCTGGCAATAACTGACTGATACCACCCAAAGCTCTTTTTGCGGTAACGCTGTAAGCTGCCACTGCCATCATCATGGCGATCCACATAAATAAAGCCATAGCGTTTTGACAGTTCACCTTTCGAGGCACTGACTAAATCAATCGGCCCCCAGCTGGTATAACCGAGTATATTCACACCGTCCTCCAGGGCTTCCCTGACCTGCTGTAAATGATCATTCAGGTAGCTTATCCGGTAATCATCGATAACCTGATGATCTTCTGTCAGCTGATCTCTGGCCCCCAACCCGTTTTCAACAATAAACAACGGTTTGTGATAACGATCCCAGAGTAGATTCAGTAATACACGCAGCCCGAGGGGATCGATCTGCCAGCCCCATTCCGATGCAGTCAAATGCGGGTTCGGGATCATATTCAGAATATTTGCCGGACAGGACTGATGCCGGGCAGCATCTGCGCTGGCACACCCGGACATGTAATAGCTGAATGAGACAAAATCCACACTGTGTTTCAGGGCTGTATCATCTTCTTCAGTAATATACAGCCGGATATTATTCTCCCTGAAATAGCGCAGCATATAGCCCGGGTACTCTCCCCTGACCTGAATATCACCAAAAAACAGCCAGTGACGATTTTCCTGCATTGCTACCCACACGTCTGCAGGGCGGCTGGTTAACGGATAGACCAGCCCCCCCAGCAGCATATTACCGATTTTCGCTGCCGGGATAATTTCATGACAGGCTTGTACCGCCAGACCACTGGCCACCAGCTGATGATGAATTGCCTAGTAAATATTGCTCAGGGAGCTGTCTGAAGCAATACCAATACCCGTCACCGGTGCATGAAGTGACATATTGATTTCGTTAAATGTCAGCCATAACTTCACCTGCTCACGGTAGCGTGTAAAAACTACTCTGGCATAATTCATAAAGAAACCAATAAGCTGGCGGTTACCCCATCCCCCGTATTCAGAGACCAGTGCCCAGGGCATCTCGTAATGGGATAAAGTAACCATCGGCTGGATACCGTGCTGCTCTAACTCGGCAAAAATCTTATCGTAATAGGCCAGTCCGGCTTCATTGGGTGTGGTTTCATCGCCACGCGGAAATATACGCGTCCAGGCAATCGACAGGCGCAGACAGCTAAACCCCATTTCGGCAAACAGAGCAATATCCTGCGGATAACGATGATAGAAATCGATCGCAATATCTTTCAGCTGACCGCTGGCCGGCTGGCGCTGATCAATACCGCCAAAAATCCCCTGAGGGTGGACATCCGACGTTGAAAGCCCTTTGCCGTCTTCCTGCCATGCGCCCTCCACCTGGTTTGCCGCAATGGCCCCTCCCCATAAAAATGTTTCCGGAAACAGTTTCATTTATCTCTCCTTAGATAGTCGGTAATCTTTTTCGGGCGCGTTTACTGTCAGGTCAGAGTTATCGCCGCTGCGGGGGCTATTCTGTCACCGGCTTTTCCGTCCCGGACACTGCGAAATCTGTCTGGTATATTATTCCGCAGCACGGATCGCTGAACGTGGGATACCAAACAAAAATGTCAACAGACAGGAAAGGATCAACGCGATCAGGGATCCGGCAATCGCTCCCCATACTGTAAGATCAACCCCTTGCGCCGGGATCATCTGTGCAAAAGAAAATACACTGACTAAACCAAATGACCAGACCTTCACCTGAAACAGGCCGACAATGCCCCCGCCGATACCTCCGGCAATACAGCCAAACAAAAAAGGACGTTTCAGAGGTAAAGTGACACCATAAATAGCAGGTTCGGTGATACCGAAAATCCCCGCAGTCACTGAGGTGCCAGCCAGCATTTTCAGCTGCTTGTCACGGCAGGCAAAGAAAACCCCCAGCGCAGCCCCCGCCTGTCCCAGTACTGCCGGCAGTAATAAAGGGATAATCGTATCGAAGCCCAGAACACTCAGGTTATTAATCGCCACTGGCACCAGCCCCCAGTGCAAACCGAAAATAACGCATACCTGCCAGACTGCACCAAGAAACATTCCTGCAATCCAGGGCGCAATGTCATAGATCCACTGATATCCGCCTGCCAGCAACTGACTGAGCCATGTGGATAATGGGCCAATCACCAGAAATGTCAGCGGAACTATCGCCAGCAAACAAAAAAAAGGCGTGGCAAAATTACGGATGGCGATGGGTAAACGCCGGTGCAGGTGTTTTTCCAGCCAGCAGCAAATCCAGGCTGCAAAAATTATCGGGATCACCGAAGAGCTGTAATTAATAAAGGTCAGCGGGATACCAAAAAAGGTGGCAGCTTCCGTTGATGCACCCGCCTCATTCAGACTCAGGATCAACGGATGTACCAGCGTTCCGCCTGCTGCCATTGTCAGAAACGGTGAACCACCAAACTTTTTACCTGCCGTATAACCTAATACCAGTGGGAAGAAATAAAACAATGCATCACTGGCAGCAAACCATATCTGATAGGTTCCGCTGGCAGGTGATAATATTTCCGTCGCCACGGCCAGCGCCAGAAATCCTTTAAGAATGCCGGAAGCCGCCATAACACTTAATACCGGAGTAAAAATGCCCGAGACCAGATCAATAAATCGTGCCAGCAGATTACCCGCAGGCGGTGTTTTTTCCGTGGCTAATGGTGCCTGTAATACGGGCTCTGCTCTGAGATACTCTTCAATGCACCGGAATACATCACCGACCTGCTGGCCAATTACTACCTGAAACTG
This sequence comes from Tatumella sp. JGM91, assembly GCF_018257575.1. Lineage (GTDB taxonomy): Bacteria > Pseudomonadota > Gammaproteobacteria > Enterobacterales > Enterobacteriaceae > Tatumella > Tatumella punctata. The sequence continues at coordinate 176,959 of NZ_JAERJP010000003.1, read as the reverse complement.
ACCACCGCTCTCCACCACGGCAATCACCTGCTCAAGGGATTTAATTTTTTCCGCTGCCCCCTGAGGCGGAGTATACAGTTTAAACCGAAGCCGGGTTGCACAATGGACCACTGTATTTATATTTCCCACACCGCCAACAGCTTCAATTATCTGTTCCGCTAATTTCACATATACCGCCATCCTGCTCTCCCTTATTTACTCCGTTATTCCCTTATAAAGCACCTTAATCTGTAATATTCTTATCACTGCATATCGGGTATCCGGCGATGTTTCCCTCCTGAGTTTTGTTTTTTAACTATGAGCTTCCAGTGAATTAATAACCGGAGGTTAATCATAAAAATTAAAATAAATAATAAATAATAAATAATAAATAATAAATAATAAATAATAAATAATAAATAATAATACCAGCAGGGAAAATAAGAACACCTTGCATAATTTTTATGACAAGACTAATTTAACCGCAGGGGAAGTAAACAATTCAGTTTTTTTAATGAAATTATCTTAATCATTGCATGATATTCTGTGGAATGAAAAATAACACTGGTTAAAACTTATTCCACTATTATTTTCAACAGCAATAATTTTTGTGAAGATGATCAAGATATAAAGGCTACAGAGGAGACAACAGCAAACAATAACGACGGGATAACACAGAACTGAACCGGCCGCCTGCGACGCTGATTATCACGGGCGGCCTGATGTGCACAGACTAACGACGGCGCTCGAGGATTTCGAAACAGAAACTGTGGCTATTACTGCTGTCAGCATCATGAAATTCACTGAACACAGATTGCCAGTCGTCCGGGGCATAGTCGGGAAACTGGGTATCTCCCTCAACTTCTGCATCAATATGGGTCAGATACAACCGGTCGGCTTTTTCCAGCATCTGGGCATAAATATTTCCGCCACCAATGATCATGATCTCTGGCACATCCCCCGCCAGTTGTAGCGCTTCATCAGGAGACGCTGCCAGGGTGACCCCCTGTATCTCATCTGCTGAGCGGCTGATCACAATATTCAGTCGTCCGGGTAATGGGCGGCCGATTGACTCAAACGTCCGCCGCCCCATAATTACCGGCTTGTTCAGGGTCTGTTTTTTGAACCAGGCCAGATCTGCCGGCAGGCTCCATGGCATGGTATTGTCCATCCCGATAATACGATCCGCCGCCATGGCAGCAATCAGACTAATCATTACGTTAACCCGCTGGAAAAATTGGCGCCATCATACGGAAAGGTATTCACTTCGTCGATAGGCATCTGAGACTATTTCACTCTGCGCGGTGCGGAGTCGTGATAGCTTATCCATTAATCGCGGAGTCACTTTCGAAAAAGAATGATTAAACAGCAGATTAAGAGAAAATACTCTGCCGCATTGTACTGTGCGGCAGCAGCAGATCAGAAATTATAATAGATACGGACGACGTTCATATTACCCAGATGATCGGTACTGGAGGTTAATACATACTCATAATCGACACGGAATCCATAGTCGAGGTTAAAGGCGACCCCTAAACCATTATCTGTGCGCTGATAGTTGCGGCCGGTGACGAATTGCATCCGGTCGCCCATAAAGTAAGGCTGAACCGACTGTAAGGCATAGCGCTGCACCGGAATATTGTAACCGGCATAATATTCAACGCCCCAGGCATCACCGGCAAAATACCTTTTAACATCAATATTCTGGCTTGGTTCAAAATTCTGATACCAGCCACCTCCCGCTGCCAGCACCCAGTGGCCGGGATGCCAGCTGAACGCTGTACCCAGCAAATTCTGATTATAGTTCTTACTCTGATGTGGCTGCGGATTACGCATTTGTGCTTTGGTATAGTTCCAGGCCATCGCCCAGCTCAGGTCCGGGGTTAACTGATAGTTAAATCCGAGTGACCCACCGCCACGCCGTTTATAACGCAGTCCGTTACCGGGCAGGTAACTGCTGTCTGCAAAAAGATACGCTGCATACAATTCAACGTTACCGATACGGTTTTGATAGCGTAGCTGTTTCCTTGGCCGGTAAGATCCATCATAGTCACCGTTGATACCATTACCCGGCGCCTGACCCAGCATATCGTAATCCCAGATATCTGTTTTTGACCCAATAACATCGTAGTAGATACTGTTGCGCTGGCCGAAAGTCAGTTCGCCCCACTCTTTACTGCGGATCCCTGTGTACATCATTCTGCGGGTAGTGTTTTTATCGTTTTCGGCATAGTGACCACTCCAGTCAAGCAATGCCGGAATATTCACTCCCAGCTCATAGTAGTTAGTCCAGGTCAGATCATTTGTCAGCCGGTAATCTGCGGTAAAACGAAAACGGGTACCGCCATCAAACACATTACGTTTATAGTTTTTTCCTTTACCACTGGTCATATGGTTTAATTGCGGACGGATACTCCCCCCGACCTGAAAGTTTAACCGGCTGAGTAAATCATCTTTCTGCGGATCCGCTTTTAACAGCGTGATTTCGGCATAACTGGTCACAGGCAATGCAGAGGCCAGTACCAGCAGCGTGCCCGGCAGTATAAAATACCAACTGTTATTCATAATTAATCCCGATAATATAAAATATTCTAATTATAAAAATGACGGTTTTTAATAAGTTATCGGGCAGAATGTAGCATGGTTAAATTTTGAGTAATCAGGCAGATAAAACGCATATTTCATCGTTAAATAAGGTAATCGCCGGATAAAAAACAGTAAATCTGTCACAGACCGCAGGATAAAAAAGTGATAGCGGGTAACGTTTCGGAGGGGACGGAGGGAAAGGCCTGTCCGCAGGACAACAGTAAATCTGTTTTACGGACTGGCCATAATACTCAGAAATCGTAACGCAGCCGCACCAGGTTCAGATCACCGATATTATCAGTACTTGAAGTAAAGATATGCTCTGCATCAATACGGAAACCATAAGCCATCTGGAAAGAAATTCCCAGGCCATTATCAATCCGCTGATAATGACGTCCGCTGACAAATTGCAGACGATCCCCCATCACATAAGGCTGGATCGTTTTTATCCCATAGTGTTTGATATGGAATTTATAGCCGGCAAAATATTCAGTGCCCCAGCTACTACCGGCAAAGTAATTCTCGATAGTCACTTTTTTGGTCGGTGCAAAGTTCTGATACCAGCCTCCGCCCATCGCAAATATCCAGTTATCAGGCTTCCAGCTTAAGGCGGTGCCCAGCAGGTTCTGATTGTAGTCGCGACTTTGGCCGGTGGCAGGATTGCGCATCGCCGCTTTGGTATAACTCCAGGCAACCCCCCAGCTCAGCTGCGGGGTAATATGATAGTCAGCCCCTAAAGATCCGCCGCCCTGGCGCTTATAAGCCAGCCCGTTGCCCGGATAATAATTATTGTCGGTAAACAGATAACCTGCATAAACATCCACAGGGCCAACCGATTTTTCATATTTCAACAGCTTACGGGCCCGATGGGTACCATCATAGTCACCATTGATCCCAACCCCCGGTCCCTGGGCCAGCATATCGTCATCCCAGATATCCGTTTTTGCTCCGACCACATCGTAGTAAATGCTGTTTTGCTGCCCGAAAGTCAGACGGCCCCATGTTTTACTTTCCAGCCCCGTATACATCTGTCGGCGGGTGGTATTATGCGCGCCGGGCTGATAATGGTGGTCCCATTTTAATACTGCCGGAATATTAACGCCCGGTTCGTAATAGTTAATCCAGCTCAGATCCGGGTTAATACGGTAACGGGCCCCGAAACGGAACCGGCTGCCGCCATCAAAACCATTGCGCTTATATGACTTATCATCCACCCCTGTCGAGTGATTAAACTGTGGCCGGATACTGCCGCCCACGGTTAAATCGAGCCGGCTCAAAGGATTATCTGCCGGTAGCGGTGGAATTACATGAATATCTGCCTGACCGGCAACCGGTATCATTGAAATAAGTACCAGGCCGCCGCGAACAGACTGACTCAGCCAGTTTTTTCTCATCTGGATTATCCATAAATATAAATAATAATTTAAACGAATTGTTCTCACGGAGATTATCGGGGTAAAGATAAATACCAGATAACTCAATGCTATTTATTGAATATAAAAAACAGGAAAGCAGAAAATGACAGATGATCCTGTCAGAAAGTTAAATTTTTTTAAATGGTATAACGTGCGTTTTGATGATTTTTACTGAAATGATAAGCGACCCTGCAATCAGGGCCGCTTATTTAAGGCAGGTCAGGCATTAATTTCGGCGTGCATTTCCTGAACAGAAATCACCCGTTCGGTCGGATCGGCATTCAGTGCCATTGCTGTGGCAAAACCACCATTCAGGGTCGTGTCGTAATGCACTTTATACTGCAGTGCACTGCGTCTGATCAGGCGTGAATCTTCTATCGCCTGGCGTCCGGCCGTGGTATTAACAATATAGCTGTATTCACCATTTTTCAGACGGTCCTGAATATGCGGTCGCCCTTCATGTACTTTATTCACCAGCCGCGGGTTAATCCCTGCTTCACCCAGGACCACTGCCGTACCGTGTGTCGCATCCAGTTCATAACCATATTTCATTAATTTGGCTGCCAGGTCGACAACCCGCTTTTTGTCGCCTTCACGCACGGATAACAGTGCACGTCCTGACTTTTTCATCATCGACTGTGAACCCAGCATAGCCTTAGAGAAAGCTTCTGCAAAGGTACGACCGACGCCCATAACCTCACCGGTAGAACGCATTTCCGGACCGAGGATCGGGTCAACTCCCGGGAATTTGTTAAACGGTAATACCACTTCTTTTACCGAATAATAAGGAGGGATTATCTCTTTGGTGACACCCTGCGCCGCCAGTGTTTTACCGGCCATAACACGTGCTGCAACTTTGGCTAATGGCACACCGGTGGCTTTAGAAACAAAAGGTACTGTACGGGCTGCACGCGGGTTAACTTCAATCAGATAGACTTCGTTATCCTTAACGGCAAACTGCACATTCATCAGACCGCGAACATTCAGTTCAAATGCCAGATTTTTTACCTGCTCACGCATTACGTCCTGAATCTGCTGGCTTAAGGTATACGCCGGCAGTGAACAGGCTGAGTCACCGGAGTGAACACCGGCCTGCTCAATGTGTTCCATAATTCCGCCAATCAGTACCTGTTCACCATCGCAGATAGCATCGACATCGACTTCGACAGCATCATCCAGGAAGCGATCCAGTAACACAGGCGCATCATTTGACACAGACACGGCGGTCATAAAATAGCGTTTCAGGTCGATTTCGTCATACACAATTTCCATTGCCCGGCCGCCCAGTACATAAGAAGGGCGAACCACTAACGGATAACCAATCGAAACGGCTTTCTCAACGGCCTGTTCCAGGGCTGTGACGGTTGCATTTGCCGGTTGTTTTAATGCCAGACGCTCAACGGCATGCTGGAAACGTTCACGGTCTTCGGCACGGTCGATAGCATCAGGGCTGGTGCCAATGACCGGGACACCGGCGGCTTCCAGAGCACGGGCCAGTTTAAGTGGTGTCTGGCCGCCGTACTGAACAATCACCCCTTTGGGCTGTTCAATACGAACAATCTCCAGCACATCTTCCAGGGTCACAGGCTCAAAGTACAGACGGTCAGAGGTATCGTAATCGGTAGAGACCGTTTCAGGGTTACAGTTAACCATAATGGTTTCGTAACCATCTTCACGTAATGCCAGTGAAGCGTGGACGCAGCAATAGTCGAATTCAATACCCTGACCAATACGGTTCGGACCACCGCCAAGGATCATGATTTTTTCACGATCAGTATTCGGGCTGGCTTCGCACTCTTCTTCATAAGTTGAGTACATGTAAGCCGTGTCCGTCGCGAACTCTGCCGCACAGGTATCCACCCGCTTATAGACCGGATACAGATTATATTGCTGACGAAGTTTACGGACTTCATGTTCCGCTACTCCCGCCAGTTGTGCCAGCCGGAGGTCAGCAAAACCTTTACGCTTCAGCTGACGCAGGAAGTCGTAGTTCAGGCCATTCAGTCCCTGACGGGCAACCTGCTCTTCCAGACGAACCAGTTCTTCAATCTGCACCAGGAACCAGCGGTCGATATTGGTCAGATTAAACACACCATCAACTGACATCCCCAGACGGAACGCATCAGCGATATACCAGATACGGTCACTGCCGGCATCTTTCAGTTCACGGCGAATGCGGGTCAGTGCATCAGCCTCTTCCGGATCCACTTTCGGGTCAAATCCACAGGCACCGACTTCCAGGCCACGTAATGCCTTTTGCATGGATTCCTGGAAGGTACGGCCAATCGCCATGACTTCACCCACTGACTTCATTTGCGTGGTCAGACGGTCATTACTGCCGGCAAATTTTTCGAAGTTAAAGCGAGGGATTTTGGTCACGACATAGTCGATAGAAGGTTCGAATGACGCCGGTGTCAGCCCCCCGGTAATATCATTCATCAGTTCATCGAGGGTATAGCCAACCGCCAGCTTAGCGGCAATTTTAGCAATCGGGAAGCCGGTGGCTTTTGACGCCAGCGCCGAAGAACGTGACACCCTTGGGTTCATTTCGATAACAATCAAACGACCATTTTCCGGGTTTACCGAGAACTGGACGTTAGAACCACCGGTTTCCACACCAATCTCACGCAGTACGGCCATCGAGGCATTACGCATGATCTGATACTCTTTATCGGTCAGGGTCTGAGCCGGCGCAACGGTGATTGAGTCACCCGTATGGATCCCCATGGCATCGAAGTTTTCAATCGAGCAGACAATGATACAGTTATCATTTTTGTCACGAACAACTTCCATTTCATACTCTTTCCAGCCAATCAGCGACTCATCAATCAGCAGCTCATTGGTCGGAGACAGATCCAGTCCGCGTTCACAGATTTCTTCAAACTCTTCGCGGTTATACGCGATACCGCCACCGGTGCCCCCCATCGTAAAGGAAGGACGAATAATGCACGGAAAACCAACCTCAGCAGCCACTTTTAAGGCTTCGTCCATGGTATGGGCAATCCCGGAACGGGCAGTATCCAGTCCGATGCTTTTCATCGCTTTATCAAAACGGCGGCGATCTTCTGCTTTATCAATCGCATCGGCGGTTGCACCAATCATGGTAACGCCAAATTCTTCCAGAACCCCCTGTCTTTCTAGCTCCAGCGCACAGTTCAGTGCGGTCTGGCCACCCATGGTCGGCAGCACAGCATCAGGACGTTCTTTTTCTATGATTTTACGTACCACTTCCCAGTGGATTGGCTCAATATAGGTCGCATCCGCCATTTCCGGGTCAGTCATTATGGTTGCCGGATTCGAGTTCACCAGCACCACACGGTAACCTTCTTCACGCAGGGCTTTACAGGCCTGGGCTCCGGAATAGTCGAACTCACAGGCTTGTCCGATAACAATAGGACCGGCACCAAGGATCAGGATCGATTTTATATCTGTACGTTTTGGCATTTATTAGCTCCTGGATTACCTGTTACCGGAACGGAAAGTATTAATTAATTCAATGAAGTGATCGAACAGCGGTGCCGCATCATGCGGTCCGGGGCTCGCTTCAGGGTGTCCCTGGAAACTGAAAGCTGGCTTATCCGTGCGATGGATACCTTGTACCGTGTGGTCAAACAGGGATTTATGGGTCACCCGTAAACATGACGGAAGATTCTGCTCATCAACGGCAAAACCGTGGTTCTGTGCGGTAATCATCACCACATCACGATCCAGGTCTTTGACCGGGTGGTTACCGCCATGGTGACCCAGTTTCATTTTTACGGTCGCGGCACCACTGGCCAGGGCTAATAACTGGTGTCCGAGGCAAATACCAAACAGCGGGATATCGGTTTCGAGGAATTGTTTAATCGCGCTGATAGCATAGTCACAAGGTTCCGGGTCACCGGGACCATTAGATAAGAAAATACCATCCGGATTCATTTTCAGCACTTCATCTGCCGGGGTCTGCGCCGGAACAACCGTCAGACGCACCCCGCGGTCAGCCAGCATACGCAGAATATTACGCTTAGCACCAAAATCGTAGGCGACTACATGGTAAGGCAGTTCACTGTCAGCCTTAGGGGCCGGTAGTCCATCGTTCAGTGTCCAGCTGCCCTGTGTCCACGGATATGCTTTATCGGTGGTTACTTCTTTCGCTAAATCCATGCCTTTCAGGCCCGGGAAGTTTTTCGCCTGCTGTAGTGCCGCAGCGACATCCGGGTTATCACCGGCAATAATGCAGCCATTCTGTGCGCCCTTTTCCCGCAGTAAACGGGTCAGTTTACGGGTATCAATATCAGCAATAGCGACAATGTTATGACGGGAAAGATAGGCTGAAAGGTCTTCGGTGCTGCGGTAGTTGCTGGCAATCAGGGGCAGGTCGCGAATAACTAATCCCTGCGCATGTACCCGGGATGACTCTTCGTCAGCGGGATTAGTACCAACATTACCGATATGGGGATAAGTAAGAGTGACGATCTGGCGGGAATAGGAAGGATCAGTAAGAATTTCTTGATAACCGGTCATTGACGTATTGAAAACGACCTCTCCCACTGCCGATCCGCTGGCCCCAATGGCCCGACCGTGGAACTCGGTTCCGTCTTCCAGAACCAGGATTGCTGACTTAATCAAAACTTCCTCCGGGGAATAAATAGTCACTATACCTGCATATTAATTCATTATTGATACCTGAATCAATCCAAAAAACACCTGAAAGGTCTAATTTTGGCAAATTGGGCGCATTCTAATGACCAGCCCTGCTTATGTCCAGTCTGAAAGGTAATATTATTAGTTTTTTTAACCCACTGATGGCAAAAATATACTGACAGGGTTAAAAACAGGGGATTGCTGGCCGTTTAAAACGATTGCCTGATAAGAAGCATAGCAGAAAGCGGGAAAACTGGTAATTTCAGACCAAATGGTCCGAAAAATCAGTTGGAGACAATATAAAAACAATAGAAAACAAATAAAAATAAAGGCTACGCAATAAAAACAAACAAAAACAATTATAAAAAAAATAAAGAGGAAGTAAAACAAACAACCTCTTTTACAATCAAATAGTTATCGACTGAAATTCACATCACAACACATTATAAATCATTCAAATAAAGCACATCACGCATATCATAAACACCATTTTCACGCTCAAAAACCCAGCCTGCCGCCTTAACTGCTCCCTTTGCAAAAGTCATCCGGCTGGAAGCTTTATGGGTGATTTCAACCCGCTCGCCTATATCAGCAAACATGGCTGTATGTTCACCGACAATATCGCCGGCACGTACCGTAGCAAAGCCGATAGCGTGTGGCTTGCGCTCTCCCGTATGGCCTTCACGGCTATACACCGCATGTTCTGATAAGTCCCAGTTCATCGCTTCAGCAATGGATTCCCCCATCGCTAATGCCGTACCGGAAGGTGCATCCACTTTATACCGGTGATGCGCTTCCGTGATCTCTATATCACTGTATTCACCCATGACTTTTGCTGCCTTTTCCAGCAGTTTAAGCACCAGGTTAACACCGACACTAAAGTTTGCGGCAAAAACAACCGGTATACTGATACCTGCCCTGCGGATAGCCTGCTTACCGGCCTCATCAAAGCCGGTGGTACCAATCACTATCGCTTTTTGATGAGTTTCACAAAATTTAAGGTACTCGAGGCTGGCTTCAGGACGGGTGAAGTCGATGAGCACATCAAAGTTATCCTTTACCGTCAGCAGGTTATCGGTAATCTGCACACCGGTCTTATGGATCCCCGCCAGTTCACCGGCATCACACCCCGTCAGCGAAGACCCGCGACGCACCACGACGGCACCCAGAGTCATATCTCCGGCCAGTGATACAGCCTCAATTAACTGGCGCCCCATTCTCCCGGAGGCTCCGACAATACCTATTCGGATATTTTTCATAACTATTCATTCCTGTGGGTGTGTATATCCTGCCAGCTCAGATTAACCAGCCACCAGAACAGTCACCAGTAAAATAAAAGCATCATTAAAATTTCAGGTTTGATCTGAGATATTATCAGTAAAATCAATGGGGGGTAAAAATTGTTATCCGCGGGAAAAGTCCGCAAGGGAAGCAATAGCCTGTACCATAAAAAGCCCGCAGTATATTGCATGCTGCGGGCTTCGGAGAATTACCGGACTTCTTTTACATCTACCCGTAACTCTTTAGGCACTTCGAAAACAATATTTTCTTCGCGGCCGATTAACTCGACTGCCGCTTCGCCACCAAACTCCCTCAGGCGGGTAATCACCTGCTGTACCAGAATATCAGGGGCCGATGCTCCGGCAGTCACGCCAACACAACTCACACCCTGCAGCCAGCTTTCACGAATATCCTCCGCAGAGTCAATCAACTGAGCATGCTTACCGGCTCTCCGGGCCAGTTCTGCCAGGCGATTAGAGTTTGACGAGTTTTTTGACCCTACCACCAGGATAACATCAGCACGCTCTGACAGATGGCGGACGGCTTCCTGGCGATTGGTGGTTGCATAGCAAATATCATCTTTCCTCGGACCGATGATTGCCGGGAAACGCTGACGCAGCGCATCAATAATCTCTGAAGTATCGTCAACCGACAATGTCGTCTGGGTCATAAAACTCAGATTCGATTCATCTTTAACATTGAGTCTGAAAACATCTTCAGGAGATTCGACAAGGTACATTCCCCCGGCAGGGTTACTGTACTGGCCCATCGTGCCTTCGACCTCAGGGTGGCCGGCATGACCAATCAATATAGCTTCAACACCTTTACGGCTGGCACGGGCGACTTCCATATGGACTTTGGTGACTAACGGACAGGTCGCATCAAATAACATCGTCAGTGAGCGTGCCCTGGCTTCAGCCCTCACTGCCTGAGACACACCGTGGGCAGAGAAAATCAGAATAGCACCATCCGGGACTTCGCTGATCTGTTCAATAAACACTGCCCCGCGGTCACGTAACCCCGCCACTACATAGCGGTTATGTACCACCTCATGGCGGACATAAATCGGGGCACCATACATCTCCAGCGCCCGCTCAACAATACTGATGGCACGGTCAACACCGGCACAAAAACCACGAGGGTTAGCGAGCAGAATTTGCATTTTCGGCCTCCTGTCGTGGATTAACTTCCAGCACTTCAACATTAAAGGTAATCATTTGCCCCGCCAGAGGGTGATTAAAGTCTACCGTGACAGAATCACCGGAAACATCACGGATCACGCCGGGCATTTCACTGCCATCCGGCGCGCTAAACAACATAATCGCCCCCTGTTCAGGCTCACCGGCCTCAGTAAAATCCCTGCGGGAGAAATACCGGATAAGATCCGGACTGGATACCCCGAACCCGTCTTCAGGTGCGAGAGTAAACTGCCGGGTTTCCCCGGCCGTCAGGCCGTGTAAGGCTGTCCCAAAGGCCGGTGAAAGACTGTCATCACCCAGCCGAAACAATGCCGGTTTACCATTAGCGCGTGTTGATTCGGCCAGGGTTCCATCTTCCAAGGTCAGAGTGAAATGGACCAGTAACGAACTATCATGCTGTACCGAGTTACTCATGCCTTACCCTTTATCCGCCTGTTTCGCTGCAGAAGGCAGAAACCCTTCCAGAATCACCAGTGCAGCTCCGATACAAATGGCGCAGTCTGCAAGATTAAAGGTTGCGAAATGCCAGTCTCCGACATAGAAGTCAATAAAATCGACAACAAAGCCGTGCCACATACGGTCCAGTAAGTTCCCCGCAGCACCGCCGATGATCATGGCATAGGCGATATTGGTCATTTTCTGGCTGGCACGGTTTCGGAACATCATCACCAGCAGCGCTATCACTATGGCCACCGCAATACCGGCAAAGAACCACCGTTGCCATCCCCCTTTGTCAGCGAGGAAGCTGAATGCAGCACCGTAGTTACGGGCGTAAAACAGATTCAGGGAAGGCATAAGTGCACGGCTTTCATGCAATTGCATATCAGCCATGACCCACTGTTTACTGACGAAGTCGACAACCATCACCAGTACCGTTACCCATATCCAGCGTAAGCCGGTAGAACTCAGAGATTTACTCATCAGGCAAACTTACGCTCTTCGCCGGCACCGGAGACATTGCTGTAACAACGGCCACAGATTTCAGCATGCTGCGGGTTCTTGCCAATGTCTTGCGTGTAGTGCCAGCAGCGCGGACATTTTTCGCCAGCCGCTTTTTGCAGGGTGATTTTCAGCCCTTTAAGCTGTTCACTGTGCACCGCTTCTGCCGGTGCAGACTGATAATCCTGAACCTGTACCTCTGAGGTCAGTAACACAAAACGCAGTTCGTCACCCAGTGCATTCAGCTTTTCTGCCAGCGAGTGATCAGCATACAGCACAACCGATGCTTCCAGCGCGCCGCCGATTTTTTTGTCAGCACGGGCCTGTTCAATCACTTTATTTACCTCACCGCGTACTTTCAGTAATTGCTCCCAGTAAGCATCATTCAGCGTTTCATTTTCTGGCAGATCAAACAGTCCCTGGTACCACTCACCGGTAAATACATACTGTTCACGTTGTCCTGCCAGGTGTCCCCAGATTTCGTCAGCCGTGAAGGACATGATCGGTGCCATCCAGCGAACCAGCGCTTCAGCAATATGCCAGAGTGCCGTCTGGCAGCTACGGCGTGCGATGCTGTCAGGTTTAGCCGTATACTGACGGTCTTTAATGATATCCAGATAGAACGAGCCCATTTCCACCGAGCAGAACTGCATCAGACGCTGTACAACTTCATGGAAATCATAACCTTCATATGACGCCAGGATATCCTGTTGTGCAGCCAGCGCACGGCTGACGGCCCAGCGATCCAGTACCACCATATCATCAGCAGCAACCAGGTCAGTTTGCGGGTTAAAACCGTTCAGGTTAGCCAGCAGGAAACGAGCGGTGTTACGGATACGACGGTATGCATCTGCAGAACGTTTCAGAATTTCGTCGGAAACCGCCATTTCACCAGAGTAGTCGGTTGACGCGACCCACAGACGTAAAATATCAGCACCCAGTTTGTTCATCACATCCTGCGGGCTGACCGTGTTACCAATCGACTTAGACATCTTACGGCCCTGACCATCAACGGTGAAACCATGGGTCAGTACCTGACGGTAAGGTGCTTTGCTTTTAATTGCGGTGGAAATCATCAGTGATGACATAAACCAGCCACGGTGCTGGTCAGAACCTTCCAGATAAATATCGGCACTGTGTCCGCCAAACTCAGGACGAACATCCACTACTGAGCAACTGGTAGAACCGGAGTCGAACCATACATCCAGAGTATCAGGAACTTTACTGTAGTGTTCTGCATCCGCACCCAGTAACTCTTTGCTATCCAGATCCCACCATGCCTGAATCCCATCCTGTTCAACACGCAGCGCGACCTGTTCCATCAGTTGCAGTGTGTCAGGGTGCAGCTCTTCCGTCTGATTATGGACAAACAGAGCCATTGGCACTCCCCAGGTACGCTGACGTGAAATACACCAGTCAGGGCGGTTAGCCACCATTGACTCAATACGTGCCTGGCCCCAGTCGGGGATCCACTGAACGTCTTTGATTTCTTTCAGCGACTGGGCGCGCAGTCCTTTTTGATCCATGCTGATAAACCACTGCGGGGTCGCGCGGAAGATGATCGGCGTTTTATGACGCCAGCAGTGCGGGTAGCTGTGATGCAGCTTTTCAACGTGCAGCAGTGCACCTTTGTCACGCAGCAACTCAACAATCAGGTCGTTAGCTTTAAATACGTTGACCCCGTCCAGCCCCGGATAGGTTCCCGGAAGGTAGCAGCCGTCCGGTCCTACCGGGTTCGCTACCTCAATACCGTATTTCTGGCCAATAACATAGTCCTCAGGACCATGACCCGGCGCCGTATGTACCGCTCCGGTACCGGCATCCAGCGTGACGTGATCACCCAGTAATACCGGGACATCAAAACCAAGGAACGGATGACGGAAACGCAATAACTCCAGCGCATCACCACGGCATTCACCCAGTACTGTCCATTCGGAAATACCGGCACGCTGCAGAACACTTTCCGTTAAATCTTTAGCCAGAATCAGGACATGCCCTTCGGCCTGCACCAGTTGATATTCAAACTCAGGGTTGACGGAGATGGCACGGTTAGAAGGCATCGTCCACGGGGTGGTGGTCCAGATAACCAGTGACACCGGTGCCTCAGGCACACTGACAGAAAATGCGGCAGCAACCGCTGCGCTATCCACCGCATTAAACATGACATCGATAGACGGAGAGGTCTTGTCGTAATATTCGACTTCTGCTTCGGCCAGTGCCGAACGACACTCTGTACACCAGTGTACCGGCTTTGCTCCTTTGTGCAGATGTCCGTTACCGATGATCCGTCCCAGTGCACGGATAATATTTGCTTCGGTATTGAAATCCATCGTCAGGTAAGGACGGTCCCAGTCGCCGAGCACGCCCAGCCGGATAAAGTCTTTTTTCTGTCCTTCGATTTGCTCTGCAGCATATTTGCGACAGGCAGCACGAAACTCCGCCGGAGTGACTTTCTCACCCGGTTTACCAATCATTTGTTCAACTTTATGTTCGATAGGTAATCCGTGGCAGTCCCAGCCAGGCACATAAGGCGCATCGAAGCCAGACAGACCTTTAGATTTAATAATAATATCTTTCAGAATCTTGTTAACTGAGTGACCGATATGAATGCTGCCGTTAGCGTAAGGAGGGCCATCGTGCAGAATAAATGTTTTTTTACCTTTTTTTGCTGCACGGATCGCACTGTACAGATTATCGTCGGTCCATCGCTGCAACATTGCAGGTTCCCGTTTGGCTAAATCGCCACGCATCGGGAACCCGGTTTCAGGTAAGTTCAGGGTAGCTTTATAGTCACTCATCAGATTCTCGGTTCCATATTTCGGCCATTATGCCGTTGTTTTTAGCCCAAAAAATTCGCGGGCCGTCACCACATCTTTGGCAATTTGCGCTTTCAGTTGATCAAGCGATGCAAATCGTTGCTCATTACGTATTTTATGCCGCAATACCACAGAGATATGGCGGCCATATAAATTGATATTTACATCCAGTAAATTAACTTCCAGCTGCTGACGCATCCCTTTTACCGTCGGCCGGGTACCAATATTTGCTACCCCGTAGAAAGACTGTTCAGATATTCCCTGAACTTCTACAGCATAAACTCCTGTTACCGGTGATACGGTCCGTCGCAGCGGTATGTTCGCGGTAGGAAAGCCCAGAGTCCTTCCCAGGGCATCACCGTGGATAACCCGTCCGCTAATCGCATAAGGCCGCCCCAGCAGATGTTCAGCCGTCAGAAAGTCATCGGCCGCCAGAGCTTCACGCACTTTAGTACTGCTGACCCGCTCTCCCTGGTGACAGAATGTCCGGGTATTCACCACATCGAAATGATAGCGGCGCGCCGCCTCCTGTAATAACAGGAAATTCCCTTCCCGGCCAGCGCCGAAACAGAAATCATCACCGACCGTCAGGAACCTGACATCCAGCTTTTCCGCCAGAATATCGCGGATGAAATCATCCGCTGTCAGGGCCGAAAATGCGCCGTCGAAACGTACACAAACAACCGTATCGACCCCGGCCTGTTCCAGATATTTTATTTTTTCACGCAGCCGTGTCAGTCTGGCAGGCACCTGCCCGCGGCAAAAAAACTCCTGAGGCTGTGGCTCGAACAGCATGACCACCACCGGCAGATTACGTTGCCGTCCTTCCTCACAAAGTTGCTTCAGCAGCGCCTGATGCCCGCGATGCACACCGTCAAAATTACCAATAGTCAAAACGCAGCCACCATGCTGCTTTGTGAGATTATGTAAACCGCGGATAAACTTCATGGCCGACTCAACTCGCTGGAAATCGCCGGATTATACCCTTTACGGCGTACAAATTTAACCCGTCAGTGAAGCCTTTCGTCGCTTCTTTACTGCTTTTCATCGTGTTTATTCAGGGCCGGGTAAATTCCCTGCAATTTTGTTGTGAAAAGCTGTATTCATAATCAGGAAGCTGGTAGAATCTTGCGCCATCAATTACGTAACCGGGTGTTGTTTTTTAAACGACGCTTATTTGCACAAATCCATTGACAAAAGAAGGCGCAAAAGGCATAGTCCTCGGCCTTTGATTTGTCCATATAGAACATATTTGGGAGTTGGACCTTGGCTAATATCAAATCAGCTAAGAAACGCGCTGTAACATCTGAGAAACGTCGCAAGCACAACGCAAGCCGTCGCTCAATGCTGCGTACTTTCATCAAAAAAGTATACGCTGCAATCGCTACTGGCGATAAAACAGCTGCGCAGAACGCATTTAACGAAATGCAACCAATCGTGGACCGTCAGGCTGCTAAAGGTCTGATCCACAAAAACAAAGCTGCACGTCATAAAGCTAACCTGACTGCACAGATCAACAAACTGGCTTAATCGTCAGCGCGTTGTCGCTTTGAAAAGAACCGGCTCAGGCCGGTTTTTTTATGTCCGCTGATCCTCTGAAAAAAATGCCAGCCCCCCGATGACAGAGTGCTGACATTCCCCGCAGCGGTGCTGACGGCCTTATCTTTGATGCGTAAAACGCCGGCGCAACAGTACATATCCCGCCACCGCAGACAGTACCGAACCACACAGGATCCCCAGCTTCGCCTCATTAATCAGCCGCGTACCGTCCTGACCAAAAGCCAGTGATGCAATAAATATCGACATCGTAAAGCCGATACCACAGAGGATGCCAATAGCAGCAATGTCTTTAATTCCGGTATTTTCCGGTAGCCTGGTCATGCCCAGCCGTGAGCTTATCCAGCATATCAGCGTAATTCCCAGCGGTTTGCCCAACAGTAAACCGGCGATAATACCCAGTGGCAGGGAGGAGATCACATCCTGCATGCTGAGGTTATTCATCACCACGCCGGCATTAGCAAAAGCAAATAACGGCAGGATCAGCCAGCGAACCCAGGGATGCAGGCTGTGTGCCAGTTTCAGGGCTGCAGAGTGCTTCCCCTGCCCTTTAACCGGCATCATCAGGCCCAGTATCACACCGGCAATGGTTGCATGAACACCGGAAGAGAGCACCGCATACCAGAGTGCCACACCGGCCAGCAGGTACAGACTCCGGTAACGCAGCCCGACCCTGTTCATCAGCGCCAGTACTGCCATCACAATAGCCGCTCCCCCTAAAGCAAACCATGACACCTGTCCGCTGTAGAACAGGGCAATAATAATAATTGCCCCGAGATCATCAATCACCGCCAGCGCCATCAGAAAGACTTTAAGTACCGGTGGCACCCGGTTACCGAGCAGCGCCAGAATCCCTAATGCAAAAGCAATATCAGTTGCAGTAGGTATCGCCCAGCCCTGACGAATTTCAGCTAAGCCACCGTTAAATAACAGGAAGATAGCCGCAGGGGCAATCATTCCGCCAATCGCTGCCAGCAGCGGAAATACGGCCTGCTGACGCGTGGCAAGCGCCCCGCTGACCAGCTCCTGTTTAACTTCCAGCCCGACCAGCAGGAAAAATAGTGCCATCAGGGCATCATTTATCCAGAACAGGGTATTCGGAGAGTGCCCGTCGATACTGACGCCAGTCAGCGGCGTAAACTGTAAAAACTGCTGATAGCCCTCAGCACTCCAGCCCATATTAGCCAGAATCAGTGCCAGGCCAGCAGCAACAATTAATACTACGCCTCCGGCTGCTTCACTCCTGAAGATCTTTATCGCTAATGACATCAGAGGATATCCTTTTAATTTGTCACAGGGTTACCGACTGATGATCTCAGTAATTGCTGGTTTTAACAAATATTGCCGGCGAAAGAGCAAAAAAAAACCAGCACCGCAAGGCACTGGTTTTTTCTTCAGCAGGGCACTAACGGGTCAGATCGTCAAAAAACTTCTTCACACCATCAAAGAACGTTTTTGAACGGGGACTGTTATCCTCGCCTGATGGCCCGCCCAGTGTGTCGCCCAGTTCACTGAGTAACGCTTTTTGTTTATCATTCAGATTCACCGGGGTTTCTACCACCACGCGACACAACAGGTCACCAATAGCGCCACCACGGACTGATTTCACGCCCTTGCCACGCACACGGAACAATTTATCAGTTTGCGTACCGGCAGGGACTTTCAGTTTTACCCGTCCGTCAAGGGTAGGTACTTCAATCTCCCCCCCCAGGGCCGCCAGAGTGAAGTTAATCGGAACTTCACAATACAGGTTATTCTCTTCACGCTCGAAGATAGGGTGTTTTTTCACCGAGACCTGTACATAAAGATCACCGGCCGGAGCACCCTGCTCACCCGCTTCACCTTCACCACTCAGGCGAATTCGGTCACCGGTATCCACACCGGCAGGAATTTTCACTGACAGTGTTTTAGTGGTTTCGACACGCCCGTGACCGTGACAGGCGTTACATGGATCTTTAATCACGGAACCACGTCCCTGACAGGTCGGACAGGGTTGCTGAACCGTAAAGAAGCCCTGTCGCATCTGTACCTGGCCTGCACCATGGCAGGTCGAACAGGTTTGTGGTTTTGAGCCGGCTTTAGCGCCGCTGCCATGGCAGGTATCACATTCCTGCAGGGTAGGAATACGAATTTCTTTGCTTACACCACGGACCGCTTCTTCCAGCGTCAGCTCCATGTTGTAACGCAGGTCGGAACCACGGGCTGCACGCTGGCGACGACCGCCACCGAAAATATCACCGAAAACATCACCGAAGATATCACCGAAATCCGCACCGCCGCCAAAGCCGCCGCCGAATCCGCCACCGCCCATACCGCCTTGTTCAAAAGCTGCATGACCGTACTGATCGTAAGCGGCACGCTTTTGATCATCGGTCAGAATTTCATAGGCTTCTTTGACTTCTTTAAACTGCTCTTCAGCCTTGGTATCGCCTGGGTTACGGTCAGGGTGATATTTCATTGCCAGCCGTTTATAGGCCTTTTTGATTTCACGCTCATCCGCTGTTTTGGATACGCCTAAAACCTCGTAGTAATCACTCTTCGCCATTTTTTATTGCCTTTAACATGATCGCACGGGCGTGGATATTCTCCTACGCCCGTGCTGGTTAGCAACGACAGCTTAGCTGCCGCTTAGCCCGGTCATGGGCAATTACTTTTTGTCTTTAACTTCTTCGAATTCAGCATCGACAACATCGTCATCTTTCTGAGCTGAAGCATCAGCACCTGCACCGGCTGCACCGTTTGCCTGAGCACTCTGCTGTGCCAGTTCCATCAGTTTCCCGGAGACTTCAACCAGGGCCTGAATTTTAACGTCAATATCTGCTTTATCTTCTGATTTCAGCGCAGTTTCCAGTGCTGTCAGTGCAGATTCGATTGGCGCTTTATCTTCAGCAGATAACTTATCACCGGCTTCTTCTAACTGCTTACGGGTGCTGTGAACAACCTGGTCACCCTGGTTACGTGCCTGAACCAGCTCTTCGAATTTACGGTCAGATTCTGCATTTTGCTCAGCATCACGGACCATTTTTTCGACTTCTTCTTCGTTCAGACCGGAAGAAGCTTTAATGGTGATCTTCTGCTCTTTACCACTGTTTTTGTCTTTTGCAGACACATGCAGGATACCATCCGCATCGATGTCGAAAGTGACTTCGATCTGTGGCATACCCCGTGGCGCAGCCTGAATACCGTCCAGGTTAAACTGACCCAGTGACTTGTTATCAGAAGAACGTTTACGCTCACCCTGCAGTACATGGATAGTTACCGCAGACTGGTTGTCTTCTGCTGTAGAGAACACCTGGCTGTGTTTGGTCGGGATAGTAGTATTTTTGCTGATCAGGCTGGTCATTACACCACCCATCGTTTCGATACCCAGTGACAGCGGAGTCACATCCAGCAGCAATACGTCTTTCACATCACCCGCCAGTACACCCCCCTGAACTGCCGCACCGACAGCTACAGCTTCGTCCGGGTTAACGTCTTTACGTGGTTCTTTACCAAAGAAATCTTTAACTTTGCTCTGAACCAGTGGCATACGGGTCTGACCACCCACCAGGATAACATCATTGATATCAGACACTGACAGACCGGCATCTTTCAGAGCAACTTTCAGTGGCTCGATAGAGCGTGCAACCAGATCTTCAACCAGTGCTTCCAGTTTCGCACGGGTTACTTTGATGTTCAGGTGCTTAGGACCAGTCGCATCTGCAGTCACGTACGGCAGGTTAACGTCAGTCTGCTGGGCAGAAGACAGTTCAATTTTCGCTTTCTCTGCCGCTTCTTTCAGACGCTGCATTGCCAGCGGGTCGTTACGCAGGTCAATACCCTGCTCTTTCTTGAATTCGTCAACCAGATAGTTAATCAGGCGGCTATCGAAGTCTTCACCACCGAGGTGAGTATCACCATTGGTTGCCAGAACTTCGAAGGTTTTTTCACCATCAACTTCATCGATTTCGATAATTGAGATATCGAAAGTACCACCACCCAGGTCGTATACCGCGATAGTACGGTTACCCTGGCCTTTATCCATACCGTAAGCCAGTGCTGCGGCAGTTGGTTCGTTGATGATACGTTTTACTTCCAGACCTGCGATACGGCCAGCATCTTTAGTCGCCTGACGCTGTGCATCGTTAAAGTAAGCAGGAACGGTGATCACAGCTTCGGTTACCGGCTCACCCAGGTAATCTTCGGCAGTCTTCTTCATTTTCTTCAGCACTTCTGCAGAAATCTGCGGAGGTGCCATTTTCTGGCCTTTCACGTCCAGCCATGCATCACCGTTATCAGAACCGATGATTTTGTATGGCATGATTTTCAGGTCACGCTGTACTTCTTCGTCCTGAAAACGACGACCAATCAGACGCTTAATAGCAAATAAAGTGTTTTGCGGGTTAGTCACGGCCTGGCGTTTAGCAGGCTGGCCTACCAGAGTCTCACCATCCTGAGTGTAAGCGATGATGGAAGGAGTGGTACGATCACCCTCAGCGTTTTCCAGAACGCGTGCTTTACCACCGTCCATAATTGCTACGCATGAATTGGTTGTACCCAGGTCAATACCAATAATTTTACCCATCTCTACACATCTCCCACGTAAATTCTGTTGTCGTTCGGATATGAACCATAAATGCGGTCGCTTGTGATTATTTCAAGTACCGGATTACAAATTTTTTTGATTCACAACTCGCTATGCAAACAAGATGGGGGCAGTTTACCGGCCATCAAGGGCCGGCGTAAAAAAAAGTAAAAAAAACACAGAAATCCCTGACAGTCTCAGCCGGCCGCCTGACCCGGGAGGCGGGCCTGTGAATGCAGATATCCGCCGATCATTGCCCCGGTGACACACAGCGCGGTGATATACCAGCAAGGTGCCAGTGGCGTCAGACGTAACGCCAGGGTCACAAAGACGGGTGTCAGACCGCCGAAAATAGCGTAAGAAAGGTTATAGGACAGGGAAATACCACTAAAGCGAACTGCCGGAGGAAATGCCCTGACCATAATAAAAGGCACAATCCCCACGGTCCCGACACAGAGACCGGTCAGGGCATAAGCAGCAATCAGGTATTGCGGATGGCTGGCTAAGATATGAAAAAACAGCCAGCTGCTGGCCGCCAGCAACAGGCATCCCACCGACAGACAACGTCCGGCGCCAAAGCGGTCAACCAGCCACCCGGCCAGCATACAGCCTGCCAGCAGCATAACTGTCGCAATACTGTTGGCCTGCAGGCTGAGCGCTGCCGGGATCTGATACATTTTTTGCATCAGTGCCGGTGCCATCAGGATAATCACCACGATAGCGGCAGAAAGCAGCCAGGTCAGGAGCACCGAAATCAGCAGGCTTTTACGATGAAAATTCACCACATTTTTCAGGGGCAGTGCTTCAGACAATGTTTTTTGCTGCTGCATTTTCCGGAATACCGGCGTTTCCTGCAGCCAGCGGCGCAGATATAACGCAATAAAACCAAAGACACCGCCCAGCAGAAACGCCACCCGCCAGCCAACCGCAGCGACTTCATCAGGGGTCATATGCCGGTTAATGGCACCGGCCACCAGAGAACCCAGCAGGATGCCGACCGTCAGTCCGGCTGTCAGCGTACCACAGGCAATTCCGGTACGGTTATCCGGCACATGTTCAGCGACAAATACCCAGGCACCCGGCACTTCACCACCGATTGCCGCCCCCTGTAATAATCGCATCAGCAATAATAATAGCGGAGCGGCCAGTCCCAGACTCTGATAAGAGGGCAATAGTCCCATCGCCAGAGTGGGGATAGCCATCAGCAGAATACTCAGACTAAACATTTTCTTACGCCCGAGAATATCGCCAAAATGAGCCATCACCAGCCCGCCTAATGGCCGTGCAAGATACCCCGCAGCAAAAATCCCGAAAGTCTGAAGTTGCCTCAGCCATTCGGGAATATCGGCAGGGAAAAACAGTTCGCCAATCACGGCCGCAAAAAAGACAAAGATAATAAAATCGTAGAATTCCAGCGCCCCGCCGAGCGCTGCCAGTATCAGGGTTTTATAGTCCTGCGCACTCAGGCGCTCCGCGGCATGGTTATCCATAAATTAAGTCTTTATCCCAGAGGTCAGTTAACAGCGTTAGCTGTAAATATTTCATTACTATATCGGCAATAAGCCGATACACCAGAACCTCTGAAGTTTATCCTTAAAAAATATTATCTTTAGTCGTTTATCTCACGCCTTGCACTTTTTGGACGAAAAGCTGCTACCACTTGCGGATCAGTCTCCACATAGGGCCCGTCGAGCAACTGTAAACAATAAGGTACACTTGCAAAGATACCCGCGACGTTTACCTGCCCTGATGGCGCTTTCAATCCTTCCAGTGTCTCTTTAATCGATTTCGGCTGTCCCGGCAAATTCAGGATCAGCGATTGCTTACGGATCACTGCGGTCTGCCGGGACAGAATAGCCGTAGGCACAAAATTAAGGCTGATTTGTCGCATCTGCTCGCCGAAACCAGGCATTACACGGTCAGCTACCGCCAGTGTGGCATCCGGAGTAACATCACGTAATGCCGGCCCAGTACCGCCGGTGGTAAGCACCAGATGGCAATGATGTTCATCGACCAGTTCAGTCAGTGTCTGCTCAATTAACAATTGTTCGTCGGGGATAACCCGGCTTTCGAGGGTAAAAGGACTGGTCAGGGCCAGTGATAACCATTCGGTCAGTGCAGGGATACCTTTATCCTGATAAACCCCCTGCGAGGCCCGGTCAGATACTGAGACCAGTCCGATACGTAAAGTAGTCATGATATTTCACTTCAGATGAGTGCTGTAGATACAGCCGGGACGGGGAACCACAAACAGTGAATTGACGTCCCGCAGCAGCCAGGCTACCGCGGGCGGGGATGATTACAGTAAATCTGCAATCATTTTTTCCAGTTTACCCTGGTCAATGGCAAAGTTACGGATACCCTGAGCCAGTTTATCAATCGCCATCGGATCCTGGTTATGTTCCCACAGGAATTCGGCTTCTGACATTTTTTCCGGACGGGCTTTTACTTCACCGGTAAAGTTCAGCTTACGCTCGACACTGCCTTCCGTTTCTTTCAGCTCTTTCAGCAGGCCCGGAGAGATGGTCAGGCGATCGCAGCCCGCCAGCTCCAGAATTTCGCCGGTATTACGGAAGCTCGCGCCCATGACAACGGTTTCATAACCATGCTGCTTGTAATAGTTATAAATTTCGGCCACAGAAACCACACCCGGATCTTCATGGGGTGCATATTCTTTTTTATCGGTATTCGCTTTGTACCAGTCCAGAATACGGCCAACAAACGGAGAAATCAGGTAAACACCGGCTTCTGCACAGGCACGGGCCTGGGCAAAAGAGAAAAGCAGTGTCAGGTTACAGTTGATACCTTCTTTTTCCAGACGCTCAGCCGCACGGATCCCCTGCCAGGTAGAGGCCAGCTTGATCAGAATACGATCATTGCTGATACCTGCATCGTTATACAGTTTGATCAGGCTGTGGGCTTTGGCGATACTGGCTTCTGTATCGTAGGAAAGTCTGGCATCAACTTCGGTAGAGATACGGCCCGGGACTAATTTCAGAATTTCCAGCCCGATATTTACCGCCAGTTTGTCAGAGGCGAAAGCAATTTGCTGCTGCTTATCATTACTCTGCTTACGCGCCCATTCGATGGCTTCATCAATCAGCTTACGGTATTCAGGGATTTGTGCCGCGTTGAGGATCAGTGAAGGGTTAGTGGTTGCATCCTGTGGCTGATACAGTTTCATTGCTTCAATATCACCGGTATCGGCAACGACTGTTGTTAACTTGCGCAGTGAGCTAAGTTTGTCCGTCATGTTTGCTTCTCTTCTGTTGAACTGTCAGGGGAAAAAAGCCTCTCCGGATAATATCACGCACTTGACGAGGTGCAAGGCCGCGCCGGGTAAACAATCGCGAAATCGCATTGCTGGTCACGTCGCGGGCCCGCGTAATCCGTGGTAATACACCATTAACCATCGTTGCCGGGTATAGCAACGATTGATCATTCCGTATCACTTTTTTGCTACACTGCGCCCTATCAGTGATCGCCTGCGGGCCTGTAATGAGGAATTAAATAATGTTAATGGTGATATCTCCGGCCAAAACCCTGGATTATGAAAGCCCGCTGGCGACCCGGAAGTACAGCCTGCCTGCACTGTTAAATCAGTCTCAGGAATTAATTGATATTGCCCGCCGGCTGACACCGGCACAGATTGCGACCCTGATGAGCATCAGTGATAAACTGGCACACCTTAACGCAGAACGGTTTAATGACTGGCAGCCGGATTTCACCCCGGAGAATGCCAGACAGGCCATTCTGGCGTTTAAAGGGGATGTTTATACCGGCCTGGCCGCAGAAACGCTGACTGACGATGATTTTGACTTCGCCCAGCAACACCTGCGGATGCTGTCCGGACTTTATGGTGTTCTCCGCCCGCTGGATCTCATGCAGCCTTATCGTCTGGAAATGGGCATAAAGCTTTCCAATCCACAAGGTAAAGATCTTTACAGCTTCTGGGGAGATCAGTTAACAACAGTACTGAATGAAGCGCTGGCCAGACAGGGCGATGATGTTCTGATCAATCTGGCGTCTGATGAATATTTTAAAGGGGTAAAACCCAAACTACTGGCGGGAAAAATCATTAAACCGGTGTTCCTTGATGAGAAAAATGGCAAATTCAAGGTGATCAGTTTTTATGCTAAAAAAGCCCGCGGTATGATGTGCCGTTATATTATCCGGCATCGCCTGACGACCCCGCAACAACTCACTGGTTTCAACAGTGACGGCTATTTTTTTGATGAACAAAGCAGTACTGATCAGGAACTGGTGTTTAAACGCCACCAGCAACAGGCCTGAAACAGCGGTCATCAGTTATGGCCCTGCAAAGGTTGTCCCCTGCAGGGCGGCAAAGATTAGCGGTTTGTCAGACCGTTTTTGTCAGCAGGTACTGTTTCAGTTCAGCAAAATCTGCCGGCAGAGTCTCCGACAGTAATGGCAGGTCTGCACGTTCTGCCAGTTCAGCAGGTAACGGCAGATCTGTCTGCAGGATGTCATCGACGCTGTCTTTAAATTTCGCCGGATGTGCAGTACCAAGGAACAGACCATACTCACCGTCACGTAACTGATCACGCAGCACACGCCAGGCAATTGCGGCATGAGGTTCGGAAATATATCCTTCCGCCGCCAGTTCACGCATCGCTGCACGGGTTTGTTCGTCGCTCAGTGCACCGCAACCAAGTTCATTCAGCTGCCAGGTCTTACGGCGGAATAACTCTTCAACCCGTGGCCAGTTATTCGGCTGGCTGACATCCATCGCATTAGACAGGGTAGCAACCGTCTTATGGGGAGTCCATTCGCCGCTGTGCAAAAACCGCGGCACCGTGTCGTTGGCATTAGTTGCAGCGATAAAACGTTTAACCGGCAGTCCCAGGCTTTTCGCCAGTAATCCTGCCGTCAGGTCACCGAAATTACCACTGGGGACAGAAATGACTAACTGATTACGTTTTTCCTGAGGCAGCTGTGCCACCGCTTCAAAGTAATAACATACCTGGGCCAGTAACCGGCTGATATTGATCGAGTTAGCGGAATTCAGACCAATCGCCTGTTTCAGTGCCTGATCATCAAATGCCTGCTTCACCAGTGCCTGACAGGCATCGAAATCGCCGTCCACCGCAATGGTCTGGATATTTCCGCCCAGCGTGCAGAACAGTTTTTCCTGTAACGAACTGATTTTTCCCTGCGGATAAAGGATCACCACACGGATATTTTCCATGCCATAAAACGCGTGGGCAACGGCGGCGCCTGTGTCACCGGATGTCGCAGTCAGAATAGTAATCTTTTCATCGTCGTCGCTGCTCAGAGCCAGCATCTGAGCCATAAAACGGCCGCCAAAGTCTTTAAATGCCAGGGTTGGTCCGTGGAATAATTCCAGACAGGCAACATCTTCAGAGACGGGTTGTACCGGGGCCGGAAAGGTAAATGCCGTTTTTACACGCGCTGTCATTTCCTGCTCAGAGATCTCATCACCGATAAAGGCCGACAGTATTTTGCTGCTGCGGCTGACAAAATCCATCTCCAGCAGGTGATCAATTTCTGTCAGTTCAAAAGCCGGCAATTCATTAGGGAAGAAAAGTCCCTGCTGCGAACCCAGTCCCTGCGTCACCGCCTGAGTAAAACTGACCTGCTCGTTATGGTCTTTCAGATTATATAATTTCATCGCTTACCCCAGTTTACGTGCGCCCGTCGTATCAAGACGGCAAATATGTACGAAGCCTTCATCGTTCTGCAGATAGTGCTGCTGTAACCATGCCCGGGTCTGCTCAGCCACTTCCGGCGTGTCACAGACGGCAAACAGTGTCGGTCCGGAACCGGAAATACCACAGGCCAGAGCCCCGAGTCCGGTCACAGCCTGTCGCGCTTCGGCAAACCCCGGCAGCAGTCCGGTACGGTACGGTTCAGCAATAACATCTTTCATCAGACTGGCCGCCAGCAATGGCTGACGGGTGTGGCAGGCATGAATAAATCCTGACAGCATTCGGCCATGGGTTATACAGTCTGCTTTACTGTAGGTGGCAGGCAGAATAGCCCTGGCTTCTGCGGTGGAAACTTTAATTCCCGGGTAGGCCATCACCCAATACCATTCATCAAACCCCGGTACCGGTTGACAGGTAATACCATGGGCTTCCAGCATTAGCTGGAGACCGCCTAAAAAACAGGGAGCCACGTTATCGAAGTGCACGCTGCCGGAAACCCGCCCTTCCAGTTCACCCATCAGCGCCAGTAACCGGTCGTCATCCAGCGGCTTATGACAGAATTCATTCATTGCCATCAGCCCGGCGACAACTGAACAGGCACTGGATCCCAGCCCTGAGCCGATGGGCATGTTTTTTTCCAGTACCATTCTGACCGGAATATCGCGGCCAACTTCCTGGCAAAAACGCTGCCAGCACTGATAGACTATATTCTCTTTTGGATCTGTCGGCAGTTTTGAGACAAAACGACCACGATTCTCCAGACTGAAGGTTTCTGCCGCTTCTACGGTGACACAATCCCCCAGCAGAGTTCCGTCGGCCGGTGACACTGCGGCCCCCAGCACATCAAACCCGACACTCACATTGCCGATAGAGGCAGGTGCATAAACTTTTACCATAATCAGACTCCCAGCTTCCATGTCAGAGTTCTCAATAAATCTGCAAACACCCCGGCTGCCGTTACATCGTTACCGGCACCATAGCCTCTGAGTACCAGCGGAATTGGCTGATAATAGCGGCTGTAAAAGGCCAGTGCGTTCTCACCATTTTTCACTTTAAATAACGGGTCATTACTGTCGACGGCGGCAATGTTTACACTGCACTGGCCCTGTTCATCAATCGCGCCAACAAAACGTAATACCTTACCTTCTTCACGCGCTTTAGCAGCCCGTACAGAAAATGCCTCATCCAGTTCCGGCAGGCGGCGCATAAACTCATCAGTATCTGCCAGTTCTGTCAGTTCTTTCGGTAAAACCGCTTCGATACTGATATCGCTTAATTCCAGGCTCATACCGGCTTCCCGCGCCAGAATAAGCAGCTTACGCGCTACATCCATCCCCGACAGGTCATCGCGGGGATCAGGTTCGGTAAAGCCCAGCTGGCGTGCCCTGGCCGTCGCTTCAGATAACGAAACACCGTCATCCAGCATGCCAAAAATACAGGACAATGAGCCGGACAGAATGCCATTAAACTTAATTAGCTCATCACCGGCATTTAACAGATTTTGCAGGTTCTCAATGACCGGCAACCCGGCACCTACATTGGTGTCATACAGGAACTTACGCCGTGCTTTCTCCGCCTCAGAACGGATCTGCCGGTAATATGCCATAGAAGACGTATTCGCTTTCTTATTTGGCGTAACGACATGAAAACCTTCGCGCAGAAAATCCGCATACTGATCGGCCAGAGCCTGGCTGGAAGTACAGTCAACAATAACCGGATTGAGTAAGTGGTACTCTTTCACTAGCCGGGTCAGATGGTCCAGGGAAAAAACATCCGTCGCTTCGGACAGCTGATCCTGCCAGTGATCAAGCCCGATTCCGTGAACATTGGTCAGTAATGCCCGTGAATTGGCAATACCACACACCCGCAGGTCAATATGCTTCTTCTTCAGCCATGCCTGCTGGCGGTGCAGCTGGTCGAGTAATGCGCTGCCGACTCCCCCGGTACCAACCACAAATACTTCGATCACCTGATCGGTCGCAAACAGCATCTGATGAACCACCCGCACACCGGTTGTCGCTTCCTGGTTACTGACCACCACCGAAATGGAGCGTTCTGACGAGCCCTGGGCAATGGCGATAATATTAATATTCGCCCGTGCCAGAGCTGAGAAGAATTTGGCCGAAATACCGCGCTGTGTACGCATACCGTCACCCACTACCGAGATAATCGCCAGCTTTTCGATCACTTCCAGCGGGTCCAGCAGGCCATCTTTCAGTTCCAGATAAAACTCCTCTTCCAGCGCACGGCGGGTAGAGAGAGCCTCACTCTGAGGAACGCAGAAGCTGATACTGTATTCAGAAGAAGACTGGGTAATTAACACCACCGAGATGCCTTTGCGTGACATTACGGCAAAGACCCGGGCAGCCATACCGACCATACCTTTCATGCCGGGGCCGGAGACATTAAACATCGCCATATTATTCAGGTTAGTGATGCCTTTCACCGGTGCTGAGTCATCTCCCTGCCCTGCAGAAATCAGAGTGCCGGGTGCTGACGGATTGGCGGTGTTCTTAATCAGGCAGGGGATTTGGAACCGTGCAATCGGGGTAATCGTCCGTGGATGGAGGACTTTGGCGCCAAAATAAGAAAGCTCCATCGCTTCCTGATAAGACATAGATTTCAGTAACCGTGCATCAGGGACCTGACGCGGATCGCAGGTATAAACACCGTCCACATCGGTCCAGATTTCACAACAGTCCGCACGTAAACAGGCGGCCAGCACCGCCGCAGAATAGTCAGAACCATTACGTCCCAGTGCCACTAATTCACCCTGTTCATTACCTGCGGTAAAACCCGCCATCAGGATGTAGTTTTGGGGCGGAATCTGGCTGGCACTGATCCGCCGGGTCGATTCGGTAATATCGACTGTCGATTCCAGATATCCGCCGATCGCCAGCAGCTTCTCTACCGGGTCGATGACCGTCACCCGGTGCCCTCTGGCTTGTAACAGCGCCTGCATAATCGCAATCGAGAGTTTTTCACCGGTACAGATAACGGATGCATTTACACTGTCCGGGCACTGACCGAGTAAATTAATACCGAGAATAACTTGCTGTAAACGTTTGAATTCACTGTCAACACAGGCTGTCATTGCCGCAGTATCAAACCCTGGCTGTGCTGCTGCAAGGCCACTCAGCAACTGGTCGAAAATCTGACGGGCATCGTCCAGGTTAGCGGATGCATCCTGACCTGAAATGGTTTTTTCGATTAAGGCAACTAAATGATTGGTAATTTTTGCCGGGGCTGAGAGGACAGTCGCAACCTGTTCCTGTCGTGCATTATTTTCCAGTATGTCGACAACACGCAGAAAACGCTCTGCATTTGCGACCGATGTTCCGCCAAATTTCAACACGCGCATGGTTCAATAACTCCTGAATTTATGCCGAAAAAAAAGCCCGCACCTGATAAGGGAGCGGGCTTTTTCGTTTTTTCCTGTTATGCGTCAGCCCGCACCGTTACCTGTGGTAATGGTGATGGTGGTAATAATTGTAATGTTCAGGCTGTGGATTCGCATTTATTAACTGTCTGTCTTGTATTTAATCTGTCTGCTTTCAGAAGTAAAACAAAGCGCCTGATAAGTCAATATATTTATCATTACACTCCTGAAAAAACAGATACGCATTGATACTGAAATAACCGCCAGCATCCCCATATCCCGGCAATAAGCGCCGCTTAAACCAAAATCAGACACTGAAATGTGCGGGTTTAACAGCAGATCACTCTGCCAGTTTTTTTTCAATATCATGTAACAGACGGTGCAACATTGCGCTGTCCCGTTGTTCAAGGAGTCCCAGCCGTTGATCCAGCCAGTCAGCCATTTTTACATCATCACTGACCGACAGCTTTTCCAGTAACTGGTGCGTTCTCTGGCGCAGTGCACTGAGTTGCTGTGGATCTGCACTTTTTACGACGTTTGCCTGCACCTGCATTAGTGAAGAAAACTGATAACAAAACACCATTACCGCCTGACCAAGATTCAGTGACGGATATTCAACTGCCATAGGGATCCCTGTCAGCACATCCACCAGCGCCAGTTCTTCGTTAGTCAGACCGCTTTCTTCACAGCCAAACACCAGCGCGAGTCTGTTCAGCCATTGCTGTTTTTCTTTTAGCAGGGATTCAGCCTGTTGCGGCGTCGCATAATAATGGTAACGAGCCCGGCTGCGGGCCGTGGTGGCAACGGAGAAGTCAACATCTGCCAGTGCCGACGCTAAATCAGCAAATTGCTGCACATTATCCAGAATGTCGGTCGCACCATGAGCAACCCGATAAGCCGCAGGATCCTGCCAGACAGTACTATTGACGATTCTCAGCTCACTGAATCCCATCGTTTTCATAGCACGGGCCGCCGCGCCAACATTTTCGGCGCGCGCCGGAGAAACTAAAATAATCGGGAATGACATCTCATCACCTTAAAAATGCGTAAAATCAGGTAAACCCATGGCAAAACTCCCCGATTTCTTTCGGGATTTTAACCGGTTACGCTCCACGGGAGCAGGTCAGGAATAGCTATTAATTACCTGAACAATTAACTTTCTTCTTATACTACATGCAGTTATCTATAAAACACAGTCTGCGGTGTACGGCCATATAACAACTAATAGGGAATAATTTAGCGATTTGTCCTCTGACAGGAATAAAAAAGAGATATTTTTCACACAAGTGTTAACGTGCTACACTCAGTTTTGATATAAGTCAACGAAGCGTTTTTATTTGCTTCCTGAATGTTGTTGGTGCTGTTAGCCCGCTGTTAAAGGGGTTAGGATAAAACGCATAAATTCCAGTTTAGGCGCATACAGACCGGCTGTAGTTACGCTGAATCCGTCAGTGACATAATCTGTGATGCATCAAGAACAAAACGTCGTAAATTGGCAATGCAGACTCATTATACGTCAACCGATATCTCAGACATCAGCACTGTATGCCTTGTATCAATTTTGATGGCAAATTTTAGGTAGCAAACCATGCAGACCCCGCAAATTCTTATCGTCGAAGACGAGCTAGTAACCCGAAATACCCTTAAAAGTATTTTCGAAGCTGAAGGATACGTTGTATTCGAAGCCTCCGATGGTGCTGAAATGCATCAGTTATTGACTGACAATGATGTCAACCTGGTGATTATGGATATCAATCTGCCAGGTAAAAATGGCCTGTTACTGGCACGTGAATTACGTGAGCAAGCCAGTGTTGCCCTGATGTTCCTGACTGGCCGCGATAATGAAGTCGATAAAATCCTCGGCCTGGAAATTGGTGCCGATGACTATATCACCAAGCCTTTTAACCCACGGGAACTGACTATCCGTGCCCGTAACCTGCTGTCACGGACCATGAATCTGGCCGCCAGCAGCGAAGAGCGTAAGCACGTCGAAAACTATCAGTTTAATGGCTGGACTCTGGATATTAACAGCCGTTCGCTGGTCAGCCCGCAGGGTGAACAGTATAAACTGCCACGCAGTGAATTTCGTGCCATGCTGCATTTCTGTGAAAACCCGGGCAAAATCCAGACCCGGGCAGACTTACTGAAAAAGATGACTGGCAGAGACCTGAAACCTCATGACCGTACTGTGGATGTCACTATCCGCCGTATTCGTAAGCATTTTGAGTCCAACAGCGATACACCGGAAATTATTGCCACCATTCATGGTGAAGGCTACCGTTTTTGTGGTGAGTTAGAAAACCACTAACTTTCCCTGCGGACTGTTATAATACAGCCCGTCGGTCTCCATGACCGGCGGGCTTTTTTTGCATTTTGTGCCAGATAATTAATGCCACGGCATTATGGGTACCGCACTTATCGCATTTTTTGGTGAGCCGTCCACCAGCTTGTCTGAATAGCTCAGATATACCAGAGTATTACGGGTTTTATCGTAAAAACGAACGACCTGAAGCTTCTTAAATATCAGAGAAGTACGCTTTTTAAATACCACACTGGCTTCACCCGGTTTCAGGTTATCCGGCACAGTTACCGGCCCGACCTGCTGGCAGGAAATCGCCGCATCAGCCGTATCTTCCGCCAGCCCTAATCCGCCTTTTATACCGCCCGTTTTTGCTCTGCTGATATAACATGTAACATTTTTAACATCCGGATCATCAAAGGCTTCGATTACAATCTTATGATCGGGGCCTAAAAATTTAAAAACCGTATCTACAGAGCCTATCTCTTCGGCATGTACTCCCCCCGAAAGCGTAAAGAATACGCAGCCTGCGGCTGCAAGTTTATTAATAAAATACTGTAGTTTTTTGATTTTCATTAAGTTACCGCTTATTAGGTGATTACTGAATAATCAATATAAGGTTATTATTGATAGCTTCAAGTATTCCTTAGTCGCATGGAATTATTGTAACAACCGGAAACGATACAGTTGTAACTTTCCGGTTATTTTTGCATTAAATGCTATTCTTATATTTATAAATAATGACTGTTCAATTGTGCCAACCAGGACTGTGAGGATGTAATATGGACCAAGCTGGTATCATTCGCGATTTGCTTGTCTGGCTGGAGAGCCACCTGGACCAACCTTTATCTCTGGATAATGTTGCGTTCAAAGCCGGTTACTCCAAATGGCATTTGCAGCGGATGTTTAAAAACGTTACAGGTCATGCTATCGGGGCTTATATCCGCGCCAGGCGTTTATCCAAAGCAGCTGTCGCTCTGAGACTTACCAGTCGTCCAATCCTGGACATTGCTCTGCAATACCGGTTTGATTCTCAGCAGACATTTACCCGCGCGTTTAAGAAACAATTTAATCAGACGCCTGCCGGTTACCGCCGCGCATCTGACTGGAACTCTTGCGGCCTGCGGCCGCCTATTCGTATGGGCGAGTTTTCTATGCCGCAACCGGTCTTTATCAGCTTGCCGGAAACAACGCTGATGGGACAGACGCAAAACTACAGCTGTACGCTGGAGCAGATTTCGGTTTACCGGGCAGAGATGCGCAGCCATTTCTGGCGTCAGTTTCTGCATGATACGGACTCAGCACCACAGATTCTGTATGGTCTGCATCAGGTACGTACCAGCGCCGATAAAGAAGATGAGCAGGACATCCTGTACACCACTGCGGTTGCTGAGAACGATGCCGGAGATAGCCTTCAGTCAGCGCAGAAGATTATTCTCGAAGGCGGAGATTATGTGCAGTTCAGCTATAAAGGGCCGAAGGAACAGCTGCAGGACTTTATTCTGGTCCTGTACAGCACCTGTATGCCGACTCTCGGTCTGACACGGCGTGCCGGTCAGGATATCGAACGTTTTTATACGCCAGGCGGTAAACTCACCAAAGAAAATACCGCCGAGCTGACCTGCGAATATCTGATCCCTATCCGTAACGAAAGCCGACGGGCTGCCTGACCCGTTTATAATTTCCCTGAGCCCCTCTGCGGGAACAGGGAAATTATACCTGGCGTTGCAGTTCATCCAGAGCATCTGCGGTCAGATGCGCAACATCACCGGCAGTTTCCACCACCCAGCCATTCGCCAGCCACTCACTGTTCTGATAATCGACCCGTGACAAAGAACAGTTTCGCAGACGTAAACGCCGTTCCGCCCACGCGGGTAAGCCCAGCAGCGTACTGATTAATACCCCCAGAGCCATTCCATGACTGACCAGTAAAGGCCTGCTGCCCGCAGGTAATTCCCGGCAGGCATCCAGAGCCTGTTGCATACGATCGGCCAGCGCAAACATGGTTTCGCCCCCCGGAATCTGCCCTTCTTCACTACCATCCACCAGCGACTTACGCCAGCCCTCTTCTTCTGCACTCAACTCTCTCAGTTGCCGGGTTTCCAGGACACCCATATCCAGCTCCCGTAAACGGCTGTCGGTCGACACCGGACAACAACAGTACTGTGCAATAATGTTGGCGGTCTGAAGAGTCCTGCCTAAATCACTGCTGATAATATGCGTGATCCCATAAGACTTGAGGCGTTCTCCCACCTGCTTTGCCTGCAACTCTCCCTGTGCAGTTAACGGACTATCACTTTGCCCCTGAAGGCGACGTTCCGTATTCCACAGGGTTTCACCATGACGAACCAGAAAGACTTGTAGCATATTATCTATCCATTATACTGGGCCGGCGTATCCCACCGACCTGAGTGAATTGACTATTATGTACCACGTTGTCGTCGCTACCAGCAACCCCGCAAAAATCAGTGCTATCTTACAGGCTTTTGAAGATGTCTTTGGTGTCAATCAGTGTCAGATTTCTGCGGCTGACACCGACAGCGGTGTACGTGCTCAGCCCATCAGCGATACAGAAACCCTGACCGGAGCCCGCCAACGGGTTGCCAATGCCCGTAACCGTCAGCCGGATGCCGACTTCTGGGTTGCAATAGAAGCCGGCATCGACGGAGCACATGCTTTTGCATGGATAGTTATAGAGAATACCAGCCAGCGGGGAGAATCCCGTTCTGCCAGCTTTTTGCTGCCGCCCGCCGTATCAGAACAACTTCAGCACGGCAGAGAACTGGGGGAAATAATGGCGGAGCTGACCGGTATTGAAAATATTAAACATAAAGGGGGGGCTCTCGGCGTATTAACCGAAGGTCGTCTGACCCGCACTTCGGTTTATCATCAGGCACTGTTACTGGCGTTATGTCCGCTACAGCACCCTTACTACCGCTGATCAGTATTCAGAGACAACTGAGATTCCAGCCATTGTCTGAATGCCGCCGGAGACTCTTTCAGACTGTTAGAGCCACGAGTGATGGTCGCGATGCCCACCCCCAGCTGGTCTTTTAACTGTCGCTGACTGATCTCCCCGCGCATCAGTTCTTCAATAATCCTCAGGCGGGTCGCCAGGGCCTCACGTTCATCCGGCGTCATCATTAATTGTAATAATGTTTCCGTCTGCTGATCCTCCACTGCCTGTTTCATTAAATTCACGAAACGTGACCAGTTAAATTCAAAATTTTCTTCTGCATTGACAGAGGGCAACATAGATGGCTTCCGTACTCATTGATGAGTACGGAAGCATAGCATACTCAATAGCGGCTCTTCCACTCTGCATCCTGTAACACCTGATCCGGCTGTCCCATGAAATAACGATAATAAGCATCATATGCCAGCACGTTCTTCACATAGTTACGGGTTTCTGCAAAGGGGATAGTTTCGATAAATCCGACAACATCCAGTTTACCGCCACTGATCGCCTGCCACTTACGTACCCTGGCCGGGCCGGCATTATAAGCCGCAGAGGAGTAAATACGGTTCTGATCAAACTGACGATAGACATAATCAAGGTACTGCATGCCGATCTGGATATTCATCAGCGGATCCAATAACTGGCTGCTGTTGTTATAACCGCTGACAGGAAACATTTTTACTGTATGGGCTGCGGTTGCAGGCATTACCTGCATCAGACCACTGGCACCGACCGGGGAGCGTATTTTCGGGTTCCAGGCACTTTCCTGCCGGGAAATGGCCATCGCATAACTTACCGGGATAGCTTTCCCAGCCGAATACTGCTGGTAATATTGCTGCCACGCCAGAGGAAAGCGTTCTTTCAGGCTGTCCCACATTTTAGCAGTGATTGTCGCCTGTACACTTAAGTCCCACCACTGCTGTTCGCTGGCATAGCGGGCCAGCATCCTCTGCTGAAGCTGCGGTTTGCTGTGAATCAGATTTGCCCATTCGCTGCGGGCCAGATTGTCCATCCCCCAGTACATAAGCTCCCTGACCCTGGCAATTTCCGCCCCCTGAGACAAACCGGCCACTGGTGCCGGTGCCGGGTCAATGGTCAGCTTATAAGGTACGCCCAGCTTCTGGGCTGCCACCATCGGATAAAAACCACGTTGTGTCATCAGAGTACGGAGGATCTGATCAGCCTGCTGTTTGTGGCCCTGCTCCAGCAGCAGGCAGGCCTGCCAGTATTGCCACTCATCTTTCTGTTTGGCTTCCACCGGTAACCGGGCAATCCAGGTATTCAGTCCGCGGTGATCATTGTCAGAAATTGCCTGACGGACCCGTCGTTCGATCAGTGCCGTCGAGTCACTGTCCATAACCACCGCATCACGCCAGCGCATCTGTTCAGAGGTAATATCTGCCCCCATAAACTGCCAGGCTACGGCTTCTTTCATCATCTGAGCCTGCGCGCCGGACATTTTTTGCGCAGAAACCAGCGACGGAATAAGTCCGCGGGCATTTTCTGCATCCTGCCTCGCCAGACGGTTGAAAGCGATCAGGGTGATCTGTCGGCTGAAATCGTCCGGTGATACGGCACTGGCGAAACTGCTGACCGCCTGCGGGGTTTTCTGTAACGCATCCAGCGCACTGCTCAGCGTAGTATAATCCGGCGGTAGCATGGTAAGCAGATGCCGTAGCAGGCCATTATTATCAGCGTTAAATGCCAGAACGACCCGCTGTAATACCGCCGTGGGGCTGAACTGTGCTGAGGACTGCCAGGCCGAAAATAATGCGTCACAACTTGCTGGCAGGTTAGTCCCTGTCAGCCATAATTTTTTGGCGCCTTCCCAGGCCAGTTGCTGTTTACCTGTCGCCCAGTTTGCATAGTACCAGTTACATTGCGCCTGTACCGGTGCTGGCCGGGCAGGACTAAAACTGAGTAATCCCTGCCAGTCCTGACGTCTCGCCAGTTCATTAATAAAACGGTTTTTCAGGCTGTAGGATGACGGTAGTGTCGGGTATTTTTTCACAAAATCAGAGATGGCCAGCGAGGTTTCCTGATTAAGATCCTGAGACAACAGACGATACTCAAGGTAAGGATACAAAGGATAGTCTTTCAGAGATGGCATCATTTGCGCCACCACATCCATTTGGTTGTTATCCCAGGCCTGTTTAATTTGCTGATAGCGCTGACGTTGCTGGTCTAATGAGTCAGCCTGACTCAACCCGGCAACCCCTGTCAGACAGATACCCAATACCCAATGCTTCCACCTAATCACTCGTTTCTCCTCTTATCGCCTGCTGCCGGTAAATATATCGCCCGCCACTGTCCATGCTAGCGGGTTAAATGCTCACTGACTATGATCTGTAAAAAATTTACTCAGCTTGACTTAAAGGCCGTCTCTCCCCGTCCGGCGGAAAACACTTTCCCGTCAGCATCGATCTGCACATCACGGATAGGTATACTGGTCTACCTACTTCACTATAGCGAATCAATAATCACATGACTCCGGACAATATATCCTCCGCCAGCGATAAATTACTTAAGGCTGCACAGGTACTGTTCTATAACTACGGCATTACCGCCACCGGCATTGATGCGCTGGTAAAACGGGCCGGG
The DNA here is from genome assembly GCF_018257575.1 of Tatumella sp. JGM91. Classification (GTDB taxonomy): domain Bacteria; phylum Pseudomonadota; class Gammaproteobacteria; order Enterobacterales; family Enterobacteriaceae; genus Tatumella; species Tatumella punctata. Next base: position 139,072 of record NZ_JAERJP010000003.1, on the reverse strand, counting down.
GTAGCGAAAAAAAGCCTGTATAACAATTTTAGTTCGAAAGACGCACTGATAGAGGCTTATATCACTGCCCGTCACCAGCAATGGCTGGATCTTTACCAGCGCAGAGCCGCAGAGATCATCTCGCCTCAGGAAGGAGTCATGGCGGTTTTCAGCGCCTATGCAGATCATGCCGGGTTTGACTATGAACACGCCTTTCGTGGCTGTGGCTTACTGAATGCCGCAGCCGAATTGCCGACCGGATCCGCGGGACGTCAGGCAATCAGCAGACATAAGCAGCAAGTGGAAGATATTCTTAAGCAACATCTCAGCCAGTTAACGCCCGACCATCAGCGCAGTGATTTACTGGCTCGCCACCTGTCATTTTTGCTGGAGGGAAGTATCTCACGGGCCGGACTGGAAGGTAACAGCCACTATGTTCAGCAGGCTGCTGAAATGGCCAGAATACTGACGGAGGCCCTGTGAGCCACAGCAAACCACACCCTGTGTCAGGCATTATCGCTGTCCTTATTGCCGCTATCTTATGGGGCACCACTGGTACCGCAGCCACCTTTGCCACCGGTGTCAGTCCGCTGGCGATTGGTTCAGTCGCTATGGGCAGTGGCGGCCTGTTGCAGGCACTGCTGGCCCTGCCGACGATCCTCGCCGGACGCAAAGAAATGGCTGCAAACCGCAATTTTCTGTTGGCCGGTGCCCTGGCTGTGGCTGTCTATCCGCTGGCATTCTATGCTGCCATGCATTATGCCGGTGTCGCCGCGGGCACGGTGATTTCCATCGGCTCTGCCCCGCTACTCTCGGCACTGATTGAATACTGGTTTGACGGTCATTCCCTCAGCCGGCAGTGGCTCACCGGTGCAGTGACCGGTGTCGCAGGGATAGTGCTGTTATGTATTGCCGAAGGCAATGCCGCTGCTGCGGGTGACAGTCTGCAAACAGCGGCCGGTATCCTGCTCGGCCTGCTTGCCGGGCTGACTTATGCACTGTATTCCTGGTCTGCACGACGGATGATGAATAACGGTGTCAGTGCCAGTGCGGCAATGGGATCGACCTTTGGTGCCGGTGGTTTACTGTTGATCCCTGTGCTGTTGCTTAGCGGGGCTCCGTTGCTGGCTTCAGTCACCAATACCTGTGTTGCCCTTTACATGGCACTGGTCCCCATGTTTATTGGCTACCTTTGCTATGGTTACGGACTGGCGCGTATCAAAGCCAGTACCGCCACCACCCTGACGCTGACAGAACCGGTGGTGGCAGCATTGCTGGCGGTCACACTGGTCGGCGAACGGTTGCCGGTAACTGGCTGGGCCGGTATCGGATTCATTATTCTCTGTCTGGTCATCATCAGTTTGCCCGGCAGAAAACCGTCCCGACGTACGGCGTCAGGCAATATCCCTCCCGCAACAGGCTAACCGCTGCCAATGCCGGTTCACGGCCCTGCCCGGAAAGCCGGGCAGTTTTCCGGGCCAACATCCGGCGGGGTGTCTGTGATTATAGGCAGAAACAGGCTACACTCCTCCCCTGAATTATTATGATCAATACGCATTAAAAGAGGCTCATTCTCGTGGCTCAATTCGTTTACAGCATGCATCGCGTGGGCAAGGTTGTCCCGCCAAAACGGCATATTCTGAAGAACATCTCCCTGAGTTTTTTCCCGGGCGCAAAAATCGGTGTTCTGGGACTTAACGGTGCCGGTAAATCCACCCTGCTGCGCATCATGGCCGGTATCGATACTGATATTGAAGGTGAAGCCCGTCCTCAGCCGGGCCTGAAAATTGGCTATCTTCCCCAGGAGCCTCAGCTGAACCCGGAACACAGTGTCCGTGAATCCGTCGAAGAAGCCATGTCTGAAGTCGTCGGTGCTCTGAAGCGTCTGGATGAAGTCTATGCATTGTACGCAGAGCCTGAAGCTGATTTTGATAAACTGGCGGCAGAACAGGGACGGCTGGAAGAAATTATCCAGGCGCATGACGGCCATAATCTGAACACCCATTTAGAACGTGCTGCGGATGCACTGCGTCTGCCAGACTGGGATGCCAGAATTGGCACACTGTCCGGAGGCGAACGCCGCCGTGTGGCCTTATGTCGTCTGCTGTTAGAGAAACCTGACATGCTGCTGCTCGACGAACCGACGAACCACCTGGATGCCGAGTCCGTTGCATGGCTGGAGCGCTTCCTGCACGATTTCGAAGGGACTGTTGTGGCTATCACCCACGACCGTTACTTCCTTGATAATGTTGCCGGGTGGATCCTCGAGCTTGACCGCGGTGAAGGTATTCCATGGGAAGGTAACTACTCATCCTGGCTGGAACAAAAAGATCAACGCCTGGCACAGGAAGCGTCTTCTGAAGCTGCCCGCCGTAAATCGATCGAAAAAGAGCTGGAATGGGTACGCCAGGGCGCCAAAGGACGCCAGTCTAAAGGTAAAGCCCGACTGGCGCGTTTTGATGAACTGAACAGTGTTGAGTACCAGAAACGTAACGAAACCAGTGAACTGTTTATCCCGCCGGGAGCACGTCTGGGCGATAAAGTCGTGGAAGTTTCCCATCTGACGAAAAGTTACGGCGATCGCTTACTGATCGATGATTTAAGCTTCTCCGTCCCTAAAGGGGCTATCGTCGGAATTATCGGTGCCAACGGCGCGGGTAAATCAACCCTGTTCCGCATGTTATCAGGTCAGGAACAGCCAGACTCAGGCAGCATTGAACTGGGTGAAACCGTTAAACTGGCGTCCGTTGACCAGTTCCGTGATGCCATGGACAACAGCAAAACCGTGTGGGAAGAAGTTTCAGGCGGCCAGGACATCATGAAAATTGGTAACTTTGAAATGCCAAGCCGTGCCTACGTCGGCCGTTTCAATTTCAAAGGCACTGACCAGGGGAAACGAGTCGGTGAATTATCCGGCGGTGAACGCGGGCGTTTACACCTGGCGAAGCTGCTGCAGGTCGGCGGTAACCTGTTATTACTGGATGAACCGACCAATGACCTGGACGTGGAAACACTGCGCGCCCTGGAAAATGCCCTGCTGGAGTTCCCCGGCTGCGCAATGGTCATTTCCCATGACCGCTGGTTTCTTGACCGAATTGCCACCCATATCCTCGACTACCAGGATGAGGGTAACGTCGCATTCTTCGAAGGTAACTTTACCGAATATGAAGAGTACAAAAAACGCACCCTCGGCGCTGAAGCTCTGGAACCAAAGCGTATCAAATACAAGCGTATGACTAAGTAATCTGACGCCTGAATCACAAGGCCTCCCTGCCGGGGAGGCCTTGTGATAGTCAGCCATAACGCGAGTATCAGGCCCTGTCTGCCGGCTGCTCTGCCGGATGTTCCAGCATATGTGTTACCAGTTCGATACAACGCAGAAAACGCGAATCATAGTCGTCTTCTTTTACCCGGATATAACGGATATCGTTCTCTTCCAGCATCTCCAGCAACATCGTCTGGAATTCACGCCGGTCGACAGAACTCCCCAGGCTACGCAGCCCGTCGGCTACCCAGGGCACATTATTCTCCAGCACAATCACCAGATCGAACCGGTATTCATCGATCATCGCCTGCACAAACGGATGTTCACGGCCTTCATATTTCACACAGAAAGCCTGAGTAGTCACAAAATCCGTATCAATAAAGGCGACTTTATTGGCATACTTTACTGCAAAATCAATATACTGCGCCTGGCCGAGGGCAATTTTATCGTAATCAGAATATTGCAGTGCTATTTCATCGCCCCCGAGATGAGAAAACACATAATCACGGCCATATTCCCAGGCACTGGTGGTATTAAAAATATTCGCCAGCTTGTTTACCAGGGTGGATTTCCCGCTTGACTCACCGCCCAGTAAGGCCACCTTGCGCACAAAAAAGGGTTTAACTTCAGTCGGTATATATTCCCAGTAACGGAACGGATCCTGACGGATTTGTTTACCGCTGATATTCATAAATGAGCGATCCGGATCGACCAGTACCGCGCGGATGGCGAGGTGCTTCTCAAACATCGGAGCATCGGCCGCTTCGCTGGTATACACCTTGTCAGGTGTAATATTATGTTCTGCCAGGAAATGCTTCATCCCCTGGCTCCAGACATCCCAGCCATGAGGATAAGGCTCCATGCCCTCTTCGTTAAATGAGTGAATACGAATATTTTTCTGATATTTGAAGGTCTGTAACAGCCAGCGCAGGCGGTCACTGGTCGTCGGCTGTTCAGACATAGCGCTGTTTTCAAACAGCAGACGATCGCGCGGATCATCATGACCCATAATAATATGCAGTTCATCGACCTGGCTGCAGGCACGCTGGATCAGGTAAATATGTCCGGTATGCAAAGGGTAAAACTTACCAAACACTACCCCGACGGTTTTTTCCCTGCGCGGGAACTCCAGCCCGAGAAACCGGTGCAGGGCTTCCAGTTTGCGGGCACTGGGGCTGTTAATTTTGGCATTAATCAACTGACTCAGGTAACCCTTGGTCATATCACAAGCATCAGCAACCTGCTGCAGGGTATGTCCTTGCTGACGAATTGCCTTTTTCAGATAGTCATAAGTCGACATCAGTAGCCTCTGGTCATCTGCCGGATAACAGCCCGGGCGCTGACTCTGCGGGGCTGCCGGTCATAAAGGACAGTGACCGGAAACACGCCCCGGACACTGTGCTGAATCAGCTACTACGCCAGATCTTCTAATATATCCAGCGCATCAGCCAGTTTTTTCACGGTATATACCGTCATACCTGCCGGTTTTTTTTTCGGGGCATTGGCTGACGGAACAATAGCACGACGAAACCCATGTTTTGCCGCCTCAGAAATACGCTCCTGACCACTGGGCACAGGGCGGATTTCTCCGGCCAGACCGACCTCACCAAAGATCACCAGGTCCTGAGGCAGTGGCCGGTCACGCAGACTGGATACCATTGCCAGCAAGAGTGCCAGGTCTGCACTGGTTTCGGTGACTTTTACGCCCCCAACCACGTTAACAAATACATCCTGGTCTGCCATCTGCAAACCACCGTGGCGATGCAGCACTGCCAACAGAATAGCTAACCGGTTTTGTTCCAGCCCGACAGCTACCCTGCGCGGATTACCCATCATCGAATGATCCACCAGCGCCTGAATCTCCACCAGCAATGGCCGGGTACCTTCCCAGACCACCACCACCGAACTGCCCGACGTCACTTCATCACCGCGTGACAGGAAAATCGCTGACGGATTGCTGACTTCACGCATTCCCTGTTCGGTCATGGCGAAGACCCCCAGCTCATTAACCGCACCGAAACGGTTTTTATGGCTGCGCAGCGTACGGAAACGGGAGTCCGCATCACCATCCAGTAAGACGGAACAATCGATACAGTGCTCCAGGACTTTTGGCCCGGCCAGTGACCCGTCTTTAGTGACATGCCCGACCATAATAATCGCCACATCATGCATCTTGGCGAAACGTGTCAGAAATGCCGCCGTTTCACGCACCTGAGATACACTGCCGGGTGATGACTGGATATCAGCCATATGCATAACCTGGATGGAGTCAATCACCATCAGGCGGGGTTTTTCCTCTGCGGCGATCTGACAAATTTGTTCAATGCTGGTTTCCGACAGCATATTCAGATTATCGGTCGGTAAACCTAACCGATGTGCCCGCATAGCGACCTGCTGTAACGACTCTTCACCGGTCACATACAGGGTTTTCATCTGTTGTCCCAGCTTACAGAGCGTCTGCAGTAACAGGGTTGATTTACCCGCGCCCGGATTACCGCCTATCAGAATTGCACTGCCTGGTACCACTCCGCCGCCCAGTACGCGGTCGAACTCTTTAAATCCGGTCGAAAAACGGGGCAACGCTTCCAGACTGATTTCTGAAAGTTTCTGAACCTTCGATACCCCGGCACTGCCTGCATAACCGGATAACCGCTCATTACGGGCAGCCGCAGGCGTGGAAGCGATGCGGACTTCGGTAATACTGTTCCAGGCCTGACAGGCACTGCATTGCCCCTGCCAGCGCGGGTAATCAGCACCGCATTCATTACAAACGTATGCACGTTTCGCCGCTTTGGCCAAAACAACTCCTCAGCTTATTAATGTTCACGGATCAGGCCACCGCTCAGAATACAGAGTACTCCGGTCAGAGAGGCATTATGGATAGTGACACTGGCTTTCTCATTAACCTTCGGTTTGGCATGGTAAGCAATCCCCAGCCCGGCAGCCTTCATCATCAGTAAATCGTTAGCACCGTCACCGATAGCCACAGTCTGCTGCTTAGGTATATCAAAGCGCGTGGCCAGTTTTTCCAGAGTTACCGCTTTATATTTAGCATCGACAACCGGGCCGGTTACATTGCCGGTCAGGCGACCATCAAAAATTTCCAGTTCATTGGCGGCCACTGCCACCAGGTCCAGCTGGTCACGCAGATAATCGGCAAAAAAAGTGAATCCCCCGGAAGCAATGGCGACTTTCCAGCCATAAGACTGTAATTCAGCCACCATCGAACGCAAACCCGCCATAAAGGGCAATTCATCACGGACCTGTTTCAGGATGGTTGCATCAGCGCCTTTCAGAGCGGCAACCCTCTGCCGCAGACTGGCTTCGAAGTCCAGCTCGCCGCGCATTGCCCGCTCTGTGACTTCAGCCACCTGTTCACCACAGCCTGCCAGTTTGGCAATTTCATCAATACATTCGATCTCGATCGCAGTCGAATCCATATCCATGACCAGCAAACCGGGGGTTTTCAGGTGCGGAAGTGATCCCAGCGGCACCACATCCAGACCAGACTCATGGGCCAGTTTACTGGCTCTTGGCGTCAGGGAGCCGGCAAGGCGTATCACCTGAAAATCATCAATGGTCCAGCCACTGACAATAACCATTGCAGCACCCAGCCGGTGCTGATAATCCGTCAGACGCTGTTTATCCAGCCCCTGTCCGTAAAGTAACCAGCCAGTGCTTCCGGCACGGTAATCCAGCGGCATAACTTCATCGCCACTGAGAGATAAAGGCAGACCCGGCCATTGCGCAACATCGGCAGGCAGATCACACCAGGTAAGACGGTTTGGCATCAGAGCTCCTGTAGGGGACAACAAAACCACGCAAGAGGCTACCCCGAGTGCGGCTATTCTGGCAACATAAACCATAAGTCATTACGATTATTCGCGTCAGGAATGAGACACGCCGCCCATGGCAAAACAGAAAATAAAGTTTACGCTGCACCGCACGCTGATCACTCTTGCCTGTCTGGCCTTGCTGGTATTACTGATGCAGGGGGCCTCATGGTTTAGCCTGAATCGCCAGAAAGTTCAGTCAACACAAGTTGAAGAACTGGCTAATACTCTGGCGCGGCAGGTGGCTTTTAGTCTGCAGCCTCTGCTGGGTGACAGTAATAATCGTCAAAACCAGATTGATGCTGTTTTACAGCAACTGACTACCGGCAGCAGGATACTCGATGCTTCGGTCTACGATCCCAGCGGAGCACTTATCGCCCATCGTGGGGAAACAATTCCGGTAAGAGACCGTCTGGCACTTGATGGCCAGCGGGCTGGCAGTTATTTCAATCACCAGATAGTACAACCGGTAGAGGGAAAAAATGGTCCGCAGGGATTTCTGAGAATGACGCTGGATACTCATGTACTGGCCACCGAGTCACGGCAGGTTGATAACACCACCAATATTCTGCGCCTGATGATGCTGCTTTCGCTGGCTATCGGGCTGGTGCTCAGCCGGACATTACTCAGAAACCGGCGCAGCCACTGGCAGCAGTCGCCATTCCTGCTCACAGCCAGCCAGCCGGTCGCGGCTGAGCCGGAAGACGATGACAACCCGCCGGCAAAAAAAACCGCCGGCAAACCACGGCGTGCGGCGAAAAACAAAAAAAGACGACGGGCTTCACGTTAATCCTGCCGTCATTATCTGTACTGTGATATCCGGCGGGTCAGGTTATCGGACAGCCGGCGCTGACTGAAACCAGTAATCTGCACCTGACCAGCCACTGCCGCAAAACAGTGGCTGTATGTTAGCCGGCGGCCAGAAGCGCCTGCAGCGCCGCCAGATCCCTGACCTGCCAGTCAGGCCGCAGGGTCGCAGGCAGGCTGCGGGTGCCATGATCCAGCCAGCAGGTTTTCAGACCGGCATTAATCCCTCCGAGAATATCAGACTCGGGGGTATCTCCCACCATCAGCACTCTGTCGGCGGGCGGATTTCCCAGTTGTTGCAGGGTGTAATCAAAAATAGCCCGATCAGGTTTGGCAATCCCCAGTTGTTCGGAAATGACCAGTGCATCAAAGTAATCACTGAAGCCGGTTCGCTCCAGCCTGAGTTGCTGTAACCGGGTAAAACCGTTGGTAATAATCGCCAGCCGGACTTTGCCTTTCAGGCTATCCAGCAACTGTTCTGCGCCGGGTAACGGCCTGCAGATATCGGCCATCGCCAGCAGAAAACTATCATTCAGCTGTTCCGGTCTGACATTCAGTCGTGCAGCCAGAGGGATAAAGCGCTGCACCTGTAATTGTGCCGCAGTAATTTTACCTTCCTGGTAATCAACCCATAGTGGCTTATTCAGGGCCTGATATTCAGCATAATCCTCAGCTGAAAATTCCGCACCACAGGCAGTGAACACTTGCTGTAAACCGTGAAAAGCGTCAAAAGAAAAGAGGGTTTCATCAGCATCAAAAATAATGCAATCCAGTGTATCCAGCATCGGGGCTCCGCCAGCAATAGAATCAGGTTACAGTACCAGTGCCATCAGGAGTGCATCCTCACGGCCGGTCGCTGTCGGGTAGTAACGTGGTCTGCGTGAGACCTGATTGAAGCCCAGCTGTTCATAGAGTGCTATCGCCGACAGGTTCGATTCTCTGACTTCAAGCCAGAGGGTCAGAACACCGCGGGCCGCTAACTCATTGATCAGATGTTCCAGCAATTGCCGCGCATAACCACGCCGCTGGAAGTCAGGATCAACCGCAATATTAAACAATGAAGCTTCATCCAGTACGATCTGGGTAATGGCAAAACCGGCCATTTTACCGTCAGCATCGATACGATAGTTCAGGTAGCGTTCACCCTGATTACCGGCAAAGGTTGCCGCCGACCAGGGAAAAGCATGACAGCGCTGCTCAATTGCCAGCGCCAGCACCTGGTCTTCAGGCGCGAGGGAAGAAATGACTGTCATAAGTTGTTATCTGTTGCCACAGGGTGCGTTTAGCCGCACTGTTATTAATAAGTTCACTCAGCGGGGGGGTGGCTAATTGTACCGCTGCATACTGTCGGTCCGCCGGAATCCCCAGCAGCCATACCGGGCAGTTCAATGGCTCCGGCAGCATCGATAACTGTCGTTCGCTGACCGTCACTGACTGATGTTGCCGTAGCCCCAGGCTGCGAAGCACATCCTGCAGAAAACCCGTCGCCGATGGCTGCGGGTCGGCGGTAACGATCACCAGCCGGGTATCAGGGGATAAGCGCACAGCGACTTCTCCCTGTAATGCCCTCGGGTGATGGAGCCGGTACTGGGTAATACCCATCTGCTGTAACAGCCAGTCACGCCTGTTTGCCATAAATGATGTCCGCCGGTAAGAAGATTACGCGCCTATGCTAGCAAACCCATCGTACATGCGCCAACAAACCACTATAATCACCGGGCTTAAGAATAAGGAGTTAATATGTCCGCGTATACACCGGCGAGTGAAGTCATACTGCGCCACAGTGAAGAGTTCGAAACCCGCCATGTTTTATTTGCCGGGGACCTGCAGGACGACCTGCCGTCACAGTTACTGACCGCATCCCGCAAAGTACATACCCAGCAATATCATCACTGGCAAAATCTGCACCCGCGGATGGGTGACGATGCCAGTTTCAGCCTGGTAGCTGATACCCGTATGGTCAGCGGCTGTGACACTCTGGTGTATTACTGGCCAAAAAACAAACCGGAAGCCCAGTTTCAGCTGCAAAACCTGTTATCCCTGCTACCCGTGGGCAGCGATATTTTTATCATCGGTGAAAACCGCAGCGGAGTGCGCAGCGCCGAAGCCATGCTGGCTCCCTGGGCTGCGGTCACGAAAATAGACAGCGCCCGCCGTTGCGGCTTATATCACGGTCGCCTCGAAAAACAGCCGGAATTCGATGCCGACCGTTTTATTAACCACTACCAGAGCAATGGGCTGACCATTACCACATTGCCCGGAGTATTCAGTCGTGATGGTCTGGATGCAGGCAGTGCGTTATTACTGTCCACACTCAGCGCCCATACCAAAGGCAAAGTACTGGATGTCGGCTGCGGTGCAGGCGTACTATCCGTGACCCTGGCCAAACATTCACCGAAAGCCCGTCTCTGGCTGACCGATGTTAATGCCGCAGCATTAGCGGCCAGCAAATTAACCCTGGCCGCCAATGACGTGGAAGGGGAAGTCTTTGCCAGCAACGTCTTTTCTGATGTTACCGGTCGCTTCGATATGATTATTTCGAACCCGCCGTTTCATGAAGGACTGCAAACCAGCCTTGATGCCGCAAACGCATTAATCCGGGGTGCGGCCAGGCATCTGAATACCGGTGGCGAATTACGGATCGTGGCAAATGCCTTTTTACCTTACCCTCAGGTACTGGATGAAACGTTCGGCAACCATGAAGTACTGGCCCAGACCGGCCGTTTCCGCGTTTACCGCAGTGTTTACGGGCGTGGCAGCCGGGCAAAGTAACCGCTGATTACGGTTAATGGTGCTGACGCCGGCTCACTGCCCGGCAACTTCCTGCCGGTTTTTACAGCAAATGCACCCCCGCCAACGAAATATCAGTTGACGCGGGGTGGAAAATCTCTAAAATGCGCCTCCGTGGTGACAATACAGTTTAGCTGTGTTGACGGTATGCGAAGGTGGCGGAATTGGTAGACGCGCTAGCTTCAGGTGTTAGTGTCTTAACGGACGTGAGGGTTCAAGTCCCTCTCTTCGCACCACGTTGTCTTCATATTTCTCTCCGGTGATTAATCTTCCTTAGTGCTTTGTCTCTGAATACAGTCCCCTTTAGCGGTTGTTCTGCAAGTGATGCTCCCTGAATTATTTTTTCATCATTCAGCCTATGTCAGTTGAAAATTTACCATCATGGCCGCCAGACCGCCGGATAAAACCAGGCAGGAAGGTAACAGTAAATAATGGCGTAAACGATGATGGAACAGCATCACCAGTGTAAGTAACAATGCAGCCAGCATAATCGTTCGCCATTGATCAAACCCCGGCTGCCACAGAGCAAACACCGGTAAGGCAATACAAGGCAGTAAAATTCCCCACCCGCTGTCCAGCCGTTTTCCCATCATCCAGCTGAACATCCATAACGACCCTGAAGCCAGCATTGCAACTTCCATTGAACCGCCCTCAAATGATAATGATTTTCACTATCATATGTTAACTATTGTCATTTTCCAGTTTTTTTACGCCTTCCGGATAAAAAATCCTTTTTTTTATTGTCCTCGGTCTGAATTTTTCCTGTCACCGTTTACAGTGTTAGCGGCTTATGGCAATTTTTAATACTGTAAAATTCCCGGAGAAAAACATGAGTCTGCAGTCGGTACAGGCGTTCTTTGCTGAACACGCCCCTGATATTGAGGTGATTGAAGCCACGGAAAGCACCGCAACCGTCGATATGGCAGCACAGGTTCACGGAGTCAGTGCCGGCCAGATAGCCAAAACCCTGTCGCTGAAAGTAAAACAGAATATCGTCTTAATTGTGATGCGCGGAGATGCTCGGCTGGATAATAAAAAACTGAAAGATGCGCTCGGTGCTAAAGCGCGCATGCTGAGTGTTGACGAAGTGATTAATGCCACCGGCCATCCGGTGGGGGGCGTGTGTCCTTTCGGACTGGAAAACCCATTAACTGTCTACTGTGATGTCTCGTTGCAGGCATTTGATGAAGTCATGCCTGCCGCCGGGGCCACCCACAGCGCCGTCAGAATTTCACCGCAGCGTATGGCAGAACTGACTAATGCGCGCTGGATTGATGTCTGTCAGTAACCCGTCAGCTGGCAGATAGTCCGGCAATATGATCAGCCGGTACCACGGTTTAGTGCCTGAGTCAGAAGATCCAGTAAACGCTGATTATTCACCGATGTCAGTATCGATACCGCTGCACCGGCATTCTCTGCAATCCCGACCGGGACCCTGAGCGGCGGCTGGTAACGCCAGCTCATTCCGCGGGTAATACCGGGCCGTAATTCGATACCGGCCCGAAAATCAGCAACAGTTGCCACCTGAGGGTCCAGCAGCCATGCCACCACCAGTGCATCATGGATCCAGCACCCCGGCAGCTGGCGGGTAATCATCGAATACTCAATCCACGGTGCCATCGTATCGCGAATAAATACAGCCAGAGGTGTTCCGCTCGCCGTCATCTGTATAAGATCTTCCGGTGTCAGCAGGGTATTTACAGTGACATCCATAGGGACCAGCGTCACTTTGGCCCCGCAGTTAATCACCACGGATGCCGCTTCAGGATCAAGGCCAAAATTAGTGTCCTTGATATAGTCATCCAGACAAAATACGCCGCCCATCACCACAATTTCGGCAACATCCTCAGCCAGTTGCGGATAACGGAGTAACGCTTCAGCAATATTGGTCAGGGGACCAAGTGCCAGCAGGGTAATACTGCCGGGATTTGCACAAATCAGCTCTGCCATCTGCTGTACAGCATGTCCTTCACTGTCAGACATGACGGCCGGCTGGCGGGTATTTTCCCATAAGTGCCCAAGAGACAGGCTGTTCACCCGTTCATCCAGTTGCTGTCGCCACGCTGCGGCCGGTTCATACAAGGCACAACCGGCTCCGTGATAAACAGGCACAGACAATCCGCAACGATCCAGCAAGTCCCTGACGACCCGCGCCCCTGTTTTGCAAGGCGTGTTGCCACTGACCGTAGTAATCATCTCAACCTGCAATGCCGGAGATCCCAGAGCCAGCGCCAGCGCCAGCCCGTCATCAGTATTCGCTCCGGCAATCCCATTACCGGGGTCACAATCGATAATAATACGTTTCATTTATGCTTTTTTTTATACCGGTTAACTAACAGACCAGGGTGAATTTTACAGGACACAGCCGCAGGAGCGGCCTGTTTGCAGAAAGTACTGACTCTCCGTCAGCCCTCCTCCTCCCTGCCATTCTCTGAGTATTTTTAACGCCGAACTCGCGATACTGGCTATCGGTTGCCGGACACAAGTCAGTGAAGGCTGATGATAAGCCGCCTGATCTGTACCATTAAAACAGACCAGTGCCAGATCATCCGGCACATTAATCCCCTGCTCAGCCAGAGCCCGCAGGCAGCCTATCGCCATGGGTTCATTACAGACAAACAACGCATCCGGATACTGCTTTTCTGCCAGTAACTGACGTGCGGCCAGGTAACCACCTTCACGGGTATAATCGGCAGGCACTATCCAGGAATCGTTAACCGGTAACCGGTAACTGTCCATCGCGTCCCGCCAGCCAGCCAGCCGGTCGCGGGTATTCAGCATCGACAGGGGGCCGCTGATAACACCGACCCGCTGATAGCCATGGCTCAGCAGGTGCAGGGTAACATCCTTTGCGGCGCGGCGTTCATCTACCCGTAATACAGCTATCCCCGCGGCCGGACTGACCCCATCCAGCATCACTACCGGTGTGCCATGCTGGCGAATCAGATCACTGTACGGGTGGCGGTCGACGCTGATATAAATCAGTCCGTCTGTCTGCCGGTTCAGTAAACTCAGTACCACTTCTCGCTCCTGCTGGCTGCTGTCACCTGAGTCACCGAGCAGCATCACATGACCATATTTCATCGACTCTTGTAATAACTCATGGGCCAGCGCGGCAACGAACGGATTCGCGATATTCGGTACTATCGCCCCAAAGGTCCGGGTGGTCCCTGAAGCCAGTGCCCGGGCAATCCCGTTCGGTTGATAACCGGTGTCCTTAATCGCCTGCAGTACCCGCTGTCGGGTTGCTTCAGCGACCGGACGCGGACCATCATTAACAACATAGCTGACCACCGCCACTGAGGTGCCTGCCAGGCGTGCCACCTCTTCGCGGGTAACTCTTCGGTTTGCGCGCGGTTGCATCGGTTTATTTCCTGTGGTGATTCCGGCAGCAGCTCGCCGCCGGAGATCGTTATTCCCTGAGAGAAGCGGGTTAAATGGCGTCTTCAGGTAAGTTCAAATCCCTGCCACGGGTTTCCGGTGCGATAAAAGTGGTAAAGAAACCGATGGCAGCCATCAGCGAGAAGTAGACGGCAATCGCCCACCAGTTTCCGTAATAAGATAATAATGCTGCTGCGACCAGCGGGGCGGTTCCTCCGGAGATAATCGACCCCAGCTCTTTAGCTACCGCCATTTTGCTATAGCGATGCGCCACCCCGAATAACTCTACCCCCCAGGCCGCCTGCACACCAAAAATCCCCAGTGAGGCCAGCCCCATACCGGTCACTATGGTAGCAATCACTATCCACGGCTGATGAGTGTCCAGCAGAGTAAACGCCGGCCAGGCATAAACCATCAGTAACAGACAAAATACACGATAAACGTTACGACGCCCATAACGGTCAGATAGCCAGCCCGCCAGTGGGATCACCAGAAAACCGAGCAATGAGGCAATAAAAACTGCCGTCGTCGGTACCGATTTATCCATCATCAGAACTTTAGCCACATAGCCGACCATAAACCCCTGGGCCAGATAAGAAGGGCCATTCTCGCCAATCCTCAGCCCGACCATCACCCAGAACGCCTTGCCCGGACGACAGAGAGAGCTGCTGCCGGCTTCTGCATCCTGACGCCCCTGCTGACGTTCTGCCTGCAGTTGTTTCATCCGTTTTTCAAATACCGGGGTTTCACGTACCGAACGCCGCATCCAGAGGGCCCCCAGGGCTATCACAACGCTGGACAGAAAAGGAATACGCCATCCCCAGCTTAGCAGGCTTTGGTGATCAAGCTGCACCACCAGTAACCAGACCAGAGAAGCCAGTAACGTTCCGCTGTTAGAACCCAGCGCGATTACCGATGATACCAGCCCGCGTCGTTTTACCGGGGCATATTCTCCCAGCATAACCGTGCCTCCGGATAACTCTGCTCCGGCGCCAAAACCCTGAGTAAAACGCAGTATGACCAGAAAGGCCGGAGCCCATAGACCGATGGTATGGTAGTCAGGGATCAGCCCAATCAGCGTCGTGGATAATCCCATCAGCACAATAGTTATCACCATCACATACTTACGGCCGCGCCTGTCACCGAGCCAGCCGAAAAACAGGGCACCAATCGGTCTGGCAATAAAGCCGACCGACCAGGTAGCAAAACTGGATAACAGTGCCAGCGCCGGGGTCACTTCCGGAAAGAAAACATCACCGAAAATAATCCCTGCGGCCAGCCCATATAAGGCAAAATCGGCGTATTCCATCGCGGTGCCAAGCCAGCAGGAAAAGGTGGCACGCCAGAAGTCCTGACGTTGTCCGGGGGTTTCAAACTCAGACTGAGGGTGGGTATTACCCGATTGAGGTTTTATCATGGAAAAATCACTTCCTGTAAGGGGTTTCAGGTACCGCCATTCCGTGGCGCTGAAAAGCAGGAGACACCTGCAGCAAAACAGCTGCATCTGGTGGCTGATGCATCAGAAGACATTCCCTGGTATTGGAATATTCACTTGTTAAATTTCGTCTTAACTGACTGATTTTTAATATTACAAGTGCAACTGAACTACCGGTAACAGCCGCTTCATGCAGGTATTCCCCCGCCGCAAAGTGTATCTACGCGCGTAGATAAAGCAATAAAAAAACCACATTACACAAATTGTGTTTTATAATGTCTGCCGGTAACCATAATTTACAATATACAAATTAATCAGTTAGTTACAGTCATCACTTCGCGGAAAAAGTTACCGGGCAATCATATTGTCACCGGTGATCGCATCAGAAACATATCGTAAAGATATGTCATGAATATGACAGTATTGCAGGTGATTGCACAGGGATTAACTGTCAGCTTCGCGAGCTGCTTCGCAAAATTAGCCGGTTAATACCACGGATACGGAAAACAGAGCCGTGCTGTTACGCCAGCAACTGATTTATTTTTCTGGAGAATACCCTGGTGTCAGTCATTGTCTCATGCGGGCTGTTTATCAGCTCGGTACTGTTATATGCACGTAAAGCCGGACGACATCGCCTGTGGCTTGTCATTATGCTGGCACTGCTGATCAGCTTTCTGTTGCTAAACGCAGTATTATTCGCCAGCGATTATTTCACCGGCAATGGCATTACTGACGCGGTGGTCTATACGCTGACCAGTAATCTGACCGGTGCCGGAACCGCAAAATATATGCTGCCCGCAGCCGGACTACTTACCCTGATGGTTGCATTTTTTGTCGCCCTCGGCTGGTTCCTGCGAAAAAAAGATCATCAGCACCATCTGGGCTGGACCCTTGCGGCCTGCCTGCTGGCGACCTTTTCGATTAAGACCAGCCCTGCCTACCATCAGGTAAAAGCACTGATATCTTCACATTCGGCACAGGACACCTCAGACTTTGATGATTATTTTAAAGTCCCTGCAGCGAAGATAGACAACCCCTCACTTAACCTGGTGTATATCTACGCCGAGAGTCTGGAGCGAACTTATTTCGATACACAGGCATTTCCCGGCCTGGCCCCCGACCTTGAACAACAAATGCATTCCGCGATTGATTTTACCCGTACCGAACAATTACCCGGCACCGATTACACTATTGCCGGGATGGTCGCTTCACAGTGCGGCATTCCGTTATTCGCGCCCTTTGAAGGGAATGCCGCCGCATCATTATCCAGTTTTTACCCTCAGAACCTTTGCCTCGGGGATATCCTGAAAAACTCAGGGTATCAGAACTGGTTTATCCAGGGGGCTGATCTGCGCTTTGGCGGAAAAGATGTTTTCCTGAAGTCTCATGGTTTCGATGCTCAGCACCTTCAGGGATCTGAAGAATTAGCCCCGCAGGTTGCCGACCCTCAGTACCGTAATAACTGGGGATTTTATGACGATACGGTGCTGGATAAAGTATTTGATAAATACCAGCAATTATCACAGCAAAAACAACCCTTTGCTTTATTCGCACTGACCGTAGATACCCATCATCCCGACGGTTTCATTTCTGCAACCTGCCGGAATAAAAGCTACTCTTACGAGGGGAAAAATAACCTTTCGTTCAGCGCCGTTGCCTGTTCTCAGGAACATATTGCCCGGCTTATTGACCGGATAAAAAGCTCTCCGTGGTTTAAAAATACGCTGATTGTGGTCGGTTCAGATCACCTGGCAATGAATAACACCGCGTACCGCTATCTGATCAAACATCCGCGTCACGATACCTTTTTTATCATCCGCGGCGATCAGCCACAGCCTGTGACCATTAACCGTAAACGTAATACGATGGATAATGGCGCAACCGTTCTGGATATTCTGGGTGGCGATAATTTTATCGGTCTGGGCCGCAGCAGCCTGTCAGGGACCTCGTTATCAGAAATTTTCAGCCATCTGACGGATAAAATTACCCAGTGGAAACCGGATATTATCCGCTTGTGGAATTTTCCACGGCGTATTGAGCAGTTCAGTGTCGATCAGCAAAAAAACACCCTGAGCTTTTCCGGCTCAGTCTTCCGCCTGCCGGTATTAGTGAAAGTCGATAACGATAAAGTGGAACCTATTCCGGAAGGAGTTTATGCGGAAACCTTAACCGCCCGGCTGAGAAAGTTTGCGGCCGATGACAAATTCGTCTGGATAGATAAATGTTATAAAGCCGGCCGGCTGTGGGCGCCTGAACTGGCACTGTCAGACTCACTCTGTTACACCCTCGGACAGCCCGGGGGCCAGCCAAAAATTACCCGCATAGACACTCTGAAGTATCAGGGGAATGTCGTCTTTCCTCCGGAGGTTATCTCACAGGAGAATTACCGCCAGATACAACAACGTCTGAAGATTGCGGATAATGATATTCGTTACCCGTCAGACAGTTTCCTGTTTTACCTGCCCGGAGCGCCCCGCACAGTGGAAGGCTTTAGCGGATTATCCCGTAACGAAAACTGGGGACGCTGGTCGAATGCTAATCTGGCCCCGGTAGTGACGATAACCTACAACTCGCCCCTGCCTGATAAATTTACGCTGAATATTGTCGCGAAGGCCTATGGCCCGAACATCGGTAAACCGGTTTCTGTACAGGCCGGTGATGAACAGCACTCTTTTATACCGACGGCCACACTGGCTGATTATCAGCTGCGCTTTGAACGGCAGAAAGGAAGCCGGACACTGATCATCACCCCGCCCCGGCCGACGGAAAGTATGCTGGATAATATTATTGGTCAGGACCCAAGAAAACTGGGAACGGGATTGCAGTCACTGCAAATTATCCCTGATGAAGATCAGGTTGCCGCAGCACCACACTGAGCTGGCACAGAGGACACTGACTGCAGGCCTGTACGGCCTGTCAGTATCCTCCGCAGCCGGCGTTAGCGGTAAATAATATCGCCAGAGAAAATCCGCAAAATTTTTCCATCGGCATCCGCAATCAGCACATAATCGCCACCAAAATAGGTCCAGTGGCTGTCAGCTGCAGGTGCCGGTATCTTTCTTAGCTGCCATTTGCTGATATTGTAGTTCTGTGTGCGGTACAGCGGAGGAATAATATCCCCGATCTTGTAATGGCGGAAATCACCAAATACTGAACTTCTCTCCAGCGGATCAGCAAATTTCTTCACCGGAGCTTCCGTCTGCACCGGCGCTTCGACGGGAGCCGCTGCCGGTTCATTGGCTGCAACCGTCGTCACAGGTGCCTGAGATGTTTCCTTCGGCGCCGTCTGACACCCGCTTAATAAACTCACTGACATCAGGATGGCTGATGAGGCCAAAACTAACGGCTTACGCATAATTACTCCCTAACAAAGATTCCCCGTCACCGACAGGACAGGAAAAAATAATTGTGCTGCGATTGAGCACTGTTTTATCAGCCAGTCAGCAGAACAGCATCAATATACCTTTTCTGCTACTGGTCTGTGAAAGCATTTCCCGAAGGACGATTAATCCTGCCTTCGCGATGGAAAATACACCATACTGCCCCTGAATTACAGAGCAGTAACCGGAAACAGAGTTCTCTGTGGCTGGCAGAGCAGGCGCTGTGGGCCGGTCACTGAGCTATTTACGCCTTTCAGCCAGCTTGCGATAGTGACTGCCTGTATAAAATAGCATAACTGATCATGCATCACTTGCTTAATAATTACGGACAGTTTTACTTTAGCGTAAAAAATTATTACCCTGTCAGAGTCAGTTATAATTCTTCCGTTAATATTTACACTGATAAAAAACTTAAATGAATTATTCTCACCACTCTGCACCCTTACCACTTTTTAATGTGACTCAAATCACAAACACCTTACAGGCTCATTAATGGTTCCATTACTAATGTGTATATTCTTGCCCGTGCCCCGGCAGAATTATTTATTTTTACTTTAAGTCAGAAATAAAATCGTCAGATTAATGGCCGGAACACTGAAGGGAAATCATGTCACTTACGATATAAACAGGGAGTCAGAAAATGAAAGAACTGAGCGTGATTGAAACTGCGAACGTCTCCGGTGCCGGAGGAATTGTCGATGGTGATATGACCGGCGCATTCTGGGGTTCTATCCTTGGTGCGATTGACGGTTTTGGTACCGGTGCAGCAGTGGGTGGTAAATACGGTGGTGCCGGCGGCTGGATCGTTGGCGGTATCGCACAGCTGGTTGGACTGACAGCCTCTGCCGTGGGTGCCGGTATCGGTGGTTATATGTATGGTGGGTTATTGGGCTACGAAAAAGCACAGGCTTATATTGAAACCTATAGAAGAATGTAATCACTGACCATCGTGTTTAAAAGAGAGTAATTATTTTTACTCTCTTTTAAATTATGCATACTAAAAAAACCGTCAATAACACCTCAGAGTAAACATCAAATAAAATATCAAAACCAGTGCCGGGCACGCATAAAAATATTATTTACCTTACACGCAATCCCCGGGGTATCATTTATTTATGACTTAAATGAAATATATTAAGGATATTGTTATAGAATATATAATATTCTTAAAAATACCCGCTATTAACATCATTCTGGTCGGTCAGCAGCAGTGGCAAGGTAATGGCTGCTGACAGGGCGTGGCTCTCAGACCACCACGCCCCTGTGAACACTCGCTCTTAAACTACCGGTAATCCGAGGTTTTCACGCAGGGTGGCAAACTCATAATCTTCATGGAATAAACCACGGCGACGCAGTTCCGGGATCACCAGCTCGATAAACAGGTCCAGCTGCTCAGGCATAATGGCCGGCATAACATTAAAGCCATCTGCCCCGCCCTGCTCCAGCCACCGCTGGAAGTCATCGGCAATATCTTCTGCCGTTCCGACAATCACCCGATGCCCGCGCGATCCGGCAGCAATGGCCGCCAGCTCACGCAGAGTCAGATTTTCGCGTTTCGCCATATCGGTCATCAGTCTGACGCGGCTCTGATTACCCTCTCCCAGCGGAACCTCTGGTACCGGCCCGTCCAGCGGGTAATCCGACAGGTCGATCCCGAAACGCAGTGAAAGCTGACGTAACCCGTTATCAATATCCACCAGGGTATTCAGTTCTTTCCACAGGGCTTTCGCCTGTTCACGGGTACGGCCAACAATTGGCATCACCCCTGGCATAATCACCACATGATCGGGATTACGTCCGGCGGCAATGACCTGATCTTTCTGAGAGCGATAAAAAGTCTGCGCTTCTTCCAGGCTGGCTGCCGCAGTAAATACAACCTCGGCTGTTTCCGCGGCCAGTTTCTGACCATCTGCCGATGATCCGGCTTCGATAATCACCGGACGCCCCTGAGGAGAACGGGTAATATTTAAAGGACCCTGTACCTGGAAATGTTCGCCCTGATGGTTAATCGGCTGGATCTTATCATCCACAAAATAACGGCCGCTGACCGGATCCGGTTGTACAGCACCCTCTTCCCAGCCCGCCCATAATTTATCAGCAACTTCCAGGAATTCACGGGCACGGCCATAACGTTCCGCATGGTTTGGCATATCTTCCCGGCTGAAGTTACGCGCGACATCCGCAGAGAAAGATGTCACCACATTCCATGCGGCGCGGCCACGACTGATATGGTCCAGAGAAGAAAAACTACGGGCCAGAGTAAAGGGATCACTGAATGTTGTGGATGCTGTCGCCGCCAGGCCAATACGCCGGGTATTTACCGCCAGCGCAGATAACATCGTCAGGGGTTCAAGACGCGCCATGGTTGATGGTAAACGGTACATACTGGTTGCCAGCGCATCACCGACAAAAAACAGATCAAAAGTGCCGGCTTCCGCTTTTTTAGCCAGGCTGATTAACCAGTCAATGTCCGTCGGTGAGCCGAGGTTTTCGGTCAATCGCCAGCCACTGACATGATGTCCCACCGGCTGGACAAAAAGGCCAAGACGGAGGCGACGCTGATTCTTTGAACTGTCCATTTATTATTCCTGTTTGTTGCAAAATCACCGTACAACGGTGTTAAAAAAGAGTATCGGCAAGGGTAAATGCTTTTTCCAGTGCGGCAGGCGAAATATCGAACGGCAGCATTGCCGCACTCTGTGGCGGGAAGCGAACCGCACCGGCAATCGCCCGTATGACCTCAGCCCGTTCACCAGCCAGATTAGGTAATCTGAGAGGTGAATCATAACGTTGTAATAATGCCAGCAGCCCGCTATCGGCTTTGCCGTTATTTTCCATCAGAGATTGTATCAGCAGGCAGAATCCGACTTTTTCCCCGTGCAGCCAGTGGTGCAGTTCAGGCTGATGGGTAAGCCGGTTGTGAATCGCATGGGCAAAGCCCGGAGTCGCCAGGGTATCGCGGACACTGTTAGACAATCCGGCAAACACAATATTTGCTTCAATCACTTTAATCAGTGCCGGGGTGACTTTACCGGCCTGATTATCTGCAATTGCCTGGTCAGCATATTCCGTGAAAATATCCAGTGCCTGTCGGGCCGGCAGCATTTTTAATTGCAAAGATAAATTATCAGGGTTATTACGCTGATAGGGACGAAATTCAAACAGCTTCGCCAGTGCATCCACCATCCCTGCTTTCAGATAACGCACATCAGAGCGGGCAATAACCTCGCTGTCTACCAGTACCATTTCCGGCATGGCCGGTAACAGCTGGCTGCGCAGGTGTCCGCCCTGTGCATCATAAATAATACTGACCGGCGACCATGCGGCACAGGTCGCTGCCAGGGTTGGCATATTTACCACCTTCACCGCCGGTAGTTGCGCTCCGGCAGCTTTAGCCGCATCCATCACCCGTCCGCCGCCAATCGCCAGTAACAGCCCGGCCCCCTGAGCAACGATATTTTGTTGCAGGGTCTCTATTGCCTGCTGTGTACACTCACCCGCCAGGTATTCCAGCTGCCAGCGAATACCATGCTGCTCAAGACTCTGGCTAAGCTGTGGATTCACCGCCTGCCAGGCGGTCGGAGAGGTAAAGATACGAATATCCGCAGCAAAAGGCTGCAAATAACTTCCGGTCCGGGCACACAGGCCGGGCTGTTGAAAATAGCCATTCGGAGACTTGATCGCTAGCACAAAATCACCCTGATCAATAAAATGCAGACCATAATAATATGATGGTTAATACGCTGAAATATCCCTGACAGGGACCGAGCGGAGATGCAATATATACTACGACAACTGACTTTTTACGCAATGAAAAGCCGTTACCTGAAGCTGCCAAATTGGAATTAGCATATATTTTTTTTATATATAGACGGTTATTACTTTACTGATAATCTTTATCCGGCACACTTTATTATTATTTCACAACGCCGGAAAATATCATGAGCCTTACTTTCCGTCAGGTCAGAGACGATGAGGTGGATAACTATCTGACACTGGTACTGGCGGCATATGCCCCGACAAAATCCATGGGTATTCATTTTGATGCCGCCACTACCACCCGCGAAAAAGCCCTGCTGCATCTGAAAAATCATGGCGTTTACGGCCTGTATAATCAGGATACGATGGTCGCTTCCGTCACCATCCGTTATCCATGGGGTCCTTTGCCGGGCCCTTTTGGCTTGCCTCATATTGGCTGGTTCGCCGCACATCCTGATTACCCCGGACAACAATATGGCCGCAAAATACAGCAGTTACTGGAGCAGGAGATACTGATCGGCCAATTGCGGGCTCCGGCCGTTTCATTAGGAACAGCAATCAATCATCCGTGGCTGAAAGAGATGTATCAGAAACGCGGTTTTGTGCCAATACACACTGCCGATTTAGGCAAAGGCCATATCACGCTCTATATGAAAAAAATCCTTGATGAGACGGCCCATCAACGCTGGCTGGCACGTCAGTCACCTGCTGAAGGCAACCAATAACAGGAAAAAAATATGACAGAGATCACTGATACTCCTTTTGCTGAACGTCTTATTGCTTTTCGCCATGAATTGCATCGTTTTCCTGAACTTTCTCACCAGGAATTTGAAACCACCGCACGCATCAGAGCCCAGCTGGAGCAATACCAGATCCGTATTCTGGATTTACCACTGAATACCGGGCTGGTTGCCGAAGTCGGCCAGCCGGACGGTCCGTTGGTGGTATTGCGATCTGATATTGATGCACTGCCTATCGAAGAACAGTCGGGGGTAGAGTATCGCTCACAGAACCCGGGGGTGATGCATGCCTGTGGCCACGATTTTCACAGTACTGCAGCGCTGGGAGCGGCAATACTGTTAAAAAATAATGAATCACATCTTAAAGGACGGGTCAGAATCCTGTTTCAGGCCGCCGAAGAAACCGGCCTCGGCGCGCCGGATGTGATTAACACAGGGGCACTGAAACAGGCATTTGCAATTTTTGGCCTGCATAATGATCCGACCCTGCCAGCAGGCGTGATTGGCAGTAAAGCAGGAGCGCTGACCGCCTCAGTGGATCGTTTCAGTATCACCATTAAAGGTACCGGCAGCCATGCAGCCCGCCCCCACGAAGGTAATGACCCGATAATCATCGCCGGTCAGCTGGTCGGGGCCCTGCAGACACTGATCAGCCGGAACGCACCTTCAGCAGATAACGCTGTCGTTTCAATTACCCAGATACACAGCGGCAGCACCTGGAATGTGATCCCTGATAATGCCTGGCTGGAAGGAACCGTCCGTACCTTCTCACCGGCAACACGCCAGCTCATCGAAAACCGTTTCCGCACTCTGCTCGCCGGGTTTGGTCATGCTTTTGACGCCGACATTACCCTCGACTGGCAGGCCGGTCCGCCTTCGGTCATAAATGATGCCCGCTGGGCTGATTTTGCGCTGCAACAGGCTTCAGACAGTGGTTTTGAGGCAAGGGTCGTCGAAGCCAGCCCGATAGGTGAAGACTTTGCTTTTTACCAGCAACAGCTGCCCGGAGCATTTGTCATGGTCGGTACCGGACAGCAATATGCTCTGCATCATCCGGCATTTCGGATTAACGATGATGTACTGCTGCCAACCTCCCGTTATCTGGCCAGCCTGGCAGAAAATGCCCTGAAACAGCAGGAAACGGCCTGATGGACGTCACCCGACAACTGGCCGATTTGATAGTAAACAGCCAGCCCGATGAGCAGGCGCGGCAGAATGCCCGCCGCGGAGTGGCTGATTTTATCGCTGTCAGCTGGCCATTATTACGCCATCAGGTGCCAGACTCCGGCCTGCCGGTCCTGAAACAGTTGTTCCCGGAACAGACCATCGCCCACCGCGCCTTATTGCTCGGATATGCCGGTCATGCGCTGGATTTTGATGATTTCCATGCGGATTTTCGCGGGCATCCGACCACAGTGATCCTGCCAGCATTACTGGCATGGTGCAGTTTTCATCCCTGTGATGATATCGGACATTTTCTGGATGCTTATATCATCGGTACAGAAACCGCAGGGCGGATCGGCCTGGCAGCAACACAACAACATTACACCCGCGGTTACCATAATACGGCGACGCTGGGTACTCTCGCTGCCGCTGCGGCACTGGCGCGGCTGACCCGTGCCAGTGTGTCTGAAACGGCTGTTTTGCTGGGTATGGCCGCCACCCAGGCCAGTGGTTTAAGAGCTCAGTTTGGTTCAGCGGTTAAACCCCTGCATGCCGGGTTGGCCGCAGAGCGGGCAGTACAGGCCGTCCGGCTGGCTCTGGCTGGATTTTCCGGACAACCACAAGGCGTTATCGAGGCTTTTCTGGCCGCCAGCAACGATGGCCCGTCAGCCACCGAAAAACTGACCGCACACTGGGGGACACCGTGGCGAATCACAGAGCCAGGACTGGAGTTTAAACCCTTCGCCACCTGTAGCGGTACACACAGCGCCGCCGAAGCCACCCGCCTGCTGCGCCGTCGATGGCAGGCAGAACATGGTGCTGTCGACGGGCTGCTGAACGCGATTGACCATATACAGGTTTCTTTCCCTCCGGGGGGCGACATTGCTGCATCGGTACGCCATCCGCAAACAGGGATCGAAGCCCGTTTCAGCCTCGAATATGTTATCGCCGCGATGTTGCTGTATGACGATTTGCGGATGGCCGACTTTGCTGAAGGTCCGGTAAACCCGGAGATTATGCCATTAGCCAGTAAAGTCAGCCGTGTTGCCGATGAACATGCGCCTGCAGATGCCCTGAATCCGGCACTGCGTTTCCATGAAGTCAGCCTGTTGCTGCGTGATGGCCGCCGGCTCAGTCAGCGCAGAACCCGGCAACAGTCACTGGCCGCCCCGGTGGATGTGCGGGAAAAGCTTCTGCGTGCCCTGCAGCCGGAACAGAAACAACTCCGCGAAAGGCTGGCCGGCGATTGCCAGCTGACAGACAGCGGGCAACTGCAACGACTGACTGAAGCCCTGTTTTCAGCGACCTAAACCGCGATCGCCTGAGTTAATACTCAGGCGCCTGTCAGGCATCCGCTTCCGGCGGAATAAACGCCTGTACTGGCGGTAAATCACCCCTGAATTTCTTTATTTTCACCACGGTGATTTGCCCGGTGCAGCCCTGTGCCAGCGAAGATGTTCCGGCATCCCGGGTCAGTACATTCGGGTTACCATGCCGGCACAGCGGCCTTTCTGCCAGAGGATCTTCAGGATCATACCAGGCACCGGTCGGCAGTTGTATCACCCCCTGACGGATCTGACGGCTGAGACTGACGCTGGCCAGCGCCCTGCCCCGATCATTGTACAGCTCAATAATATCGCCCTCACCAATACCGGCAGCCTGTGCATCCTCCGGATGCAGGCAACACACCTCACGATCCTGCCGTTTACTGCGCTGGCTGTAATTGCCAAAATCCAGCTGGCTATGTAACCGGGTGGCTGGCTGATTAGCAATCAGCCAGTATGACTCTCCCGCCACAGCCTGTTCTGTCGGAGGTAGCCATACCGGATGGCCCGGGCAATCTGCATAGCCGAAACCGGCAATCGTTTCCGAGAAGATCTCGATTCTGCCACTCGGGGTCGGTAACGGTGATCGCCGGGGATCCTGACGAAATGCTTTCATCATCAGGCCACTTTCCGTGTGCTGAGGCAGCTGCAGCACTCCCTGACGGCGGAATGTGTCGTAATCCGGCAGACTAGCCTGTAACTCAGCCAGCTTCCCCTGTAACTGCCGGTACATGGACAATCAGTGTATCCGGCTGACAAAATGCACGCCGTAACCGTGCCAAATCCTGATGATGGTGGAAAGGATTGCCGCCCGCCCAGTACACCAGCCGGATATGCGGATACCTCAGGCGGCGGCCATTGTAATCAAAATGCTCTCCCGGCTGCAGCAGCATATCGGCAATTTTTGCCACCGGGATAAAACGGTCAATACCGTTACGTCCCTGGGGCAACGAAGGAAAACTGACGCGGTTAAACAATTTACCATAGTGCCCGAGCGCCCCCAGTGCATAAGTAAATCCGCCGCCCGGTAATCCGGGTTGCCCCAGCGCCGCCGCCAGCACCAATGCGAGCCAGACAGGTTGTTCTCCGTGTTCAGAACGCTGCAAGGCATGAGCCACAGTCACCAGCACCCGCCGGTGAGGTAACGCCTCCGCCAGGGTCCTGATTTGTGCGGCACTGACACCACAGATCTCTGCCGCCCAGCAGGCATCACGTACCACGCCATCTTCATCGCCACGGAGATAGGCAACCATCTGTGGCCAGCCAGTACAGTAGCTGGCCAGAAAATCTTCATCCGTCAGTTGTCGTTCAATCAATACCGACAGTAAACCAAGGATAAAAGCCGCATCAGTACCGGGAATAATCGACAGCCACTCACCGGCCGCTTCAGCCGGTAAATCACTGGCCAGCGGGCTGACGGAAATAAAACGCGTCCCCCGGGCAGCCGCCTGCTGCATAAAACTACGTTCCGTGTGTTCACTGATACCGCCGCTGGCAACCTGTGAATTTTTCAGAGCCAGGCCGCCGAAAGCCAGCACAATATCGCTGTTTGCCGAAATTTCCTGCCAGCTGACACCCCGGCGGGCAATTTCATCCATCGGCCCGACAATATGGGGCAACAAAACGGCAGCAGATCCGGAACTGTAACTGTTTACCGAACGGACATAACCGCCGAGCGTCGTATTCAGAAAACGATGCACCTGGCTCTGGGCATGGTGAAAACGACCGGCACTCGACCAGCCGTAAGAGCCGCCGAATACTGCCTCCGGCCCGTATGCTGAATTTACCCGCCGCAGTTCACCACTGACCAGTGCAATCGCCTCTGGCCAGCTGACGGGCAGATATTCATCATTCCCCCGTCGGGTATCTGCCCCCGGCCCTTGCTCCAGCCAGCCGCGGCGTATCATCGGCCGGGTGACACGCACCGGATGAGTTAACGCATTGGTAAAATTGCCCAGTAACGGGCTGGGATCGGGATCACCGGCAAACGGGGTTATACTGACGTTGTCTTGCTGAAGTTCTGCCTGAAAAGCACCCCAGTGGGCACTGTGCATTTTTTGGGATGAGGACATTATTCCGCCACTAAAAAAAACGGTGCTTAAAGCACCGTTGCAACAAACTCACGTACCCGTCCGTTTTGCGGATCATCCAGTACCTGCTGAACAGGCCCGGCTGCCACAATATTGCCTGATTCCATAAACACAATGTTATCAGCAACCTCACGGGCAAATCCGATTTCATGGGTCACGATAACCATAGTGATCCCTGAATGGGCCAGTTGTTTAATCACCTGTAAAACTTCACCTACCAGCTCAGGATCCAGCGCCGAAGTGGGTTCGTCAAACAGCATAACCCCGGGATTCATCGCCAGTGCTCTGGCAATCGCTACCCGCTGTTGCTGCCCGCCGGACAGGTTTTGCGGCCACTCGTTTTCACGACCAGCCAGCCCTACCTGTTTCAGCAGTTCCCGTGCACGGGTAATACTTTCCTGACGGCCCTGTTTTCTGACCCGCATCGGTGCATCAATGATGTTTTGCAATACCGTCCGGTGAGGGAACAGATTAAACTGCTGGAACACCATCCCGATATCACGTCGTTGTCTGGCGACCTCACGGCTCCCCAATTCATACAATGCATGACCTTTCTGATGGTATCCCACCAGCTCATCGCCCACACGGATAGTACCGCCATCCAGTTTTTCCAGATGATTAATGCACCGCAGCAGTGTCGACTTACCTGACCCGGAAGGACCAAGGATCACTGTCACTGACCCGGCCGGAATATCCAGGTCCACCTGATCCAGAATAGTATTTCCGGAGAAACGTTTGGTGACTTTACGTAAATAAATCGCTTCAGCCATGGGACTCTCCTGCAGATCCTTTACCCGTCAGACGTGATAATACCCTGAACAGCGCTGGCGGCTCACGCCGTCCCACCCCGCGGGAAAAATAACGTTCAACATAGTACTGACCAACAGATAACACAGAAGTCATCAGTAAGTACCACAGCGTTGCGACCAGCAATAGCGGGATGACTTCATAGGTCCGCTGATAAATAATCTGAGCAGAAAATAGTACATCCTGCAGAGAAATCACCGATACCACAGCCGTAGTTTTCAGCTGACCAATTACTTCATTACCGGCCGGAGGCAGAATAGCGCGCATCGCCTGTGGCAGCACCGTATAACGAAAGATTTGTGCCGGACGATAGCCCAGTGCACGTGCGGCTTCAATTTGCCCGTTACTGACACTCTGGATCCCCGCACGTACAATCTCAGCTGCATAGGCGGACTGATGCATCACCAGCGCAATCACTGCAGCGGTGAACGGACTGATCAGGGTGTTGGACTGTACGCTCCACAGTTCGCCCACTCCCGGCAGGGAAAACGACAGTGTCGGATACAGGGCTGCAATGTTATACCAGAGGAATAACTGAACCAGCATCGGCACCCCGCGGAAAAACCAGGTATAAGCCCAGCTCACCGTCGACAACACGGGATTAGACGATAAACGCATCAGTGCCAGCAGAGTACCGAAGAAGAAGCCCAGCACCACTGAAATCACCGTCAGATGCAGGGTCATTAACACCCCCTGCAAAATCGATGCTTCAGTGAAGTTATCGGCGATTACCTGCCATTCAAAGCGCGGGTTATTAACCATTGACTGGACAATACCCGCCACACATAGCAACACCACCAGTGCACTCAGCCAGCGGCCATAATAACGTTTACCGACAATTCTCAATTCATCTGTCGGTGCAGTGACGGGTTTCATTTAAAGATCTCGTCATTACGAAGTGACTGTTTCACTGCACCAAAGCCAATCCCCCAGTGGTCGAGGATTTTCTGGTAAGAACCATCTTTGATCAGGGAGTTAAGCGCTGCCTGTACCGCAGGCTCTAAAGGTGAGTCTTTCGGGAATGCGACCGATACCGGCGCATCATTTACCGTCAGTACGCCACTGATGGTCGCCGGTTTAATTTGTTTCACCTGCCAGATCAGACCTTCATACGGGCCAAGGAACATTGGCACCCGCCCGCTGACTACCGCCTGTACACCTGCCGGGCGATCAGGGAATACGGCGACCTGAATCGGTTTTTTACCCGCGGCCTGACAGGCTTTACTGGCGTCTTCCAGTCGCGTTACCTGGGTCGTTCCGGCGCCGGCTCCGACCTGACTGCCACACAGGGCATCAAATGAGGTAAACGGGGTAATACCGGAAGACTTGAGAGAAATAACGCCTAATTTACTGGCATCATAATAGCTGACAAAATCGACCAGTTTCAGTCGTATTTTTGTCGCATTGATATTTGATAAGGCGACATCATAACGACCGGTTTTCAGCCCCGGGATAATGTTGTCGAATCCGCCACTGTCACGCCACTGTACTTTAATACCAAGGCGCTCACCGACGGCATTCATCACGTCGATTTCACGGCCAGCCAGTGTTTTATTATCCGTTTCAAAAAAAGTGGTTGGCGGCGTATTAGGGTTGGTTGCCGCCACAATATAACCACGCTTCGCAATATCTGCCGGTAACAGTTTACTGAGCGCCGGATCAGCCTGTACCTGTAATGAACTATGAGTAGGGACAGACAGATCGGCGGCACTGACACTGGTGACACTCAGTGCTGAAACAACCAAAGCTATGCCTTTTAAAAATACGTTCACCGGAATTGTTCTCCTGGTTAGCTGCAAAAATTTCCCGAACGGGAATAAAAGAAAAACGCCAGGCACCAGGCTTCGCGTTAGATAACATGGGTTATATACCCTGTGTAGCTTTAAAAACTCACAAGGTTGTGATCAGGATCATTGTCATTTAATACCCATTGAATCGCAAATTCCAAAAATGGCTATTCTAATTCCATTAGATAATAAGCAGCAACCATCACCTGCCGAGGCGGCTCCGCAGGGGAACGGCCACGCAACCGACAGAAAAAACTACCGCGGGCATCGGGCCCGCGGTAGTTCATCTCGCTGTGGTGCCGGCCGGGTAAAATTACGCGCCGCTGCGCCGTGTTTCCGTAAACCGGCGGCTGCTGCGCTGCCGGTGATGTAACGCCAGCCCGGTCAGTACCACCAGCAATGCCAGAATACCGGTAGCAATGATTTCGATACGGTGATTAGGCATAAACAACATAGAACCCAGAATCCCTGCAATCACCACTATCACAAACCAGGTCAGTCCCGGGAATAACCACATTTTAAAATCCGGGACTTCACCGCGGGCCTCCATTCGTTTACGCATTACCAGTTGTGAGCAGGCGATCACCAGATACACCAGCAAAGCAATGGCGCCTGAGCTGGCAAGCAGGAAGTTAAACACTTCTGCCGGAGCAACATAGTTGGCGAATACCGCCAGAAAAGCCATGGCCGTTGATAACAATACCGCTACCCGCGGTGTACCACTGCGGCTGGTTTTTGCCGCTGCCGCGGGTGCATCTTTACGGGTCGCCAGTGAATACAGCATGCGTGATGAGGTATAAAGTGCAGAATTCAGGCAACTGCATACCGCAGTCAGTACCACAATATCGACAATCAGACGGGCATGGGGAATATTCATCATTTCCAGTACCGTCTGGTAAGAACCTTTCGTTGCCAGATCCGGGGTATTCCAGGGAACCAGAGAAACAATAAACAGAATCGACAGCAGGTAAAACAGCGCAATTCGCCAGATGACTGAGTTAGTGGCTTTTGAAATCTCTTTGCCGGGGTTTTTCGACTCTGCCGCAGCAATGGTTACAATCTCAGTGCCCATAAAGGAGAACATCGTAGTCAGAATAGCCGCCAGTACCGCCCCGAAACCATGAGGCATAAAGCCGCCGCTGTCGTAGAGGTGAGACATACCACTGACTTCGCTGTCCGGCATCAGGCCAAAAATAGCCACACACCCCAGTACCAGAAACGCCACTATCGCTGCCACCTTCACCAGTGCCAGCCAGAATTCAAATTCACCGTAGTTTTTGACACTGAACAGGTTCGAGATAGTCAGCACCAGGGTAATTGCCAGAGTGAATTGCCAGATAGCCACCTGCGGGAACCAGCTATTGAGGATCGTCGCCGCCGCATTCGCCTCCAGCGGGATCACCAGTACCCAGAACCACCAGTACAGCCAGCCAATCGTGAAACCGGCCCAGCGCCCCAGTGCGCTATGGGCATAGGTAGAAAAAGACCCGGAATCCGGTGAGCTGACAGCCATTTCTGCCAGCATACGCATAATCAGCACCACCAGTGCACCGGCAATCAGATAAGCAATTAGCACTGCCGGGCCGGCTTCGGCAATCGCATGACCGGAGCCGACAAACAGTCCGGCACCGATAACGCCGCCAATAGACAGCATACGAATATGCCGCGATTTAAGTCCCGGTGAAAGTGTGTCTGTGTTTGAAGAAATTGTACTCATGATTTCCCTCATCATAATTTTATTTGCCGGGTACAGACAGGATGCTGCAACACGGTCGCTGGTCGGGAAGAGAGGTAACGGTGATCCCGGAGGGAACGGTCTCCGGGATAACACCTGTACTGCGACTGTTTACCTGTCAGACGGCATACTGCTGTAAGGCACGGGTCAGAATAGTCAGTCCCTGACGGAACTGTTCGGTCGGAATCGTCAGCGGATACAGGAAACGAATAACATTGCCTTTTTGTCCGCAGGTCAGCAGTAACAGGCCTTCGTCCATCGCCGCCGTCTGTACTTTTTTCGCAATCGCAGCATCCTTCAGCTCTGCCGCAACCATTGATCCCAGACCACGGACTTGTTTGATCGCCGGACAACGGCTTTGCAGTTCCTGCAGGCTGCTGACCAGTTCACTGCCAAGTTGCTGAGAGCGCTGACAGAGTTGTTCTTCGTCAATCACATCCAGTACCGCATGGGCCGCCGCGATCGATAACGGGTTACCGGCGTAGGTGCCGCCCAGCCCGCCCGGGTTAGGTGCATCCATCACTTCTGCGCGACCGGAAACCGCAGACAGAGGGAAACCGCCCGCCAGGCTTTTCGCCATGGTGATGATATCCGGTTTAACCTCGAAATTTTCCATCGCGAACAGAGTACCGGTACGGGCAAAACCGCTCTGTACTTCATCAGCAATCAGCAGGATGCCATGCTGGTCTGCCAGTTTACGCAGTGCCGTCATAAACTCAGAGGGTGCCACACGGAAACCGCCTTCACCCTGTACCGGCTCCAGTACGATAGCTGCCACATTGTGCGGGGCAATATCGTAATGGAAGATATCTTCGAGGCTGTCCAGAGCCTGCTCCACGGTCACTTCGTTCTCCACCGGGAAACGGGCATGGAATACGGAAGGTACCATCGGACCAAAATCTTGTTTGTAAGGTGCCACTTTACCGGTCATTGCCATGGTCATCATGGTACGTCCATGGAAAGAGCCGCCAAAGGTGATGACGCCATGACGGCCGGTATAAGCGCGGGCAATTTTCACTGCATTCTCAACCGCTTCTGCGCCGGTAGAGAAAAAAGCGGTTTTTGCCGGGCCTTCGACCGGCACCCGCTGATTAATACGCTCAGCCAGAGAGATATAGCTCTCATAGGGCACAATCTGGAAAGCAGTATGAGTGAACTTTTGCAGTTGCTCAGCCACGGCTGCCACAACTTTCGGGTGACGGTGCCCGGTATTCAGTACCGCAATTCCTCCGGCAAAATCGATAACTTCGCGACCTTCGGTATCGCGCAGGGTGGCATTTTCGGCACTGCTGACAAACCAGTCACACATTACCGCGTTGCCACGTGGCAGAGCATCTTGTTTGCGCTGGTTTAATGTTTCTTTAGAATCACTCATCTCTTTCTGCCTCGTTCACTTAACTTTTTTTTGTAATAAAACTGTATTTATTTATCCTTTCCGGTAGGGTATTTTTCCAGAGCCATTTACCAGCAAAATGAAGGTACCAATTGCGAACTCTTTACGCCGATCACCTGCTGGAACGTTTGCAGTTTGACCAGCAAGGCAGGCTCCACCAGCGGTTACTGCGGGTCTTACAGCAGGCTATTATCGACGGTGTATTTCCCCCTGAAACACGTTTACCGGCTACCCGTGATCTGGCTAAAGAGCTGGGAATATCCCGTAATACAGTACTGAATGCTTACGATAGTTTGCTGGCTGAAGGATATGTTACTTCGCGCACCGGTAGCGGTACCCGGGTGGCGAAAACCTTACCGGAATTCTGTCTGAACAGCGCCCGCCAGCAGATTCCTGAGGCCGCCGGGCAAGCCTTACCTGCAGGCCTGTCGTCCCGCGGCGCCGCATTACTCGGCCATGCCACCGCATCGCCTTTTCAGTGGGGAGCTTTTGTACCGGGTGCCCCGGATGTCACTGCATTTCCGCATAAAACCCTGGGTAAAATTCAGGCCAGACTGAACCAGCAACCGGAAATTAATCAGTTGATCTACAGCAATGACGGTGGCTGCGCCAGCCTGCGTCAGGCCCTGGCTGACTATCTGCGGGTAGCCCGTTCTATCCGTGCCGATGCCGACCAGATTATTATTACCGAGGGTATTCATCAGGCAGTGGACCTGGTGTCGCGGGTACTCTGCGACCAGGGCGAGACAGTGTGGATTGAAGAACCAGGCTACTGGGGAACCCGTAATTTATTACGTATTAATGGTCTGAATGTCCATGCGGTCCCGGTTGACGAAGAGGGGATGCTGCCGGAAATCACCGCGCGGCGACCGGCACCAAAAATGGTCTTTGTCACCCCCTCCCATCAGTACCCGCTGGGGGTACATCTCAGCCTGAGCCGACGTAAAACTCTGCTGGCAATGGCACGGCGTCATAAATTCTGGATCATTGAAGACGACTACGACAGTGAATTCCGTTTTTCCGGCAGCCCGTATCCGTCATTACAAGGGCTGGAAGAGGACGCACCGGTGATCTATATGGGAACCTTCAGTAAAACACTGTATCCGGCATTACGTATCGGTTACCTGGTGGTGCCTAAAAACCTGAAAACCGAATTACGTACCGCGGCCGCAGAACTGTACCGGGGGGGGCATTTAATTATTCAGCGGGCTATCTCTGAATTTATCAGCCAGGGGCATTATGTGGCCCATATCCGCCGTATGCGCCTGCTGTACAACCAGCGACGTAAATTTTTACTCAGTCTGATACAACGTTATCTCGGAGAAATGTTTATGCCCCGTTATACCCATGATGCAGGGCTGCATCTGGTTATGACTCTGCCGGATAAAAGTGATGATGTGGCGATTGCCCGCGATGCGTTATATAAAGGCGTCAGTGTCCGGCCATTATCGCAATATTATATGCAACGGCAGAAAAGACGAGGGTTACTGCTGGGCTATGCCTGCGTTAATGAACAGCAAATTTTTACCGCGTTTAACCTGTTACGTCAGTGTCTGATTAACGCCGGTCTTTGCCGTCTGCGGCCAGCCGCACAGAATGAGGAATAAACGTGCCCTGCCGGCAGGCAGGGCACGCAGAAATTAGCGACGGTTACGCCATACGGTCTGAATATTACAGAACTCATGCAAACCAAAATGGTTTAATTCACGACCGTAGCCGCTTTTCTTCACCCCGCCGATGGTCACACGCGGATCGGAAGCTCCGTAGCCATTAATAAACACTGCACCGGTTTCGAGGCTATCAGCAAAGTGATCGGCCAGTGCTTCATCGGCTGTCCATACCGTCGCACTTAGACCAAACTCGCTGTTATTTGCCAGCGCCAGCGCATGCTTTGCGTCCCGGGCCACGGTCAGGGCAGCCACCGGGCCAAAAATTTCTTCCCGGAACGCGGTCATCTGTTCACTGACATCAGCCAGAATAGTTGGCGCATAGTAATTGCCTGTTCCGGCAATTTTTTCACCGCCACACACCAGCCGGGCCCCCTGTTTCAAAGTATCCTGCACCTGCTGGTGTAACTCATCACGCAGGTCAAAGCGTGCCATCGGCCCCAGATAGGTTGTTTCATCCAGAGGGTCTCCGATTTTCAGTGCCTGTACTGCCGCGGTAAACCGGGTTTCGAACTCTTCAGCTACCGGCGCTTCAATAATGAAGCGTTTGGCAGCCATACATACTTGTCCGGTATTCTGATAACGGCCGGCGACCGCCGCTTTTACTGCTTCATCCAGGTCCGCATCGGCCAGTACGATAAAGGGATCGGAACCCCCCAGCTCCAGGACACTCTTCTTCAGTGCAGCCCCCGCCTGAGTGGCAATCGCCGCCCCCGCTCTGACACTGCCGGTCACGGCAACCGCAGCGACACGAGGGTCTTTAATCAACTGAGAAACACCGTCGTTATCCACATTCAGCAGCTCAAACGTACCTTGCGGAAAGCCGACCGAATTCATGACTTCCTGCAGTAAGGTGGCACATCCCATCACATTCGGTGCATGCTTAAGCACATAAGTATTACCGGCCAGCAGCATACCGGCGGCCCCCCGCAATACCTGCCAGTAAGGGAAGTTCCACGGCATTACCGCCAGAATAGTTCCCAGGGGACGAAACTCCTGCCAGGCTTGCTGGTTTTCGACCTGAGTTGGCTGTGCTGCCAGTACCGCCGGGCCATTATCCGCATACCATTCGCAAACCTGAGCACATTTATTCACTTCCGCCCGCGCCTGAACAACAGGCTTACCCATTTCCAGAGTCATCATCTGCGCCAGGGCTTCACAGCGTTCACGCAGCCGTGTCGCCAGAGTGCGTAATACTGTCACCCTGGTTTCCATCGGCGTGACTCGCCACACTTTTAAAGCATCTGCACTGCGTTGTAGGCTGCTTTCGATATCAGCGCTGCCCTGAAACGGGTAACGGGCCAGCTCTTCGCCGGTAGCAGGGTTAACAGAGATCGCATAATCGGTCATAAAACATCCTTACAACGGGTTAAAGAAGTATACTGACTACCATACGCCCTGTGATTAATGAATTAAAATGAATATTCATAACGAAGTTGATTATAAAAAATGAATAACCTGGCTACAGTTTCTATCACTCTGTCAGCCGTAAAACAGCTCCCGGTGAGTGACTGCCACACCAAAAGACCATAAAAGTATTGTGCTTTAATTATAATTACGCTCGGAAATCATAAACTGAACGAACCCGAAACAATGATAAAAATAACTGTTTGTCTGTTAACCTTTAACTCTGCACGTACCCTGAAGCAGGTTATACCTCCGGCGTTAACCATCGCCGATCAAATCGTGGTACTTGATTCCGGCAGCAGTGATGAAACCACCGACATCTGCAGTCACTATGGTATTGAAGCGCACTATAGTCCGTATGAAATGCATGGCCAGCAGATGAATAAGGCCATTGCCCTGGCAGAACATGACTGGGTATTTTGCCTCGACAGTGATGAGGTCCTCGACCGGCAGACTCTGGATTTTATTATGCGACTGAAAGCGGCCCCGGCAGAGCCGGCAGCCGATCAGGCATGGCGAATTTCCCGTTACTGGTACGTATTAGGCAAACAGGTAAAAACTATCTATCCGGTCGCGTCTCCCGACTATCCGGTACGCCTGTTTAACCGGCGTGTGGCAAAGTTTAATCACCGGCCGGTAGACGATGAAGTTACCGGGGAAAGCCACAGTGAGATTATCCCCGGACATGTCCGCCATGATACGTTCTATTCGCTTCATGAAATGTTCGCCAAGATGAACAGCTATACCACCCGGCTGATTAAATATCAGCGGATCCGCCCTTCACTGGCCCGCGGTGTTATCAGTGCCATCGGCGCTTTTTTTAAATGGTATCTGCTGAATGGCAGCTGGCGGCTGGGTAAAGTCGGGTTGGCTACCGGGATCTATGCCACCCTGTACAGCTTTATGAAATATTTTAAAGCCTGGTATCAGCACGGTAATAAATAATTCTGTCACAGCCCGTCCGCAACAATACCGGACGGGCTGTTTACCCGGAAAAATTAATGCGGATCCCGGGGAGGGTTTTCGCCGTTATCCGGCTCCGCAGGATGTTCTCCGTCAGCAGCCTCTTCCTCCGGTAGATTTACCATCGTATTCTGAATATCCTGTTCATCAATCACCGGGTTAAGTGCAGCCGCCAGTGGTGAACTCACCAGACCATCGGTTAATGGCACATGGGGCACCTGATTTTCCTGATCCGCTGCCAAATGCGGTTCCCGGACACGGGTTAACACAATAATGACCGCACAGCAGACCGCAAAAAACAGGTACAACATATTGCCGCCCAGTGGCTGCATCACCGCCCCGGTCAGTAGCGGCCCGATACTGGCGCCGATACCGTACGACATCAGCAGACAGGCCGTCAGCGATACCCGACGTTCGGCAATGATCCGGTCATTTGCCAGCGCAACCGCCAGCGGATATAACGCAAACTGCATCATGCTGGCAATAAAAGCGATGCCCAGCACCATGCTAAAACTGACATGTTTCAGCACTGCCAGCGGTAATGAGGCCAGCAGAAATAAAATGGCAGTAAAGAACAGTAACCGCTGCCGGTCATAACGGTCAGATAACCAGCTTAACGGGAACTGAACCACCAGCCCGGCAAAAATGGTTGCCGCCATAAATACGCCGATCTGTGAAGTCGAAAAGCCCATCTGACTGGCATACACTGGCGCCATACCATAGAAGGCCCCGGTCGCCATACCGGTCAGTAGGGTGATCACCAGGATCTTAGGAATCGCTTTCAGAAAATACCCCAGTTCAAGGGGAGCAGGCGACATGGGATGGACTTTAGTGCGGGTCGTCAGGGAGATAGGTACCAGGCATAATGCGAAACACAGAGCCACAATCAACAGAGGCAGGATACCAAACCCTGATTGCAGGGTAAGTATGATCTGTCCTGCGGACAACCCCAGGTAGGTGGCAACCATATACAGCCCGAAAATAACACCACGTTGTTCTGATTCAGCCTGATCATTCAGCCAGCTTTCCAGCACCATATACTGGCTCATCATGCACAGACCAATAATAAACCGCAGCACGATCCAAACGGGGATGTAATCATTGAGGCAGTGACCGATCACTGATGCAGTAATAATCCCTGCACAAGCCACATAGGCCCGGATGTGCCCTACCCTGGCAATCAGGTTATGGCCGACTTTTCCGCCGACCACCAGACCAATATAGTGGGCAGCGGTAATCAGACCAATCACGGTGCCACTGACATTCTGATGTGCCAGCCGTAATGAGACATAGGTTGTCAGTAAGCCGGAGCCCAGTAGCATCAGAAGTGTGGTGGTATATAGCGGCAGAAAGGTATTCAGAATTCTTTGCATTACATCTCCCTGAGAATAAAACCTCACCGGGTAAATGAATAACGTCCGAAAAACATGCGGTCCGGCCTGACCCGTTGTACTGCGGGGCAGGCCGGTGCAGGGGTGCCCCCCTGCGCTTCAATCATCCTTACAGATGTGGAAAATTGATATGATTGCCGGGCGCTTCCCGATGTAAATGAATAAAGTTCAGGTGGCGTTCATATTGATCAAGGATATCAATGATCACCTGTTCTTTACTGTAGTCCATCAAATCGTTCCCCTGGCTACCTTCAAGTAAAAAAGTTTCCAGTCGATAGTAGGTGGACTTACCACTTCTGGCACGGTAAGTGAAGCCGGGGACAGAGTATTTTTGTGGCCAGATTTGATACATAAAGTTCTGCTCTTCGCCCAGATTCACCGTCAGTGCCAGATGCCCCAGGTCTTCACCTTCTTCCGCAGGCAGATTTTCCAGCGTTACCTGAGCACCACGATACTCCAGCTCCTTCGCCACTTCCTGCATTGCGGGGTAACAGGTTTTATCCAGCATTTCACGTGTATAGGCCGTGCCGGGGTAGTTCATCAGCCGCGACAAGCGTTTTTTCCAGCTGCGGCGATCATTGGCTGCCGCCAGATACGGAGCCGTATCCCGGCTGGCACTGACTCTGCGGTAGTCTTCAACTTTCAGTGATTTATATAAGCCAGCCATCACAAAGAACATCACAAAACTGAACGGCAGCCCCATAATCACCGTCGTGCTTTGTAACGCAGAAATACCATTCGTCATCAGCATTCCCAGCGTCAGTACTCCGATAACTACCGACCAGAAGATACGGATCCAGTTGGGTGCATCGCTGTTAATATCTTTCAGGCGTGAAGTAAAGTTCCCCAGCACCAGTGCCCCGGAATCAGCCGAAGTTACATAGAACAGCAGACCAGTGATGGTTGCCACCGAAGCACTGAGCGTAAAGGCCGGGTACTGAGCCAGCAGGTTATAGAAACCACGTTCCGGATGGGCCATAACATCCATAGCGAACTGAACATTGCCATGAATAATCTGATACAAGGCAGCATTACCAAACACCGATAGCCACAGCAGGGTAAAAGCGAACGGGATAATCAGAGTCCCCAGAACAAACTCCCGGATAGTACGGCCACGTGAAATTCGCGCCAGAAACAGGCCGACAAACGGTGACCAGGCAACCCACCAGGCCCAGAAAAACAGGGTCCAGGTATTCATCCACTGGGTCGGGCGATCAAAGGCAAAGGTGTTCAGCGTCATGCCCATAAAGCGATTAATGTAATCACCGACATTCAGTACCAGTGCATTCAGCAGGAATTCCGTATTTCCAAAAAACAGCACGAAGATAATCAGACC
This sequence comes from Tatumella sp. JGM91, assembly GCF_018257575.1. GTDB lineage: Bacteria > Pseudomonadota > Gammaproteobacteria > Enterobacterales > Enterobacteriaceae > Tatumella > Tatumella punctata. The sequence continues at coordinate 98,638 of NZ_JAERJP010000003.1, read as the reverse complement.
TAATGCCAGCAACACATTCAGTTCCGACAGCATCCTGATGCCTTTATCCACCCCGGAGGTGACTGAAATCGTCGCAATAACTACCGATAATACAATCAGAGCCGCTTTTGCGCCCAGGCTGTCGGGAATATGGAACAGAACATTCAGGCCGTAGTTCAGCTGAACCACACCGATCCCCAGCGTCGTGGCGATACCGAAAATTGTCCCGATCACCGCAGCAATATCTACCGTATGACCAATAGGCCCGTTAATTCTTTTACCAAAAATCGGGTACAGCGCCGAGCGGATCGTCAACGGCAGATTATAACGATAACTAAAGTAGCCGAGGGCTATCCCCATCAGGGCATACATCGACCAGCCAGTCATCCCGTAGTGGAATAATGTCCAGACCATCGCCTGGCGTGCAGCTTCCAGGGTTTGTCCTGAGCCTTCCGGCGGCTGCATATATTGTGTGACTGGTTCAGCAACCGAGAAAAACATCAGGTCGATACCAATCCCTGCCGCAAACAGCATCGCAGCCCAGCTGGGCAGACTGAATTCAGGTTTTGACTGCTCAGGCCCCAGTTTAATCGTCCCGAAACGGGACACAGCCATAAACAACACAAACACAATATACAGTGTCGCCGCCAGCATGTAATACCAGCCAAAAGTTGCTGATACCCAGTCTACGGCTGACTGGATAATTTTCGCGGAGGTGTCACTGTAGAAAAACGTCATCAGAGAAAACAACAAAATCAGCCCCGCGGAGGTATAGAACACCACAGGGTTGATTTTGTCTTTTTCGCTGGCAGGTGGGTTACCCATTAGTTACCTCTGTTTAACTTCACGATGAGATTAACAACAATATCACGGCACCTCCCTGCCCCGTGTCAATCTTTACAGGCGGTCTGGCTGTATCGCCTCACGCTGTATCTGACCAATTATTTATTTTAAATAACAATAACTTATATAATTTCAGTGCGGTAATCCCTGGCTGAAAAGCCGTACCGCATGACCACAAGCATAACAATTTCTGTTTTTATATTGAACATTCAATCAAAAAAAGTTTTAATGGTTCATATCAAAGTGTCGGGGAGTAAAGGGGATGCCTAAAGTCGGTATGCAGCCCATTCGTCGGCGTCAGCTTATTGACGCCACACTGGAAACCATTAATGAAGTCGGGTTGCATTATGCCACTATCGCGCAGATAGCCAGACGTGCAGGCGTATCTACCGGGATCATCAGCCACTACTTCGGAGACAAAAACGGACTGCTGGAAGCAGCCATGCGGGATATTACCACCCAGTTGCGTACTGCTATCCTCCGCCGCCTGCGGGGATTGCCAGAGACAGACACCCGCGCCCGGCTGTCCGCCATCGTCGATGGCAATTTTGACGATACCCAGGTACACAGTGCGGCAATGAAAGCCTGGCTGGATTTTTGGGCCAGCAGCATGCATCAGCCAATGCTGAACCGGCTGCAGGTTGCCAGCAGCCGCCGTCTCCTGTCGACACTGACCGCTGAATTCCGCCGCGAACTGCCAGCTGAGCAGGCAAGAATTGCCGGTTATGGATTATCAGCACTTATTGACGGGCTCTGGTTACGTGCTGCCCTGAGCGGTCAGCCTTTTGATCTGGCTGTCGCTAAAAAGCTTACGACCGACTTTATTTGTCAGCAACTGGCAAAGACTCAATCAACTGACGGAGAATAAACTATGTCCCGATTCGAAGAACAGTTCCTGTACATTAACGGAGCCCGCGTGCCCGCACAGAGCGGTTCCAAGTTTCAGACAGTGAACCCCGCCAATGGTGAAATTCTGGCTGACGTCCATGAAGCGGGTCAGCAGGATGTTGATCTGGCCGTTGCCTCTGCCCGTAAAGGTCAGAAAATATGGGCCGCAATGACCGCAATGGAACGTTCGCGGATCCTGCGCAAAGCAGTGGATCTGTTACGCGAACGTAACGACGAGCTGGCGGCTCTCGAAACGCTGGATACCGGAAAGCCCCTGAGCGAAACGCTGGCTGTGGATATTGTTACAGGTGCCGATGTACTGGAATATTACGCCGGACTGGCACCGAGCCTGGAAGGCCAGCAAATTCCGCTGCGCGACACCTCTTTTGTCTATACCCGCCGTGAGCCGCTGGGTGTGGTCGCCGGTATCGGTGCCTGGAATTACCCGATTCAGATAGCATTATGGAAATCAGCACCTGCCCTGGCGGCCGGTAATGCAATGATTTTTAAGCCCAGCGAAGTCACTCCCCTGACTGCACTGAAACTGGCAGAAATCTATACGGAAGCCGGTGTTCCTGACGGGGTATTTAACGTACTGCCGGGTACCGGTGCTGTCACCGGTCAGGCCCTGACCGAACATACCGGCATCGACAAAGTGTCATTTACCGGCGGCGTAGTCAGCGGCCGTAAAGTGATGGCTAATGCCGCAGGCTCAACCCTGAAAGAAGTGACCATGGAACTCGGCGGCAAATCGCCGCTGGTGATCTGTGATGATGCCGATCTGGACCTGGCGGCCGATATCGCCATGATGGCTAACTTCTATAGTTCAGGCCAGGTCTGTACTAACGGTACCCGGGTTTTTGTGCCCGCTACGCTGAAAACCGCGTTTGAAGAAAAAATTCTGGTCCGTGTTGCACGTATCCGAGCCGGATCACCTGATGATCCACAGACTAACTTTGGCCCGCTGGTCAGCTTTGCTCACCGCGATAATGTCATGCGTTTTATCCGTTCCGGTATTGAGAGCGGCGCACGTTTACTGGCCGGTGGCCAGCAAATGACGGCTGCGGGCTTTGAAAACGGTGCCTGGGTCGAACCTACTGTCTTTACCGACTGCCACGATGACATGGAAATCGTCCGCGAAGAAATTTTTGGCCCGGTGATGTCAATTCTCAGTTATGAGAGTGAAGAAGAGGTTATCCGCCGCGCCAATGATACAGACTTTGGCCTGGCGGCAGGTGTGGTTACTCCGTCTCTGAACCGTGCCCACCGCATTATCCACCAGCTGGAAGCCGGTATTTGCTGGATAAATAGCTGGGGAGAATCTCCTGCCGAGATGCCTGTCGGGGGTTATAAGCATTCAGGGATCGGCCGCGAAAACGGTCAAATGACACTGCAAAGTTACACCCGGGTGAAATCTGTTCAGGTCGAACTGGAAACCTTCCAGTCCGTATTTTAAACATCTAACCTGAGGAATAATGATGGAATTTGATTATATTATTATCGGAGCCGGCTCTGCCGGCAACGTCCTGGCGACCCGCCTGACCGAAGACAGTAACGTCAGCGTATTACTGCTGGAAGCCGGCGGTCCTGATTACCGTGCCGATTTCCGCACCCAGATGCCTGCGGCCCTGGCTTACCCTCTGCAGGGGAAACGCTATAACTGGGCCTACGAGACCGAACCAGAGCCACATATGAACAACCGCCGTATGGAATGCGGACGCGGTAAAGGACTGGGCGGTTCGTCGCTGATCAACGGTATGTGTTATATCCGTGGTAATGCCATGGATCTGGATAACTGGGCCAAAGCGCCGGGGCTGGAAAACTGGACCTATGCCGATTGCCTGCCTTATTACCGTAAAGCAGAAACCCGTGATATCGGACCTAATGATTACCATGGCGGTGAGGGTCCGGTCAGTGTCAGCACCCCGAAAGCCGATAAAAACCCGCTGTTTGATGCAATGGTGGAGGCCGGTGTACAGGCAGGTTACCCGCGTACTGATGATCTGAACGGCTACCAGCAGGAAGGCTTCGGCCCGATGGACCGGACCGTCACCAAGAACGGCCGCCGTTCCAGTACCGCACGTGGTTATCTGGACCAGGCAAAATCACGCAGTAACCTGACAATTGTTACTCATGCCACCACCGACCGGATTGTGTTCGAAGGCAAACGGGCTGTCGGTGTCGAGTATTTACAGGGCAACAACAGTACGCCGGTCAAAGCCACTGCCCGTAAAGAAGTGCTGCTGTCAGCAGGTGCTATTGCTTCACCGCAGATTTTACAGCGTTCCGGGGTTGGCCCGGCATCCTTATTGCAGAAATTTTCAATCCCGCTGGTACATGATTTACCGGGAGTCGGTGAGAATTTACAGGATCACCTGGAAATGTATCTGCAATACGAATGTAAAGAACCGGTCTCACTTTATCCGGCGCTGAAATGGTGGAACCAGCCGAAAATTGGTGCTGAATGGATGTTTAATGGTACAGGTATCGGTGCCAGTAACCAGTTTGAGGCCGGTGGTTTTATCCGAAGCCGCAAAGAATTTGACTGGCCGAATATTCAGTATCACTTTCTGCCGGTAGCGATTAATTATAATGGTACCAATGCGATTGAAGCACACGGGTTCCAGTGCCATGTCGGGTCAATGCGTTCCCCAAGTCGTGGCCGTGTACAGCTGAAATCACGCGACCCGCATCAGCACCCGTCAATTCTGTTTAACTATATGGCCCATAAACAGGACTGGCAGGAATTCCGTGACTGTATCCGCCTGACGCGGGAGATTATCAATCAGCCGGCGCTGGATAAATATCGCGGGAAAGAACTGAGTCCGGGCATGGACTGCCAGAGTGATGAACAGCTGGATGAATTTGTCCGTAATCATGCAGAAACGGCTTATCACCCTTGCGGTACCTGTAAAATGGGTAACGACGAGATGGCAGTTGTCGACGCTGAAGGGCGGGTTCACGGACTGCAGGGACTTCGGGTCGTGGATGCCTCTATTATGCCGGAAATTATCACCGGTAACCTGAATGCCACCACCATCATGATTGGCGAAAAAATGGCCGACATTATTCGTGGTCGCCAGCCATTAGCCCGCAGCACCGCGCCTTATTATGTTGCCGGTGATGCACCGGTTCGTACCGAGCCGCTTCGCAAATAACTCCATGTTTTAAAATGGATTACTGCCTGTAATACTCAGACCCGCGGGCCGGAAATAATTTATCCGGCCCGCACCTTTCAGATTTTACCGTTATCCTGCGCTCTGTCCCCTGACAGCTCTCCGGAACCTGCCCATGATGTTGTTCAGGCTGGTAGTAACTTTGTAACAAAACAATAATACGAATGAACATGATAACAATTGTCATTACAATAACTGGCTAGCCAGCGGCCTGATGATGGTTCAGACATCAGCCTGCTGCCCTGCTCACACCGCAGCTATTCTGCGGCCTTCTCTCTGGGATATATCACTATGATGCAAAAAATTACCGGTCTGCTGAGCAAGCAGGAAGTCGCACTGATGCAGGAAAAATTATCCGCCTGTCACTGGATAGATGGCCGGGTAACGACCGGGGCTCAGGGTTCGCAGGTGAAAGCCAATCAGCAGGTGGATACGGGCAGTGCCGAGTGGCAGGAGCTGCAACAGTATTTACTGACCAGACTGAACAGCCACCCGCAATTTTTTTCGGCAACGCTGCCGGTCAATATCTCCAGCCCGCTGTTTAACCGTTATACTGACGGCGGCACCTACGGTTTTCATGTGGATGGTGCTGTCAGGCGTGAAGGTAACGACTGGCTGAGAACTGATATTTCCGCCACCCTGTTTTTGTCTGAACCGGACAGCTATCAGGGCGGAGAGCTGATTATCCGTGATACTTATGGGCAGCACAGCGTGAAACTGCCCGCCGGTGATATGATCCTCTACCCTTCCAGTAGCCTGCATTGCGTTACACCGGTCACTGAGGGCGAGCGACTGGCGTCATTCATGTGGATCCAGTCAATGATCCGTGACGATAAAAAGCGCGCAATGCTGATTTCTCTGGACGAAAATATCCAGACCCTGAATCAACAACCACAGTCTGCTGATGTCAGTATGTCACTGCTTAACCTCTACCATAATCTGCTGCGGGAATGGAGTGGCCAGTAAACAGCCACCCGCAACGGATAAAGGCCGTTAACTGCCGGTCCGGCAGTGGCGGAGGCTGTTGTCACTATCCTCTGCATGTTATGTTGTTACTTTGTTCCAGGTGATCAGGCAGACCAGAATGACAAAACAACGGGTAGGAATTATTTTTGGCGGCAAATCCGCCGAGCATCAGGTATCTCTGCAATCCGCGAAGAATATTATTGATGCAATTGATAAAACAAAATTTGAAGTTGTGCTTCTGGGAATAGATAAGCAGGGACACTGGCAGATTAATCAGCAGTCTGATTTTCTGCTTAATGCCCATGATCCGCAGCATATTGCGCTGAATAAGTCGGCTCAGCAGATAGCTCTGATCCCCGGTCAGGCGCAACAGCAACTGATAGAACACCGTCAGGCGACACCGGTGCCGCAGGTCGATGTTATCTTCCCTATTGTCCACGGCACGCTCGGTGAAGACGGTTCATTACAGGGACTGTTGCGTATGGCAAACCTGCCATTCGTCGGCTCCGGAGTCCTCGGTTCTGCCGTCAGTATGGATAAAGACGTCACGAAGCGTCTGTTACGCGATGCCGGCCTGCAGGTAGCACCTTTTATCAGTCTGGCCTCTTCAGAACTGGAAAAATTCAGCCCGGCGCAAGCCATCGGGACACTCGGACTGCCGCTGTTTGTCAAACCGGCAAACCAGGGCTCATCAGTCGGCGTCAGTAAAGTACATACGGCTGATGAACTGCTGCCCGCATTGCATGACGCTTTCCGCTATGACCGTAAGGTGCTTATCGAAACGGCGATTACCGGCCGTGAGATTGAATGTGCTGTATTAGGTAATGATCATCCGCAAGCCAGTCACTGCGGCGAAATCGTTCTCAGCGATGAGTTCTATTCCTATCAGACCAAATACATTAACGAAAAGGGCGCACAGGTGGTCGTGCCAGCAGAGCTGGACCCAGGCACAGAACAACATATCCGCCAGGTGGCATTACAGGCTTTCCGGGCACTGGAATGTTGCGGTATGGCGCGGGTCGATGTCTTCCTGACCGCGGATAATCAGGTCATTATTAACGAAGTTAATACACTGCCGGGCTTTACCAATATCAGTATGTATCCAAAACTCTGGCATGCCAGTGGTCTGGGATACAGTGAACTGATCACCCGACTGATCGGGCTGGCCTGCGAACGCCATCAGCAAGACCAGCAGATGATGGCTGCCTTCGATCACTAAACGCCGTGTAGCACCCGCCCGCCACTATACCGTCCGGGCGGGTGATATCCGGTTGCGGCCATTGCGTTTTGAAACATACAAATTGCGGTCAGCAATACTTAGCAGCCGGTTCATTACCGGTATCCAGCTTTGATCATCCGCGCCGGCTATGTCGCGGGCAACCCCGATACTGACGGATACCGGCACGGCTTTTCCCTGAATAATACAGGGCGTATCCGCCACAGTACGGCGGATATTTTCGGCGAAACCGTATAATTGCTCAGTATCAGCGTCAAATAATACGATAGCAAACTCTTCTCCGCCAAAACGGGAAACCCTGTGCCGGGAACCGGTCAATACCACCAGCCGCTGGCTTATTTCCTGTAATACACGGTCACCTTCATCATGGCCATAGGTGTCATTAATAGATTTAAAAAAATCGATATCCAGCAGAATCAGTCCCATAGCTCTGTCTGCCGACAAAGGCTCACGACTGAGGCTGTCAAATAACCCGGCACGGGACAGTAACCGGGTCAGGAAATCGTAATTCGCCCGCACAGATAGCTGCTGATTCAGCGACCGGACAGACTCCATCCCCACAGCAACCATATACGGTGTTAATGCCAGTGCAGCAATTCCCAGCCTGACGGAAATCAATGCGGGTATTTCTGACGGCAAAAATCCGGAACCGGTACTGATGAGATCCGTATAAATTAATACGATTTCGGTCATCCCGATAATGCAGGTAATCAGACAGGTAGCCGTTACCGGCAGTACCAACGCGCACCAGATCAAACCGGGCAGAGGCAACGGCAGGCTGCCCGGGCCTCCGGAGATCACCGCAAAGAGCAGCAGGACGGTAACAGCAATTACCGGAAAAACAGACGTCAGACGTAACCGGGCGGTGCTTTTGCTGCCGATACTTAAAAATAGCGGCAGTAATAATAATCCGGTCGAGAACTGTTCACTGCTCCATTCTCCGATGACGTTTAACAGACCGGCAGTGCTGTCACAGGACGGAGAAATAAATGCCCACCAGCTGCCGGAGAGTATTGCCGACAGCAGACAGACGGGAAAAATAAGCATCACACTGCGGATATTCTCTTTACCGGCCTCAGGTGTCATCAGCCTGCTCAGCAGAATACTGGTCACACTAATAAAAATAAGATTAGCCAGATTAATTGCGAATGCCTGCACACCCTGGCCGGACATATACAGGTCATAAACCACCATTCCGCTGTAACAAAACAGGTAATTCAGCGGAGTATTCAAAAATGGCTTACGAATAAATAACCCGGTGATTACCGCATTTGTCACCCAGAACAGAGAAAGTGCCTGCGGCAAGCGCAGATAACTGTTTATGACCGCCAGTACCGCACTTAAGCACAGCAGCAAAATGCCATTGCGGATAATTGTGTTTTCGCTAAAAATCCGGACCACCATTACTTAATACTCCGCACTGCTTGTTCAGGCGTCAGTCACATAAGTGAACGTTATCATTCCGTATCAGGACAGGTCAGACAGGTACCATACCGGAAGGCTGAAATATAGCGGGTAGCTCAGAAAAAATGACTTTCCTGAGTGAATTATTTATTCCTGAATGTTGATTTCGCGGGTAATCACGGCCTGTGATTATTTCCGGTAATTACGCGCTGATATTTCAGCGCGTACAGATGGTCCTTATTCATAACCGCGCGTATTCTGACAAAATAGCGGCAAATAACAAACAACAATTAATAAAATTAATGTCATTAAATGCGATAGCCGGTCAGTGAGCGCGGATTACTGGCCGTTCCAGGCCCGTAAATTCTGTTCTCTGACCTGTATTTTCTGCTGAGCAGATAACTGGTTGTAGCCGTCGGCCAGACCACTCTCCCAGTCGCCGTATTGCGGATTCGGCAGAATAATGAACTTCGTTCCGAACAGGGCATGATTATTGCTGACAAATTCACGGCGCTGAGCGTTATCTTTATGCCAGCTGGCTCCGCCAAAATCATTCAGGTTATCACCAATATACAAAACAACATTGGCCCCTGATTGCCGAATCTCATCAAAACGCGCCTGCTTATTAGAGGTGGTCGTACTCAGACGAAGGGTATTGTTACTGACCCCGGGGAAACCTAATGCGGTCAGGTTATCCACAGTGGCCTGATAATCTTTCTGATCCCGGTTCGATACGTAGAACACCGTACCGCCGTGACTGTCAACATAACGGGCAAATTCGACTGCCCCCGGTACTGCCCGTGCCTGCCGCGCCCGTGTCCAGGCAGACCAGCTGGCATCTGTGAAGGGCTGATCATTCTTTGCCTGCCAGGCCTGGTAGGCGCTATTATCCAGCATTGTTTCATCCAGATCGACAATCACCGCGCCGGGTTTTCCGCTTTCAGAGACTGCATTATCAAACGCCTGAGTCGCGACATTAAATGCCTGCCATGTCAGCGCCTGATATTCCCCGGACTGCTGAGTCCAGTTGATGGCTGCCACTGTCTGGTCATTGAGCCGCTGTTGCGCATTTTCGGCACAACCGGTCAGACCAAGAATGAAGACGGCAGGTAATGTCATAAGCCAGCGTTTTTGCATCATATATCCTCTGGTTAAATCAGATTTATCAGTAGTTGACCTCAGGATAACTATCGCAGTATCGTCATCCTGAATGCAACTCCGGAAGCCACTTCGACACAGGAAACAGCAATGTCCCGTTCTGCTGCTGCCGTTACCCGCTCGCCTTTACTTGACTCACTCGGCTGGGTCAGCCACCAGTTTCTGCCGGCAGGTATCCGCCCCCCGGCAGATGCTGCTTACGGGATTCAGCGCCATAGCGCCACCGTACTCTGTGCAGAAGATAATTTCCCGCCACAGCAAGTGGTCTCAGACGGTCTGATCAGTCGTGGCCGGCAGCCGGCAGCCGTATATACCGCAGACTGCTTACCGGTACTGATTGCCTCACCGCAGACCCGTCAGGTAGCGGCAGTGCATGCTGGTCTGAAAGGCACGCTGGCCGGTATACTGCAACAAGCTGTCCGGCGGCTGTGCGATAAAGGGGCCAGTAGCAGCAGCCTGTATATAGCCATCGGTCCGGCAATCGGCCCCTGTTGCTATCAGCTTGGACGGCCGGTGTTAACAGAGATAGAACAATGCTGCGGGTTTTCCGGCCCCTGTTATGACTATCCCGGGGATAACCCGCGGGCCGTCCGGCCCTGTGCCCCGCAAAGCTACCCCGCTGTCTGGCTGGATTTACCGGCACTGGCCAGCCAGATACTGGCCTGCGAAGGTGTCCCGCCGGAACAGATCGATAATCTGCACTGTTGTACTTATTGTATGGCAGAAGACGGTGCCAGTTTCCGGCGAAATACTCACACCGGCGAAGGCTACCAGCTGCGTTTTTCATGGATAGCCAATAATACAGCTCCGCAGGCCGCGGAGACTCAAGGCCAATAGTCTGATTGACGGAGGGTAAACACAGGATAAACATCATTGCGCGGGAGCGGTTGGCCGGTCATCATCCGGCCGGAGGACCGACCGTGTTGGGTCCGGCATTATCTGAGCGCCCTGCACCGCCTGTGGACTTCTGCAGCGATACCCACTGGCGATGCAGGGGCGCGGAAATAACAGCTTAGCGCAGCTTAACAGACCTCAATACCACAAATTTACTGTTGGAAGCCACCAGCTGGCAGTTGCCGAACAGCTTTTTCAGTTTACGCTGATGGTCGAGGTGACGGTTAGCCACTACCCGGAACTCCCCTCCGTGTTGCAGACAACGGAAAGCGTCGCGGAACATTTGCCATGCCACGTGATCTGTCACCGCATTCTGCTGATGAAACGGCGGGTTACAGAGTACAGCCGCATAACTGTCAGCAGAGAATCCGCTCAGAGCATTATTGACCGTGAAATGGCAGCGAGACAAATCTTCAGGCAGATTCTGTTCGATGGTTAACCGGGCAGAAGCTACCGCCATCATTGATTCATCCACAAAATGGATAGCCGCATCAGGGTTATGGGTCAGTGCTGTCAGCCCGATGACTCCGTTACCGCAACCAAGGTCAATAATATCCCCTTCCAGATTACGTGGTAAGTGGCGCATAAAAAAGCGCGCACCAATATCCAGAGACTGGCGGGAGAATACATTGGCATGGTTATGGATAGTGTAAGGGGTCCCCTCCAGCGGCCAGCGCTCAATCAAATCGCGTGCGGTCAGTGTATCAACCGTACGCTGGCTGAAAATTAAACGTGCTTTCTTTTTCGCCAGTGACGTTTTGGTCTCGCCGATGATCCGTTCGAATAATCCGAGGGTTGAGTTATGGATATCTTTAACTTTCGCGCCCCCGATAATCACTGTTTCAGCCGTCAACACCGGACGTAAGGACACCAGCTGGTATTCGAGCAACGCCAGAGTTTTAGGCACCTTAATCAGTACCGCAGCCGGTGTTTCTGTCAGCGCCGTCATGCTGCCGAGAAACGTGACCTGACTCTCATCAAGCTGGTTTTCGGCAAGGTTGATTTGCGTCGCCTGCTGACTGTTCAGAGAATCACTGATATGCCATACCCGGCGTCCTGACTGTAACAGGGCGCAGGTCAGCGCACCGAAGTTATCGTTGAATACCGCCACCGGGCCCGGCGGTAATTCCTGCTGTAACAGATATTCATCTGCCGCATCCCAGGCCTGTAAAGCATTATCGTCGCCGGTTCTCGGAAAACGATGCAGGGTAAGTGAAAAATCACTCAGTTCGAATTGGCTCATGATATCTCCGGCACAGGTCTGGGGGTAACGCAGAAAAAGGGCGCAGTATACTGGCTTTACCGGATAAACCCAACCGCAAACACCGTGTTATCGCCACCGTATACCGGCAGCTAGCCTGACCTTTATCAGATAAAAGCGCCAGCTTTACGGATCAGGCTAGTTTTCGTCAGCGCACCAAGAAAGTAACGCTCAGAGTCATCACTCAGCACCGGCAGACGCTCGAGGGTTACCTGTGAGAATGCCTCCCAGCCCTCGCGCAGACTTTTATCCTGACAAATTGTCGGGAAATCGTTATCCATCACAGCCCGGACTGGCGAATCCGTCGTTATTTTCTGGGACAATACGCTGGCGGCAATCTCATGTACCGAAACAACGCCCAGAAAACGTCCGCTTTCGTTAATCACGTAAACATAGCGCTCACGCTTCAGAGAACTGATAGCCAGAGCATCACCGACCGAAGCATCTGGCAATAAAGCGGCCCCCGGAATAATCAGTTCAGCAATGGTGGTGTTATCAAAATCATAACGGGCTTCAGCACGGTTAAAATGGGTAGAGATTAACGGATAAGTCACTGCCGACTGTAACCGGTACGCCACCATCGTCGCCAGTACCGTGGAGATCATCAACGGGAATAGCAAGCTGCTGTTCAGGGTCATTTCCAGTACCATCAGCATCGCCATCAGCGGCGCCTGGCTGATGGCGGCAAGTACCGCGGCCATGCCCATGGCCGCATACAGCCAGCCCTGCTGACTGGCGATGCCCCAGTGTGTGGCCAACAGACTGAACATGGCACCGACTAACGCCCCGATCAGCAAGGAAGGGGTAAACATGCCCCCCACCGCCGAAGATCCCGCTGAACAACAGGTGGCCAGCAGTTTCAGAACCAGTAACATTAATAGCCCCGGAAACAGGTAATGACCACTGAAAATATTGATAATCACTTCATAGCCATTGCCCAGAATATCCGTGGAGCAGATAGCCAGCAGCCCGACAGCGACGCCGCCGGCACCAAGCCGTAATGGCAGACTGCGGATACGGGAAAATTGTTTTTTACTGTAACCCGCAAGAGTAATAAAACCGGCGCCGGTCAGCCCGCACACCAGGCCGATAACAATCACCATCAGGATACTGCTTACACTGACATCAAACCTGACATCTGCCAGCGGGTAGAGCGCAGAGCGATAGCCAAGCAACCACATGGTCATCACCGATGTACCGGAGGCTATCACCAGCGGAATCAGTCGCTGTAATGCCGAAATGCCAAAAGCAACCTCGGCCACAAAAATAGCCGATGCCAGCGGCGCATGATATACGGAGGCCAGTCCGGCAGCCGCAGCCATAGCAACAACATCCCCATTTTTCAGGTAAATACGCACCGGCAGGCAACGGGCTATGATACTGCCGCATAACGCTGATAGCTGTACCATCGGCCCCTCTTTTCCGATGGAAGCACCACTGGCAATACTGGCTATTGAAGAAAAGGCGCGAAATAATGAAGTCCGGGTCGGTACCGCGTCCAGCCTGGCATTGAGAACCGCCAGGTAATCGGTACTGACTCTTTGTTTTTTTTCCAGAGCCACCGCATAGCGCAGGAAAAAACCGGCAACCACCCCGCCAGCGCCGACAATCACCGGCCAGAGAAACCATGGCCAGACATGCATTGCCTGCGTGATATCGTCAGTGGTACCAAACAGTAAGCGGTTCAGCCACTCAATGGTATGGCGAAACCCCAGAGTCACCATCGCACCGGCGCATCCGACGGGTATCGCAATCAGCAACGTTGTCCAGCTAAGGACGAATTTACCTTCCTTCACTACAAATCCTGCACACAGGGGGAGAGGCAGTCATCATAAAACTGTCAGCCTCTGCTGGCAATTAATCGCCTTTCCTGTACAGCGCGCGCGCACCATCATATTTCAAAATATGTCATACCCTGTATTGCATTTATTACCATTCCGTTTCAGGATAGCGGCAGCAAAGGGGAGTAACTTATAAGCCGGATGATCGTCATTACGTTGTGTATACAACCGGTCACCGGGCAACCAGAAAACATTCTGCGTTGTAAGTGAGACCTTGCCGGAAGGTAAGGTTTGCTTGCAGCGAAAAGGCGGCTGATATCTTCTGATCTCAGCCGTTTTTTTGTAAGGGCAGAATGATGCATAGTATAGGTAATCCGTTTCTCTGGAGTTGTTTCACCGTCATCGTCGTTATTATGCTGATTATCGACCTTCGGCTGCAGGGCAGCCGTGGCAGTGCAGGGATGTCATTTAAACAGGCCGCATGCTGGTCTGTCGTATGGGTACTGGTTTCCCTGCTGTTCAGTGCCGTACTCTGGGGATACTTACGTACGACTGTCAGTCCTGATATTGCCTCTTCTCAAACGCTGGCCTTTATCACTGGTTATCTGCTGGAAAAAGCACTGGCCGTCGATAATGTTTTCGTCTGGCTGATGTTATTCAGTTATTTTTCTATACCGGCCAGCCTCCGGCAGCGGGTGCTGGTATACGGAGTACTGGGTGCGATAGTACTGCGGACCGCCATGATTTTTGCCGGCAGCTGGCTGGTGAATGAATTCAGCTGGATCCTCTGCCTGTTCGGTGCTTTTCTGGTATTCACCGGCATAAAAATGGCCATCCCGGAAAAAAGTGCCGCCGGCAGTTCAGCTGAAAAACCGCTGGTTAGCTGGCTGAGCCGCCATCTGCGGGTTACCGAAACACTTCAGGGAGAACGCTTTTTTGTGCGCAGGCAGGGTGTGCTGCGGGCTACCCCTTTATTGTTAGTGTTGATCATGGTCGAATTAAGTGATGTGATCTTTGCCGTTGACAGTATTCCGGCCATCTTTGCCGTGACAACTGATCCGTTTATCGTTCTGACATCAAATCTGTTTGCCATACTGGGCCTGCGGGCGATGTATTTTATGCTGTCCGGTATTGCCGAGCGATTTTCATTACTCAAATACGGACTGGCTCTGATCCTGTTATTTATCGGCGTAAAAATGCTGCTGATGGAAATCGTTCATATTCCCGTCACAGTATCCCTGACCGTGATAGCCACCATTCTGCTGCTGACGCTGCTACTCAACCATTGGGTCAATTGCCGGACATCACAAAAGCCATAACAGGACAATATCCCGCAGGGGGGCAGCCATTCCCCTGCAAAAATTATAACTTTCGTCGCCATGCGATATATTAATAAAAATAATGACACTATTCGCGTATTTTACGCTGCCGGGTATTCAGACACCGTGAATTTGTGCTTTATTCTGCAGATCTTTTACTTATACTTGCGCGGGCAAACGTCATTTATTCCGAATTAACAAACCACGGAAAAATGATAACATCCTGATAACTAAGTAAATATTATATGACTACAAAAAAGAATAGTTTTTTCAACTGGCTGAAGTCCGGTAATCTTATCGGCCAGATTATTGCGGGTCTGTTAGCCGGTATTTTGCTGGCGATGGTCTCTAAAGATGCCGCTAATGCTGTCGGACTGTTAGGAGAGCTCTTCGTTCATGCTCTGAAAGCGGTTGCCCCTGTGCTGGTGCTGGTGCTGGTGGTCTCCTCGATTGCCAGCCATCGTCATGGTCAGCAGTCAAGTCTCCGGCCGATTATCGTTATGTATCTGCTCAGCGTTTTTTGTGCCTCAGTTGTCGCCGTTGTCGCCAGCTACCACTTCCCGCAATTTATTACCTTGTCACATGCTCATCAGGGAGCCATTCCGCCACGGGGCATTTCCGCCATTTTGCATAGCCTGCTGCTCAGTATGGTGGTTAACCCGCTGGATGCACTGCTGAATGCAAATTATATTGGTATCCTGGTGTGGGGAATTGGTCTGGGGCTGGCGTTTCGCCATAGTAGCGATACCACCCGTCTGATGCTCACTGATTTGTCGTCAGCCATTGGCTGGCTGGTACGCAAAGTCATCCGCTGTGCGCCATTAGGTATTTTTGGTCTGGTGGCATCAATTCTTGCCAGCAGCGGATTCTCAGCCCTGTGGAATTACGCCTCGCTACTGTCATTACTGCTCGGCTGTATGCTGATGATGGCGCTGGTAGTTAACCCGGTGCTGGTCTTCTGGAAAATCCGTCGCAACCCTTACCCGCTGGTCTTTTTGTGCCTGCGGGAAAGCGGAGTAACCGCCTTCTTTACCCGCAGTTCGGCGGCAAATATTCCGGTCAATATGGGCATAGCAAAACGCCTCGGCCTGGATGAAGATACCTACTCCGTATCCATTCCCCTCGGCGCCAATATCAGTATGGCAGGTGCATCAATCACCATTACGGTACTGACGCTTGCCGCCGTACATACCCTGAATATTCCGGTCGATTTTCCGACCGCCATTATGCTGAGCCTGGTCGCATCACTCTGTGCCTGCGGAGCTTCCGGCGTGGCAGGAGGGTCGCTGCTGTTGATCCCGGTCGCATGTAATATGTTTGGTATACCGAATGATACAGCAATGCAGGTAGTGGCTGTCGGCTTCCTGATCAGTGTCCTGCAGGATTCCGCCGAAACGGCCCTGAACTCATCGACTGATATATTATTTACGGCCGCCGTCTGCCAGTCTGAAGCACAAAAAAAAATATTACTGGCTGAACACACCAGATAATATCAGACAGCAGTACAATGATCTCTGACGCGGGGAGAACTTACTGTCATTTTCCCCGCGCCAGAGATGATAAAAAAATGCTATTCCCCGTTCCCTGCCTTCCCTGCTGTCACTTCATGGCCGGTGTGCTTTCCGAAAACCTTATTATGTCAGTCCGTGTAAATATCCTTTTGCAACGGTACCTGCCGGGTAAAACTCTGCGTCAGCATCGTGTTAGCTGTATTGTGAAAACTTATTATTTGTTACACTTACTCTTCCTTTTTTACCCTTCAGCAGGGTAATCACAGGTCGCTGATCAGAAGTTTTAAAGACATTCCGGCAGTTTCTGCGGAATGTATTATCTTTAAGGCTTCTTCCGGGAATGTTAATGATGGTCAGGAACACTTAATGGATACCCTACAAGCCTTACTCCACGCTCTGTGGCAGCAGGATTTTGAAACACTCGCCGATCCTTCCCTGGTCTGGGCTATTTACGGCATTTTGTTTATTATTTTGTTTCTGGAAAACGGTTTGTTACCTGCTGCGTTTTTACCCGGAGACAGTCTGCTGATTCTGGTCGGCGTATTGATTGCTAAAGGTACCATGGACTTTCCTCTGACCCTGTTTATCCTCACCACTGCCGCCAGTCTGGGCTGCTGGGTCAGCTACATTCAGGGCCGATGGCTGGGGAATACGCCGCTGGTACAGAAATGGTTAGCTCATTTACCGGCCCAGTACCATCAACGGGCCCATCGTCTTTTCCACCGCCACGGTTTATCGGCGCTACTGGCCGGACGGTTTATTGCTTTTGTCCGCACTCTGTTACCCACCATTGCCGGTATTTCCGGGCTTAAAAGCGCCCGCTTTCAGTTCTTTAACTGGATAAGTGCATTTCTCTGGGTGCTTATTTTGACAGTCGCCGGCTTCGCTTTAGGTAAAACGCCGCTGTTCCGGAAATACGAAGATCAACTGATGTTCTGTCTGATGCTTCTGCCACTGGTATTACTGGTCTTCGGCCTATTCGGCTCCTTATATATTTTGTGGCGTAAACGTACACAACAAGACCGGAATCCCCGGTAATGCATTCACGTAATGTATTTATCCGTTACCGTCTTGCGGCCTTGCTGGCGATCAGCTGCATCCTGGTTATTACCGGCGTTATTCTTACTTCAGATTTTTTGCAGGAAACACCACAGGTCAGAATTGGCGTTACCTATAAAGGTACCAATCTTCCTGATGGCTTTTTTATTTACCAGCAACTGTCAGCCCGCGGGATCATTATAAAAAGTATTACACCGGAACAGGATATGCTGGTCATTCGTCTCGAAAGCGAAGACCAGCGTCTTGAGGCACAAAAACTCCTCAGGCAGATACTTTCTGATGCCTACACCAGTGTATGAACGGCCGGTCCGGCAACAGATGATTCCGGATCGGCTATTTCATCACCTCCACAACTTTGAACTTTCCAGCAGCTGTATCTATAATCAGATAAAAACAGCCAGATAACTGTCTGTATGCAGGTATTCAGCGCTACTGTCACGGGTGAGGGTAGCACTGAGAAAAACAGTGATGCTGTTATTCCGGGAGCTGCTGAGACTGGCAATCCCGGACGCAGAATAACACCAAACACACAAAAAAAGGTTCAGGGCGACTGGTATTATCGGTTCACAGTGAACAAGGTTACTGAGTCTGTTTTCCCCGCATCTGCGGATTTAACTACTATCTTTCAGAAGGAGTTTCAAATGGCTAATATTCCATCGTCCGAGGATCTGCGTGCTGAACTGGCAACTCTGGCTGATACCCTGGAGGAAGTCCTGAGTGGTGCCAGCGATAAATCAAAAGTTGAAATTGAAAAGCTGCATAAAAAAGCCCGCGCCGCACTCCACAATACCCGTGAAAGCCTCGGTGAGTCCGGACAACATATTGCCAAAACAACCCGCGAGGCGGCACACAAAGCCGATAATTACGTCCACGAAAAACCGTGGCACGGCGTGGGTATCGGTGCTGCTATCGGGGTAGTGTTCGGCATTCTGATTTCACGCCGTTAATTATGGCTACTCACTCGCAGAACGAAGGACCGGCAAAAAGCATTATTACTATCGGTCAGCGAATGGTGACAACCCTTGCCAGTATTGTGGAAACCAGGGTTCGTCTGGCAATTGTCGAGTTAGAGGAGGAAAAAGCTAACCTGATCCAAATGCTGCTGATGGTCGGTTTAACTATGCTTTTTACGGCATTTGGACTGATGAGTCTGATGATCCTCATCATCGTCGCAGTAGGTGCAGAATACCGGCTGATGGCTATCGGTATTACCACCGGGGTACTGTTTGCCCTGGCGCTGATTTTCGGGATCCGGGTATTAGTTAAATCCCGGCAATCAACGTTGTTACGCCATACCCGTAAAGAACTTTCAACTGATCGGGAGCTGCTGGAGGACAGACAGTAATGAGCCGCCGTGATATTGAACGTCGCAGAGACGAATTGCTGGCAGTGATTCAGCAACAACGACTGGACCTTCAGGCCTGTCAACGTGACTGGTGCCAGGCAACCCGCCGCTATGATCAGCTCTGGGTCAGGCTAACGGGCCTGCGTCGTTATATTGCCATTGGCGGCGGACTGGCTACCCTCTGGTCTTTACGACATCCCGGCTTTGTTGCCCGCTGGGCTAAACGCGGCTTCGGTTTATGGAGCAGTTGGCGAATGATACGTAACAACCTGCCGGGTAAATGATAGCCTGTTTCTCAGCCAGCCTCAGGGCTGGCTGAGCCTTTCACCGGCAACGGTGCGTTATTTATCTCTTTTCTCTCGCAGTTTCCCGCGACACAATAACAGTCTGTTTTACTCTCCGGAGAACATAATGGGAATGCTTACTCAGGGCCAATGGCAGGATGTCTGGTACGACACCAAAGCCAGCGGAGGTAACTTTGTTCGTTCACAATCTCAGTGGCGTCACTGGATCACCCCGCAGGGCGAACCCGGCCCGAGCGGTGACGGCGGATTTCCAGCCGCGAAAAATCGTTACCACCTGTATGTCTCTCTGGCCTGCCCGTGGGCACACCGCACACTGGTTATGCGTCAGCTTAAAGCACTGACGCAGGTTATTTCAGTTTCCGCCGTACATCCTCTGATGCTGGAAAATGGCTGGACCTTCGACCGCAACTTTCCCCATGCAGACGGCGATCCGTTATACGGACTGGAATATTTGTACCAGCTGTACCTGAAAGCTGACCCGCAAGCCACTACCCGAGTGACCGTGCCGGTACTCTGGGATAAATATCGCCAGACCATTGTCAGTAATGAATCTGCCGATATTATGCGAATGCTGAATTCTGCATTCACCGCCTGCGGGGCCAGTGACACGGACTATTATCCGCTATCGCAGCAGAAGCAGATTGATCAGTTAAATGACTGGATTTATTCGCAAATTAATAATGGCGTATACCGTGCCGGGTTTGCCACCACACAGCAGGCCTACGATGATGCAGTCAGTGCTGTATTCGACGGACTGGAGCGTGCTGAGGCAATCCTCGCTGAACGCCGCTACCTGACCGGTAACCAGCTCAGCGAAGCAGACATTCGTCTGTGGACGACACTGATACGGTTTGATGATGTTTATGTCACCCATTTCAAATGTAACCGGAAACGCATCAGTGACTACCCGAACCTCTATGGCTTTCTGCGGGATATTTACCAGCTGCCGGGCATTGCCGACACGGTTAATCTGCCCCATATCTGCCATCATTACTACGCCAGCCACCGGCAGATAAATCCCTCCGGGATCATCCCCGTCGGGCCGGATCATAACTGGTGGTCAGCCCACCATCGGGTTAACCGCTGATCAGGGTTCCCGGCCACAGGCTGTCTGTGGCCGGACTACCATAATGAAGGGGTCTGATATTTTGCCAGCAGCCGCGGGATTTCACGCAATGCCCACGCCTTCGCTTCTCCCATACTGTCACGCCGCCAGGCCATAATAATATTGATCTCATTCCGGTATTCCGGGCTGACCACTTTTAACCGCCCTTCTGCCACATCTTTTTCTATCCATGGCCAGGGCATAGTCGCTACCCCTAGTCCTGCCAGCAATGCTTTACGTTTATCTTCTAATGAACTGACAGTCAGGCGCTGCTGTTTATCCAGTAACTGTACGGTAATGACAGGCCGTTCACGGGCAGTATCCGCTACCGCGATCCCGCGGTATTTTACCCGCGTGACTTCCGAAAGGGGCTCCGGTTCCTGATGAATCGGATGATCAGGACTGGCTACATAGACGCCTGTCATACTGTATAACTTACGGGTATTAATTTCGCTGGAGGTCCGGAAATGCATGGCCGGAGCAATAACAATATCGGCTCTCCCCTGATCCAGCCTTTCCCAGGATCCGGCCAGTACCTCTGTCAGAAGCGAGACCCGGGTATTAGCCTTCTCTGCCAGCCGGTCAACCAGCGGAAACAGATGCTCACAGGGTACCAGTGCTTCGGTAACAATCGTCAGATGAGTTTCCCAGCCACGAGCCAGAGCTTCTGCATCGGTAGTGAGTTTTTCGGCGGCTTCCAGCAGGGCCCGGCCCCGTTCGAGTAACAGTCTGCCGACATTGGTAAATTTGGTGCGATGGCCGGAACGATCAAACAGCACGACATCCAGTTCTTCTTCAAGCTTTTGCATGGTGTAACTGAGAGCCGACGGAACACGGCCCAGTTCATCAGCGGCCGCCGCAAAACTGCCACGACGGTCAATCGCATCCATAACCCGCAGCGCTTCCAGTGTCAGTGCCCGTTCTCTTACCATCAGATTCTCTTTCAGTAAATTTGAATATAGCAGGCAGATTAACTGGCTAACATTCAGCCGTCCAGCCCTTTAAGATAAAAGCACACCATGATTTACAGGAAGAAATATGTTAACTCTCCGGTCAGCAAAAAAATGCGGCACTGCCGATTATGGCTGGCTGAAAGCCAGATACAGTTTCTCCTTCGGCCATTACTTTGACCCGGCGCTGATGGGATTCAGCTACCTGCAGGTACTCAACCAGGAGAGCCTGGCGCCGGGAAGCTCTTTCCAGCCACGCAGCTTTCCGAAAATTGATGTGCTGAATATTATTCTGCAGGGAGAGGCCGAATACCGCAGCAGCGACGGACAAATATCACGGGCCGGGGCAGGAGATGCACTGTTACTTTCTGCCAACGACAACAGTATTTATCAGGAATCTAATCCCTGTCAGCAGCATGCTTTACTCCGCCTGCAACTGTGGCTGAATGCCTGCCCGCAACAAACCGCTCCGCCAGTACAACATCGCTCTCTGGCTTCAGATAAACAGTGGGTTCTGATTGCCTCACCGGAAGGCAGTGATGGCAGCCTGCAACTGCGGCAGAACATCTGGGTACACCAGTTGAATTACCGCCAGGGAGAAAGCCTGCCATTCCGCTTGCAGGGTACCCATTGCTATCTGCAATCCGTATCCGGTGAATTATCACTGCAAGGCAGTAAGCAATCGTTATCCATGGCCTGCGGAGACGGGGCCTTGATCAATGATGAGTCAGAAATTTATATCTCCGCCGTGAGTGACGGAAAATTACTGATTATTGATTGTCTGGAAGAAGCTCAGGCAGCCTGACAGACTGCCTGAGAACCCCTTATTTCAGCAGAGTGAAGGCTGTAGTGACATGTTTAACACCACTCACACGGCTGGCTATATCTGCAGCAGCCTGCCCCTCTTCAGCAGTGACTAATCCCATCAGGAAAACTTCTCCCTGTTCTGTGGTGACTTTTACATTTGAAGATTTCACTTTATCGCTTCCCAGTAACCGGGAACGAATTTTGGTGGTGATCCAGGTATCTTCCGAAGAAGTTCCGAGAGAGGCATTCGGCCCGATACGAATTTCGTTATACACTTCCGATGCACCGTCCACGCCGGCAGTAATCTGTTTCGCTTTGTCTGCCAGCGCCTGTGACGGAGCTTCGCCGGTCAGTAATACTTTGCCCTGATAGGCCATGGCATTAATGTGGGTGTCTGATTTTATCTGTTTATCATTTGACAATGCATTGGCAACGCGGAGTTCTAAGGTGCCGTCATCAACCTGAGTACCCACTGTCCGTGGATCTGTTGCTGATTTAGTCGCTACCGCAGCGCTGCCTATGACGACTGCCGCACAGCCCTGTAACATCAGGGCCGGGATAAAAATCGCGAATACCGGAAGTATTTTCATTAATGCTCCTTCAGTCATTCCTGATGGGGAAATAATGTGTAATCAATAAGTTCACACAGACAGTTCACCGTCAGCATATGCATTTCCTGGATCCTTGCACTACGGTGCGAAGGAATGCGTATTTCAACGTCATGGGGGCCAAGCAATCCGGCCAGTTCTCCCCCGTCATATCCGGTCAGGGCGACGATGGTCATATCGCGGGTCACCGCAGCTTCGACAGCTCTCACAATATCCCGGCTGTTGCCACGGGTCGATATTGCAAGCAGCACATCTCCTGCCTGCCCGAGTGCTCTGACTTGTTTGGCATAAATTTCATCATGCTGTCGATCATTACCGATCGCGGTCAGCATAATATTATCTGCACTTAATGAGACTGCGGGTAAGCTGGGTCGTTCATTTTCAAAGTGATTTATCATCGTAGCGGTAAAATGCTGAGCATTGGCGGCGGATGCGCCATTGCCACAACTCAGAATTTTATGGCCATTGAGCAACGACTGAACCAGCGTCATCGCTGCACGGGAGATTGCATCCGGCAACGCTTCGGCGGCAGCTATCTGCGTCTGGATACTTTCGGTAAAACAAGCTTTAATTCTTTCCTGCACAAGACCACCTGGTGATTACATATCGGTATCAAACGCGTTTTTTAACCATTGCAGTTCCTTTCCGGTCACCGCAATAATATCAAAGCGACAGTCCGTGGTAGCAAAACTTTGCTGCCTGCCGGCCAGCCATAGGGCGGCAGCTTTCCGTAACCGCTGCCGCTTCTGCCGGGTGATGCTGGCCAGTGCCCCGCCGAAGCGATCATTGCTTCTGAAACGCACTTCTGTGAACACCCATATCATGCCATCGCGCATGATAAGGTCTATTTCGCCACAGGGATAGCGAACATTACTGGCCACCCATTTCAGCCCGGCACGTTGCAGAAAGCGACGCGCACGCCGCTCATACAACTGTCCGTTAATAATACGGTTTAATGTACCGGTATAATTTGCCCCTGAGAATATTGGTTCCATGATAACGTCCTGTTAATCACGCAATTCTGACCGGCATTCAGCATACCTGTATCTCCGCTGATCTGGTAACCGGGTTGCTGGCGGAGCTGACTGAAGTGATTCGCCAGAGTCCAGGCATCGATCCCCATTGCGTACAAACGTGCCAGCGAATAATCATTACTGAAGTTTTTCACTGTCTGTTGCATCAGCGCCGGATTAGCCCCGGACAGTAACGGAATATCACTGAACTGAAGGCCATCCATTTCCAGACGGAAATCCGGACCAGAGCCTGCCTGCGAGCTGAGTGAGCTGGCGTACAAGGCGATATTGCTACGGCTTCCGGTGCGCATAGTGATCATCGGTTTAATCAGCGCCAGTTCGCTTTGGCTGGCGACAATGTAAACAGAATCAATATTGCCCGGCGCAGCGTTATCTGCCACAGGTGCCGGTTGTTCAGGGGCAGCAAAGGTCAGTCCGGCAACCGAAACCGAAGAGGATGCCGGTGCTGAATTATTTTGTACCACAACCGGTGTACCGGTCATTGCGATACCGGAATTACTGTTAATCCGTTGTTTAAGATCAGCGACTGAACCAAACGTCTGCTGTTCGACCACTGAGCCCCCCAGTTTTTGCCACTCAAGCGCAAAAGCATTTGCCACACGGTTGCCAAAGTTATTCGCCGGAATAAGCAACAGGGGCATACGTTTGTTTTGCTGCCAGATATGACGGGCCGCATCGCGGGCTTCATTTTCCGGCGACAGGGCGAAATAACACATATTGGGGTGGTTCTGTAAGCTGCCGGGTTCATTCAGCGCCAGGATATTCAGCGGCGTGGACAGGGAAGCAACTTTGCTGACATCGTCCTTCAGTAAGGGACCGACGACCAGGGTCGCACCATCACTCTGTGCCTGCTTAATCAGCTGTTCGACCGGCTGTGTGTTCGTATCATACACTTTCACCAGCGTAGTGCTGTTGGCCGGTGCTGTCGCGGGTATCGTCGGTGCTGAGGAGGCTGCCGCCGTTACAGCGGCTGACGCAGGCGGCGTCGCTGCCGGAATCGTTGCCGCCGACGGGCTGACAACAGCATCAGTGTTTGCCGGTGATGTGGCACTGATCGGTGCATTAGCACTGCCGGTGACCGTGCTGGCCGCCGGAGCAGTTGCCCCTGTCACAGCCGCTGCCGCAGGCGTCGAGGATGGTACAACCGCTGAGGCAGTTACCTGACTGATTACACCATTACGCGCATCATCAAACCCTTTTTCTATCGCCTGTGAAAACACAGCCGCAGGGCCACTTAACGGCAGCAGTAATGCAATTGTATTGGTCGATGCAGGCGTCATATTCATGCTCTGCAGCAGACCCGCAGGCAATTGTTTTGCTGCCGGGTTATCCGGGTAACGGGTTTGCCAGTCTTTCACCCCGGATTTCAGCGCATTCAGATCACCGTTACTGCGGTAATAGACTCCCAGCAGATCCAGCCAGCCTTGCAGAATATTTTCATTGGCATTAATGATAAAGTTGCTGGCTTGCTGCTGAGGTATTTTGCGTAACGACAGCCAGGTATTATCAATATTTTGCTGTTGAGCATCACCCTTCAGCAAGGGCTGTAAGGCAATATAAGCGCGCAGAGTGTCCAGGCTCGGCTGATCGCGGCTCGCGGCAATGGTGGTCGCGTAATAACGGGTCTTTTGATCGGCCGATAACCCGGCGACATTCACCCCTTTCAGCAGCTGCAGCGCCGCTACCGAATGATTAGCCGATACCGCATACTGTGCTTTCAGTAAATCCAGCTCCTGCTGCCGGGTTGCAGAGACCTGTTGCGGTAATAATTGCAGCTGTTTACCGGCGGCAGAATATTTTCCTTCTGTCATTAACGCGCGGATTGCGAGTAATTGCCAGTCGGTCTTGCTATCATCACTGCTCTGCTGCATCTGTTGCAGGTAATAAGCAGAGGTACCTGTTGCCGGCCCCCCGACATTCACCGCAGGTGCCTGCGGCCCCTGAGAAGAACAGGCGGCCAGAATAAGCCCGGCAAGAACAACAGGAACAAAACGCCCTGCTTTACGACGATTCACATTTGAAAGAAGCATACGGTATCCGGTTATGTTTTTTTCAGAACGCCTAATATTAAATCGGCAATTCGGATGAAACAATGAAACAAAACGATCAGACAGATATTTCTGCGGGTACACTGTATATCGTCCCGACCCCCATAGGTAACCTGGGCGATATTACACAGCGTGCGCTGACTGTCCTGTCAAACGCAGACTTGATTGCCGCAGAAGATACACGCCACACTGGCATGTTACTACAACATTTCGCAATCAACGCGCGCCTGTTCGCACTCCACGATCACAATGAACAGCAAAAAGCCGATTATCTGATAACACGATTACAGGCAGGTCAAAGTATAGCGCTGGTTTCTGATGCAGGTACCCCGCTGATTAACGACCCTGGTTATCATCTGGTCACTAAATGCCGTGATGCCGGGGTAAACGTCGTGCCTCTGCCCGGCGCCTGTGCCGCGATAACAGCATTAAGTGCCTCAGGGTTACCGTCCGATCGATTCTGTTACGAAGGGTTTCTGCCGGCCAAAACCAAAGGCCGTTGCGACACGCTTCGGGCGCTGACGACCGAACCACGGACGCTTATTTTTTATGAATCCACCCACCGTTTGCTCGATTGCCTGCAGGATATGGTGCAGGAATGGGGGACTGAACGTTATGTAGTACTGGCGCGTGAAATTACCAAGACCTGGGAAAGTATTTATGGTGCCCCGGTCGGCGAATTACTTCGCTGGGTAAAAGAAGACGAGAACCGCCGTAAAGGTGAGATGGTACTGATTGTTGAAGGGTATCATGCTGATGCAGAAGCTCTGCCTCCGGAGGCTCTGCGGACTCTCGGCCTGTTACAACGCGAGTTACCACTGAAAAAAGCAGCAGCACTGACAGCAGAAATCCACGGGGTGAAGAAAAATGCACTCTACCGTTACGCCTTAGATCAACAAGAAGATCAGCAAGACGCGTGACAAATGGCCGCGAATGCCCTATTATCCGCGGCCGAAGCTGACCAGACAGTCGCCGCTTCGTCGTTGTCCCTTCGGGGAGACGGACGGAGGGGAGGAAAGTCCGGGCTCCACAGGGCAGGGTGCCAGGTAACGCCTGGGAGGCGCAAGCCTACGACCAGTGCAACAGAGAGCAAACCGCCGATGGCCCGTTTACGGGATCAGGTAAGGGTGAAAGGGTGCGGTAAGAGCGCACCGCGCGGCTGGCAACAGTCCGTGGCACGGTAAACTCCACCCGGAGCAAGGCCAAATAGGGGTTCACATGGTACGGCCCGTACTGAACCCGGGTAGGCTGCTTGAGCCAGTGAGCGATTGCTGGCCTAGACGAATGACTGTCCACGACAGAACCCGGCTTACCGGTCAGCTTCAACTTTTTATGGAAAAACCCGCTGCGGCGGGTTTTTGCTTTTCTGCTTCCGGGAAAGTCTTCTGCGGCCTGCGGTGTCGCGGACGTGTCCACGACGCTATTCACCCACAGGAACGCGGCTTACCGGCCAGCTTCCGCTGCTTATGGACAGCACGCTGCGGCGGGTTTTTGCTTTTATGTTCTCTGATAGCCTCCGGCGATCATATGGCTCAGGGGCGACCGTGCAATATTTCCCCGAAAAGAGCGGTCTGAGTAATGATATATTGGCTGAGTCGCAGTGAAATACCTGCCGCTTAAAAAGCGTACACCTGACATGATACACCCTGGGAAATGAAGAGGTAATAAATTGATATTATTAAATAAAATAATCCCTGCCTTGATGCTCTTTTCTGTAATCGTTATGACCAGCGGCTGCGTCAATAGCACTGCGGAATCAGTAAGTAGCACGAGCGGTGACAATTATCCGGCCCGGGTTGCGCTGGAGGCAATGGGTAGATCTTTTCAGGAAAATGCCACTGACTTAAAAGTCACACAGCAGGTAAATAGCGGAGAAGCGCCGGATAAAGCGATTGTCACCGTTGAACAATCGGGGCTAATGGACGATTCTGTCGCTGCCGAACGAACTGTTTTTACAATGAATTACCGCGAAGGTCAGTGGGAGACAGTCAGCCGGGTAACAACTCAGCGCTGCTGGCCTGAACGGGGGCATCAGCAGTTCTCTGAGCAGCCATGTGATTAGAGCCCGCGAACCAGGTGACTGACAGTCCGGCAGACAGCGACAATCTATAACAGCGCAGTATATCCTGCCTTCTGCCGTTCCGCGGAATGATGCTGATTCAGGGAAGCTGATCGGCAACCTGACGGGCAAATGCACGGATCGCCGGCATCAGATTGCCCTGCTCAGGGGCCGATAATAGCCAGAGATAGTTTTCCGGCTGATATTCCTGACTGGCGATAATTTGCAGGCTCTCCCGTAACGGGCTGCTCTCCAGTACTGCCAGCGGTACAATTCCTACACCGTTACCATTCGCCACCAGTTGCATCTGTAAGAGTGCTCCGGCACTTTCCACATTAACGTTGAATCGACTGCCTGAATGTTCAAGATAACGGATAATACCGGCTCTTAATCCGCACCCTTCAGGATTCAATACCCACCCCGTTTCTGCCGCTTCACCCAGTGTTATATGCTCACTGAACATTCCCTTACGGGCGATCACCGCTACCGCCATAGGTTTCAGTTTTACAGCCTGAATATTCTCCGGCACCGCAAGGTTCGCCGGACCTATCGCCAGCATGGCATCAAGGTCGAAGTTTTCCAGACGATTCAGTAACTGTCCGCCCCAGCCACAACTGACCGTGATTCCGGCATGAGAAAATTCCTGACGTAAGTTATTCAGGGTGTGCGTCAGACTCAGTTCACTCAGACTTTGGGGTAAACCTAACCGCAGAGGCCCCCGCGGCTGTCCGCCATCATCGGCCATCGCATACAAACGACGGGCCTCTCTTTTCAGAGCCAGGCACTGCTGATAAACCCGCTGTCCGACCGTGGTCAGCCGCAGGGGTTTGGTCTGCCGGTCCAGCAACCGGGTCCCTAATGACTGTTCCAGACTTTGTAATCTGCGGGTGATCGCTGACTGCGTAATCCCTAAATGTTCAGCGGCCTGACTCAGGGAAGAAAACTGTACTACCGCCAGTAATGCATCGATGTCATCTATTCGCATGCTGATCTCTTATGAACTTTTTGCATATTAGCTTAGATAAAAATTGAATTTTAGGAATAAAAATACCTTTGCTAACGTAATAACACATTTCATTTGTTGCAGGAATTATTTATGTCTTTTTCCTTACCGGGTACACAGGTCCGTCGCGTTATCCGGTGGATAGCGGTGTTATGGATCTTACCGGGGCTGGTATTCAGTGTATCTGCTGCACAAACCTCTCTGGTAGTCGGTGATCAGGCGCGTATTTTACGCAGTCTGATGGAGGCTTCCGGGGTATTGCAGGATCTGCCGTACTCGATCCACTGGGCCAATTTTCAGGGAGCCGCCCCGTTGTTTGAAGCCCAGCGGGCTGATGCCACAGACACTTCTTACGCCGGGGATTTACCGGTATTACAGGCACTGGCAGGCGGAGTGAATCTGAAAATTATTTTAACCGAAGTCAGTACCGGAAGGGGTAACGGCATTGTAGTGCCTGCCGACAGCCCGCTAAAAACGGTTAACGACCTGCGTGGTCAGCAGGTCGTTGTTTCCTCAGCGGCCGGCAGTATTTCACAGAATATGCTCTGGCTGGCACTGGAAAAAGCCGGTCTGTCGCGTCAGGATACGCGGATCCGGTTTGTATTGCCGGTTGATGCCAGCGCCGCTTTTAACAGTGGCCAGATCAACGCCTGGGCCGTTTTTGACCCCTACCTGGCCGTCGCTCAGCAAAACGGGGGCCGGTTAATTACCGATGCCAGCCACCTGACAACCTCATTTTCGTTTCTGACCGCTACGACCGCATCACTGGCTGATCCGGCGAAGCGACAGGCCATTCAGGACTTTGCTGGCCGGGTACGTAAAGCCAGACTTTGGGCGGTCAGTCATCCTCAGCAATATGCCGCCAGTTACGCCGCGCTCAGCCAGTTACCTCTCTCGACTGCCCGCCTGATTATCTCACGCGGATCGACAGACTCACGCAATGTCACTCCCGGCGATCTCAGCAACCTGCAATCCACCGCAGATCGTTTTTATCACTATGGCATTCTTCCGCAAAAAATTAACGTCAGCGAATACGCCATTACCGGTTTTCTGAATTAGCCCGCGACGTTAGCGCACGGTGCCTCGGGTTCATATCTGTTTAGCATAATTACTAATGTTAAAAATGAATTTTGATCATATTAACATTCGGCCTAGAGTATAAAAAACCACCGCTGATCTGTGCAGATCTGCGGGCCCTTTTGTGACAGGAAATAACTATGAGCATTCAGTTTATCGGCATGATTAGCCACCGTCTGGCATCTGAAACCATCGCCCCTTCAGGCCCTGTATTTGATAAAGACTACATTACTCGTATTGCACGGGCCCATGAAGCCGCAGGTTTCGACCGCCTGCTGGTCGCCCATGCTTCCGACCAGCCCGATGGATTTCTGGTCACAGCACTGGCCGGGCTCTCAACAGAAAAAATTAAGTTTCTGCTCGCCCATCGTCCCGGGTTCGTCTCCCCTACCCTCGCAGCACGTAAATTTGCCACCCTGAATCAGTTACTGGATAACCGTCTGGCAGTACATATTATCAGTGGCGGCAGCGATGCAGAGCAGCGTCGTGACGGTGATTATCTGGACCATGATCAGCGCTATGCCAGAAGTGAAGCTTTCCTCGACGTAGTACGTGATATCTGGAGCAATGATCAGCCCTTCAATATCAGTAATTCATTTTACCGGGCTGAGCAGGCGATCTCGGCAATACGTCCCCCTGCAGATCAGCCGATTCCGGTCTTTTTTGGCGGGTCATCCGATGCCGCGATTCGGGTCGCCGGTAAACATGCCGACGTTTACGCACTGTGGGGAGAATCTCTGGCCCAGACCAAAGAGACTATTGACCGCGTGACTGCCGAAGCAGCCCGTCATGGTCGGAAAACAGAGTTCAGTGTCTCTTTCCGCCCGATTATTGCCGATACAGAAGCGGAGGCCTGGCAGAAAGCTGAACTAATCCTTGCCACCGCGACCCGTCGTCAGCAGACCGCCGGGCCGCTGAAACCGGATAATAAACCACAGAGTGTGGGAGCTCAGCGGCTGCGTGCTACGGCCGCCCTCGGAGAAATTGTCGATAAACGTCTGTGGACCGGTATCGCAAAGCTGGTCGGCGGCGGACAAAACTCTACCGCGCTGGTAGGTACGCCAGAACAGGTTGCCGATGCATTACTCGATTACTACGACCTCGGGGTGCGAAATTTCCTGATCCGGGGTTTCGATCCTCTGAATGATGCGCTGGATTACGGGAAAGTATTACTACCACTGACACGGGAAAAAATCGCCCGCCGTGAACAGGCTGAACGCCAGCGTGCCTGATATCCATAAGGAGCATCCAATGAGACAGGCAGAACAGTCTGCGGCCCCCTGGCCTCCGGCATCATTACTCGCCGATATTCGCCACCGAATGGCAGAAACGGCGCAACAATATGATCAGCAAGGTGCTTTCCCGCACCAGAATCTGTCCTGGTTACAGCAGCATAAATTACTGGCACTGGCGACCGGACAATCCTATGGCGGAAGTGGCGCTTCCCTCGACACGCTGCAACAGGTGATCAGCGCCATTGCCGGAGGTGAGCCGTCGACAGCACTGATCACCTGTATGCATTATTTGCATCACTTACGGTTACGCCAGCCAAACCGCTGGCCGACAGAGCTGATCCGCAGGGTATCCGAAACCGCGGTCAGCGAGGGGGCCTTGATTAACAGTCTGCGGGTCGAGCCGGAAATGGGTTCACCGGCCCGTGGTGGCCTGCCACAAACCATCGCACGGCGTACCGCCACCGGCTGGGTACTGAATGGCCATAAGCTTTACACTACCGGGATTGAAGGGCTGCACTGGCTGGTCGTCTGGGCATGCAGTGATGACCAGGTCCCGCTGGTCGGCAGCTGGCTGGTGCCGAAATCGGCCCCGGGTATCAGCATTATTCCCAGCTGGGACCATATTGGTATGCGTGGCACCGGCAGCCATGAAGTCATTTTCAAAAACGTCACTGTGCCGCTCAATTATGCGGCCGATGTCACCCCGGTGAATGCCACGACTCACACGGATACCGCGTCTCAGACCGCATTTGCCAATGCCAATACGGCACTGCTGGCCGCCATTTACGATGCTATTGCCCGGGCCGCTGCCGACTGGCTGACCGGCTGGCTTCAGCTACGGACCCCTTCAGGTCTCGGCAAGCCTCTTGCCTCCCTGCCGCGGGTTCAGGAACAGGCCGGACAAATTGAATCGTTACTACTGATTAACAGCACACTGTTAAACCAGGCGGCGGCAGAAGCGTTCAGCTATTCGCAGGCCGGTTTAGCAAAAGCGACTATTACCGATAATGCTATCCGCGTGGTCGACCTGGCCCTGCAGTTATCAGGGAATTACGGGCTGACACGCAGTAATCCACTGGAGCGTCATTACCGCAATGTGCTCTGTGGCCGGGTACATACCCCGCAGCGAGACAGTGCCTGGTTATATGCGGGACAACAACGACTGAACACAGCCCCGGCCTGACTCGCCGCAGACATTCACCGGTGCGGCCGGCGGCTCTGTCCGGAGATGGTTTCCGGTGACAACATTAATTTCCCGGGTCCGGGAACAATAACAAGGAATTGACTGATGCGTTCTTCCCTATTATCCCGCAGGCGTTTTCTGGCCCTCAGTTCCGGCCTTGCAGCAACACCGTTGCTCGGCGGTTTTTCATCTTCTCTGTGGGCGGCTGAGCCTGTCGGTCATTCGATGGCAGGCATGGCCGGGATGATCGAAACCGCCGATAATACCAAAGGCGGCGTTGCAGATACTTCATCACTGCGGCTGGCCGAACCTTTTAAATTAAAACTGGCGATCAACCAGAGCGCGATCTGTATTGCGCCGGTCACCGTGGCACAGCAACAAAATCTGTTCAGCAAATACAATCTGGATGTCGAATTCGTCAATTTTGGTAACTCAACCGATGTGCTGTTACAGGCGATTGCCACCGGGAAAGCGGACGCCGGGATCGGAATGGCACTGCGCTGGCTGAAAGCCCTTGAACAGGGGTTCGATGTAAAACTGACCGCCGGTACTCATGGCGGCTGCCTGAGCCTGCTGACGGCAAATAATTCTCCTTATACCTCTCTTGCCAGTCTGAAAGGTCAGTCTATCGGGGTAACCGATATGGCCGGGCCGGATAAAAACTTCTTTGCGATTTTACTCAAAAATCACGGCGTTGACCCCATCGCGGATGTGCAGTGGAAGGTCTATCCTGCCGACCTGATGACCCATGCGCTGGATAACGGTGAAATTGCCGCCATCAGTGGCAGTGAACCTTTCAGCACGCGGATGCTGGATACGGGGAAATATCATCTGCTGGCCAGTAATATGACCGGAGAGTACGCCAACCTGAGTTGCTGTGTTATCGGCGTTAGCGGGGAGCTGGCCCGTAAGCACAAACCTGCAGCAGCGGCACTGACTCAGGCCCTGCTGGATGCCCACAGTTTTGCCGCCAGGAATCCGCAAAAAGTCGGTAGCGAATTTATGGCCCATGCACTGAATACCTCGCCACAGGAAGTGTCAGCAATTCTGATGAGTCAGGCCCATGACCATCATGCTGTCGGAGCAGCATTCGTCAACGAAATGACCCGCTATGTCACTGATTTACAGAGAGTACAGGTTATCAGTGCCTCAGTTAATCCTCATCAGTTTTCGGAGAGTATTTATGCAAATGTCTTCGCCTGATCATCTGATTGCCCCGGCCGGACTGACACTGCCCCGGCTGTGGAATAAAGGCGCAATTGCGGCGCTGGCATGGCTGGTTTCGGCCGCTATTACGCGGTACTGGCCAAACGGTGCCAGAGACTGGCCTTATTCACAACTATGGGCAGAGATTAATGTGACTATTGGCCTGTTGTTACTGCTACTGACAGTCACTTATCGCCACTGGGTCACTGCATTGCCCCGGCTCAGAGTCGCCGCGGCCTGGCTAATCGCCTTGCCTCTGTTACTCAGTGGCTGGCAGTTATTAACGGCAAAGCTGCTGGTACTGCCGGTCCCGTTTTTCGCGCCTCCCCAGGCACTGTTACAGGTGTTTCATGATGACTGGCCAAGGCTGCTCGACAGCCTGTATCACTCACTGTCTTTGCTGGTGAGTGGTGTGCTGCTGGGCACGCTGTTTGGTTTTATTGCCGGGCTGGCGATTGGCTGGTCACCGCGGGTTGGCTACTGGATGCATCCGGTACTGCGTATCCTCGGACCATTGCCGGCCACTGCCCTGTTGCCGTTATGCTTTTTTCTGTTCCCTACCAGCCATGATGCCAGCGTGTTTCTGATCGCACTGGCGACCTGGTTTCCGGTCACTGTGCTCACCTGGTCAGGTGTTGCCGGGATCGATCAGGCCTGGTATGACGTGGCCAGAACCCTGGGCGGGAACTCCCGTTTTCTGATTTTACGGGTAGCTATCCCTGCCGCTTTGCCGAGTGTGTTTGTCGGTTTGTTTATGGGGCTGGGAGCATCATTTTCGGTACTAATTATTGCCGAAATGGTCGGAGTTAAGTCAGGTATCGGTTTCTATCTGCAGTGGGCACAGGGCTGGGCTGCCTATTCAAATATGTATGCAGCACTGTTACTGATGGCCCTGCTGTGTTCCGGGCTGATTAGTCTGTTATTCGCGGTAAGAAACCGGGTACTCCGCTGGCAAAAAGGAACCATGAAATGGTAACCACCGCTCAGGCAACAGAAACATTCAGCGGGCTGAGTATCAGCCTGCAAAATATCAGCCACCGCTTTACTCTGAAAGATAAGCAACTGCCGGTACTGGATAATGTCAGCCTGCAGATTGCCCCGGGTGAAAGCGTGGCATTGCTCGGCCCTTCCGGTTGCGGAAAATCGACACTGTTGCGTTTACTGGCGGGTCTTGAACCTTTACAGCAAGGGCAGCTGCTGGCGGGAAACCAGCCGGTAACCGCCCCTGGCCCTGACCGTATTCTGGTATTTCAGGACCCGACGCTATACCCGTGGCTGACGGTACGGCAAAACGTTTTACTCGGCCCGCGGGCTCGCGGACTAAAAGGGCAACAACCCAAAGCTGATCAGCTGATCAGCCGCATCGGTTTGCAGGAGTTTGCTGATGCCTGGCCAGCCCAGTTATCGGGGGGGATGGCACAACGGGCGGCATTAGCCCGTGCGTTGCTGAATGAGCCCCGTTTGCTGCTGCTGGATGAACCCCTCGGTAAACTTGATTCCCTGACGCGGATCCGTATGCAGAGTGAATTAATTACCTTATGGCAAAACCAGGGCTATACCAGTGTGCTGGTTACCCATGATATCGAAGAAGCTTTACTGCTTAGCCACCGTGTGGTGGTTTTTTCACCCCGTCCTGCACGCATTCTTGCCGAATTCCGTAATCCGGCACCTTTTCCCCGTCATCGGGACGCCCCTTTACTGGTCAGACAACGTCAGGAAATTCTGGCTTTACTCGGCCAGGGCACTGACTGGTAATTTTTTATACAGGAATCATTATGACTACAGACACCCTGGTTCATCACACCGCCACAGATAGCCGCCACTGGTCTGATGAAGAATATGCTGTGCGGCTGGATCTGTCCCGCGCTTACCAACTGGCGGCGCGGCTGAAATTTACTGACCATATTTATACGCATTTTTCGGTGAGGGTACCGGGCAAAGAAGAACACTTTCTTATTAATCCCTACGGATTACTGTTCGGGGAAATAACCCCGCACAATCTGATTAAAATAGATATCCGCGGTAATATTATTGATGATCCGACCGGGCTTGGGATCAATCAGGCAGGCTATGTGATCCACGCAGCCATTCATGAAGCACGTTCGGATCTGAAAGCAATCCTGCATACCCATACCCGTGATGGTGTGGCGGTTTCTGCGCAGCGCGAGGGGCTGCTGCCCATATCACAGCACGCGCTTGGCTTTTACTCACGTATCACTTATCACGACTACGAAGGTATTGCCCTTGATATGGATGAACAACAACGGCTGGTCCGGGATTTGGCAGACAGTGATGTTATGATCCTGCGTAATCATGGTTTGCTGGCCGCGGGAAGCAACATAGCGCAGGCGTTTCGCAATCTGCATATGCTTGAGCGGGCCTGTAATATACAAATTGCTGCGTTGGCCGGCGGCCGGCAGAATATCCTGCTGGCGCCTCAGGAAGCGATTGATAAAGTCAGTGAACAGTCATCACGCTTCAGGGATGGGAATGATCCTGTGACCCTGAAACACTGGCAGGCGCTGGTCCGTACTTTGCCTGCTGAAATATCCGGTTAATACTGCCGCCCGGGCCCTGCATAGGTCCGGGCAGGCAGTCAGCGAAATTTTTTATGGTTCTGATTACGGATCTCAGCCAGCTTTTTCGCTTCAGTTCTGGCTTCCGGTAGTTTATTCAACACCGCAAGTTTATCAACCACCACAATCTGTGTGATTAACTGATCCAGTCCGGCACGGTAATCTTTCATACCGGCACTGTCAGGTGCCTGCCCCTGCAACGTATAGGGCGCCGATTTTTTTGCATCTTCGGCCGCCGCCTGCATTTTTTGCAGGGCCTGATGCATTTCCGGGCCACTGTCAGTGCTCTGCACGGTTGCCAGCTCCACCCCCAGAATATCCATATCCTGTTCCAGTGGCAGGGCATAGGCCGAAGCGCAGGAAAGAAACAGCACGGCAGTGAATGCCGCAATCACAGATTTACCCATTGCTCACTCCTTAATGATTATCAGCGTACCGGCATTATTAGTTTTATCACCGGTATCGACTGCTGCCAGCCGGTTACTGACCGGCGATTTTCATTCCGTCCAGTAATACAGAGCCGCACTGAATATTACTGCGGGTTTCGATGTCATCGCCGACAGTGACCATGTTTTGCCACATATCTTTCAGGTTACCGGCAATAGTAATCTCACTGACCGGATACTGTATCTGGCCATTTTCGACCCAGAAACCGGAGGCACCACGAGAGTAGTCACCGGTGATAGCACTTACCCCCTGACCCATTAACTCGGTGACCACCAGCCCGGTGCCCATCTGCTGTAATAACTGTTCAAATGAGTGGCCTTGTCCGGCAATACGCCAGTTATGGATGCCGCCGGCATGCCCCGTACTGTGCAGACCCAGTTTGCGCGCAGAGTAGCTGGTCAGTAACCAGTCCTGTAAAACACCATGATTAATAATCGTCCGGTCGCAGGTTCGGACGCCTTCACTGTCAAACGGGGTAGAAGCTACGCCTTTCAGCAAATGCGGACGTTCTTCAATATTCAGCCAGTCAGGGAAAATCTGTTTACCCAGTGAGTCCAACAGGAAGGTCGATTTACGGTAAACATTACCACCACTGATAGCTCCGACCAGATGACCAAATAGCCCCGTCGCCACTTCAGCAGCGAAAATAACCGGAGCCTGCATGGTAGACAGTTTTCTCGGGGCCAGCCGTGCCAGAGTACGACGGGCACACTCTTCACCGACCCACTGTGCCGTGCGCAGGTCAGCAAAATCGCGGGCCGCGGTATACGCGTAATTGCGCTCCATCTGCCCTTCCTGCTCAGCAATCACACTGGCCGAAATACCATGGCGGCTGCTGCAATAACTGTTCAGTAAGCCATGGCTGTTACCGAATACACGGATACTGGCATGGCTATTAAAACTGCCACCCTCGGTATTAATAATCCGCTTATCCGCCTGCAGGGCTGACTGTTCTGCCGCCGCCGCCAGTTCAATGGCACGATCAACTTCAATCTCCGCAGGATGGAACAAATCCAGGTCCGGAGCATCCCAGGCCAGCAGATCTTTTTCCGCCACTCCGGCGCAGGGATCCGGTGAGGTGTAACGGGCAATATCAACAGCAGCCTGAACCGTACGCTGGATAGCCTGCGGGCTGAGATCGGTCGAAGAAGCACTGCCTTTACGCTGCTGCAGATAGACGGTGATTCCCAGCGCACCATCACTATTGAACTCAACATTTTCCACGTCGCCATAACGGGTACTGACACTGATCCCTGTCGTTTTACTTACTGCGACCTCTGCGCCGTCGGCGCTGGTTTTCGCCAGCTCCAGCGCGTGAGAAACTGCCTGTTCCAGCACTTTACGTTGCTCTGCAACCTGAGTTGATACCTTCATCGATTCGCCGTCTGCTGTTATGTATGAATATATTCAGTCTATCAGAGTCAGAGAACAATTTCGCAGTCACCCTGTAACCTGTTAGCATTAGCTTCTTTTTCAGGAGCCCTATAATGACCAGACAGCCCGATGAGTGGCTCGACCACGAGCCAGACCCCCAGCAAGATGAAGATGAAGAGATTATCTGGGTCAGTAAAAGTGAAATTAAACGTGATGCCGAAGAGCTTAAACGCCTGGGTGCAGAACTGACTGACCTGAGTAAAAATGAGCTGGAACGCATCCCGCTGGATGAACAGTTGCGCGATGCAGTTGAACTGGCTCAGCGAATCAGGAAAGAGGCACGCCGCCGCCAGTTACAACTGATTGGTAAGTTATTACGTTCACGTGACGTCGAACCTGTTCGCCAGGCACTGGATAAACTGAAGAACCGCCATAATCAGCAGGTAGCACTGTTCCACAAACTGGAAGCGATCCGTGACCGGCTGATTGAACAGGGCGATGATGCGATTACAGAGGTGATTAATTTATATCCGACAGCCGATCGTCAGCAATTACGCAGTTTTATCCGTAATGCTCAGAAAGAAAAAGCGGCCAATAAACCGCCGAAATCTGCACGACTGATTTTCCAGTATCTGCGTGAGCTGGCGGAAGCTGAGTAAGGCTTCCGGCAGGGCGACATTTCGCCCTGCCGGCCGCGGCTTACCGGTTTTCCAGTCGCTGGCGGAGCTTCTGATGGATCCCTTCAAAACCGCCATTACTCATGACCAGCAGGGTATCACCGGGTTTTGCCTCTCTGGCTATCATTTCCACCAGCGTATCAATATCCGCACTCCAGTGTGCAGGCTGGATACAGGCATCAGCCACATCCGTAACCTGCCACGAAATATGCGGCGGCTGGAACAGGAATACCTGATCGGCTTTGGCCAGTGACGGTGCCAGCTCATTTTTACTGATCCCCATTTTCATGGTATTGGAGCGCGGTTCGAGTATCGCGAGGATCCGTGCATTACCACCGACTTTACTGCGCAAGGCCGATAACGTGGCCAGGATAGCCGTCGGATGATGGGCAAAGTCATCATAGATATCCATGCCATTGATATTGCCCTTCCATTCCAGACGACGACGGGCATTGATAAAATCATTCAGGGCTAATGCTGCATCCTGCGGAGTAATGCCGACATGCCGGGCGGCCGCCATCGCCATTAATCCGTTATGCATATTATGTTCGCCCACCAGTGACCAGTTCACTTCTGCCACCGGCTGGCCATCAAACCAGACTTCCCAGTGGGATGCATCGGCGTTCAGTTTTTTCGCCTGCCAGTGCCCCTGTTCTCCCAGAGTTTCCTGTTCACTCCAGCAGCCCATCTGAATCACCTGACGCAGGTTAGTATCCTGCTCCGGCCACAGGATTTTCCCC
Organism: Tatumella sp. JGM91; assembly: GCF_018257575.1. Lineage (GTDB taxonomy): Bacteria > Pseudomonadota > Gammaproteobacteria > Enterobacterales > Enterobacteriaceae > Tatumella > Tatumella punctata. The sequence continues at coordinate 59,383 of NZ_JAERJP010000003.1, read as the reverse complement.
TGACCGGGAACAATACGGATCAGGTGATGGAACTGGCGCTGAATAGCACGCAGATCATCAAAAATATCCGCATGATCAAACTCCAGGTTATTGAGGATCAGTGTCCGCGGGCAGTAATGCACAAATTTAGATCGTTTATCAAAGAAGGCACTGTCATATTCATCTGCTTCAATGACGAAAAACGGGCTGTCACCGGGCCGGGCAGAGACATCAAAGTTGCCCGGCACACCACCGATAACAAACCCCGGCGCCAGGCCACAGGCGTCGAGGATCCACGCCACCATCCCCGAAGTGGTAGTTTTACCATGAGTGCCGGCAACGGCCAGCACCCAGCGGTCGCGCAGCACAAAATCATGCAGCCATTGCGGACCGGACATATAAGGCATATTTTTTTCCAGTACCGCTTCAACACAGGGGTTCCCCCTGGCCATCGCATTACCGATGATCACCAGATCCGGTGCCGGATCCAGCTGCTGAGGGTCGTAGCCCTGAGTGAGTTCAATTCCCTGTTGTTCCAGCAGAGTACTCATTGGCGGATATACGTTGCTATCAGAACCGGTCACTTCGTGTCCCAGAGATCGCGCAAGTATTGCCAGCCCACCCATAAAGGTGCCACAGATACCCAGAATGTGAATTCGCATAAACTGATCCATTACCCAAAAGTTGCGGTACAGTGTAACGCTACAGCCGGTAACTAAGAAATAAGATGATTGATTAAGTTATTATGGCCAGTTAAGTTTGCATTGGTGTTAACATAAAGTAAGAAATTAATTAATTAACTTATCCCGGATAATTGTTATGAAAACATTGGGTGAATTTATTGTTGAGAAGCAGCATGACTTTCCTCATGCCACAGGCGAACTGACAGCGCTGATTTCAGCGATAAAACTGGGCGCAAAAGTTATTCATCGCGACATCAATAAAGCCGGTCTGGTCGATATTCTTGGCACCAGCGGCGTCGAGAACGTACAGGGTGAGCAGCAAATGAAGCTTGACCTGTTCGCTAACGAAAAACTGAAAGCCGCCCTGAAAGCACGCGGAATTGTGGCGGGCATCGCCTCCGAAGAAGAAGATGAATTTGTCATTTTCGAAGGTGTGGAAAACGGTAAGTATGTGGTGCTGATGGACCCGCTTGATGGTTCCTCAAATATTGATGTCAATGTCTCTGTCGGTACTATTTTCTCAATTTATCATCGTATTACTCCCGTAGGGACGCCGGTCACTGAAGAAGACTTTATGCAGCCCGGTACCGCTCAGGTTGCTGCCGGATATGTGGTTTATGGTTCATCGACCATGCTGGTTTATACCACCGGCCACGGCGTACATGCCTTTACCTACGATCCGTCACTGGGCCTGTTCTGTCTGAGTCAGGAACGGATGACTTTCCCGGCACAAGGCAATATTTACTCGATTAACGAAGGTTACTATTCACGCTTCCCGCAGGGGGTGAAAAAGTACCTGAAATTCTGTCAGGAAGAAGATACGGCTACCCGCCGCCCTTATACTTCACGTTATATTGGCTCTCTGGTCGCAGACTTCCATCGTAACCTGTTAAAAGGCGGTATTTATCTGTACCCGAGTACCGCAAGTTATCCGACAGGAAAACTGCGTTTATTATATGAATGTAATCCGATGGCCTTTCTCGCCGAACAGGCTGGCGGCAAAGCCAGTGACGGCACCACCCGTATTCTGGAACTGAAACCCCAGAGTATTCACCAGCGCAGTCCGTTCTTTGTCGGTCCTGAAACGATGGTCAACGACCTTGAACGTTTTATCCGCGAGAACCCTGAAGAAAACGCACAATAATTACCGGTTTTCCCCCGCAGATCTTACCCGGTGCCGATCTGCGGGGCTGGTGACGCTTTACGCCGTCAGACGAAACCCGGCGACCGTATGCTGTAGCCGGGAACTCTGGTCTTCGAGTGTATGAGTCGCTGACGTTGCCTGTTCCACCAATGCGGCATTCTGCTGCGCCACGTCATCCATCTGTGTGACCGCAATATTTATCTGTTCGATACCGCGGCTCTGTTCATCAGAGGCAACCGAAATTTCTTTCATCAGCAGACTGACCTGCGATACTTCAGAATAAATTTCACTCATCGATTCCCCGGCCCTGCTGGCCATCCTGCTGCCATCAGCCACCTGGCTCTGGGAAGTGACTATCAGCTGACGGATCTCTTTTGCGGCACTGGCACTGCGCTGGGCAAGGCTGCGGACTTCGTTAGCAACCACCGAAAATCCCCGGCCCTGTTCCCCGGCCCTGGCCGCTTCAACCGAAGCATTGAGAGCCAGTATATTGGTCTGAAAAGCAATACCATCGATCATAGCCAGAATATCGCCAATTTTTTGCGAACTGTGGGTAATCTCCTGCATTTTTTCGACAACCTGATTGACCACTTCTGCACCACGATGGGCAGTTTCCGACACCCGGCTGGCAAGCTGATGCGCCTGATGCGCATTACCTGCATTCAGGCGGACTGTGGCGGTGATCTGTTCCATACTCGCGGCCGTCTGTTCCAGAGAGGCTGCAGACTCTTCTGTACGCTGAGACAGGTTAAGGATCCCCGCCCCCAGTTCACGGCATCCCTGGTCTATCTGTAAACTGGCCCCGGAGACTTGCTGTACCGAAGTCCCCAGCGCACTTTGCATCGCCTGCAGTGTATTCATTACCCTGAGCAGCTCTTTACTGCCTGCCAGAGGCACCTGACGGGTTAAGTCCCCTTCGGCAATAAATGTCAGATGTGTCGTCATCAGCGCCAATGGCTGTAACAAGGCCTGCCGCAGGATCCGCCAGCTGATCAGTAAGGTACTGATGGTAATGATTGAACAGAGAGCCAGTAATATTTCCATATTCCTCTGCCGTTTTCCGGCAAGGATAAATTGCTGTTGTGCAACATTACTGGCGTAACGATTAAACGTTTGTACCGACTGACTGAAGCTGGCCATCAGGGCAGGGAATTTCTCAATATTTTGATAGTAACTGGCAAGATCTGCTGCTTTAAGGCTGGTGACCATCGGAAAAATAGCCTGCCCGGTATAGGCCTGAAAACTGCGACTGATGTCAGCCGCCATCTGTTTTCCTTTCTGCGTCACCGTCCCGGCTTTCATAAACAGTTCCATATGCAGCAGTGAACTGGCAACCGCATCATTTACCCCCTGCAGATACTTTGCTGCGGCCTGTTTATCCCCCGATTCCTGCTTGAGGACCACCAGTGCCGCCAGTGAGCGACTATGCAGTAAGTCGCTGTTACTCTGGTAAAGGTTAGCCAGCTCATTCTCATGGATACGATTGATCTCAGTCAGTGAGCGATCGGCGGCTCTCAGAGCGATAAACCCGGTGGCGCTGACAATGCATAACAACGCGGTCATTAATAACAGAATAATCAGCAACCCGCTGCGTAATGATAATTTAAACAGCATAAAACCTGTTCCTTAGCCGCTATGTACGGAAATACCTTATTTATCGTCACGGCGGGGCGATCCTTTACTGACAACTGACCCTCTGCTGAATCATCCGCAGAGATCTTTATCTCTGATAGCTGTGCGGCGGGTTTGTTTTTCGCCGAAAGCTCTGTGCGGATCACTCTGAAAGCAGAAAAAGAGGCAATACTTTCACTGTCAGTTAGCTATAATACCGGGCACTTAATTGATGTCATTGAAGGAATTAAACGATGAGTTTGAACCTGGTTGAAGCAGGTAAAGATCTGCCAGAAGATATTTACGTTATCATTGAAATCCCGGCGAACGCTGATCCAATTAAATATGAAGTTGATAAAGAGTCAGGCGCACTGTTTGTCGATCGTTTCATGTCTACGGCCATGTTCTACCCATGTAATTACGGTTACATCAACCACACTCTGTCACTGGATGGTGACCCGGTAGACGTTCTGGTCCCGACGCCGTATCCGTTAGAGCATGGTTCAGTGATCCGCTGCCGTCCGGTTGGCGTACTGAAAATGACTGATGAATCAGGTGAAGATGCTAAAGTCGTTGCTGTCCCCCACAGCAAACTGACCAAAGAATATGATCATGTTAAAGACGTGACAGATCTTCCTGAGTTACTGCGCGCCCAGATTACCCATTTCTTTGAACATTACAAAGATCTGGAAAAAGGCAAGTGGGTTAAGGTCGATGGCTGGGCTGATGCCGCCGCGGCTAAAGCAGAAATCGTTTCTTCTTTCGAACGTGCTGCTAAAAAGTAATCTTCTGCTTTTGCTGTAAAAAAAACGCCGTCTGCTAACAGACGGCGTTTTTCGTTGTCTCAGTTTTCACTATCCTTTTTAAGCCAGTCACCACTGATAATCTGCTGGCTGCGGACGACTGGCCGCTGATATATATACATCCACGCAGTACCGTACGGCGTCGATATCAGCTGACGCTTGTACTCTCCGCCACGGGTCCTCAGGGCATCCAGTTCACCCAGAGTTGTGGCATCTATCCGGTATACCTCACAACACACACGTCCTTCACCGGCAACAATCCCGGGGTACAGACCAAGATTATACAGGTCATACCCTTCAACCTGATAATCCCCTAACCACTGCGCATTGGTCATCCAGTGACTGTTTCCCTGCTTGCGCCTCAAACTACCATAGACGATTATTCGCATTGCTAAAACTCAAACTGATAAAGCAAATCAAGTGCCTGATCAACACCAGACACCGCTTCCAAATAGAGTTTAGGCATCAGCCGGTAGCGCAGGGTCAGCGTCGCCAGAGAATCAAACAAGCCGATACCATATTTCACCTGCAGCCCCGGCAGGACATAACCACTGACCTGCACCTGCTGACTATCACCGACCCCTGCGGTATCGAGTGCAAGGTTACTCACACCGAAGGTTTCGCCGATTTTGCCCATTACCTGCCCGCTTTGTGCAACCCCTAATCCAACCAGAGCAGATGTCAGTGCGTTGCCGTCACCGTCACTGCCGAGTCCCTGCCCGCGTAATAAATAAGACAAGGCCGCCTGTTGTGACATCACCGGATCAGAGAACACCTCAACCTTAGGTTCATCTGCCATGCCTGTCACACGGATACCCGCAGTCACATCATCTTCTGTGGCTTCAGGGTTACGGATAGCTTCCAGATTGACATATGGCTGGTCAGGCGGGCCGGAGAACTGTAACTGTCCTTTACGTACCACCAGATCCTGGCCATAGGCATGGAAGCGTCCTGAAGGAATATTAATCTGTCCATTCAGTCCGAGTCCATTTTTATCCTGCAATACTTTCAGGTCTCCCGTCAGACGGGCATTCAAGCCAAAGGCAGACAAACGAACATCATTACCTACATGTATGATTAAATTACTGTTTATAGGAATTGAGGTGGTTTTTGGCTGTATCGGCTGCAGATTCTCATTCAGCATCACCAGATCAGGAGATACGCCGACGGCACTTTCCGGTACCTGCTGTACCGTAATCCGCGCCCAGGGAATATCCACACGGCCATCCAGATTAAAGGCTGCCGGCGTGGCTTCAAACACAAGATCCGGAGAGACATCCATCCTGACCATCGGCGGCACCGTGACACGAATTTTTTCACCTTTGGCAGCAACCCGAGCCCGCCAGTTATCAATCTGAGCCCAGTCAGCATTACCGGTCAGATTCAGGTTTCCCTGCCGGGTCTGAATCAGACCTTCGAGGGTTGAACTGACCCCGTTAAATACCAGTTTCAGGTTCGCCGATGTCATATCAACCGGCATAAAATTGGCATTAATATCAAGGCCGTCCAGCGTAGTCTGACCATAGACCCGCGGGTTCTGCAAATTACCGGATAAACGCAACTGGCTGTTCAGCATACCGGTAATTTGTTCCCCTTTCGCCAGCGCCGGATTAAACAGCCCCAGAGAAAAACCGGCAATATTCACGCTACCACTCAGATTACGGGCCCGTTGCGGATCGCTGATCCGGACACTGCCGTTCAGCTGACCGTTATTAGCAATTTTTACCCGCCAGTCAAGCTGAGCTTTTCCGCCTGCCAGCGAGGCTTTCAGGTTCAGGGCATCAAATGCAATAGGCAGTGTATTGCCCTGCACGTTCTGTTTCACCTCGACACCTTTCCCGCTGAGGGTCACATTACCTTCCGGGAGTCCTCCGTTGGCGGTCCATTTCACCCTGGCATCTCCGCTGAATACACCTTTCAGCTGAGTCTCCGCAGGTAATACCGGTTTTAACATCCCGAGGTCAAACCGGGTCAGTTGTATCCGTGCATGCCCGTCAGCACCGGCGACAATCGGTTCCGGTACACAAATCTGTGCATCAGGATTCAGCCAGCAGTGGCTGCCAATTGTGATCGTTTTCAGGGTATTTTTATAATCCAGGCTGACCGCTTTACTCAGCCGCCATTCGCCAACCGGGGTGTTAAAGCGGGTATTGTTAAGTGATCCCTGCCAGCGCTGTTGCTGGCGATCAAAGCTGCCGGTCAGGGACAACTGACCCGAAACAGGTTCACCGGCCACCGTCAGTTTCAGCTGATGCTGTTTTTCGTTACCATCGGCATCCAGTACCACACTGCTGATGTTAAGGGCATCCTGTTGCAGCTGTGATACCCGTAACGCAAGTTTACCGGCAATCTGCTGGCCGGAACTGACATTGCCTTTAAGGCTGACACGACGAATTTTCAATTGCTGCCAGCGTAACCCCTGTCCGTCAAGATCCGCACGAACTTCAGGCTGCTGTAAGCTACCGCGCGCCAGTATTGTTCCTTTAACCACCCCACCCAGTCCCGGCAATGCATTATCCAGGTGTGACGCATCAATGCTGGCATCCAGGTTAATCTTATCCGACAGAGATCCTTTAATATTCAGCCGGTTTTGTCCCAGTAACAGATCAATACCCGGAATATTCCATTGATTGTAACTGTTGCCGTAAAGTGAACCTTTTACATTCACCGCATTCTGCTTCACATTACCGGTAAGTAACAGTTCAGGTACCCTGATTTGCCAGCTGCCGCCATACAGACTGCCACGGGTTTTAATACTGCCGTTCAGTTTTGCCGGCCAGTCAGGATACTGTCTGGCGGTATTAATACCTGCCAGGGTTAACTCACTGTTCCAGCTGACGGCTTTGGTCCAGTCAACCAGCGCACGTAAATCAACATTTCCTTGTAATGCTGAGATACGCAGTTTATCCAGCGAGAACCGATCCGTATTCCCTTTGCCGTCCAGAGCAATATCTGCGGGAGGTATGCTGTTGCCTGAAACCGCGCTGCGCAGGGAAATCGTGTAGCCCGTCGCTTTCCCCTCAGTAGTCAGTGCCAGATTTTTCACCTGCCAGTCAGGCTCTCCGGTCAGCGGCCAGCGTAATTGCGGGCTGTTTAAACGCAATGAAAAAGGCAGCCCGATGTCAGCCGGACGGGCCATCGCCTGTAACTGTGCTTTCACTGGTCCGGAAAGATTAACTTTCAGATCTACCTGCTGTTTTGCGGCACCACTGACAGTCAGCCTGACTTTCTGGCCTTTTACCGGTGCCATATTGATATCACTGTTCAGTGTCAGGCTGAGCGGCCAGTTATCTCTGAGGCTGGCTTCGCCGCGGGCACTCAGGATCCCCTGCTGTGCGTTTATCTTCAGGGTCTGTAACTCAACTTTATTTTCCTGAATCAGGGCCCGGAGCTGTAAACGATTAACGGTCAGGTCCGTATCCCCGGTCAGACGCAGGTTTTCGCCAAGAATATCCTCAATACGGATATCTATCGGTAAACGGAATTCGGGTAAATTCAGTAGTGGTTTAGCGAATAACGCCCGCAGCATTTCTGCCGGTGATTGCTCCGTAACAGGCTGCGAAGCTGCCGCAGCCACCGGCTGCCCTGTTCCGGACGTTGCCGAAACTGGCGGTGTGACTTTGGCAGCTTGTACGGCAACCGGCCCGGCGGCTGCCTGTGCTGCGGCTGTTTTGCTTTTTGGTAATGCCAGCAGCAGATTTTCTATCCTGGTCGGTGTCAGGGTCAGCTGACGCCCCTGCCAGTGAATCCCGCTCGAGAAACTGCCCAGAGAAATCGCCGTGTCATCGATTTTCAGATTCACATTATCCAGCCCGAGGTGACGTAACACTATCGGATACGGGGTGGAAATGTCGCCACTGCTGCTCTCTTCGGCCGGTTTCTCCGGTGATGCGGGGGCCATTTTGCTGCTGTCCACGACCACGCTGACATCTTTAAGTCCGATGTCATTAACACACACTGAAGAGTGGATCAGACATGACGCATCCAGCGATAAATGAAACTCCCCGCCGGAGACACTGACCCCGGGCATCTGATACGCCAGCCCTTTAATCGTCAGATTTCGCCAGCCACCTTCGACCTGTTGAATCTGTAAACCCGGAACCCAGCGCGCAGCGCTGTTAAGCACCAGATGTAAGCCGGGCGTAGTCCCAATCAGGAAGCCAATAATAACCACCAGCAGTAACAGAAATATCAGGATCCCTGCCAGAACTCTTTTCAATAGCGTCATAACTCCGGCCCCAACCCGATATAAAACTGTAATCCATGCTCGCCTGAATCGCCTACCGGCCGGGCGATATCCAGCTTGATCGGCCCAACCGGTGATGCCCAGCGGATCCCCACTCCGGCACCGGTTTTGAAATCAGAATCTTTGATATTATTGACCGCTTCACCGGAATCGATAAAGACTGCCCCCCACCATTTGCCCGTAAAATTATACTGATACTCGGCCGAACCGGTGGCCATTTTGGAGGCCCCGGTCAGCTTGCCATCAGAATCACGCGGTGAGATATCTTTATATTTATAGCCACGGATACTGCGGTCACCCCCGGCAAAAAAGCGCAGGTCAGGCGGGATACGGTTGAAATTACTGGTTTCTATCCAGCCAAGGTTACCACGGAATACAAAACGGTTTTTTTCGGCCAGGGTACGGATCCAGACATTTTGTGCCTGCATAATGACAAAATCGACATCCGAGCCCCACCCCGTATCAGAAACGTCGACAGAGTAACGCTGAGAGTCCCCCCATGTCGGCATCAGCCCGCCCCGTGAGCGGGTACGGTTAACACTGACCCCCGGATAAATCAGCATCGTATTATCCGATATATTCCCCTGGGTATAGTTATCCAGACTCCAGCGCAGGTTTACCGCTTTTTGCCAGCCCGACTGATTATCCCAGTAGCGGGATACTGCCAGTGTCGAGGTATCAGAACGGGTATCATTCAGGTCGGTACGCTTTACACCGCCCTGTAACAGATAATATTGTTCCAGCGGACTTTTCAGTAACGGTATTTTATAGGTCATGTCGAGCTGTTGTTCCGGCTGCGACAGGTAAGTGCTGACCGACATGCTGTGGCCGTAGTCGTTTACCCAGGGACGTTTCCACGATGCTTTAACATGGGGCCCGACATCAGTTGAGTAACCGATACCCGCTTCGGCGGTATTTTTCACTGCGGGGGTCAGTACCGCACTCACCGGTAGCACCTTATCCTGACGGGACTTACCGAATTCCGGAGATGCCACCACCGAGCTGAACCACCCGGTGGCAGATAAACGGCGGTTGAGTTCGGCTAAGTCCCGGGAACTGTAGTAGTCGCCTTTGTGATAAGGAACCAGCTGGCGCAGATACTCTTCACGGATCTGTGAGCCTGTAAAGCTGACATCACCAAACCGGTAACGCTGCCCGCTGTCATAGTCGATATCCCAGAACGCTTCATGCCGCTCAACCGAAACACCAAGCTGACTTTTTTTAAACTCACCATCAAAATAACCGTTGCGCAGAGCAATGCCGGAGAAGCCGCTTTTAAAGCTGTCGTATTTGCCCTGATTAAGTACCGTACCGACCACCGGACGTCCTGCGGCTATCCACTGTTGGTAATCAGGGTCTTTACTGCCTTCCCCCCCGACCACAATCGTGCTGCCGGCAATCTTTACCGGCGGACCGGCATCAACCTTTACGCGGATGATCGGGTTTTTACGATCCAGAGACTCAGGAGGGGTCGGAAACGTAATTACCGGTTGAAAGTAACCGAGCGCTTGCAGGCTCTGTTTAATGGAATCGGTCAGTCGTGCCTGGAAACGGTTATCCGCCGTAACTTCTTCACTGGCAATCGCTGCCAGACGGATCCGCACATTATTTTGTAATTCACCTGACAATCCCGTCAGTTGTAACTGAACGGTCGCAGCCTGAAGGGCAGGCGCTGTCAAAAGCATTACCGTCATACCAAATAGCGATAAACGTAGACGTGGCACGTAAACTCCTGTTTAAACCGGCCGTTTTCCCGGTGAGCTTTTCCGGCTATCGGTAGCCGGAAAGGCAAAAACAACGAAAAATGAAAAACTAAGATAGTTAGCGGCTATTGTCGATAAATGCTGCAGTTAACACAACACCTGGCAGTAAGATATAACGCTATTTTTCGGTTTAATGACGTAATGATGGCGGTAAAGCTAAGATAAAAAACCAGCACAGACTGTTTTACGACAGATTATTTGGGCGATGAAAATTTGTTCATCTTTCCCTCTGGCGGCCTCTCTGTGGCTGCTGCTATAATCGCTTCTTCAGGAAAGCCTGAGCCGTTCTGTCTGAGAGGTACGCTAATTAAGCTGCCGGACAGACATTTTTGGCGCGGATAGCCGATGTTACTGATATAAGCACTGTCAGCGCACGAGAAGGTCTATGTTGCCCACGCCAAAAATGACAAGAGTATAAACACTGGACCCTTTATGTTAGATAGCTTATTTGTCATTTTATTACTGATAGTCATCAGTTCTTTTTTCTCCCTGTCTGAAATTTCTCTGGCCGCTGCACGCAAAATAAAACTGAAATTGCTGGCAGATGACGGTGATGTCCGTGCCCAGCATATCCTGAAGATGCAGGAATCCCCGGGCATGTTCTTTACCGTAGTACAGATTGGTCTGAACGCGGTTGCCATCCTCGGCGGTATCGTCGGTGATGCTGCATTTTCCCCGGCATTCAGTTCGCTGTTCTCACGCTTCTTTGCACCGGAAATTGCCGATCAGCTGAGTTTTATCTGCTCTTTCACCATCGTCACCAGCCTGTTTATTCTGTTTGCAGACCTGACACCAAAACGTATCGGGATGATTGCACCGGAAGCCATTGCTCTGCGTATCATCCACCCGATGCGTTTTTGTCTGATGATCTTCCGGCCACTGGTGTGGTTTTTTAACGGTATGGCGAATAATATTTTCCGCCTGTTTAAAATTCCAATGGTCCGCAAAGATGACATCACCCCTGATGATATCTACGCGGTCGTCGAAGCCGGGGCGCTGGCCGGGGTACTGCGTAAACAGGAACATGAACTGATTGAAAATGTCTTTGAGCTGGAGTCACGCACTGTGCCTTCATCCATGACATCGCGGGAAAATATTGTCTGGTTCGATTTGAATGAAGATGAAGAAAGTCTGAAGTCAAAAATTGCACAGCACCCGCATTCTAAATTCCTGGTCTGTAATAACGATATTGACCATATTATTGGTTATGTTGACTCCAAGGAGCTATTACTGCGGGTGCTGGGGAATCAGAGCCTGACCCTTAACAGCGGCGTGCAGATCCGCTCTGCACTGATTGTTCCTGACACACTGACCCTGTCTGAAGCGCTGGAAAGCTTTAAATCTGCCGGGGAAGATTTTGCAGTGATCATGAACGAATATGCATTAGTGGTGGGCATTATCACACTGAATGATGTGATGACCACTCTGATGGGTGACCTGGTCGGTCAGGGCTTTGAAGAACAGATCGTTGCCCGTGATGCTAACTCATGGCTGGTCGAAGGAGGAACCCCGATCGATGATGTGATGCGGGTGCTGAACATTGACGAATTTCCCCATTCGGGTAATTACGAAACCATTGGCGGCTTTATGATGTACATGCTGCGTAAAATCCCGAAACGTACCGATTTTGTGATGTTTTCGGGGTATAAGTTCGAAGTGGTGGATATCGACAGCTACCGGATTGACCAGTTACTGGTCACCAGAATAGATGAACGCCCGGCAATGCTGGCCCCTGCCGGCACTATTGTCGCAGACGAGAATATCTCTGCCAGTTAAATGATTCAGGGCGCCTTCCGGCGCCCTGGCTTTATTAACGATACTCAGCCTGTAAACGCAGCACCTGGCGGTTAATTTCCGACATCACATTCAGTTGCTGCTTATCTTTTACAGTCGGCAGTAACAACCTGCCCTTATCGAAGTCAAAAGCCCCGATACCGCGAATATATAAGCGGCCTTTAAACAAAATTTTCACGTATTTAGCGATTTGCAGAGGGTTGTATCGCTGAAAAATCTTCATCCTTTCGATCCTTACTTGCTGATGCCCTGATATCCGCAACCGGATATCACTGCTATGACCACAATTTACCGGTAAATTGTCACACTGCTCAATCAGATAAACCATAAAAATGGTATGGATTAGTCTTATATTTTGTTTATCTATGTTAATACAGTATAAAAATCACATCTGTGCAGTAGCACACAATTATTTAACAACTGATGGCGACATATAATGCCGGGCATATATGTCAGTAAGATGATCACTGCACAGAAGAGTGGCCGTACCGCAGTTAAGGGTGTTGCAGAGAAAAGTGCGTAGCAAGCCGGTAAGGGATACAGCACAGGGCACGCCGGCGCCCCCGCGGGCTGAATAGGATTAGCCCGCCGATGCAGTCCGGCGGGAGAGAATGGTCAGAACACACTGACCCGGAAACCGGGATTGAGGAAGGACTCACGTGGCGTATAATCCAGTGTTTTTCCGGTCCAGTCAGTGACATGCGCCCCGGCAGCTTTTGCTACAGCATGTCCGGCCCCCGTGTCCCAGATATTCGTCGGTCCGAAACGCGGGTAGAGTTGTGCTTTGCCCTCTGCGACCAGACAAAACTTCAGGGATGATCCGACAGACGTGGTCTGATGTTCTCCCAGTTGTTGCAGATACTCTTTCAGTTCACTATCAGCATGGGAACGGCTTACCACAACCAGCGGCGGATTTGCCTGCTGCACCTGAATCTGACGGCGGTCCCCCTGTGTTTCTTTCCAGGCTTTTCCTTCCGCGGCAAAATACATCAGGTCCGTCGCGGGTGCATAGACAACACCTGCAACCGGCACCCCCTGCTCAATCAGGGCGATATTTACCGTGAACTCTCCGTTACGACGTATAAACTCTTTAGTGCCATCGAGCGGATCAACCAGCCAGTAACGCTGCCACTGCTGACGTTCTGGCCAGCTTACGGGTGACTCTTCCGATAGCACCGGAATATCCGGAGTTATTCGGCTCAGCCCGTCGAGGATCACATGATGAGCTGCTATATCCGCGGCGGTCACCGGGGAATTATCTGCTTTATGCAGGATGTCCGGCGGCTGTTCGGCATTATATATCTGCATAATTTCCACACCGGCTGCTCTCGCTAACTGACAGAGTTGTTCCAGCATTATTCACCCCCTTCATGTTCGGCACCCCACAGAGAAGTGCGCCGTCATTAGTTGTCGTTTTTTCAGTGTACCGTATTTTCTCTGCTGACGCAGAGAGGGTGGCGGGAACAGATATCGCTGACAACACCCTGAGCGAATCCGTCATCCCGCGCCAGGTCTACGGGCGCAGGCAAAAAAAACCGGCCCTGTGGCCGGTTCAGATTAATGCAGTGAATTACAGAATATCCAGTAACTCTACTTCGAAGACCAGAGTGCTCAGCGGAGGAATTGATGCACCGGCACCACGCTCGCCGTATGCCAGCTGCTGAGGGATCACCAGCTCCCACTTCGAGCCTACCGGCATCAGGGTCAGAGCTTCAATCCAGCCCGCGATAACGCCGCTGACAGGGAATTCTGCCGGTTCACCACGCTGTACAGAACTGTCGAATACGGTGCCATCGATCAGTTTGCCTGTATAGTGTACGCGGACACGATCCTGACGCGAAGGTATCGCACCTTCACCCTGAGTCAGTACGCGGAATTGCAGACCAGACTCAGTGCTGCTGACGCCTTCACGCTGACGATTTTCTTCAAGATATTTCAGCCCTTCTGCTGCCATAACCTGAGTACGTTCCTGACGAACCGCTTCAGCGCGTTCATGAACTTCACGCAGTGCGCGATGTACGACGTCCACAGGGACAGCCGGCGAATTTCCTTCCAGCGCATCACGCAGGCCGGCGAGTAAAGCTTCAGGCTGTAACCCTTGTAAACCTGATTCCAGCAGTTGCTGCCCGACCTGCAGACCAATACCGTAACTAGCCTGTGCTTCAACGCTATCAAAAGAAAGAGTCGTCATTTCTGTTCCTGATTTATCTTAAAAAAGTGAAACGGCAGCATAACAGCGCACGCCGCCGGGGTAAAACCGAACCTGCTGCTGGTGACTTTTTTTTCTGAAAGATGAACAATAGTCAGCTTAAGGTGCGTATATCCGCCGGCCGGTGATAACTACGACGGCAGTTCAGCATCGCGACTATCATTATCTGTGTAAGAAGAGAGACAAAATGGGCCAATTTGCCCGCCGTAATCCCCCTGTCACCCGGAACCGCGTAGCCGCTGTCCTGAGGGCCGCACGCCCCGCAGCCATACGCAAATTAATTACCCCGCAACAGGACACTACTATGCGGAAACAGAAAAAAAATATCAGTCCGGATTCACTGATTAGTAATATCCGGCAATGGCCAGAAAAGTTGCACTGGCTGGATCCCCTGCCGCTGACTCACCGCTGGGGAATATTTATCGGTCTGTTGCTGATAATCACGGGTTTTTTATTACCGGGTCAGTCCACGCAATTTCCGGTACAACGGTCCGTGAATACTTCACAGGCGATAATGCAGGCACAGCTGGATAATAGCAGTGATAGCTCGTCATCGTTGCCAGCCCCTTCGTCAGATGATCCGCAGGGACAATGGCATAATTACCAGATAAGCGATGGGCAGACGCTGGCTCAGCTATTCCGTGATAATAATTTACCGGTCAGTGATGTGTTTGCGATGGCAAACGCAGAGGGTACAGATAAGCCTTTAAGTAATTTACAGGCAGGACAGCAGATTCGGCTGCGGATTAATGCCCGTGGCACCGTGACAGCCCTGACACTGAATAACAGCAACGGACCCGTGCTTTTTACCCGTCAGAGCAACGGCAGCTTTATCCGGGCGCAGTAAAACTGTCTGTCATGCAGGCGGACTGTACAAACAAAAACGCCGGCACAAGGCCGGCGTTTTCGCATTACTGCAAATTATGCAGCAACGACGTTAACAACCAGTTTAGCAACTACTTCGCTATGAACCTGGAAATTAACTTCGTATTCGCCGGTAGAGCGCAGAACGCCTTCGGCTAAACGAACTTCGCTTTTCGCAACGTCAACGCCGGCAGCAGATACTGCATCAGCGATATCGCGTGCGCCGATAGAACCAAACAGTCTGCCACCGTCACCGGCTTTAGAAGTAATGGTTACTGTCGCCAGTGCGTTGATTTTCTCAGCACGGGCATTGGCAGCAGCCTGAGTTTCAGCCTGTTTAGCTTCCAGCTCAGCACGACGAGCTTCGAAAAACTCGATGTTAGTTTTAGTTGCAGGGACAGCTTTACCCTGTGGAACCAGGAAGTTACGAGCGTAGCCCGCTTTTACGTTTACCTGATCACCCAGGTTACCCAGGTTTGTTACTTTATCAAGCAGAATAACTTGCATTACCTTATCCTCTCAAAGTCGTTAATGGACAGTGGCCGATTACTGATGACGATCAGTGTACGGCAGCAGAGACAGGTAGCGCGCGCGCTTGATAGCACGGGCCAGCTGACGCTGGTATTTTGCGCGAGTACCGGTAATACGGCTCGGTACAATTTTGCCACTTTCAGTGATGTAGTTTTTCAGCGTTGCGATATCTTTATAATCGATCTCTTGAACGCCTTCCGCGGTGAAACGGCAGAACTTGCGACGACGGAAATAACGTGCCATTAGGCTAGTCTCCAGAATCTATCAATTCAATCTGCTCGGCATGTAACACTATTCGGCTTTGTCCTGTCGCTGCCTGATGGCAATGCAGGAAACCTTCCAGAATAAGTTGCGTGCCGACCGTTATATGTTGAGTAATCTGCTGATGTTCGTTACCACTGACAATAACAGGGATACGACACCATGCATGCCGGGATAATCCGGCTTCCTCCTGTAAGGATTTATGCTCAAGCACAAACTGACAGTGAGGAATTCCTGAGGGGCTGGTCTTTCTGACAACCTTGCCACAGACATTGCCGGACAGGTGCAGACGATTAGCCACCCTCATGGATTACTCTTCAGTTTCCTCAGCATCTGAGTCATCAGTGGTTTCGTTAGCGAAGTCTTCACGACGATCACGACGTTCTTCTTTCGCTTTAACCATTGGTGACGCTTCAGTTACCGCGTTTTTAACGCGCATAACCATGCTACGGATAACGGCGTCGTTGAAGCGGAAATTAGTTTCCAGCTCATCGATAACACTCTGCGGAGCTTCAACGTTCAACAGAACGTAGTGTGCTTTGTGCAGTTTGTTGATCGGGTAAGCCAGCTGACGGCGACCCCAGTCTTCCAGACGGTGGATCGTGCCTTCTGCACCGGTGATAGCACCAGTGTAACGCTCGATCATTCCTGGAACCTGCTCGCTCTGGTCAGGATGGACCATAAATACGATTTCGTAATGACGCATCGGTTGCTCCTTACGGATTATTCAGCCTCCTGTCAGGGTCAGCCGCGGCCCATGGAAGCAAGGAACGTGTTTAAGTGCGGCCGAAAAATTGACGCGTAATAATACTGACCCTGAGGGCGAAATTCAAGCAATTAAATCACGAATAATGACAAAGATTGCATCACCATAATATGGCGTAGCAGCGATTAGCGGCACTACCGCTAACAGACTATAATAATGCCACTTTACAGGAGGAACAGATGAAGATGATATTCCGGATGTTCTGTGCTGCAACCCTTTGTTCGGCAGTAACTTTCCCGGCCGTCGCAGGGCAGCAAACCAGCTTAAATACGCTTATCCATAGCCCGCAGGGCCGTCAGCAATTTTCACAGCTGGTCACAGGACAACATCTGCCTGACTGGGTAAAGAAAGGAGGGACCGAAACGCCGGCACAGCCGGTGACGCTGAACGGTGAGCGGTATCAGGTATATTATGCCTGTAAACCGCATAACTGCTCTGCCGAACAGTTCGCCCTGCTTTACTCGCCGGCAGAAGGCACAATGAGTGGTGTATTTGTTCGTCATGATGAAAGACGTCATACGGAGCAATTACTCTGGCTGAACCTGAGTGACAAATTATCCATTGATGGCAGAACCGTATTATATGCGGCCATTACCGGCAGCCTGGAAAATCACCCTGATGATTTCAACTATACCGCCAGCCACTGACTGACAGCCCGGCCGGTGGCAGAGTAAAGCAATATTCTGTGCCACGCCGGGAGCACTCCCGGCACAGCAGCTGTAGTTATGACTGACGCTGGCGTACCGCTTCGAACAGACAGATTCCTGTCGCCACCGATACATTCAGTGATGACACACTGCCCGACATAGGAATACTGATAAGTTCATCACAGTGTTCACGGGTCAGACGGCGCATTCCGTCACCTTCTGCTCCCATCACCAGTGCCATAGGTCCGGTCATTTTACTCTGGTACAGATTGTGGTCGGCTTCGCCGGCAGTGCCGACAATCCACACATGGTAGTCCTGCAACAAACGCATGGTACGAGCCAGGTTAGTTACACGGATCAAAGGCACCGATTCGGCAGCACCACAGGCGACTTTCCTGGCGGTCGCGTTCAGTGAAGCAGAACGGTCTTTCGGTACGATGACCGCATGGACTCCGGCCGCATCAGCACTACGCAGGCATGCGCCCAGGTTATGCGGATCCGTCACTCCGTCGAGGATCAACAGGAAAGGCTGTTCAGTTTTTTCCAGCAAATCAGGCAGATCACCTTCCTGATAATGACGGCCGGGTTTAACGCTGGCAATAATCCCCTGGTGAACTGCGCCTTCGGCTTTGCTGTCCAACCACTGGCGGGTCGCTACCTGAACAGCAACCCCCTGAGCTTCCAGTGCGGCGACCAGCGGTTGCAGACGGCGATCATCGCGCCCTTTCAGAATAAATACTTCCTGAAAACGTTGCGGGTCACGCTCCAGTAAGGCCTCTACGGCATGAATACCAAAAATAATTTCGCTCATAACTCAGTTCAATGGTTGGACGTTAATAACAGGCGCTTTCCGGGGGACGGAAAGCGCCCTGAATAAGGGAATCAGTCAGCTTTCTTCGCGACTGCTTTGCCCTTTCTGGCTGCACGTTTCGCTTTAGTTGCTGCCGCGATTTTACGTGTTTTCTCTGATACTTTTTTGCCTTTTTTCACCGGTTGTGCCGGAGTTTCGGGCTGGCTGCTGTTCTGCGCAATTTTCTTTTTTGCAGAACGCTTTTTTCCTGATTTCTTTTTATCCGCGCGGAAGCTGCTGTCAGCCTCAAAGTTCTTTGCTGACCCCGTTTCGCGGCGACGCTTACCGGCAGAAGATGCCGATTGTTTTTCTTTCTCACGGGCGGTTTTACCTGCTCCGCGAGGCTGACGCTTACTGGAGATCAGCGCAAAATCAATCTTACGCTCATCCATATGTACCGCATCGACCCGGATCTCGACAATATCACCCAACCGGTAGGTGTGTGCACCGGACTCGCCGATCAACCGCTGACCTACCGCATCAAAACGGTAATAGTCATTATCCAGCGTCGAAACGTGTACCAGGCCATCGATAAACAGATCATTGAGGCGTACAAAAAAGCCGAAGCCGGTCACACTGGAAATCACACCGCTAAAGGTATTCCCCACCTGATCCTGCATAAAGTCGCATTTCAGCCAGTCGGCAACATCACGGGTCGCTTCATCAGCCCGGCGCTCAGTCATTGAACAGTGCTGACCTAATTGCAGCATCTGTTGCAGATCATAGTGATAGCCGCCGGTCGGTGTACTGTTTGCTTGTAATTCCCCGGCATTTTTCGCCAGCAGATACTTGATTGCACGGTGCAATAACAAATCCGGATAGCGACGGATAGGCGACGTAAAGTGCGCATAGGAGGCAAGTGCCAGACCGAAGTGCCCCCGGTTTTCCGGATCATAAACCGCCTGCTTCATCGAACGCAGCAGCATGGTCTGTAACATTTCCGCATCCGGCCGGTCGGCAATTTTTTCCAGCAACTCAGAATAATCGAGCGGAGCGGGTTTGTTCCCCCCTGACAGGCTCAGGCCCAGCTCACTAAGGACCGTACGGAAGCTCTTGATACTGTCTTCTGAAGGTCGATCATGGTCACGGAATAACGCAGGTTCCTGGTATTTTTCGACAAAACGTGCTGAGGCAATATTAGCCAGGATCATACATTCTTCGATAAGTTTATGGGCATCATTACGTACCGTACGCTCAACCCGTTCAATACGGCGTTCCGCATTGAAAATAAACTTAGCTTCTTCAGTTTCGAAAGAAATGCCTCCGCGCTGAGCACGGGAGGTTTCCAGCACCTGGTACATACGATGCAGTTCTTCCAGGTCACCGACCAGTGGTGCGTAATGTTCACGCAATTCCTGATCCCCCTGCAGAATATTCCAGACCTTGTTATAGGTCAGGCGGGCATGGGAATTCATTACCGCTTCGTAGTGTTTATAACCACTCAGTTTACCGGCCGCAGAAATCGTCATTTCACACACCATACACAGACGATCGACCTGCGGATTCAGTGAACACAATCCGTTAGACAGGACTTCCGGCAGCATAGGTACGACCTGTGAAGGGAAATACACGGAGGTGCCGCGCTGCTGAGCTTCATTGTCCAGTTCACTGCCGGGACGAACATAGTAACTGACATCGGCAATCGCAACCCACAGCCGCCAGCCGCCACCCCGTTTTTTCTGGCAGTAGACCGCATCATCAAAATCACGGGCATCTTCGCCATCGATGGTGACTAACGGCAGGTGACGTAAATCGATGCGTCCGGCTTTCGCCTGCTCCGGAACCTGCTCGCTAAGCGCAGCCATTTGCTGCTCAACGGCTTCCGGCCAGCTGTGGGGAATTTCATGGGTACGCAGGGCCATATCCACGGCCAGGCTGGTGCCCATATCATCGCCAAGGATCTCGATCACCCGGCCAATGGCTTTCGCGCGGCGGGTCGGACGTTTTTCAAGTTCGACCACAACCACTGCCCCCATCCGCGCATTCAGGGTAAATTCCGGTTCAATAAGAATATCAAAACTCAGACGGCTATCATCGGGCACCACAAAACCGGCACCGGCGTCGACAAAGTAACGTCCGACAATCTGGTTATTGCGGGGTTCAACCACCCGCACCACCCTGGCTTCACGCCGGCCTTTACGGTCGGAACCTCCTGGCTGAGCCAGAATAATGTCGCCATGCATACAGAATTTCATCTGCTCAGCTGACAGATACAGGTCATCTTTGGAATTTTCTATCCGCAGGAAACCGTAGCCGTCACGGTGCCCTATCACTTTACCGCGCAGCAAATCCAGCCGTTCCGGTAAGGCATAGCACTGACGACGGGTAAAAACTAATTGTCCGTCGCGCTCCATCGCTCTCAGGCGGCGGCGCAACGCTTCGATCTGTTCTTCACCGCTGATACCCAGCTCACGGCCGAGTTCTTCACGGTTAGCAGGTTTTTCACGTTTATCTAAATGGGCAAGGATAAATTCCCTGCTGGGGATCGGATTATCATATTTTTCCGCTTCCCGTTGCTGAAAAGGGTCTTTTGACACAGGTACCTCCAATGTCATGAATGTGTATTTACCACAGCGGCATCCGTGATAAAAATTTTATATAAGTTGTCGTTATTTTGAACGATATCCGCAAGCGTATAGTTATCCAGTTCTTTCAGAAATTGTTCCATTGCACTATGTAACGCTGCTTTCAGGCGGCAGGCCGGGGTAATAGCACACTCATCACAATTCACTAGCTGTAAAGGTTCTAACTTTCGTACTACTTCACCGAGATTAATCGCTTGTGCAGGCATGCCAAGACGAATACCACCATGCTTTCCGCGACTGGTCTGAACAAAGCCCTCGCGGCTTAACTGGTTAATAATTTTAACCATATGGTGTCGCGAAACGCCATAGACATCCGTCACTTCAGTGATACTTGTCATCTGCTGCTCCGGTAAGGTTGCCATAAAAATCAACGCCCGAAGACCGTAATCTGTAAAGCTGGTTAGCTGCACTGTTTCCTCATCGTGTTCGCCGGATAAAAATGGCGCAGTGATTAAGCAAAAGGAACCTCTGTATATTGATAATAAACCAGAGTTCAGGATGCCGGAGAATTATTTAAACAACCAATGAACCGGATCAGAAAACAGGAGGAAAGGAAAACGCTGGCAGGAAAGACAAAGGCCGGAATAATTCCGGCCTGAGTATGATTAAGCATCAAACGGGTCGCGCAAAATCATCGTTTCACTACGGTCAGGACCGGTTGAAATAATATCCACCGGTACGCCGGTCAGTTCTTCAATACGTTTAATATAGTCATGGGCAGCTTTCGGCAATCCTTCCGGTGTTTTAACGCCGAAAGTTGTTTCGCTCCAGCCAGGCATTGTTTCATAAATTGGCTCAATACCTTCCCAGCCTTCTGCTGCCAGCGGAGTCGTCGTCACTTCACGACCATCCGGCATCCGGTAACCGACACAGATCTTAACGGTTTCCAGACCATCCAGTACATCCAGCTTAGTCAGACAGAAACCTGACAGGGAGTTGATTTGCACCGCACGGCGCACTGCGACTGCATCCAGCCAGCCAGTACGACGACGGCGGCCGGTGGTGGCACCAAACTCATTACCTTTCTGTCCCAGGAACTCACCCGTTTCATCAAACAGTTCGGTCGGGAACGGACCCGCACCGACACGGGTTGAATAGGCTTTCACGATACCCAGCACATAATCAACATAACGCGGGCCCAGACCTGAACCGGTCGCAACACCCCCGGCGGTGGTATTCGATGAAGTCACATACGGATAAGTACCGTGATCGATATCCAGCAATGTCCCCTGAGCACCTTCAAACATAACCAGATCACCGCGTTTACGGGCGTTATCCAGTAATTCAGAAACGTCCACCACCATGCCGGTCAGAATGTCGGCGATCGCCAGAACATCATCGAGGACTTTCTGGTATTCAACCGGTTCGGCTTTGTAATAATGGACCAGCTGGAAGTTGTAATATTCAACAATTTCTTTCAGCTTAACGGCGAACGTTTCTTTATCAAACAGGTCACCTACACGTAAACCGCGGCGGGCCACTTTATCTTCATAAGCAGGGCCAATACCACGTCCGGTAGTCCCGATGGCTTTATCGCCGCGCGCTTTTTCGCGAGCCAGATCCATCGCCACATGATATTGCAGAATTAACGGACAAGCTTCAGATAACAGCAGACGTTCGCGTACCGGTATACCGCGATCTTCCAGGCCTTTCATCTCTTTCATCAATGCTTCAGGAGACAAAACCACGCCATTACCAATAATGCTGGTAACGTTATCGCGCAGGATACCTGATGGAATTAAGTGGAGGACGGTTTTTTCACCGTTGATGACCAGTGTGTGACCGGCATTGTGGCCACCCTGATAGCGAACAACATATTTCGCACGTTCAGTCAGAAGATCTACGATTTTACCTTTGCCTTCGTCACCCCATTGGGTGCCAAGTACGACGACGTTCTTACCCATTTTCCAAAACCACCGATTGCTTAAAAAAGGATTCTACCATCTGAAATAGTCTCTTTCAGCATTTTTAGCATACGGTTGCGTACTTTTTTTGCGGTGATTTTATTCAGTATCGTAAAACCCGCAGACTTCAGCGACTGACCATATAATAGATCACGATTCCCGCGACCACCAGTCCGCCACCGAAACGTCGTAATACGTTATCAGGCAGTTTTACCATCGCGGCAATAAATTTACGCCAGCCTCCGGGATAGAGCATCGGCCCGAGGCCTTCCAGAACCAATACCAGCGCTAACGCCATCCAGATTGTTGTATTCATCTTGCGGTCCAATAGAAAAGGCCGGCAAACGCCGGCCTGTCAGTGTAAAACAGTAAAATCAGTGACTTGCAGCGGTTGACGGTGATTTCATAAAACGTAAGAAATCATTGTCCGGGCTCATTACAATCACGTCTTTATTGCCACGGAAGCTGTTTTCATAAGCGGTCAGACTTCTGATAAAGGCATAAAAATCAGGATCTTTACTGAAAGCATCTGCAAACAGTTTTGCGGCTTCTGCATCCCCTTCACCACGGGTAATCAGAGCCTGGCGTTGTGCTTCAGCCAGAGTCTTAGTGACCTGATAGTCAGCCTGAGCGCGCAGCTTTTCAGCCTCTTCCTGTCCCTGAGAACGCTGACTACGGGCAACAGATTCACGTTCCGCACGCATACGATTATAAATAGCCCCTGACACTTCAGCAGGCAGGTTGATCTGTTTGATACGAACATCAACAACATCAATCCCCAGTGCGGCCATACTGTTTGGATTTACCGCAGCCACTTTCCCCTGAGTCTCCTTCTCTACCCTTGCCGCCGCGCTGGCAATGGCATCATCTGCGGCCGGGGTTTGCACATCGTCGTCACTGCCGGCACTGCCGGTATTCAGGGCATCCCGTACATCCGTCGTCAGGCGGCCACGTGAATCGGTAACGATATCACGCACATCCAGCCGGCCGATTTCAGAACGCAGACGGTCACTGAACTTACGTTTCAGTAATAACTCAGCCTGGGAGATATCTCCGCCACCGGTCGCCAGATAGTAACGACTGAAATCACTGATCCGCCATTTAATGTATGAATCAACGATCAGATCTTTTTTCTCTTTGGTCACAAAACGGTCGGCCTGGTTATCCATGGTCTGGATACGTGCATCCAGTGTTTTTACGGTCTCAAAGAAAGGCACTTTGAAATGCAGACCCGGCGTATACACCAGCGGTTTATTCTCGCTGTCACGTAACACTTTACCGAAACGAACCACGATACCGCGTTGTCCTTCCGGGATAACGAACATTGAGGTGAACAATAACACCACCACAATCACAGCCACTACAATTACAGACTTACGCATTATTCATCTCCTCCATCACGCTGGCCATCATTGCGCAGCGCATTCGCCCGTCGCTGATCCATAACACTTTCCGGCGAAAAGCCTGAGGTATTACGACGCATGCTGACTTCAGAAGAGGAAACCGATGACGGTTTAAGCGGTGTCATCGGGGCGACTGCTTTTTCCCGGGTCACTGCAGCAGTGCCGCCTTTCAATAGCTGATCCAGCGGCATAACCATCAGGTTATTACTTTTGTCATTGACGATAACTTTACGGGTCTGGGACATAACCCGTTCCATAGTGTCCAGATACAAACGTTCTTTGGTGATCTGTGGCGCGGCTTTATATTCCGGTAAAATCTCGGCGAAACGGGCGACTTCACCCTGAGCTTCCAGCACAGTACGTTCTTTATAAGCACGTGCTTCCTCAAGAATACGCTGAGCCTGGCCGTTAGCCCGTGGCTGTACTTCATTCGCATAGGCTTCAGCCTCACGAACATATTGTTCACGATTTTCACGCGCAGCGATTGCATCATCAAATGCCGCTTTTACTTCTTCAGGCGGACGGGCAGCCTGGAAGTTAACATCCAGCACACTGATACCCATATTGTAAGGGCGAATAGTATCTTCAATCTCACGCTGAGTTTCGCTACGCACGACAGTACGTCCTTCCGTCAGCACACGATCCATGGTTGAACGACCAATCACACCGCGTAATGCACTGTCAGTCGCCTGACGCAGACTGTCATCAGCATTGGTTACCGAATACAGGTAACGTTCGGGATCCGTGACCCGGTACTGAACGTTCATTTCCACCCGCACTACGTTTTCATCGGAAGTCAGCATTACTCCGGAGGTCGCCAGTTCCCGAACGGCTTCTACGTTGACCGGACGGACATTATCAATAAATGTCGGTTTCCAGTTCAGCCCGGGACCTACCAGATGGCTGAACTGCCCGAAACGGGTGACGACCCCGCGTTCAGCTTCGCCAATGGTGTAAAATCCGCTGGCGGCCCAGACCGCCACCACAACTACCGCAACAATGCCTGCAATTTTTCCGGTGGACGGACCATCGCCTTCTGATTTTCCTCCACCAAATTTCCCCAGTTTACTGCTGAGTTTTCGGAAAATGTCGTCCAAATCAGGAGGGCCCTGATCACGACCCCCACGATTTCCCCCGGAGTTGCCGCCTTTATTATTGCTGCTTCCCCACGGGTCGCGGTCCTGTCCGTTATTACCGGGCTGATTCCACGCCATGCTTATACTCCATTTATAGTAGTGCGGTGATAATTTAACGTAAGTGCGGTGGTATCCGATGTTGAGATACTATTATTCAGGTATTGCTAAAAATCAGACAATATAATCAATGACTGAGGGCTCCTGCTTGCACAGGCGCCGCCAGTCAACAATTGGCATACGGATCTGTATTCCGGTACTGCCGTCTTCTTCATTCCACTCTTTTTCTATCGCATGCAGCTGATAGAAGCGGCTGCGTAACTTACCGGCTTCCGGTGGCAGTCGCAGCTGATAGCTGGCAATTTCACCAGCCAGCCGTTCAGACAAGGCCTGCCAGAGTAACGGCAGTCCGACACCACTGCGGGCAGATAACCACACCCGTACCGGCATATTCTCTTCATTACGATCAATACGCGGCTCAAAATCGTCCAGCATATCGATTTTATTCATCACCAGTAATGCCGGAATTTCATCTGCTTCAATTTCGGCCAGTACGTCATTGACCGCATCAATATTTTCGCTGACCCGTAAATCGGCGGCATCAATAACATGCATCAGTAAAGAAGCCTGCCGGGTTTCCTGTAATGTGGCTTTAAACGCAGCCACCAAATCATGAGGCAAATGGCGGATAAATCCGACGGTATCGGCCAGCACAACTTCACCGACATCAGCAACCTGTAACCGGCGCAGTGTCGGGTCAAGGGTGGCAAATAACTGGTCTGCCGCATACACCTCTGCGGAAGTCACCGCATTAAACAGTGTTGATTTCCCGGCATTGGTATATCCCACCAGCGAAACCGTGGGTACGTCAGCTTTTGCACGTGCCTGGCGCCCCTGTTCGCGCTGCTTCTCTACCCGTGACAGGCGCGATAATATCAGGCTGATACGATTACGCAGTAAACGACGGTCAGTCTCCAGCTGGGTTTCCCCCGGGCCACGCAGTCCTATTCCGCCCTTCTGACGTTCAAGGTGTGTCCAGCCCCGTACCAGGCGGGTTGCCAGATGACGTAGCTGGGCAAGCTCAACCTGCAATTTACCTTCGTGAGTACGGGCCCGTTGTGCAAAGATATCCAGAATAAGTCCGGTACGATCGACCACCCGGCATTGACATAAACTTTCCAGGTTACGTTCCTGGGCTGGTGACAGTGCATGATCAAACAGTACTACCGACGCACCGGTCGCTTTCACTGTTTCGGCAATTTCTGCCGCTTTGCCTTCACCAACGAAGTATTTGGGATGGGGAGCTTTACGGCTTCCGGTCACGACCTGGAGTGATTCAACACCTGAAGAAGAAACCAGTGTTTCAAATTCTTCTAAATCCTCCACGTCCCGGTCCTGTGAAAACCAGATATGGACCAGTACGGCCTGCTCGCCGGCATCATAACGCTCAAACAAGCGAAAACCTCTCTTTAAAAAAGACCAGGACGGGAAACACTAAATTGTTGCCAGCCCTGGCATGCGAGTGACTAATTACTCTGCGCTGTCACCGTCTTGTTGTGACTGTGTCGGTGCTGTCCCGTTATTATGATAGTTGCTAACACCTGCCGGAGCATTGGTGTGATGAGACACAGGACGAGAAGGCACCACGGTAGAAATCGCGTGCTTATAGACCATCTGACTAACGGTATTTTTTAACAGAATGACAAACTGATCAAATGACTCGATCTGACCTTGCAATTTAATGCCATTCACCAGATAAATCGAAACCGGTACACGTTCGCGACGCAACGCGTTCAAAAACGGGTCTTGTAATGATTGCCCTTTAGCCATTCTATCTTTTCCTTATATGCTTGTTGTTTATTATTTCAGAACCAACAGTGTAAAAATTGCGAAAAATTTTGCGCACGGTAACGAATCAATTGTACACAATCACCGAATGTTAGCACTAACTACCTGCATAATCGCATCTTGTGCCAATGCGGGTTGATCACTGTCAAGCCAGTGAACATTTTGCCAGCCACGTAACCAGGTCATCTGCCGTTTTGCCAGCTGTCGTGTGGCACAGATTCCGCGAAAAACCATTTCATCGTAATCTGTTTCACCCGATAAAAATGCCCACATCTGGCGATAGCCCACACAGCGAATTGACGGCATATCCGTATGCAGATCACCTCGTGCAAATAATTCCCGTGCTTCAGCCTCAAAGCCCGACGCCAGCATCTGCTGAAAACGTAACGCAATGCGCTCATGCAATAATTCCCGGGTTGCAGGCGCAATAGCGAACTGCATCACATCGTAGGGTAACGTTTCACCAGAAATTTTTGTCAGCTCAGTTAAAGTTTTACCCGAAATCAGGAAAACTTCCAGTGCCCTTGAGAGTCTCTGCGGATCATTCGGATGAATACGCAGACCCGCTTCAGGATCTATCTGACATAAATCACGATGCAGGGACTCCCATCCCTCATTTTTCGCTCTGTCTTCCAGCTGTTTGCGGACTTCAGGGTTTGCCGCAGGCAACGGTGACAATCCCTCAAGTAACGCTTTGAAATAGAGCATCGTTCCGCCAACAAGCAACGGAATACGCCCGTCTCTTACAATATCATCCATTTCTTTCAGCGCATCACGACAGAAATCTGCCGCTGAATATGCTTCAGCAGGATCCCGGATATCCAGCAACCGGTGCGGCGCCAGGGCCAGTTCTTCTGCCGAAGGTTTTGCGGTACCGATATCCATCCCTTTATAGATCAACGCAGAATCGACACTGATAATTTCCACCGGCAGCTTCTGGCGCAATGCAATGGCCTGTGCCGTTTTTCCGGAGGCTGTCGGCCCCATTAAAAATATCGCCTTCGGCCGGCTGGCCTGGTTTATTTCACTCATTTTTCAACGCTTCAAAGACATTATCTAAATCTACTGCCTGCAATAAGCCTGCCGGAGGTGCTGAAACCAGCGACGGTGTCAGCCTCTCCAGATCTGCCAGTAAGGCAATAGCCTGTGAGTGATTCCATTCCGAGTGAACAGTGTGGCAACGTGACGCCAGCCACTGGGCGAGTTGCTCTGCACCGACCTCTGACTGCAGGGCAAGATAGCCTAACAGTTCCGGAATCAAGTTTTGTAAATTTTGTGTTCGTAATGGTAAAGGCACACCACGTAAGGTCACATGCTGCGCATCTGTCGCAAAATCCATTCCCAGATATTGCAGGCTGTCGATGTGGGTTGTCAGGGCCCGGAGTTCCTGCTTCCCTGCTTTCAGGCGTACGGGGATCAGTAATGGCTGAGTACGCAGCGGCTCCCCGTCCGGTTGTAATTGCGCACGGATCAGCCAGCGTGCTGCGACTGTCAGGGAAATGATCCTCAGGCCCTGAGCGTTTTCCGTCACGGCATACGACTGGCGCAGCACCGTAAGCACCCGGCCAAAGCTCTGCTGATGGGCCTCCAGTGGTGAGTCTGTGGCTACTGGCCCGGGAGCTGATATACCGGTCGCCAGCGGCTCACGAGCAGCCGATAACATACGCTGGTAGGCCTCTCCCTGTTTCGCCTGATACCCTTCGCCAGCAAAAGTTTCCCTCGCAGGCCTGCTGGTGGCAGTGCTGCCACCACTGCGGCTCTGGCGGGCAGGCGGTTCACTGCTGCGGGTATCCCTCTCCGGGTGTCGCTCCGTCTCAGGTGGTGAGGAGAAACGGTTCGTTCCGGCAGAACGACGATTCTCCGGCGTGTGGCTGGCTGAAGGGGGATTATGTTGCGACTCTGTCAGCGGATCCCGTTGTGCTGCACTCTGTAAAGCACTGAGAACGCCCTGGTAAATAAAATCATGTACCAGACGTGACTGATGAAAACGCACTTCATGCTTGGCCGGATGTACATTAACATCAACCTGGTGGGGATCAATTTGCAAATAAAGCACATAAGCCGGCTGCTGATCATCCCCCAGCTTGTCCTGATATGCCTGGCGGATAGCGTGGTTGATCAACTTATCGCGCATCATACGACCGTTCACGTAACAATACTGCACGTCAGTGATCTGCCGTGCGCCCTGAGGTTCAGCCACCCATCCGTTCAGATTCAGCGAACCATGTTGCCACTCAAGGTACAGGGCATGCTCAACAAAAGTTGTCCCGCAAATAGCCCCTAAACGACGCTCACGCTGACGCTGGTCATTGGCAATCCGGTACTGACGCACCATTTTACCGTTATGGCTAAGGGACAGTTCCACGTCAAAACGTACCAGCGCAATCCGGCGAATAATTTCGTCGATGTGGGTAAATTCGGTTTTTTCGGTACGTAAAAACTTACGCCGGGCGGGCGTATTATAAAACAGGTCTAAGACTTCCAGGGTAGTACCGCAAGGGTGCGCAGCGGGTTTCAGTGTTACTGCCATATCACGGCCTTCGGCATAGGCCTGCCATGCGCCGCTCTGTTCTGCGGTGCGTGACGTCAGTATCAGCCGCGACACCGAACTGATACTGGCCAGCGCCTCTCCCCGGAAGCCGAGACTCATAATGGCTTCAAGGTCATCCAGACTGGTAATCTTACTGGTGGCATGACGGGCCAGGGCCATCGCCAGTTCATCTTTAGCAATACCCGCGCCATTGTCCCGGATAGAAATACGCTTAGCTCCGCCTTTTTCTATCCCGATATCAATTTTCGTCGCCCCGGCATCCAGACTATTTTCCACCAGCTCTTTCACCACTGATGCCGGACGCTCTACCACCTCTCCGGCAGCTATCTGGTTAGCCAGCTGAGGTGGTAATATCTGTATAGCCATAGCCGATCCCCGCAGAAATAGCTTATCAACAGCCTCCGTTTCCGGATAATTTATGGCTGAGAAATAGTCAGAGTCTGGCCCAGCATTACATTTTCTGAGCGCATATTATTTTGTTGCATAATAGTTTTACCACTGACGCCGTAGCGCGCAGCAATACTGCTTAATGAATCACCTTTGACGACCTTATGCTTAATCATCGACGCTTTTCTGGCTACCGGTACACTTTTTCCGGCCACAGCGATCTTCAGACGTTGTCCTGTCCAGACGCCTTCTTTTTTCAGTTTATTTA
Organism: Tatumella sp. JGM91; assembly: GCF_018257575.1. GTDB lineage: Bacteria > Pseudomonadota > Gammaproteobacteria > Enterobacterales > Enterobacteriaceae > Tatumella > Tatumella punctata. The sequence continues at coordinate 29,153 of NZ_JAERJP010000003.1, read as the reverse complement.
GCGCTACCAGTGAACCCGGGGTGACACCATAGCGCTGAGCGATCCCTGACAGGGTTTCTCCCCGCTGCACAATATGGATGTGTGTCGTTCCCTTGCTAAGATTTCCCGCGGAACTCACCGCAATGGCTTTATTCTCTTTCTGCGGAATACTTTGCAGCGGATGGATTTTAAAATAGTTATACAGCCCGTGATAGATAGCTTTCGCTATTTTATCCTGATAAGCACTGCTGCCCAGTAAACGTTCTTCCTGACGGTTACTGATGAATCCGGTTTCAACCAGTAACGACGGTATATCCGGTGACCGTAACACACCGAGACTGGCATGCTCTGGTAAACGTTTATGCATCGGGGTGACCACCCGCAGTTGCTGAATCACTTTGACGGCCACGTCATACCCTACCCGCTGCGAGTGCCCAAACTGCAGGTCCAGTACTGCCTGGCTAAAATAGGGGTCAGCTTTATTGCTTGCCAGCAGATCACCGGCACCGCCTAATAACTCAGATTGCTTCTCTGTTTTTTCCAGCCAGCCTGCCATTTCAGAATTTGCCCGCCGGTTTGAAAGTACCCAGACCGAAGCACCACTGGCTGTATGGCTGGGTGCTGAATCCGCATGGACAGACAACAGCAGATTGGCGTTTTCTTTACGTGCCACTTCCGAACGGCCCATTACTGATACGTAGTAATCCCCGTTACGGGTCATAACGGCCTTGAACATCCGGTTAGCATTCAGCAGTTTCTGTAATTTACGGGCAATAGAAATAGTGACATTTTTCTCTTTCAGGCCATTCTGGCCGATAGCGCCCGGGTCCTGTCCGCCATGGCCTGCATCAATAGCAATGATGACCTGCTCGTTACGCTGCGGTTGACTCACCGTCGTCGCAACTGCCTGACTGGCCGGTGGCTGCACCACCTGCGGGGTCACCGGACTGACCGGCGCTGCTTTGGCCGTTTGTCGCCCGCGTAAAGAAAAAATGACCTGATACTGATCACCTTGTTGTGTTAGCCGGGTGACAGTGCTGGCCGGCTGAGTCAGTTCGAACACCAGCCGGAAACTCTGATTATCCGCCGGTTGACTGGTACGAATGCGTTTTACAATATTTTCACCACTGAAGTTCAGCGGCAGGCCATTAATTTTCCCGGTCTGACGAATATCCATCACGACTCGTTCAGGATTGTGCAGAGAAAACCATGAATAGGCAGGTTTACCGCTAAAATGCAGGGTCACTGTCGTCAGTGAGTCGCCGTTCCGGACACCAATATTGGACAAGCTCGCCGCGACAGAAAGCCCCGGGAGCAGCAATATCATCCACAGAAACAGCCGGTAACGGCTAAAAAACCGCCGTGTCATATCTCTTTCCCGTCCGCGGTCAGTATGCTCAGCAGCGTTTCACCATACGGGCTTTCGGCAACAATTTCTGCCTGACGGGCATCACTGACGTAGCTCATCGTTACCGTCAGGTCAGGGTCAGGTAAGAAACCGTTTCCGCGCTGCGGCCATTCCACCAGACAGATGGCATCCCCGGAAAAATAATCACGGATCCCCATAAACTCCAGTTCTTCCGGATCAGCCAGCCGGTATAAATCGAAATGATATATTGCACGATCACCAAGGGTATAGGGCTCAACCAGCGTATAAGTCGGACTTTTTACATTACCCTGATGCCCAAGTGCCTGAATAAAACCACGGCTAAAGGTGGTTTTTCCTGCCCCCAAATCACCATACAGGTAAATGACCGTGGCACGCTGGCTGGCAAGTGCCAGGGCAGCACCTAATCGGAGGGTAGCTGATTCGTCGGGTAAAGAGATTACAGAGGTTTTCATTCTTATTTCAGATTCATTTCCGGATTAACTAATCGCCTGAGCGGATAAAATAAATCGCTGGCTAACATACCCCGCATACCATACTCACGGGCAACAAGATCGGCAGCACCGCCATGGGCAACAACGCCTGCGCAGGCTGCATCATAGAGAGAGAGTTTCTGTCCGGCAAGTGCAGCAATGATACCGCTCAGTACATCGCCCATTCCTCCGCTAGCCATCCCCGGATTGCCCACATCAGCAATCACCGTCGCTCCGCTTTCAGACGCTATCACAGTACCGGCACCTTTAAGCACCACTACTCCGCCATAACGCTGTACCAGCTTATGTGCCGCCTGCAGCCGGTTACTCTCCACAACCTGAACCGATGTACCTAACAACCTGGCAGCTTCCCCCGGATGAGGGGTCAGGATGCGATTCTGACGTGTATCGGGGTCGATTGCCAGAAGGTTAAGGGCATCCGCATCCCAAAGTGTGTCTTTTTTACTTTTTTTTACCTGAGCAAGGATTCGGCGTCCCCAGTCTCTCTGGCCAAGGCCGGGACCGGTCACCACTATATCGGCCCAGTCGATACTTTCCTGTAATCGTTGTTCTGACACCGCAGCCACCATAAGTTCCGGACGAGCGGCCAGTAACGCGGTCACATGTTGCGGATGGGTCAGTACCCGTACCAACCCGGCACCACTGCGTAATGCGGCTTCTGCTGCCAGCCTTATAGCACCGCCGGTCCCCTCATCTCCCCCTGCCAGTAATAGCCGGCCATTATTCCCTTTATGTGCGGTTGCATTGCGGGGGAGGATCCAGCCCGATAAATCTGCCGTATCTTTACGACGGATCGGCGGCTCGCTATATATTTCACTGAGGGATGGCCCCAGCGGATCCACAAGGATCTTCCCGCAGTATTCCCGGGCTTGACCGGTCAGTAAACCTGCTTTTAAGGCAATAAAACTCAGTGTTACTGTCGCTTTGATCGCCTCTCCGGGTACGGCTCCCGTATCAGCCATCAGCCCTGACGGAATATCCAGTGCCAGCACCGGGCAAGATCGTTGTAAGGTTTTACGGATCAACTGACAATAAGGCTCTTGCGGTGCCCGGTTCAGTCCTATTCCCAGTAACCCGTCAATGATCAAATCCTCGTCACCGGGCCATTCACCGTCAGCAGCTGTGCATTTTCCGCCACACTCAAGCCACTTTTCCCGTGCACGGTGAGCTTCCGGCGGCGCATTCTGCCAGTCACAGGCGACCAGAGTTACCTGATATCCCGCCTGTTTTGCCAGCCGGGCGATAATATAGCCATCGCCACCGTTATTACCGCCACCGCACAGGACCCGCCAGTGTCTGGCCTCTGGCCATAACTGACATGCTCTGGCAAAAGCAGCCTGCCCGGCACGCTCCATCAGCGTATAAGGGCTGATACCCTCGGTTTCACATAAATATTTTTCAAGCCGGGGAAAGTGAGCGACAGGCCATACAGCCTCAGGTAATAACGGGGAACAGGGATCCTGAACAGACATTTGCCACCTCTTACGGGAGATAACGACAGGCAGCCACCATATCATGCTCCCGGTCCAAAATGGAGCTGACCCGCAGATATTGCAACTTCATACTTTACCTGCGCCGCGAGGTTTTATCCGATCCTGAGATAACATCGTGCTGAATTTTCTGACCGGAAATTTTTCTGTGGATAAAAATAAAAACGCTTGGTGATTCAAGGTGTACAGACGAAATATGACCAATACTGCATCAGGAAGATATTTGAATTATAAATAATTAAATCAATGCATTAAACACGACAATATCCGTTCGTGATGTCGGTAAGTTATGAGGAATGTTGTATGGGCGATTGTGGATAACTCTGTTCACAGAAAACGGAATATTACCATTAATACTGGGCAATATTTCGGGAAACAGGTCACTGATTGTAATGTTACCCACAGATTTCCATCTGGCGATGAATTTCGGGGAGGCGCATTATGCCGCTATCACCTGCTGATAGCAATCATCAAATCACATCCCTGAGACTGAATGGTTATTATTTGTTCATGTCAAAAAATACAGCCACTGAAAAAATCAGTATTAACTGGAATAATACGATAGTTATCAGACAACTATATTGGATTAGTAGCAGATCATTAATTTAATCAATGATCCTTAAGTACTGAGCAGGATCATCACTACGGCCGGAATAGATCGCATCAAAATCATCCCTGCAGAAACTATTCAGTGGCTACTTTTTCTTGCTATGCTGGGATTCGTTGTTGTTGTTCCTGTTTTCTGAACAACATCGTTTCAATAGTAAATAATCTATCGGCAATCTGGAAAATAAATAATGAATAGTCGCGAAATCATCTGGTTTGATGGGGAGTGGAGTACCAAGGATAAACCGGTTATTGGTTTAACCGATCATGCACTATGGATGGCCTCCGGAGTGTTCGATGGTGCCCGTTCCGTTAAAGGCCATCTGCCGGATTTGGATGCCCACTGTCAGCGGGCGATAAAGTCAGCTATTACCATGGGAATGGCACCTAAAATTTCTGCAGAAAATATTGCTGATTTAGTCCGTGAAGGCTTAACTCAGCTGCCACATGATACCGATTATTATATTAAAGTACTGTTCTTTTCACCGGGCGGATTCCTGTTACCGGATCCGGACAGTACAACTTTCGCACTGCATATTTTTGAAACTGCGCTTCCGGAAGATAACGGTTTCAGTGCGACTTTCAGCCCTTATCGCCGTCCGGATGCCAGCATGGCGCCTACCGAAGCGAAAGCCTCCTGCCTGTATCCGAATACACAGCGTATTATCCGTGAAGCTAACCAGCGCGGCTTCAATACTGCCGTAGTACTGGATGCCGAAGGCAATATTGCCGAGTTTGCTGCGGCAAATCTCTGGATTGTTAAACAGGGTACCGCGTATACCCCGTTACCTAATGGCAGCTTTCTGAACGGAATTACCCGCCAGCGGGTGATTAAACTGCTGCGCGCAGAAGGTATTCCGGTGGAAGAAGTCACACTGACAACGGAAGATGTACTGAACGCTGACGAAATTTTCAGTACCGGTAACCATGGCAAAGTATTGCACTGTAATCGTATTGAAGAAAAAACATTATCCTGTGGCCCTGTCAGCAGCCTGGCCCGCCGGTTATATCAGGACTTTACCTTACAGTCTGAAAAAGTGACCGGCTGACCTGCCGCTTTCCATTGCTATAGAATCGTCAGCGTAAATCGGCGCTGACTTTTTTTTGCCGGTCATTTCTGCCCCGCTTTCTCTGCCAGTCACCTGCATACCTTAGTCATATGACCAGTACGGAGGTGACCCGAATTTTTCGGCAAGAAAGTCACTGACGGTACGGACATTCAGCGGGATAAACCGCGCCCGGGGATAGACCATGGCAATAACGCTTTTTCCTGACTGACTCCGGCCTGCCACTCCGGTAATAGTCGAATAAACCGTTTTTGTCGTAACAGTTCACCTGCCTGCCAGTCCGGCATTAACACAATATCAGCCCCCTTAAGGGCTGCGTTGACCAGTGTTTCCGCATTGTTTGATAACAGAATCGCGTCCGGGGCGTTAATCCTGACCAGCCCTGCCGGTGAATTCTGGCGATCACGCAAACGCTGTGCCGTATCATTCAGTACCTGGCGGAAAGTATTACCATACATCAGCCCGGCTTCGTTTGGCACGATAGTCCGGGTATTACGGTAAGGTTGTCTGAGGGAAAATAGCAACGAAAAAAGGACCCGAAGGTCCTTTTTTCTGCGACTTGCAAATACTCTCTCGTTTCGCAAATCTGAATCTGGAGCGGGAAACGAGACTCGAACTCGCGACCCCGACCTTGGCAAGGTCGTGCTCTACCAACTGAGCTATTCCCGCAATATTATCCATCGCTGATAAAGCGTATAAGCTGTATCCGGACAATTTTTTGATGTGCTGTATTCTACTAAGCACGACAGACCAGTCAACCATTTTTTCAATGACAGCAATCATTTGCTGTCATTTTCATCGCATTGCTTACTGATCGAGCAAGTCTTTGCGGGCCGCACTCAGGTACTGGAACATCGACCAGAAAGTTAATGCCGCCGCTATATACAGTGCCAGAATACCGGCAAGCTCGACACTGCTGTTAGGCCGCCACAGCAAGGCAACTAATGCCAGCATCTGTGCGGTTGTCTTTACTTTGCCAATCCATGAAACTGCCACACTGCTACGTTTTCCTATTTCAGCCATCCATTCACGCAGCGCAGAAATAATAATTTCCCGTGCAATCATGGTTGCAGCCGGTAATGTAATCCACCAGGAGTGAAAATATTCAGCCACCAGCACCAGTGCAATTGCCACCATAACTTTATCTGCTACCGGGTCGAGAAATGCACCAAAAGCAGTGGTTTGTTTCCAGCGCCGCGCCAGAAAACCATCAAACCAGTCAGTAATCGCCGCAAGGACGAACAATAACGCACAGCAGACCGGCGCCCAGCTAAAAGGCAGGTAAAACGCCAGTACAAAAAAGGGAATTAAAACAACCCTGAACAGCGTGAGATAGGTCGGTATGTTAAATTGCATAGGGGACTGACAGCCTGGATACGGTAGCGATAGCCTCTATGTTGCTACATTGCCCCTGCTGTTTCAATGCTAGTGTTTGAGAGAATGGAATATTTTTTCCGCCAGAGCCACAGAAATCCCGGGAACCCTGGCAATTTCATCAACAGTGGCATTTTTTAATGGCTGCAAGCCCCCCATATATTTCAGTAACTGCTGGCGACGTTTAGGTCCGATCCCTTCAATGCCTTCCAGGCTGCTGGCCGATTTTACTTTCGCCCGTTTCAGACGGTGTCCGGAGATCGCATGGTTATGAGATTCATCACGGATATGCTGAATAACATGCAGTGCCGGTGAGTCAGGAGGTAATGACATCCCCTCGCCTTCTGCATCGAGAAATAAGGTTTCCAGCCCGGCTTTACGGTCACTGCCCTTTGCCACGCCCAGTAATAGCGGGTGGTTTTTGTCCCAGTCGACTTCCAGCCCCGCAAAAACATCTTTCGCCTGAGCCAGTTGCCCCTTACCACCATCAATCACAATAACATCAGGAATTTTACTTGCCTCGAGTGCTTTACTGTAACGCCGCTGCAGTACCTGATTCATTGCCGCATAATCATCCCCCGGTGTAATGCCGGTAATATTATAACGCCGGTATTCGGCACGCAGCGGGCCATTGGTATCAAAGACAACACAGGATGCAACCGTTTGTTCACCCATAGTATGGCTGATATCAAAACATTCCATCCGTCGAATTGCGGGCAGACTAAGATAGCTGGCCAGTGCAGCCAGCCGCTGATGGACCGTTGACTGCTGTGCCAGTCTTGACGTCAGTGCTGTCGCCGCATTCGTTCTGGCGAGCTTAAGATACCGTGCTCTGTCACCACGGGGTTTGCTTTGCAGGCTGATTTTACGCCCCGCCATTTCTGACAAAGATTCACTCAGCACACTAATTTCAGGCAAGGTAAAATCGAGCAGAATATCACCCGGTAACGTACGGACTTCACTGCCCTGCAGATAAAACTGACCGACAAACGTCTGCACAACTTCTGCAAGCTCAGTACCCGGTGGCACTTTAGGGAAATAACTCCGGCTGCCCAGTACTTTCCCCTGACGGATAAACAGGACATGGACACAGGCCATCCCTGAATCGAAAGCAATACTGATAGCATCCAGGTCATCCCCCTGGTTTGATACAAATTGTTTTTCGGTGATCTGTCTGACCGCCTGAATCTGGTCACGGAGCCGGGCTGCTTCTTCGAATTTTAGCTCTGCACTTGCCTGCTCCATGCGACTGATCAGTAATTTCAATACCTGATCATCTTTCCCCGCGAGGAATAAACGGACGTATTCGGTCTGTTGCTGATATTCCTGTTCCGTGACCAGCCCGCTGACACAGGGCCCCAGACAGCGACCTATCTGATATTGCAGACAGGGACGCGACCGGTTGCGATAAACATTGTTCTCACATTGCCGGATAGGAAAGACTTTCTGCAAAATGGCCAGGGTTTCGCGCACTGCACTGCCATTAGGAAAAGGACCAAAATATTCACCTTTCGCCTGTCTGGCACCACGGTGGGATGCAAGCCGTGGATGCTTATCATTACTGAGCAGGATGAAAGGATAAGATTTATCATCCCGCAGCAAGACATTATAGCGGGGCTGGTATAGTTTAATGTAGTTGTGTTCAAGCAGTAAGGCTTCCGTTTCACTGTGAGTCACGGTGACATCAATATGCACAATATGCGCCACCAGAGCCTCTGTTTTCCGGCCCGGGACCTGAGCGCGGAAGTAACTGCTCAGTCGTTTTTTAAGGTCTTTCGCTTTACCTACATAGATAACTTCATCACCGGTACCGTACATACGGTATACACCCGGCTGGTGGGTCACTGTCCGAAGAAAATCTGCAGGGTCAAAAATATCATTCACTGCTTATCACCAAATCCGTATTAATCAGCCCGTGACGTATGGCAAGAGGTGTCAGCTCTGCATCGCCGTTGATATTCAGTTTACTGAACATACGGTAACGGTAACTATTCACTGTTTCAGGGCTGAGATTCAACTGTATTGAGAGAAGAAACAACCGGGTTTATTTCTGGCAGTTTGACATAAAAGGCCGCCGGGATCCGTTGAGAGACATTACGTTTTTGACTCTTATCAAATTCTGATTATAGCAATAGTTGCCGAACCTTCTCTGTCTTTTACCGGATAATACCCGCGAGAAATACAGGCTATCCGCTGTTTTCCGTTATTTCCCCGCCGGTCTTCCCCCGCCAATACCGGCCTCTGTGTCAGGCGGAAAATGCTAATGCCCCCATCATGATTCTGTTATAATCCACGCCATTATGGCAAGGTATTGCCGGTTAACGGAGTCTGAAACAATGAATTATGTAGAATTTCCTACAGAAAAAACCCCTGAAGCATTATCCCGTGAAGTCACCTGTCTGAAGATGATGATAACCTGTATTTTGCAATCCATGGGCCAGGTCGATGCCGGTAAGGCGATCCTGAATATGGAGCGTTATCTGGCTTCACTGGATGCTGACGCCGATACCGAATTATTTATTACCACGCTGAAACAGATTAAATCGGGCTATTTGCAATAATAGTCTGTTTTCCTGTCTCCCCTGAGGCAGGAAACATTCCCCTCTTCTGACCTGCTGCTGTTTGTTATGGCTGCCTGTATCACCCGGCCATAGATGCTCCGCTGCCCTTGTCCTTCAGAAATACCGGGTGAAAAATCATCACTTAGCATGGCCGGTTACGCTGGTTATTCCTCCGGTTGCAGAGAGTGTGGTACAAGGTAAACAGGCCCCGTCAGGGCGCTGCCATTTACTGGCTACGAAATACTGACTATCGTCCGGACAGATAACAACAAAACAGCCAACAGAGCTGAAAAAACAATCACAGGAAATAAAAACATGACACATCAACCTCAGGATAATGTGACCGGTGAGGATCCGCAAAAACTGCGGCGTAATTTAAATAATCGCCATATACAATTGATAGCGATTGGTGGCGCTATCGGCACCGGATTATTTATGGGATCCGGAAAAACCATCAGTCTTGCCGGACCATCGATAATTTTCGTCTATATGCTGATCGGCTTTATGCTGTTTTTCGTTATGCGGGCGATGGGCGAATTATTACTGTCAAATATGGAATATAAATCCTTTAGCGATTTTGCAGCGGACTTACTCGGCCCGTGGGCCGGTTATTTTACTGGCTGGACATACTGGTTTTGCTGGGTTGTCACCGGTATTGCTGACATTGTTGCTATTACGTCATATTTGCAGTTCTGGATGCCGGGATTCTCTGTCTGGATGAGCGCCATACTCTGTATTGCCGTTTTCCTGGTCCTGAATATTGCGACTGTAAAACTGTTCGGCGAAATGGAGTTCTGGTTTGCTATTATCAAAATAGTCGCCATTATTGCGCTGATCGCCACAGGAATTGTTTTAACCGGTATTCACTACAGCGCACCGGACGGTACCCGGGCGGCTGTCAGTAATATCTGGTCCCACGGCGGCTTTTTCCCGAAAGGTCTGAGCGGTTTCTTTGCCGGATTTCAGATTGCCGTATTCGCGTTTGTCGGTATTGAGCTGGTGGGGACGACTGCCGCCGAAACCCGCGATCCGCAAAAGGTTCTGCCACGGGCAATTAACGCTATCCCGTTACGTATCATTATGTTCTACGTCTGTTCTCTGTTAGTCATTATGGCAGTGACGCCCTGGGACCTGGTCGTTCCTTCACGCAGCCCGTTTGTCGAAATGTTTGTGCTTACAGGTTTACCTGCGGCTGCCGGTATTGTGAACTTCGTCGTGCTTACCTCCGCAGCGTCATCCGCCAATAGTGGTATTTTTTCCACCAGCCGGATGCTATTTGGTCTGGCGGAACAAGGGGTTGCTCATCGCAGGTTTGCCCGTCTGTCAGCACGCTCCGTCCCGGTCAGTGGTCTGCTGTTTTCATGCTTCTGCCTGCTGGCAGGAATCGCCCTGATTTATCTGATCCCTAATGTCATGACCGTATTTACTCTGGTGACGACTGTTTCCGCTATTTTATTTATGTTCGTCTGGTCGATCATTTTATGCAGTTACCTTGTTTACCGCAAAACAAGGCCGCAACTACATAATATTTCAGAGTTTAAAATGCCGGCAGGGAAAGTAATGAGCTGGGTATGCCTGCTATTTTTTGCTTTTGTCTTAGTGCTATTAACCTTACAGCCGGATACCCGTCAGGCACTGATGGTAACGCCATTATGGTTTATTGTGCTGGCTATCGGCTGGCAGGTGCAAAAACGTAAAGCTGCATAAGTGCCCGATTAAGAACAGGGTCAGTCCCCTGTTCTTAGTTCTTACCACTGGATAAAAAAGGCAGCCCCGCATTATTTGATTTGCGGGGCTGCCTTTTTATATCACTGTACGGTCAGCAGATGACTGATATTGCTGCACCGGAAATCAGTGCTTTTCTCCGCCACTATCCTGACTGTGACCCGACCGGGATTGTCCGGCCTCTGCCCCTGAGGCGTGAGTAGCTTCTGTGGACGTCCGCTGGGCTGGTGCCGGCTCGCTGCGTTTCGCCGGTTTCTCTGCCGCGGGTTGCGCAGAAGCAGCCGTCCCGGCTGCCGTGGTTACGGCTCCATCCTTCGGCTGCGGGCCCGCAGCTGCAGGAGTGTCAGTAGTTGCCATATGCGGTTGCATAGCCGTTCCCTGCAGTGCGGTATTCAGCACAGTCGCGAAATCGGACCAGGCACAGTATCCGTTGCTGTCCGTCGGACAACCTTCCAGTTGTAAAGTCACCCGTTGCGGCGGATGACTCAGACTCAGCGGCTCCGCATCTCGCAATTGCTGAGTGCTCTGATAAACGTATTCGATTTTCAACAGATCTTTGTTGTTGTTTTTATCATGCCAGCGTTCAAATACCAGCTGTCCGCCAATCGGCGTCTGTTCATACTGGCCCGGTAACTGGTAAGGCTTCACTTTCAGATCTGCCAGTAATGATGCGATATTCGAATCGTGCCCGACCATAAAGGTGAATACCGGCGCGCTGGATTTATCCTGGTCAATCAGCTGACTGCGTATATAGTCAACCAGCGGCGCAGCAACATCATGGGCAACCGGTGGTGTAGTGAACAGAATATCCTGGTAGGCATTTTTTATTTCAGACAAGGCTTTCCATTGATCCGGGGTTTTAATTTGTCCCCATGCCACCTGATCAGCCGGGAATCCCTGGTAATACTGTAACGTGAACGCATCAACCAGCGCGTTGCCGATTTTCAATGGCCCGTCAACCGAAGGTTCCTTGCCTTTTTCGATGCTGAAAGTATTGGCCATACTTCCCGGGCTGCATTTTTCTTTACCTTTACACAGGGGAGCGTTCGCGAAATCAGCCACTTTATTCAGCTGGCTGTAAGCGCCCTGCAATTGCGACTGCTGCTGTTTCTCAGCGGCGACCATCGCTTCAATTGCCGCCTTTTTAAATTCAGCACTGCCGTTAGTGATCACCGGATTAAATACCGGATCCATGGTACCCATTGCATCCTGATGGGTAATGGCAATATCACACCCGGGGAAAGCACCACTGACAAAGAATTGTGCTGTGGCTACAGTACGCTGCAGGCTGTTAGCATAAACAAATACTGACGCCGGGTTCGGACACTGGTTTTTATCAATTACTCCCTGCCTGGCCAGCCAGTCATGGGTATATTTCCCCATGTAAGCTTCAAGCACTCCGCCACGGGTGGTCAGTTCACCACCGGCAACATCCCATTGCGGCCAGCTCCGGCTGGCAGACTGCTCAAGAATACTGCCTCCATTCGCCAGCGGCGCCCGCAGGTTATGACGGCTCAGCATTAAAACCTGTTCCAGTTGCATACCATTTTCTTCCGCCAGAGCGTTCAGACTTACAGGTAATGCCGCCAGCACCGCGAGAGTGCACAAGCTTAATTTTTTAATCATTGTAACTAATCCATGAATTCTGAGGGGCACGGGTTATTGTCTCTGACAGATTCCTTGCAGATCAACAGGCTGTCAGCCGCCTTTCACTCTTCTCCGGCGACGTCTGTCAGAGCAAAGATTTCCATCACTATAGCAAACTTCATTGCCAGCGTTAGTGAGAATAGACTGTTTCTGTGCGTGTAAAGTTCCCGCCACTGGCGGAAAAGCGCTCAGGGAGGAGACTACCGACGAAAAAAAACCAGCCTGGTAGCTGGTTTCTTCTGAAATATGGCGGAGGAGGAGAGATTCGAACTCTCGGATGGTTTCCCATCGGCGGTTTTCAAGACCGCTGCCTTCAGCCGCTCGG